>CAWKNF010000011.1:0-51613 GCA_963850805.1 uncultured Acidobacteriaceae bacterium | reverse complement strand
GTGGCGGCGGAGAGCGTCTCGCACGTTGCGGCTACGCAGGCGGGGCCAGCATCGGGTTCGGGTCCGGCTGTCGTTCTGTCATCGTCGGCTGCGATGAAGGCCGCTGAAGTTCCCCTGACGAGTGGCAACAAGTTCTGGAAAATTTTGGCTCCGGTTGCGGTGGTTGTTCTTGTTTCTCTGATAGGCGGCGGCCTTTACTTGCGTTCGAGGACTGGCACACCGGCGACACCGGCGACGAAGGCAATGCCGCTTACGGAGAAAGATTCCGTGGTGCTGGCCGACTTCGATAACAAGACCGGCGATACCGTTTTTGACGATGCGCTGAAGCAGGCACTGGCCGTGGAACTGGGGCAGTCACCGTTTTTGAATGTGCTCTCCGACCGCAAGGTCAGCGAAACCCTGAAGATGATGGGCCGGCCTTCTAACGAGCACATCACACCCGAGGTGGGCCGGGAGCTTTGCCTGCGCACTGGAAGCAAGGCCCTGCTGGGCGGAGAGATATCAAACCTGGGCAGCCATTACCTGATCGCCGTGAATGCGGTGGCGTGCAGCAACGGAGACACGTTGGCCAAAGAACAGGTGGACGCTGCGAGCAAGGAAGATGTTCTGAAGGCTTTGAGCCGGGCCGCGGCTAGCCTTCGAACCAAGCTGGGAGAGTCACTGCCGTCGGTGCAGAAGTTTGATGTTCCCATCGAGGCTACGACCTCCAATCTGGAAGCCCTGAAGAACTACAGCATGAGTATCACGATCGGACGGGAGAAGGGAGACGCTCCGAGCATTCCATTCCTGAAGCGGGCCATCGAACTCGATCCGAATTTCCCCATGGCTTACGCCGCGTTGGCAATCACCTACGAGAATCTTGGGCAACCGTCGCTCGGACTTGAATACGCGACCAAAGCCTACGGATTGCGTGATCGGGTTACGGAGCGGGAGAAGCTGCGCATCACGGCGGATTATTTTCGAGCGACGGAAGAATTCGAGAAAGAATCGCAGACCTACCAATTATGGATTGCAAATTATCCGCATGATTCCGTCCCGCACAACAACCTCGCGGCGAATTACGCATTCCTGGGACAATACGACAAAGCCCTGGCAGAACAACTGGAGACGGTGCGGCTTGAGCCGGACGACGTCATCAGCAACGGAAATCTAGGAGTGGTCTATCTCTACATGAACCGCCTGGATGAGGGAAAGGCGATTTTCGATCAGACCTTGGCGCGAAAGATGGATGGCGGATCGCTGCGCTTGTATATGTACTATCTTGCGTTTCTGCGCGGGGATTCCGCCCAGATGGAACAGCAGGTGGCTTGGGGCGCGGGAAAGCCAGGGGATGAAGATGTGTTGCTTTCCGCCCAATCCGATACGGAGGCCTGCTACGGGCGGCTGAGAAAGGCACGGGACTATACGCGCCGAGCCGTGGACTCGGCAGTTCGTGCCGACTCCAAAGAGACTGCGGCCTTGTGGCAGGTGAATACGGCGCTGCGCGAGGCGGAGTTAGGGAACGTCGCGGAGGCCAAACAGGAGGTTGCGGCCGCATTGGCTCTGGCTCCGGGCCGGGATGTGAAAGTGTTCGCAGCCATCGCGCTGGCTCGGGCCGGCGACAGCGTCCGGGCGAACGCGATACTCAAGGAACTGGAGAAGACTTACGCCACGAACACTCTGCTGAAGGTCTACTGGCTTCCAACCGTCAATGCGGTCGTCGAACTCAGTCAGGGCAATCCATCGCGAGCCCTCGTGTCGCTGGAAGCCGCCGCGCCTTATGAACTTGGCAGCCCGCCTCCGCTGCAGTTAGGGACGCTCTACCCAGCCTATCTGCGCGGCCAAGCGCAGTTAATGACGCATAATGGCACGGCAGCAGCAGCAGAGTTTCAGAAGTTCCTTGACCACCGTGGCATTGTCCTGAACTTTCCGCTGGGAACGCTGGCGCATCTCGGCCTAGCCCGCGCGTATGTCCTGACCGGCGACACCAGCAAAGCGAAAAGTGCTTACCAGAGTTTCTTCACGCTGTGGAAAGACGCGGATCCCGAAATCCCTATCCTTAAGGACGCCAAGGCGGAGTTCGCGAAGCTTCAGTAGCCAGAAAAAGTCCTGTGTCGTCCCTTGCTGTTTTCGGATGGTTTACTTAACCAGGGGTTTACACGTTTTGATCGCTGGTCAGTGAGCGTTAAGGCGCATCAGCAGCCAGCACCCGCTAGGCAATCGTATCAAGTGGTGAAATATCGCGATTGGCGGTATTACGCCAATTGACTACAGCCGGTTCGTGTTTTGCTTCCTCCAACCCCGCTTGACCATTAATCGCACAAGTCGAACTTGATGGTCGTTCCAGGGTAGGGGCTTCAAGGCTCTTGACTCTGCCCCGCCTAGAAACGCATCATGATATTGTGCAGTTACGGTGAAGGAGTTCACCGCCAACCGCTGTCCCATCTTTGAGCCGGGAACAGCTGATGACTCCTGACAAGCGGGACTTGTCGCGGAGTCATAGTTACCGGCAAGAATCCGCAGAAAAAGTTCAGAGGTCGAGGTGTCATATGCAGAACGTCTGGGTTCTTGCGTCCTTGTGGGTCGGCTTGGCGCTGGTGGCGACACTTCTCGCCATTTGGTTCAAAATATCGACGGCCCTCACCGAGATTGTTGTGGGCACGGTTGCCCAGCTCATCTTTGGCGCTTTCATCGTGCAGGGCGGCCTCGCCGCGAAGAGTGAATGGATCAGTTTCCTGGCTGGAACCGGGGCGATCGTTCTCACCTTTTTGGCCGGCGCCGAACTCGATCCCAAGATCTTCCGCACCAAGTGGAAAGAGTCAACCGTCGTCGGCTTGGTGGGGTTCATCGGCCCGTTCCTCGGCTGCACGGCAGTGGCTCATTACTTTCTGCATTGGACGACCCGATCGAGTTGGCTGGCAGGAGTTGCTTTGTCCACCACTTCCGTAGCCGTCGTTTACGCAGTGGTGCTGGAACTCGGTTTCAACGTCACAGACTTCGGCAAGGCGATTCTGGCAGCCTGTTTTGTGAACGATCTGGGAACGGTGATCGCGCTGGGTCTCATATTCTCGCCGTTCACAATCAAGACGTTGATCTTCGTGGGCGTGAGCGTGGCCATATTTGCCGTTTTGCCTTTCCTCACGCCGTGGTTCTTCAAATTCTATAGAGGGCGAGTCTCCGAACTGGAAGCGAAATACCTGCTGTTCGTTCTATTCGCGATGGGGGGCTTGGCCGTCTGGTCGGGGAGCGAGGCTGTCTTGCCTGCATATATCATTGGGATGGTACTAGCGGGAACTGTTGGCAAAGACCATGTTTTGATCCGGCGTCTCCGTACCCTCACCTTCGGTTTGCTGACACCGTTCTATTTCATCCGTGCGGGATCATTTGTTTCGGTGCCAGCGCTGAGAGCCGCTCCGATGGTGTTCGTAGCGCTGTTTTTTGCGAAAATGATCTCTAAGGTCGTTGGACTGCTCCCCACCGTGAAGGCGTTTAACTATCAGCGTGAGGAAGGCTTGTACTTCACGTTGATGATGTCTACCGGCCTCACATTTGGAACTATTTCTGCCCTTTTTGGCTTGAACCACGGCATTATTGATCAAGCACAGTATTCACACTTGGTGGCCACAGTGATCGGCAGCGCAGTAATTCCTACCATGATCGCCAATGCCTGGTTCATGCCGCGGCACCTGCTGTCGAAGTCCAAAGGAGGTCTTGCAGTCTCCCAGGCCGTCACCCTAAGTGCTGAGGGAGAACATCCATGAGCGGGAAAAGACATAATGCGCATTTTCGACACATGCTGGTGGGATATGACGGATCTCCGCAATCAGAAAAGGCTGTGGAGGTCGCGTTCTCGCCCGCGGATTGCGTCGGCCTGACGGCGGAGTTGGATCACTACGTGACGAGCGAGATTCGTGTGCCGGCGGCGCAACCTGCGGACAGAACCTGACAAAACAGAAAGGAACACAACGACTTGATCAAGTATCTGATGGTTGGAATCGGAGGATTTCTAGGTTCGGTCTTGCGCTTCTGGCTCGGCAGCTTTATCGGGGGGAGATTGGGTGCTCGATTTCCTTATGGCACTTTTGTGATTAACGTGACCGGATCTTTTCTGATCGGCATGGTGGTCACTGTGTTGGCCACGAAAGCGCACTGGAGCCCGAATTGGCGATATCTGATTCCCATCGGTTTCATTGGGGGATACACCACGTTCTCCACCTTCGAGTTTGAAACGTTTCGCCTCTTGCAGGACGGTCAACCGCTTGCCGCAATACTCAACATCGCGCTCAGCGTGGTCGTCGGATTTGTTGGCGTCTGGGCTGGGGTGGTCGCAGGGAGGGTAATCCCATGAAGGCGGATGCAAAACCTAAGGAGATCACAACGGCGGTGGGATACTTAGGACGTGCCGCTGAATTTCTCGTCAGCCAGCGAGGGCTGTAGACCGGAGGAGGGAAAGTGCTCACATCTGGACCTGCTAAGAAGGTCGCCATCTACGTTGCAGAAGACCAGCACTATCACGGCAGTGCGGCTTATGCGGCCATCCTCGATTTTCTGTTCTTTCGGGGTGTTTCGGGAGCAACTGTGACGCGAGGGATTGCCGGCTTTGGGTCCGACCACCAGATGCACACGACGCGGCTCGTGGACGTGGCGACCCGTTTGCCGATCAAGGTTGAGTTCATCGAGACGGCGCAGAAAGTAGAGGAGTTGCTGCCCAAACTCCAAACCATGGTTGGCACTGGATTGATTGAAATGCACGATACGACCATCGTGAAGCCGGCCGAGACAAAGAAAGCGCCAGCGGTTGTACCTGGCAAACCTGCGCTCAAGAGTGAAAGCAAGGCCAAATTGATGCGGATTTACGTCGGCGAGAACGACAAGTGGAATGACAAGCCTCTCTATGAAGCCATTGTAGGCGGGTTGCGGGCTCACGATATTGCGGGCGTCACCGTTTATCGTGGCATCTTAGGCTACGGGGCGAATCGGAGAATCCACAAAGACGCGGCGCTCAGTCTTTCGCATGACCGGCCCATCTTGCTCTCCATCGTAGACACGGAAGAGAAGCTCAAGGCGTTCATGCCCATCCTCGATGAAATGGTGCAGCAGGGGTTGGTTGTGCTTTCCGACGTGGATGTCATCAAGTACACCCACGACTACGAGAAGACAGAACGACGTCAGGAGACACGCGTATGAAACTCGAAGGCAAAGCCAAGATGCTCCGGATTCACTTCGGCGAAGATGACAAGTGGCATGGTAAGCCGCTCTACCAGGCGATTGTCGAGAAGTGCCGAGAACTCGACATTGCCGGAGCGACCGTGTATCGCGGCGTTGAAGGCTACGGTGCCAGCACACTGATTCATAAGGCTCACCTGCTCAGGTCTTCCGATCGTCCCATCATGGTTTCCGTCGTGGATACGCACGAGAACATCAACAAGCTCCTGCCCGCGTTGGATCAGATGGTGGACGAGGGCTTAATCGCTATGTCTGACGTGGAAGTTATCAAGTACGTGCACCAAGAGGGCGTGCGGTCTCCGGCATCGTGAGGGCATGACAAAAAGCGAAGACAATGCGTCAATCACTGCCAGCGCACAAGCGGAACATCCTTCTTTGGCCGTACCCACAGTGGCAAGCGACGTCGATGGTGCCGCGAAACTCCATCGCCTGGCAGTCCTTGTCCTCCTTCTCTTATCGTCCCTCGTCGCACGCGGACAGGAATTCAAGCCTCTGATCATTTCTTCCTCTTCCTCATCCTCTTCCACTGCTTCCGGCCCTGACTTCACCTCCTTCGAGTTTCAGCGGCTGGCTTTCGGGCGCGAAGGTCCCGGCTACTCCCGTCTCGAGGGCGAACCCTCCCAAGGCCACCGCCAGATGGCCATCGCGCACGTTTACCACACCGAGTCCGTCGGAAGCGTCCGCTTCCGCCTGCTCGACGAGCAGGGCAAGGATCTCCAGCTGCTGACTGCTCTCCGCATCAACAACTCGTCCCAGGACGCCGAATTCATGCTAGCGGTGGAGGTACCGCTGCATCCGTTCCGCGTGGCGATGGAAGCAGAAGACCTCCAGGGCACCCGCTCCCAGCGCGTGTTCAAGCAGCTCTTCCGGCCCAAGAAGGGACCGCTGCCTCTGATGCGGTACCCCGAAGGTCTCGCCTCCGACCGGCTCGCGCGGCTGCAACAACTCACCAGCAACTCCGAGAACGAAACGCAAAAGCGTCTCGAGCAACAGCGCGCCGCGCATCCCGACGGCACCGTCACCCTGCCGCACGCCCACATCCGCCAGGCCGAATACGCGCCGCTACTCTCCGAGCACGGCAATTCCCTCGGCGTCCGCGTGCGCTACACCATCACTTTTTCCGAAGACGGCTACTATCAGGCCTCACCCTACGTCTCCCCAGTCTTTCCCAATTTTGACTGGCGCGGCGTCGTGGACCTGCGCCTGCTCGATACGTCGCTCGAGCCCGCCTCGCCCCCCGACCCCAGCGGCCAGGCGGCGCTGGCTCTGAAAAACGGCGGCCCGGTGCCGTACAAGGCCAACGTGGACTACCAGCTCACTGCGGACTTCATTCCCAGCTACGTCATCCGCAACGACGCGCGTACCAAGTTCTGTCTCAACGAACAGTTGATCGGCAGCCAGCCACTGCGGCTCTCACGCTGGCAGGCCATCAAAGCCAGCGCCGAGCCGCTGCGCTACAGTGTGGTCGTCTTCGACTTCGGCTTCTACGCCCTGACCGGCGACCTGCCGCCCCTGGGTGTTTTGCACGAAGACTTCATCAAGGAAGGCGCCCAACCTTGCGGCCCCACCCCCAATCGGAATTTCTAGCTGTAGATTGTTGGTTGAGGCTGATCGCACGATGGCAACTTCCGGTTGGCCGACCACTCGCCCCAGAATCGTCGGATCGGTGCGCTCAGATGCCGGGGAAAGGCATGTTATCGTCGCAAGCCCCCGTAACCTGCGGATGCCGGGTTTAGCGTAGCCGTACTTCGGGATCGTTGACTTGCCGCGACCTGCAAACTAGAATCGCGGACACACATGAGTGACATCCCCTCTCTGATTGGCCAAACTATCTCCCACTATCGCATCGTGGAAAGCCTCGGTGGCGGAGGCATGGGTGTTGTCTACAAAGCCGAGGACACCCGGCTGCACCGCTTCGTGGCGCTGAAGTTTCTGCCCGATGAAGTCGCCAGGGACAAGCAAGCCCTGGGACGATTTCAGCGGGAAGCACAAGCAGCGTCCGCGCTGAATCACCCGAGCATTTGCACCATCTACGATATTGGCGAGGAGAATGGCAGGGCGTTCATCGCCATGGAGTATCTAGACGGTTCGACTTTGAAGCACTTGATCAACGGGCGTCCGCTGGAAGTCGACCGACTGCTCGATATCGGCATCGAAATTGCGGACGCGCTGGATGCGGCGCACTCCCAGGGAATTATTCATCGCGATATCAAACCGGCTAACCTTTTCGTCACTCGCCGCGGCCACGCAAAGATTCTCGATTTCGGGCTGGCAAAACTGCTGCCGGCACAGGCGGGCAGTGCGCCGCCGGGTGCTGCGGCGGGGACGATGACGGCCACAGCAATCGATGCGGCGGAGTTGTTTACGAGTCCCGGGACCGCCGTGGGCACGGTCGCCTACATGTCGCCCGAACAGGTTCGCGGCAAGGAGCTCGATCCGCGCAGCGATCTTTTCTCGTTCGGAACGGTCTTATACGAAATGGCTACGGGCTTGATGCCCTTCCGCGGCGACACCACCGGAGTGATGTTTGAAGCCATCCTGAATCGCGTCCCGCCCCCGGCATTGCGTCATAATCCGGAAATTCCACCGAAGATGGAAGAGATTTTGCAGAAGGCGCTGGAAAAGGACCGCGAGATGCGTTACCAGGTCGCTGCTGAAATTCGTGCCGACCTGAAACGCTTGCGGCGGGAAACCGACTCGTCGGGGCGGGTTTCTTCGAGTAGCAGTTCGCAAGCATCCAGCAGCGGAGCCGTCCCGCTGTCTGGCTCCGCGCCGGCAGTGGCTCCAGGCGTTCCTTCGACATCTGTACAAACCGCATCCAGTTCCTCTGTGCGGCAAGTCGCGGGCCAACACAAAGCAGGATTGGTTCTCGCGTCGGTCATCCTGCTCGCGCTGGTCGCGGCGGCGGCTTTCGGCATTTATTCCTATGTTTCACGCAAGAAATCCGCGGGGTTTGAAAGCTTCACAGTTACACCCGTCACCGAGACGGGCAAGGCGTCGCTGGCGGCGATATCGCCCGATGCGAACTACATCCTGAACGTGCAACGCGAGAGCGGCCAGCAAAGCCTGTGGCTGCGAAATATTCCAACCAAGAGCAACACGCAGATTGTTCCGCCTTCCGATGACCGGTACTACAGCGTCAATTTTTCGCCCGACGGCAATTCGATTTATTTCATCAAGGATGAAAAGGCCGAAAAAGACGTATACAGCTTGTACCGCGCGCCCGTGCTGGGTGGGAATCCGGAGCGTATCGTCCATGATATCGCCAGCGATATTAGCTTCTCGCCCGACCGCACACACATTGTATTCATCCGCAAGAAACGCAACGAAGGGGAAGGCGATCTGATCGTCGCCAAGGCTGATGGCTCGGGAGAGAAGCTGTTATCCAAGCAGACGACCCGCCTGTGGGATCCGGCTTGGTCTCCCGACGGGAAAATGATCGTGGCGGCGGAATTCATGGCCGACCAGTCCGCTCTTTCAGCGCTGGATTTGTTTGATCCGGTGACGGGTGCGAAAACGATATTCAAGAAGTCTGATTTGCGTCTGCAATCCCCCACCTGGTTGCCCGATCAGAGCGGGATCCTGGTGGTGGCGAACGGCCGCGAATCGAATTTCAATCGCAGCCAGATTGGAATTGTTTCCTACCCGCAGGGGATTTACCGGCCGATCACCAACGACACCAATTCGTATCCCAGTATCAGCCTCTCGGCCGACGGCAAGACCATCGCGGCGGTGCAGTCGCAGTACGTGGGAACGCTGCAAACCGCAACCTACGATGGCAAGATTGCCGGGAAGCCGGTCACCATCAGTAGCCGTCCGCCCACAAACTGGTTCGGCTGGACCTACGACGGCAAAATACTGGCGGAACAGGAAAACGGCATTTTCCAGATGAACGCCGATGGCAGCAATCGCGCGCCCCTGCTGCACGATGACTTTCCATCGTTCGGCCCGATCTCCTGCGACCATGGGCGCTACGCGATTTTTGCGTCCGCATCTCGCGGCGGCGGCAACTCGGTGAATATCTGGCGCGCCGACGCGATGGGCGGAAACCTGAAGCAGCTCACGACGGGCACCTATGACCAGCCGGCTATGTGCTCTCCCGACGGAAAATGGCTGGTCTACGCCGGCTTCGATGCCGGAAAATTCGTGGCGAAAAAAGTTCCGGTGGATGGGGGAACTTCTACGCAGCTTTCCGAGGCCCTGTTGACCTGCGGTTGCGTGAACGTATCGCCGGACGGAAAAAATCTGGCGTTTCAAACTCAGCCCGCAACCGGAGGCCGGGTGGTGATCAAGATTTTGGACTTTGAAACGTTGGCGCCGGTAAAAATACTGGAACGTGATCCGCGGGCAGGCGGCGAAATCCGCTACACTTCGGACGGGAAAACCATCGGCTACCCGATTCGGGAGAATGGCTTGTACGCCCTATGGGTATCGCCGGTGGACGGCTCCCCCGGTCATCGCGTTACTGAGTTTGAAGCCGATCGCATCGAAGACTTTCACTGGACTCCGGACGGCAAAACACTGGGCTTGCTTCGTACCCACAGCGACAGTGACGTTGTGCTCCTGCGCCAAACCACTTCTTCTCACTGAACATCTCTCTGGTTGCACGTGCAGCATTTGGGAATTGACTGAGGGGAAGATCTTCCCGTTCGGTGAGAAATGGCCACCGTCAGGCGTGCCCTGTTCTTAGCAGGGAAGGGACCGATGCGATGCAAATCGGATCATGCCCCGCCACGGCGTCACTCCAGATCCGCCCCATGTGTAGTCCCCGAATGAGGGGGCTGGAACCGGAAGTTATCCGAACCAACCGCAAATAACTCCCCGATCGACCCCCCATCGCGGACAAATCCTTCGCCTCCCTCATTCCATCAGGCTATCTGTGCGCACCCGACCTGCGCCGCACGTCGAGCCCGGCACCCTGGAAGCGATCACCGACAAGCCTCACAGCGAGATTCGCGCAGAGACCCGTAAACCAGTCGAAATCCGAACAGTATCGCTGCGATGGCTTGACTGGCTCTCGCCGCGGGCCGCCCTAATCGTGATTGTGAATTAGAATACTTCCATTGAGCCTTAGTCGCGGTCTTGCCGAGGAGAATGATACGGACGACGGAGCTTGGCAAAGTGTTCGTTAGGTTCGAGCCTTCGTTCGAGATCTGTTGCGCCACAGTGAGTGCGCTTTAATCTCAATCCTTATGCCATCCAGGTACTTTCGGATGTTCGCCCCGGCTGCGATGTCTTTCCTGCTGCTAGTGGGGGCAGGCAGTGGGCAAAATACGACGCTGATCAGTCTTGATCAGGCCATTGATCTGGCTCTGGCGCACAACCATTCCATTAAGGCCACGCGAACTCTTATTCTTCAGAATCAGGCCCAGGAGATTACCGCGAACCTGCGCCCCAATCCGACTCTTGGGGTTGATAGCCAATTCATCCCATTCTTCAGTCCGCAAGACTTTTCCGGGGAAAATCTGAACGAGACTCAGCAGTTCGATATTGGGATCGGGTACCTGTTCGAACGTGGTCGCAAAAGGCAACGGCGCTTGCAAGCCGCCCGTGATCAGACAGCTGTCACTCGCGCCCAAGTTACCGACGCCGAAAGAACCTTGGCTTTCAATGTAGGCCAGCAGTTCGTCAGCGTTTTACTGGCGGAATCCACGCTTCAGTTCGCGCTTCAAGATCTACGGGGCTTCCAGCAAACGGTCGATATCAGCGAGACACAGCTCAAGGCGGGTTACATCGGCGAAGGCGACTATCTTAAGATCAAGCTGCAGCTTCTGCAGTTTCAGACCGATGTGTCCTCTGCCCGCCTGGCGAAAGTGCAAGCGCTTGTCGGCCTGCGGGAGTTCCTGGGCTACAACGCGGTACCGGCTGATTTTGACGTGATTGGCGATCTGGCGTATCAACCGCTGAAGGCGAACCTTGAAGCCTTGCAGATGACGGCAATGCATGAGCGCCCCGATTTTCGTGCGGCGGAATTGGGGATAACCGCGGCACAGAGTCAGATCCTCCTGGCCAAGGCGAACGCCAAGGTGGACGTAAATGGCACGTACGACTTTACCCATGTTTCCGGTGAGAACACGGCTTCGATCTTTGCGAATTTTGAGCTGCCGATCTTCAACCGCAATCAGGGAGAGATCGCGCGCACCGGTTATGCGCTGACCCAGGCGCAAGAGCAGCAGCAAGCGGTTAGCGATACGGTTCTCTCCGACGTTGCGAATGCCTATGAGGCAGTGAGGAGCAATGACGAGGTGGTGCAACTCTATACTTCTGGGTACCTCAAGCAGGCGCAGGATTCGCGTGACATCAGCGAATACGCGTATAAGCGTGGCGCTGCCAGCCTGTTGGATTTTCTCGACGCTGAGCGCAGCTACAGGTCCGTTCAGCTGGCCTACCGCCAGGCGCTGGCCACTTATATGACCGCTCTTGAGCAACTGAAGGAAGCGGTGGGAATGAGGAACCTGCCATGAACGTCCTCACCAGTCGTTGGCGGCGATTGTCTGCACTGGCCGCTATGTCAGTGGCGATGTTGCTCGTGCTGACCTCATGCCAGGCTTCAGGTCCGAATCCCGCCACCAACTCTGGCACTGCAAATAACTCAAACAATCCTGAGCTGTTTACCATCCCGCAAGACCAAATGTCGCACGTGCAAGTGCTGCCGGTACAGCCCACGACGCTGACTCGATCCCTACGTCTGACTGGAGCGGTGGCTTACAACAGCTTTCGCACGACCCCGGTTATTACCCAGGTGAGTGGACCGGTCAGCAGGGTAGTGGTCGTTCCAGGGCAAAAAGTAACTCAGGGCGAGCCCATGTTGTACGTGGCGAGTCCTGATTACTCGCAGCTTCGCACAAACTACTTGAAGGCGAAGGATGCCTACGCCCTGGCACAAAAGGCGAACGCCCGTGCTCAGGACTTGTATCAACATCACGCGATTGCGGAGCAGAATGTGGAGCAGGCGCAGTCGGTCGAGGTGCAAGCCAGCGGCGACCTCATCGCAGCGCAAGCTGCATTGAAAGTTATGGGAGTAGCCGATCCCGACGCACTTGTGAAAGCTCCGCCCTCTTTTGAGGTTCCGGTGAAGGCGCCGATTGGCGGCCTGGTGGTTGAGCAGGATGTTTCCGCCGGACAGCTCATTCAACCCGGCACCACGCAATGTTTCATGATTTCCGACGTCAGCACCGTCTGGGTTCTGGTCAATATCTATCAGAAAGATCTGCCCTACGTGCGCGTCGGAGATCAGGTGACAATTCAGACGGATACGTATCCTGAAGTGTTCCATGGGCGCATTGCGTACGTGGCCGCGTCTCTGGATCCGACCACACGCACGTTGCAGGCACGCATCGAGACCAATAATCCCGGCGAAAAACTGAAGAAAGATATGTACGTGGTTGCAACAGTAAACGCGGGCACGATACAAAATGCCATTGCGCTGCCAGATGCAGCTGTCCTGCGCGATAGCGAGAACCAGCCTTTTGTTTATGCTGCGGCATCCGCCACTCAGTTTGGCAGACGCCCGGTGACGCTGGGAGAAAGTTTGAACGGACAGACGCAGATTACCAGTGGACTGAAATCTGGTGACCGGGTCATCGGAAATGGCAGCTTGTTTCTGCAGTTTGCGAACTCACTGCAGCGCTAGCCTCAAGGCGCAGACTTTGAGAAGCGTTCGAACACTCTGGCAAGGATAGTGTCCACCAAAACAGAATGATCCACCGAATAGTCCAGGCGGCGCTGCGGCAACGATTTCTGGTGCTGATGCTGACCGCTTTCATCACGGTCGGCGGAATCCTGTCTTTTCAGCGTATGCCCGTGGACGCGTATCCCGACCTCTCCCCTCCACAGGTCGAAATCATCACCCAATGGCCAGACCATGCCGCAGAAGAAGTCGAGCGCTTGGTAACGCTTCCCCTTGAACTGGAGATGAACGGCGTCCCCCACATGGTAGTGATGCGTTCAATCTCACTCTACGGACTGTCCGATGTAATCCTCACCTTCGAAGAAAACACCAACGATTACTTTGCCCGGCAGATTGTCTTTGAGCGCCTCGCTCAAGCTACGCTGCCAACAGGCGTAACTCCAAGTCTCGCTCCGCTCTTTAGCCCGAGTGGCTTGGTGTACCGGTACGTGCTGGAAAGTCCCGACCGCAGCCCGCAGGAGCTGAAAACGATTGAAGACTGGGTGATTGAACGAGCTTATCGTTCTGTCCACGGCGTGGCTGACGATTCAGGTTTCGGCGGAACGGTGATGCAATACCAGGTGCTGCTCGACCCGGCGCGCATCTATGGATATCACTTGACCGTTCCACAAGTCACTGCAGCTCTCGCGGCCAACAACTCGAATGCGGGCGGCGGTTTCTATTCTCAAGGTGGACAGTTCTACTACGTCCGCGGCATCGGGCTGGTACGGAACACAGAGGACATCGGAAACATCGTGGTCGGCGCCAACAAAGGCGTACCCATCCGAGTACGTGACGTTGGAGATGTGGCGATCGGGCACGCGCCGCGGCTGGGAGAATTCGGCTTCCAGAAGAACGACGATTCCGTTGAGGGCGTCATTCTCATGTTGCGCGGAGAGCAGACGCAGAACGTCCTCAAGGGAGTTGAAGCAAAGACCGAGGAACTGAACCATCAGATCCTGCCGCCTGACGTCAAGATTCATCCCTATTACGATCGCAGCGAATTGGTAGACCTGACTACGGACACGGTGGAGGCAAACCTACTTCGTGGCATGGTGCTGGTCTTGGTCGTGCTGATTTTTTTTCTGGTCAGCTTCCGCGCTGCCGTTATTGTTGCCCTCACCATTCCACTCTCACTCTTGTTTGCTTTCATCGTGCTGCACGCGCACGACGTTGCCGCGAATTTGCTTTCCATCGGCGCCATCGATTTTGGAATTGTCATTGATGGCACCGTCGTGATGGTTGAAAACATCTACCGCGAGCTGGCACTCCGGGAGGGACAGAACTATAAGCTGAATGAAGTCATTCTTGCAGCCGCAAAAGATGTAGATCGCCCGATCTTCTATTCAGTCGCTGTTATCCTTGCCGGATATCTGCCGATCTACGCGCTGAGCGGGCCGTCGGGCAAGCTGTTTCACCCCATGGCTGAGACCATGTCGTTTGCTCTGGTGGGCGCGCTTATCCTGACCCTCACGCTGATTCCTGTCCTGGCCTCCTATTGGTTCAAGAAGGGCGTGCATGAGAAGCCGAATCGCGCCTTTGAATGGATGAAGCGGAAATACGCTAGTCAGTTGGATTGGGCGCTCGACCGGCCCAAGATCACCATCGCGATAGCAACCCTCATCTTTGGGGCGACTCTTCTGCTGGTGCCCTTCATCGGTGGCGAGTTCATGCCTCACCTCGATGAAGGCGCGCTCTGGGTGCGGGCGACCATGCCCTACACTATTTCCTTTGAGGAGGCCAGCAGCATTGCTCCTCAGATCCGAGATATTCTCATGTCTTATCCGCAGGTCACCGTCGTAGGCTCAGAGTTGGGGCGCCCTGACGATGGCACTGATCCCACCGGATTTTTCAATTGTGAATTCTACGTTGGCCTCAAGCCTTATAAGGACAAAGCATGGACTGGCGAGATCAGCGAGAAAAAACAGCTGATCGAATCGATCAACAAGAAGCTCACGGCCTTTCCCGGGATCATTTTCAACTATACCCAGCCTGCAGAAGACGCCGTGGACGAAGCACTCACCGGTCTTAAGAGTTCTTTGGCGGTTAAGATATACGGTGAGGACTTGAATGTATTGCAAGACAAAGCGATCCAGATCAAGAACACGCTCACCAATGTGCCGGGGTTTACCGACCTCACAGTGGTGCGCGAACTTGGTCAGCCCAGCCTCCTGGTCGACGTCGATCGGAACAAGATCGCACGGTATGGGATCAATGTCGCGGATGTAGAAGCTGTGATTTCAGCAGCAGTGGGCGGGCAGGCGGTCACTCAGGTCATTCAAGGGGAGAAGCTGTTCGATCTGGTTGTCCGCATGCAGCCCCAGTTCCGCAGCAGCGCGCATGAGATCGGAAATCTGTTGGTGGGGACTCCAGACGGGCAACAGATTCCTCTCAACCAACTCGCCGACATCCGCCAGGGAAACGGTGCGTCCTTCATTTACCGCGAAAACAACTCCCGCTACATCGGCGTGCAATACAGCGTGGAGGGACGTGATTTGGAGCGGGCGGTTCGAGACGGCCAAGCGGCTGTCAAGAAGGTCGTTGCGCTGCCGCAGGGCTACCGGATGGAATGGGGCGGCGAATACAGCCAGTTTCTCGAGGCCAAATCGCAGATGTACTTTATTGGCCCCCTTGCCGTAGTCCTGATTTTCATGATCTTGTTTGCCCTGTACGGAAATTTCAAGTTTCCCGTCACCATCGCGCTCGGTGTAATCATGACCGAACCGGTGGGCGCGCTGGTTGCGTTGAAACTCACACACACTCCCTTCAGCGTTTCCTCAGTCTTGGGTCTTTTGGCGTTGCTCGGGGTTTCAGTGGAGACTGCGGTCATTCTCGTTTCCTACATCAACAAGCTGCGCCGAGAAGGCATGGAGATCCGCCCGGCCACCAGAGAAGCTTCGCTCCTACGGCTTCGCCCGATTATGATGACCGCCCTGGTTGCCTGCCTGGGATTATTGCCAGCCGCCCTTTCCACCGGCATTGGATCAGATACTCAAAGGCCGTTCGCCATCGTCATCGTGGCCGGCCTCATCTCCCGGCTCTTCATCGGATTCTTCGTCAATCCTGTCTTGTACGAGATGGTTGCCCGCGAGGGCGATGTGCTGCAGGTCTAGGCGAAAACCAGAATTAGAACCCTCACCGAGTGTGTCGAGCGAACTTCTGAGATTTGCAGGAGCTGATAGCATCCAAATCGATGACTAGGAGCCAAGCAATTAGAGGCGTAGACGTGGCTGCTCGCCTTCGTGACCCTGTTCTTGCGAGCTCAGAAGATCAAAAGGATCTATGAGTAAATATTCTTAGAAGGGCAGGAAAAAGGTCGTAGAGAGATTCACGCACTGGCGCGCCGTACCTCTTTACAGTTGTCCACAAAACACTTATAGTGCCCGCCATGAACGGAACTTTGTTCTGCAACAAGTGCGGAGCGCCCAACGCCGCTAGCGCTCAGTTTTGCGGACGCTGCGGCGCCGCGCTCAACCCGGCTGCCGCAGCCGCAAGCTCAGCCCCCGTGCCGGGCGCGCCCCCGGTCAGTGCACCGGCCTGGACTTCCCCGACAGTTCCAATCCCGGCAGCCTTTCCACCGGTTCCGCCTTACTCGCCCGGTCAGACCGGTGTTCGCTATGGCGGCTTCTGGATCCGTTTCGTCGCATTCCTCATTGATGCAATCCTTGTGCGCGCTGTCGTGCACCCGGTGGCTGCGATTTTTGGATTCGGCGGACTTGCAGCCGGCAGCTTAGGGCTGCACGGCCTCGGACACGGAGCGGCTTTGCCAGTTCTTATTTTCGGCAGTGGAGTGCTGGCGGTGCTCACCATTGGCGCGTCCTGGCTATACGAGGCTTTCATGCTGAGTTCTTCCTACCAGGCAACCTTCGGCAAGATGATCTTCGGAATGAAGGTCACTGACCTTTACGGCAAGCGCGTCTCGTTTGCGCGTGCCACCGGCAGACATTTTGCCAAATGGCTTTCCGGGATGATCCTTTTCATTGGCTACATCATGGCCGGCTTCACCGAACGCAAGCAGGGCCTCCACGACATGCTGGCAGGCACGCTGGTGCGAAAGGCGTAGGTCACGGTTAGATTGCCGAGCAGGGATCGCAGCACTAGGAGAAGTGATTTGGGCCCTGCTGAAAGCCACAGGCACAGCTAACTGCTGAGAATCACCATTGCACTCATAACCGAGTCAATGAGTGTAAAGACCTGGTTTCGACAGTTACTTCCGGTTTGCCGTGATTCGGGCAGAGCCCCAGAATTTGTCGTGCGCCCGTGTAACTCAACTAGTGCCTAGAGGCGCCTCGGGCACCGCGGCTGTCAGTCCGAATTGCTGGGATTCATGGAGGAACCCAAGGCCTGTTCTTTGCTACTGGCATCGAGCAATAATCGCGCCCTATTGGCGAGGGTTTTGAGAGAGAACGGTTTCCGCAGGATTTCGTTGTCCAGAATCGGGTCTTCCGAGCCTTCCATCGCAACATCTGGATAGCCGGACATGAAGAGCACTTTTGTCCGGGGATACATCTCGGCCAATCGGGCCGCCAACTGGCGACCGCCCATCTTGGGCATCACCAGGTCCGTTACCAGCAGATCGATGCGTTGTTTCCGAGACTGCGCGACTTCCATGGCGGCCTCGCCATCTGGAGCAGCCAGGACGTTGTATCCGAGTTGCAAAAGATAGTCATTGGCCACCTCCCGAATGCCGACTTGGTCCTCAACCAGCAAAATGGTTTCATTTCCCGAAGGTGACGAGCGGGGAAATACAGGCGTCTCCTCCGGGCTCGCCTCTGATTCGCACGCTGGGAAAAATATCCTAAAGGCAGAACCTCGATTCGGTTCGCTCTCGACATCGATTGCTCCTCCACTGTCTTTAACCGTCCCATACACAGTGGAGAGCCCCAATCCTGTTCCTTTCCCTGGTTGTTTCGTAGTGAAGAAGGGTTCAAAAATATGCGACTGCGTTTCCGTGTTCATGCCAATCCCGGTATCGCTGACGCTAAGGACCACGTAGTCTCCAGGCTCTACTAAGCCATGTCGCCAGGTTTGAGCTTTCTCGAAGTGTGCATTTTGAAGGCCGATAGTGAGCTTCCCCCCTTCCGGCATAGCGTCACGTGCATTCACGGCCAAATTGAGAATTGCTTGTTCGATCTGGTTCCGGTCAACCTTGACCCAGGAGAGTCTTGGTTCAACATTAATCTCCATTTCGATGTTTTCAGCTAGGAGGCGACGGATCATGTTTGCGATTTCGCTCAAAATGGAAGACAAGTCCAATATTCGAGGCTGCAGCAGTTGCTTGCGACCGAACGCCAGTAGCCGCTCGGTCAGTGATGCGGCACGAGCAACAGCATTTCGAATTTCGATGGCATCAGCGTAGATAGAATCACCAGGAGAGAGCCTTTCCCGGATCCGCTCACTGTGGGCCTCAATGATCATGAGGAGATTGTTGAAATCGTGAGCCACGCCACCTGCGAGTTGGCCAACAGCTTCCATCTTCTGCGACTGCCGAAGTTGATCCTCGAGTCGCCTGTATTCCGTGATGTCGTAGAGTACCCCTTGCATGACGGGTTTGGCGGCGATGTCCGTCAGAAGGTTGGCTTCGTCCCGAAACCAGAGGATCCGGCCATCGCGAGCGCACATGCGGTACTCCGCTTTGTACAGTTCTCCTGTTTCTTGTACTCGCTTCTCTGCCTCGAGAGCAATTTCCCGGTCATCGCTGTGGATTCGGCTCATCCACAGGGCTGGGTCTGCCATCCATTCGTTCGGAGTGTAGCCCAGCATGGTTTCAATCTGAGGACTTACGAAAAACCAGCGCCCCTGCACGCCGACCTCAGCCATATAAGTGATGGCTGGAAGCCGCTCAACCAGCGTGCGGTAACGGGTTTCCGCGGCCTCAAGCTGCTTCTTAGTGCGATGATGCTCGATGGTAATGCTGGCTAAGTGGGCAGCGCGATCAATCAGCAGAAGGTGATAAGCATCTGGCGAACGAGGCTCTCGATAGTAACAGGCGAACGTCCCGAGGACGGCGCCGTCTTGGGATGAAATCGGCATCGACCAGCAAGCACCGAGGCCGTAAGACGAGGCCAGATGGCGATAGTCAGCCCAAAGGGGATCATTAGCGATGTCGGTCACCACCACAGGCTGTCGCCGGTACGCCGCAGTGCCGCAAGAGCCGACGCGGGGGCCAATCTTTGTGCCATCAATTGCTTTACTGTAGCTCGGCGGAAGGCTTGGAGCAGCTCCGTGACGCAGAGTCGCATCGTCGGAGTCAAGCAGAAGGACCGAGCAGATCAGACCATGGGATCTTTCCTCGATCTTTAGACATAAAGACTCAAGAATGCTTGACAAAGGCTGTTGAGCCATGATCATTGCGAGCACTGTCTTGTCTAGCAGAGACAGTTCCTGAGAGATTCTCTGTTGGCCCCCTTCGGACATTCTCGTAGCTGTCGACATGATTCGTTGCGTTTGCCCGCCGCCTCAGCGTGAGCGCACTGCGCGGTTCTCGACCCGGGAACTGCTGAGTAAGAGCAGATAACATTATCAACACAATAGGCGAGTCAGGAGGGTTACGAACGTAATAGAGTGAATGTCCGCGCATGCTCGAAAGGCTCCGCGGCTAACAGCATTTCGGTATCCGGCGATTTCGCCGAAACTTCGGCGTGTCCAATCGCTCCAAAGACGCAGAAGCTATGGTGATGTTTCGCCGATTGAGACGATTGCCTACCGAGTGCCGGCATTTACTGGCATGGCAGAATCGTAGCGTCCTCGAACCACTACATCAAGACCGCATCGCCCGATGCGATCGCAGCCATGAAGCAGTTCTCCGAAGCCTTGTTGTGCTCCACTTGTGCTCCAGGTGAATCACTCAAGGCCAAGGGTTCTGTCCAGTGGAAGTAGTTGAGTGCGCTTGGCACATTGGGGGATCAGTGAACAGAAATCAGGGATCGCAAAATTCACACTTGACATTGGCAGATAATCCACTACCATATGGTTGTGGATAAATTGGGTACAACGTTTGCCGCTTTGTCTGATCCAACCCGGCGGGCAATGATCGAACGGCTCTCCCATGGGCCTGCCTCTGTGCATGGATTGACGGAGCCGTTTGCACTCTCGCAGCAGATGATTTCAAAACATATTGCCTACCTGGTGCGGGCGCGGATTGTGATCAAGACGAAGCGTGGACGAGAGAGTGTGTGCACGCTTAGGCCAGAGGCGATCAAGACAGTCAGAGACTGGGCGATTAGCTATCGCCGATTCTGGGAAGAGAGCTTCGACAAACTGGACGTAGTTGTAAATCGAATGAAGAAAGAGGAGGTCAGATGACAAAAAACACGGTTAGCGAAATTGAGCGGATGGTTGTCACACGAGTTTTTGATGCCCCACGCGAGTTGGTGTGGAAGGCGTGGACAGACCCGAAGTATGTGATGCAGTGGTGGGGGCCGAAGGGTTTTACTTCGCCGGTTTGCCAGATGGATTTTCGCGTGGGAGGAAAATTTCTCATCTGCACGAGAACGCCGGATGGACAGGAGTTCTGGCATGGCGGTGAATACCATGAGATTGTTCCGCACGAGAAGATTATTTCCTCCATGTACTTTTCGGACTCGGAGGGAAACAAGGTTGAGCCTGCACAATTGGGAATAGAACATGAGGCTATAGAAGGTGCGCACGACGTGATTCTGTTTGAGGATATTGGAAACGGCCAGACGAAACTCACCTTCATTGGAAATGAACCCATGGAGAGCGCAAAAGATAGCGGTCAATTGGAGGGCATGAACCAGGTACTCGATAAACTTGCTGCAGTTGTTGCGGGGCTGACACAGGCGAAATAAGAAGCTGAAGCTTTGATTCGCAAAACTCAATCGTGGAGAAAGAAATGAAAAGAATACCGTTTCTCGCTATCGTCCTGCTGGCATTCGCATTTCCCGCCCATGCCCAGGACGCGATGAAGAAAGATGCAGCCGTCAAACCTGCCGATCCGGAATTGAAAGTCGTGCTCGATTTCTGGAATGAGATTGGCCGCAAGCTGACGGCGATGGCCGAAGATTTTCCTGAGGACAAATACGACTTCAAGCCCACGCCGGCGCAACGCAGCTTCGCAGAGCAGTTGCTGCACGCGGCAGGATCGAACTACTTCTTCACCAATCCCGTCATGGGGAAGGAGCCTCAGGCAGCAGAAGATCCCAAGCGCGACCAATACAAGTCCAAGGCCGACATCGTTGCGTTCGTCAAGAAATCCTTCGCCGATGGCGCAGCCGCCATCCTCGACATATCCGTAAGTTGCAGATAGCAAAAGGTCGCCAGAGAATTTCACACTAAAATCCGACCTCCGAGCTATGCAATCAGTCCGGTTTCGATTCGCCGTCCATTCGAACCTGAACGGCGAATACCGGGCGATTCTGTGGCAAAGAGTGGTCACTTTGCGAGCCTCAGAAAGCCTGATTGGGTTCGCATGCGACTGCGTGCCTAGCGGGCAGTCACGAGGTCGAAACTCTCTCCGGCGGAAAGAATTACTTGAGGCGCGGATTTCTAATAATTTTCGACTTTCTTGCTCGCGCTTTCTCGGCCGTCGTGGCTCCACCTCCTCGAAGCCGACTTCTGACCCGCGTCGCCGAAAGTATGTCCGGGGGATAGCTTCCGGGGTAGCCCGTCATCTGACCAGAATCGACGCCAAATGTGGATCACTTCCTGCTAGCCGACTCCCAAGGAACATCACCCGTTCTGTAGGGGGATGACTTGAAACCCGAGCTGAGCTGCTTGCCTTCGGAGCCGAAATTGCGCGCGTTTTAGAGCTTCTTCGTCGCAGCGGTGAAAGACACTCTCGTCGTAAGCTTCCCTCGTGCCAAGCAGGTGATACACAATGCGTGCGAGTTTGTGAGCGGTGGCGGTGATTGCCTGGGGCTTGCCGAGTTTCCGAGTGATGCGCCGAAAGAACTCGCCGAGATAATCTTTTGCATGATGCAGCGAGTTGGCCGCCATTCGTAGCGCCGTGGCAACGCGGCTCCTGACGCGGCGACTCTTGGTATAGAGCACCTTGCCACCGCTGATCTTGTTCTCAGGACAGAGTCCCAACCAGGATGCAAAGGCGGAAGCATTGCGAAACCGGGACACATCTGTGCCGATCTCGCAGAGGATGGTTTGGGCTGTAATCGCGCTGATGCCAGGCACGTTGGTGAGATCGACTCCGAAGATTCGATACAGCTCACCGCGGAGGTCGAACGTCTTCGGCTCATACCGGCGTCGCTGATATGCGGACGCCTTGGTTCGTTTGGGTACTGTTGGCTCCGCAGTCGTCGCTGTCTTCAGAGTGCCGAGTTGACGTTGAATCTCTTGATCCACCTCAACGACCAGCTGTTGGTAGTAGCGGAACGCAGCCAGCGACTGTCGAAGCGCGAACAAGTGCTCTGGGCGATAGTCACCCTCAAGCGATTTCGCGATCGTGTCCTCACTGCTCTTTACCCCGCCGTGACAGAGGCGAGCTAAAGTCACGGGATCTTGTTCGCCAGCGAGGATTGCATCCAGTATCCGGAGACCGCTCATTCCGGTGATGTCGTTCAGGACGCGGTGAATCTGGAGATTCATCTGATCGAGCGCTTTCTGCATGTGCAGCACATGCTCTGCCGCCATCTGGATGAGACTGGTGCGGTGTCGCCAGAGACAGCGAATAGCGCAGATGAAGCCAGGAGGACGGAAGCTGGCTCGCAACAGGCCTACCGAATGGAGGTACTGAAGCCACTGGCAGTCGGACACGTCGGTCTTCCTGCCGGGAACATTCTTTACGTGCTGCGCGTTGACGAGGCACACCTCTAGCCCGCGGGACTCGATGATCTGATACACGGGAATCCAGTACACGCTCGTTGACTCCATTGCTACTGAACGAATTCCGCACTGCTGTAGCCAGTCCGCAAGTGCATTGAGATCGCGGGTGAAGGTTGGAAAACTGCGGACAGGTTGGGGATCACGATCAGGGCTGACTGCGACAAACAACTCGCTTGCACTTACATCGATGCCGGCTGCATCTGGGTGCAAGATGGGCAATTGCTCGCACCGTTTCTTTGCTCTCTTCGCCATTGGCTCCTCCCAGGACCGGCCGGATGCCCAAGGCGCGAATCAAAGCAAACTCCCAATCGAGATCGTCGTCAGAGCTGACGAGCGTCATCACACGTCTGTACGCAAACCTCGGACCCACGCTTATCGTCGGGCTTCTGAAGCACCAGTGTCGGCGCGGGCTGTAGCTGTCATCCGACCGGTGCCAATCATCATCGCTCTCCCCCTGTTCCTTTGCACCCTGTCTGGCAAACGCCAGTTGCACGCTTCTCGGTACTGATCCGGTGTCGGTGAGTACATTGGCGATTTCGCACCAATTCAGGAACATTCCCGACTGCTGGAGCGTTTCAACGGACTAGCCGTCGTGTTTGTCACGAACGGCGTCATTAACCAGTCCTCGGAATCGAATAATTCTTCGCGTTTTAAGGCCCAAGCCGCCTCGCCCGCTCCATCGAATACCACCTCGAAGCCGTCAATCCCAACTCTTCCACCCTGGCCTCCCTCTCCACCGAACTCCGCCAATCCCCCTTCCGCACCGACTCATAGCGCAAATCACCCGAAGAGAAAGGAGCGCTCGCGTTTTTGTTGTTCCGAAAGGAATCTGGGTTAGAGCACGACGAGAAGAAGTTGATACTTTAGAAGGGTTGGAACGCCTTGTATTGGTTTATCGTGGCCTGGTCGAATCGAGAGTATTCCATGCCATCGATCGCCGCCCACGGGAAAGCCCAGTCATACCCCTTGCTTTTGGCAACTTGAAGGCGAGCAGTCACGCTGTCACTGGCTGTAATGTCACTTCCCCAAGGCGATTTCCCCGCGGAATTAATCTCTGTCGCAAATTCGCCGAGGATCAGGCTACTACCCGTCGGCAATTTGAAGGTCTTCTTGGGCAGCAGATCGGTCTGTCCGGAGTGGCCGGGATAATAGTGGCATTGCGGTAGGAAGCGGCTGTCGGAAAGCAGGATGGTCGTTACAACGTTTTGAATGTCGACGATCTCCGTACTGAGGGCGTTGCTCTTCAGGCTGGATTGGAAGCCGTCATCCTGCCCCAGTGGCATAGCCGTTTGGAACCCCACAGTGGCCTTCATTTGAGAGCTGAAGATCATGGACGCGCTGGCTTCTATAAAGTAACCAAGTGGATATCCATCGACAGGATCAGCCGCATACATACTCCAGCCTGTAGTAAGGATCGGAAGAAAGATACTTTGCTAGAGCCACCTCGGGCTCGTTGATAATATCCCAAGCCAAAATCTGGCGTTTGAAGTCAGCCTGCGATGCTGCCAGATTAAGCAAGTGCTGTAACGTAGACTTTAGAAAACTGTCGACCGCCCCTCGGCTACGCAAAATAGGTGCGCGACCGCCCTTAACGAATTTATGCCAATCCACGGATTTCGAGTTGTCTTGATAGGCCAGTTGACTCGGATCAGAGTAAAAATCCGTAACGAAGTGTTATACCATGTGGTCTTTCGCCCCCAGTAATAGGGGTAGAAAATATACATCAGATTTTCCCACTCAAACGCCTGCTCGAAGAAGCGGATCAGGCTGCCCTGTTGCGATACATCCGCGGGCGCAACCGCAGCAGGCGGCCAGTTTACTCGTGGGAATGCATGCGCTGGGGGCGCAGGCGGAGCCGGATTCACCGGGTCCTGCTGAATTCCGTTGAAGGTCAGCAGATCGATATCCGACAAAATCGCGATGCAACTTTTTTTGAGTTCGATCTGCTCCGTGATCCGGTTATCGTCGGGGTTCGCGCTTCCGAGTGGACCTATCGTTGGCGCGTTGAATTGTTGAACCTTGAGACTGTTGGTATATGCCGAGAGTTGCGCGGTATAGGGGTTGTAGATAGCGTCAAAGACCTTGGCTTGCCAGGCTGCGATGGAATCACTCGTGAGAGCACAATAGACATCGACGTCGCCAGCGTAGTCGGAGGCGTTGTAAGTATGGATCGCAATCGAGATGCTCCCCTCTTCTTGGCCTGCCGCTAGACCTGCGTTATTAGTCAGGGGGCGTGGATTTGGGGTAAGGGGTGACTCCACCTGGCCCGACATGAAGTACGCCGCTGTCCCGACGAACACACTGATCCCGCTGTCTTGCTTATCGCCAGTGTAGTTGTAAATGGTTTGCACGGTCGCGGTCTGGGCCGCATAGCCACTCGGGATGACAAGGTCGGTTGCCCCGGATCCCTGGCTCTTTGGATCGCTTGAGAAGAACCCTTTGGTGACGGTGATGTGATCGGCCGGCTATCCGGGAACGCCCACTGCCCCGTATTTTGCAACATACTTTCCGTAATAGAACGCATTTGCCTGGTCCGGGCTTAGCTGGCCAGGTTGCACCGCAAAAGGGTCCGGCATAGCTATGGCATTTGCCGCGCTAACGGCGGCTGCGGCAGTTGCGGCATCCAGTAAGAACGCGGCTGGTTCCGGCACGATGAGGTCAAACAACACCCGCTTGCCATAATTGAACACCTGCGCGCGATCGATTTCGTTGATCCATTGGTAGACCCGGACGACATTCGGATTAGGGCTCGGATTGGAGAAGGAATGGGTCTCACCTTGTTTGTAGGTTTCAGTGATTTTCGATGTCTGTTGCGAGATGGTTTGATTGGTAACTGTTGTAGCTGCCTGATTGACGATATCGTACGCCGTTTGAGTGGCCACCTGATTCGAGTCGCTTTGGGAATTCGCATACGCCACGCTGGCATTGGCGTTAATTTTCAGAGAACCATATGCAGCGGAAATAGTGACACCGGCCTGGGCATTCAAGGTTTGTTGGACCTGGCTCTGTGTAGCCGTACTGAGAGCAGATTGATCTGTGGTCTGCAGGTCCTTGAACGTAGTCGTCGTTGTGTCGTTCTCGGTGAGGGTAGTTTGAACCGTCTGAAGGTCGTGCTTCTGATCGCGCCCTTTCGTTTCGCCCGAAAGGATGTTCTCGACGTAGGAGATCTGTGCCGCTTCGTAGCGAAGCGGATGTTGGCGCACAACGAGAAGATCTCCGATGCCGGAGCAATCGGAAAAGCAGGCGCAGGCAGCAGAATCGGAAGGCTGAGGGCTGCCTGGATCGAGGCTGTGTCCGTGAGGCTTGGATCTTTGGCAGCGATCTTCGGAATCAGGTTGAAGAGTTCAATGGCGCGGCCGAGATCGCCAACCAGATTCGAAGCGGGCGGTGGAGCGATAAAGGCAGCGACAAGGCTGTCCTTAATGATGGTCGTTTCGGCGAGGAATTGAGCGTCATTTACCAGAGCGCCGGCAGTCTTTCCAAAACTATTCGAGACCAGAGCTGCGAGCGCCGCAAGATTCTGGGGCGCCTGCTTGGGATCGTTCAAGGCGCTATAGAAAGCACTAACCGCTGGCCCATAGGTTAATTTGCTGACTCCGCGACATAGTTGGCGCTCGCCTGCAGAAGGGCCGCAGCAGCCTTAAGGGCTCTGCGCTTCACGGCGGCCGTTCCTTGTGTCGGCAGAGTTTGCTGCCAGGCAGAACCGGAGCTGACGCTTAGCGACCCCGAACCTACGGTGGTGTCGGGAGCTCGAAGTGCAATCATGCGAAATAGTTCGTCCATGAACTGCAGCCTCCTAAATTCCCCGGCTGAACCCGGGCATGAACATCCGGAGTGCCAGTATAGCCATTCTTTAGTGGTTCTACATGTCTTTTTAAGCTTGACTTGGGCAGGTCAGAGATTCGTTCGAGCGCTTTGCCGATGACACTCCGCGGGGAACTGTATCACTACCGAAAAGTCGGATTCCTTTTACTCTCCTCCCGCGCAGTGGGACTCGACTGATGCATACAGGCCAATGCACTCATTGAGGTTTGGGTAGAGGTTGGAAATTGGTCCTGATAAACGCGGTTGTGGCTACTGAACCATGTCGTTTGTTGCCGACCCGGTTTCTAGGGTGCTGGCAAAAGTCAACTCGTCGTGGCCGAATTGCCGGCTTGTGATCGCATTGCATTCGCCTTTTGCTCTCGTTGAAACCGGACTGCGCATGTGCCCTCCAGAGAAAAGCCAGGAAAATACCGCCCTTGCTGTCGAGCAGTCCTTTATCTGCAGTCCGGTTTCATGAGTAATTATCGCGAAAAATGGGCATCTTTCGCGTATTTCGACGCAAAGACCGGCGGGATTTCTTTGCAGTTAAGACTTGCTGGCGGAGAGGCAGGGATTCGAACCCTGGGTACAGGTGTTAGCCCGTACAACGGTTTAGCAAACCGCCGCATTCGGCCACTCTGCCACCTCTCCGGCGTGCGGAGCTACATTTTACCATGACCGAAGTGCGGGGCTCTTATTGCTTCAACCAGGCACTTCTGCGCGCCTCCGGTTTTTTTTCGCCGAGGCTGAGCGCACCGCTGCTTTTTGATCGTCAACCCCCCGTTTCCCCTGGCATGGTTGGCAGGTGCAGAACCAGACGTGTTCGTTTTTCGTAACAAGATTAACTTTGTGACGTTGCGAACGCGAATTGGTGAAAAACTCACAAGCAACAGAGGGGGATCAGTGGATCCGAAGGACTGCCCGCGCTGCGGCGGTACCGGATACATTGCGCGGCCTGTGGACATTAGCGGTAAGTCTGAGGGCATTGCATTTATCCGCTTGAAATGTCCGGCCTGTGCCGGCAGTGGACGGAGAAATTCGACACCTCCTTCGACCGCGGGCTGACCGCACGGCCTGTGGTGCTTGCGAAAACGTACGGGCCCGGAGCGTCGCGCTCCCGCCGTGAAGTGACGCTCCGGGCCGGACGTTATATGGCCAACCCTTAATTCACGCTATGCCAGCGGCTTTGGTGCGGGTTCGGCGGCGGGGAGCGGAAGCGGTTTCGATGCGATTGCGTCCCGCCCCTTTCGCGCGATATAGGGCTTTGTCGGCTGCCTGGATGACTTCTTCCGCAGACGGATTTTCCTTCCTTGAAGTTGCGACTCCGATGCTGGCAGTGACTGATATTTCCGTCGGCGAGGTTGTCCGGGAGAGCTGCCTGATTGCGTGGCCAGTTTGGGCGCGGCCGCGCGGGCGTTGGCTGCGGCGGTCGGGACCGCGAGTTTCCTGCCGGCGGTCGGGCCCTCGCAGGTGGAGCTTGCTGGCTTCGATGTGAGCGCGCAGCTTTTCCAGATGATCCAGAACGTCGCTGGTTGTCTTGCCGGGGAACACGATGGCAAATTCCTCTCCGCCGCAGCGGTAGGCTTGTCCTCCGCCGGACACGCGCGCCAGGCGTGATGCGACCATGCGCAGCACCTGATCTCCGGTGTCGTGGCCGTAGGTGTCGTTGCAGCGTTTGAAGTGATCGATATCGACCATCGCGATGGAATATGGGGATTCGATGCGAAGTAATGCATCGTGGAAGGCGCGGCGGGAAGGCAATGTAGTGAGTTCGTCGTGATAGGCGAGCATGTAGGACGTCTCGACTATTGCGCCGGCTAGGATGAATGCGGCGGCGGCGAAGTAAGAGATGGGGATTCGTCCTACTCCTCCGAAGTAGAGTGAGAGGAGTGAGGCTGCGAGCGCCCAGAGAAGTCCGCCTTCAACCGGCTTGTGGAAGAGCAGGAACCGTATGAGCAACACTACTGCGGCGGCGGCGAATGCGAGCAGCGTGGCGAAAGGCAATGGGGCTGGCGCGAGCGCGTGATGCAGGGCGCGTTGCGCGGCGGTTGACGGTTCGGGACGGCAGAGCACGGCCACGATCACGGATTGAACGAACAATAATAAGGATGGAGGCGCGAGGCTGGAGGGGGTGAATCCTTTTTCCTGCTGGAACGAGAGCAGAACAAAATTTAGAGGCAGAAGCAGGCCGACTGCGGCCAGCGCCGTACCTCCGGGTCCGCTGGTCGCGATGTGTCCTTTGGAGAAGTATTCGATTGCTTGTTGAGCCAGGAATAAAGATAGCAAAGCGAAGAAGGTGCGGCTGGAGTGAAATCGCCAGGCTAGCAGCAGTCCGGCTACGGTCGCGGCGTAGAAGGCGTAGGTGACGAGCGCGACATTGGGGGCGAGCAGGCCGGTGTGCAGCAGCGCGGCAATGGCCGCGAGACAAATGCCGGGCGTCAGCAGGGACTTCATCGGTCTTCTTATGATTATCTTATGATTATCGCTGGGAGCGAGGGGCGGACGTGATTGACGGATCGGGTTCGCCGGGGGGGGCGGCTTCCGAATCGGGCTCCAGGTTTTTGGAAACTCGGCCTGAGGGGCTAAAGGCCAATTCAAGAGGCTGACTTAGACGCGGGCCTGGAAGGCCTGCGCCATTCGTGTCGTTCTCTTTCCGCATTGCGCGGCCACTGAAGCGCCGCTCTTCCACAATGGTTTCGGCTGTGCAGCACTACTGAGCGTCGTGCTCCTCCTGGGTTTTCCGTTCTACGAAATCAGGCTTGGTCAAACAAAACATCAACGTCAAAGGCAGGCGCTGCAGGCTTCTGTACTCCCACCCTTGCGCAAAGAAGGCGCAAGGATGGGGCACCCTCGGCTTTTCCTGAGACAGGAAGTCAACATCCCTATTTGTCCTGATTGGCTTCGATCATTAGTGGTCGTAGAATGTTTAGCTGAATTTGGGGAGGGATGCTGATGGTTAAGCTCAAGGTGAATGGGATCGAGCGCATGTTTGATGGCGATCCTGACATGCCCCTTTTGTGGTACTTGCGGGACGTGCTGGCGCTTACGGGAACGAAGTTTGGGTGCGGGATGGCGCTTTGCGGAGCTTGCACCGTGCATAAGAACGGCGAAGCGATCCGGTCTTGTGTCACGCCAATGAGCGCGGCGGCCGGTAGCGAAATCCGAACCATTGAAGACCTGGGGACGAACGGACTGCATCCGGTGCAGAGAGCTTGGATGGATCTGAACGTTCCGCAATGCGGGTATTGCCAGTCAGGGCAGATCATGCAGGCGGCTTCGCTTTTGAAGGGCACTCCGCATCCCACGGACGCACAAATCGATGACGCGATGGCGGGAAACATCTGCCGCTGCGGAACCTACCAACGAATTCGCCAAGCGATCAAGCTGGCAGCGGGGAAGACGGCATGAGGCAAATCGAAAACGTAAGCCGGCGGAGATTTCTGGAAGGCGCTTTTGGGGCGGGTGCGCTGGTTCTCGCGGTTCCGTATGTCCGGTTTGTTCCACTGATTTTTGCGCAGGGGCAGCCTGCGGACTGGCAGAGCGAGGCGGACCGGGCGACGTTTCATCCCAATCTTTTTGTCGGGATTCAGCAGGACGGAACCGTCTACATCGTTGCGCACCGGTCAGAGATGGGAACGGTCATACGGACGTCGTTGCCGCTGGTGCTGGCGGACGAGCTTGACGCCGACTGGAAGCGGGTGAAGATCGACCAGGGGATCGGCGATAAGAGATATGGAGATCAAAACACGGATGGCTCGCAATCAGTAAGAAGATTTTTTACTACGATGCGCGAGGGCGGGGCGGCGGCGCGCTTAATGTTGATGCAGGCGGCGGCGTTGCAGTGGAACGTTCTCGCAGCGGAGTGTTCGACCGAGCCGCATGCGGTGGTTCACAAGGTGACCGACCGGCGACTGGGTTACGGCGAGCTGGCTGCTGGCGCGGCGCGACTTGCGGTGCCAAACAAAGAAGAGTTGCAACTGAAGAAGCCCTCAGAGTGGCGTTACATCGGGAAGGGAATGAAGAGCATTGACCTGGAGCGACTTTGCACGGGCACAGCCACATTTGGAATGGATGCGCGCCTAGATGGAATGGTGTACGCGTCGGTCGAACATCCTCCGGTGTTCGGCGGCAAAGTAAAGACCTTCGACGATCAGGAAGCCCTGAAGGTTGCAGGAGTGCGGCAGACGGTCAGCATCGATCCGTTTAAGCCTCCGGCGGCCTTCCAGCCGTTGGGCGGGGTTGCCGTGATTGCCGACAACACCTGGGCTGCGTTTCAGGGCCGGAAGAAACTGAAAATAACGTGGGACAACGGGGCGAACGAATCCTACGACTCGGTGGAATACAAGAAAGAGCTGCGAGAGACCGCGCACAAACCAGGGAAACTGATTCGCAGCGTGGGCGATTCCGAAAAAGCGTTCCCCACTGAGAATGTGGTGGAAGCCGACTACTACGTTCCGCTGCTGGCCCACGCGCCGATGGAACCATTGGTGGCGCTGGCGGAATTCAAAGATGGAAAAGTGACAGCATGGGCGCCTACGCAGAATCCGCAAGCGGTGCAGGCGATTGTGTCGTCTGAACTGGGCATTGCGAAAGAAGACGTGGTTTGTCACGTCACATTGCTGGGCGGAGGGTTTGGAAGAAAATCCAAGCCGGATTATGTCGCCGAGGCTGCGGTCTTGTCGAAAAAGCTGGGCCAGCCGGTGAAAGTGGTGTGGAAGCGGGAGGACGACGTACAGTTTGACTATTACAACGCAGTGGCGGCGATGTATATGAAGGCGGCCGTCGATGACAAGGGAAAGCCGACGGCGTGGCTGCAGAGATCGGTCTTCCCTCCGATCACGTCGATATTCGACGTGAGCCAGGTTTATGGCGATCCGCCGCATCTGGCACAGGGTTGGACGGACCTTCCCTATGATTTGCCCAACATACGCATCGAGAATGGTCCGGCGCAGGCTCATGTGAGGATCGGATGGCTGCGATCGGTGGCCAACATCTATCACGGCTTCGCGATTCAGTGTTTCACCGATGAACTGGCGCATCGGGCGCATCGCGATCCGGTGGAATATTTGCTGGACCTTCTCGGAGCGCCGCGCACTTTGGACTTCACGAACGTGCAGTATCCGAACTACGGTGCCGATTACAAAACGTATCCGTGGGAAACCGGCCGCCTGAGGAAGGTTGTCGAAATGGTGGCCGAGAAATCCGGTTGGGCGAAAAAGAAGAGCGCAAAGGGGCGCGGGTTCGGGATTGCCGCGCATCGCAGTTTCCTGACGTATGTGGCGACAGTGGTTGAAGTTGAGGTGAGTGCCGACGGAGAGATCCGCATTCCCCGAGTTGATACGGCGGTGGATGCAGGGATCGTGGTGAATCCGGAAGCGCTGAGGGCGCAATTCGAAGGGGCGGCGGTTTTCGGCACGAGCATTGTGCGCAGCGGAGAAATTACCGCCAAGAACGGGGTGATTCAGCAATCGAATTTCAATGATTATCCGGTGGCCCGGATCAACGAGGCGCCGGCTCAAACCAACGTCTACATCGCGGAAAGCACGGCACCGCCTGCCGGCGTGGGAGAGCCGGGAGTGCCACCCTTCGTGGCCGCGTTTTGCAACGCGATTTTCGCCGCCACGGGCAAGCGGGTGCGCGATTTGCCGCTGTCAAGCAATAGCGATTTCGCGTGAAGGACCACTAAGGGTACTAAGGTACAAAAAGGCGCAAAGGAGCTTATTTTGGCCTCGATTCGGTCTCGGCAGTTTCTGGTAGGTAGAGAAAAAACAACGCGATTGCGTTCAGAATAAACATGCGCAGGGCCGGGACTTCGCCGTTCCATACGCTTGACTCCCACATCAAGAACCATTCACCGCCGATGGTGATGAACCCGAGCGACCAGAGCAGGAGACCCAGCCAAAGACCGGCGATGGGAAGGCTTTTTGCAGCGTCGAATTCTTGTTTCGAACGAAGCGCGGAAAACATGTGTTTGGCGCCGAATCCACAGATGCAGCCCGTCAGGAGTTCCCACAAGATGATCGTCCAATAGGCGAGGTGGTGCACTTGAGGGTTGCGTACAGCTCGCCACTGCACATGCGCATCGGCTGGGATCGAGTCCATGCTTAAGACATGCTGGACAAACTTGAAGTTGGTATCGTAGTCGATGATGTTGTTAAAGGTCACTAGCAGGAAGTACAACGCCAGAGTGCTCGTCAGCAGCGTCTTTCCTAGTCTGGGGAGCAAGGTTCGGTTCTCCTTCAATGCGACGATCCGGCTTTTTGCAGAAAATCTTCCAGCACGTGATTGAATTTCTCTGGGTCGTCAACGAACAGGGCGTGGCCGTCGCCTTCGAATTTTTCGAGGCGGAGTTTGTCGGCCAGTTTTAATTGCAGGTAGTCGGCGCTGGATTGCGACTCCGGCTGGTAGGCGAAGAGCACCGGGGTTTTCGTCTTCATCGCGGCGAGACTGGCGAGGCCGGGTGAGAAATCCTTTACGGCGATCATGTTGTAGATGAGCAGGACCGCGGTGTCGGCTGGAACCTGGAGAGAGGCGTCGGTGATGCGTTTCAGGTAGTCCTCGGGCTGCGGCTTTTTGAACATGCTGCGGACGAAACCGTCGGCTTGTTTCTGGCGATCCTGTTGGAACTGGTTCATCCATCCTGAGATAGGGGCGAAGAGATCGCTGGGCTTGTCTGTTATGAATCCGTCTACCAACACTATGCCGCGGATGTTGTCGGTGCCGAATTGCTCTAAGTATTTGAGCAGCTCGCCGCAGGCCATCGACCAGCCGATCAGGACGGGATGCTTCAGGTGGAGTTGATCCACTAGCTCTTTGTAGTCGCGGGCGCGGGTTTCGGGCAGGTGGCCGGAAGACGGTTTGTCGCTCTCGCCTTGCGAACGCGGATCGACGGCAATTACGTGGTACTTCTTTGAGAACTCGTCGATTTGCTTTTGCCAGATCCAGGCTGGCATGGTCCAGCCGGGAATGAAGACGATGGGGCGGCCGCTGCCTGCCTCGAGGTAGTGGATGCTGACGCCGTCGGAGGTTTTGAAGAAAGCGCTAGTTGTGGTCTGCGCGATGACTCCTGGGACTGACGCCACACAGAGCAGGATTGCGGCTAGTCGGGTTCTCATCTGCTTCTCCTTAATTATTATTATTGCGTCGCTATTATTATGGCGCTCCAAATGGGCTGGCTAGGCGTAGAGGAACGGGCGGCTGCTGTGGCTTTTCCAGAAATAGGCTAGGATGATCACGCTTGCTACCGCTGCGTACGCACACCACAGCGAGGTGAAGGCGTAGCGCTTGACCTCCATTACTACCAGGAGAATTGCCAGGTTGGCCATGCCGAAGATTATCATCGGCTTGATCTTTGAGAAAAATAACGATCCGCAGGTTGCGATTACATAGAGCACCGCAACCGCTTCATTGTTGGTCGCTTGATTGATGTAGACGATGGTGTTTTCCTTGACGTAGATCTGGGTTGGAAATGCCGTCAGCGCCCACAATATGTAGAGCGTAGTTGCTCCGCCTAGAACGAGGAATGGGAGCATGCGCTGGCGGGCTTTTGCGGTGGGCTCGAAGAGGTACACGCTCAGCGGGAGCAGGAAAGGGAGCAATCCCTGGGCGTAGAGCATGAAGGCCGCTCCCATGTTGTGCGCTAATGTGGGCGAGAGGATGCCATCGAGTCCGAGCCAGACGAATCCCTCGATGAACTGATGAATAGCGAATAGCACGGGTAGAGAGGCGAACAGCAGCTCGCGGCGGTGCTTCACCCTGGTGAGAGTGACCACGCCGACGGCGCTGAGAACTCCGCTGCCGACAAAGTTCGCTGTGGCTGAGAAACACATGGCCATTTCTCCCTTGCGAACATTACACCTGTCATCCTTCTAATTTTCAAATAAATACGCGGGAAAGGAGTAGTCTGAGAGTGTCTCTTCTAGCAACTTTCCGCCGCGCCCAATAGGGTGACGGTTCCTTGCAAAATCTGACAGCGTGTGCGCTGCGCAAGGAGCCGTTATGGCCAGGTCTTCTTCTTTCTCTACCCGTACAACTGCCTCCGCGACGCGAGATGGTGACGGTCGTGGACGCGTGTTAGCGAAGAGAGATGGCGACGGGAATCCCGTTTACAACGAAATCCTGCTCGCCCTGCCACGCACGGAATCTGAAGCGATTCTGCCAAAGCTGGAATTCGTGAGAATGATGCTTCATCAAGTGATTCACGAAGCCGGCGAGACACTGAAATCGGTGTATTTCTGCAATTCCGGCATGTTCTCGATCCTGAATGTCATGCCGGACGGTAAGAGTGTCGAGGTCGGACTGATCGGCAAGGAAGGCGTTTCGGGCACACCGTTGGTTGCGGGCTTTCGCACCAGCCACACTCGAGCTGTGGTGCAAGCCGAGGCCACTGCCTTCCGAATGGATGCCGGTGCCTTGCGCGCTGCGCTGCCGAAATGCCCCAAGCTGGAGCGGCAAATGAACCGGTATGCCCAGTTGCTGGCGGTGCAGGTCACCCAGATCGCGGCCTGCAACCGGCTGCACGAAGTGAACGAAAGACTGGCCCGGTGGCTGCTGATGACACAAGACCGTGTCGGTTCCGAGCATCTTCCCTTGACGCAGGAATTCCTGGCACAAATGTTAGGCACACGGCGCTCAAGCGTGACGGTTTCAGCCGGTACGCTGCAGAAAGCCGGATTGATTGCCTACACACGGGGAAATGTCACAATCCTAGACCAGCGCCGTCTGGAAGATGCGGCCTGCGACTGCTACGGGCTGCTGCAGCGGCAAGTCAAAGAATGGCAGAGCCAGGACGCCTAGAACCTCTGTCGCCGAGCGTAGATACGCTGGCAAGATTTTTACCTACTGACCTCGCACCCAGTGGTTTCTCCCCGTTTTGAATCCGGTTTTGAAACAGCGATCCGTTTTTGGAAACATTCCCTTTCGTGCGGACGGGTTTCCGTCTCAACTGAGCTTTCTCTAACTAGAATCGGGCTGTGATTAAGGCCCACTTATGAGGATTCTGATTGCGGAAGATGATGCGGCGTTGGCGGGTTTTGTGCGCCAGGGGCTGCAAGGGGAGCACTACCAGGTGGACGTGGTGGAAGACGGTGAGCAGGCGCGGGCGATGGGGAGCGAGTTCGACTATGACCTGGTGATTCTGGATCTGAACCTGCCAAAGCTTGACGGGGTGAGCGTGCTGCGGCATCTGCGGCTCAAGCGTCCGAGCCTGCCGGTTCTGGTGCTGACGCAGAGAAGCCGAGTGGAAGACCGGGTACAGTGCCTGGACACGGGCGCCGACGACTACCTGCCGAAGCCGTTTTCGTTCAGCGAACTCTCGGCGCGCATCCGGGCGCTGCTGCGGCGCAGCCATCTGCCGTCGGAGTCGGTGCTGGTGGTGGAGGATCTCAAGCTGGACCGGGTGGAACACCGCGCGGAGCGGGCGGGGCGGAGAATCGAGCTTACGTCGAAAGAATTTTCGCTGCTGGAATATTTGATGCGGAATGCGGGCCGGCAGGTGTCGCGGGCGATGATCATCGAGCATGTGTGGAACCTGACGTTCGATACGACGACGAACGTGGTGGATGTTTACATAAATTACTTACGCAGAAAAGTGGACGACGGACATCCGAGGAAGCTGATCCACGCGGTGCGGGGGGTGGGCTACGAATTGAGTGGGGAACCGGGAGTGCGGGCGTGATCCCCACAGTCACTCGCGAGGCGCAGCCACCGGATGCGTTGTCGACGCCGAAAGCGGAGGCGCGCAGCCCTCTGGTCCGGTTGCTGCATGCCTTGAACCAGCCGTTGACCGGGTTGCAATGCTCGATGGAGGTGGCGCTGGGGAGTCCGCGGACTCCTGAGCATTATGTCCAGGGGCTGCGGGATGGGCTCGAATTGACCGAGCGCATGCGGGCTTTGGTGGAGGCAATCAGGGAAGTGGCGGATGGGGAGGAAGAAAAAGATCAAGACGCGGAGACGACGGACTTGAAGACTGTTCTGGGGGAAGTCTTCGAGGACTTAAAGCCCGTGGCTGAAGTGAAGAACGTTCGCATCACGCTTGACTGCGCTAAGGCTTCTTCGCTGGCGGTGAGGGCAGGGCGGAGAAGACTGGGCACTGTGGTATTCCGGTTCGTGGAATCGGTTTTGAGCCTCGCCGATGCCGGAAGCGTGCTCCAGATTGAGGCCGGCGATGCGCCGGATGCGGCGTTAATTGCTGAGAGCTGGATTCGCTTGCGGTGGCATGCGGGACCGCCAACCTCCGCATTCTCCCGGCCGGAACTGGGGTTGTTGGTTGCGCAAGCCGGCTGGGAGCGCGCGGGCGCGCGATGGGAGCGGGAGCGGACGGAAAACCGGGAGACGGTGACGTTACGGCTGCCGAGGGTCTCCGCGGGCAACACGAATGCCTGATCTGCATTGCCTTCATTTTCTTAAATCGAAATCTTCATCGAATCGTGCTTGAGCCAGGAGACGCGCCATGAGCGTGATTACAAGCCTTCCGATCATCACCCGGAGTTCGGGCGGAGCGCTGATTGCCAGTCCGAGCAAGGCTCTGCGCGAGCAAGTTTTGCAGCGCCTGAACGGCCGCTGGCGGCCGGTCCAACACGCTCCCAGTGGCGCCGAGGCGCTGGTCAAGCTGGAGGCGGGAGACTGGCAGGTTCTGTTTCTCGACCGCCGCCTGCCCGACCTGGCGAGCGAAGAACTGATTGCGATCATTCAACGGCGGTTTCCTGGAATTCAGGTGGTGTTGCTGGATTCCGATGCCGCATTCCCGGTGGAGAATTTGGGAAAGGCGCAGGAGCGGGAGGAGCAGGACGAGCTTCTGCCTGTCGGGGTGGCCGGTGAGGAAAGTGGTACGCAGCGATCCGGGGAAGCCGGAGAAGATATAAGAGGTGAAGAACGTCGATATGAGCCGCTGCCCGGCATGATCGGGCGGAGCGAAGCGATGCAGCGCATCTACCGGCTGGCGCAGTTGGTTGCGCCCCGCACGACGACTGTGCTGGTTGTGGGGCCGACGGGTAGCGGTAAGGAACTGGTGGCGCGCGCGCTGCATACGCTGAGTCCGCGGTCGGCCCGGCCTTTTGTGGCCGTGAACTGCGCCGCGATTCCCGAGGCGCTGCTCGAGTCGGAGCTGTTTGGCCATGCCCGCGGGGCATTCACCGGAGCGGTGCAGGCGCAGGTGGGACGCATTCCCGCGGCACACGGGGGCACGTTGTTTCTCGACGAAGTGAGCGAATTGCCGTTCGGCATGCAGGCCAAGCTGTTGCGATTTCTGGAACAAAAGGAAGTGCAGCGCCTGGGTACGGCCGAGGTGGCCCGGGTGGATGTGAGGGTGATTGCCGCGAGCAATGTGGATCTGGCCGGGCGCGCGGGCCGGGGAGAGTTTCGCGAGGATCTTTTTTACCGGCTCTCGGCGTTTCCCCTGGAACTGCCTGCCCTCGCCGAGCGCCGGGGCGATATCGTTCCCCTGGCAGAGCACTTTCTGGCCTGCATGGCAGCCGCGATGACGGGGCCGTGCCCGCGTCTGAGCGGGGAGGCGGTCGGGATTCTCGAAGCTCATCCGTGGAGAGGTAATGTCCGCGAATTGCAGCACGTGATGGAACGGGCTTCGATTCTGGTGGAGAACGGGGACACGGTCTTGAGCGAGCATCTTTACTTTCCCTTTCAACACACGCTCTTCCAATCCGGAGCCCGGCCTGTTTACTACGCAGAACGGGCAAGCTGAGAAAATCTTAACGGTCGGTCTTGTCTCCGGCGGCCAAGAGCTTTCTTCCAAAGGAAATTCTAAATAGGATTTTCTTACAAACGCTCAAGGTCTCTCGCGTGAATTTCTGCAATCAGCAGCTGTCGCCGGCGAAAATTGCCTATCCGTTGATCTGAGGACAGTTGGTGTTCCTGGCTAGGCCCACCCACCCCCATCCCCTTCGTGCTCCGTCGCGGACTTTCGATTGCTTTTTCTTCAGTGAATGCCCGCAGCAGGAAAAGGCAAAAGCGAAACACTGCCGGATCGAATGGCGTTGCGTTCTCTGTGGCGGGAAACGACGAGTCGGAGCGCGGAAGCGGGAAGCGGATCGTGAGCAAGAACACGACGCAAGCCTCCACCGGTTGGCACGACAAAGAGGAGCGCGACCGCATCTTGCTCGAGCAGTTGCCGCAGGTGCGTTATCTGGCGCGCCGCATTCACGAGCGCCTGCCCCGGCATGTGCCGCTCGAGGATATGGTACATGCCGGGGTGATCGGGTTGATCGATGCGCTGAACAAGTTTGACCGCTCCAAGCACGTGCAATTCGGTTCTTATGCGAAGTTCCGCATCCGAGGCGCGATTCTGGACAGCCTGCGCGAAATGGACTGGGGCCCGCGGGAGTTGCGCCGCAAAGCGCGCCGGGTCGAAGAGGCGCAGCGCAAGCTCAGTCTGGATCTGAGCCGCGCTCCTACGGAAGTGGAAGTTGCCGCGGAGCTGAATCTGGAGCTGCGGGAATTTCAACGGCTGCTGACCGAACTGGACAGGCTCGAAGTGGGCAGCCTTCACCTGGAATCTCCCTGGGACGGCAAGGAAGAAGATTTGTGCGATTACCTGCCCAACGCGCCTGAGGACACGCCATTTTTCCGGTGCATGCGCTCGGAGATGAAGGAGTTGCTGGCCCGCGCCGTCGCCGATCTGCCGGAAAAAGAGCAGCAGGTGCTGGCTCTTTATTATTTTGAAGAACTCACGATGAAGGAAGTGGGCACCGTACTGGGGATTGGAGAGTCTCGCGTTTCGCAAATTCATTCGTTAGCGGTATTGCGTCTGCGGGCGCGGCTGGGGGAGTTGACGAGCTTGGTCAAGCCAGCCGCCCGCGCGGCGCAGGCCGGCGGGCTCTGAAGCCGGCGCGCATCAGCGGCCACAGATCAGTGGCACTGAGTGGGGTCCTCGCCGGGGAATCCCTAGCCCGCTAAAGGAACGGCTCTACGGTGCCGATGAAGTCCATGTTGGGCGCGTGTCCCTCGTGCTGAGCCAATTGTGCGAAGCGCGGTTGACGCAATCTGGAGGCCGCCCGTAGGAAGGCGGCCCGAAAGGCTTCCGCGTGACCACTGCGCCCTCTCTCCAATCAGCCCACCGCACGACAGCGCCGCCCCAGCCTGACTTGCCTCAGCCCGATCTAGTACGCATCCGCGACTTGATCTATCGGGTCGCTGGAATTTTTCACCCGGACAACAAACTCCGCCTGCTGCAGGACCGCTGCGGCCGCCGCATGAAGGAACTCAGAGTGCAAACCTTGTGCGAGTACTTCGAGTGCCTCACCATCCGTCCGCTCCGGCAAACCGAACTGACCGCCCTACTCAATGAGATCACCATCGGAGAAACCTGCTTCTTCCGCAATCTGCCGCAACTCGATGCGTTACGCCGCATCGTAATTCCGAACATTCTTGAGGCCAAGGCCAATGCTCCGCAGCGCCGCTTGCGCATCTGGAGCGCAGGCTGCTCCACGGGGGAGGAGCCCTACACCCTCCGCATGTCGCTGCTCGATCAGGCAGACAGCCAGCTTAAGAGCTGGATCGTGGAGATTCTCGCGACCGACCTGAACGAGCGCTCACTGGCACACGCCAGAGCAGCGCTGTACGGAAACCACAGCACGCGCAATGTCACGTCCATCTGCCAGCAGAAGTATTTTCTTCCATTTCGTCATCAGCTCCGGGTAAGTCCAGTGGTCCGCGCCAACGTGACCTTTAGCCGTCTCAATTTGTCGAACGATCCCCGCATGGCACTCATGAAAAACATCGACGTCATTTTCTGCTGCAACGTGCTGATCTACTTCGATCTCACGTCCAAGCGGCGTGTCATTCAGCACTTCTTCGACAATCTCCTGCCTCACGGATATTTGTTTCTGGGGCATTCGGAGTCCCTTTTCGGCGTCAGTGATGCTTTTCGCCTGGTCCATCTGCCCGGGACAACCGCTTATGTGAAAGCTGATCCTTCGCTACCACGGGGTAAGACGATATGACAACAGCGCCGGTGGGAAAACAGGTCCTGCTGCAGCGGCTCGACGGATTACGTCAGATTCCAACCATACCGGCGGTTCTCGTCCCCTTGCTGCGCTACCTCCAGCAGCCACTGGAGCGACTCGACGTGCAAGAAATTACAGATTTCCTGGCGCAGGACGAGTCACTTGCGGCCCAGTGCCTGCGCATGGCGAACTCCCCGCTCTTCGGTTCAGGCCGCTGGCAAAGAGTGGAATCCCTGCGGGGAGCGGTTGTCAGCCTGGGATTTCATCACGTCGGCGACATCGCAATGTCGTGCGGTTTGCTGAACCTGTTCCCCGGAGAGAAGACCAGCCTTGATCCCATTGTGTTTTGGGAGCATTCACTCGGATGCGCCCTGGTCTGCCGCCATTTGGCGCGCAAGATCGGCTTTTTCGATCCCGGCAAGGCTTATCTCGCAGGTCTTCTTCATGACCTCGGAATCATTGTCAACCTCTGGGTTTTGCCCCAGGAATTCCGTACCGCGTTCGAGATCGCGAAAGCCGAGGGGATTCCACTGCACGAAGCTGAACAAAGATCCCTGGGCTTTACACACTGTGATAGCGGGCGCCTGCTGGCCGAGAGCTGGGGGCTTGCTCCCGACCTGATCGAGGTCGTGACTCATCATCATTCGCCGGAGAAGTCGTCGCACGATTCGGAGTTGGTGCCCCTGGTGCACATCGCCGATTTGCTCTGCCGTATGAGCGGTCTTAATTACGGCTATGCCGAACAGCGGCAGGTGAATCTGTTCGAGAACGCGGGTTTTACTCTCCTCGCCCGAAACTCAACGTCGCTCCAGCACTTTGACTGGGCCCGCCTCACCTTCGAACTGGATTCCTATATGGACGAAGTCCACAGGCTTGTCCGGGCCATTTACCGCGCGTGAATATCGAATCCGCCAAGTCGCCAATACGCGTGCTCATTGTGGACGACAGCGCCTTCATGCGTACGGCCCTCGCCCGCCTGGTCGTTTCCGATCCGGACCTCCAGGTCGTTGCCACTGCGGTCAGTGGAACTGAAGCCCTGCAGAAGATTGGGACGCTCGACCCCGACGTCATTACCCTCGACGTGCAAATGCCCGGTCTCGACGGGCTGGAGACCCTTCGCCGCATCATGGTGCAGTTTCCTCGCCCGGTCATCATGGTGAGCTCAACCACTTTGAAAGATGCCGAAACCACTTTTAGTGCGCTCGCCGCAGGAGCCTTCGACTATGTACCCAAGCAGTTCTCCTCCACCTCGTTGGATATCCGTGACATCCGCGATGATTTAGTTGCCAAGATTAAGGCGGCTGCAGCATCGCGGCATTCGAGGAATCAACTCATCGCGTCGCGCAAGCCTCCCCGCACCGTGGATCTTCCCGTGAGGCGGGCTTCGCCGTCTCCCACGACGATTGTTGCTCTGGGAATATCGACTGGAGGCCCAAAGGCCTTGCAGGAGATTCTCCCTGTTCTTCCGGGTGACCTTCCTGTGCCAATTCTCGTCGTCCAGCATATGCCAGCCGGCTTCACCGCTTCGTTTGCCAAGAGGCTGAACGACCTTTGCTTTGTTTCCGTATGCGAGGCCTCGCACGGAGAGACTGCTCTGCCGGGAGTGGTTTACATTGCTCCCGCGGGATCTCACATGACGGTAAACCGTTCGACAAATTCGCGAACGTTGATCTGCCTTTCTTCTATATCGGAAAATCAGATCCACATCCCTTCGGCCGATGTCTTGATGCAATCAGTCGCCTCCGCATTTCATTCCCAAGCGATGGGAGTCATTATGACCGGGATGGGATCGGACGGCGCGCAGGGGATGAGCGCCATTTATCGGGAGGGCGGTTTCACTGTGGGCCAGGACGAGCCGAGTTGCGCGGTCTACGGCATGCCTCGGGTTTGTGCTGAAATGAGGATTCTCGACCGAGTTGTGCCACTGTCCCAGATTCCGCACGAGATTGTGCATGCTGTGCGCAATCGCAAAACCAGCGTGAGTTAAGTCAGCGTGAGTTAGGCGAGTGCTCGCGAATCAAACGGATTCGTGTCCAACACTTCGCGCACCCGCTTCAAGAGCATCCGCACAGAGAACGGCTTGGCAAGGTATGTCACGCCATGCGCTGACCCATGACAGAGAGCGAGTTGTCCGGCGTGGCCGCTCATCAGCAGAACCCGCGTGCGCGGACACAAGCTTTCGAATTCAGCTGCCAGATCGCAGCCGCTCATTCCCGGCATGACGACATCGGCAAGAAGCAGATCAACCGGCTTGGACAATTGGCGGTACGAATCCAATGCCTCGGCGCCGCTTCGCGCAATCACCAGTTTGTATCCCGCCGACTCAAGGACTTCGGCAGCCACGTTCCGAACGAAGCCTTCGTCTTCCACCAGCAGAATGGTTTCGGGTCCACCCCACGGCTCGGCCTCGATGAACACGGCGCGAGGCACTGTCTGGCCGGGCATTATCTCGCTAATCGAGGCTTCCCCGACTGCGGCTCCACTATCTGAATTCAAATTGACCACTCCTGAACCATGCTGCTCATTCAGCAGCTTGGCTGCCATCCATTCCGGTTGGAGCAATGCTGTGCAACTGAAAGACAACTCAGTCACTTGAACCGCGGAAGGCACGTTAGAGAGGTGGGGTTCTCACGGCCACAAAGCCCTTTCCGGGACATGCCGGGAGCGAGAGTGTTCCTTTTCGGGAAAGCAGTCGATCGGGTGGCGAAGTCCCGTCCGCTTCGTTTACTTCGGAGCTGTGAGGATGGTTGCGTTCGGATCGAGCAAAAGCTTGTGTGTGCCGACTGGTGCGGACAAATGAAACGAAGTCTCCGCCCCTTCGGCAAACACACGCCCTATCAGCAACGGAGCCTGGCCCGAAACCACTGCATAGACAGGAACAGAGGTTACCAAGTCCTCCGGCGCATCCGTTTGCCGTATCACTCCGGTCACAAGCATAGTATTCGCCTTGGCCGCAAACTTGACCCCCTGCAACTCCAGTCGGGGCAGAGAAGTGCCGTTCACCCAGCCCTCAAGGAACCAGTCGAGCGAAGCTTTGCCTTCATACCGCAACGACGGCGGAAGGTCCTCCGCAAAAACGTCCAGCAACTCACGCGTGCTGATGGCTTTACCCGCGTAACGCTCGCGAAGTTTGCGCAAAGACCGGACGTAGGGATCTTCTGCATCCTTGCGGCTTCGACCTTTTCCGGCGTCTAGCGCGGCCCCGTCCGCTAGCATTGAGCGCAGCATGTGGAACAGCCACGTTCCCCTTCCGTAGCTTATGGCTTCGTAACCTTCCGGAAAGTGAGACGAAAGCAGACGGCTTCCCAAAGTCACCGGTCCAGCGTCTTTGAGAAGATTGCCGTCTTTATTCTTTTCGGCCAAATCCCGCCGATATTTCTCCATGACCAACCGAAAGCCTGCCGGATTCTTCTCCTGAAGAACCATCAGAGAGCAATAATTTGCCAAGCCCTCTGAAAACCACTGATCGCGGTACGTGGCCCATATGATCAGGTCTCCCCACCACTGGTGCGCGGCTTCGTGCGCGGGGACCATTTGTTCCAGTAAATTCCGAATAGGAGTGAAGTGGAATTCTTCGCGCTCTTGCGGCGTCAGGAAAGCGTAGGAAGACAGGAAGATCAGCCCCGGCCATCCCTGGCTCTCCGATCCCGGCAGCTGAGTCAAGGCCAGTTGACTGTAGGGAAATGGACCAAATCGGTCAGCATAGTAACGAATAGCCTGTGCTGTGGCCTCGGCCACGGCGGTCGCGCTCCGCGCCGGCGAAGGCGCGAGTGGGATGAGTGCGCGGGGAATGATGGGCGCCGGAGGAATGTTCCGAGGCAGCAGCGGCGGTGCATCGGATTCATCTGCCGGAGGCCGAGGCTTGAGAAAGTCCCGTTCCACTCCGCTCGTGGCGTAGGTGTCCACAGTGACATTGCCGGCTTGAGCCGTTCCTCGAACATACTTGCCGAGGTTGAACCCGGCCACGGGGATGGGCCGTTCCGAGATCCAGCGTGCCACCTGCTCGTCGCCGGCGCTCGCGTGCGCAGTTGGCAGGGGTTGTGCCGATGGCCCGGAGAGCGGCTGTGGTTTGCCCGTCGCCAGAAGAGTCCAACCCGGAGGATAGTGGAAGGTAAGATCGAAATCGGCCATGGCCATTCCGAGATTGGGATACCATGTGCCGCGCGCACCCACGTAGAGCAAGCCCTTACCCGCTTCCGCCAACACTTCTCCACCGTAGACGAAGCGCAGTCTGATCTTTTGTCCCTTCCGCGCCGGTTCGGGCAGAATCACGGCCACCAAGTCGTTCCCGCTGCGTGCCAGCCGCGTGCCTTCCAACGCCGGATTGTGGATGAATTCCACCGCTTTCCCGTCCGCCTCGACGGTCTGGATTTTCAGAAAGCGCGACAGTTCGAACCCCAGGAAACGCGATCCGCCGCGCACCGCATCGAGCTGCAATTCCACCTCGGCATCGAGCTGTTTGGGTGGTTTTACGTGAGCATCAATCACATAGTTGTGCACGAAAATCGGATCTTCCTGAGACTCCTGTTCTACCGGAAGCGTTTGTACCGTTTGTCGCGGAACCGGTTGATGACTTCCGGCCTTGTCGATCGGAAATGAGGTCCAGATGTCGTAATACACGTTTCCGTCTTCGCTGGCCCTGGTTTGCCCGGCCTCGACTTGTTCCCCGACCGTCGAGTCGAAGAAGATGTCGAAGACGCCAAGTTTGTTTCCCTGCAGCCGGCCATGCAACATGTCATCGTCGGGATCCAGGGCTCTCGGCACTGCCCCGTCTTCTGAGATTGGCCTGCCTGCAACCGGCAGCATCCCGCTGAAAGTCGCGAGCAACCTCATGGCATCGGCGTGCGCCAGATTGCGGGCTGTCTGGTCCCACTGTGCGATGAACTCCTGGGCGTTCTCCGGCGCTCGCAGACCCGGTTGCAAGTCAGCGGCAGTGTCGTCGTTGAAGCGAAAGTAGGCGGTCGAGAAACGCTCTTCCAGAATTGCCATACCCGTGAACAAGCTCATCGATCTTCGCTCTACATCGTTGGGCGGTGTCAGGAGAAGCTCGCCATCGCCTTCAAAGAATGCCCCGGTAATCCTGCCCAGCACATCTTTGGTGAAGGCGATGGTTCCATCTTCCAGCGTGATATGGATCGTAGACCGGTCCAGGGCCGCTCCCCGCACCCCGAACACCCGCGTCGAATCCAGCCCGACGTCACCCAATTGCAGATAGAGCGACTCCCCCGGCCCGGGCCGGCGCCCCTGATCTTGAGTTGCCTGCTCTGACGTTGCCTGCGCACCCCAGGCTGGCGGGATGAGCATGGCGGCCAGACATAGGGCGACCGTGATGGCTGCTCTGCATGGCGTTGACGGTACTTTCGTCACGTAGGTGTGATGGCCCCCTGTTGCTAGAATGCGCTTCAATGCGGCTTCGTGTCACTATCCTGCCAGCTATGATGCTAGTGTTCGCCTCCGCGGCGGCATCAGCTGACACCATCCATTTGAAAAATGGCCGTACCATCCTGGCCGACCATGTCCGCGAAAACGGCAACCGTTACGAATACGAAATCGGCGACGATACTTACGCCATTCCCAAGAGTTCCGTAGATCGCATCGAAGCCGGCGGTATGCCCGTGCACGCTGCATCCTCCGGCGGCAAGAGTTCCGATCTTCCCGCTTTCACGCCAGTCGACAGTCTGGCGAATGAGGGCGATCTTCCGCAGATAATTATTAAAGATGGCAAGGTTGACGCCGACGCTCTTGCAAAGCTTGAAGGCAAAAACAAACCCGAGTTGAGCGCTACGGCCGACTTCATTGCCGGTAAGTTTGAATTCGAACACGGCAACGTCGATCAAGCCCGCCGCTACTTCGACAGCGCCCTCCGCTTCCAGCCGGAGAATGCAACCGTCCTTATCTATTACGCTGCCCTGCTGGTGCGTACGGGGAACGCTTCGCAGGCGGTGACTTACGCCCAGCGTGCCGTTAGCGCCGCACCCCGGTCGCCCGATGCTTATACCGTGCTGGGCTATGCGCAGCAAGCTTCCGACCACACCAAAGAAGCCGTGGCCTCATGGAAGCATTCCCTCGAATTGCATCCCGATCCCGCCGTTCAGCAATACCTGGACAAAGCGCAGCGCGAACAAAACGTCGAGACCGATTTTGCCCAGCGCGAAAGCAGCCATTTCGTTCTGCACTATGAGGGCAAACAAACTTCAGAAGCCTTCCGTGGACAAATCCTGGCCGCGCTCGAATCGGACTATGACGATCTGGCTCGCGATCTGGGCACGCCGCCCCGCGACAACATTCTGGTAACGCTCTACACGGAGCAGGGGTTCTTTGACGTTACCCGCGCCCCGTCGTGGTCGGGCGCCATCAACGATGGCAAACTCCGCATCCCCATCAGCGGACTCAATTCCCTGACGCCCGAGTTGGCGCGAGTCTTGAAGCATGAACTCGCCCACTCGTTTGTCAATCAGCTTTCCGCCGGCCGTTGTCCGCTCTGGCTGCACGAGGGCATCGCCCAGCTCCTGGAGCCGAAATCCTTGAGCGGCGATGGCCGCCAATTGGCGCAGTTGTTCAAGGCGCAGCGCAACATCCCGCTGAATGTGCTGGAAGGAAGTTTTATGCGCTTCTCTGGCGGGGAAGCCTATGTGGCCTACGCAGAATCGTTGGCTGCTGTTTCCTACATCAACGATTCTTACGGAACGGGCGACATCCAGCGGATACTGCAACTTCTTAGCCAGGGCAGCTCCACCGAAACCGCTCTGCGCGCGACCATCCACTCGGACTACGGCCAGCTCGAGTCCGATCTGGCGAAGTATCTCAGCGACAAGTACGGCAATTAGCTGCGAGTATTTGCGCGTACAGAGTCGACCCATTGCCCATAGTCGGCGCTTGTGCTAGCTTCGCCTCTTAGGTTACGCATCCGAATGTGCGCCCGATTCCGCTCCCGCGTGCCCGAGCCTCCTCCAGTCATGGAGCTGGTCCCTGGCGAGTTTCCGACGATTAGCGGCGCTGAGATTGCCGCCACCACCTACGGAAAACGAGTGGCTGGGGATTTCTATGACTCCTTGCGTGTCAGCCCGGAACGGGTCCTGTTCGGCCTGCTCGATATTGCCGGACGCCGCGAGAGCAACCAGCGCCTTCTCTCGGTTGCGCAAAAGATATTTCGAGACCTCGGAAGCGAACTTTTTGCGCCGCCTGACATCAACGAATCCGAAGCCATGGTCACGCTTTGTATTCGACTCAACCGCGGCTTGATGGAGGCCGCGGCCGGGGTTCACTCCTGTCCTGCATTCCTCGGCTGCTACCACGAAAGATTCGGCACCCTCTGCTACACCAACGCCGGGCACACGCCCGGACTTCTCCGCGACAGCACCGGCATTTCCGAACTCGCTTCTACCGGCCTGCCGCTCGGCCTTTTTTCGCACGCCACTTGCGACGCGCCCATCGTGGTGCTGCAGAAAGGCGCGGTTCTTCTCCTGGTTTCGCGCGGAGTGGTTGAAGGCAAGTGCAAAAATGACAAAACCGAAGACGAGGAATTCGGTCTGGAACGCGTAAGAGAGCGCCTGCAGGCCGATTCCTCGGAGAACGCTCAGGCGGTTTGCGGGTCCATTCTGAATACCGTCGGGGAATTCACTTGCGAACCCCTCGTTCCAGACGACATGACCGCCCTCGCCCTTGTGCGGACCCGCTAGCAAGCGTCCGCAGCAACCTGGCCAACGAGCCAGCGCATCAAACTAACCTTAGCTGTGCCTTTGCCCGGGACAGAAGTAGTAAAATACGGCAAAGGCTTCCGCCCTCAAGTCCAGGCAGCGTGGCGGCCCACCGAAAATCCTATGAAGAAACTGGTTCTGATACTCATTGCAATTGCATGCCTGCCCGTATTCGCGGCGGGTCAGGTGGTCGAAGAAATCGTCACGCGGGTGAACAGCCAGATCATAACGCTTTCGGAGTTCCAGCGCAGCAAGGACCAGCTCCGGGATGACGTGAAGCAGCAGGATGCGGCGAATGCCGACAAGCTCTATGCTGAACGCGAAAAGGACATTCTGCGCGATCTTATCGACCAGCAGCTTCTGCTGGCAAAGGGCAAGGACCTCGACATCACCGGCGATACCGACCTCATCAAGCAACTCGACCAGATGCGCAAGGACATGAAGTTGGATTCGATGGAAGAGCTGGAAAAGGCCGCCACCTCCCAGGGCATCTCTTACGAAGACTTCAAGCAAAACATGCGCAACCGGATCATCACTCAAAAGGTGATCGGCGAAGAAGTGGGCCAGCACATCTCCGTCCCCAAGGACGAAGAGCAGCAGTTTTACAACGAGCACAAGAACGAGATGGAGCAACCCGAGTCGATAAAGCTGAGCGAGATACTGGTCACACCCAGGAAGCCGGCAGCCGACAAGTCCGGGGCCGCTCTGCCAGCCCGTGACAGCGCCGCCGATTCCTCAGCCGGGAGTGGCGACGATCCGAAGAATCAGGAGGCCGCCAAACAGGCTGAGGAAGCTGCGGCTCTGGCAGCGGCCGAAGCCAAGGCCAACGATCTGCTCAAACAGATCCGAGCTGGGGCCAGTTTTGAAGATGTGGCGAAGAAAAATTCCGATGGCCCTTCGGCTTCGCAAGGCGGCGATCTGGGCGTGTTCAAGCGCGGCACTCTCGCCAAAGAGCTTGAAGACAAGACATTCGCCATGAAGGCCGGCGAAGTCACCGACGTGATCCGCACCAAGCAGGGTTACATCATCCTGAAAGTTGTCGGCCACCAGATGGCAGGCATTCCGGCGTTCAAGGATGTGGAGCCTCGCGTCTATGAAGCTCTGTACATGCAGAAGCTGCAACCCGCGCTCCGCGCCTATCTGACCAAGCTGCGCGAACAGGCCTACATCGATTACAAGGAGGGGTTCGTCGATACCGGCGAGAGCCCGAACCAGACCAAGCCAGTCGAAACTGACGCCGCAAAGGCCTCCGCTGCAAAGAAGCTGAAGAAGAAAAAGAAGCTGGGGATTATCTAAGATTCTCCTAGCGACAGCCGCCTCGCCCGCCCTGAGCGAAGCCGAAGGGGCTGTCCGCCGAGCTCTAGCGGAGGCGTCCTGGCGCCAGCCCGTCTGGCGGCGACTGCCTGCCGCTTTCTGATTTACACTGATGGAGAGAATGAAAGAATTCTATATCTCCGACTGCACCCGCCACGAAAACAAGATCATCACCTCCAACTTTGTCGTGGTCAGCAAGCAAATCAAACCCAAGAAATCCGGGAGCCGTATCTCGCTTGACCTTCGGCGACCGAAGCGGGCAACTCGAAGCCAGGATGTGGGACAACGTGGAAGAATGCTCAATGCCTTCGAGCAGGACGACTTCGTCAAGGTCAAAGGACTAGTCAACAAGTATAAGAACCGCTTCCAGCTTACCGTTCACAAGTTGCGCGAGCTGGGCGAGACGGAAATCGACTTCTCCGACTATCTTCCAAGACCACCCGGAATATGAAGAGCTCTGGCAGACGCTGGCGGAGTTTGTCGCGTCATTCCAGAACCTCATCTCAAGGCTCTGGTGCAGGCCTTTATGTCCGATCCCGAAATTGCGGCCGCGTACCGCAACGCTCCCGCCGCCAAGACCCTGCATCACGCTTATATCGGCGGTCTGCTCGACCATGTAGTTTCGCTATTTCGTTCGTGCGACCTGATCTGCAGAAACTATCCCCAGATCAACCGCGATCTGCTGCTGACCGGGGCATTTCTTCACGATATCGGCAAGATTACGAGCTGCCTACAATTGGTCGTTTTCTTATACCACCCGCGGCCAGCTTCTCGGCCACATGATGATCGAACTTGAGATGTTGCAGGCCAAATTCGCATGGTCCCAGACTTCCCACCGACCTCAGACTTTTCTCGAACACCTCATCATCAGCCACCATGGCGAGTACGAATTCGGCTCCCCTAAGCTGCCCATGTTTCCCGAGGCGTTACTGCTCCACTACATGGACGATTTGGATTCCAAATGGAGGCCATGCGCGCCCACTTCGAGCGTGAGGCCGACCTGGAAAGCCCCTGGACCAGCTATAACGCTTCGCTCGGGCGCCCGCTACTCAACAGCGCAAAGTTCTCGCGCCCAAGCCCGCTCCTGCTCCCGAGGATTCTTCCTCTTCTGCTGAGGCGGAAGGCGGTGCGGAACCAACCACGGAGTCCAGCGAGGAAACACCGATACTGCCCGGCTTGAAATCTTAGCTACCGTGCTTGTGTGAGCCATCGACCATGCTCGACTTCAGCCGCTTCGAAATTCTCACATTCGATTGTTACGGCACACTCATCAACTGGGAGGATGGTATTCTCCGCTGCCTGCGCCGCATCCTTGCTGCGCACGGCAGCACGCGGACGAGCCACGATCCTGGGGCTGTACGGCGATTTCGAAGCCCGCGCCGAGCAGGGAGATATCGCCGCATCGCGAAGTTCTCCAGTCTGTGGTGGAGCAGTTCGGAGAACAGCTCGGATCACACCCACAAGTCAGGAAGTTAACTCGCTGCCCGAGTCCCTGTCACTTTGGAAACCGTGGCCCGATACTGTAAATGCTCTCCGCGAACTACAGAACCACTTTTGGTTGGCGATCGTTTCCAACGTGGATGACGACCTTTTCGCCGCGACCCAGCCTCAGCTAGGAGTGAAATTCGATCAGGTCATTACGGCCCAGCAGGCAGGCGCCTACAAGCCGTCACTAAGGATTTTCGAGCTCGCGTTGAGGCGCGTCGGCGTTCCCGCCCACCGTGTCCTGCACGTGGGCCAGAGCCTTTACCACGACGTGCTTCCGGCGCAGTCGCTTGGCTTGGCCACGGTTTGGGTTAACCGTCCATCGGCGCGAACTGGCGTGGGTGCCGTCAAGGCAGCGAACGGGCACCCAGACTTGCAGGTTTCCAGCGGCCTCGCGGAACTTGCCGCGCTAAAATAAATTGATGATTAATGATTGCTGATTGAAACCCTGACAACGGAGCCGTTGATCTTAAATCAGCAATCAAGAATTGCTCTGATGTCGCCTGGCAGTAGTCTCTAGAAGTTAGCCTGCAAGCTTCACAACCTTTTTCTGAATTGCCCACATAACAAGTTCGGCCTTGTTGTGGATGCCAAGCTTCGCATCAGATTGAACTTGTGGGCGTCCACGGTCTTGCTGCTCACGCCCAGAACGGTTGCCGCCACTCGTACCGTTTTTCCCTCGG
>CAWKNF010000010.1:0-101955 GCA_963850805.1 uncultured Acidobacteriaceae bacterium | reverse complement strand
CTGGTTCGTGCCGCGCAAGCAGGGTGTCGGCAGCCGAAACCGCACTCGCACTTTCACTCGCACTAGCAAAGACGGGTTCATCATCGGGAAAAGTAGAAGCCAGCGGTGCAGGCCGGCTCTGAGGCGGTCGCAGAGGCCGCAGCAGGAGTAAAGTTGCTTTCGTTCGCCGCGTTCTGGGAACTTCGACCCATGGCGGGAGGCTGCGCCAGCCCTCGGTATTTGGAAATCGATTCTCCGGGAAGCAGAATCGGCTGGTATCCCGCCTGCGGTCCAAACTGCTGGGATCGCCCTGATTCCTGATGACGCGGAGCAGCCGGGGGATAGGCAGGAGGATAAGCGGCCGGTGCCGGAACATTCTCAGCCGAAGGCCGGGCAATACGCGGCTCCGAGCCTCGATCACGCCCTTCGCTGCGTCCGTCGCCCCTTCCGTCCCCTCGCCCGTCGCTCCGTCCATCGCGACGTCCGCCACGGCGGCGGCGGCGTCCGCGGTACCCTCCCCGGTCGCGGACTTTGTAGCCCCGCCGCCGGAAGCGTCAGGTGCCGCCGTAGCCAAAGCCTGACCCTCCGCCTGTTCTTCGCTTTCGACAAAATCCTGACTGGAACCGTTCGCTAAACTCTCCGGCTCGGCCGCATCAGCTGGCGATTGCGACTCGCCCGGCGCAGATTCGGTCCGCTCCGCTTGCCGCATATCCTGCACGCCGCGATTTGCGGGCACAACATCGGTCAAATCCTCGTCGTGCTCTTCCAACTCCATAAAGTCGGAAACGTAGAGGAAGGCATCGCGCTCCAGGCCGATGTCGACGAAGGCAGACTGCATTCCGGGCAATACCCGGGTAACGCGGCCTTTGTAGATGGACCCGGCTAAGGTGTATTCATTTTCGCGCTCGAGGTAGATTTCCGCGAGCAGATCGTCTTCCACCAGCCCCACCTTGGTTTCGTGGGGCGTGGAAGAGACAAATAACTCTTTGTTCATGGACACTCCGGTCCCGCAGGCTTAACAAGCCGGGCGGGGTTTACCGGGGCGGAGCAAGGAAGGAAACGGGAGGATCGAGCGTCGCGATGCTGGCCCCGGATCGGGGACGGCTGGGGCTGGGGAGGTTTCTCCCTGACCGAATCCGCTGCACAAGCTTGGGAATCTTTTGCACTGTTCGCTTTTTGTCTGCCGGGTTTGTGACCGCACTCTCAGACCGTTTCCGGTCGGGGGGCCGTTTCCCTGCCAGCAGCTTTATTGCTTCAATCCTGCCCGGCCTTCGACTGCTCGCTGGCCGGTAAAATGCCCCCTTTACGCGAGGGCGATCGATATTTTTGGGGCTGCGCCTACCGGCGCAGCAAATGCTCCCTGCCGTCTTCCCCAGTTCACAATCACGTTGAACCCTGTTCCGGAACTTGACCTCTATTTAATCCTGTTGGCACATCAAAGCCTTCTTTATTCCGTCAACCGGCTCGCTCACCCGGCTAATTCACAAAGCGGCGCATTCGAACATTCATTACCATCCCCAGCGCCAGGAACATGAACAACACGGAAGACCCACCGTAACTCATCAGCGGCAAAGGTATTCCGGTGACCGGCATAAAACCGACCACCATGCCGACGTTGACCAGGATGTGGAAGCTAAGCACAGCCACCACCCCCATTACCACGAACGTGCCAGCGCGGTCGGGCGCTGTTTGCGCGTTCTGCGTCAAACGCATCAGCACTATGAAGTATAGCAGCAGAACCCCCAGCGCGCCCACGAATCCATGCTCCTCGGAAAATGCCGCGAAAATAAAGTCCGTTTGCGGGACTGGCAGGAAAGCGCCGTGTGTTTGCGAGCCTTTCCCGCCCCACAGCCCTCCCGAACCCACGGCAATCTTGGATTGTTCAACTTGGTACCCCGTGCCCTGGGGATCGTTTTCCGGGTCCATGAAGCTGGTCAGCCGCTGCTTCTGGTACGACTTGAAAACGTGCACCCGCGGGATAAAGAAGACCGCCCCCACCCCGATCGCGGCCAGCAGGACCACCACCATCCCCTGTTTCCACTGCATCCCACCCAGAAACACTCCCATGATGGCGATCGGCACATAGGTGAGAGCCGTTCCGAGATCGGGCTGAGCCAGCACCATCAGCATCGGAATGCCTACGATCGCCCCAGCTTTCATGAAATCCGGCCAAGAGAGTTCGCGATGCCGCAAATCGGCAAAATACTTCGCCACCGCCAGAATCAGGATCAGCTTCACCCACTCCGACGGCTGGAAGTGGTTGCCGCCCGGCATCTTGATCCATCGCTTCGCCCCCAGATATTTCTGGCCAAAGACCAACACCGCCATCAGCGAGGCAACCGCCGCGATGTAAAACCAATGGATCCGGTCCAGCAGCGCCTGGTAGTTCACCGCGCTGATCACGAACATCGCCCCCACGCCACCCAGAATCCAATAAATCTGCCGGATGTGAGATCCGGCAAACTTCGTGTGCATGGTGGCGCTGTGGATCTCCATCACCCCCAGCCCGCAGATCATGAGCACAAAGATCAGCAGCAGCCAGTCAAAATCGCGAAATGAAACGTAACGTGACATTAGTACCTAGTACCCAGTACCGAGTACCGAGTAACCGCCTCCTGCCGCTAATTTCTCTGCTTCGATCTTCATTGCATTTTCCTGGTACTGGTACTACAGTACTTGGTCAGCTGCGCTGCCAGCCAGCGGCCTTTTCGCCATGTCCAGGAAGAAGTGCCCGCCTTGCAACTTCTGCTCGTCACCGTCGGCATCCGGCTCGTCCACACCGCGCCGATCTCCGCCTTGCCGCCGCGCTTCGCGTCGCAGCCATCTTCGTGGGCGCCGGCGCTGCTTCTCCACGTATGCCTTGATCACCTCGGCACCACATGCGCCGCCAACGATCCATGCTCGCCCTCTTCAAACAACGCGCACACCACGATCTCCGGATTGCGCCGCGGCTCAACTCCTACAAACCAGCCGTTGTCCTTGTACTTCTCTTTGTCGCTGGCGCTCATCTTGGCCTTCAGCGCATTGCTGATGGTCTGCGCGCTGCCGGTCTTTCCGGCCATGTCCACACCTTTAATTGCGCCGATGCCCCCGCCGTTCCCACCGGACTGACCACCTGCGCCATCGCGTCCGTGATGATCTCCCAGTTCTTGGGATCGATCGGAATCGTCACATTGTCCGGAACGCTCCGCGCCGGAACGATGCCCGGCGGCAGATCGGTGGGTTCGGCACATGCGGCCGCACCATCCGCCCTCCGCTGGCAATCGCGCCAATGGCCCGCGCCATCTGGATCGGCGTCGCCGCCACCGCACCCTGACCGATGCTCACCGAAATCGTCTCGCCCGCAAACCATTTCTGCTTGAAGTTCCGGATCTTCCACTGCTCCGACGGCATCACCCCGCTCACTTCCTGCGGCAAATCGATTCCTGTTTTCTGCCCCATGCCCAACGCTGTCGCATATTTGGCGATGCGGTCAATCCCCAGCTTTTCCGCCAGCGTGTAAAAGAACACGTCGCAGGACTGATAAATGCCCTTCGCAATGTCCACCGCTCCGTGCGTCTGATGTCGCGCCGCAATCCAGCACTTGAAATAACGGCCGTAGAAAGTTCCGCCGCCGGTGCAGTTCACGTGCATGTCCTGCGCGATACCTTCCTGCAACCCGCCGTCGCCATGATGATCTTGAATGTCGAGCCGGGCGCCAGTTGCGCCTGAATCGCCTTGTTCATCAGCGGATGGTCTTCGATCGTTGACCAGCTTGTTCCATTGGTCGCGCGACACTCGCACCGAAAAATCTTTGGGGATCGAATGTAGGCCGGCTCACCATCGCCAGGATCTCCCCCGTCCGCGGATCCATCGCGACAATGGCGCCATTCTTCCCTTCCAGCGCTTCCTCGGCCGCAATCTGCAAATCGATGTCGACCGTCAGCTTCAACTGTTTTCCGGGAATCGCTTCGGTTTCCCCCAGCAGCCCCACTTCGCGGCCATGGCTGTTCACCAGCGCCCGCCGCGCTCCGTTCTGTCCCCATCAATGCATTGTTGTATTGCCGCTCCACGCCGGAGACTCCCACCACATCGCCCGGGCTGTAAAGCTCGAACTGCGGCTGGTTCAGCATGTCTTCCGTCACTTCGCCCACATAGCCGATCAGGTGCGCCATGAACCCGTTGCGCGGATACAGCCGCCGGTGCGCCACGATCGTATCCAGTTCCGGCAGTTCGTTGCGATGCGCATCGATGAACGCCAGCTCATCCGGAGTGATGTCTTCTTTCAGAAAGATCGGCTGGTACTGCGGCATGGAGGCGAAGTGCCGGATTCGCGTACGCACTTCGTTCGGGTCCAGATGCAAGCCTTGCGCAATCAAGTCCGCATCGGCATTGAGGTCGCGGGAAGAATCGCGCAACAGCAGCGCCGAGAACGACGGATAGTTATCGACAATGATGCGCCCTTCGCGGTCCAGAATCTTGCCCCGGGGCGCGAGGATCGGCACATTGCGGATGCGGTTCTTTTCGGCCGCCGACGCATAATAACCGCTCTGCATGACCTGCAGCTTCCACAATCCGTAGGCCAGCACCAGGAAGATGCCCAGGATCACGTACTGCGCCGCCGTCAAGCGGATTGCCGATACTTTGTCGTCGCGACCGAACATCAGTTCTCAGTTCTCGGTTCTCAGTTCTCAGTTGTTAAGCGATCCGCTGATACGGATCGCCTCTAATCTTGTAAGGAGATGTATGGTTAATTCTAGCTCTTAGAGGCACTGCTGCGCGTAGCCGAACAGGTAACGTAAGTCACTACGGTTTTTACTGAGAACTGAGAACCGAGAACTGAGAACTGCTTTCAGGTTCTCTGCTTAAACTTGTCCAGCAAAAAGTACATCCCACGCCCACCACCCCATTCGCCAGTCCGGCCAGGATTCCCCGGCTCCAGCTCCAATCCAGCGTCAGATTCACCATGCCTCGCGCCACCGTGAAATAGACCGCGGCATGAACCAGATAAAACCCCATCGTGACCAGGAATCGGGCCCCGGCGTTGTCCACGTCGAGCTTCGCCCCCAGCGACGACGCCCCGTAGCCCACTACCGTCTTGGCGATCCCATAAATTCCGATCGGATAAGGCCCCAGCATGTCCTGCACCAGCCCGATGGCCGCTCCGGTCAACAGCCCGGAAATCGGGTTGCGCCGCGCCATGGCAAAGAAAATCGTTACCAGTAACGGCAAGTCGAAGATAGAAAAGAACGGAAACCTTCTCGGCAGGAACGCCTGCAGAAACAACGCCAGCAACGGCACACCCACCGTCACCGGAATGCTGAACCGGTAAACCTCAATCTGCTCTCCCGATGTGTAAGTGATGGGCACGCTAGTGGGGATTATCTTCCGTTGGGGCTGGAGTTGCAGGTGGTTGAGGACTCGATTGCGGGCTTGAGGGTTTAGGCTGCGCCGTCGCCGGTTTCGCCGTCGGATTCGCAGATTTCGCAGGAGCGTTCGAACCGGCGCTCGCCGGGCTCAACGTTGCGCTCGACCCAGACCCGCTCCCGGACCCGCTATTCGGATTCGAGACGGCGCCGGCTTCTGCGCAACCTTCTTCAAAACTTCGACGGTCGTCCCAGTGCCGGTTCCAGTTCCAGTCCCATTCGCGGTTAGAGGCTTGCTCGCAGCGTCAGGCTTAGGCTTCTCGCCAGCAGCCGGTCCCGGTGCAGCCGCGCCTTTTGGAGCGCTTCCCGCCGGAGCCGTTCCCGCAACCGCCGCCGGTTTCTCCGGCACCGAAGGCAGCCGCTGCGCCAGAATATCCGCCGCGCGCACCCTGCCGGCGCTTTCCGCCACCGGCGCCCGTTCCTGCTTTTCCGTCACCACCAGCACTTCCTCCAGCCGGCTCAGGTCCGCGGCCGGCTTCACCTGGATGTTCAGAAACATTTCTTTTCCCGGACTGACCTTGCTCACCGTCCCCACCGGAAGCCCTTTGGGAAAGATCTGGTCGCCTCCGCTGCTCAGCACAGTTTCTCCCGGAACGACCTGCTCGTCGCTCATTACCCGCTCCAGAATCAACTCGCCATTCGGCGTTCCGCGTGCCACGCCCTGTAACCGCGACTTCTCCAGCATCGCGCCCACGCCGCTGCTCTGATCGTTGATCATCAGCACCAGCGAAGTCGAAGGATACACGCGCAACACCTTGCCCACGATGCCGCCGGCCGTAATCACTGCCATGTCCTGCGCAACGCCGTCATTCGAACCTTTGTCGATATAGATGGACCGGGAAAGATCGCTTCCACTCGACCCAATCACCTGGGCGGGCACGGTTTAACGATGAACTGCTCCTTGAAGGCCAACAGGGATTGCAGCCGGTGGGCCTGGGCGGCATCTTCGCTCAGCCGCACCTGTTTCAGCCGCATCTGCTCGATCTGCTCCTTGAGTTGGCGGTTCTCGGCCCGCACTCCGCGCAGAAAAATATAGTTGTGCCAGAGATTGCTGCTGCCGTTCTGCGCCCAGACCAGCCCGCGTTCGAAAGGAGTGATTACATCCACGGCCCAGATGCGGATCAGACGCGTGTCCTCCGCGTCCCCGCTCCGCTTCACCTGCACCGCCAGCCCCAGCACCTGCAGAAACAACACTCCCACCAGAATAATCAGGTTGCGGTAACGGCCGAGTACGGATTCCATAAAATCAGTGGTCAGTGATCAGTACCCAGTGGCCAGTAGGTCCTGCAACTGACCACTGATCACGGGCACTGGCCACTGTTTGCTACTCAATCGAGATCTTTCTCAGCAGCTTGAAGTCCTAGAGCATCTTGCCCGTGCCCAGCACCACGCTGCACAGCGGATCGTCCGCGATCGAAACCGGCAGTCCGGTTTCTTCGCGGATGCGCTTGTCCAGATTCTTCAGCAGCGCCCCGCCCCCGGTCAACACAATGCCGCGATCGCTGATGTCGGCAGAAAGCTCCGGCGGCGTGCGCTCCAGGGCCACGCGAATCGCATTCATAATCGTCGAAACGCACTCGCTCAACGACTCGCGAATTTCGCCGTCATCTACCGTAATGGTTTTCGGCACGCCTTCGATCAGGTTGCGCCCTTTAATCTCCATGGTCATCGGCTTGTCGAGCTGATGCGCCGAGCCAATCTCCATCTTAATCTGCTCGGCGGTGCGCTCGCCGATCAGCAGGTTATATTTTCGTCTTCAGATAATTCATGATGGCTTCGTCCATCTGGTTGCCGGCCATCCGCACCGAACGCGAGTAGACGATGCCGCTCAACGAAATCACGGCGATATCCGTCGTCCCACCGCCGATGTCGACCACCATGTTGCCGCTCGGCTCCGTGATCGGCAGCCCCGCTCCAATCGCCGCCACCATCGCTTGTTCCACCAGATGCACTTCACTCGCCTTGGCGCGATAGGCGGAGTCCATGACCGCGCGCTTCTCCACCTGCGTGATTTCCGACGGCACGCCGATCACGATCCGCGGATGCACCAGCATTTTCCGGTTGTGCGCCTTCTGAATGAAATAGTTCAGCATCTTCTCCGTGACCTTGAAGTCGGCGATCACGCCGTCCTTCATGGGCTTGATGGCCACGATGTTTCCCGGCGTCCGGCCCAGCATCTCTTTCGCTTCTTTGCCCACGGCCTCAACTTCGCCCGTGTTCTTGTTGATGGCGACAATCGAGGGCTCGTTGACCACGATGCCTTTGCCGCGTGCGTAGACCAGAGTGTTGGCCGTGCCCAGGTCGATGGCCAGATCGCTTGAGAACAAGCTGAACAGCGACCTGAGGTTGTGCGAACGTGATGAATGAAATCCGTTATTTGACATGGACGAACTCTTCTCGCGATCTACCTTGATCGCATTGTTTTCGGGCGAACCCGATTTTCCCCACCCGGCGCGGCCGCTTCCTCCCTCAGTCTATGAGAGCCTCCACAACCCTGCCGAAAACGAAGGTTCCTCGTACTTTTGCCCGGAACCCCACTTCCGCCTTCTTTTGTCATCCTGAGGCGGGCGTTTTTTTGCCCGCCGAAGGATCTGGGCGAGCCGCGCGATGTGTCGCGCTTTTTGCGACACATAAATCGCGCGTTTGGCTCGCTTCCCTATAAAACCTCACCACTACTCTGAACTTACCCCACTACTGAATAATGATCTTCTTCTGCTGCGTGTTCACTCCGCCCTGCGCCGTCTGCGCCGTCACCGTAATCACCGCTTCGCCCGGCGTCAACGGCGGGGTAAAGTAATGGAACGACCCGTCGGTAGAAAACATCGGGACCTCCCGCCCATTGACCATCACCCGGGCTCCTACCTGAGTCTTGCCTGTCACTTCAATGATGTGGCCATGCTGAACGAAGGGATCCAGTTCCAGGTCAATGGATTCCGTCTGTTTTCCCTTGGGAATGATAGTGAAGCGGTTCTTCTCGCTCTCCACCGATTCTTTCCCTGTCGCGTCATACGACTGTACTGCCCAGTAGTAAGCTCCTTCGCCCAGGCTTGTAACCGTAACATCCGCAGTGTTCACTTTCTTGTCGACCAGGGTCGAGGAAAAGTACGGGTTCCTCGAGATCCGCAGCCGGTAACCAGTTGCGTTCGCCATGGAGGTCCAGGAAAATTCCACGTCCTTGGTTGTTTCCCCGGAAGTGAAGATCGGCGCCATATTCGCCGGAGAAATCGGCGTCGGCGGTCCCGTCCCTTTGTCTTTCTCCATGTGTGGCTGTGCTGCCTGGAAGCTTACTCGTTCCCAGTTGGCCAGTTGCACCGTTTCTCCATTTCGCGTAACCTCGCCCGCGCCCTTCTTCATCAGGATCTCGTGCTCGATCCGCCTTGGGATCGTTGTGCACCCGCGCCGCCGACTCCGGTGCCAGCGATGCCGTGGCCCCCGCCACAATCACCTGCGACTTCGACCCCTGGGAATAAGTCGCGGTCGAAAGATCCACCGTTCCCGTGCTTACCGCCACTGCCACGTTGGTCTGCTGCTGATCGTTGGCTGAGTTCTCCTCAATCACGATCAGCGAATCCTGTTTCACGGTATAGCTGGTGCCGTCGTTGAACACCACCTTCGCCATGCCTTCCGAACCCGTCTGCACCACATCGCCCTTCTCCAGAGGAATGTTGTAGTCCGCGCCCACCCAGCTATTGCCGTTGCCCTTTTTCACCCGCACCGTGCCGTCGAGCGCCGTAAAGTGCGCCTGCTGTGCCGTCGAGACGCCATGGCCCGCCGCCGGAGCCATCCCAGCCACGCGCTCCAACGCTTTGTCGGCTACGCTTCCCGCCGCCTTGATGCTGCTCTCCGTGAATTGCGGGAAGGTCAGCCGTATCCCGATCAACACCACAGCGAAGCCCCCAATGATCATCAGGGCCACACTGCGGTATGTGACCGTCTTCCACGCGATGTGGATTCCCGGTTTGCGAGTCGGCGAAGACACGTTGGACTAAAAACCTTATTCAAACCTATTGAATATGCGGTAATTCCAACGTTACCACAAGCCCATCAGCAGCAAAAATAGGTAATCAATAGGGAACGTTACCTTCGTTTGAGTTTGAGGGCTAAACTCTTCGCCGGCTCACCGCCGGAAGAGGTAACTCACCTTCACAAAGAACACTCGGCCATCGTTGATCAACCTGTTGCCGCGGATCAGGCCCACACCGTTGGGAGGATTGGGATCGCATCCTACGGTTTGTCCCGCTGCCGGCAGACAGAGACCGGGAATCAGGTTCTCCAGGTTGCTGTTGTAGCCGACATAAACCGCCGTGCCAGGGTGAACGAGATAGGTGAAGAGGAAGTCGGAACTCAGGTTCTTTGTGGTTTGCAGCGAACTGTAGGTGGGATTCGCCAACAGGCCGTTGTACTGGATAATGGCGCGCAGCGAAAGTTCCTTGGTGAATTGGTAATTCCACTGGCTGCGGGCGATGTGGTTGTTAAACGAGGCGTGATGTGCTGCGCCGTTGAGCACGCGATCAAGAATGTAGGTGTTGTCGATCTCCAGGTGCCCGGTGGGCTTGAGACTCATCGTGTGAGTAATGGCCGTTTCGTCGCCGGTAATCGGCAGTTGCCCCGTGGGCACGACAATCAGCACCGTCCCGTCGCGAATAAGCGCTGTGCGCCAGGTGATCAAACGCGAGGGGCTTCCCTGTACTACCAGGCCACCAATATCCTGCACATACTTGTGATCGTTCGGCAAACCGGAGAAATCAACTGGGCGCAGGACATCCTCTTCATAGCCACCAATCGGAGCAAACAACAAATTGTGCCGGAAGTAAAAGACCCAGTCGCCGCTATAAGCGTGCTGCAGGCCAACTCCGCTGTGATCCCAGATATCGTGCGTATTGAATTCGGGACCCTGAAATACAAGATGCTTCCCTTCTGGCCGCCAGAAAAAATGGTAGTACTGGGCGACGTTGCGGATATCGGTTCGCGGCACGAAACCGGAATCGGTATGAAAATTAGGAGTAATGTCCTGGTATTGCAACTCATACTGGAAGCGCCTCCCAATCCCGTTGAGCACGCCTTCGTGGTCCTGACCGAAGGTGTAACCGATGGCCGGCGGAGCGATCGTATTACCGGAATTGCTGGCCGCCGTATTCACCGCGGCAACCACGTCGCTGGTGGCGTAGGTCGAAGAGACCAGGCTCCGAGACCACGAAGTCCAATTCTTGCTCAGGCGGAAGCCGGCATCAATTCCGCCAACCCGGTTGAAGTTCCCGTCGTATTCGCGATCGACATAAACGGCGCCTACGCTACTCTGCCTGCCGATATCGTGACTGACCCGCCCCACGGCAAAATAGGCGCGAGTACCGCTCAGCGGACTGTTGTCAGGGACCTCAAGCCCCGGTGAGCGGTCGTCAGCAACAAAGAACCCAAGATTCCACGGACCCTCTTTACCGGTCAGTCGGGCTCCAAAGCTAGGCTGGATAATGCGGCGCGTAAACAGCACCTTCGAAGTCTGATAAACGCCAATATTCGTATCGCTGAAGAAGTTTGAGTTTTCCAGAAAGAAAGGCCGCTTCTCCGGGAAGAAAACCTCAAACCGCTGGTTCACAGTGTTCTGCGGCTGATCGGTTTCGATTTGTGAGAAATCAGGATTAATCGTGGTATCGAGCACCAGGCTGTCATGGAAAACGAATTTGGAATCGAGCCCGAACTTGCCCTGAAGATCGCGGTTATCAAAAAAAGGCCGAGTGGGATCGCGATCGTCCACCGTATGCGAACTGCTGAGGTACCCGTATGGATTGAACTGCATGTTCCGGCTGGGTGAAACGTCGGCCACGCCGGTGATGAGTCCTTCCTGATTAAGCCGGCCCGAAATACGGCTGGAGACGCGCGGCCAGTAGTCGTCTTCATCATTGCGCGCAATGTAGCGCATCAACGTTACGCCCCACACCTGCTTACTCGCTGGATGGAAACGAATGCTGCGGAAAGGGATCGACATCCAGATCACATACCCCTTCGCGGTCAACTTGCTGTTCGTGTCCCAGACCGTATCGAAGGAATAATCGGCGCCGCTGTCTTCCGACCACAGCGCGTCCGCCTGAACCCCGCGAGGATTCACATCGAAGAGAAAACCGTGACGCTGATCATGGAACGTATCGAGCGTAAGCTCAACGTAGTCGTCATCCGGAGGAGTAACCGCTTCGCGACGCGTCATGTGTCCGCGAATCGCATGGGGATCGCTATCCCAGCAAACCCAGACAAGATATAAGTTCGCCATGTCATAGCCCATGTAGACATCGGTGTGTTGAGTCGCCGGCTTGCCGTCAGATGGCTGTAGCTGGATGAAATCTGTGACCTTCGCCAGTTGCGCCGCATCGCCTCGAGGCGTCATGTCGGCAAAATCCTCGAGCCGCGGCGGGCTGGACACACGCGGAATCCGAACGCCATCCGCCGCCGTGGCACCGTGAATTCCAAGGATAAAGATAAAGACTAGGAAGATGCCGACCGGGAAGACATCGAGCCACCGTGTCAGTCGTCGGACATGCATCGGGTCGGTTAGAACGTGAACAGGTTTGCCAAGGTCAGGGATTAGACCCACTAGCGGACAAAACGTTAGTCAGAACGCTGAGTGCACTAAACAGGTCGGCTCAGAGTTACAGCGCGGATTTTCCCAGCCGAATCGCCTGACATTCCCGCCCTCTTCCGTTATTCTTCTTCGCGATGGCAGGCACATCCACTACGCTCTCCGCTCCCAGCCATGAGCACGCGTCATCCCTTGGTGGCGGCATGGCAATCATCTGGGCCATCACTCTCGCCAAACTCCTCTTCCACATCTATTTCAACAACCGCTATGGCTACTTTCGCGATGAGTTCGATTACATTTCTTGCGGCGATCATCTCGGCTGGGGCTACGTCGACCAGCCGCCGCTCATCCCATTTCTCATCCACATCAACCGCGCCGTCCTCGGAGATTCTCTCCGCAGCATTCGCTTCATTCCCGCGCTGGCTTCTTCTCTTCTCGTCGTGCAAACGGCCGTCCTCGCCTGCGAATTCGGCGGACGCGGTTTCGCCCTGCTCCTGAGCGCAATCACCGTCGGCATAGCGCCGCAATATCTCTCGAACGGCAGCCTGCTCGGCACCAACTGCCTCGAACCCAACCTCTGGATGGGCTGCGCCTACTTCGCCATCCTCGCCATCAAATGTGACAACCCCCGCTACTGGCTCTGGTTCGGCGTCATCGCCGGCCTTGGGATGGAAGAGAAGTACTCCATCGCCATCTTCGGCTTCGGCGTCGTCCTCGGCCTTCTGCTGACCGCGCAGCGCCGCGTCTTCCTGAATCCCTGGATCTGGCTCGGCGGTCTCGCCGCCTTCCTGATCTTCCTCCCCAACCTGCTGTGGAACCTGCACTACCACTGGCCATTCCTCGAGCTGATGCGCAACATCCGCGCCGAAGGCCGCGATGTCATCCTCCCACTCCCTCAATTTTTCCTCCAGCAGACATTCCTGATTGACCCCATCACCGCGCCTATCTGGCTCACGGGATTGTTTGCACTCCTCTTCTCAGCGCGCCTTAAGCCCTACCGCGCCCTCGGTTGGTGCTACCTGGTTTGCTTCGCCGTGTTCTTCCTTCTTCACGGAAAAAGCTATTACCTCGCTCCCGTGTATCCCATGTTGCTGGCCGCCGGCGCAGTCGTGATCGAGTCCGCCATTGATCGAAGGAAAAGCGATCGAAGGAAAAACGACGGAAAGCAAAACGATATGGGGGAAAAAACCGCCCAGGCCGCACCTGGTTGAAGGCCGTGATCGTAATTGTGTTGCTCGCCAGCGGCGCCCACCTTACCCCCGTCGTCGTTCCGGTCCTTTCTCCAGACAAATTCATCTCCTACACGAAAACTCTGCCCATGAAGCTGCCCGTCATGGAACACGACCACGCCCGAGCCGCACTTCCGCAGTGGTACGCCGATCAATTCGGATGGCAGGAGATCGTCGCCGAAACCGCTGAAGCCTGGAACCGCATCCCCGCGGAAGATCGAAAAGATTGCGGCATCTTCGCCCAGGACTACGGCCAGGCCGGCGCAATTGACTTCCTGGGCCGCGCCTACGGCCTGCCTCCAGCCCTAAGCGGCGACCGCAGCTATTTCCTCTGGGGACCGCGCGGCTATTCCGGCAACTGCCTGATCGTCCTCGGTGACCGCAGAGCGCGCCTCGAACAACTCTTCGATCACGTCGAATTCGTAGGTACGTCCGCCGACAATCCCTACGCGCTCGAGACCGAGATCGGTGTCAACATCTGTCGCGGCCCCAAATTCGGCACCCTGGCCCAACTCTGGCCGCAGGTAAAACACTGGCGCTAGGAGCTTCATGTGAGGACGGCTTCCGCATTACCCTGTGTCCCTCAGTGCCCCTATGTTAAGGTTTTTTCCTTCGCTCGGAGCAAAGCCCGGCTTGACATCCCAACACACCCTCGTCAACAATTTCTAAGCACCCCAAAATCGGTTCCGAATCGTTCCACCCTAAGTTTTCCACGAGGTTTTTTCATGTTGCTCGCCGCGCGCCTGGCAATCTTGTTCTGTCTCCCTTTCCTTCTAGCTGCCGTCCTTTCTGCCCAGCGCGTAACCGTCTCCCAGCCCACACTCTGGGCCTCCAAGCCGGACGTAGCCGCCTTCGAAAAGATCGAGACCGACCGCCTGGCCGCCGGCCAGCGCGCCATCGACACCCTGCTCGCCGCCAAAGGCCCGCGCACCATTGAAAACACCCTCATCCCCTTCGACGAGGCCGTTCGCCAAAACAACTCCGCAGGATATTTCGCCGGACTCATGGAACAGGTCCACCCTGAGGCCGCCTTTCGCGATCACGCTACAGCCATGCTCACCAAGGCCAGCGCCGCCCAGACCGCTATCGCTCTCAACCATGACATCTACAACGCCCTCGCCGCTCTCGATCTTTCAAAGGCAAACGCCGCCACAAAGTATTACGTGCAGCGGCAGCTTCTGGAATTCCGTCTCGCTGGCGTCGACAAAGATGACGCCACCCGCGCGCGCCTTAAGAAATTAAGCGACCAGGCCACCGAAGAGCAGTCCATGTTCGATCGCAACATTGCCGATGGTCAGAACGTGGTCGAGGCCGATCCCTCAGAACTCGACGGCCTGCCTCAGGATTACATCGACCGCCATCAACCCGGCGCTAACGGCAAGGTCCGCATCACTACTAACTATCCCGACGCCCTGCCCGTCTTCAGCTTCGCAAAGAGCGATTCTCTGCGCCGCCGCGTCACTATTGCTTTCAACACGCGTGCCTACCCCAAGAACCAGGAAGTCCTCACCAGCCTTCTGAACACGCGCTACGAGATTGCCTCGCTCCTCGGCTATTCCAACTGGGCCGATTACAGCGCCGCCGACAAGATGATTGCCAAGGGCCATAACATCGCTGACTTCATCCAGCAAGTCCACGACGCTTCCCGCCCCCTGGCTGAGCGCGAATTCGAAATGCTGTTGGCCGAGAAGCAGAAGACCAACCCCGGCGCAAAAGAAATCTGGAGCTATGAAGGAGCCTATCTCTCCGAATTAGTTCGCCGCACAAAATACCATTTCGATTCCCAATCGGTACGCCCCTATTTCCCCTTCATGCAGGTGAAGCAAGGCATCCTCGACGCCGCGGCTGAGCTTTTCCAAGTCAGCTTCCAGCAGGAACAAAACGTGCCCTCCTGGGATCCGGCCGTCGAGACCTGGATCGTCATCGACCACAACCAGCCCATCGGCCGCTTCTACCTCGACATGCACCCCCGTTCCGGCAAGTACAGCCACGCTGAAATGGCTCCGGTGCTCGACGGCATCCGCGGCAAGCAATTGCCCGAAGCCATTCTCGTCTGCAACTTCCCCGCGCCCACCGCCACCGACGCCGGTCTTATGGACTACGGCGACGTGCAGACTTTCTTTCACGAATTCGGTCACCTCATGCACCACATCCTCGGCGGCCAGCAGCAATGGGCTGGCATCACCGGCATCAGCATGGAATCCGATTTCGTCGAAGCCCCGTCGCAGATGCTCGAAGAATGGATTCGCAGCCCGCAGGTGCTAGCCAAATTCGCCCGCCACTACAAAACCGGCGAACCCATCCCCGCCGAACTCGTAGCCCGCATGAACCGTGCCGCCGCCTTCGGACGCGGCGTCTGGGCCGAGCGCCAGACCGCGTTAACCGCAATCTCTTACGACATCTACAAAACCAAACCCGAAGACGTAAATCTGGACACCGTCACCCTCGACGCCAACCGCAAGTACACTCTCTTCACTCCGCTCCCCGACACCCACATGTGGGCCTCCTTCGGGCACCTCGGCGGCTACTCCAGCGCCTATTACACCTACCTGTGGGACAAAGTGATCGCCGAAGATTTCTTCCTCCAGTTCGACCATCAAAACCTGCTGGCAGGCGAAGCCCCGATGAAGTATCGCCGCGTAGTGCTGGAGCCCGGCGGCTCGATATCGGCAAATGACCTGGTAAAGAATTTTCTGGGCCGTCCGCAGAACATGACCGCGCTGCAACACTGGCTGGGAGAAGAATTCGACACGGCAGCAGGGGGCACGAAGTCAGCAGGCCAGTGATTAGGAGAACGACCTCCTAAACTCTTTGTCATTCCGAACCGGGCGCCAAGCCCGGTGAGGAACCTGCTTTCCCCAGCCTAGATACGGCGGCGTGCCAGCGCGAGCCTTGCCGCACCTTCCCCGCCCCCTGTAGCATCAATATCCAGGCATTCATAAGGAGCAATCATGGCCACCGACACCCTCGCTTCCCCCGCGACTCTGAGCCACAACCCAACCAAGGTTCTGAAGAACTTCGTCGATGGCGAGTGGGTCGAGTCCTCGACAGGAGAAACCTTCGAAGACCGCAATCCCGCCGACACCCGTGACGTGGTCGGCATCTTCCAGAAATCGGCCAAGGCCGACGTTGACGCCGCCGTAGACGCCGCCAAGCGCGCCTTCGCCAAGTGGCGCCTGGTACCTGCGCCGCGCAGAGCTGAGATTGTCTTCCGCGCTGCCGAAATTCTCATCGAGCGCAAAGAAGACTACGCCCGCGAGATGACACGCGAAATGGGCAAGGTCCTCGCCGAAACTCGCGGCGACGTGCAGGAAGCCATCGACGCCGCCTACTACAACGCAGGCGAAGGCCGCCGCCTCTTCGGCCCAACCGTTCCCTCCGAGATGCCCAACAAATTCGCCATGGCCGTGCGTCAGCCCATCGGCGTCTGCGGCATGATCACGCCCTGGAATTTCCCCATGGCAATCTCTTCCTGGAAACTGTTGCCCGCCATCGTCTGCGGCAACACCTGCGTCATCAAGCCCGCGCAGGACACTCCACTCTCCACGTTTAACCTGGTCCGCGCCCTCACCGACGCCGGCTTGCCCAAAGGTGTCATCAACATCGTCGCCGGATACGGCCCCGAAGTCGGCGCGCCCCTCGCCGAGCACGCCGACGTGCGTGCCATCTCGCTCACCGGATCATCCGCCGTCGGCCGCATCATCGGCGGCATCGCCGCCAAGACTTTCAAGCACTGCTCCCTCGAACTCGGCGGCAAGAATCCCATGATCGTCCTCGACGACGCCAACCTCGACCTCGCTATCGAAGGCGGACTGTGGGGAGGATTCGGCACGACCGGCCAGCGCTGCACCGCCACCAGCCGCATCATCGTGCAGAAAGGCGTCTACCGGGAGTTCATCGAAAGATATGTAGCCCGCGCCAAGAAACTGAAGGTAGGCAACGGCCTCGATGAAACCACGGAGATGGGTCCAGCCATCAACGAAAAGCAGCTCCAGACCGACCTCAGCTACGTCGAGATCGGGCAGAGCGAGGGCGCAAAGCTGCTCTGCGGCGGCAATCGCCTTGACAAGGGCGAATACCAGCACGGCTGGTTCATGGAGCCAACCGTCTTCTCCGATGTCGATCCGAAGATGCGCATAGCGCAGGAAGAAATCTTCGGCCCCGTCGTTTCAATCATCCCCTGCGATGACCTCGAAGATGCCATCGAGATCGCCAACGGCATCGAGTACGGACTCTCCTCCGCGCTCTACACCAAAGATGTGAACAAGGCCTTCGCCGCCATCCGCGACCTCTACGCCGGCATCACCTACATTAACGCGCCCACCATCGGCGCCGAAGTTCACCTGCCCTTCGGTGGCACCAAAGCCACCGGAAACGGCCACCGCGAAGGCGGCATCGGCGCAATCGATTTCTACACCGAGTGGAAATCCGTCTACGTCGACTATTCAGACAAGCTGCAGAAAGCTCAGATCGATCGAGCGGAGTAGCTTGCAACCCAGACGACGGCATCACAGTCTGTTCGAACGACCCTCTGTACTTGTGTGCCTGTCCCGAGCGACGCCGAGGCGTCCCCTGTGGTTAAGTGTTGGCAAGTTCAGGTGAAGGCAGGAGGCTATTCCTCTACTACAAGTTCCGCTTTCATTCCGCGGTGGCCGAATCCGCAAACATGCGAACAGGCAAAGCGGAACGTGCCCGCTTTGTCGGCTGTGAACTCAATCGTGGTCGTCTCGCCTTCCTTAAGGTCCTCCTGGATGTCGAACGCAGGCAGCTTGAATCCGTGGTCATGATCGACCGCGGTGATCAGCAGCTTCACATGCTCGCCCTTCTTCACATGGATCGAGCTGGGAGAAAACTCGTATTTCTTCGCCTTCACGGGAATTTCATGAACGCCCACTGTGGAGCCGTTTGAATCCCGCGGCGCCGCAAGCAGCAGAAACAATGCCATAAGGCTGAAAGTCACAACCACAATCTTGGATGTCTTCATTATGAAACCCCTATTCTGAATCGTTACAATCACTGTAACTTTTGTCGCGGACTCCGCTTGTCAACGTCTTGTCAACGTTTTGTCATGTCTTGATCTCGCTCTGCCTCGTCTCTCAGCGAAAACGAAGGCCGTTGGCGACACCATGGCTTCTGAGTAGAATCAAGGCAGCCAATATCATGCCCACCACCCAAACTCGTGAGATCGCCGCCGCGCGCCGCCTCGACAACGTCCGCTATGCAATCCGAGACCTGGCCTGCGTCGCCGACGAAGTGGCAAGGCAGGGACACAAAGTCCTTCCGCTGAACGTTGGCGACCCGCTTAACTTCGATTTCCAAACCCCGCCGCACATCATCGAAGCTGTCTACAAGGCGATGCGCGACGGCAAGAACGGCTACGCGCCATCACCGGGTGTCCCGGAAGCGCTCGACGCGATTCGCGGTGAGGCCGCGCGCAAAGGCATCACCACCGTGCGCGACGTCTTCGTCACCTCCGGAGTGAGCGAAACCGTCGATCTCTGCATCAGCGCGCTGGTGAATCCGGGCGAAGACATTCTCACTCCCAGCCCCGACTATCCGCTCTACTCGGCAGTCCTGTGCAAGCTGGGCATCGCGCTCAACGCCTATGATCTCAACGAAGACGACGCTTGGCAGCCCGAACTCGCCGACATCGAACGAAAGTTAACGCCACGCACCCGCGGCATCGTGCTGATCAACCCGAATAATCCCACGGGCTCGCTGTGCTCGCGGCAAATGCTCGAGCAAGTCGCCGAACTAGCGCGTCGCAACAACCTCGTCGTCTTCTCCGACGAAATCTACGACAAACTGATTCTGGAAGACACCCCCCACATAGCCTTCGCCGCGGTCGCACCCGACGTGCCCTGCATCACCTTCGGCGGCATGTCGAAAAATTATCTCGTCCCCGGATGGCGCATCGGCTGGGGCATCGTCTCCGGCGACGCCGCGGCCATCAAGCCTTACACCGAAGGCATTCACCGCCTGCTGCGCGCCCGCCTCTGCGCCAACCATCCCGAGCAGTACGCCATCAAGCCCGCGCTGGAAGGTCCGCAGGATCATCTCATTGAAGTGCAGCGCAAACTCCGCTCCCGCCGCGATCTCACCCAGAAGTGGTGCGAGTCCACGCCGCGCGTGAGCTGTGTCGCCCCGCGCGGCGCCTTCTACGCCTTCCCGCGCATCGACATCCCCGAGAGCGATGAAGTGTTCGTCAAAGAATTAATCCGCCGGAAACACGTCATGGTGGTCCACGGCTCCGGCTTCGGCCAGAAGCCGGGTACGCAGCACGTCCGCATCGTCTTCTTACCGGATGAAAAGACCCTGACCAGCGCCTACACAGGAATCGCGGACTTCATTCGTGAGCGCTACGGAAAATCCTGATTAACCGCTGGAACCCTTCTGCGTTTCTGAGACCCTAAGACTTGCCAAAATCACTATTTTCGTTACGCCTGCGCGAAATCGTGTAGGATGCTCACGTTCCTTCCATCCACACTCGGGCACCCACGGAACTAGAACTTGACTCGCAAGCCAAGCGACCTTGGGGGTGCTTGTGCGGTTTGAAGTGTAGAAACCAAAACAACCTAAAAGAAAAGAGGAAACGATGAAACGCAATCAGCTGCTGTCAGCTGTTGGGATCATGTTGTTTGTAGCCTGTTCGCTGAGTGCCCAGGATAAGCCTGGCACCCTGGCCAGCATCGAGTTCCAGAAAGTAAAGAACAACTCCCTTCCGCAATACGAGGCGGGACGCAAACAGAAAGCCGCATGGCACAAGCAGCAGAACGATCCGTTGCCATTATTGGTTTGGGAAACGCTTAGCGGCGACAGTACGGGAACGTTCCTTGTCGGCCGCTTCTCTCAACACTGGGCGGATTACGACAAGCCAGCAGTCACGGACGAGGCCGACCTCGCCGAGTTCCAGAAAGTCGTCGGCACCTACGTAGACTCGGTCGTCACTCGCTACTATGAATTCCTGCCGAAGATCAGCAACGTTCCCATGGGTGACAACCTGCCTCCCAAGTTCTCGGAGATCATCATCTTCCAGGTACGTTACGGGAAGGAATCGGATTTCCGCTCCGCCATCACCCGGGTCTACGACGCCTCGCAGAAGACGAAGTGGCCCGTCAACTTCGCATGGTATGTGTTGGTGAATGGCGGGCAGACTGGAGAATTCGTTCTGTCCCTGCCACGCAAAAGTTGGGCCGACTTCGAGGATAAGCCGGACGTGAAGCCCTTCCGCGACATGCTCAAAGAAGCCTTTGGCCAGGCCGAGGCAGACTCCATCGTGGATCGGATTGACCATTCCGTGGAGAAGGAGACCAGCGATATCATTCAGTTCCGTCCCGATCTGAGTTACCTGCCGGGCAAATAGTTCTCACTCCCATGGCGCCGGTGCCCCGTTATTCCGCCTCTGCCAAAACGGGGCGCCGGTCTTCACCACTTTGGCGGTAAAACGCTTTTGTCCCCTTTCTCGCTCTTATGACTATGGTATAATGACCATGATCGAAGGGAGATTTCGTCGGTGAAAAAGATGGCGGCAGGCGCGTTCAAAGTCCATTGTCTGGCGGTCATGGATGAAGTTCAATCGAAGCGTCAAGCCGTACTGATCACCAAGCGCGGCAAGCCCGTGGCGAAGCTCGTCCCCGTCGAGAAAGAAAAGGACGATATATTCGGATTTTTCAAAGGTAAAGGCACCATCACGGGCGACATAGTCTCCCCCGTGCTAACCCCGGAAGAATGGGGCGATCTCTATTGATTCTGCTTGACACTCATGTTGTCATCTGGCTTGGCCTCGATCCGGCGCGGGTTTCAAAGAATGCGAGGAGAGCCATCGATCAGTCCAGGCAGGAAGGGGCGGGGCTGGCTGTCTCCGGCATTACGCTCCTCGAAATTACTTTGCTCTCCCGCAAGAAACGAGTCCACTTCATTCCTGGCCTTGAAGCTTTCCTGACGGATGTTGAAAACCGTTTTATAGTTCTGCCGATCACCGCGCGTATATGTGTACGTTCATCCTCGCTACCGCAGTCCTACCCCAAGGATCCGGCAGACCGAATCATTGGAGCCACCGCGCTCGCCGAAGGCCTCTCGCTAATCAGCGCGGATCGCGAAATCCGCAATTCGCGCGTAGTTCCGACCATCTGGTAGAACAGGAGTGACAGGCAGATTTTCCTCCGCGGCCTCGGCGGTGTAAGCCTTTGACTTCCTCTTTCCCCGCGCACTTGCTTAAATCGCGTTAGAAAATTCCCGGCAAGACCGCTGGCACGCGTTTCGCGTAATCCTCGAACTCCTTGCCAAACGCTCCCCGGAGCAACTTCTCCTCGCTGCGCACCCGAATGACCAACCCTACAGCGAACAGAACGACAGCCACATCCAGGGCCGTCCAGTGCTCCATTGCCAACCCCGTCGCCACCAGCATGCCAAGCATCCCGGTGTAGATGGGATTGCGTACAAACCGGTACGGCCCCTCCGTGATCAGCTTGTGGCCTTCGACCAACCGCGCAGCCAACGCCCACTGTTTGCCTAGCGTGCGGACCGCGGAAGCGACCAGCCATACGGAGCAAACCGCGAGGGCTACGGTGCACACGGAATATGCGATCCCCACGCCACCCGAGAGTGCGGCCGCCGGCGGCAGGAACGGCTCCCATGGTGGCTGGAACCACACTAGGAAGTAGGCGCACATTTGCAAAAAAATCCCCAGCAGCGACAATCGGTCGCGTCTGGCTTCTGGCTCTTTCGGCGGCTTCTTGCGAAGTAGGAAAATGCCCGCGAAAACCATCCAGCACAGCACGACCCCGCCAAGGGTGAACAGCGCAATCGGAGTCGGCTTATGCATGAATCTTGACGCGCCACAACTGAGGTGGCGAACTTAATTTAGATGGGAGCGTACGATTTGGCAAATGCCGCTCTTGTGTCCTCGGCATCCTCGGCGTTAAAGCCTTCCACTTTCTCTTTCCCCGCGAATCTGCTTAAATCAAATCAAGGGCGCAACCGCCGGTGCGCGCTTGGGTTTCTACAATCGTGGTCGACATTCACTCGCACATTCTTCCGGAAGTTGACGACGGCTCCAAGTCCTGGGAGACTTCCGTCGCCATGTGCCGCATGGCTGCCGCCGACGGCATCACTCACCAGGTCGCCACTCCTCACGCTAACGACCGCTACCACTACGACCGCGCGCATCTTCAGGGACTCCTGGCTCATCTGCAGCAACTCGTCGGCGATGCCCTCACCCTGAGCCTGGGCTGCGACTTCCATCTCTCCTATGACAATCTGCAGGATGTGCTGGCCAATCCGGCGCGCTACTCCATCGAAGGCTCGCACTACATGCTGGTCGAACTCAGCAATTACAGCGTTCCGCAGCAAACCACGGATTGTTTCCTGAAGCTGGGCGACCGCGGCATCACCGCGATCATCACTCATCCCGAGCGTAACCCGATTCTGCGCGAGAACCTGCAGCGCGTAGTGGAGTGGGCCGAGCAGGGTTGCATAATCCAGACGACCGCTTCCGCTCTCACCGGATTCTGGGGAGAGCGTACGCGCCGCGCCGCCCACTGGCTGCTGGAGCACGACGCTGTCCATGTGCTGGCCACCGATGCTCACGACACCGAGAAGCGCGTCCCCGTGCTCTCCGCGGCTCGCGACGCCGCCGCGGAAATCTACGGCGCTGAAGTAGCCGAAGCCCTGGTCGAGGCCAACCCCCAAGCCATCATCCACTCCCGGCCGCTTCCCTACTTTCCCAAGCCGGTGCTGGGAAGCTACCGCAAGACCCCCGGGGCGTAGGAAGCATTCCTTACGAATAGATCCGCGTACATATTGCCATCCCGGGCGAAGCGAGGGATGACAATCCCGTTTTATTTGCAGTGAGTATGAAGACTGTCGAAAGCTGGATTACTACTGCGGCCCCGGCGAATCATGCGCGGGAGTTGCAGCGGGCGTCGGCGAAACCGGAGTCGTATTCATGCGCACTCCCGGATCGGCGCTGTGCGACGCAGGAGTCAAGGATTCCGCATGCGGCGCGGCCGGCTCCGTCATCGCGCTCTCCGGATTCAGCAGGTGGTCGTGGCTCGGCCCCAGCCCCAGGCTGATCAGAGCGCGCGAGTCGGGTACCGTCTTCGATTGCCAGCCGTGGTCGGCCTGATAGCGCCGCATGGCATCTTCGCTGGCTTGATTCCACGTACCCGCCGCGTCGCCGGACAGATAATGCTCGCGGATCAGAGCTTCCTGGATCGCCTGCGCCCGCTCGGAATCGATTTTCTGCTGGCCTCGCGCGGTCTTCCGTTTGCCGCCCTTGCGCGAACTCGCGTACTTCGATTTGCTGCTGTGGCCCGCCGCGGTCGTACCCGGCTTCGGGTGTTTGTTCGCTGCCCCATGCGATGCTGGATGAGGCTTCGACTGAGAGGACGCGCTTCCTCGACTTCCGTTCCCTGCAGCCGTAGCGTGTGTCTTTGGAATTGCCGTCGCGTCGGTAGAAGACGCCTGCCCCATCGCCGCTCCAGGCGAAGCGCAGGCATACAGCAGCGCCAAAACGCAACCTGTGCCCATCCATCTTCGCATTTTCGCGCGATGCTTAGGTTCCAAAGGCAACCCTCAGAGAAGATCAATGGCCAGTGTTCAGTGACCAGGCCAAAACCTTTCAATGATTCTGCCGCATTCACTGACCACTGACCACTAATCACTGACCGCTCTCTGTTACTGAAGTGTCCCGGCCATGAAGATGGTTCCATCCGTCGCGGTTGAGCCTCGCGGACGCACCAGGCACACCACATCCTGTCCGCTCTTCAGGCTCGATTCCACCTTGGCGAAATCTTCTTCGCTGTTGACCGGTTGCTTGTTCACTTCGAGAATCACGTCGCCGCGGCCCAGATTGATGTCTTCCGCAAACGACCCCGGCTTCACGTCCTGCACGATCACGCCTTTGCCTGCCGGCATGTCCAGCCGCTCCGCCATCTCCGGCGTCAGCTTGCGAACCGTGACCCCAAGCTTGCTTTGCTTGGGCGTACTCTCGTCGCCATTTTCCCGGTCCTCGCCCAGGCGCGCAGCGAACAACTTGGCGCGGTCGGCAATGGTTACAGTCGTCTCCTGCGCCTTGCCATTGCGCAGGAAGCTGATCGCCACCTTGGCCCCCGGCTTGCGCGAGGCAATCTCCGCCACCAGCTCTGCACCCTTCGTCACTTTGTGGCCGTCGACCGTGGTGATGGTGTCGCCCACCTTCAACCCCGCCTGGTCAGCGGGACTGCCGGCCACCACGCTCGACACGGTCACTCCGGTGCCTGCGCCATACACTCGCGCGATCGCTGGATTCTCCACCGAGTCAAACATGATGCCGATCGAGCCCCTCGCCACGCGGTGATCGGGCCCAATCAACTGGTTGTAGACCTGCACCACGGTATTCGAAGGCAGCGAGAAGCCCACTCCAGCATAAGCATTGGTCTCGCTTAAAATCGCCGTATTGATGCCGATGACTTCGCCGTTCATGTTGACCAGCGGTCCCCCCGAATTCCCCGGGTTGATCGCGGCGTCGGTTTGAATAAACGTCTGAAACTGGCGGCCAGGAACAATATCGCGACCCTTGGCGGAAACAATGCCGGCGGTCACGGTGCCCACCTGCCCGAACGGACTGCCGATCGCCAGCACCCAATCGCCCACTTCCATGCCATCGGAGTTGCCCAGCTTGGCCGCGGGCACAGCCCGGTCCATCTCGATCTTGATGACCGCCAGATCCGTCTCCGGATCTTCTCCAACCACCTTGGCGTCATGCTGCACGCCGGGGGGATCGTCCTGCAGCCGCACCCGGATGCGGTCCGCTTTTTCCACCACGTGACGGTTGGTGACGATATAACCCTTCGCATCCACGATCACGCCCGAACCGAGCGATCGTTCGCGAATCGCGCCGTCTCCACCCTGGCCGCCCTGCCCGCCGAAGAAGCGATTGAAAAAGTCGTCCATCTCATTGCCGCCACCGTTGTCCGGGTCATCCGGAACCTGCGCGCCGCGGCGCCGATGCGGAGTCTTGATGGTCGATTCCGTGTTGATGTTCACCACGCTCGGCCCCAACTGCTTGGCAATCTGCGAAAATGCATTGGAAAGCTGCTGCGGTGCCGGTACCGATAGCGGAGTCGCATCGGAACCCTTCTGCCCTTCTTTGCCTTTCACTCCGTAAGAAACTATGGTGCCGATCAAAATGCCCAGCGTCAGCGTAGCCACAATACTCAACGAATACACCCACCGATGAGTCTTCAAACGCACCCAGATTGCCCGCGAATCCATATGCCTGCTTCCCTCCGAAATCTGTGCTAACCCTCAATTATACCCGTTTGGCCAAGCCAACAGCCTCGCACCGAGGCTCTCTCTCAGTGCGAAATTTCACCTCGTGATCACGATATGTTTAGACGCTCGAACCTGGCTTTCCGTTTTAGCGGAAAGACGAAGTAACCATAAGCAAAGCATTAGCATACAAACCAATTAGCCGCTGGACCCCCCTACAAGCTAGCCCGCAGTCTACTGCCGCATCACTTCTCCTCATAAACCGTCTTGCCGCCCACCACGGTTCGCAGCACCTTGGTGGCCAGCACTTTTTCCGGAGACGCCGCCGTTACATCGCGGTCGAGCACCACCAAATCCGCCAGCATCCCCGGCACCAGCTTGCCTTTTTCCTTCTCCTCGAATTCCGCAAAAGCCGAGCCCGTGGTGTAAGCCGCAATCGCCTGATCCATGGTCAACTTCTGCTCGGGAAAATATTCCTGCTTGCCATTCTCGCTCTTGCGCGTGACTGCAGCATACAAGCCACGGAACGGCGACACGGACTCCACCGGATAATCCGTACCGAAAGCCAGCGTCACACCTTTATTCAGAAAGGCCGCCCATGCATAGGAGGTAGCGGCCCGTTTCGGCCCCAGCCGGTCCTGCGCCCAGCGCATGTCCGTGAGCAGATGACTGGGCTGCATGGAGGCAATCACCTTCAACTCTTTGAAGCGGGCGATCTGCGCCGGCGTGGTAACCTGCGCATGTTCAACCCGCAGACGGAAATCGTCGCCCCCGTTGGCGGCCTTCACCTTCTGCTCGCGCGCGGCTTTATCCGCCCCGGCAAAAGCATCGAGCGCCATCTGCACGCCCTTGTCGCCAATCGCGTGCAACCCAAGCTGGAAGCCGGCCAGCACGCGCTCCTTCGCCATTTCGTTCAGCTTCGCCGCATCGTACCGCGGCAACCCGGAATTCTTCGGATCATCCGCATACGGCTCCAGCAGCGCCGCCGTGTGCCCGCCCAGCGATCCATCCATGAACCCCTTCAACATCCCCGTGTGCAGCATCAAATCGGACTGCGGATGCGAATCGCGCTTCTTCTTCAATTCCTCCACCGAATCGTTAAACGGCAGCCATTCGGAAATGCGAGCCGTCAGCTTGCCTTCTTTTTCAAGTTCCTCGTAAATCTGGAAATTCTCCCAGTCCGGCGAATAATCCTGAGCCGAGGTCACACCGTGACCAGCCAGGTCCGCGAGCGCTACCTCAATTCCCTGCCGGCGCATGTCGTGGGTCGGCGGAGGAATCACCGCCCGCACCGCCTGCTGCGCGCTATCGCGCAAAATCCCATTAGGTTGACCGCTCTCGTCACGGTCAATCTTGCCGCCTTGCGGATCGTGGCGGGCCAGTGTGATGCTCGCCAACTGCAGCGCCCGCGTATTCGCCACGGCAAGGTGCCCATCCACCCGATCCAGAAATACTGGATGCCCGCCCGATACCTCATCCAGATCCCAGCGGCTGGGCAAAGCCTTGACCGGCCACATGGTCTCGTCCCATCCTCCGCCCAAAATCCATTCGCCGGGCTGAGCTTTTTCCACCCCAGCCAGCACACGCTTCCGGAATTCATCGAGCGTCTTCACCCCGACTAGATCGACACTCAACTTCTGCAATCCGGCATCGGCCAGGTGCAGGTGCGCGTCATTAAATCCGGGCATGACGAAGTGCCCGCCCAAATCAACGACCTGCGTCTGCGGCCCTTTAAGTTTCTCTATCTCAACGTTCTTTCCCACAGCCTGAATACGGTCGCCGCGCACGGCAATAGCCTCCTCACGCATGGTCGAACCGAACTGTGAAGTGGCCGGCACGCCCGTATAAACATTCGCGTGGATGTAAATCACATCAGCCTTCGGCTTGACCGATGCTGGCTCAGAAGCGGCACCCTGAGCCTGCACCCGTACGCTCGAAAGGGCGGCGATAAAGATCAGGACAAGAAGGCTTTGGGTGGTGCAGCGCTTCAGCGCTGCGAAAAAACATTTCCCTTGGCAACGGGCTTCAGCCCCCGAGGTTGCAAATCCCATCATTCCCCCATCCCCGCTCCCGCCAACGCCAGCATCGTCAATAAAATCCTCTTCAACCCCAACTCCCGCCCATTGGAATCGAACCATTCCTGCAAAGTGTGCGCGCCGCCGCCCGAACCGCCGCCGCCGATGGCAATCGCCTCCAGACCCAGCGACAGCGGAATGTTCGCGTCTGTCGAAGCCCGCTGCACCTGCGCCGCATTATTCAACTGCGCATCTACCGCCCGCATGACCTGCAAGATCCGCGCGCCCATCGCCAACTCCCCCGCCGGACGGTTCCCGATGGGCACAACCTCGCAATTCACTCCCGAGGGCCGCTTTTGCAAGTGCGACCGCATCTCCGCCCCCATCGTTTCGTCTTCCACCGCGCGATTCAGCGCCAGCCGCATCGCCTGCTCCAGTCGTTCCATCTCCGCCATCGAAGTCGACCGGATATCCACCTTCATGCTCGCCGACTCCGGAATCGAATTCACCGAAGTCCCGCCCCGAATCACTCCAATATTGAAAGTTGTCTTCGGCGTCGTCGGCACCGGCGTCGCCGTAAATGTTTCGATCGCCTTCGCCAAAATCACAATCGGATTAGGCGCGCCAAAATCGCTCCACGAATGTCCGCCCGGCCCGCGCACAATCACCTCAAACCGCCGGCTGCCCAGCGCCTCGGCTACGATCGTGTCCGCACCCGCGCCGTCGAGCACCACACTATAAGCAATCGAATCCTTCCACCGCGGCGTGGAAAAAATGTGCCGCATCCCCCGCAAATCGCCCTCACCCTCTTCGCCTACATTGCCGATAAACACAAACGGCAACGAGTGCCGCAGGCGCACCGCGCGCAGCAGCGCCACAATCCCGAGCATCGCCGCCACCCCCGCCCCGTTGTCGGACACTCCCGGTCCATACAGCCGGCTGCCCTGCTGCCGGATGTTCAACGGGGTGCTAGCCGGAAAGACGGTATCAATGTGAGCGCTCAGCGCGACATACCGCGCCCCAAACCCCGGATGCACGCCGAACACGTTCCCCACATCGTCGATGCGAACATCGTCCAGTCCAACTTCCCGAAAGCGCTCCGCCAGCCAGGCCCCGCGCGCCGACTCTCCAAACGGAGGCGCCGGAATCCGCGCCATCTCCATCTGCCACTGCGCCAGTTGCGGCTCCTGCGTCCGCAGCCAGTTAAACGCCGACCGCACCTCAGGCGAGGCCGCCAGCCGCGCCACATCCTCCTGCACCGCAGGAGCAACGTCCGGCAAGTCCGCACGTGGAGGAGTAGGGCGCATGGAAGGTATTGCGACATCTTACAACGCGCCGGAAGGAAAGGGGATTAGCTAGTCGGGAAAGGGCGGGTTACCGCAGGGTGGTAACCACGTGCGCGAGAAACACAAGTGTGGGTGCCCCATTTCTCGCGTTCTTTGCGAGAAAGCCTGCCCTGAGCAAGTAGAAGGGTGGGGCTTTTTCTAACGCCGGATCGACTTCAGCCATTACCCGCGTCGTGCCTCAGCCTCCGCCAACCACCCCCGACGTAACTTTTCAACCGCAATCCCAGACATCAAAGGCTTGATATCAAGAATAGGAGTCCCATCCAGCATGTCGACCCCACGAACATGCAGTTCGACACCCTCACGCCGAAGCAGCTCAACGATAGTCAGCCCAATCGGATTCGGGCGCCGCGGCGATCGTGTCGCAAACACCCCATGCGCCCGACTGTCGGAAGGCGGTGGTGTGCCCAGCAATTCGAATCCGCGAGATCGATCGAATTCCCAGAACACGACGAGATGAGAGAAACCCTCGATATCAGTAAGCCCCACCTCAAACTCGGGCAGGATCGCCAGCACACCATCCGCCTCGTGCTTAGCGCCAAGTCCCTTGGGGACCTGTCCCGAGTCCTTGTAAGGACTACTCACAAATCCAATCGGCCGCGAAGTAAACATACGCCTCCATCATCCATACTATCCGCACAAGTTGATCGAGCTTTGAGGGAAGGGTGCCCACATTTTTCCACAGCCCAGGTGTGACATGTAACCTTGCCTCCGGAACTCAACCGCGAGATCATGGTCAAGGCGGACGCAGCGCCGCACGTTTGTTTGAGCTCAGTTCCTTGAAAATCGAACGTCCTAACTTCTTATCCCACAAGATTTTACAAGTAAATTGTTTACCATCAATGGTTTAGGAGGTAGTCTGGGCGAACATCGGCTGATTCCGACCGCTAAACTATTGATTGCAAGGATTTTACCAATAAGTTCTTTAGAAACAATATTTTAGCGGATGTCGACTTAGCTATGTGATTGATTTGAGGGATTTTAGCCGGATTTGATCTGTGTTTTTTTTGATCTGGATCTCTAAGCCGAACGGCTCTGCACCCCAGCCCTCAGCTCGACGGCAGACACCAGCTTCTTCGTCGCCGGAACCTCAATCCCATGTCGGCGGGCGCCGCGCAGAATCGGTCCAGCAATGGCATCCAGCTCCGGGGTCTTGTGCTGCTCAACGTCCTTCTGCATCGAGCTGCGCATGTTCGCCGGCATGGCCATCATCCCGGCAAGAATCGCCTCAGGATCAACCTTGGCACCCTCGGCCGCGGCAACGGCACAGGCTTCCCGAACGCAAGCTTCGAGTTGATACTTCCAAACCGGATCAGCAATGACCTCGCCGGTCGTCTTGTTCGCAGCGGAAGTGCTCAACGCAAATGGCGCAAGAAACACCAGCTTGCTCCACATCAAGGTCGGCTCATCGTCGATGAAGCGGCAAGCAAAGCCGATCTTCTGAAGCTGGTCGACAGTGCTCCCAAGCAAAGCCCGCCCGGAAGACAACAGATTGAGACGCGCAAAAGGAGATCGATGGACGATGTGCCCTGGGCTTACCCGCTCAGTCTCAACCGCAATCGTAGCCGGAATCACACGCTCAGCGCCGTAGCGAGCACACAACACGGCAATATGATCAATGCCATTGAGCAGCGGAACGATGGCTCGAACTGCATCAGGATTCTTGAGAGCGGTCAACGCCCTCTCGAACTGCGTGGCCTTCACGGTAATCCAGAGCACGTCAACCGCAGGCACTTCGGTCGCGACCGCAACATCAACCACGAAGTTGCCGAAAGGACTCTCCAGGTGAAGTTGCTTGGGATAATTGGCGAACGTCTCGCGCCTGACGACGAGCGTAACGGAAGCTCCGGAGTGCGCCAGACAAGCGCCAATCAGACCGCCAACGCCGCCGACCCCGAGAATCGCATGACGCAGAGGTTCGGGAGCTTTATCGGGCATCTTATCGGGCATGAAAACTTAGATTCGCGCGAGGTCAATTTTGCTTCACGGTCGCCGGCAGGCACTCCGCCACTTCGGCGTCGCTCAGCGTGTGGTCACTCGCCTTGGCTCTTTGAAAGATGCGGTCCACTAGATCGTCGGTCGCCGGAATGCCGCGCCGCTCCAGCCAGAACAGCACATTCGACTTCCCGCTCATCGGACCGATGTCGATAATCTGCTCCAGCCCGAACATATGAGACGGCACACCCGAGTAAACAGTGTTGGCCAACTCGACGTCATTTTTCTTGAACGCCTTGATCACAGCCGCCGCATGCACGCCGGTCGCCGTGCGAAAGGCGTCGTCACCCACCACCGGATAGTTCGCCGGAATCGGCACCCCCGTAGCTCGCGACACCGCCCGGCAATACTGCTTCAGCCTGGTAAGGTCCTGCTCGGCCCAGGGCACAATGCCCATCAGCTTAAGATTCACCAGCATCTGGTCCATCTGGGTATTGCCCACGCGCTCGCCAATCCCGATGGCACAACCATGCACGCAATGCGCCCCAGCCATAAGCGCCGCCATCGAGTTGGCGATGGCCAGCCCGCGATCACTGTGCCCGTGCCAGTCCACGCGAACCTTCTCGCCGGAAGGTTTCACCACTTCCTCAATCACAAACTTGACCAGCGCCAGCGCGCCTATAGGCGTGGCGTGCCCGGCGGTGTCGCAGATCACGATAGCGCGCGCGCCACAATTAATAGCCGTCGAGTAGAGCCGCTTCACCGTCTCCGGATCGCACCGCGACGTGTCCTCTGTGACGTACATCGAGTCGAGGCCCAGCGAAACCGTATACTTGACGGCCTTTTCGGTTGTCTGCAAAAGAAAATCGTCGGACCATCCTTCAGTAAATCTCCGAATGGGACTCGATCCAATGAACGTCGCGGCCTCGATCGACAGGCCGGTCTTCTGCACGATCTCTGCAATCGGGCGAATATCGTTTTCATGCGTCCGCGCCGCGCAGTTGGCGCGAATCTTCATCTTGTGCGCGACGATCTCCCGTGCCAGCGCCGTAACATGTTCCACCGCGCGCGCTCCCGCACCCGGCAATCCAAGATCGAGCGAGTCGATCCCCAGCGCCTCCATCAGATGAAGAATTTCAAGCTTCTCGGGAATCGAAGGATCGCGCACCGAAGGCGACTGCAGCCCATCACGCAAGCTCTCATCGTTGAGCAGCACAGGCCCCACCGGCTTTAATCCCGGCGGATGATTCTTGTTCCAGTCGTAGATGAGTTCGGAAGTGTTCATGAGCGAGAACCAAGTACCTGGTACCTAGTACCTAGCGAAACCGCTTCTCAATGGCTCGGTACTCGGTACTCGCAACTACTTCTCCTTCGGCGGCAACGTCAACCCGAATACCGAAATCATTCCCTGCCCGGCAACGTTCACCTTGGCTTCCGCGGGATTCGGCAAATAGAGCGTTTGGCAATGTTCGCAGCGGTAGACTTCGGCATCCGGTCCCCAGGCTTTTTCAGCGTCGCCGCACGCTTGCTCGATTACATCTTCGGAGTAGAACCAGCGCTTCAAATGACCACCGCAGAACTTGCCTTTCTCATTCTTCTCGTTGCAGGCGCGCTGCCCGGCCTTTTTGATCTTGACCTTGTGATGGGGAAGCTGGGGAGGAGTTTGCGTTCCCGAAAGTGCAATTTCGCCAGTCGCCAAAGGACTTACCCTCGTTCGCGCGGCGCTTGCGCCGCCGGATTCGGCCTTACGAAGGTCATTGTACTCGAAGGAGAAACGCGAGGCCAAAGCCCGCAATATCGTATCCTAGGCCTGCGGTTGCACCCCTGTGTGGCCGTACTGAATGAGCATGCTATGAATCAAGAACCTTTTCCCGCGAAAAAGACTTTTCTGACGGGCGGGGCAATTCTTCTCCCGCTCGCGCTTCTGCTCGGCGCAACCAGCGCCCAGACGCCGCGCAAGAATGATGCCGGCAACGATGTTCGTAACGTGCAACTGGAACTGGTGCGCACCGAGACCGGCTTCTTCGAAGCCTGGAAGACCAACGATCAGGCCTACTTCCGCGAGCACATGCCGGAGAACGGAATCTTCTGGAGTGATCGCGGCACTTTCTCCCGCGACCAGCAACTCGCCGAGCAGCAAGCTTCCGCGAAAACCTGCACTGTGGAAGGTTACGGCCTCTCCGATTTCGGAGCGCTCCCGCTCGCCACCGGTGCCTACCTGCTTACCTACAAAGCCGAGCAGTATGCCACGTGTAACGGAGAAAAGGCGCCGGTGCACATCAACGGCAGTTCCGTCTACATCTTCAAATCCGGCCACTGGCAGGCCATTTACCGCGCAGAAGTGCCGCTAAAAGATCAGGGCTCGGGAATCAAGTAAGGAAACGGATGATCACAATTGTTTCGGGCCTGCCTCGTTCGGGAACGTCGCTGATGATGCAAATGCTGGCCGCCGGCGGAATGCCCATCCTCTCCGATGGCGAACGCCAGGCTGACGTGGACAATCCGCGGGGCTATCTCGAATGGGAGCGCATCAAGCAACTTCCGAAAGACCCGGCCTGCATTGCCGAAGCGGAGGGCAAAGCCGTGAAGGTAATCTCGCTCCTGCTGCTTTCGCTGCCCGAGGGTCACGAATACCGCGTCGTCTTCATGCAAAGGCCGCTCGCGGAAGTGCTGGCCTCGCAGGAGGTGATGTTGCATCATCGGGGAACCGCTAAACCAGGCGCCGACCCTTCCGTGATCGCTGGAGCATTCGAGAAGAACCTGCGCGCAGTCAACGCCTGGCTCGACAACAAGTCCTATGTAAAGACCTTGCGCGTTTCGTATCACGATGTGCTGCGCGATACAGAAGACATTGGGAAGAAACTTGCGTCGTTCATGGGAATCAGCTTGAACGTGGAAGCCATGACCCGCCAGGTGGACGCGACGCTCTACCGGAATCGCTCGAAGTAGCGCACGGAAGATGCCTTCAAAACTCCAGCTTTGGCTTGGCCTGCTCGGCGCCCACGCGTCCCGTCACGATCTCAGCTTTGTAGTAGTTCTCGCCCTTCACGGGATCTCCCGCCAGTCGCCGCAGGATGGCGATCTGGCCCACGTGGGTGAGCGCGTCGGCAATCGGTCCCTGAAAGAGTTTCTCCGGCGGAGCCTGCAGGGGCTCACTCGAAGCCAGGAAATCGTCGAACTTCTTCAGAGCCGCAAAGAAGCGCTCGACCTCCTTTTCCCACGGTAGCGGCTTGGAGTCATGCCATTCGCGTTTTCCATTGGCCATCGAAAGCGCCCAATCCATCAGGTCGCCAAGGTGCGTAAGAATCTGTCCCGGCGTGCGCACGCTCTCGTTGGCTTGAAACACGGCGAACCCCTCGGATGCGTTGCGGACGGCCTTGCCTCCGCGATAAGCCAGCGTAGCCAGGGAGTGACGCAGCAGTTCGCGTTTGGGATCTGAAGCTGAAGAATCGTCCATGGCGACCTTTCAGTTCTCAGTTCTCAGTTCTCAGTTCTCAGCAAAATCCTTTGTCATTCCGACCCCCGAGCGAAAACCAGGGGCCGAGGAATCTCGGTCCTGCTCGGTACTCGCAACTCGGTACTGCAACTCACAGTTTCTTGCGCACCACCACACCTGCCGCTCGCAGTGCCCCGCGCAAGCGTTTCGCTAACCCTCGGGCAAACTGGAAATCTAAAAACCCTTCCATTTGCCCGGCGAAAGCCGCGCCGTAGCCGTACCACCAGACTTTCTTCATTCCCGGCGCAAGGTCCAAATCCAGATACTTCAATTGGACCATCTCTTCCAGCCCAAAGCGTCCGTGAGTGCGGCCGAGGCCGCTCGACTTTACACCGCCATGCGGCGCCTCGCTGATGCCGAAACACGAAATCGCATCGTTGACCATCACCGTACCAGCATGAATGCTTCGCGCCAGACGCTCTCCGCGTTCCCGGTTGCCAGTCCATACACTCGCTGCCAGACCGAATTCCGAGTCGTTGGCCAGTCGTACCGCTTCCTCATCGCTGTCGAATGCCATCACCGGAAGCACCGGGCCGAATGTCTCCTCGCGCATGATGCGCATTTCATGCGTCACATCGGCCAGCACCGTCGGCATATAAAAATTCTTCCCCAGCCCCGGGACGCGCGATCCTCCGGCCAAAACCCTTGCCCCGCGCGCCACGGCATCTTCCACGTGTGCCTCCACAATCTGCAACTGGCGCTCGTGGATCATCGGTCCCACATCGGTCTCGCGGTCCAGTCCGCGCCCCACGCGCAGCCTGTCTGTCTTCTCAACGCAGGCCCAGAGAAATTCTTCATACCGGCTGCGATGCACGTAACAGCGTTCCACCGACAAGCAGGTCTGACCCGCGTTCACGAACGCTCCCCACACTGCCGCGCTCGAAGCCACGTCGACATCGGCATCGTCGAGCACCAGCACGGGATCTTTGCCGCCCAGTTCCAACACCATAGGAAGCAGGCGTTCCGCCGCAGCCGCCGCGATTCGCTTGCCCGTAGCCACGCTCCCCGTGAAGACTAGCTTGTCAATTCCAGGACCCCGTGCATGAATCAGAGCCGCGCCGGTTGAGCCATCGCCCACCAGAACCTGGAAAATATCCCGCGGCACGCCCGCCGAGTGCAGCAGCGACGCTAGCTCCTGCGCCACCAGAGTGGTAAATTCTGAGGGTTTCAGCACCACCGCATTCCCCGCCACCAGCGCCGCGAGCGTCTCGGTCGCGGGAATGGAAAACGGATAGTTCCATGGCGAAATGATGCCGACCACGCCATAAGGCTCGCGCAGCAGCCGGCCCCGCTTGAGCTTGGTGGCGAGACTTCCATGCGGAAGAGGTTCATCACGCAGCAGGCGCCAGGCGTTCTCGATGAGGAACCGCGCCGCATCGAGCACGACCAGCACTTCCGTGGTCAGAGCTTCGGCCACAGGCTTGCCTGCCTCGCGGGTGATGGCTTCGGCGATTTCTGATTTCTTCTCGAGCAACCTGCGCTGAAACTCGCGCAGCACAGCAACCCGCCTGCGCACGCCGCTCCCGGCCCACGCTGCCTGCGCCGAGCAAGCCCGCGCCACCACCGCCTGAACTTCATTTTCGTTCGCGCATTCCAACTCGCACAGAAGCTCGCCCGTCGCCGGATTCATCGACGAGATTTTGCGCGCCCCGATGTGTAGATCAGTGGCCAAATTCAGTACTCCACATTCAGTAAATACAAGCCGCTAGCCGGCGCCGTCGCCCCGGCGGCCGAGCGGTTGCGCGCCTCGAGAATCCGCGTGACATCCTCGGCCACCAGCGTTCCTTTGCCTACCAGAATAAACGTTCCCACCAGGTTGCGAACCATGTGGTGCAGAAAGCCTGATCCTTTCACCGTGTAGATAAACTCGTCTCCCTCGCGTTCCCAGCGTGAAGAAAAGATCCGCCGGACGTTCGAAGCCGGCGGGACGCCAGCGCTACCCTCCGGCTTCGCCCCGACGCCTGCGCTACGTTCCGGATCCACCGCAGCAAATGACGTGAAATCGTGCTCGCCCTCCACCAGTCCTGCTGCCTCTACAATCGCGGGCTCATCCAAGGGATACGGATAATGCCACACATACCTCGCCAGAAACGGCGGACAGATCGCGGCGCGACAAATCCGGTAGCGATAAGTCTTCCCTCGCGCCGACTTGCGCGCGTGAAAATCCGGCGCAACCTCTTCCACCTCCAGAACCCGAACCGAGGCCGGCAAGATATCGTTCAATGCCTTCACGAAATTCGCCGCAGGGACCGACGACTCCGTGACAAATGTCACCACTTGCGCGAGCGCGTGCACTTCCGCATCGGTTCTGCCTGAACCCTGGGGCAATACTTTTTCGCCTGTGATTCGTCCAATGGCTGAGGCGAGCGTGCCCTGGATCGTGACTTCATCGGGCTGCACCTGCCAGCCCGCGAATTCCGATCCGTCATAGGAGAGAATCAGTTTGAGATTGCGCATGCGATGTTTCGAGTCCCGTGCCCGAGCCGGTTCATCCAAACGACTTCATGCGTCAGGTTCTTGCGTCCAACGGCGTGATTCGCTCCTCAGGGAGGCACTTGGCCATCGCCAGCACTTTATCAGTTTCAACACTCCCGGGGCGCGCCGCCAGGAGCGCTCGGAAGAGAATACGCGGCGTCAGATATACTGTTGACTTTCACCAAACTTTCGTCTCGCTCGCGTTTTCATGTGCATTTCAGGAACTCCGATGCCTCCGGTTGCGTACCAAGATCTGAGTAGGACTTCCATTTTGGGGGTCAATCGGGCTGGCTCACGCTGCAACCGGGTTTTCATGTCACAGGGCCGTAATGAACTTAACGCGAACTCGTTTTAACCAATTGGTTTTAATCAATGGAGATGAGTAGATGCCTTTCGCACGCTTAAACTCGACCGTCCGGCTGACCACCGCCGCTGTCCTATTTGGAATGCTGGCCATCGCTGGTTGGGGCCAGGACGCCCCGGCCGCGCCTGTCCCGCAAAACACACCGGAGACGCGGCCGCTTCCGGTGCTGAATTATTCCAAGCCGGTATCGCATTTTCCCAACCCGGTCGGGCCTTACACGGCGCGGCACTTGTCAGCGCCGAACCTGGCCAACACCGCGCGCATCGACCAACTCATGCACGACGGCAAGCTTTACCTGTCGCTGAACGATGCAATTGCTCTTGCGCTCGAGAACAACCTGGATATCGCCATCGCCCGCTACAATCTGAACATCGCCGACACGGATGTGTTGCGCGCCAAAGCGGGCGCCGCGACCCTCGGCATTAATACCGGCATCGTGCAAAACACTCCCGGCGGCGGCGTCGGAGGTCTGGGCGGCCAAGTCGGCTCCGGCACGGGTGGCACCAGCCTTGGCGCGGGCGGCGCAGGCGCTGGCGCAGGTGGGCTGGTCGGCTCCACCCTCGGTCTTGGACCGCTCATCACTAGCTTCGATCCAGTTCTCACCGGCACGCTCCAAGAGGACCGTTTTCATATCCTCCCCGCCAGCACCTTCACTCCCGAGTCGGCTCAGAACACCACCACCGGGAGTTTCGCCTATACCCAGGGCTTCTCCTGGGGAACGAATCTCTTGGTCGGCTTCAACAACACCCGCATCGCGACCGGGGACGCACCTTTCACCACTCTGAGTCCACAGCTGAACTCCAGCTTCAAGTTCCAACTTACGCAACATCTGCTGCAGGGATTCGGCCTGGCTGCCAACAATCGTTTCATCAGCATTGCCAAGAACAATCGTGAACTTTCCGACGTGGCGTTCCGGCTGCAAGTCATCACCACGGTCAACCAGATTCAGTCCATGTACTGGGATCTGGTTTACGCCTATGAAAATGCCCGGGTGCAGAAAGAATCGCTGGCTTTCGCCCAGAAGACGCTTTCCGACACCAAGAAGCAAGTGGAGATTGGCAGCCTGGCTCCCATAGAGGTCGTCCGCGCACAGAGCACCGTGGCTCAGGACCAGCAAGCCTTGACGATTGCGCTGACCAACCTGCAGTTGGAGCAATTGCTTATGAAGAACGCGCTCAGCCGCACCCTGCGCGATCAGACTCTCGCGGGAGCCGAAGTGATCCCCACATCGACCATGGAACTTCCGGCGAATGAGCCCATTCAGCCCACGCAGGATCTGATCGCGGATGCTCTTCATCATCGCGCCGATCTGGTGGAACAGCGCATTCAGCTCAATAGCTCCGAGATCAGCAATAAAGCGGTGCGCAGTGCCCTGCTGCCTACGCTGGACCTTTTCGCCTACTACGGTGGCACGGGATTGGGCGGCTTGCAAAACCCAACCAATCTGTGTGTGAATCAGCCCGTTGCCGAGCAGGCCGAAGGATTTTGCGCTGGGCCAAATCAAGCCGCCGGAGGCCAGACCTTTATCCCCATCGCGCCGTCTACGAGCTACAATGGCACCCTCAATGAACTCATCAACTCCACCGGTTCTGACAAAGGCGTCGGCCTGCAGCTAAACATTCCGTTGCGTAACCGCGCGGCGCAGGCAACGCAGATTCGCTCAGAGCTGGAATACCAGCAAGCGCAGATGCGGCTGCAGCAGATCGAAAACCAGATCAGCATCGAAGTCCGCAACGCCCAGTTCGGAGTCGAACAGAACCGCGCCAGCGTAGCCTCAGCGCAAGCCGCGGTGGATTACGCCAGACAGTCGCTGGACGCTGAACAAAAGAAATATCAGTTCGGCACCTCGACCACAACGTTGGTCCTGCAGACCCAGAGCGCGCTGGCCACGTCGGAATCCACCTTGATGTCGGCCATGGCGGCTTACGAGAAGTCGCGCATAGAACTCGACCGCGCGACGGGCATCACGCTCGACCATGCTGGCATCAGCATCAACGACGCTGCCAAGGGTCAGGTCACGCGCATGCCCAACGTGCCCGACATCGCGCCGCGCAAAGAATTACAGACCGTGGCCCCGCCGGCGCCGCAACAGCAGTAACACCGTCGCGCGTATGCAGCGCCGCCGTCTGTGTGGATGCCGGCGCTGCAACGCACTCCTGCCTGCGCGCTGCTTCTCACAATTCTTTACAATATTCTTTACCATCAGCGCCCGATTCTCTCGCTCCACCCCGCTAAGATGGAGTGAAGCTTCTATGTTTTCCGTATCCAACTTTCAAAATCGATCTACTACTTTCAAGACGATGCACCAGCGTACTAGTCAAGGAGACGAACCATGTCTTTGTCTTTGCCTTCGCCCCGAAAGACCGCGGCCCACCGGCGCCTCACGCAGCTGTTAATGGTGACGGCCTTTGCCGTCCTCGGCTGCACGCAGTTGTCGCCGCGATTACGCGCGCAGGACGTCCCAGCGGCCCCAACGCCTCAGGCCGCGCCGGTTCCCGCTCAGCCGCAGGCGGTTCATTTGCAGGATTATTCCAAGCCGCGCCCAGCCTTCCCTCATTTTCTGCAGCCCTACCGGGGGCAGCAGGTAGCGCAGCCGAACCTGAGCAATTCGCCGCGGATCGACTCCCTGCTGCACAACGGCAAAATCTATCTTTCGATTGACGACGCGGTTGCACTCGCGTTAGAGAATAACCTGGATATCGACATTGCCCGCTACAATCTGAACATTGCCGATACCGACTACCTGCGCGCCAAGTCGGGCGCAAACATTCTGGGCGTCAACGCCGGCATCGTGCAGAACACTCCGGGCGGCGGCGTGGGCGGGCTCGGTGGAACGGTTGGCTCGGGCACCGGAGGAACCACCGTCGCCCCCAGCGGCGTGGGCACGGGCACCAACGGCCTGGTCAGCTCCACTCTCGGCATTGGCTCAACCATCACCAGTTTCGACCCGATCATCACCAGCACGCTGCAGCTCGACAAGAACGATACTGAGTCCGTCAGCGTCTTTAGCCCCGTTCCGGTCGTTGCCCAAAACACGTACACGGCCAACTTCGCCTACACCCAGGGTTTCCAGTGGGGCACAAGCATTACCGCCGGCTTTAACAATACCCACATCACTTCCAACAACCCCACCACCCTGCTGACTCCGGACTTGAGTTCGAATTTCCAATTCAAGATCACGCAGAACCTGCTGCAGGGTTTCGGGTCGCTTCCCAACCTGCGCTTCATCCGCATCGCCAAGAACAATCGTGAAATCTCCGACGTCGCTTTTCGCCTGCAAATCATCACCACCGTCGATCAGATCGAAAATATCTATTGGGACCTGGTGTATGCCTACGAAAATGTGCGGGTGCAGCAGGAAGCTCTTACCTATGCGCAGAAAGCGCTGACTGATACCAAACAGCAGGCAAAAGTCGGGACAGTGCCGCCGATTCAGGTGGTGAGCGCGCAGAGCACGGTCTCAACGGACGAGCAGAACTTGATCCTGGCGCAGAACAACCTGCAGCTTGAACAGTTGCTGATGAAGAACGCGATCAGCCGCAGCATCGAAGATCCCGTGCTGGCCGAAGCCGACGTGATTCCCACCTCCACCATGCAGATTCCGCAGGAGGAAGCCGTCGTTCCCGCGCAAGACATGATCAATGAAGCTCTCAACCATCGCGCTGAACTCGTCGAGTCGCGCATCGATCTCAATTCCCGCGACCTCAGCAGCAAAGCCGTCCGCAACGCCATGCTGCCCACGCTCGATGCCTTCGCATATTATGGCGGCTCCGGAGTGGGAGGCAACATCAATCCGCTCGTTCCTTCATGTTCAGCCAGTCCCGGCGCTAAGTATTGCTACACACCAGGCGAAAATCCGCCGCCGTTTCAAACCGCAATCACGGTCGGCTACGGCGGAACGCTGAACCAGCTCGTCAACTCCACTGCTCCCGACAAAGGCATTGGCTTGACGCTGAACATTCCATTGCGCAATCGCGAAGCGCAGGCCAACCAGGTGCGCGCCGAACTGGAATACCGCCAGGCGCAGGTGCGCCTGCACCAGCTTGAAAATCAGGTGCGCATCGAAGTGCGCAACGCGCAATTTGATGTGAGGCAAAATCGGGCCTCCGTGCAGGCAGCCCAGTATGCCGTCGACTTTGCGCGCCAGACGCTCGATGCCGATCAGCAGAAACTAAAGGTCGGACTCACCACCACCACCGCGATCCTGCAGGATGCGTCCGTCTTAACCACTTCCGAATCGAATCTGGTTTCAGCCAAAGCTGCCTATGAGAAGTCGCGTATCGAGCTCGACCGTGCCACCGGACTGTTGCTCGATCACTCCGGCATTGATGTCGCCGACGCCACCCGAGGCCAAGTCACGCGCCTGCCCAAAGTTCCCTACGTGGTTCCGCGGCAAGAAGCTCCTGCTGAAGGCGAACCCGCCCCTCCGGCGCAGCAGCCGCCGGCCGGCGAACCGTAGACCTCACGACTGGTCACGTGGCGACGGCCACCTTGGTCGTCCCGGCGCCTCCCAAGTCACTCATATAGCACTCTCGGGCCACCTGCTCCCGGATCGTGCCATTGCTATTAGGCGCTCACCGCGTGAAGATACAGGTGCCTGGTGATCGGCAACCTTATTTGAAGGCTAGTTCACAAGGCAAGAGATACGAAATGGGAACGAATCCAAGGACGGAGTTGGTCGGACCGCAAGCCTGGTTGGCCAATGGGCAAACCGTCCGGTTGCTGATCGCGCTCAGTCTCCTGCTGATTGCCCTCACCGTGGTCATCGTGAAGGACCGCGACTTCTGGTTCGGGTCGGACGAAGCTTCTGAATCGAACGCGGGCTCGGAAAGCACCCCGAGATCAGACTCGGCTGTGGTGCCCGCCCAGGCCCCCCAGTCCCCCGTGGCACGCCCTGCTACCGCAAAGAGCTACGTGGTTCCGAAGACTTCCACCACGTCTGCAACCGATTCACCCCACAAAGGCGATTCTAGCCCAGTCTCCGCTAACCCAGCCTCCGCCAATCCAGCCTCGCCGGTTGTTGCCACCAACCGGGTTGTCCTTCCTCCGCTGGATGTCGAAGTGGTTGCGGGCGACACGCACCGCATCGTTCATCCCGGAAGCAACGTCACCAAAGTGGAGATCCCCAGCGATTCAAGCCGCCGCTCGTCGGTCACGGTGGCTGCCAACGCGGCCGAGAACGAACGTCTTTCTTCCGGGACCGTTCCTGAATTGCGGCAAACGGTCGAAACGACCTATCCATTGCTGGGACAGCACATGCGTGTGCAAGGTTCAGTAGTGTTGCAGGCGCTGGTCGGCACCGACGGCACCATCGAAAACCTGCGCGTTCTCAGCGGCCCAGCCATCCTGTCTGCAGCGGCGCAGCAAGCTGTGCGCGAATGGCACTTCAAACCCTATCTCCAAAATGGACAGCCGGTCGAAACCAAGGCCAGAATCACGGTCAACTTCTCGATCCGAGTCTCCGACAACACCAACGCGAGCTAGTCCCCGCGGCAATCACAGAAACATCCCGATGGAATGAAGGCGAAGATGCGCACGGTCACTGCGCGTGAGTCAGTTCCGCAGCAATCATCTGCCAGCCCTGCTGTCTTTTCTGTACAACCAAGGTCACGTGGATCTGCTTCGGTGGCGCGACGCCAGTGTTGATCACGCCCATCAGGACGGCGGTATCACCAAAGAGTCGGATATTCGTATCGCCCACCGTCGCTCCCGCGAAACCGCCCGGACCGGCGTGTTCTGGAACGATGTCATGTTTATTAAGCACCTGCCCTTCGAAGTTGCTACCGATGAAATCGTCGGAGATTATCCGGCCTAACGAAGCGACGTCGCCTTTGGCGTCCGCAGCCAGCCAATCGCGCTCCAGTTGCCTCACTTGGTCTTCGGGCTTGCTGTTCGATGGACCGGTTTGCCCTTGCGCGAAGCTCAAAGTAGCGACGACGTAAATGATCAGAACGGCATGGGGGATGGATCGTGTGGAAAACATAAGCTCCCTCCGGGACATAGGTTGATTGTGGATTGTTTTTCTACTGAATGGACACCGGGTCCGCTCAAATAGTTCCCGCTCGATGCGTCTCGCCCTATTGCTTCAGTCTCGCCGAAGACCTGATAAACTCGCCCGTGATGCAACAGCCGAGCCAGCCTGCCATCCCGCGGTCTGTGTTGTGGATGGTGTTGCTCTCGTTTGTTTTGCAGGTGGGGGCGATCGGAGTTTTCCGCCAGTACCACACTCGCCCCGGAGAAGATAACTTCGGCTTCGGCTTTGAGATGGGCCGCGTGGGCCGGTCGATTGCCCTGGGGCACGGTTTCAGCAATCCCTACGGAGGAAACACCGGCCCCAGCGCGTGGGAGCCTCCACTTTATCCCTTTCTGATCGGCGGAGTCTTCAAGCTTTTCGGCGTCTACACCTACGCCTCAGCGTGGGTTCTGCTGTCGATCAACAGCCTGCTCGCTGCGCTCACCACGATCCCGGTGTATCTGATCGCGCACAGAACTTTCGGCCCGCGTGTCGCCATCTGGTCGGCGCGGGCCTGGGCGCTGAATCCATATGTCTGGTACTGGTCGATTCATTGGATATGGGATACGACATTCACTCCGCTAATGCTGGCGTTGATCTTTCTCGTGGCGCTCGAAATGGAGCATTGGCCGGGCTGGCGGGGATGGACGCTATTCGGAGCACTGTGGGGCGTGGGGGCGCTGGCCAATCCTACGATGCTGTCTTTTCTGCCATTCTGCGGTTTGTGGGTGTGGCGGCAAAGATACCGGCAAGGTCTGCCGTCGCTGGCTGGCGTTGGGCTTTCCTCATTCGTATTCTTTCTTGTTCTTTCCCCGTGGCTGGTGCGCAACTACGAGGCTTTCGGCCGGTTTGTATTTATACGCGACGATTTCGGACTGCAGTTGCGTCTCGGCAATAATAAGTTTGCCGACGGCATGCTGATCGCTACCCTGCAGCCCAACCTCAACAAGCCCGAGCTTGAGAAGTTTGAGCGTCTCGGCGAAATTGCGTATGAGGCCGACTGCAGGCGGCTGGCGTTCGATTGGATCCGCACGAATCCGCGCCGATTCGCAATTATCAGCTTGAAGCGGTTTCTTTATTACTGGAACGGCGTGCCCAGACCCACGGACAGCACTGTTCCGTGGGACTTTCGCAGCTCGCTTTTCCTGGCATCGTCGGTACTCGCAATCTGGGGCCTAATCCGCGCGCTGCGGCAGAAGAGGCCAGGAGCGTGGCTTTTCGCCGGGCTCGTCGTGACTTATCCGACGGTCTATTACTTCGTCTACCCCCACGCCCGCTACCGCCATCCGATTGAACCTGAGTTGGTTATCCTGTTGGTGTTCTTGTTGTGCGAAGCTGGCAGTCGCACGACACGAGGCGTTGCTGAATGACCATTTCCGTGGCCATCGTGGCGATGGACGAAGAAGCGAACATCGGCCGCACTCTGGCCAGTGTTCGCTGGGCGGATGAAATTGTGCTCGTCGACTCCGGCTCGAAAGATCGTACCTGCGAGATCGCGCACGCGCAGGGAGCGCGAGTCATGGTCGAACCGTGGCGCGGTTACGTCGCTCAGAAGCAGTATGCCATCGACCTTTGCACGAAAGACTGGGTGCTGCTGCTCGATGCCGACGAAGAGGTCAGTCCGGGACTGGCTGAAGAAATTCGCGCCGCGATCACCGCCCCAGACGCCATGAACGGCTATTGGCTCCCGCGTAAGAATCTCTTCCTTGGCCGCTGGATACGCCACGGCGGTTTTTATCCCGACCCCAAACTGCGCCTCTTCCGCCGCGGCCAAGGATTCGTAACCGGCCACGATCCCCACGACCGCTGCGAAATGAAGCCGAGCTTACCGGGAGAAGCGTCGCAGACGACACGCCAGTTCAAGAACGCGCTCGTGCATTACACCTATCCCAACCTCACCCTCTACCTCGGCCACATGAATCGCTATTCGTCACTCGGCGCCCAACTGGCCGTTGCCAAGGGGCACCGCAGCTTCAGCGTCATCAACATCGTCCTGCGCCCGATGGTGACGTTCGTCTACAACTACTTCTTCCGTCTCGGATTCCTCGACGGCCGCGAAGGCCTTTTGTTGCACCTCTACCACGCCGGCTACGTCTCGTGGAAATACGCCAAGGCGTGGGAACTGGGCCGAAAGCCGCCGCCATAGTGGTACAGCGACAGACCGACTGGTCGTTCGTAACGTACTCCACGCAACTTGCCCACCGGCGCGTGCTTCCCTATCATCACAAGAGAACGCTGGGGTCCTCATGTCTGAGAAGAAGCGGTCCAAGCCGCAAGTTGCCGAAAATCCCGTCGCCGATGTTTTTGAAAACCGCCATCCCTCCGCTGCCGAGAAGAAGTGGGCAGAGAAAACTCTCGCGCCCACCCTCGAAAAATCCCCCGAACGGCCGATTGGCGCGCCCACCGGCGTTAATCTCGACGACCACGGGCACGCCCGCTTCACCACCATTTCCGGCGTCCCCATTCGCCGCCTCTACACGCAGGCCGATCTCCCCGAGGACTGGAGCGAAGAACAATATCTCGGATATCCCGGCACTCCTCCGTTCACCCGCGGCATTCATGCGACGGGATATCGCGGCAAACTCTACACTATGCGGCAGTTCTCCGGCTTTGCGTCGCCCGAAGAGACCAACCAACGCTACAAATATTTGCTCGAGCACGGTGGCGGTGGTCTTTCCGTCGCTTTTGACTTGCCCACGCTGATGGGCTACGACTCCGATCACCCGGCCAGCGAAGGCGAAGTGGGCAAATGCGGCGTGGCCATCGATTCGCTGGAAGACATGGAAATTCTCTTCGGCGGCATCGACCTGGAAAAGACAACAGTCTCGATGACCATCAACTCGCCCGCGTCGGTGCTGTGGGCCATGTATCTGGTGGTGGCGGAGAAACAGGGCGCGGACTGGAAAAGGATTTCCGGCACGATCCAGAACGATATTCTCAAGGAATACATCGCGCAGAAGGAATATATCTACCCACCGGCGCCGTCGATGCGGCTGGTAATCGACACGTTCGAGTTCGGATCGAAGTTCACCCCCCGCTTCAACACGATTTCGATCAGCGGCTACCACATTCGTGAAGCCGGTTCGACGGCCCTTCAAGAACTCGCGTTCACTCTGTACGACGGCATTGAGTACGTGGAATGGGCGCGTCGGCGCGGACTCGAGGTGGACGATTTCGGTCCGCGGCTCAGCTTCTTCTTCAACGCGCACAACGACTTTTTCGAGGAGATCGCCAAATACCGCGCTGCCCGCAAGATTTGGGGCCAAGTGATGCAAGAGCGCTTCGGAGCAAGAAACCAGCGCACCTGGCTGATGCGTTTTCATACCCAGACGGCGGGAGTGTCTCTCCCCGCGCAACAACCGATGAACAACATTGCGCGCGTTGCCCTGCAAGCTCTGGCCGCGGTGCTTGGCGGCACCCAGTCGTTGCATTGTGATTCTTACGACGAGGCGCTGGCTCTGCCCACGGAAGAGGCTGCCCGCATTGCCCTGCGCACGCAGCAGATCATCGCTTATGAATCGGGAGTAACGCAGACAGTCGATCCCTTGGGCGGATCATATTTCCTGGAAGCCTTAACGCTTCAAATGGAAAAAGGCGCGTTCGACTACTTCAGCAAGCTGGACGCGATGGGAGGCATGGTGAAGGCCATCGAGCGCGGATATCCCCAGAAAGAGATCGCTGAGGCCTCCTACCAGTTCCAACGCGCCGCCGAAGCGAAAGAGAAAATTATCGTGGGTGTGAACGAGTTCGTGATCGAGGAAGACTCGCCCCACATTCTCTACATTGACGAAAGCGTCGCACGGCAGCAATCAGTCAAGCTGAGGGCGTTGCGCGCGCGCCGATCGAACGACGAAGTGCGGCGCGCACTCGATGCGCTAAAGAAGGCCGCGGGACAAGAGCCGAAGGCGGGTACGAATGGAAATATCTCTCCGGCAAACACTATGCCCTACATCGTGGATGCGGTGCGAGCCTACGCAACAGTGGGCGAGATTTGCGAGGCGCTGCGCGAAGTATATGGCACCTATACGGAAGTAAGCATCACGTAAACGAGCGGATTGACGAAGATCAATCAAACAAAGTGGGAAGCGGACTTAATTTTCCATCGTTCCAGAGTTAAGGCGCGTTGAGAAGCCCGCGCTACAATCCTTGCTTGACCCAACCGAACCAGGCGATTGCTTCCGTCGGTATCCAAAGCCCGCTCAGCAAGCGCCTGCGCGCTTTGGCCATGCTGTTCCTCAAGTTAGGAGCGATCAGCTTTGGTGGCCCGGCAGCGCATGTCGCGCTGATGGAAGATGAGGTCGTGCGCAAGCGGCAATGGCTGACGCGCCAGCAGTTCCTCGACATGCTGGGCTTGACCAACCTCATCCCTGGCCCGAACTCCACTGAGATGGCGATTAACGTCGGTTACGCTCACGCGGGTTGGGCTGGTCTGGTGGTAGCTGGAGCGAGCTTCATTGTCCCGGCAGCGCTGATCACAGCGTCAGTGGCTTGGGCCTATGTTCGTTTCGGCACGTTGCCAGTTGCTGAGTCGCTGCTGGCCGGAGTGAAGCCCGCAGTGATCGCGGTGATTGTGATTGCCGTATGCCGGCTGGGAAAGATCGCGGTTCGCGATGTATGGTTAGCCGCATTAGGAGCACTGGCGCTGGCTGCGTTTCTAGCGAAGCTGAGTCCGCTGCTGATTCTGGCGGCCGGGGGCCTGATTGGGATGGCCGCAAAGCAGTTGCACACGCTGCGCCGCGGGATGTCTTCCGGCACAACCAAGCTCTCTGCCGGACTGATTCTCTTTAGCAAATCATTTCTACTGGCACGTCTCCTGCCCGGTCTGCTGACCAGCGCGATGGCAGCGGTCGCTGGCATGTCTGCGACAAAACGAGTGCCGCTGGCGCGTCTGGGCTGGTTCTTCCTCAAGGTGGGTGCGGTGCTTTATGGAGGCGGATATGTGCTGTTCGCGTTCGTCGATCAAGGGTTGGTCCGTGACCATCATTGGCTGACGCAGCAGCAGTTGCTGGATGCGATCGCGATTGGCCAGTTCACACCCGGGCCGGTGCTTTCGACCGCGACCTTCATCGGATATCTGCTCGGCGGCGGGCGCGGCGCAGTGGTTGCGACTGTAGCGATTTTTCTGCCGTCATTTATCTACGTGGCGGCGCTGGGTCCGGTCTTGCCCAGACTTCGCCGATCCGCGTGGATGGCCGCATTCCTTGACTCCGTGAACGCATGCGCCGTGGCGCTGATGGCGGGCGTGACGGTAAGGCTGGCGGGCGATGCCTTGCGCGGATGGCCGATGTGGGCCATCGCTCTAGCGGCGCTGGCCATGCTGTGGAAGTGGAAGATCAATCCAGCGTGGGTAGTGCTGGGCGGAGGATTGGCAGGAGTCGTGGTGTCTATGGCAAAGTAGTTTCGTTTTTTATTCGCCTTCAAGGCAGTTCTGTGTTAAAGATAAATCGATGCGAAAAGCTGTCACCCATCTCAAGAAATCCGACCCCGTCATGCGGGCGATCATCGAGCGCATTGGGCCGTGCCGCATGCAGTTTTCGCCGCCGCAGTTTCAAACCCTGGCGGAGACAATCGTTTATCAACAACTGAACGGCAAGGCAGCAGAAACAATCTTCAAGCGCTTTGCCGCGCGGGCGGGCGAGCCGCTCACGCCGGAGGGCATCCTCAAGCTGAGCGATGAACAGATGCGCGGCGCGGGATTGTCGAAGCAGAAGTCGGCGTACCTGAAGGACCTAGCGGCAAAAACGTCGAGCGGGCTGCTGGATTTCGCGCGCCTCCCCGAGTTGCCGGATGTAGAAGTGGTCGAGCATCTTACCCAGGTGAAGGGCATCGGAGTATGGACGGCGCAGATGTTTCTGATGTTCACGCTGAAGCGCGAGAACGTGCTGCCGACCGGCGATTTCGGCATCCGCATGGCAATGTACAAGCACTATCTCGATGTTCATCGCAACGCCCAGCGCGCGAAGGCGCCCAGGAAATCTTCGGCTGCGAACAAAGTCCGCAAGCTGAAGATCAAGCTGCCAACTCCAGAGCAGATGGAGAAAATCGCAAAGCGCTGGGAACCTTATCGCAGCTTGGCGTGCTGGTATTTGTGGAAGAGTCTGGATACTAAGACTCTTTAGCCACACGCCAAACCCAAGCCTTCTGTGCGCCCGCAAGGGCTCTGTGGTTAAATGAATGCAATGCCTGATCTCAAGATTCGCGTGTTGGTGGCAAAGCCGGGGCTCGATGGGCATGATCGCGGCGCCAAGGTGATTGCGCGCGCGCTGCGCGATGCCGGCATGGAAGTGATTTACACAGGATTGCGGCAGACGCCGGAGATGATTGTCAGCGCGGCTCTTCAAGAAGATGTGCAGGTGATCGGGCTGTCGATTCTTTCCGGTGCCCACAACGCCATCGTGCCGCGAGTGATGGACCTGCTCAAGCAGAACAAGATGGATGACGTTCTAGTGCTGGTGGGCGGGATCATTCCCGATCAGGATATCGAGGCGCTCAAGAAGCTAGGCGTGGCCGCGATTTTCCAGCCCGGCACGGCAATGGATGACATCGTGAAGTTCATCCGCGCCAATGTTAAGGGCGCGGGCGTCGCGAGCTGATTGAGCCATTGAGCGATCGGGTCATTGTACGATTGAACGGCCCGAGGTTTCATTGCCCAATGACCGATTACACAATTACTCAATTCCCTGAATGCCTCCTCCGAATCTAGCCAGCGTCCGCCAGCAACTTGAGCGCACCGGTGGCCCTGCACCCTGGTATTGGAAAACGTTTCCGGCATTCCGGTCGCTCTCCGGGCAGCGTTTCGTTTGGACTCATCATGGCGACCAGGGACCGGTTGCCTATGTGGTCTCGCTCGCGCCAGGCCTGGAAGCGGAGCAGGAACCGGACAAGCCGCGGCTGGCGTTGAACACATACTGCCGGCCATTTGTTGTGCCGCCACATTATCTTGGTGTCTGGTGTCCGGAGGTGCGGAGCATTCGTCTTGCGTGTTTCGATCCGGATCAGCTTGAGGCGTTCGACCTGGCTGAGATTGCGGGCTGGTTCAAGCAATCTTCCGACCGCATCTACGCCAAGACCCCACCGGTCGCGGAATTTGAGGTGCCGCTCACGCTGAGCCCGGGCATGCACAAGATCGATGTGCCTCCGGAACTCGCGACTGTGGACGAGGTGATTGTACCCACCAGCTACAAGGCGATGGCGAATGACGATCCGGCATTCGCGCTCTTTGTTCTCTATCTGCAGGCGGGGCTGGTGGAGGTGCTCCCGCAGAAATGGTTCACCGCGTCGCAGTACCAGGTGGGCAAGCAATGGATCTCACGCGCCGCGCGCGATAAAGAATCACATCGCATCTTCGGGGAATGTTTTGGCGTGGGAAGCTTTCTGCTGGAGGAAGATGGCTGCCGGCTGGCGGAGTGGATGGAGAGACGGGCCTAGGTCTTCCCGCTCATGGGATGCGCCTTGCGTTGCGCGCCGCTGCAGGAGTGGTATACCGTAATCAGTCCGTCCTCTTCATTTATACCCATGGCTGATCGCAACGAAGCTCCCGCAGATCCATCGTCTCAGCCGTCGAACGTCCTGACGACGAAGGTCGATGCCACCTCGGCACGATTCGAAGCCAACATGCGTTTTCTCGCCGATCTCATGTCTCAGGTGCGCAATGAAAGCGAAAAGATCTCCGAAGGCGGTGGCGCGAAGGCCATCGAAAACCAGCATGGCAAGGGGAGACTCACCGCGCGGGAACGGATTGAGTTGCTGGTCGACCCGGGAACTTTCTTCGAACTGGGAATTTACGCCGCTCAAGGGATGTACGAAGAGTGGGGTGGTGCACCGGCTGCGGGCGTGATTACCGGTACGGCGCGAGTGCAAACCCGATTGGTGATGATCATTGCGAACGACGCCACGGTGAAGGCGGGAGCATTTTTTCCCATGACGTCGAAGAAGGTGATTCGCGCTCAGAACATCGCCATCGAGAACCGTATTCCCACGATCTATCTGGTTGATTCGGCGGGCGTGTTTCTGCCGTTGCAGGAAGATGTATTTCCGGACACCGACGACTTCGGCCGCGTCTTCCGAAATAACGCCGTTATGTCAGCTATGGGCATTCCGCAGATTGCGGCCATCATGGGTATGTGCGTGGCCGGCGGCGGATATTTGCCGGTGATGTGCGACCACGTTCTGATGACCGACGGCAGCGGATTGTTTTTGGCCGGACCCGCGCTGGTGCAGGCGGCGATTGGACAGAAAGTTTCGGCGGAAGATCTTGGCGGCGCGGCCATGCATGGGGGCATCAGCGGCACGGTTGACTTCCGGGAATCTGATGATCCGGCCTGCCTGGCGCGGATTCGATCGATCGTGGAGAAGTGGGGATACCGGCGCCAGTCTCCGTGGGACCGCAAGAAACCCGTCGAGCCAGCTCTGGCCGCCGAGGAAATTTACGGCATTTACGATTCTTCTCCGGCGCGCCCCTACGACATGAAAGAAATTCTCGCGCGCGTGCTTGATGGCAGCCGCTTCGACGAGTACAAGGCGGAATACGGCAAGACGCTCGTCTGCGGCTACGGACGCATCGGCGGTTTCGCCGTGGGAATTGTCGCCAACCAGAAACTGCACGTTCAACAAACTGACCACGAAGGCCACAAGCGAATCGAGTTTGGCGGCGTGATCTACACGGAATCGGCGGAGAAGGCTGCGCGCTTCATCATGGACTGCAATCAGAATTTGATCCCGTTGATTTTCTTCCACGATGTGAACGGCTTTATGGTCGGGCGCGACGCGGAGTGGAGCGGCATTATCAAGGCGGGCGCGAAGATGGTGAATGCCGTCTCGAATTCGGTGGTGCCGAAGATCACTGTGATTGTGGGAGGATCATTCGGCGCGGGACATTATGCGATGTGCGGCAAGGCGTTCGATCCACGATTTGTTTTTGCCTGGCCGACGGCGCGTTATGCGGTGATGGGTGGCGATGCGGCGGCGGGAACTTTGGTTGAGGTCAAAGTGAAGCAACTGGAACGCGGCGGGACAAAGCTCAGCGACGAGGACAAGAAAGAGCTGTACGAATCGACGAAGCGCACCTACGACGAGCAGACTGACCCGCGCTACGGCGCAGCCCGGTTGTGGATCGACAAGATCATCGATCCCGTTGAAACGCGCGACGCAATCATGCAAGCCCTGGAGGCCGCGGCTTTGAATCCGGATGTGGCGGAGTTCAAGGTGGGAGTGCTGCAGACTTAGATCTCGGCCACGGATTTACACGGATTCATACGGATAACGAAAGCTTAAGGATTCTCGATTCCTTGCTAAGGTTGTTATCCGCGCGAATCCGTGTGATCCGTGGCAGGTTTTGATATGTCCGACTCCGTGAAGCTTATCGAATGTCCGCGCGATGCCTGGCAGGGGCTAAAGGGCCAGATTCCGCCTGACATCAAGCGGGCGTACTTGCAGGCGTTGATCAGCACGGGATTCAAGCACATCGATGCGGTTTCGTTCGTGTCGCCGAAGGCCGTGCCGCAGATGGCGGATTCGGAGGAAGTATTGAAGGAACTCGATCCGCCCGACGACGTGGAGATCATTGGCATCGTGGTCAACGAAAAAGGCGCTGAGCGGGCCATCGAGACGCACGCGGTGCACACGCTGGGATTTCCCTATTCGATCTCGGAGACCTTCTTGCGCAAGAACCAGAATCAGTCCGCGGAAGACGCGCTCGAGGAACTGGAGAAGATCCAGAAAAGAGCCGACGACGCAGGGCTCGATGTCGTGGTGTATATCTCGATGGCGTTTGGAAATCCGTACGGCGATCCGTGGAACGTGGAGGAAGTGATTGAAGCCATCTCGCTGATGGAAGTCGACAGCTTGCAGATGATTTCGCTGGCTGATACGGTCGGCATGGCCACTGCCGAACAAGTCAGCGAACTGGTTGGCGCGGTGATGGCGAAGTACGGCTACTTGGAGATCGGAGTACACCTGCACAGCCGTCCCGACCACGCGGCGGCGAAGATTCTCGCGGCATACGACGCGGGTTGCCACCGGTTCGATTCGGCATTGGGCGGCCTCGGTGGTTGTCCTTTCGCGCAAGATGCGCTGGTCGGCAACATTGCGACGGAGAAAGTAATTGAGGCATTGCAGCAGCGCGGCGCGGAGTTGCCGCGTCTGAAGCCGCTGGACACGTTGCTGCGCGCGACCGCCGAAATTGGGGCAAGGTATGCGAATTCCCTGGGCGACGATTAGCGCTTGCTGCAACTCTGTGCCGCGGCAAGTTAGACGGCGTCTCATCCAACATCATCTTCCTCGGGGGCTTTAACATGCTCGTGCAGGACGCTCAACGCGAAGTGCGCACTGTCTTCGTCGGCGGCTTTTGGGGTCAACTTGTGTCGTCCGCAATCTGGTTGGCATCGGCTGCTCTTGGAATTTGGCTTACTCCACGTGCGGCTATCTTGGCATTGGTAGCCGGTGGTTTTTTCATCTTTCCGGTCACGCAACTGCTGCTGCGTTTAACAGGTGGCCCTGCATCTGTTTCGAGAGACAACCCATTGAGCAATCTCGCGATGCAGATCGCGTTTACGCTGCCGATGACCATGCTTCTACTCGTTCCCGTAACCGAGTTTCGTTTGAACTTGTTTTATCCTGCACTAATGATCCTGCTGGGGGCGCACTATCTTCCTTTTACATTTTTGTATGGCATGCGTATGTTCATTCCCTTATGCGCGATCCTCGTCAGCAGCGGTGTTGCAATTGCACGTTATTTTCCTGGATCATTCAGTCTCGGCGGTTGGATCTGTGGCCTGACGCTGTTCGTTTTTGCCTGGACCCTGCGGGCAGCGGTCCATGCTGAAGCCCGTGGCAAAGCAAAGATGATCGAAGGGGGCATCAACGGAACCTGTTGAAGCGAAATCCACTATAGACATGAACTATAAAACGATCCAACTCGCGTACGAATCCGGCATCGCAACCATCACGCTGAACCGTCCGGACAAGCGCAACGCTATCAGCTTCGAACTGATTGACGATCTGCTGCGCGCCCTGAAAGAAGTGGAGGCCTCCGACGCGATTGTGCTCATCATGACCGGCGCGGGCAAGGCTTTCTCCTCGGGCATGGACCTGGACAATCTGAAAGCGCTGATTGGGCGATCGGCTGAGCAGAACATGCAAGATTCCGAGACGATGGTGCGCCTGTTCCGTTCGCTCTATGAATTTCCCAAGGTCACGATCGCGGCGGTGAATGGCGCGGCGATCGCGGGCGGCACCGGATTGGCTTTGTTGTGCGACTTCACTCTGGCCGTGGCCGAAGCCAAGTTTGGCTATACCGAAGTGCGCATCGGCTTTGTGCCCGCCATCGTGTCGACATTCCTGCTGCGCCAAGTCGGAGAGAAGCACGCGCGCGATCTCCTGCTCACCGGCAGAATTATCGGCTCAGAGGAAGCAGCGCGGATGGGATTGGTCAACGAAATTGTGGCGCCAGAAAATCTGATGGCGCGCGCCCGCGAATTAGCGGCACTGCTGATGGAAAACAGTCCAGCATCACTGCGAGCGACCAAGAAACTGCTGAACGACCATGCTCGCGCGGAACTGGATACACAGATTGAAGCGGCGGTGCGGGAGAACGCTGCCATACGTACCACTGCCGACTTCCGCGAAGGCATTAATTCATTTCTCGAAAAGCGCAAGCCGGTCTGGACGGGCAAATGAGTTCGAATCATCCAAAAGCGGTCAATGAGACTCGCCTGCGCGTGCGTTACGCGGAGACTGATCAGATGGGCGTGGTTTACCATTCCAACCATTTCATCTGGTTCGAAGTGGGCCGCGTCGAATTGTTAAGGCAGTTGGGTTTTTCCTATCGCGACATGGAAAGCCGGGACAACTGCTTTATCGCCGTGGCCGAAGCCAAATGCCGCTATCGCGCTCCGGTGCGTTATGACGAAGAGGTGGTGGTGCGCACACAACTGTTGAACGTGCGCGAATCGGTGATCCACTTTGGCTACGAATTGCGGCGCGCGGAAGACGGGGCGCTCCTGGCGGAAGGTGAGACCACGCACATCGTCACCGACGCGGAAATGAAGATTGCCGCGCTGCCGGAAAAGTATATGAAGGCATTTCGAGCAGCGGTAGGGAAAACTCTAACTCGGTCACTAGAAACGAAACCAGAAACAGGAAGACTTATTTGAACGCACTCCACATTAACGGTAACGATCTCACGCTGGAAGCGGTGCGCGAAGTGGCAGCGGAACGTCGTCCCGTGCTTTTGTCAGCCGACGCGCGCGAGGCCGTGGATCGGGCACGAACCGTGGTCGACGAGATTGTCGCGAGCGACAAAGTGGCCTATGCCATCACCACCGGCGTGGGCCAGCTCAGCGAGGTACGGATTGCCGGTGAGCAGATTCGTGAACTGCAAGTCAACCTGGTGCGTTCGCACGCCGCGGGCGTCGGTGAGCCGCTCTCCGCGGCGGAAACGCGTGCCATGATGCTCTTGCGGGCCAATTCACTGGCCAAGGGCTTTTCGGGCGTGCGCGCCGCCGTCATCGACACACTGTGCGAAATGCTGAACCGCGGGGTCACACCTTTCGTACCGTCGCAGGGCAGTGTGGGCGCGAGCGGCGATCTGGCTCCGCTGGCGCATCTGGCGCTGGCATTGATCGGCGAAGGCGAATGCATCGACGCATCGGGCGCCCGCATTCCGGGCGGTGGCGCGCTGAAGCGGGCGCAAGTCAAGCCACTGGTGCTCGAAGCGAAAGAATCCATTTCTCTTATCAATGGGACGCAAGGCATGCTGGCCGTGGGCACGCTCGCGCTGCTGGCGGCCGAGACGCTCGTCGATTCCGCCGATGTGCTGGGCGGGCTTTGCTGCGACGCGCTGAAGGGCACCGACGCGGCCTTCGATGAACGCATCCACAAAGCGCGTCCGCACAGCGGGCAGATGAAGACGGCGGCGAATTTGCGCAAGATGCTCGAGGGCAGCCAGATTCGCGAATCGCATCGCGAGTGCGGCCGCGTGCAGGACGCTTATTCGCTGCGCTGCATCCCGCAGGTGCACGGCGCGGTGCGCGACACGCTGGCGCATTGCCGCGAGGTGTTTGAGACCGAGGCGAATTCCGCGGTGGATAATCCTCTGGTCTTCATCACCGACGCCAGGAATTTCAAAAGCGATGTGATTTCCGGAGGAAACTTTCACGGCCAGCCGCTCGCATTTGCTTTGGATTTTCTGGGCATCGCCCTGAGCGCACTCGCCGGCATCAGCGAACGCCGGATTGAGCGGCTGGTGAACCCCGCGCTCAACGAGGGTTTACCACCATTCCTGGCACAGGGTGCGGGTTTGAATTCAGGGTTCATGCTGCCCCAGGTCACGGCGGCGGCGCTGGTCAGCGAGAACAAAGGACTGGCGCATCCCGCGTCGGTCGATTCGATTACGACCTCGGGCAACAAGGAAGATTACGTCTCCATGGGCATGACGGCGGCGATCAAACTGAAACGCATTGTCGAAAACACGCGCAACGTGCTGGCGATCGAAGCCATGGCTGTGGCTCAGGCGATCGACTTCCTCGCTCCCCTGAAAACTTCGAAGCGCGGACAAACGGCTCATGCGGCGATCCGGTCAGTGTGTCCCACGATGGAGAAAGACCGCGTCATGTACAAGGACTTCGTGCGGCTCGCAGAATTGATTGGCAGCGGGAAGATTGCCGAAGTTATCCGTTGAGAGTTCTCTACTAACCAGGGCATGCGTGTGAAGCGTTCGATTGACACAACATTTATGGACCCAGAACTGGACGAAGGCAGTCCTTCTTCAGTATCGCAACGACCTACCGCCCATCTCCATACGGCTTCAGCCCCGCCTCACCATCGGCCTCCACTATCCAGAATTTCCGCTCGCGATAATAATCCAGGAGTTCCTGATTTTTCTCACGTCCCATATCGCGTGCCCACACGATCTTCGACCCATCAATGTCCGCCCCATTGAACACCCACTCACGGTCGAGATCAAAATCTGGGGCATACTTCACCAGCACCACATCCTTGCCCGGCAACGCGTCCAGCTCCCGCACAATGGCCGCGCGTCCCATGTCTCCGTGCTGCCACTCCTTTTCCGGATGTACATGCGCCACGGCCATCCCCATGCGCAACAAAACCGTTGCCACGTACACCCCGCAAACCGCCCCCACAAAAGCCACTCCCACCGGGCGTTCGCGCCACCGAAACCACCGCAGATGCCGCATGCACTGCATTAAAAATAAATAGAGCAATGCCGTCGCGGGAGCAAAGTAATGCGGCAGGAACCAAACCTCAACCGCCAGCCCAATCACAAAGATTGCGCCAATCATCCACGGCACCCGCAAGCGGCGGTCACGCGCCGCGCACGGCAGTGCGATCAGCACGAACGGCAAAGGTGGAACCAGATACACTTGCCAAAAATAATAAAGTTTGCCTCGCCCCCGCCGGACAAATCCGCTCAGGGTTTTGTATTCGGTCGCCTCGCGCAACTCCCGCTCATACTGCGCCTGCATCTTAGCGTGGTGGTAGGTCTTCGGCGGCCACGCTTTTTGCCAGACAAAATAACGCCCCATCGCGTACATTTCCCGATTCACGTCATACGTCATGCGAAAAGGGCTTCCCGTAACCCGATAGTAGTAATAGCCAGTCCACACGGCAAGCGTGACTAGCGTCAGTACCAGCGGCAGCACGATCCGCGCCAGCGAGACCCGCGCCGGCGGGCCGTTCTTTCCCAGCATCCATGCCAACAAAGCAATCGCCACCCCCAAGCCCAGCAGAAACCCTTCGTACGGACGAGTGTTGGCGAGGATAGATAATCCAATCGCCATAATCACCGCGTCGAGCCTTCGCGTCCCGTGCTGGATTCTCGGCAACGCTCCCAGAATCAGCGCCCCTCCTACCGCCGGCAGGCATGCACTCCAGTATCCGTTTGTGAAGTAACTCAGCAGCCCAAGCCGCGCCACTACCAGTACGCCTCCCAGTAGTGCCCAGCGCGACGGTATCCAGCCTTGCAGCATCCAGCAAACCGCCGCGCACATCAACGCCGATGCCAGCAATTGCCCGATCCAAGGATTTCCCAACACCTCGCCTAGCGCCAGTATCAGCCCCTGTCCGGGCGGATACATTGACATATACGTCGGACGCCAGATCACATGAAATGTTTCGAAATGCACCCACATCGGGTGCGGAGGATTTGTCAGCCGGCCGTGCGCGAACGTGTCGGCCGCTAGCAGATAACTGAATTCATCGTGATAGTGCGGCAACGGCACGCCAAGAATAAGCGCGCCTGCTCCTCGAATCACAAACAGCGAGAGTCCCACTAGGAAAACAGAAAGCGATCTGCGGCCAGCAATCTTTTTCCCAAGCTCCTCCAGGCGCGCCAGTCCCAGCCATGCCCATATCTGCGGAAACCTGATCTGCAGATACCCCACAAGCGCGACAATCGCCACCGGCTTCAGAAGTTTCAGCAGCCACATAAGCGCGTGCGGCGTCACTCCCGCCGCCAGCGGCAGGTTCCCCATGTCGCTCACAATCAATCGCGCCACCTCGCATCGTCATTATGCCGGAACTTCCTTCTTAGCCTCAAAAACCGCGCGATTGTACGTCGCACCGAGCGGCGGCTGTGGTATCGCTCTGGCTCACCAGGGCCGATAGATGCACGGCGCCACCCTAGAGCGATCCGATCGCCTTCGCAGCGCTGCCATCCAGTCCTAGCTTGTCGGCGATCCCTTGTAGCGCTGCGATGCAAAAGGCAATGTGCTCGTCGAGGTCCACACCCAGGTCGGCGGCGCCGTTGACGATGTCGTCTCGATTCACCTTCCGGGCGAAGGCTTTGTCTTTCATCCGTTTTCGCACCGACTTTGCGTCGACCTCGGCCAGGGATTTTCCCGGCTTGATTAAAGCCACGGCGGTGATGAAGCCGGCGAGTTCGTCGCAGGCGAAGAGAGCTTTTTCCATCGGTGTATCGCGGCTGACACCGGTATATTCGGCGTGCGACATGACGGCGCGAAGGATCACGTCAGGCCATCCACGCTGCTTCAGAATCTCATTGCCCTTGTAGGGATGATCTTCGAGGCTGGGATACTTTTCGTAGTCGAAGTCGTGAATGAGTCCGACGATGCCCCACAGGTCTTCCTGGGACAACCCGAGTTCTGCAAGCCCTGGACTCGCAGGTCTACCAAACTTATGCGAGCAGGCACGCATGCAGGCCTCGACTGCCAGCGCATGCTTGCGCAAACTCTCCGATTGGGTGAACTCAGTTAGTAAACACCATGCATTCTCGCGATCAATCATGCTTTTGCCCTGTCAACTGCGGCCTTTGGCAGTTTGATTTAATTTTCACCGTCAGAATTCACGGCTCTATGCATTTTAACCTTGACATCCACAGGCCATATGCCTCAGATTTGGTGCGGTCGGAATCTCTCACCAATCATTCAGATTCCGTCGCATTGCAGTAAGGAGTAGCCGGCTCTGGCACTCCCACAACTCGATGGCCACGACTCTTGCCCCAGTAGATTCTAGGGAAGTCGTTCGTTGCGATCATTGCCTGCTGGTTCAATTCCGTACGGTCAACAACAATTGCCGCCGTTGCCACTCGTCCCTGGACGAGGAGCCGGAGCCCGAGCAGGTGGTGATGGCGCCGCCTGTAATGATGCCCATGCCTGGGACCGGACGCGGGCACCTTAACCTGGCAACGTCGATTCGCTCGCTGCGTTTGCGCAGCGGGTTGAGCCAGCGGCAACTGGCGGGACGCATGTCAGTGCCGCGGACTTACGTTTCCAAGATTGAAAACGAGAAAGCTACGCCTACGCTGTCGTCGCTCGAACGGCTGGCGCGAGCCCTGGAGGTGACCGTGCCGGAACTGCTCAGTGGCGGAGAAAAGAACCGTCAGGACGAAATCAGCGAACTGATGAAAGACCAGTTCATCGCGGAGATCCTGCCGTTTGTTTCGCAGCTGAACGGGATGCAGATGTCGAGCATCCTAACACAGGTGCGGGACTTGACTGTGCGGCCGAGAAGGACCGCGTAAGCGAAGGGATATATGCGGACAGCCGCCCTCGGCTGTCCGCTGCACAAAGTTTTATCCGGGCAACCAGCCAACTCAATGCCGGGACCGTCTTGGTCCCGGCTTTTTTGTTGCCTCGGGCCTGTGAATCCCGAATAGATTCACTGACATCTATCTGGCATGAGCTTGGAAGAAGTTGGGGATTTTTTTTCTGCTTCGTTGGCCCGCCCTGCGTCTGTGAATCAACCTGAAGCGAATGGATGGACAGAATCTTCGCGTCAGCCGGCGCTGGCCGCGGGTTCCGCCGTCGCCGACGATTCGCTGCTGGATGCCTACTCGCGCGCAGTCACGAGCGCGGTGGGGCGCGTCAGCCCTTCGGTAGTGAACATCGAAGTGCATCAGGCTGCCGGCCGCACGCGGTCGGGAGAAGACCGTGAACGACGCGGCGGAGGTTCTGGATTTGTATTCACTCCGGACGGCCTGATTCTCACCAACAGTCACGTCGTGCACGATGCGCGCCGCATCGAGGTGACGCTGGCCGACGGCCGACGGATGCCGGCGAGCGCGATCGGGGATGATCCTGCGAGCGACCTTGCCGTGATCCGCATAAACGAAGCGCGCGTGGACGAGCCTGGCCTGACTGCGGCCGTGCTTGGCGATTCGCAGCAACTTCGCGTGGGACAACTTGTGGTTGCGATCGGCAACCCTTATGGGTTCCAGTCCACGGTGACGGCGGGGGTCGTGAGCGCGCTGGGGCGCTCGCTGCGGTCTTATTCCGGACGGCTGATCGACGACGTTATCCAGACCGACGCTGCCCTCAACCCGGGCAACTCCGGCGGTCCGTTGGTTGATTCCGCGGGGCGGGTAGTGGGAGTGAATACGGCGACCATCCTCCCGGCGCAGGGGATTTGCTTTGCCATCGGGATTAACACAGCAAAGTTCGTGGCCAGCCGCCTGCTGCGCGATGGCCGAATCCGCCGCAGCTACATCGGCGTCTCGGCGCAGACCGTGCCGGTGCATCGCCGCGTGGTGCGCTTCTATGATCTGGCAAAGGAGTCGGGCGCGCTGGTTCTCTCGGTCGAGGAGAATAGTCCGGCGAAGCGGGCGGGGTTGCGGGATGGCGACGTCATCATTGCACTGGAAAGTCATCCGATAGCCGGTGTGGACGATCTGCATCGCGTGCTCGCTGACATTCGCGCGGGCGCAACCTGCTCGCTCACCGTACTACGTCACACGGAGAAGCTGGAGTTGAAGATCGTGCCGGAAGAGGCTCTACAGCCATGACCTGTTTTTGCTGTATGGCCCTTGCGTGAAGTTCCGAACTAGGACACACCCAAGCATTGCACCCTCCTTCCCCGCCGTGTTAGCCTCAATCCGAAGGGGATCACTTTGCAGCACAAAGTTCCCGCCGGGCTGGATCGCAAGGAAGCCGAAATTTACCGGCAATTGGATCCAGGGCGACTCCCAGGACACATCGCCATCATCATGGACGGCAACGGGCGCTGGGCCAAGCGGCGCCACATGCCGCGCGTGGCCGGACACCGCGCGGGAGTGGCGGCGGTACGCTCGACGGTGGAGACGGCGGCGCGTGTAGGCATTCACGCGCTCACGCTCTACGCTTTCTCGGAAGAGAACTGGAAGAAGCGTCCCAAGAGCGAAGTTGACTTCCTGATGGGCCTGCTCAGCCGATATCTGAAGGCGGAAGTGCCCACGCTGAACGAGAACAATATCCGTCTGGAATACATCGGGCGGCAGCAGCAACTGCCGGAAGATGTGCAGGAGCGCATGGAGTGGGCGCGCGTGAGTACCTCGCACAACACTGGGACCGTGCTCACCCTGGCGCTGAACTACAGCGCGCGCAGCGAACTCGTGGACGCGTTCCAATCCATGGTGAACGCGGCGGCGCAGAACGGCGGCCTCGAGCATCTGCACATTGACGAAGACACGGTCGGCGAACATCTTTACACGCGCCATCTCCCCGATCCGGATCTGGTGGTGCGCACCTCGGGTGAGATGCGGCTGAGCAATTTTTTGCTTTGGCAGTTGGCTTATGCCGAGATCTATGTGACGCCAACGTTGTGGCCCGATTTCCGCGGCGCGCATCTGCTGGAAGCGATTGCCGAGTACCAGAAACGGGAGCGGCGTTATGGCGGGTTGAACCACGGAGACGCGCATCCGCACTCCGACACGGTGAAGGTTACCAAATAGCCTGCCAGCATGCTGAAGCGCATCGCGACCGCTGTCGTTCTGATTCCGATTGTGATGTTGCTGGTGCTGCGCGCGCCGGTGCCGGTGCTGGCCGTCTTCGCGGCAGCCGTGGCGCTGGTCACGGTGCAGGAATTTCTGAAGCTGACGGAATCCTACGGCGTGCAGCCGCTGCGCCTGCCCACCAACATTTTCGTAGGATTGATCTTTCTGCTCCTGGCGCTGAGCGCGGCCGGCGAAACCCCGCAACTCTCCGCGCTCAAGTTCGTGCTCGGCTTGGGATTTGCATGTGCGCTCGCTCCTTTTCTCTTTCTCACCATCAGCATGCGGGGGGCGCAGATGAGCGGCGCGTACCCGGCGGCGGCGGCCTCGGCCTTCGCTTTCATCTATATCGCTGTGCCCATGGCCATGCTCGTGCAGTTGCGCCAACAGTGGGCCGGAGCGTTCTGGCTGCTCTACCTGCTTCTGGTGGTGTGGACGGGAGATATCTTCGCTTATTTTGTGGGCCGCTCCCTGGGACGGCACCTGATGGCGCCGCGCATCAGTCCGAAAAAAACCTGGGAGGGCGCGACGGCTTCGCTGGCCGCGAGTCTGGTGGTCGGAACCCTGCTTTTCACCTACGCCCTCCAGATCAGTTCGTTTCTGCTGCGCGTAGGACTGATCCAGCGGCGCGACGGGCTGTTTGGGCTGGAGAAGCCTGAGATGTGGCCAGTCGTTCTTTTGACGATCGTGCTGAATATCGCGGCCCAGCTTGGCGATCTGGTGGAATCGCTGATCAAGCGCGGCGCCGGCGTGAAGGATTCTGGAACGATTCTTCCCGGGCACGGCGGCATGCTTGACCGCATCGACGCGCTCCTCTTTGCCGCGCCCCTGCTATGGTTCTATGCGGCAGCAGTCTTCCCACCCTCACGGCCGTGGTAGCGCGTAAAATGGAAGTTCGGCGTGACGAGCTTATTTAGCATGTCTATTTAGCATGAAGCGCATTGCCATCCTCGGATCCACCGGCTCGATCGGCCGCAGCACGCTGAGCGTGGCTGAATCCTATCCGGAACGCTTTCAGATTGTCGCGCTGGCCGCGGGCGCCAATCTGGAGACGGCGTTCGAGCAGGCGCGGCGTTGGCGGCCCCGCGTGCTTTCGATCGCGGCGGAACCTGACGCCGAGGTGCTACGCGCACGTCTGAAGCGGGCCGGGCTGAACGATATCGAGGTCGTTTATGGAGCGGCCGGCACAGTGAAGGTCGCAACACATTCCGAGGCCGACTTCGTGGTGAGCGCCATCGTGGGCGTGGCCGGGCTTGAGGCTACGTACGAGGCGGTGAAGGCGGGAAAGACTGTCGGCGTGGCCAATAAAGAGTGTCTGGTTGCAGCGGGCGAGTTGATCACGGCCGAGGCGCGCCGCCAGGGCAAGCCGCTGCTTCCCATCGACAGCGAGCACAACGCCGTGCACCAGTGCCTCCGCGGCGGGCGCATGGAGGAAGTGGAGCGCATTTGGCTGACGGCCTCTGGCGGGCCGTTTCTGAATACACCACGGTCGGAGTTCCGCTCCATCACGGTGAAACAGGCGCTCAATCATCCGACCTGGAAGATGGGCAAGCGCATCACCATTGACTCGGCGACGCTCATGAACAAGGGCTTCGAAGTCATCGAAGCATGCAGATTGTTTCACATGCCGCCGGCGAAAGTGGAAGTCCTGGTGCATCCGCAATCGACGATTCATTCCATGGTGGAGTTTGTGGATGGCAGTATACTTGCTCAGTTCTCCGTGACGGACATGCGGTTGCCGATTCTGTACGCTTTGACATATCCCGAGAGGATTCAATCGGATATGCGCTTTCCGGTGGGGGACCTGCGTCATCTGGACTTTGCCCCCCCCGATATGAATAAATTTCCTTGTCTCCGCATAGCCTACGAAGCGGCGGAAGCGGGGGGAGCGAAGACAGTCGCACTGAACGCAGCCGACGAAGTCGCCGTGGCCGCGTTTCTCGAAGGTAGCATTACTTTCGATGAGATTCCCGGGATCATCGAAGACGCGGTTTCAGCATCTAATTCCGGGAAACTGGAGTCTATAGCAAAGGTGCTTGAAGCCGACACCGAGGCCCGCCGATATACTCAAGAGCGGGTTGCGGGAATCACTAAGAAATCCGCGCAGCCGCGGGCAACATCTGTGGTCTAGTAGCTGAAATTAAACGGGGGAGCCGTTCAGGTATTTCTATTATGTCTGATTTCTTTATCGCCATCGCCGCCGTCGCCGTCGTCCTGGGCTTTATGATCCTGATCCATGAGTTCGGCCACTATGCCGTGGCCAAACTGCTGGGGGTCCGGGTGGAGGTTTTCTCCATTGGTTTCGGCAAGCGCCTGCTCGGCTTCCGCAAGGGAGACACCGATTACCGCATCAGCGCGATTCCCCTGGGTGGCTACGTCAAGATGAGCGGCGAGAATCCCATGGACGAGCGCACCGGCGATCCGGCCGAGTTTATGTCGCACTCCCGCTGGCATCGCTTCCTGATCGCGATCGCCGGCCCCTCGATGAATATTCTGCTGGCCATCTTCCTGCTCACCGGCGTCTACATGGTGCATTACGAGTACGCGGTTTTCCTCGACCAGCCGGCGGTAATCGAGGGAATAAAGCACGATTCTCCCGCGGACAAAGCTGGCTTGCAGCCGGGCGATCGGATCGTAAAGGTCGACGGTATTGAGAACCCAACCTGGGAACAACTGCAGCCGCGGGTGTGGCTCAGTCCCAACCAGCCGCTGACTATAACCATCAAGCGCGGAGATCAGACCTTCCAGAAAACCATCGTGCCCCAAGCCGTAACTTCGTCTGAGGTAGGTTCGGCGGGATGGTTTCCGGAGGACCCCGTTATCGTCGGACAGATTGAGGCCAACACGCCCGCCGCCAAGGCCGGACTGAAGGAAGACGACAGAATTGTTGCCCTGGACGGCAAGCCGCTGGTTTCTATCGAAGCCATGATTGAGCGGCTGCAACAGACCAAGGACAAGCCCGTCGATCTCACCGTGATTCGCGGCGGTCAGACCATCCCGTTTAACCTGACTCCCGTACTGGCGAAGACCGAAGACCCGAAGGAGCAGAGATACCGGTTGGGATTCCTCAACAAAAGCGAAACCAAGGTTACCAAGCTACCTTTCGCGCAAGCCTTGAGTCTTTCGCTGGAGCAAAACAAGAAATATTCTCTGCTCATACTAGAGCTGGCCAAGAAGATTGTGCAGCGGAAGGTGTCGCTCAAAGCGGTTTCCGGCCCGATCGGCATCGCTCAGGATGCGGGCTATGCGGCACAGCAAAAGGGTTGGACGCCGCTGCTGGAGTTGACGGCAGGCATCAGCCTGAACCTCGGCATCATCAACCTGCTGCCCATCCCTATTCTCGACGGCGGCGTCATCCTGTTCCTTTTGATCGAAGGCCTCATGCGGCGCGACGTCAGTATGCGCATCAAGGAGCGCGTCTACCAGGCGGCGTTCGTTTTCCTGGTGCTGTTCGCCGTCATGGTCATCTACAACGATCTCGCGAAGACTCTGCCGGGGCTCATGGACCGGCTGCCGTAGGCGATTACAACTCATGTGGGGACAGCCGCCCTCGGCTGTCCGGCGGCCTAGGTTATCGGGCCGCAGTCTCCCACGCTCGGCAGTTTTCCACAACCTCATTGTGACATCTGACCTTGCGACGCAATTCAGAACTGCGCGATCATGGTCGAGGCCGTGACGGTCGGGAGAGGCCAAAAGTCGCGTCCCTAAGTCGTCTGTTATCAGGATTTTGATATTTAAGTTCTTTGAAAGCAAGATTTTGCAAAGTACACTTTGGCGAAACCCGCTCTGGGCGCGGCTTTCCAGCGGATCGCACGAAAAAAATTCACCTGGAATCTGGCTTAATCTGCCCAGCGTTACCGTTCCACGAGTCGCAGCGAAAGTTTATTTCTCGTAAAAAATCCACAGATCGGCCGACCGGCGTTCGTGCAATGTCATCTTTCCCGGTAACGTGCCGTCACTTTGATTTTTGCTCTGCGATCCACTTGTTGGTACGGGACTCGAGGAGATCGAGCGGGAGGGTCCCGCCGTCGAGCATCTCATCGTGGAACTTGCGGATATCAAATCTCGGCCCCAATTCTTTCTGGGCGCGTTCGCGGAGTTCGCGGATCTTGAGCTGGCCCAGCTTGTAACTGAGGGCTTGGGCAGGCCATGCAATGTAGCGGTCGGTTTCAGACTGGATCGAAGGTTCGTCGACCGCGCCGGACTTGCGGAAGAAGTCCACCACTTGATCGCGCGTCCATCCTTTTGAGTGGATTCCGGTGTCGACAACCAGACGCACTGCGCGGAACAGCTCGGAGGAAAGCCGGCCGTAGTCCGAGACAGGGTCCTGGTAAAAGCCGACCTCTTTGCCGAGTTGCTCCGCGTACAGTGCCCAGCCTTCGATGTACGCGTTGAAGCCAAGACCATGCAGGCGGAACTTGGGCAATCCGGTGAGTTGTTGCTGCACGGACAGCTGCATGTGATGCCCGGGGATGCCTTCGTGATAAGCGATCGCTTCGTCGTTGATGAGCGAGCGCTCAGCGAACTTCGAAGTGGCAACCACGACACGGCCGGGACGCTTGCCGTCGGGAGTGCCGGTGACGTAGTGGGTTGCAGCTGCGGCCTGGAAGGCGGGGATGGCTTCCACGGTAACCGGCGACTTGGGTAGCAGCGTGAAGAGTTCCCGGAGTTTAGGCTCCATCTGGGCGATGTAGCGGCGGAAATCGTCGAGGATCTGATCCGCGGACGTGGGAATGTACTTGGGATTCGTTTTGAGAGAGGCCCGGAAAGAGGCAAGGTCGGCGAAGCCCTCTTTCTTGGCGATAGCAGTCATCTCGACCTGAATACGGTCGATCTCGCGCAGGCCGAGTTGGTGGATTTCGTCCGGCGTCATGTGGGTGGTGGTCCGGCCGTAGATATCGTTTTCGTAGCGTTTCTGGCCGTATGGCAGTGACTCGATAGAAAGAGTCGTACGGCCTGCGGGTGCATAGTCCGTGCGCAGAAAGGCAGCGAAGGTCTTGTAGGCCGGAATGACGTCGCTGTTGATGGCGTCGGTGATCTGCTGGGTCAGGCGCTTCTGGTCTTCGGGAGAAATGTCCGCGGGATATTTCTTTGTTGGAATCAGAAACGGATCGGAGTCGATGATGCCCTCACATTGGACGGGAAGCTTCTCGATCAGGAAGCGGACGGGCATGAGCGTGTCCTTCATGCCGGCGCGAAGGACTTCGGTTGTCTGGCTGAGGACGCGCGGGATCTGATGCAGGCGGGCGATGTAGTCCTCGTAGTGCTTGACTGAATCGAAGGGGACGGACAGCGGCAGGTCCGCGAGGCTGGCGTGGATGCCATTCTGCTGATTGATGGGCATCTCGTACTCTTTGAGGTCGTAGTCGGCAATGCGCTGCTGAAGCACGCGATCGAGAAGATCGTGGGAGAGTTGGTCCTGGTCGGAGAAGCCAGCACTCGGAATCGCTTCGAGCCTGGCCAGGAAGTCCACGTCGGTCTTGTGGCGCCGGATGATGGCGTCGACTGAGTATTCGGCAAGCTTGTCGTTATATCGGTAGTCGCCGTAAGCGGTGGCGCGCTCGGGAAAGTTGCGAAGATCGGTCTCGTAATACTCTTCGAAAAGAGCATTCTGGGCCGCGATCCGCTCGGCAACGGGTTTAAGGCCCTGGGCGAGCGAGACACTGGCTAAGGCGACTACGAAAAACAAGCTTTGGGGAAGGCGCATAGTGCATGCAGGGTACCAGAAGTGGTTGTACGAAGAAACAGACCTCGGGCCTATCTTTGTCCGACCAGCGGCGGTACTTCTCGCGCGAGGACAAGCTCGGATGACACTACCCTATTTCCAGCGTGGTAAAATAGTGGTTCCCATGGCTATGATTCCACGCAGGAAAACCGTAACCGCCGTTGTTGGCGGCGTACGCGTCGGCTCGGATGCACCGATCGTGGTGCAGTCTATGACTAACACCGATACTGCCGACATCCCTTCGACGGTCCAGCAGTGTGCTGCCCTGGCCCGCGCCGGGTCGGAGTTGGTGCGGGTCACCGTCAACAATGAAGAGGCAGCAGCAGCCGTCCCGCGAATCGTTGAGGAACTCGACAAACAAGGACTGCGTGTGCCGATCATCGGCGACTTCCACTACAACGGGCACGTGCTGCTAACGAAATATCCAGAGTGTGCCCGCGATCTCGCGAAGTACCGAATCAATCCAGGAAATGCCAGCATTGGACGCACTGGCGACTCGAATTTCCGCACCATGATCGAAGTCGCAGTGAAGTATCAGAAGCCGGTGCGCATCGGCGTGAACTGGGGCTCGCTCGATCAATCCCTGCTCACTCGCATGATGGACGAGAATTCCGCGCTTGCAGATCCGAAAGACGCCCGCGAAGTCACCATGGAAGCGATGGTGGTGAGCGCGCTGACTTCCGCCGACCTGGCGCAGAAGTTCGGCCTGCGCCCCGACCAGATCATCCTGAGTGCGAAAGTCAGCGGCGTGCAGGATTTAATCGATGTCTACCGCGCGTTGGCCGCGCGGTGCAACTACCCGCTGCACCTCGGCCTGACCGAAGCGGGCATGGGAGCAAAGGGAGTGGTCGCATCGGCCGCGGCCATGGGCGTGGTGCTGCAAGAAGGCATCGGCGACACCATCCGCGTCTCACTGACGCCGGCGCCGGGAGGCGACCGGACTGAAGAAGTCCGTGTGGGGCAGCAGATTCTGCAATCCATGGGGATTCGCAGCTTCACGCCGCAAGTCACGGCCTGCCCCGGCTGCGGACGCACCACCAGCACCTTCTTCCAGGAAATGGCGGAGCAGATTCAGACTTACCTCCGCGAGCAGATGCCGGCCTGGAAGGGCCGGTATGTGGGCGTGGAAGAAATGAAGCTGGCCGTCATGGGCTGCGTGGTCAATGGCCCCGGCGAATCGAAGCACGCCAACATAGGCATTTCCCTGCCCGGAACCTTCGAGGAACCGAAGGCCCCGGTCTACGTGGATGGACGCCTGTTCACCACGCTGAGGGGCGATCGCATCGTAGCGGAGTTTATCGACATCCTGGACGAGTATGTCGATTCGCATTACGCGGCCCGAGAGACCCAAAAGGAAGAAGTCGCCGCCCGAAGTTAACTGTCATCCCGGAAATAAGCTGTCATCCCGAGCGAAGCGAGGAATGACAAGCGTGTCTTAGTCCCTACTACTGACCCGTCAGCAGGAAGATCGGCGTTTGCAATGGCGGCACGGGGACCGCGGTCCCGGAATCGCTAGTCAGGGCTACATTGGCGTTAGCAAAATCGCACTCGAATTGTGAGGCGGAAAGCCCCGTCGCAAGTACCGTCACCGTGAATCCGTTCAGGTAAGTTCCCATCGTCAAGCCCGAGATTGAAACCTGCTGTCCCGCAGCAAAAGAGTTCGCGGCCTGGAATGTAACAACGTTCGAAGTAATCGAGAATGCCGTGATCGAAGCGACGCTATTGCAGCTGGTTTGGGTGCAGACTCCGTAGGCTGTGGGCAGGTCGGTGACCAGCGAATCGGCTGGAATGCCGTTGCCGCCGGTGCTGTTGGTGTTGCTGTCGGTGGTATTGATGTCGGCGATGGCGCCTGCGTCACACATGCTCACATAGACGTGGCTGCCGTCCTCGGCGGCCGTGGTGAAGATACGGAAGCGCGTCGCGCCGGGCGCGTAGACCGCAGGCAGCACCGGCGAGACACAAGCAGCGACTGGCGGCACGGCATATTGATATTGGTTCGTAGACACATCCGCCGCAAAGGGTGGATAAGTCAGCAAAGTCAGGGCTGGCACGGTTGGATACTTAAGAGTGAAAGTCGAGGCGTCAAATACGGTTAGCAGCGGGATCACGCAGGCAGAAGACGAACCGACGAATGGGTCGGGACAAGACGCTGCCGTTTGATAACTGGCCACGTAAAACCGGCTGCCATCGAGCAGAGCGGTCACCGAAGTGGGCGAGCATCCTGACGGGCACGGAGCTGAACCTGAGGCAAACGAGACGGCCGCAAGTTGGATCGGTGTGTCGTTGGCTCCGCCGGTGTCGGAAAAAACATAGACCGTGCTGGTAACAGGATTTGTCACATAAAGCCGGTTCAAGTACGGATCAAAGAAAATGAAGTTTGCCCCGGCTCCCACGGGAAGACTGCTTGTAACCGTATCGGTGGCCGTGTCAACGGTCACCAACTGCCCCTCGACCGGCGAGCTGCCCTCGGTCAGCACGTAGACCTTCTGGCTGTCGCCACGAGCCACCACCCAGACAGGAGTGGTCAGAGTTATCCCGGCGGGAATCGTTACGACATTCGGCGTCAGAGTCTGAACGTTCAAACTGCTGATCGTGTTGTCCCCTTGGTTGGCTACGTAAAGCTTGAGACCGTTGGGAATCTCGGCCAGGCTGACCGGGTGCACTCCTACGAGCGCGCTGTTGCTGACCACGTTCGCTGCCGTGTTGATCGCAGAAATTGAATTGGTGTTGTAGTTCGCCACGAACATGGCGCTATTCTGCGTGCTGTTGAGGAAGACGGGTTGCGGGGGAAACGCTGCGGTGCCCCCGGAAGCTGCCGCAAGGTTCAGGTTCGGGCTCGCGTAGGTAATGGTGGTCCCGCTGTTCGTCAAGAGCGTAAAAGCGCCGTCGTAGGCGTTGGGATTGCACGGCGGCTGTGAGTTTAAGCTGCAATTTGGAATGACCACATTTGCGACGACGACCGTGTAGCCGACTGGGACATTACTCAAGGGCGCACTCAGTGTAGCCGTGACTATATTGCCGGATTCGCTGATCGCGGTGATGCTGGAGGCTTGGCCAGGCAGACTGATTGAGTTGACGGGACCAAATGCGGGCGAACTCGTGGACTGGAAGGCCGGAGTAACGGACGAAACAACGTCGACGCCGCCCTCTACACTGCCTGCAGTCGCGATAAACAATTTCGTATTGTTGGGAAGAAGGGCCGCGTGGGTGGGGTTAACGCCGAGGTTGGGAGCGCTCTGGTCCGATGTTGGCGTTTCGGCGAGGATGCTGTCTCCCCCAACATCAATCTGCATGGCTCCGCCGGGAAAGTTGGGAAGATTGGCACTGATTCCAAAGACAGCGTGGAAACTAGCAGGAGTCGGAGCTGGTTCCGGCGGGCATCCGGGAACTCCGCCCTGCGAGCAAGGAATAACCACCGGACGGTAAACCTGCCCGCAAGCCATCCACAGCAGACTTGGAAGCACCGTAGCCGCCAATCGGCCCACACGTCGAAGACTCATCCACACTCCAAAGGAAGAATTCTGGTCCTGCGCTGCGAGGAATTAAACATTCTAACGGCTGGCCACAATCTGCGCTAGTGAGCCGGAACAGCTTCCGGCTTCCAGCCTTCGACTGATTGTCTCTGTTGGGATGCCTTCACGGACGGGCGAGTTGGATGGCGGCAAGAGCATAGGTCGCCATCGCGGTGGGCACAGTGGCGGGAAATTTACACCGCTGCAGGATCAGAGGGAAGGCTAGGTGACGAAGCGAGAAAGCCGAAGGCCGGAAGCCGGCTTTAACGCCCGCGCCTCGACTTGCCGCCTGCGGCGGCGGTTGGCTCGTCTGACTTGGCGGTGGCGGCGGGCTTTTTCTTGCCTTCCATCTGCGCCAGGCTCTGCTTGAGAGCGGCCATCAAGTCTATGACCGGAGCCAGTTTCTTGGGCTTCTCGACTGCCGCAACTTCGCCGCCCTCGAGTTTGGTCTCGATGAGTTGCTTCAGATTTTCCTGGAAGCCGTCTTTGTATTTCTCTGGATCCCATTCATCCGCCAGCGCCTCGATGAGCTGATGCGCCACTTTGACTTCGGCTTCTTTCAGCTCCACGTCGGGTGCGCCAAAGCCTTCCACCTTCTTCACTTCCTCGGCGTAGTACATGGTGTGCAGCATGAGCCCGCCCTCGTGGGGCCGCAGAAATACCGTGTACTCGCGGTTGTGCATCGTGATCTTGGCGATGGCGACGTACTCGCTCTCTTCGAGCGCTTTGGTCAGCAGCGCGTAAGGACGCCGCCCGGCCTCCTCAGGCATCATGTAGTAAGACGACTCGAAATACACTGGATCCACGTCGCCCGCCTTGACGAATTCCAGAATCTCCATGGTCTTCGCGGTTTGCGGCTCGATCTTCTTGATCTCTTCGGGCTCAATGATGATGTATTCATCCTTGCGGAACTCGTAGCCCTTGACCATGTCAGCACGATCGACGACGACGCCCTCCGCCTGACAAATGTACTGCTGCTTCAGCCGGGACTTGTCCGTGCGATGCAGCATGTTGAAGGAGATGCCGCTGCTGCGCGCGCCCGAAAACAAGCGCACCGGCATGGAGATAAGGCCGAAAGTTAAGTGTCCAGACCAGACCGACGCTGCCATAAGCCCCCTCGTTCACCGGGATGCTACCACGCCCCGCCAATTTCGACGGTAAACCTCTCTAAACTGCCCAGAATTGGGAGTTTAGCCTACAAACGAGCCTTAGATGCACAAATCTTAGTGCACGAGGAACCGAAATGCGAAGCCGGAGGGAATGGGGTCGGGCAGGGGCTGAGCGCTAGGGGTTGTAGTTAACTGAGCGGCTTCCTGCCGAAGAGTAGTCGCGTGACCTTAGAATTATTCGCTATCCCGAGCCTTCAGGGTGTCGATCATCGCGGCGGGAGTGATGATCTTCGTGGATTTGTGATGTTTGAGGGAAAGGAGTTCCTTGTCGCCGGTCACGAGCAATTCGGCCTGGCTCGCTTCCGCCAGCGCAAGCAGATAACTGTCCTTGGGATCGGGTGCAGCGGGGCTGGAGGGCGGGTTCGGACAGAACAGCGAGAAGTCCCGAATGCCTGCGGCGAGCAACTCAGCGGCGCTGGCACGAAGTCTCGCCCGAAAAAACGGGCGTCCCGCCACGTCGCGGAGTTCCGCTATTAGCGCATCACAGGCGACAAGAGTGTACTTCTTGCGCTCCCAAGCCTCTAGCAACTTGCCCGGCGCGCCCCGAGGAGACAGCAGCGCGGAGAACAGGATATTAGTGTCGAGGATGAGGCGCATCAGGGCCGTTGGGCGCGCTTCCGATAGTGTTTCGCGCGGACGTCTTCGACGGCCTCGTCAATCATCTTCTGAAGCTCGTCCGGGGAAACGTCCGCAAAAGCGGCGCGGGCTTCGCGGACGGTCTGATGAAAGATGCGCCAGCGGACAGCCTCCTCGATGAATTTCGAGAGGTCACCTTTTTTCATTCCCTGGGAACCCAGAAAGGTGCGCAAGGCATGGTCCGTCTCTTTGGACCAGGCAATAGTCAGACGAGTGGTTTCTGGCTCGGACACTGCGTTTTTAGTCATATAAGCATATATCCATCTATTAGTATAGATGATTGTGCGGTTCTTACAAGAGGGCGCAGATCTCGGAGCATCCCTCACCCAGAGTCAAGGGTAAAGAAACGAGGGCGGCATTCAGTCCCTTTTTATTGAAGCCTTAAGTAACGTCCGGTCATCTTTGAGGCAACGTTCTCGAAGTGGAGGATACAATGACCGACCTGCGCTATCCCATCGGCAAATTTGCTTACCAAGGATCACCCACGCCGGAGCAGAGACAGGAACTTCTACACCACATCGAGCAAGCCCCGAGCCGCTTGCGCGCAGCTGTAAAGGGGCTGTCGGAGCAGCAACGGGACACGCCCCACCGGCCCGAGGGCTGGACCGTACGCCAGGTCGTGCACCACGTCCCGGACAGCCATCTCAACGCCTATATCCGCACCAAGCTGGCTCTCACCGAAGATGAACCGACGATCAAGCCCTACGACGAAGACCGCTGGGCGCGACTGGCAGACACTCCGGCCACTCCCGTTGAAGTCTCACTTACGTTACTGGATTCGCTGCATGATCGCTGGGTGCGTCTGCTGCGTTCGCTCCAACCAGAAGACTGGAAGCGAACGTTTCGCCATCCCGAACTCGGCCCTATGAGCCTGGAAAAGAATCTGGTGCTGTACGCGTGGCACGGACACCATCACGTGGCTCACATCGCGAGCCTGCGAGAGAGGAACGGCTGGTAGGAAACAGTTTCTGGTTTCCAGTTTCTAGTCCCGGCTTCCATCGTCGCCGCATGTTCCTCAAAACTGGAAACTAGAAACCAGAAACTGTCTTCTCGCGTTACCGATTCACGGAACTTTGGTCATCTTTTTCCCCTTTAAGTTGGTGGGTACGATTGGGCGTGACCATTTCTCCGTCAGCAGATGCTGGGTTGCGGGGCGGCCTGTGGCGCGCGTCCGTTTTGGCCCTTCTGGTCTCGGCCTCCGTGGCCCAGCAACCGACGCCGGTGGCGCCTGCGGCGCCGGAACCGACATCCACGGGAACCGAGCAGCCTCTCGGGAACGTAGTCAAGAACTCCAAGAAGCAAACCTCCGTCAAGGCCAAGAAAGTGATCACGGAAGACGATATGGATGCGATCGCGAACCTGCTTCCCCGTTTGCGGATGGAGGGCGCGGAAAACAGCGACGAAATTATTGCGGCAATCGGCCAGTACAAAGCGAGCCACACCCCGGAGGAGACGGAAGCAGCAGTGCAGGCCTGGTATGAAAGATACGACCAGGATTTAGCCGCCGCTATTCAGCAAAATCAGACCGTAAACACCCTGCGGGAAGAAAACTTCAGCAACGGGAACGAACTTTGCCGCGAGTCCGGCGACTACCAGAGCTGTGAGAAGCGCCGCCGGGCCGAGTACATCGGCCAGCGCCATGATCAATACACCCTCAGCAAGAATATGGCTCTCGAGGTACGAATCCAGCATGTGTTCATGAAGGTCCGCGGCGGCATCGGGCGCTACAACCTTCGCTACGACTGGTTCAAGATTCGCACCACCAACGGCATCGATACCTTTTGAGAACCGGTTTCCGGTTTCCGGTTCTGAGAGAGGCTGTGGTGCTGGAGGCGGGAACTAGAAACCAGAAACTGGAAACTAGAAACTGCTGTCCTACGTCCTACGTCATTCCCAGCTTCCATAACAAGTAGCTGCACGCTTCCCGCAACACCGCATAGGCTCGCTGTACAAAACTGTGCGGACGCGAGTCGGGCCTGGGCGCGACATACACGGGACCGATGCCCTCGTGCTCCAGCAATTTCTTGATGCGGAACACATGGTACGCGTCGCTGACCGCGACGCAACTGTGCAGACCGTTGGCCCGCATGATCACAGCTACACGCACCGCGGATTGAGCTGTGTCAGAACCCTGGGTCTCTGCTATCAGGCTGCGCTCGGGAATTCCGCGGTGCTCCAGATAATTGCTGCCCACGCCCCCTTCGCTGAAGCTAGGGTCGGAGGCGGCGCCTCCGGTGGTAATGACCACGGGCGCGATACCCTGGCGAAAGAGATCGAATGCGTGGTCGAGCCGCGCGCGCAACACCGGCGAAGGGTGACCGGCGTACTCCGCGGCACCGAACACGACGATGGCGTCCGCCGGGTGCAACTCCTGCATCGACCCCTCACGCATGATGCGAACGCCGGTTAGGGTCAGGAACCCAGCCAACGCCGCCAGCCCGAGCGCTTCGAGCCGCAGCAGCCAGCGGCGTTGCGGATGACGGTCAACAGAATCGTCGTTCATCCTTTGGCAAAAAAGGTGGAAATTTCTTCCGCTGGAATCGCGCCTTCGCGGATGACGCGCCAGCGCGCCCCTTCGTCGGTCAGGTCAATTATGGTGGAAGCGACATCGCGCGGGGATGTTCCGCCGTCCACGATAATGCTGATGCGGCCCTGGAGTTGGTCGCGCACCTGTTCGGCGTTGGTGCACTCCGTGGCGCCGCTCAGATTGGCCGACGTGGCCGTGATCGGAATGGCCGCTGCCGCCACCACCGCGAGCGGTATTTTTGCGTTCGGCACCCGCAGGGCAACGTTGCCGGTATTGGCGGTCACCTTCAGGGGTAGACGTGATCCGGCTTTCACGATGATGGTCAGCGGTCCCGGCCAGTACTGCCGCGCCAGGGCGTAAAACTCTTCGGGCAGCGCTTTCGCGAGTTCTTCCGCCTGATCCACGCTTTCGATGAGCAGCGACAAGGGTTTGTGACGGGAGCGGGTTTTGATGTCATACACGCGGTCGACGGCGCGCAGGTTGAAGGGATCGGCCGCCAGGCCGTAAAACGTATCCGTCGGCATGCCCAGCACCTCGCCGGCGCGAATCTGGTCAGCGGCATACTTTATCAGTGAAATCTCAGGGGTCTCACTACTGATTTTTACGATTTCGGCGCGCACGGCGCTCCCTTCCTGCATGTGTCAGCTTGGAATATTTTGTCCGTGGAACGTACCATAATACGGCAAAGGCTTCAAGGGACGAACATCATGCGTGGAGACTCGAAGGGACGGGCTGCCCCGGAGGGAACGGCGAAAGCCTAGGCCCGCCTCCATGTCATGCGGAAGCAGCGCTTGGCCGGACCGAGTCCCCTGTTGTCAATACGCCATTCGCTGGCCGAGAGTACAACTGAGATCCGACGAGGATGAACCAGATGGCTTGGCCGAGCCAGATCACTGCCATGCCATGTACATCGGGCCGCAAGTGACCAATGCCGATGCCCAGAATGGTAAGTGGGGCAACTACGCAGCCGTAGATGGCGACACCACGGCCGAGTCCTCGGTTCCGCAGTGCGGAGACGGACCAGAGAATAATTGCCATGGAGGCGGCTACGGAATAAATGCGCGCGAAGGCTTGATTGATCTGAAAAATGCCGGCCATCACGATTTGCCATTGATGCGCAGCGGCAGGAACATCGCCGACCATGCGCTTCATTATAGCGGGGATGATGAATCCACTGACCGAAGTGGCAATAAGCACGGCGACGCACGCGAATCCGAAGGTGACGATGGCAGCGAAGGAGAGCCGGTCCGCGGCGGCGATCCGTCTGGTAAGGCCACACGCTCCTAGGAACAGCAACAGCACGCTTACCATGGCAATAGAGTGCGCGATCCCGGAGGCTTCCATCAGACGCGACACTTGCTCGGCTGACAGCGAAGCTGATCCGGTAGGGTGGAGAGCCATCGTGAGTATGCCGCCCAGAGAGCCCGCGATGAGAGCAATTCCCGCTTTACGATCGTCCGTCATGATCGACACTCTAGACAGAGTTCATCGGCCTGTGGAAGTGTTATTTTCAGGACTGCCGCGATACGGAACAAAGAAGGTGGATATGTTCAGAAATGAGGGGTTGTGACGGCCGGCCGACCCAGGAAAAAGCCCCGAGAGTCTCATCCGAAAACAGACCGCCGCGTTTTGCGAACGCGAGACACGCTGGGCGATGCGCTCATTGCCCTGATGCAAGAGAAACCCTTCGAGGAAATTACCGTGCAGCAATTGCTGGACCGCGCGGGAGTGGGCCGAGCCACGTTCTACGTACATTACCGCGACAAAGATGATTTGTTCCTGAGCGATATGGAAGATTTTCTTGGACAGTGCTCGGTCGCCTTGACGCGACAGGGTGCGAGCGCGAAGCGACTGCTACCGGTTCAGGAGTTTTTCACGCACGTCCGCGATGCACGTGAATTCTATGCGGCGTTGGTGAGATCGGGAAAAATGAACGATGTGCAGGCGCTGGGCCGAGGATTTTTTGCGCGTTCCATTGAAGAGAGATTGAAGATGGCCGGCGTGGAGATGGAGCCGTCGCAGCGATCTGCACAGGTCTACGCCCTGGCGGGAAGTTTTTTCTCATTGCTGGACTGGTGGGTCGACAAAGGGATGAAAACCGATCCCAAGGAAATGGATGTCCTGTTTCATCGCATGGCGTGGAGCGGATTGAACGTGCGGTGAGGGTAGTCGAAGGGATAGGGGCTGGGCCAGCCAAAATCCCGTCTACGATCTCTAGTCTCGAGGGCGCCCGTCCAAAGCCTGCCCTGTTTTGCCGGAGCCCCGAGCGAAACCGAGGGGGAAACCGAAGGGGCTCCGCTCGGGTTGGGTTTTCTGTATCATGAAACGTCCTTTAATCCATGAGAAAAACAGCGGTAAACGAGCTCTCTACCCAAGCCCGCCTGCGCCGCATCGAGGGCCGCCACAATCCGTTAATTAAGCAACTGCGCCAGGCCTTCTCGCGGGCGGAACTCACCGAAGGCGGAGACTGTGCCATCGAGGGCTTGCGCATCCTTGAAGAAGCCATCCGCAGCGGCCTGCGCTTCAGCGCAGTATTTTTTCGCGAGTCAGCGCAAGACCGGGCCGAACGCTTGCTGCCTCAGATTGGAGCCCAGGTCGAAACCTTGCTGCTGCCTGACAAGTTGTTCGACAGCCTCGTGCCCAGCGAATCGCCTCAGGGCGTGGCTGCGCTCGTGCGCTTTAAGGAATTTTCGCTCGACGATGTCATGGAAAGCGAACGGCTGCAAGTAGGCCCGATCGTCGTAATCGCTGGACTGCAGGATCCAGGCAATCTGGGTACGATTCTGCGTTCGTCCGAGGCCTTTGGCAGCGCAGGCGTGGTGCTCGGCGAAGGCACGGTGAGCCCCTTCAACTCAAAAGTTGTGCGCGCCTCCGCCGGATCAATATTTCGTCTGCCCATAGTTCACGGGCACGCACATGGGCACGGCAAGTCAGCGGCGGGAAAGCTGGAGGAAGTGTCAGAGAAGCTGCGGACGCAAGGCGTGCGCCTTATCGCGACCTCCTCGCACAAGGGAACGCCGCTGGATCAAGCAGACTTGAAGGGCGCGGCGGCGATCTTTTTCGGCAACGAAGGCGCAGGCCTGCCACGGGAACTCACGGCTAAGATGGATGAATTCATCTCCATTCCGCACACTCCGCAGGTGGAATCTCTCAACGCCGGCGTGGCCGCAAGCATCGTATTGTATGAAGCGGCAAGGCAAAGGAAACCCTCTTAGCTGTTATGGGACTTTTTCAGCCCATCCCGAACGCAGACGCCGCAACGGACCGCACCCGTCCGCTGGCGGACCGCATGCGTCCGCACACGCTCGAAGAGTTCGCCGGCCAGGAGCACCTGATCGGTCCGGGCAAGCCCCTGCGCACGCAGATTGACCGCGACGATACCGGCTCGCTCATCTTCTGGGGACCGCCAGGCACGGGCAAGACTACGCTGGCAAAGATTATTGCCCGGATGACCAAGGCGGAGTTCATCGAATTCTCCGCCGTCCTCGCCGGGATCAAAGAGATCAAGCAGGTCATGGCCGACGCCGAGCGCGCACGCCAATACGGCACGCGCACCATCGTCTTTATCGATGAGATTCACCGTTTCAACAAAGCCCAACAGGATGCGTTTCTTCCCCATGTGGAAAAAGGCAACATCCGCCTGATTGGCGCTACCACCGAGAATCCTTCGTTCGAAATCAACTCCGCGTTGCTTTCGCGCACTCGAGTCTATGTGTTGCAGCCGCTGACCGAAGACCAGATCGTGGAGTTGCTGAAGCGGGCTCTGACGGACGAAGCGCGCGGACTGGGCACGATGAACGTAGGCGCATCCGACGATGTGCTCAAGAGAATCGCCAGCTACACCAGCGGCGATGCGCGCAGCGCCTACAATGTGCTCGAAGTCGCGGCGGGACTGGCGCAGCAGTCCGGAAAACAACCGGCGGAAATTACTGATGACATCGTTCGCGATGCCCTGCAGAAACGTACCCTGCTCTACGACAAGGCCGGCGAAGAACATTACAACCTGATTTCGGCCCTGCACAAGTCGGTGCGCAACAGCGATCCTGACGCCGCGCTCTACTGGCTGGGCCGCATGATCGAGGCCGGCGAAGACCCGCTCTACATTGCGCGGCGCGTCGTTCGCATGGCGGTGGAAGACATCGGCCTGGCCGATCCCAGCGCGCTTTCGCTCTGCATGACCGCGCGCGACGCCGTGGATTTCATCGGCATGCCCGAGGGCAATCTGGCTCTCGCGCAAGCGGTCGTCTATCTCTCGGTCGCGCCCAAGTCGAACGCCCTCTACACCGCATATGGCGCCGTGCAGCAGGATATCGAACAGACCGCCGCCGAACCCGTCCCGCTGCATTTGCGGAATGCGCCAACTGGATTAATGAAGGGTTTGAGCTACGGAAAAGATTATAAATACGCGCACGATGTGGAAGGCAAAGTCGCCAACATGCAGTGCCTGCCGCAAAATTTACGGGACCGCATCTACTACCGTCCCACCAATGAGGGCGTTGAGAAGCACGTCCGCGAACATCTGGAAAAGATCAAGAAATTCCGCTCGCCTGCAGCCGGAAACAAAGCGCCGTCACGCTCCAAGAAAGAATCCTAGACACACTGCATGTCATCTTATGGGTAACCGCAGGTTTGTGATTTGCGCTACGAGCTGATCCCATGGCCACGTTTCCCAGAGCCGCCCGCTGCTGATGCCGCTCCCATACATCCGGTGCTCTCCGATCAGGTAGCGGAGCTGCAAAAGCTGCAGAAAGCGGCGCAGAAGATCACCTCCATTCTCGACCTCGATCAACTCATCGATAACATAGTAAACGACGTGGCGCGTTCCTTTGGTTGCGTGGAGGCCGGTGTGTACCTGCACGATGAGGAACACGGCGAGATGGTGCTCGCCGGTGTGCACGGATGCAGCGTCAACCACAAAGGTTATCGGTTGAAGATTGGCAAGGAAGGCATGGTCGGCTACGCTGCTTCGACCGGCCAGATGCGCTATGCGCCCGACGTGCGCAAGGACGAATACTACATTGGCTGTGAGCACGCCACGCTCTCCGAAGTGGTAATCCCACTTCACGTCGGCAAACGCCTCGTGGGTGTCTTCACCGCATCCCATCCTGAGTTGGACGCGTTTCCCCGGCAGCAACTGAGAATCCTTCAGGCGCTGTGCGATCACGTGGCCGTGGCAGTGCACAACGCCCGCCGCTTCCAATCGGAACGTGCGGAGCGGGAAACGATGAGCCGCGAGGCTCAAGAAGCCCGAATCATGCAGCAGGCTCTATTGCCCAAGAGTTCGCCGTACGTTCCGGGTTTTGTGATTTCCGGTCTGAGCGTCCCCGTCAGCGCCGTCGGCGGCGATTGGTATGACTTCATCCCATTTCCCGATGGCCGCTGGGGATTGGTGCTGGCGGATGTCTCCGGTAAGGGCACGGCCGCCGCGCTGCTGATGTCGGCTACACGGGGAATGCTGCGGTCTTTGGCGGAGGCCTGCTGCACGCCGGGCGAGGTTTTGACCAAGCTCAATGGCTTGTTGGTGGAAGACTTTCCGGCGGGCAAGTTTGTCACCTTGGTTTACGCCGTGCTCGACCCGACAACCCGCACCGTGATCTTTGCCAACGCGGGACACTTGCATCCACTCTTTATCGATGATGCTGGTGTGCAGTTCCTCGATACCGAACGCGGAATGCCTCTGGGTATAGGCTGCGGGGATTATTCGGAAACCCGCGTAATTCTATCCAAGGGCTCGCGGCTGGTTTTCTACAGCGATGGCATCACCGAGGCCGTAAACGCGGATGAACAGGAGTACGGCCTTGAACGGCTGGCAGAACACGCGGCTAGCCCAGCGGCGTCGGCTGTCAGCATCGTTGATGATGTGCGCGCCTTCGCGAATGGCTCTGGCGTGCGCGACGATGCTACCGTGGTCTTCGTCGGGGTCGGTCGCTAGCCAGCGATTCGCTCATTTGAATCGCGCCCGATGCTCCTTCAGGATGCAGCGGTCCATCACGACGAAGATTCCAGCCTTGCGCGCCTTCTCCGCGGCCTTCTCGTGGATGACTTCCTCCTGCATCCAGATCGCAGGGACCTTCAATTGGATGGCCTGATCCACAACTTCCTCCACGAACTCCGGCCGCCGGAAAATGTTGACGATGTCGATCTTCTCAGGCACGTCAGGCAACGAAGCATAAGCTTTCTCTCCCAGACAGGACTCGATGTGCGGATTCACAGGAACGATGCGGTAGCCCTGGCTCTGCATGTAGGCGGAAACCCCATGACTCGCACGCAGAGGATTGGTTGAAAGCCCTACCACGGCGATGGTCTTCGCACATCTGAGGAGTTCGGTTACAGGATCTGCTTGCGGAAAAGAAGCCATGGGTTCTTTTTCTATTTCTTGTTTGCCATATCCAGCCTCTGCTTGTACATCTTCGTAGCCATCTTGCGGACGGTCTCGGAAATTTCTTTGTTGTTGGAAATGTTCTTCAAGTCCTGTATTTGCAGATGCTTCATCAACCCTAGTCCGAGATCGAGCGGCGTGCGCGGGTTCGACACCAGATTCCGCACCACGATGTAGTTCTTCATGAAGCGGCGCTTCAGTGGAATCTGCCGCAGCACGGCTTCCAACACATTCTTCTGGAGAGCGAACTTTTCCACTTCCCCATCGGCAAGTTTGGGCGCCTCGAGCACCGCCAGCGCCACCACCTTGGTGCCGTCGCGAATCAGAATTGACCGCTCTTCCTTGTTGCCCTTCAACGCCAGCTGGATGCGCCCCTTCACGTCAAGGCGATTGATCTTCTGCATCGTATTGTCACGCCGGGCAGGTTCAGCATGCACAGCGGCAACAGGTCTTGAAGGCGCGGCTGCGGCGGAAGCGGGGCTGGAAGACTCAGCCGCAACTTTCTGCGCGCTGCCGCCAATCTCCGACATCTCTTTGTTTTCTGACACCGGGAAATAGTCGGTTCCCAGCAAATCCACGATCCCGCCGACCGGCTGGAACGGCTTGTCCTGCTCGGCGGCAATCTCGGTCGCGTGCTCGGCAAGGTAAACAGAAATAGTTTCGTCGGGAACTTCCCCAGCTTCGTCGCCGGCGATGGGAGCTGCGTCGGGGACAGGTTCTACAGTCTTCGTCACGACCGCTTCATCCGTAGCTGCTTCACCAATGAGCTGCCCGCTGCTCGAATCTGAAGTGGGCGGCTTCGGCTGGCTCATGTTCAGCAGGCTGGCAACGGCGGATGACTGCTCCGCCTTCAAGTATGGGTTCGCCCGGAGAGTCTCGAGTATTCCCACCGAAGCCCGTACGCGCGGACTTTGCAGCATGGCCTCGATTCCTTCTCGGGATGCAGAAACGGCAAACCTGGTTATCTGACTATCCGGGACTGACGGATTCTCCAACAACGCAGGCAGCAGATTGGGGCGGAGATTCTCGGACGCGATCAAATAGTCGAGCACTTCGCGCGAGGTCTTCGGATCGCCAGCCGCAGACAGAGAAGCCTTCTCATCCCACCCTGCCAAAGTCATGCGGGCAGTGTCGCCAAAAATCTTATTATGTTTGGCGAGGTAAACCAGAATCTCAATATTTTCGTCGGGTGGAACTTGCAGCGCACCCTTGGCCGCAAACTGCATCATGTTCGACGGCAGCTTGGAAGCGCGAATTAGATCGATCGTCCGCGGCATGAGTTCACCTCCGAACCTGCGAAGAAACAACCCGAAGGCCGGCCGGACTAGCCGCGGCTTCAAGTTCCCGGACCGCAAGTTCTAATTCTCGAATCAACCGGTTCGGCTTACCCCGAAGAAACTCCTCCACCAAGGCGCGGTAATACCATAGAGTTCCATCGCGCCCGCCATTGAAGCGCGCCCAGATCGATTCTCCAACCTCGCGATAGTCGGAAAGAATAGAGCGCACATTGTTCAGTTTATCCGCGGCAGAGACCAGCCTGGTTTCAGCATCGGCAGCCTTCAAATGACGGATATAAGCTTCTTTTCGTTCACGCCACGGCGGCTTGGGGTACGTGTCAGAATCCGTGCAACCATCCACAATCTTCGCTACACGGCTCCCGAATTCCCGCCGGACTTCTTTCAGCATAGGCACGCCGCCGCAGTCTTCCACCACGTCATGCAGCAGCGCCGCGATGGCCATATCTTCGTCGCCGCCGAACTCGAGCACGAGCGAGGCAACCCCCATTAAGTGCGCGATGTAGGGAGTCGTCGAGGCTTTGCGCGTCTGCCCAGCGTGCTTCTCGGCAGCAAAATTAAATGCGCGCAGGAACCGTGGACCAAGCTTCACCCCGTGTTTACCCCGTGTCCCCCGTGGTCGACGCTTCCCAGTCGGCTTCGCGCCCATTATTGCTTCTCCCCGCGCCGCGCCAGCAAATACGCCCGGATGAATGGCTGCAAATCTCCGTCAATCACGCGGTCTACGTCGCCCACCTCGGTCTTTGTGCGATGATCCTTGATCATGCGGTAAGGCTGCAGCACGTAGGAACGAATCTGCGAACCGAAATCGTTGTCGAGTTTCGAATCTTCAATTTTCTTCGTGGCCGCGCGCTTTTTCTCCATCTCGAATTCGTAGAGCTTGGAGCGCAGCATGCTCATGGCGCGTTCGCGATTCTTGTGCTGCGAGCGTTCATTCTGGCAGCTTGCCACCAGACCGGTGGCGATGTGCGTGATGCGCACCGCTGAATCCGTGGTGTTGACGTGCTGCCCTCCCTTGCCGCTCGACCGGTAAGTATCCGTGCGAATATCTTCGGGCTTGATAACCACGTCAATGCTGTCGTCGATTTCCGGAGAGACAAAAACGCTGGCAAACGAAGTATGCCGCCGCTTGGCCTGATCAAAAGGAGAAATCCGCACCAGTCGGTGCACGCCGATCTCGCTGCTCAGCAGTCCAAAAGCATACTCGCCGTTCACCGCAAATGTCGCCGACTTAAGCCCCGCTTCTTCGCCGGGCTGGTAGTCGTAAAGCACTGTCTCGAATCCCTGGCGCTCCGCCCACCGCAAATACATTCGCAGCAGCATATCGGCCCAGTCCTGGGATTCCGTCCCACCCGCTCCGGGATGAATGGTCACGATGGCATTCAGCGCGTCATTGGGGCCTGAGAGCAGCGTCTCAGTCTCAAGCTTGTCGACTAATTCGCGCAGAGAGTCGACGTCGCGGCGCAATTCGCCGTCGACGTTTTCGCCTTCCTTTGCCAGCTCAAAATAAGCGGCGATGTCATCGCCCCGGCGGGCCAGATCGGCGTCGGTCGCGAGCAAGTGTTCCAGACGCTTCTTTTCGCGCATCACCTGTTGCGAACGCTGCGGATTCGACCACAGATTCGGCTCGGCGGACTGCTTCTCGATTTCGGCTAGTTGCGGACGGAGCTTGTCCGCGTCAAAGATACTCCCGGAGTTCGCGTACCTTCTTGCTCAACGTCCCGTATTCCTGTTCCAACTCTTGATTCATGAGGATGTTTCAACCTTTTTTGATGCGAAGCCCGAAGCGCGTGACCAGCGCTCCTGCTGAAATTATCGCACACAGCCACGCGAACCAGTCGCCGTGGCGCGTGTAAAACGTGGTTACTGAGGTGAGGGCATAAGGGGCAACCAGCGCACCCCGTTCTTTGCGTGGAAGCCGTGCCACGCTTCGGCCGTAGGGATCGATCGAGGCCGTCACCCCCGTGTTTGTCGCGCTCAATAGCCAGCGGTCATTCTCAATCGCTCGCATGCGCGTTTGATTCAGGTGCTGCGCGTAGGCGCCGCTGTCGCCGTACCACCCGTCATTCGACAGATTCACCAAAACCTGCGCGCCCTGCTGGGCAAACTCGCGGACTTCGCCGGGAAACACAGACTCGTAGCAGATGAGAACTCCCAACCGTGTGCCACCCGCGTCCAGCGGCGCTCGCGACGCTCCCGATTGAAACTCTCCCACCTCTTTGGTCAAGCCGCCGGCGAACGCAAACAGCCGGGGGAACGGCAAGTATTCTCCGAAGGGCACCAGATGCACTTTGTCGTAACGCGCTGTCCATTCTCCAGAAGGACTGATGAGCGCGGCCGAGTTGAATACCTGCGAGGCGGACTTACCGCCTTGCATCACCGGCGTGTTCCCGATGGCGCCCGTCACCACCCAAGTGTGCGTTTCCCAAGCCATCTCGCTTACTGGATCGCGAAACAGCGGATCGTTGGCGAAGAAAGGTGCAGGAGACTCAGGCCAGACAATCAAATCAACCTTGCTCGGGGACGACGCGGGCGTGGCCGAAGAATTAGAAGCTGCTTTCACACTGAGATCAGTAAGTTCGCGGCGCGTGCGCTCGAACCTGTCGCGCGTCCAGTTTGTATCCACCGGAATGTTCTCCTGCACGAGCACGGCGATGTGATCCGTCGGAAACGCGGGAGCCTCCACGAGCCTGCCGGCCTGAAGCACCGCAGCCGCCGCCAGCGAGGCCATCAGCAGCGTGCTGCGCTTTTTTCTGGGCACCAGAAATGCCGCCGCCACCGCCACATTCACTAGCATGATCTCGAATGAGACTCCGTAGACCCCCGTCCAAGTGGTAATGCGGCTGAGCGAGATGTTATCCACCTGCGCCGTGCCCAGCAGGTTCCACGGGAAGCCGGTGACGAGCGTCCGCGCCAACTCCACCGCAACCCACAGAAACGGTGTTGCCACGAGGGCGCGGCGGTTGTCACGGCCCGGTCCAACCGTCAAGCTCAGAAGCAAACCGAAGAGGCCGTGATAAAGCCCCAGATAAAGGCAGAAGAGAAAAAGAGCCAGCAGAGCCAGCGGCGTGCTCAGGCCGCCGAATTCGTGCATGGTGTTATAAATCCAGTAACACGTGCCCGCATACCAGACGATTCCTGAAATGTAGGCCAGCAGAAACGCCTGCCCCGGTTTCGCCGCTTGAAGATCGACGGAGCCGTCGATCTCCAGCACGCCCACCGGCCGAGCGCGCAACAACGCCGCGATCAGAGGAGCGAACGCCACCCACGATAAAACGTAAAGGCCGGGAAGAGGGAAAATCAGAACCTGCAGCAGCGAAGAGAGACCTACCAACAGCCAGGCGCTGGAATGAATTTGTCGCACCATCAAGAATAGCAAAAGAGGTTTGTCATTCCGAGCGGGCTTCCCGCGAGGAATCTAGTTTCCTCGCGGCGGTTAGAAACCCCCGCACAAACTGCACAATCTCCGTCGTCACGTAAGACGGAGGCGTAATCCGAAATACCGGCCGCTCCGCCAGCGGCTTCAAGGAAACGCCTTGCCACGCCGATCCCCGGGACGTTGACCCCTCGTGAAGAATCACCGCGCCGGCGCGGTCCAGAAATTCCCGTGCCGAATTCTTGAAGTCTTCCGTGCTGGGGTCGAGCACCGTGAGATATAAGTCAGGCCGCAAGAACTTCAACACGCTGTTCGATTCCAGAATCACATGACGTGACCGCTCAAGCCGCTGCCGCAGAGCCGGCATGGCTTCGGCCAGCCTGCCCTGCTCCGTACGCACCCACAAGGCACGCACCGCACCCGCCACTAGAAAACGCGACGTGTCCGACGCCGCCCCGCGATCTTTCTCCTCCGTAATCGCCCAGGTGTGATCGGCCGTGGCGCAGTCGCAAGGCGCTCCGTTGGCGGAGCAAACTCCATGCCCATATTGCGTAATCTTTACCGCGGTCCAATCGTACTCACGCAAGGCGGAAATCAGCCCCGCAACTACGCTGGTCTTTCCTACGCTTCGCGAGTGCCCGCCAATCACCACGATCGCCATAAGTGCCGGCTCCCGGCATCTGGCTCCCGGCCTCCGGTCGTCAGTGCCAACGCAACGGCCGGAAGCCGGGGGCCGGAAGCCGCTCATTTCTTCGACAACCGCGCGAGCGCAGCCAACTGTTTCAGATACTGCCGCACCGGCTGCGCCGGAGTTCCCCAAAAGGCCACACCCTTCCCGCGCAAAACTTTATTCGGCAGCACACCACCCTGCCCGCCCAGCATCACACCTTCTTCAATGCGGGCGCGTTCGCCAATGCCCACTTGTCCTCCGAGCATGACGTCATTCCCAATCACGATGCTGCCGGAAAGCCCAGTCTGCGCGGCGATCACCACATTCTGCCCAATACTGCAGTTGTGGCCAATGTGAACAAGATTATCGATTTTCGTTCCCCGGCCAATGCGTGTTTCCTCGAGCGCGCCCCGGTCGATGGTCGTGTTGGCGCCAATCTCCACGTCGTCTTCGATCACCAGCCTGCCGGCCTGCGGAAATTTTTCGTGCCGTCCGCTCTTCGGGTCGCGCACATATCCGAAGCCATCACTGCCCAGAACCGCGCCAGCATGCACAATCACGCGATCGCCTAACGTGGTCCCGGGATAAATCGTGACGTGGGGGTAAACTTCGCACTCCCGCCCAATTTTCACTCCCCGCCCAATAGCGCAACCGGCGCCGATCCGCGTACCCTCGCCGATTTCTGCGTCCTCCGCAACCACGACATGCTCCTCCACGACGACACCAGGAGCCAGACGAGACGAAGGACGCACCACAGCGGTAGCGTGTACACCAACGTTCGATCCATCGCGATTCGCCTCCCGCAGAAAGCGTGCCGCCCGCGCGAAGGCCAGCCTGGGATGACGACTGATGAGCAGTGGCTTCTCGCGCGATCCCGCAGCGGACGTTCCCGCTGCAAATTCTCCCGCAATCACCGCACCCGCGCCAGACTGCAGCGCCCGCGGAAGATATTTCTCTTCCTCCACAAACACCAGGTCGTGCTCGGAAGCCGATCCAATGCTGGCCACGCCCCAGATCTCGACACTCCCGTCCCCTTGCACACGGCCTTCAACTGCTTCAGCGATCTGTTGCAGTGAGCGTTTCATCGCTCCCACTCTATAGCAGAGCCGGCACGTGACGAAAGTGCTTGGCCGACAGCACTGCTGCCCTCTGCTGCCCCGCCAGCCTACAATTACTCTATGGAAAGGAAAATCTTCTGGATGACCTTCACGGTGCTCGGCCTGCTGGCGGATTTTCTGTTGCCGCTTTGGTGGGGCCTGGCCTCAACCATTCCCATCCTTTACGTCTCATGGTGGGTCGCCTACCGCAGCGATTGGTTCTGAGAATCCGCCAACTTCAGGACTGGGTCATGGTGAAACTGCCGCTCGTATCGCTACAGCCCGCGGGCGTACCGCTGCCGGTAAACGTCCATGTGCCGGTGGCCATCGCGCCGGAGAGCGTGGTCCCATTTAATCCGTTCTCCGTTCCGGTCACGGGTCCGGTTAGGACAAGCATGTTGCTCCCCGACTGCACAGTGAACGTAAGCGTGCCGGTCACCGCGTAGGTGTTCGGATTCTCGACCAGGCTCATCGTCCCGGTCGGTGTTTCTCCGTTAACGGCAAAACAAGTCGGCTGGGTAAGGAACTGAAAAGTCGAGATGGTTAGCCCGCCGCCGCCACCGCTCACCGAGAACGACGTGATGAAGCTGAACCCGGACGCAGGACCCTCTCCACCGAGCATCTGCGCTTGCCAGGTCCCGCCAGCCGCCGTCTGCGTCGCGGTCGAGCTGGTGCCGCAACCGTTGAGCAGGAGCGCGACCAGAAACAGAATTGCAACTTCCTTCATGAATGTTCCTTCAGTTCGGAATGGAATGGCAGAATTCCAACCCAAAATTTCTGTTCCAAGATTACAGAGATGCGGGCTAACCGGTCAATGGATGCAAGCGCAGCGCCGATTCCCATGGTGGCTTGAAGTCACCCGAGACAGACTCTATGTATTTCCACCCCGTCGGAGGAATCCCTATTCGCTCAACCTCAGCATCGAGGCATTCCCACGACGCACTGACCCACCCGCTCAGCGCGCAAGACGCCTCAACAACACGGCTGAAATAAGGATGACGATACCAATCACCATCCCCACGACCCGCGCCGTATTAGCTTTTTCCATCACGCCCCCCGCTTGGTCTTCAACTCCGCCAGCAACTGCTCAATGCGATCCTCTTTCTCCAGCGCAGCCAGACGGTCTTCTATATTCTCCCCAGCAATCTCCGACTTAGCCTGGCCCACTGCCTCGGAATGCGCCACCTTGCGCTTCATGCGGTCGAAAGCCGTGGCCTTCGAGCCGTCGCCCATGGCTAATCGCGCCTCACTGGCCTTGCCCACGGCGCGGGCACGGCGATGTTGCGCGATCAGCAGATCGGCCTTGGTCTGCGCCTCGGCCAGCTTCTGCTCCAGTTGGCGCAGCGCCGATTTCAAATTCTCCACCTGCGCCTTCTGATCAGCCACCTGCTGCGCGAAGCTCTCGCTCATGTCGCGATAGCTTTCCACACGTAGCAGAGACGCGCGCGCCAAATCGTCCTGTTTCTTGTCGACCGACAACTCGGCCTTGCGCATCCACTCGGCCACTTTGTCTTCATTCTCTTTCTGTTTTTTCTCCAGCAGATGCTGGTCGGCAATCGCAATCGCCACCTGCGTCTTGACCTGCAGAAGCTGGTTCTGCATGTCGAGAATTACCTGCTTGATCATTTTCTCTGGCTCCTCGGCCTTGTCGATCAGGTCGTTGAGGTTGGCCCGGACTAATGTGGAAACACGCTCCAGTAATGCCATGATGGACTCCTTTTTGAGCTTTAGCTCTGTAGCTGCTTCTGATTCACTTCATGTGCCCGATGCAGAGCGGCGCACTCGGGACAATCCTTTTCCTTCCTGTGGAACGACGCCCCCAGAGCCATTCCAATCGCGATGCCGATACCCAGCCACACCGCGATGTGCCCGGCCAGAACTCCAGCGACCGCTCCCAGCGCCGCTCCCAGCGCAATGCCCAACCCGGTATGCTTCGATTTGTTCGCCATCTCCTACTCCTGAAAGTTCCTGCCAAAGAGAACATGAGGAGGGACGAGCCGAGGCTCGCCCCTCCCACAATTACTTCGTCGCATCCACTACCGGCGGCTTCGCTGTCTTGTCCCCGATCTGCCGCACTTTACCCAGCAGTTCCGCCAGCGGCATACCCGAAAGCGTCTCGAACAATGCCGGCACCTGTGCCGCCATTTTCGCGATGTCGCCAGTGATTTTGTTCATCCCCGACGCATCACCGTTTCCGGTCGAGACGATGGTGATCTTGTCGACGTTCGCCAGCGGACTGGCTAGCGCCTTCACCACCTCCGGCATCGTGGTAAACAACCGGTCGATCACAGCCGCCTGGTTGTATTCCTGATACGCCGCAGCCTTCACATTCATGGCCTTGGCTTCCGCTTCACCCTTCTTGAAAATGATTTCCGATTCAGCCTCGCCCTGTGCACGAATCGACGAAGCATGCCCTTCTGCTTCGGCGATCAGGCGCTGCTTCTCGGCCGCGGCGAGCGTTTCGATCCGCTGACGATCGATTTCCGCCGACTTCAGCACCGTCGCTATCAGCTCTTTCTCCCGCCGGTTGATTTCCGCTTCCTGCACTTTGACCTGCTGTTCCTTCTCGATCTGTTGCACCTTCACCTGCTCAGCGACAACCTGCTGCTGCATGATGTTGGTCTGGATGTCATAAGCCTTGTCAGCCTGCGCCTGCTGCCGCTTCGTGACTTCCAGGAATTGCGCTTTCTTCACTTCCAAATCGCGCTGCGATTCCGCCTGCTTGGCCAGAGACAAAGTTTCCGCCAGCACGCGCTCCTGATCAGCCTGCGCCTTGGCCACCGCCGACTCCCGTTGCGCCAACGCGCGCTTGATCGCTGTATCGCGATCGGCTTCCGCTGTGGCCACATCGGCGTCGCGCTTGATTCGCGCCACATCCGGCTTACCCATGTTGGTGATGTATTCGTTCTTGTCGCGAACTTCCTTGATGGTGAACGAGATCACCTCGAGCCCCATCTTGTTCATGTCTTCGGCGCAGGTCCCACGCATGCGGTCTGAAACCATTTCCGGCTGCTTCACGATTTCTTCCACGGTAAGCTGCCCGATGATCCCCCGCAGGTGGCCTTCCATCACCAGCCGGATCAGCGCCTCGCGCTCCTGATCGCTCTTGGTCAGGAATTGCTCGGCGGCCGTCAACACAGACTCACGGTCCGACTTCACCTTGATCTGCGCCACAGCTTCCACCGTGACCGCGACGCCTTGTTTTGTATAAAGATCCTGCTGCGGCGCTACATCGAACGACATTAGCTCCAGCGACAGGTCCTTGCAGACCTGCACCATTGGAAGCACCAGCGTGCCGTGCCCCTGCACCACGCGCGTCCCGCCCAAGCCATACACGATGAGCGCCTCGTGCGGCCCCGCTTTGCGATATAGCCTGGCCATTCCGCTCATCAGGAACAGAAGGACCATCACTCCCAGCCCGGCAAAAATCCAAATCTCTACCATCCGCGACATCTCTGGCATAACGCCTCCTTCAACGAATGCAGTTCTATAAACTCAAGGCTCAAGCTGCCTATTCTTCCCCCGACATCTCGCTCCACAACCGCACGTAAGCGATTCCCTTGTCGTAGCGCGTGACCACCACCTCGGTCCCTTTGGCGATGGCGCTCGCGTCGTCGCTGCGCGCTCCGCACACCCGGCGTGTTCCCATTTGCGTGTAAACCATCTCGCCCGTTCCGCCTTCGCGGATAGAGCTGCAAACCCGGCCCAGCACTCCCACCATTTCGTAGTCCGCAGCATCCATGTTCTCGTCCTCGGAAATCAGCACCTTGCTCAGGAAAAGGAACACGACGCATGCGGCTACCAGTCCGCTCGCCACTGAGGCAATCAACCCAAAACCAACCCACAGGCCCGAGTAGCGCGTAAGCAGATATCCTGTCCCGCCAAACCAGGCCAGAAACGCCGTCAGCGTGACGAAGTTGAACGGAGAAACTCCGCCTTCCTGGTGCGTTGGCGCGCCAGCCACCGGCCCGTGCCCAGCCGTAACCGGCCCATGCGCGGCCGGAACACTGGCCGATGGCAGATGTGCCCCGCCGACGTGCCCATGAAAATGCGGCAGATGTAGCCGGCCAGCGCGTGCGCCTCCAAATAAAAAAGAAAGGAAACTGAAGCAGAATCCCACCGCGAAACAGACCAGGTAGAAGTCCGCCCAGGTCACGGAATAATTCATCGGATTCTCCTTCCATCTGCGCTGCCGGCGCGCATTTGTTTTCCCCGCAGGGGATTTCCGTTTGCCATTAACTCCGGCCTCAACGCCTCCAGCAGTCGCTCGGCCAATCCCGGCGTGTCCAGAATCGCGCCCAGCAGCAACAGGCAACGCCTCGTGTCCTTCTCGCGCGCGGCCTTGATCAGCACGTCGCTCACTTCCGGATCGCCAATAAACTTTTCCGACCCCTGTAGTAGCCAGACATCAAGCTGGCCCTCGGTCGTGCGCAGGTCTGAGGTCAGCTCCGTGTGATAGCCCTCGGGGTCATCCACCAGAAAGCCGGGATGCACCTTGAAAAACTTCGCCAGTAGCGCGCGCGACGATTGCGTCATGTGCGGACGTGCCCCGTTTTCGATCTGCGACAAGTACGACTGGCTGATGCCTTTGCGCAGTTCCTGTCGAACCGCCTTCACCATTTCTTGTTGAGTCATGGGGCGGCCGAGGCCGCGCAACGAGCCTTCCACCTCGCGCAGATAACGAATTTTCTCTCCCAGTTTCATATGCCAGATCGCAATGTTTATATCGCAATATGCGATTCATGTCAAGAGCTGGATCTGCCCTTTTTCCAGGGATTTGCAAGGGAGTACTGGCCGGGGAGACGGCAAGGGCAGGCACGAGGCCACTAGCGAGAGGCAGTAAGAATTATTCTCTTGACATACTTTTATGAGACACGATAGTATCGTTTCACTGAAACCGTTGTTCGGTTCGAGGAGATAACTATGAAAAAAGAAAAAGATGCAATTGTGGTGTTCACTGCCCGCAGCCCGGAGCGCATCACTAGAGAAGGTGGGTCGCAAGCATGGGTACTAAATCCCGCGCGCGCCAAGCAATGTACCTGGCTGGTGTGTACTCAGAACCGACACAATCCTGACCACGAGTTCTCAGACGCAACCGAACCGCACGGCTCTGCATTCCTGCTATGCAGGATCTCGGGGATCCGCAGGTCAGAAGAGGACGTCCGCGAGCGACGCTGGCTGATTACGATCAGCGAATTCGCCAGGATCAACTATCCCGATGTTTGGGATCATCAGCGGAATCCGGTGCGATACGCTTCTCTCGAAGAGCTTGGGATCAGCCTCGACGGACTCAATTTTCAAACGCTCCCGTCACTGCGCGATGGGGGGATGAAGATTGAGCCGCGCCAGCCTGAGTCTCGACCCGTTGCACTGACAATCCCCGAGGCCAAGAAAGCCCTAGCCCAAACCTTCGGAGTAAAACCCGAGGCCATCGAAATCATGATCCGTGGATGACTAGGTCCCGACTTAAGGCCGGGAAGAAGCAAATACGACTTTCAGGTCGTATTATCTTATAGTAATTAGTAGATCTATCAGCTATAGTCCGGCCTCGATGCGAGAACGCGGATCAAGATAGTCGCGCAGCGCGTCCCCGATGAAGTTGAACGACAGCACCGCCAGCATCACAGCCAGCGCGGGAAACAGCACCAGATGCGGCGCATCGAACAGGTGAGCGCGGCCGTCGTTGAGCATCGTCCCCCAACTGGCCGTGGGTGGCGGCACTCCGAGCCCTAGAAAGCTCATCGTGGCTTCAGCAAGGATGGCTCCTGCCATGCCGATCGCGGCCTGCACGATCACCGGCTGAATAATGTTCGGCAGAATGTGGCGGACTATGATGCGCAGGTCACTGGCACCGAGAGCGCGTGCGGCTTCCACGAATTCGCGCTCGCGGGCGGCGAGGACTTGTCCGCGGACCAGGCGCGCGTACCCGACCCATCCTCCAAGCGAAAGCGCGAGCACAAGATTGAAGATGCCGGGACCGCGAAAAGCTACGAAGGCAATGGCCAGGAGAATTCCTGGGAACGAAAGGAACGCGTTCATCAGGATTACGTTGACGAAGCGGTCGATGCCTCCGCCGTAGTAGCCGGCGATGGACCCGATGATGAGGCCGAGTGCAAGCGATGTAGCGACAACGCAACTGCCCACCACCATCGAGATGCGCGCGCCATAGACAATGCGCGAGAGAATGTCGCGGCCCAGTTCATCAGTGCCGAACCAGTGGGCGCGGGATGGAGGGTCGAGGCGTGCAGGAAGATGGATAGCCGCAGGATCTTGCGGCGCGATCCAGGGAGCGAACAGCGCGAAGATCGCAAAGACGATGACCAGCACAGCGCCTGTGGCCGCCAGCGGATTATGGCGGGCGTTTCCCCCAACCCAACGGCGGAACGAGATGGCACTCGTGGACATGGTCAATGTACCGCTATTAGAAATTCTTTTTGAGAAACTCCTGCAGGCGGTCGAGGCGAAAGGTAGCATCGCCGACCTCGATGTTCAGGAGCAACTGCGCCGTAGTTAGCTGGTTACGGAAATCCAGGGCTGCGGTGGTGTCGGCGCTGCTCACGACTTGAAGGTTGCTTTCAATTTGCTTCTGCTCCTCCTGAAGAGCTTTCAACCGGCTATCCTGGACGGAAATTCCGTCCATCACCTGCTGCCTAAGGATGTCGGCTTTGCGGATGACATCGCCTTCCTGAACTTTCTTCCAGTCGTCGTAGGCTTCCGCCGCGTGGTCCAAATGTTTATTGATGGCGTGGCTGGCAAGATTGTAGCTGATCGAAACCTCGCCGTACGCTCCGCGGCTATCGATCCACGGATCAATCTGCTGGTGTTCCCCTACGGACAGTGCCACATCCCAGTTATTCTGCCGATTCAGCTTGTCGAGCGCCTTTTGCTCGTTCACTTCCCTGCCTTGCTTCTCGGCGACCAATTCCTTTAGCGGCCTGTCGCTCAGTTGCGGCGTATAAAGCGAGACGACCTTCGACTGCGTGTCAGCGCGGTCCGCGTCCAGCTTGATTCTGGTGGTTTGCAGAGCGAAGGCCATGGGGCGCGTCATGTTCTGCGCTTCCATCATCTTTCTGGTTGTGGCGCTGAGCGCGGCCAGGCTATCGGAGGCTTCTTGGATCAGCTCCAACCGGTGCTGCAGCGCCTGCTTCTCAAGGCCGGGCAGGGCATATTGGATATCTTGCTGGGTGGAGGTGGTCGCGGCGTAGAGGTCGCAGTTTTTGCGCGCCGCATCCATGGTCAAGACGCCCTTCCTCACGCTGGAGAGGTTGCCCGAGACTCCCCAAACCGCCTGCATGGGCAAACCGGTGTTGGGCTGAGTGATGCCGGCTACCGCATCCGGCGTCATCAGAAGATCGCGCTGGGCTGCGGCCTGCTCGGTCAGGTATCTGCAATAGGCCTGCTGGTCTTTGTTCCTACTCCTGTCGCTGTCGTTTGTATCGGCCGCAACAGCGGCGGGGACAAGCAGCAGGGCGATCGCGAAGCCTGCGCTGAAGTCTCTTTGGAACGTGCGCGATTTTACTTTAGGCGTTACCTTACCCATGGGCATCTAACGTCTCCTCAGAAGAAGATCAGAAGAAAAGTGGTTTGCGGTTCAGGAATACGGTTTTCGATTTCGCGGATTCCGGGTGGTCGAGCTGCATCTGGATGAGAAAGCCTCGGATGTCGGTCCTGAAGATGGGATGAATGGCGTGTTCTTCGCCGGCAAAAATCTGCTTCACCGTTCCCACCTTCCGGCACACGATCATGTTCAGGTAGCAGTCGTAGACCGCAGAGCCGGGTGATGCGCCGTTCTGGTTGTCGTAGGGGACGAAAGCAAAGTTCACCGCGTTGTTTCCAGAGACGCTGAGGTAATAGGGCGTCTGCTTCGCCGTGGCCAGCGCCTCTTTCAGCCGGGTGATCTGTTTCGTCTCTTCATACATCTGCTTTTGCGCCACGCCAATCGCAATGTCTAACTGCGCAATCTCTGAGATCAATTCGGCCTGCTTGTCGAGCACGTCGAGAGTCTTGGTGTCGGTGGTGGTCTTCTCCAGAATGTTGTCGGTCAGCAGAATCTCGCCGATCTTGCTGTCGGTATACGAACTCTGCACCTGATTGAGCGCCGCACGCTGAGTCGCAGCATCGCCTTTCGTAATCAAGCCGGCCGCAAGGTCTTTGTCGATGGCGGCTTCCACTTCCCGCACTTGCGCCAGCACCGCTTGCGTTTTCACATTGTCGGCCTGCTTCTGTTTGTCTAAATCCAGAAGCTGCGGGCCGGTAGCCCGGTTGTGTTGTTGTTCGCGGGCGATGGCGATCTGAAGCTCGGGCTCGAGGGCTTCCAGCGCGGCGCGGTGCTTGGTCATTTCCGCGACGCCGTCTCCCAGCTTTTTCATGTCTACGTTCAAATCTTCGAGAGTCTGCCGGCTGGTCACCAGCTTCTCGGTGAAATCGAGGCTCTTGTCATCGGCCGGAGAAAGAATTACGGGCGCAGCCCAGGATGTGTTCAAGGCATAGAAGCCCATGACGAAGCCATAAGCCACCACCCCCAAGAGCACCACATAGAGCGTTACTATGGCGAAGATGCGGTAGACCGTGACCACCGACTTGTACAGAATCGGCTGGATCACGGAAGCTTTTGCGTCAGGCACTTTCTTGACGACCTCGGTCGCCATCCGTGGCCTCCTGTCCCCGTTCTTGTTCTTTGGTGCGCGTGCCCCAATCCCTGGAATCCAGAGTGCACAACGCCAGCGTCGTAAGAAATAAGCTGCTGACGACCGTCCAGGCTAAGTAAGCGCCGAAGGCGAGCGGATTGTTGACTGCTTCCCGCGCGCTGTATTTTCTGATCACAAAACCTAAGATCGCAGCAATGGCGAGGTAGCCAATCAGCGGCCCCGGGCCAGCCAGCTCCATCGGATTGCCAGACATCATGGTGAGAACCACCAGCAATCCCAGAAGAGCGCCTAGCGGTGTGAGCACCAGCGTCAGGACTGTATTGGGGTGCAGAGTCCAGACGTGCTGCGGCAGCGTCCGCAACGTGTAGAAGAGATCGCGTACGATACTGCGCTTCCAGCGCAGCTGCTGCTTGAATAGTTCAGTCAACGTGGCCGGCACCGTGGTCCAGCACAGGGCATCGTTGTTGATGTAAGTTCCGTAGCCGCGCAATAGCGTCTGATGCGTGAGGAAGCGGTCTTCGCCCTGGTTGACGGGAATGCCGAACCAGTGGCGGCTGCGAATCTTGGGTTCGATCTCGAGCAGCAGCTCGCGCCGGATCGCGAACAGGCATCCGCTGATGCAGCCTATACTGCGCGTCCAGTTTTCCGGGACTTTGTAGATCTGGAACGCGGCGTAATAAATGAATGTCTGGATGGCGGTGATCGCGTTCTCGTTGGGATTTCTTACTCCGACGCGGCCGCCGACGGAGCCGATCTTCGGCTCCGAGAAGCATGCCGCCAGCTCGCGGATCGCCTCGGGATGAAAGATGCAATCGGAATCGATGGAGATCATCAGATCTGCGGTCGAGTGCTGCAGGGCGTTACAAACGGTGCGGGCCTTCCCGCTGTTGACGGTATTGCGTCCGACCCGAACCTTTATGTTGGAAAAATCGCGCTGCGCCTTGAGCATCCAATCGTAGCTGTCGTCGACCGAGCAATCGTCTTGCGCAATCACTTCAAACCGGTCGTTCGGATAATTGCTATTGCTGATGCTCTCGATGGTCTCGTAGACCGTCTTGCCCTCGTTGAAGCAAGGCATGAGAACACTCACCGTGGGCTGGTAGGTGTAGTCCTTTTCGACCGTAGCTCTTGGAACTGACCACTTCAGGATTAGCGCAAGCGTGTATTTGAAGACCGAGATCAGTAGGCAGAGGAACAGAATCAGCCAGACTAGAACCGGAGCCATGTGCGCCTCGCCGGCGACGGCTTGAAGTCATCGCCAATGACTTTCGGGCCTCGCCGATTGAAGATGATTATGGCCTGAGGAGCGAAAAATAGGAATAGGGCGGACGCGACTCTAGGGTTAGATTCCAGGCACAATCACCGCGCTGCGCCCGGGATCGCGGCAAGGATGTTCAGCCTGGGCTGCAGCCGCGGGACCTCAATCTAGGATTGACCCACGCCCCGAAACATCGCTGCGACGTTTTCAGGAAGAGTTTCATCGAGCTTGCGGGCGAGCCATTCCTGTAGTTCCGACCTTTGCGGCGCAGGCAAGGCTTGGAACTCCAGCCCCACCAGACCGCCGTGGCCACGCCAGACCACCTTGGTTTCAGCGAATAATTGGGTGGTGCGGTCGGGGAGGCTGAAGCGCACCAGGGCGGGACAATCCGGATCCAGCGTGGCGGGGGCGTTGATGGCGATGCCGCCCTCGCTGATGTTCACCGTTTGGCACAGGAGATCCTCGGGCTGCCGGGCCCTGACAAAGGCGGGAATCGCAACGGGGCAGCGGAAGTAGCGCCGCCGCTCACGCACCATCAGTCCAAATGCGGCACGCAGGGTTTGATTGATCGCTGCGGCCGAAAGAGGCCTCGGCAGGACAAAGGTCGAGTCGGGTCTGGCCGAATCTTGGACCTCACTCCCCGTGGCGATGGCAAAGGTAACGGCGGTGCGGTTGGCTCGTGAAAACCGGAGCTGCCGCATGACCAGCAGAGCCTCATCCGCCAGGTGCAGATCGACGATCACAGCCTCGAACTTCTGCTTATCTAAGAGGCTTGCCGCGACAAACCCGTCCTCGCAGACCTCCGGACGTATGGCAAGCGGCTGCAGTGATTCGAGGATTAATCGAAGAGTTGGCGGATCTTTGCACAGTACCAGTGCGGTCCCGGCCGCTGCGGCTGACTCTGGAGGGCTCTTCGTCATAGTCATTCTCGACTCCCAGTTCCGGGGCGGCAATCGGGTTCGGGATGGGACGGAGTTCGCGATGGCTCGCTTCGTGACAAGTGCAGCAGCGCCACCAGCAGCGCTCCACTCGCGGAGCTGAATAAGGCAAGTCCTAGAACCAGCAGATAGTTCACAGTAAGTACTCCCCATCCGGGTCACGCGGAGGATGCCGTTTGTGGCCCCTAGTGGTCAGACTGATCTTGCGCGCGTTTAGTGTCAATCGAATTGACGACGGGGAACAGCACAAGTTACTAAGTAATTTACTGTAGTTATTAAGTTAAAATGTTAGTAAGTGAGTAAGTTGAAATCCTGTGCTGACGCAGGGATTCGGAGCTTTCGCGGCGGGATCGGCTTCGGAGGTGAAAGCGAGAGTTGTTGTTTACTCTTGTGCTATGTGCAGTTTAGGCGTTGACCTTAACACCCCAAGATGAGGTATGCTCAGGGGCAAGCGGTTTCCCTAAAGGGAGCGTGCATGGCTGATCTAGATGCGGTTCTAGAGCAGTTGAAAAAAGAACGTGAACGAGCGGTGGGCGAGCTTAGACAACTGGAAAAGGTGATTGCGGGGCTGAGCAAGGTGACGGCAAGAAGTTTACCGGCCTCATATAGTTCCGGCAAACGCATGAAACGCCAGTTGTCGGCGGCAGCCCGAGAGCGCATCGCGGCGGCGCAAAGAGCGCGCTGGGCGAAGGTGCGTGCGCAGTCTAAACAAGCGTCGTAAGCTTCAAGTAAGCCGGTGCAGGCGGCGGGAAAGGACGATTGCTTTTCCCGCCGATCGCACCGGTTGACTTTTTGCGACAGATGGCTTTGGGGAATGAGAAATCAGTCGGCGGCGATGGGGCGGTTTGCGGGCTCCTCGGACTGGGGTTGGCGGGGCGCGCGGTTCGAGGGCAGACCGGCATCGCGGATCTTGTAGAGCAGGGCGCGGTAGCTGATGTTCAGAGCGCGGGCGGCCTGTTTGCGGTTCCAGTGGTGATGTTGCAGAACTTTGAGGATGATCTTGCGTTCCAGTTCATGGACTGCCTGACGGGTGATTTTTTTCAGCGAGATCGGCCCGTCGACGGCAATATCGGCGCTGAAGAAATCCGGTTCATGCGGGTGCAGATCGCCGGAAATAGATTCTTCGGTGCCCAGAATCACATAGCGCTTCATCAGGTTTTCCAACTCGCGGACGTTGCCCGGCCAGTGATATTTCTTCAACGAGTTCATTAACTCGGCTGAGAGCGGGTTGGCACGCGCGTTGAATTTCCGGTTGTAGTATTCGAGGAAGTAGCCGATCAGTTGCGGAATGTCGGCGGCACGCTCGCGCAGCGGCGGCATGTGCAGATTCACGACGTTGATGCGGTAGAACAGGTCGGCGCGGAAGGTCCCGGCGGCAATTTCCTCTTCTAGCTTTCGATTGGTCGCGCAGACCACGCGGACTTCCACTTTCTTGTCTTCCTGAGCGCCGATGCGGCAGAACTGGCCGTCCTGCAGGAGCTGCAAGAGCTTGGACTGCAGGGCCATGTCGAGTTCGGAGATTTCATCAAGGAACAAGGTGCCGCGGTGCGCCATCTCGACGCGTCCGGGTTTCATGCCGTAGGCGCCGGTGAAGGCTCCTTTTTCGTAGCCGAAGAGTTCGCTTTCAAGCAGCGTCCCGGGAATCGCCGGGCAATTCACCTTCACCCATGGGCCCGTCTTCCACGGCGAAGAAGCGTGGATCATGCGCGCGATAATGTCTTTGCCCGTGCCACTTTCTCCCTGGATAAGCACCGGGACGTTGGCACCGGCTATCTTAGCCAACCGCTCGCGGAGCGCCCGCATGGCCTCCGTACCCCCGAATACGATCGCCTCGGGAGGCATCTCGCCGAGGGGTTGGATCAACGCGCTGACTGGATTGGAAGTGCTCATAAGTGCGCCATGGCTCGGAACTTGGCTCGGAACCCCAGCTTCCGCAGCCCAGGCTTATCGTCTGATGTGCATCTGGAGAACCAAACACAGAGGGGAGGAATACCTATTGCGCCAGCTTAGTCTATGTGATTGATGAATAGCAACTTACTAAAGATTCGGAGGGATGGGAACTGGTAATCAGGAGGGCCTCAAAACGGCTCAGAACCAAGGAAAACCGAGGGAAAAGGTTTTCACAGCGAAGAAGCTAGTTTCCGTCGGGCCTTGGCGGAAGAGTGGTTGAGAAGCGGTCGCGAGAACTTCAGTCCGACCAGGTTGTAGCCCTCGCCATGCTGCATGCGCAACACCTTGGCCAGCAGGTTCCGGGTAACATTCGGCAGGTCAGTCAACGCGGCTAACGGAGCGCTGGGGATCTCAAGCGAAACCTGAGCCGCAGAGGGGATTGACCGCGAACCGCGACCAACATGCCGCCCGCTGAGACGTTGAGCGCGGTGGCAAACTCCAGAAACTCCTTATCGAACTCAGCCCGGCTTCGGACA
>CAWKNF010000009.1:0-98898 GCA_963850805.1 uncultured Acidobacteriaceae bacterium | reverse complement strand
TGGCGTTCTACCGCTGAACTACTCCCGCTCACTGGCAAGATGAACCGCTGGCGACGCCTTAATCAAACAAAGTCTAGCACTCGAAGCCGACGTAGACAATCGGCTGGAATGACTCATTTTCCGTGCGTCTCGGACTTCCGCGGTTATTTCATTTAGACTGCCGGAAGAGCACAAAATGTCTTCCTCATCTCCCAGAAAACATGCGGGCCCGAGCCCAGCCGACGATCAGCCCCCGGTCCCCGAGCCTTCATTCTCCGAGCGGGCGCGCACTTTGGTGTACCTGGGCCGCATTGGCAGCCTTTCGACGCTCTCGCGCAAACAACCCGGGTTCCCCTTCGGCTCAGTGATGCCCTATGGGCTGGACGGGCGCGGTCGCCCTGTCTTCCTCATCAGCACCATGGCGATGCATACCCAGAATCTGCAGGCGGATCCGCGCGCCAGCCTGCTGGTAACTCAACCCGACTCGAGCGGAGATCCCTTAGGCGCGTCGCGAGTCACACTCATTGGAGATGTTCTCACCATCCCGAAGTCCGAGGTGCCGGACGCACGCCAACCCTACCTGGAGCGTTATGCCAACAGCAAATACTGGGTCGACTTTGAAGATTTTTCTTTTTACCGCATGGATGTGTTGGATGTTTACTACGTGGGAGGCTTCGGGGTGATGGGCTGGGTGCCGGTATTGGACTACGACCAGGCGAAACCCGACCCGCTGGCCGATACCGCGGCCGGAATTATCGACCACATGAATACTGACCACAAGGATTCACTCACCCTGCTGGCCCGGGCGTTTGGCGGCATCGAGTCTCAGGAAGCGGCGATGACGTCGATCGACCGCCTCGGTTTTCATATGCGCCTGAATACCCCCGACGGGATGAAGGGAGCGCGCATTGCGTTTTTGCGCGAGGTCACTAATCCGGGGGATGCCAGAAAAGTTCTAGTCGGGATGGTGCAGCGCGCGCGGCAAGGGCAGGCTCCAGGTGTTAGGTCTTAGGTCTTTGCCCAAAACCCAAGACCTGAGACCCACGACCGCCCCAGACTCCGACCATTCTATTCCCAACAAAATGCCCGCGATCCTCTCGGATCGCGGGCACATTGTTTTCACTTCGAAAGCGGTCACTAGACAGCTTGGACGTTCTCCGCTTGCCAGCCCTTGGGGCCCTTGGTCACGTCGAACTGCACGGTTTGGCCTTCTTGCAGGCTGCGGAAGCCGCCAGCCTGAATCGCGGAGAAATGCACGAAAACGTCTTCGCCATTCTGACGGCTGATAAAGCCATAGCCTTTGGCGTCGTTAAACCACTTCACTGTTCCTTGTTCTGCCATTGATAGTCCTATTCTTGTTTCTTTGGATTGTGCTGAGAAGAATCTCTGCTAGTGAGGGGGTGACGCTGGTTGGCGATACCGACCTTCAACCGCTTGTGAATCAAACTTAGCTGTCCTTTATTATACACTCCGAAGGGAAAAACGACGGGAAAATCTTTGCACACGCCCTCTATCCCCGAGAGCGGATCAAACCCCACGCGACCCCAGTGACCTGAGGCGCTTACTCCGAGTATCCGTCGGAGTTGCCATCGTCCTTGTCCTCCTCATCGTCTTCGTCGTCTTCTTCCTCTTCTTCGTCCGGCTCCTCCCTAACCAGAACGTCGAAAGACGCAGAGCAATCCGCAGGGCCGGAATCGACGAATGCTGAACACATGCCGCTCATCTTTTGATATTACACCTGACGGTACACCTCGAACGCCTAACCTTTGGAGACAACCGGAGAACGCGGGAACTAACCTTGGAACCGCGGACCCTTGGGGGAGGAGGCGCGCCGGCCGTTCGTAGGAACGAACATGGAGTCCGGCACGCCACCGCTAGCCGCAGCCTGTCAGCCGCGACCCTTATTACTTGCCCGCGACGATGCACGGTTTACGATTCCGGAGTCTGTTCAGTTTTATTCACTTTCACAAAATCACGATGTCACCCTTCTGTAGTCCCATTTTGGGAACGAGCCGCATTTTTTGCAGCTCTTCCACCACTTTTCATTGGACATCGCACGATTTCGTGATTAGCTTGATCCACCCTTCGACCCGTTACAGGCATGAGCTAGCGTAATTCTGTGCTTCGCCTGGCGCACAGAGCGTTTGGAGGTTTATCGATGGGGAACTTCTACACTGAAGTGATCTCTCCGGACGCACGCTTTAACTCGGTGACGCGGATTGCCGACCCTTCCCTGCTCGAACCGACAACGCGCCAATTGGTTGAGGGCATAGTCTCCGCTGCCCGCCAGATGGGGATCGAAGTCATGATCTACGAAACCTATCGCAGCCAGAACCGCCAGCAGGAACTCTTCAACCAGGGCGCTACCAGACTTCGGGCCGTGGGCGTTCATCACTACGGCCTGGCCTGTGACATCGTCCGCATTGTCGGCGGAGAGCCAAGCTGGAAAGGTGACTTCTCTTTCCTGGGGCAACTCGCACACAGCAGCGGTCTGATCTGGGGTGGCGACTGGGGCGCACCCACTATCAAACATAGCTTCGTCGACAACGTGCACGTGCAGCGTTGCACAGTTGCCCGGCAAGGAGATCTGTTCGCCGCCACGTGGTATCCGGACGCTACCTATAATCCGTGCGAAGACGGGCAACATTTATTCGCGGCTGCATTCAAACCGACTGCATTCAAGCCGGCAAGATCAAATGCAGGTGCAGCACGCCCTAACAAGAAACAGGCATAACCCTAGCCATCTCTGGAATCGCCGCCGCCGTTTCACCGGCCATATCTGATGCATACACACTTCTAGCCGCATGGATTACTATGTTCCGTTGCGATTTACCGATTGCATTTCGAAGCAAAGGACATCCTCAACCATGCCGCAGAATGCGAAACTTGCCGCCAGCCGCCGCTCGTTCCTGAAGACCGCTCTTATCGGTGGGGCGGCTGCGACCGTGACTCCACTCTATCCCGCTTTCAGTGCAGCGCGTGAAGTCGCAGCTCCCTCACCCGCGTCCGGCATCAAGCCTTTCGAACTCGAGGAGATTACCATCGCCGATTTGCAGGATGGAATGAAGTCCGGCAAATTCACGGCCCGCTCGTTGGTGGAAGCTTACTCGGCGCGTATCGATGAGATCGACAAACAGGGCCCCGCGATCAACAGCGTCATTGAAATGAACCCCGATGCGATGTCCATTGCCGACTCGCTCGACCAGGAGCGGAAGGCCAAAGGCCCGCGCGGCCCGCTGCACGGCGTCCCCGTTCTGATCAAAGACAATATCGACACAGCGGACAAGATGATGACCACGGCTGGCTCCCTCGCCCTGGTGGGCTCGAAGCCACTGCAAGACTCTGCGGTTGCGCAAAAGCTGCGCGCTGCGGGAGCCGTCATCCTGGGCAAGACCAATCTCAGCGAGTGGGCGAACATTCGCTCGAGCCACTCCACCAGCGGATGGAGCGGCCGTGGCGGCCTCACGAAAAATCCTTACGCCCTCGACCGCAATCCTTGCGGCTCCAGTTCCGGCACCGGCTCGGGCATATCCGCCAATTTGTGCGCGGTTGGAATCGGCACGGAAACCGATGGTTCCATCGTTTGCCCAGCTTCCTCGAACGGACTTGCCGGCATCAAACCCACTGTCGGTCTTGTAAGCAGGGCTGGCATCATCCCGATCTCTCACAGTCAGGATGGCGCTGGTCCAATGTGCCGAACCGTCCGCGACGCCGCGGTTTTGCTGGGCGCGCTCACCGGCATCGATCCTCGGGACTCCGCTACCGCGGCGAGTCAAGGTAAGTCTTCGACGAACTACGCTCAGTTCTGCGATCCTAATGGCCTCAAGGGTGCCCGCATCGGCGTAGCCCGGAAATACTTCGGCTTCAACGATGCCGTTGACGCTCTCATGGAGCAGTCGCTCGATGCCATGAAAAAACAGGGAGCTACGCTGGTTGATCCCGCCGACATTGAAACCTTCGGTAAGTTCGATGAAAGCGAATTGTTGGTCTTCATGTACGAACTTAAGGCCGACTTGAATGCCTATCTCGCGCGCCTGGGCCCCAATGCTCCCGTCCGCACTTTGAAAGACGTCATCGACTTCAACGACCGCAATCGCCAGAAAGAGATGTCCTACTTCGGCCAGGACTTATTTCTCAAAGCCGAGGCCAAAGGCCCGCTAACTGAGAAGGCATACATCGACGCGCTCGAAAAGAATCATCTACTCAGCCGCACCGAAGGCATTGATGCCACCATGGATAAGTACCGGCTCGACGGCATTGTCGCCCCCACTGGCGGTCCGGCTTGGCTCACCGATCTGCTCAACGGCGACCATGTGGCCGGCGGAAGCTCGAATGCCGCCGCTGTCGCGGGCTATCCCAATATCAACGTCACTGCCGGATTTATCTCCGGCCTGCCGGTCGGAATCTCATTCTTCGGCCGCGCCTGGAGCGAACCCACCCTCATCCGCCTGGCATTCGCCTTCGAACAGACTACAAGAGCTCGTGAAGCGCCGCGCTTCTTATCTACAATCGGCGCTGGGTGAGAACTAACCAGCACATGTCTTGTGTTCCAATGCGCACCGAGCCTCAGAAGATCTTTGGGTACATCCAACTCTCAGCTTTAGCAAATTCTAATAAATTCCAACCAATGTCCTTCCGTGTTAGCCTTGCTTACAGAGGGGGTACTAATGATGATGAACAAAGTCGTAGCTTCCCTGCGGAAGGAGTACTCACGTCTCGAAAAAGAGATGGGACAAGTAGGGAAAGCGCTCGATGCTCTTGGCCATGCCGGTGGCAACAAGCTCAAGAAGACGGGCCGTACCTTGAGCAAGGATGCCCGCCGACGCATCGCCGAAGCGCAAAAACTGCGCTGGGCGAAAGTCCGCAAGGCTGCCGCCAAGCTAGTGAAGTCGTAAGTAGAAAAATGCTTTCGCAAGCACCGCAGCCGGCCTCGTTCGTAAACTACTGAAACTTGCGGACGAGGTCCCAGCTTCGGCCGCCCTTGATAGAACCTACCCGTTAGCGTAGAATCCCTCCACTTCAATCAATCCAACAATTCTCAAAACAGGAGAGACATGAAAACAAGACCGGTTTTACTCACCCTGGCTCTGTGCCTTGTAGCGGCATTGGGCTTCGCCAGCAACCCTAATATGGGTACCTGGAAACTGAACGAGGCTAAGTCAAAGTTCTCCCCAGGAGCCCCGAAGAACCATACGGTCGTCTACGAAGCCGCGGGTGACAAGGTGAAAGTCACCGTTGATGGCGTCGACGCCGACGGCAAACCCACGCACAACGAGTGGACGGGGATGTTCGATGGGAAAGACTACCCGCTCACCGGCGATCCGACCGCAGACACACGGTCCTACAAGAAAGTTAATGACAACACCACCGAGTTAACTAATAAGAAAGCCGGCAAGGTTATTGCCACGGGTAAGATTGTCATTTCGGCCGATGGCAAAAGTCGCACCGTCACCGTAAGTGGAACCGACCCTAAGGGCAAGAAGGTCACATCAACTGCGGTGTACGACAAGCAGTAGCGTGCAGTAGATCGGTGGACTTTTTGCGGGAGGATGGCGTCTGGAACCTAAACCGGCGCCTCCTCCTAAGTCCACCGGAACCACCTCAGCGCCAGCACGAACGATATCCCACCCCACGCAGCCATCACCAGAAGCCGCGGCCACTGATGGATCAGTGGCGCGCCTTCCAGAATGCTCGCCCGCAGCGCATCGTTCAGAGCCGTCAGCGGTAGCGCCTTGATCAGCGGCTGGAGAACGGCGGGAAAGCGCTCATAGGAAAAGAACACGCCGGAGAAAATCCACATCGGCATCATCACTAAATTCATGAGCCCGCTTACGCTTTCGATCTTCTGCGCCCGGCTCGCGGTCAGCAATCCTATGCCTCCAAAACAGATGGCTCCCAGGGAACCCAGCAGCAGAATTGCGAATATCGATCCCAGCACTTTCATGTGGAACACGATGACTCCCAGGGTCAGCAGCAGTCCGATTTCGATAATCATCAGCACCAGGCGGCTCGAAAGCAGCGCCAGCAGAAAGTCTCCCCGCCGCATGGGCGTGCCCACGAACCGCTTCAGCAGTTTGCGTTGCCGCATATCGACCAGCGCAAACCCGATGCCCCACATCCCGGAGTTCATCAGGTTCATCCCCAGCAATCCGGGAATCAAGAAGTCGATGTAGCGCGAACCTGGCTCAGACGAAGTGACTACGGAGGTAGCGACCACATCTTTACGGCCGGCTGCCGTCTGCAGGGCGTCGTCCACTTCGGCGCGGGCCAGCACGCTTTCCGGCCGGGCCGGGTCGTAGCGATAGCGAAGTCCGCCCGCGCCGTCCGGCTCGAGCACGAGATCGTATTTCCCTAACCTGAAGCCCTTCCGCGCTGCCTCACCATCTTGCACATCGATCTTGAATGCTGCATGCCGCGGCGAACCTTGCAACCAAGCCTCCGCTTTCTCAGCCCCAGCCCCCGTAACGATTGCGACCGAGGACGCGTCGGCCGGCTTGTTGCGGAAAGCAATCCCCAGTCCCGTCGCAAGCAGCAGAGGAAACACAAATACCCAGAAAACGACTTCCGGCTCGCGCTTCAACTCCAGCATGCGTGCCATCAGCAAATGACGGTATCCGGACCACCGTCCGTTCCGCTTAGGCGGACGTTTCTGCGGAAGGCTTCGTTCCACGGCTGGGATTTGCTCTACAACGCTCATAAGTCAATTGCCTATCGCGCCTCAGGCTTCCACTTGTTCAGGAACTCGAGCAGCACTTCCGGCGTGAGCGACCGCGCGTCCTCGAATTCCCCGTTCTTCTGACTGACTACCACCCTGCCATCAGCTTCGAGCACCGCCAAGGTCGGAATACCTTTATTCAAGGTCACATCAAACTGTTTCACCACGTCGGCGTTCTTTTTCTCGTCGACTCCAAGGTCAACATGTACCACTTCGTAGCCCGCCATCGCCGATGCAAAATCGGGCCGGTGAAACGCCAGATCAAGGACGTGGCAATCGAAGCACCAGTTTGCTCCAAAAACCAGCAAGACGCGCCGATGTTCTTTCGCGGCCTTCTCTTCTGCTTCTTTGATCTCCGCGTGTGCATCCGCATTCGGCGGATAAATATTCTTCTTCATATCCGACGGCTGTTTCAGGTGAGGCGCATCCGCTCGCTCCACGCTCATCAGTCGCCACTGCTCTGCCTGCTTTCGCCACATTTGGCCATCGGTTACGCTCAGAGTTTGCCCATTCGCCAACTGCACGTCGGCTTTGAAAACGACGCTCGTGCCTTTGGGCCGGTCGAGCACTGCAACGGTTTCCAACTTCATACTGCGCGCCTTCAGGGCCAGCCAGAAATTCACGTCCGCATCGGGGCTGGACACGATGCCGTTCGCCTGAACATGCGCCACCGGGTAGGTGCTGTACAGCGCCTTCAGAGCCGCCTCGTCTCCGGCGAGCACTGCGGCCTCCCAGCGGTCGAGTGCGGGAAACCCTGTCGTCGAATCAGTGGCTGTAGCCTGCGCGAAAGCATACTGCCCGCAAAGTGTCGTGGCCGCCGTTACAGCCACAAGAACCAGGTGGCGAAGATATCCCATCAAAACCTTCATCCTTCACCTCAGATCACTCTTCCCGCAAATGCCGCCCGGTGAGCCGCACAAACACGTCTTCCAGGCTGGCCTGTCGCGTGGTCAGATGCTGCAACACGCTGCCCTGCTTCCCGACCGCATCCAGCAACGCTGGAATGGTTAGATGCGGCTCCTTCACACTCAGCGCCACCATGCCGTCATCCTCGCGCACCGACTCCACGCTAGGCAACGTGCGCCATGCCTCGAGAGCCGCGCCGTCCGAGTTCCCGCCCACGGCAAACTCCACCACATGATGCCCGCCCAACCGCTCAATCAGATCCGGAGGCGAACCTTCTGCAATGATCTGCCCGTGATCCACAATCGCCAGTCGGTCACAAAGCCGTTCCGCTTCATCCATGTAATGGGTGGTCAGCAGCACCGTGCCGCCGGCACGCTGAAACTCGCGAATAATGTCCCACAACTGCCGCCGGCTCTGCGGATCGAGTCCTGTGGTCGGCTCGTCCAAGAAAAGAATCTTCGGATTGCACACCAGCGCCGTCGCCACCGCCAGCCGCTGCCTCTGCCCGCCGGAAAGCTTCCCCACCCACGCGTCGGCCTTCTCCGTAAGCTGCAACTCTTCCAGCACTTCGTCGCACGATCGCGGTTCCCGGTAAAAGCTGGCAAACAGTTCCACGGTTTCGCGCACGGAAAGCTTTTCGGAAAGCCGCGTCTCCTGCAGCGAAATCCCCAGCCACTCCCGCATCTCGCGTGCATTCTCACGCCAGGAGTGGCCGAGAATCGACACCTCGCCCGAAGTCGGCTCCAGCAAGCCCTCAAGAATCTCGATGGTCGTCGTCTTCCCTGCCCCGTTCGGCCCCAGCAGACCGAAGCATTCCCCGATCTGAATCTCGAGGTTCAGCCCGCGCACAGCCTCGACTTTGCCGTCGTAGGTCTTGCGTAAATCGCGACATTGGATGGCTACAGCCACGTTGAGATTTTACCGGATTGAAGGTGGAGTTGCGTCCTGAGAGTTCCCCGCTCACACTCTGCTAAAATACCTCATCGCCGGTTTCACCTCTGGCAGCTTGACTCCCATGCGCATATCCAAGCGCGGCTTTACCTGACGGCGTTCCCACTAAGACGCCCGTGTGTCGTTTCCAACCAACTCTCAGTTGATCTCAGTTCCCGCTTCTCACTTGAAGTGGAGAACCTGAAAGGAAGCCGCTTATGGTACGCAAGCTCTGCGTATTGTCGTCTCTGTTTTTCGCCTTCGCTCTGTCCGCCTTAGCTCAGGATTCCCGCCATTTCACCTTTCACTATGCTTTCATGGTAAAGAATCTTCCGGCGGGAAAAAAGGTCCGCATCTGGATTCCCGCGGCCCACTCCGACGCCTATCAAGAGGTAAAGATGATCTCTGCCCTGGGCGATCTGCCGTTGAAACCGGCCCGCGAATCGAAATACGGCAACCAGATTTACTATGCCGAGACGAGTTCGGCGCAGCCCGAACTGCACTTCGACGTGGAATACGACGTGATCCGGCACGAGCGCGTGGCTCTCGGACAAACCACCCCGCACCTAGTTGGCGTTTCACTCTCGTCGACGGAAAAACAGCAAGATCTTCAACCTGACATGCTGGTTCCCGTGACCGGCCTCCCTGCCGATCTGGCGGCCAAAGTCACGCAGGGCAAAACGCAGCCGCTCGACAAAGCCCGCGCCATCTACGATTACGTCTTCACCACCATGCGCTACGACAAGACGGGCACGGGCTGGGGTCACGGTGACGTGCTCTACGCCTGCGATGCGAAGAAAGGCAATTGCACCGACTTCCATTCGCTGTTTATTGCGATGGCTCGATCTCAAGGCATCCCGGCCCGCTTCGAGATCGGATTCCCACTGCCGCCCGACAAGCACTCTGCCGAGATCGCCGGATACCACTGCTGGTCCGATTTCTGGATCGATGGCAAAGGCTGGATCCCCGTAGACATTTCCGAAGCGTGGAAGCACCAGGAAAAGCGCGATTATTTTTTCGGCGCTCACGACGTGAACCGCATGCAGTTCAGTATGGGCCGCGATCTGCGGCTCAAGCCTGCGCAGGACGGCAAGCCGCTGAACTATTTTGTCTATCCCTACGTGGAAGTCGATGGCCAGGAATTTCCGAACGTAGCTCTGGCTTTCTCGTTCGCAGACGTTGGAGGAGCAGTCGCCACGCGATAGCCTGTAAGCGCGTCTGTGTTGCGCGAACGTAAACCCCGGGGACGGGATTTTTTTCTCTGGACTGCGGCCCTTCCGCGAACTTGGGCACCAGGCCGCTTATCGCGTTCCGACAATCTCCCCCGGCCCTGCCGGAGGCTCGGGCGTGCCCGCAGGTGGCGGGAGCGGAAGGGGTGCAGCTCCGTTCGCCGGCTTCGGCGCGTCTTGGGAATCTTCCCCGGGACGCCGCAGGGTCGGAGCGTTCGCGGGACGCTGCTCCCCGGGTCCTTTCTTTGCCTCTTTGTCTTTGTCTGGATGTTGCAATTCGATTTCTTTCTCCGTGCGGACGATTTTTTCGCCGCTGACTTTTATCGTCTCTACTCGCACTACTTCATCTCCCACCAGACGCACGAAATCAACATCCGCCGGAGGTTCGCCGTAAATCCATTCCTCGTACTCCGTCTCGCCGTCCCGCTCCCGTACCTTTCGTGGCGGCTTGCCTTTGGCATGAAGTACCATTTCCTGAGTCATCCCCACCAGCACACGATGCGCCTGGATCGCCTCCTTAACCTTGGGAGGCACGGTGTCCAGGTAAGCTTGCTCTTTGTTCCGCGAATTGAAGTCAAGTACCGGATACAGCAATGCTCGCAACTGCTGCACCGTAATCTCAGGGACATACTTGCCGAAATAAACGTCCACGAACGAACCGTGTGGATTGGCTTGGGGCTCGTCCCTTCCCGGCGCAACCCCGGGACCGTTTGCCCCGGAAATCTCCACGTGCTGATACCACTTCTTTCGGCGTACCGGGCCGCCGTTGATCTCGAAATGAATGTGATCGTCCTTGATCTGCACCTGCGAAATATGCGCCGGGTCGCCCGGCTTTATAGCAGGACCCCAGAGAGAGAGCGCCTGGCGGAGTTCCTCGCCGTTCGGCGTGATCACGTCTCCCTTTAATCGCAGCCCTTTCGCATTCATCGGAAAGGTGGTTCGCGAATACACCAGTTGGGTTTCAAAGTCGCGGATGATTTCGAAGCGGGTCTGCCTGGAGATACGCGGCGCGTTCGGCGGGATCGGGTCCGCGACCGGCGCAGGGCTCTGATCGTTCTGTGGAGATCTCGATGCTTGGGATGACGTAGAGGACGGGGAACTCTGAGATCCCGGATCTTGCGCCTGACCGTAAGTAAGTAAAGGGGTGAACCAGAAGAGGGTGAACCAAAAAACCAGACTCGTACTCCGAGAACGCAGCATACAACACCCCAGGGCGCGAGATTAATTATATGCGATGGGGTGGAGGGGGTGCCAGGTCGCTATCCGTACAAGATTCCGCGGGGCGATTCACACGCTCTCGGGCCCGCGCCGCTTGTGCTGCTGGCACTTGGTCATGATGGCTGAGCGAAGCCGCGAGCGGAGATCTTCGGGCAGTTCGTAGAGCTGGGAGTCTCGGTAGATCTCGATGGTCTTCTTGGTGGTGTCACAAACCACGTAGCAGTTGTGGCACCAGGAAAGATGGTTCTCCAACTCGACTTTTGTGGTTTCGTCGAGTACGCCGTCCAAATAATTGGTCAGCTCGTGCAAAAACTCAGAGCATTTCACTGGTCGCCATCTCCACTCTTGCCATCTCCATTTCCATTCCCGCGTTTTTGGAAGAACCGTCCCAGGCGCTCGCGAAGCTGCAGACGTGCCCGCAACAGCCGCGACTTCACCGCGGGTACGCTCAACTCTAGCGCAGCCGCGGTTTCCTCGGTCGAAAGACCTTCCACGTCTCTCAGTACAAACACGGTCCGGAAGCCCGGGGGAAGGCCCTGGATCGTCTTGCTCAAAATCTCGCGCAACTCTGCCTGCGTGTACTGCTGTTCGGGATTGGGGCTCCAATCCGCAATTTCACGCGGAAGAGAATCGTCTTCTGTTTTTATGTCCTCATCGAGCGAAACGGTACGCTCCGGCTTCTTGCGGCGCAACTTCATCAACGCTTCGTTGACGGCGATGCGCACCAGCCACGTGTAAAACTTGGACTGCTCCTGAAACTTCGCCAGGTTGCTGTACGCCTTCAGAAACGCTTCCTGCACCACATCTTCCGCATCCTCGCGGTTTTGCGTGATGTGCTGCGCGATCCGAAAAACGTTGCGGTCATAGCGGCGAACCAACTCTTCAAAGGCCGAGTCGTCGCCTTTCTTGGCCGCCTGCACCAGGGTCAGTTCATCAGTGACAGGCCCCTCTAGTTTGTTTTGGATGGCTCCCATTCTCTCGGCGATGCAGTATTTTGACTACGATTTAACAAACTGCGGCACACGATGGTAGTGACCATTCTACTTGCAAGGCAGGGATTTAGGCGAATCGGCCAAGGCGCACGTAGGGACAACCCATGGCTCATGTGGGGAAGGACGCATTCGTCCGTCTAGGCTCGTGTGGGGACAGCCGCCCTCGGCTGTCCAGCGGCCCGGGTTCATCGGGCCGCAGTGCAGCGCCCAACTGCGGATATCCCATAGCAGCTTCCTTTGACTTTGATTCTGATCTTGCTCGTGTGGGTCGGACACTCTTGTCCGACGCCTTTGACCTTGCTTTTGACTTTGATCCGGATTGTCATCCTGAGAAAGCGGAGTCGCACGCGAAGCGGGCGACTCCCGACGAAGGACCTATGCAACTTGAGAGCCAGCCGGGTCTAACCCGCATCTCTCGGGAATGGAGAGCCGGGATTGAGCGGGCCAGCCCCGGTCATTATCGTGAATTACGAGCGTGCAGGCGCCCAACGGGAAGTCTATAAACATTCGACACGTTGGAGGATGTATCTTAGAAAGGCATGTCGAAACGGGTCGATTTTGCCAAACAGCGTAGAGATCTGGGGCGTTCGCTAAGCAGCGCTGTCCGCGAAATTACAGCAATGCTGCAGCCAGTAGCCCATCAACGCGGTATCAATCTTCAAGCAATTCTAGATGGAGCGTCAGCACGAAAGGAGGAAGACACACGGCGATTAACCGAGCGCCTACAGCAATCCGTCGTGCCTTTGTTCATCTATCGTGACGGGCAACCCGACAGAATTGGTTCTTGCGTCCTCGTGCGCTTGGATTCGGAATCTTATGCGTTTACAGCAGCACACGTGATTCGAGACGCTGGCTCTGCAATGCTCTTTGCCCCTTCTGAAGGCGGGGGCGGGAAATTGCAGCCGTTACCGCCGTGTATAGCGCATCTGAATTCCTCGGGAGGTGCTAACGATCTGGATGTTTGTGTACTGGCGCTGGCGGCGCATCGCTTGGGGGCCTTCCAGCACCATGTTTTTTTGGCTGGCGCAGAAATCGACCAAGAAGACCAACCAGACGACCAGAATGATCTTCGGTCATTCTATTTCCTTCTCGCCTATCCTGGATCGAGGACACAAGTGAAGATCTCCAAGGCCGAGCGTCGAATTCACCAACAGTCCTTTCGCCTGTCCACACAGCCGGTAGATGCTGCCGAATACCTACAGGAGGCCATGTCAAAGGCAGATCACATATTGCTCGACTTTGATCACAAGGAGATTCGGGTCGAAGGGAGACCTGCCAGTCCACCCAAGCTCCAAGGTGTCAGTGGTGGGGGAATATTTCAGATCTCCAGAAAAGCAATGCGAGGCCCACTCGTCGCGATCGCCACCGAGAATAGACGTTGGTCTCGTCTGATTGTAGGCACGAGAATCAAGCACTTCCTGGCAATGGTTCGTGAACTGAAAACGCGCGGCCGGCCCAGGCCTTGAGTCTCGCTGGTATCACCAACACGGTGGGGTGGGGGGCGGGTGGCCCATCCCTGATTTTCCTGGCAGCCACTACGAACGTGGGTGCCACATCGTTGCGTTCTTTCCAAGGGTGGGAATTCCAAATGCGAACTCCTTAGGAGTTTGACTTTCGCCCACTCTAAAATCTGACCAGAAAATTTCCACAGCCTCCTTGTGACATCTGACCTTGCGCTCGTTTCGGATTCCTCTCATAATTGTCCCAGCAGTAGCAGCGCCATCTAGACGGGGAAACTCGGAGGAGTCGGGCGAGAGATCGCCCGTAACTCCCTTGCTTTCTGGATTTTGACCTGCAAGTTCTTTGACATCTAGATTTTGCAAGCCAAACCATGCCTAACCCCATGATTCTAAAGATTGAGGGGGTGGGGGAGGGGGGGTACCCTGTAATCAAGCAGCAAACTCCTGACACCCAACCCAAAACCCGCGCTCTAAGTTTATTTTCGGACGGCCCGATAGTCTGGGCAGCCGCGCACCCGCCAACCCCGAGAGAACCCGCGCGAAATACAAGCATCCGTGCGTGCAGCCGCACATTCTTCCCGGCGTATGCCCAGATGAACACTCCTGTACACCTCAATCGAGCTTTGATCCCTCCGGAATTTGCGATACAGTCGAAGCCAAGACACTGACGCGGTCGAACACGTCCTTGCGTACTCTGGGGCATTCCTACAAGTGCCGTATAATCAGCACTTAGGGCTCAGTCCGGATCGAGGTTACCGGACGGGTTACGTTTCCAGGGGATTTGTCTCTCAGCATGGCGGAACAGAACGAAAAGCAGAGCGAGGTCCGGCAGGCAGTCGAGCAGGCCGTAGCACAAGCCTTGCAAGAGCATGTGCCGCAACTGCAATCGCAGATTGTGCGACAAGTGTTGGAAGCATTGCCAGCGGCTGCGGCAGCCCCGCCCGCGGCGGCGCAAACTGACTCCAGCGCGCTGGTTCAAGCCGTCGCCAATGTCCATGCAGGCTCAACTCAAAAAGAAATTCTGCGCGCTCTCCTCGATGCCGGCAGTGGCTACTGCTCGCGCATCGCTCTTTTCGTGGTGAAGGCGGGAGCCGCGTCCGGATGGCAATCGCGCGGCTTTGGCGACGAGGAAACCGCGAAGGATTTTCCTCTCGACCTGAATGCCGGGCCGGTGTCCAACGCTTACCAGAATCGAACAGCAACCCCTGGCAACATCGCCGAGATGGACCAGCGATTTGTGGACCACTTCGGCAGTCCGGCCCACGAACAGGTACTGGTATTGCCGCTCGCGCTCAAGGACAAAGTTGCCGCCTTGGTCTATGCCGACGGAGGCGATAGCGGGAAGTTGGATTCCGACGCCCTGGAGTTGCTGGTGGTCGCAACCAGCGCGTGGCTGGAAGTAACATCGCTCCGCAAACAGGCAGCAGCCAAAGAAGACAGCGTGGCGGCGGGGCGCGTAGAGAGCGCAGCTCCGCCCATCCATACAGTTTCTTCGTTTCCGGATCCCTTCGCGGCCCACGCGCCTAAACATGTACCCGCGAGTCTTACGCCTGATCCCGAGCCTGCGCCCGAAGTCGTAGAAGTGGTTTCGGCGCATGCGTCCGCAGCCGCCGCGCCCGCTGCGGCCACCGATCCTTGGGCTGGGCTGTCGCCGGAAGGCGCCGACGTTCATCGCAAAGCACAACGCTTCGCGCGCCTGCTGGTGGATGAAATCAAGCTCTACAACCAGGCGAAAGTTGCCGAGGGCCGACGCCACAAGGATCTGTACGATCGTCTCAAAGAGGACATCGACAAAAGCCGCGGCACGTTTCAGAAACGCTACGGCAATACGGCAGCCGCCAGCGGTGACTATTTTCAGCACGAGTTGCTGCGCAGTCTGGCCGAAGACGATATCTCCATTATGGGCTCGAATTTTCGCAGCTAGCTCTGGCGGCATGATTTTGCGATCGAAGCTTTGGCAGTAGCGTGTCTCCGCGAATGGAAACGTAGTGCGATCGGGTAAAGTGCAAATAGGTTCAGTGCGATTGGGTTCAGTGGAATTAGGTTCGATGAAGTGGTGGGTACTCACAGCCGCAGCCCTTTGCGGCTTCTTTGGCGCTCTGCTTGCGTCGGCGGAGGCCTTGCCGCAATCTGCACCCAGTTCCCCGCAAAGCCAGGCGGATATATCTCCCGCGGCGCCGGCTGCCCAAGGTGTCAAAAATAGCGGCGAACCCAGCCGCAAAACCAGCCGTCCAAACCAGACTCACAGGGCAAGTGCTGGCAGGAAGCCAGCGTCGGGCGCTGCCTCGCATCACCCCGCCACCACATCCACCCCCCGGAAGCGCCGGACCATCTCTCCACGCGTCGCGCGCATGCGGCAGGCGTTCGTGGCTTCGGCGAGTCTCCGTCCCATGGCGCAGCAGCTTCTACTAGATCGCACTCCGACCGCCTACGCCGGGGTTGACGCCTATGCCCGCGCCCATGCCAAGGATGACGCGGGGGCGCTGGCCTGGCTGGTCGTGGGCTACGCGCACGTGCTCGATCGAGATTATGCCAAAGCAATCGATCCGCTAAATCGCGCCAAGGTCCACGCCGGAGACTTAGGCGATTACGTCGCTTACTATCTCGGAACCTCATACCTGCAGACCGGGCGCACCGCGGAGGGCGTGGCCAACCTGGCAGATTTCGCCACGGCTCATCCGGATTCTCTGCTGGTACGCGACGCCGCCGTCCGCTATGCGGAGGCACTCCTGCTCGAAGGGCAAGCGGCAGAGGCGGTCGCTTTATTGGAGCCGATACGCTTACCCGGACGCTCGGACCTCGAATTTGCGCTGGGACGCGCCTACGCCGCCTCCGGTCAGACCGCGAAGGCGGCCGAAACGTTTGCAAACATCTACTACACGACGCCGACCAGCAACGACGCTGATGCGGCCTATGGCGAATTAAAGAAGCTGCTATCCGCGCCGCCTCCAACTGTCACGCAACGTAAAACACGGGCCTTCGTATTGCTCTCCCGGAAGCGCTACGCCGAAGCTGCGGACGAATATCGCAGCCTGGCGAATGAGGCAGGAGCTACCGAGAAGCCTTCCCTGCAGCTTGCCCTCGCGGATGCTCTTCATCGCAGCGGCAGAAACCATGACGCCAAGCTAGTCCTAGCCTTGCTCGGCGGCGAAGGCGGCGAGGTAAACGCGCAGCGTCTCTATCTGCTGGGCCAAATCGCCTGGTCCGCTAACGACAACGACGCCTTTTACCGCACCGTCAATGAGCTGCGCCAGGTGACTCCAACCAGCCCATGGCTCGAGCAGGCACTGCTCTCCGCGGCCAATCTGCATCTTGTCCACCATGAATACGATCAGGCGCTGGACACATTTCGCGAAATCCAGCAGCGCTTTCCCAACGGCACCCGGGCTTCTTACGAGCACTGGAAAGCTGCCTGGCTCACCTTCCGGCAGGGACGCACCGAGGAAGCCAAGAAGGCGTTTGAAGAACAGATTACCCTGTATCCTAACGGCCCGGAAACCTCTGCGGCCCTATATTGGCGCGCCCGTTTGGCCGAGGAAGACAACCAGTCACTCATGGCCCGCGCGTTTTATCAGAAGCTTTCAGATCGCTATCGCAACTTCTACTATGCCGAGCTGGGACGGCAAAGGATGAAGCATCTTCCTCCGGCAGCGCCCGATGCAACCACGACATACGCCTTGCTTGATCGCGTGCCTCCGCTCGACAGCGGGAGCAAAGTGGCGGCTTCGGAACCGCCGCGGGATGAGTTGCACGTGCAGAAAGCGGAGCTTCTGGGAAATGGAGGCCTTGTCGATTTTGCCGTGCGCGAATTGCAGGCTGCCGCCGCAGCTACACCCGATGGCGGCAGTTGGGGTCCCGCAGAAACCGCGCAGCTATACGACGAGACCGGGCACTACGACCAGGCCATCGAGCTCATGAAACATTCCGCGCCAAATTACTTTGCCCTCGACATTCCCGATCTGCCGCGGAAATACTGGGAAGCGCTCTTTCCAAAAGCGTACTGGAGTGACCTGAAGCGTTCTGCCGCTGCGAATGCCCTGGATCCCTACCTCGTGGCGTCTCTCATCCGGCAGGAATCCGAGTTCAATCCCAACGCGGTTTCGCGGGCCAATGCAGTCGGGCTGATGCAGTTATTGCCCAAGACCGGCAAACAGGTGGCCAAGGAAGTGAAGCTGCAGCGCTATAACCCCAGCCAACTCTACACACCCGCGGTCAATCTGCAACTGGGCACGCGTTATTTTCGCGGCATGGTCGACAAGTTCGGCGGATCGTTCGAATACGCGCTCGCCGCCTACAACGCGGGCTCGGACCGAGTCGACGAATGGCTGAACCAGGGCAAATATCGCGACCCGCAAGAATTCGTGGAATCAATTCCTTTCACCGAGACGCGTGAGTACGTGCAGGCGATATTGCGCAATGCCAGCGTGTACAAGCAGCTTTACGGAACGCCGTAAATCGCTGATTTCTGAAGATACGACTTCATGAAATCTAAGGAATTTGTTGCAGATTACCGACGAAGGCGAAGGAGGCACATCTCTGGCCATAAAGATTGGGCTTCATTTGAGCTGAGACGCTTCGCCCGCGCTGGACTTATAGAACAGAATCTCCACCACCAATAATCCTGCGCCCACAACAATAGCGCTGTCCGCCAGATTAAACACAGGCCACTGATAACGCTTAACGTACAGCAGCAGAAAATCGACCACGCGCCCGCTCACCACCCGGTCCCAGAGATTTCCCAAAGCTCCTCCCATAATCAGCGCCAAGCCAACCCCGGTGGCCACGTGAGCATGATGGTTTTTCCAGAGCAAAACCAAGACCACAACCAACGCGATCATCGAAAACCCGATCAAAAGGCCCGTTTTCCAGGGCCCGGTCGAATCGGCGAACAGGCTGAAGGCCGCGCCTGTATTCTCGGTATGGGTGAGGCGAAAAAAGCCGGGGATGATCTGGATGTTTCTGTAGAGCGGGATCCGTTGTGCCACGACGTGCTTCGTCCAACGGTCAAGCACGACGACAACGAAGGCGATCAACAGGTAGAAGGCGCGCGCAGAATTCTTGGTCATCTGAAATTTTGGCCCGCAAGTCTGGGCCTGGAAACATCTTAAACTGCCGAGGGCCGGAACGCTCTGCTCAGCGCACTTCGCGGCTTTACTCCACAGCCTCCGCGAAAGGGTTTGCGTTTGCCGAGTCCACTCAAAACTCGGCTTTTGCCCTTTTGTTTACCCTTTCACCACTTTTTCTTTGTTCAAAATCCGCAAGTGCGTTTATTCTAGTGCGGCTTCTCGTTCCACTCTTTGCCACAAACGCAACCCGTGGGACACTCAATCCTCCGCACTATGTTTGTGAAATGCTCGCATGAGGCTTCTGAAGCGCTGGAAAGGCCGGACCCTGCTGTTCCTGGCGGTCGTAGGACCGGGGATTATCACTGCCAACGTCGACAACGACGCTGGCGGCATCCTCACCTATTCGCAGGCCGGAGCGCAATACGGACTTCTTCTGCTATGGACCATGATTCCGATCACGCTGGCCCTGATCGTGGTTCAAGAGATGAGCGCTCGGATGGGTGCGGTAACCGGCAAAGGTCTGAGCGACCTGATCCGTGAGGAGTTCGGGCTCCGCATCACGTTTCTGATGATGCTGGGGATTCTGATCACGAACTTCGGCAATGTGGTAACGGAATTTATCGGCATCGCCACCAGCCTGGAACTGTTCGGCCTGTCGCGCTACGTGACCGTGCCGGTTTGCGGCGTGATCGTTTGGCTGATCGTGGTGAAAGGTCAATACAAGACTGTAGAGAAGGTCTTCCTGGCGGCGTCGTTCTTCTATATCACTTACATCTTCGCCGGAGCGCTCGCGCATCCCGTGTGGAAGGATGCGGCGTTGGCAACCATCAAGCCGCCCGCGCTGCACGCCTTTCGGCAACAGGCCTATCTGTTCATGGTGATCGGCGTCGTGGGCACAACCATTGCTCCCTGGATGCAGTTCTATCTACAGTCCTCCATCGTGGAAAAGGGTGTAACCCGGCGCGGGCTCAGAGCTTCGCGCTGGGATGTGATCACGGGCTGCATTTTTACCGACGTGGTGGCCTGGTTCATCATCGTAGCCTGCGCCGCAACGCTGTATGTTCACGGATATCGCGACATCAAGTACGCGGCCGATGCAGCCCAGGCTCTGAAACCGTTGGCTGGGCAGTACGCCTACATCCTGTTTGCCGTCGGGCTGTTCAATGCCTCCCTCTTTGCGGCATCGATTCTGCCGCTTTCCACCGCATACACCGTATGCGAAGGGCTGGGCTTTGAATCCGGGGTAGATAAGAGATTCGGCGAGGCTCCGTTTTTCTACTGGCTGTACACGCTGCTGATCGTCGCCGGCGGGGCCGTGCTTTTAATACCGGGCCTGCCGCTCGTGAAGATCGCGGTCCTGTCACAGGTGGTTAACGGTGTGGTTTTGCCCTTCGTGCTGATTTTCATGCTGCTGCTCATCAACAAGAAAGAACTCATGGGCAAGTACGTTAACACGCGCTTGTTTAACGCCGTGGCCTGGCTGACAACCGTCGTAATGATCGGTCTGACGATCGCTTGGTTCTGGACGCTGCGCGGCGGCGGTTAGTTGTAGCACTGCCGTTCCAAGCGGCCGGCGCGACTCCGCGGTTAAAGCTCTAGGGTCACATCAGTCTTCCTGCCGCTAAGTCCTTCACCAGCGAAGCATCCGCCTCAAGAAAATCGTACGATGGCAAATCTTTGGCATACGACCACTGCACATCGCGGAAGATGCGGTTCTCGATTTCGCCACGATACTCGCGCACGCTGAAGAACCGCAGCTCCACCATGGCTCCATTCGGATAGGTGTGCTGCAGGCGCACGATCTCGTCGCCAATCGTGGCATGGATCCCCAGTTCTTCTTCCAGTTCCCGACGCAGGGCGTCACGAGGCTGCTCGCCTTCTTCAATTTTTCCCCCGGGAAACTCCCACTTGAGCGGCATGGTCTGGTGTCGTGTGCGCTGGCAGATCAGCAACTTGCCATCCTTTTCGATCACGGCTGCGACGACCCGTTTCATAATTCGGAAGTGGTGGTGGCGGCGCGCTCTGCCCGCCGGCCAAAGAATTCAGCCGCACCAGCTCAATCTAGAGGATGCGTACCTTAGCTCTTATCAACGTTCACCGCGACTTCTCCAGCCTTTTCCCCACCACCTCAGCGCAGTACTGGACCAGTTTCTGGTCCTCGGCGCCGAACGCAGCTGAGAAATGGCTGTCGATGTCGAGTTCGCCGGCGACTTGCTTCGCCACGAAAATAGGCACAACGATTTCCGACTTGGTCTCGAGCGAACAGGCGAGGTAGCGGGGATCTTTGCTGACATCGTCGACAACGATCGTCTTGCCGCTGGAAGCGGCCGCCCCGCAAATGCCCTGATTGAGCGGAATTCGCGTGTGCGGAGTCATGGCGCCCAGAAAAGCCTCCAGCACCAGCACCGGCGGCAGGGCGCCAGGCTCAAGCATGTAAAACCCAACCCAGTTGTATTTAAGCATGCGTTCGTGGAGCAGCTTGCACACCCCTCGCATCAGGTCCTTGGCTGTAGGCGCTGCTTCCGCGAGTGTTGTGACTTCGCTGCGAACCTCTTCGATTCGGGTAGTGACAGACATGAACAGAATCTTAACTCAGAGTGAGAGATCTACGGCTGTGGAAGACCGAACCGGGGTAATCTGGCGGATTCCTTCTGCACCAGCAAACAGTTCAGGATGAATCGCAAACGCCAGCGCATCGAGACCCCGAAGCAGCGTTGGAGCGGGCGTATTGAGATGTTCGTCGCGAATGCAGTAGACCCTCCCAGTGCGAGCGGCGCGAGTTCCCTGCCACGTGCGCTCGCTGACGATCCTTTCGAGCGGCACGCGGTCGCCCGCTCCACACCAGGCGGCGATCAAGATATCAGGATCCATGCGGGCCACGTGTTCTGCCGAAATCTGCCGCCCCGGTGCGCCCACAAACTCACCACCAGCGGCTTCCACCAGTTCCGCGACCCAGGCTTGCGACGCGATCAGCGGCTTGCCCCATTCTTCGCAGAACACTCTAAGACGAGGCACCCCGGCGGTGCGGGCGCGGACTTCTTCGATCTGCTGCTGCATGCGGCCGATCTCTTCTTCGCCGCGTTCGCTCGCCCCGACGGCACCCGCGATGATCGCGATGTCAGTGTAAATGTCGGCCAGAGACTTTGGAGCAAAGCCCAGGAAACGGGCTCCGGACTTGAGTATTTCGATGACGGCCTTTTCCTGATAAGGCACCGAGGCGATGACGAGGTCGGGCTGCGCGGCGATAATCTGTTCGGCGTTGGCAGTCCATGAGTCGGCCATGATGATACGCGGCTGCAATGTGATTTCAGGAACCACATCGGCGCAATATTTCGTGCACGCGACAACCCGGTCGAGTTCCCCAACGGCAGCAAGGATAACCGTCGCGCTGGGCTGCAAGCTGACGATGCGGCGCGGCGTGTGGGTGGATGGCATGAATCTCAAACTACGGTTTGACCACGCTCAGCGCCGCCGAAAGCGCATCCAGCGCCAGTTGCGCCGCGTGGACCGAAGCTTGGGGCAGTCCGCCGACGGCGGCACTGACGTCCTCGCGTCGCATGCTCTGAGCTTCACTCAGCGTCTTCCCCACTACCAATTCCGTCAATGCCGAGCCACAGGCGATCGCCGCCACACATCCTTTGGCCTTGAACTGCGCCTGCGTAATCCGGTCGGCGTTCGTTTTCAGTGTCAGCCTCAGCACGTCGCCGCAGGCGGGGTTTTCAATTTCTGCAATGGCGTCCGCCCCGGCAATCTCTCCGGCATTGCGCGGATTCTGGAAATGATCGAGTAACTGCGCGGAATACATTTGCGGCTTAATTGTAAACGGGAGACTCCCAGCCGCAAACTCAACCCCGCGGACGCGTGCCGTCGGGAAAATAGATGCGCCAGCCCTGTTCCCGGGCAGCGAACTCGAGCTCTGGACTCGGATTGACCGCAAAAGCATGTTTCGCCATCGCGAGCATCTCCGCATCCCAGCGGGAATTCCCGAATGCGGCGTCAACTCCTTTCCCGACGACTTCGCGCAACGCCTCCGGTTTGCCAGGACCAGACGGCACGCGGATCAAACGATCGGTGATGATGCCATCCTTGACTTCCACCTTGGCCGCGAGGACCCGGGTCTCAGGGACGCCGAAACGTTTCATCGCGGCGCGGATCACCCATTCGTTCGTAGAAGAGACGGTCCACACCTCGCAGCCGTTTTCCTGCAGGCGTCGCACGAGTTCGCGCATCTCGACAAAGACCTGCGCGTCGAAAAACTCGTCAAAGAAGCGGCGAGCAGCGTCCAACACCTTCAGCTCTGAAACGCTCCGGTGCATCGTCACCATCTCGCCGCACATTGTGGTTTCATCGACCTCGCCGCGCGTGTAGGCAGCGTAACGCGCGCGCATAGGCTTATCCAGCGCATCCGAAACAATACCGCCTTGTCTCAGTTCCCAATCGAAGAAGCGTTCCCCGGAATCGCCCTCCCACAGCGTGCCATCGCAATCGAATGCCGCGACACGCAGCTCAAGGCGCAGAATGGATTCCATGAATTCTTCCGTCTCTGCAGCGTTCACCTATCGACGATAGCGCGCTCTGGGCGAAACTGGCAATGGCGCACAAGAACATTGCTGACTGTTGATTGTTGATTGAGAACGGGAGCCTCAAGCCAATTTGGTTTCAATCAGCAATCATCAATTCTGGAGGGTCCCCAGCCCCGCGTAGTCTTCGGGCGTATTGATATTCAAAGCAACTAGAGGGTCGTCGACATTGAGATATTGGATGTGCGTCTGGTGTGCATGTTCGATGTCGCGAGCAATTGATGTGGGTGGGACGCGGAGAAACGCTTCCATCATTTCGCGCCCAACGAGGTAGGGATGCCCGTGCTTGCCGGAAAACTCGGGCACCACGGCCCAGATGTTTTGACCGGCAGCCTCGAAGGAATCGCGCAGCCTCTGGACCGTCGCTGTACCTACGGGAGGGCGGTCGACCAGGGTGATCATGGCAGCGTCGCGCCCGTGGTTGAGCACCTCGTGCAGACCAACTTGCAGCGAACTGAACTGACCGCGGCCGGGATCTGGGTTAACCACCAGAGATGCCCCGTGTGCATAGATAATCGGTGCCAGCGCCACTTCGTTCCTACCCACCACGACCAGGACGAACTCAGTTGCCTGCGCAAGCGAACGAATTGCCGCCGACAGAAATGTCTCACCCGAAGAGGCCTGCCCGCCTTCCGCAGGAGGCCACGGCAGCAAAGCTTTATCGCTGCCCATGCGGGAGGACTCTCCGGCGGCAAGAATCACTCCGGCGAAACTGGAAGCGCGGGTCATGTTGCGAAGATAGCAGGGAAACGCGAAGAATTGTTGATTCTTGATTGCTGATTAATGAGTGCGGACCGGAACAGGGCGCCGACTGCGTTTGATTCTCAATCGACAATCAGCAATCATCACTCAACAATTCACAGTTGCTCATCGAGTGCCGCCGGCGCATCCGCAGCACCGTCGGCGTCAGTCGGCGACTCATGCGACTGGAACCAGCTCATGTGGGGCAGGCCGGCAGTTGCGTGCCGCCGGATCGCGATTAACTCTGCTGTGATCGCAACAGCAATCTCCTCGGGAGTGATGGCGCCGATGTCGAGTCCGATGGGCGCGTGAACCCGGTCGAACAAGTGCGCGGGCACGCCTTCTTTCTGCAGCGTCTGAAAAATCTTGATCACCTTGCGCTTCGATCCGATCATCCCGATGTAACGGGCGCGAGTCTGCACCGCCCATCGCAAGATGCGCATGTCGTCGCGATGACCTCGCGTCACGATGACAATGTAGGAAGTCTCGTTGGGATCGAGCTTCTGGGTAGCTGCGTCGAAATCAAGAGCGTGAACCTCACGAGCGGCGGGAAAACGTTCCTGGGTCGCGTAAGATGTGCGGTCGTCGGTGACAATTAGATCGAAGCCCGCGTTTGCAGCAACTTGACAAAGATTTATAGCAACATGACCTGCGCCGAACACATAAAGTAACGCTGGAGGTAATATGGGCTCGACGAAAACCTCTAGCGTGCCCCCGCAGACCAGCCCCGTGTCGTACTTCGGGTCTTGATTGAGATCGAACGTAAGCGTCCGAGGCTTTTCCGATTCCATCACTTCCCGCGCCGCTTGCCACACGTCGGCCTCGACGCAACCGCCTCCAATAGTGCCGACAATCGAGCCGTCGTCGCGCACCAGCATCTTCGCTGTCTTAAAGGAGGGGATCGATCCGCGCACGTTGACGATGGTGGCGACGGCCCCGCGGCGTCCCTCGCGGCGGAGCTGAACGATCTGTTCGTAGATATCCATGAGGCTGGAAGCAGCTTGCAGTTTTGATTATGAGTCGGCTAACAGGAGGAGTCAAACGCAACTCGTTTTGTGTTAATTTCAGGCTCTCAGGAGAACGCCATGAAAGCTGTCCGCATTCATGAATTCGGTGGTCCGGAAGTTTTGACTTATGAAGACGTCCCCGATCCGCAGCCGCGCAAGAATGAGGTGCTGGTGCGCGTACGGGCATGTTCGCTGAATCATCTGGATGTCTGGGTGCGCAAGGGATTGCCCGGCGTGAAACTGCCGCACATTCTCGGCAGCGACGTTGCCGGCGAAGTCGTCGAGGTGGGCGAGTATGTCGGCGGATTCAAAGCCGGGCAGCGGGTATTACTGTCGCCGATGCACTACTGCGGCCATTGCGAGAAGTGCGTTGCTGGCCTGCAAAACCACTGCCGATCATTTACCGTGTTGGGCAATGGCGTTGACGGAGGCGACTGCGAACTAATCGCGGCGCCGGCGGCGAATGTGATTCCGATTCCCGACGCGCTCGACTTCAATCAGGCTGCCAGCGTGCCGCTGGTGTTTGTAACGGCGTGGCACATGCTCGTCGGACGAGCCGGGGTTCGTCCGGGACAGACCGTGCTGGTGTTGGGAGCGAGTTCCGGCGTCGGCATTGCGGCCATTCAGATCGCAAAACTCTTCCATTGCCGCGTGATCACCACTGCGGGCGACGAAGCGAAACTGGCCAAGGGCCGCGAACTCGGCGCCGACTACGGCATCGATCACTACAAGCAGAAAATCTCCGATGAGGTCCGGAAGATCACAAATAAAGAGGGCGTCGACATCGTCGTCGAGCACGTGGGCGCGGCCACCTGGGACGAGAGTGTGAAGTCCCTCAAGAGCGGCGGCACGCTGGTGACTTGCGGCGCGACCACTGGGCCGAACGTCGCGATCGATCTGCGGCATCTATTCGCGCGCCAGTTGACGCTGCTTGGCTCTTACATGGGAACCATGGGCGAACTGCATGAAGTGCTGAGCCACGTCTTTGCCGGGCGGCTGAAGCCCGTGCTCGACCGCACTTTCCCGCTCAGCGAACTACGCGCGGCGCACGAGTATTTGGAAAAGAGCCGGATGTTTGGCAAGATCGTGGTGAACCCTTAGGTGTGCTTCTTCGGGGCCTTACCCCGCGTGCCACTGTGTCCTCTGTGGTTTAGAATACCCTCATGTCCCCCGAACTGAATTTCGGCCCCTACATCGATACCGAGCACGGCAAGAAAGTGGTCAAAGACCTGACCTTCGGCAATCCCACGCCGGAGGGCGTTGTGCTCTCCACGCTTGATTCGGCGGTGAACTGGATGCGCAAGGGCTCCATCTGGCCGATGACGTTTGGGCTGGCTTGCTGCGCGATCGAGATGATGTCGATGGGCGCGTCGCGCTTCGATATTGCGCGCTTTGGAGCGGAAGTGTTTCGTCCGTCGCCACGGCAGAGCGATCTCATGATTATCGCCGGCCGCGTTTCGAACAAGATGGCGCCCGTGATCCGGCAGTTGTGGGAGCAGATGCCCGAGCCCAAGTGGGTGATCTCGATGGGAGCGTGCGCCACCTCGGGCGGCGTCTTCCAGAACTACGCGCTGGTGCAAAGCGTCAACCAGGTGATTCCCGTCGACATTTATGTTCCCGGATGTCCTCCGCGTCCCGAGCAACTCATCTACGCCATCACGCTTCTCCAGGAGAAGATCCAGAACGAGCGTGGGACCATCAAGAAGGCTCTGAATCTGACATAGCAGTGGTCAGTGGCAATTGGCCGGTGGGATCGTGTCTTGGGAAACCCGATTTCCTCGCCGTCCACTCGCTTTCTCCGGTTTTCCTCCAGACCGACCTGTGACGGTTGTCACACCTTTCTTGTCTTCGATCCTAGGAAAATGTTTCGTGCGGAAGACAACATTTACCCGTAACTAGCCTCAAGAGAATCACTTGGACGTGGCAGCGCTTGAAAGATTGCAACTCGCGCCGAGGAATACGAAACCAAACTCTGGGGGAATGAATCTAACTGGTTGAGTGATCGCGTATTAAAGCTAGAGTCGCAAGGGGGACCGCACACTCAAAACGACCCAGGACGAAAGCAACCCGGGGGGTGGAAGGTGCTCCATGATAACGAAACTGATCGACATATTTCTCGGTTGGATAACGAAGCTGATTAATACCTTTTTCGGTTGCTGGCACTCGCGCTACAGCTTTCCGGTTACCGTTCGCGGTACGGCTCGCCGTCCTCAAGCCGCGGCATTGACCGGCACCTACGTCGCTTGCCTGGATTGCGGAAAAGAACTCCCCTACGATTGGCAGGAGATGAAGGTCATCACCTCATCAGCCGAGAGACGCGAGTACATGGCCGCCCTCGCGACGAAACAAGCTGCGTAAGAAGCCGAGTCCACAAGCTCCGCATGGATTGTCAGCCCGAGCGAAGCGAGGGATGACAAATGCGTAGAAACTCCTAGCGGGCGGGAGCGCTGGCCGCAGCCCGCTTTTCCATCGGCACAAACTCCCGCTCGCCGTATCCCGTGTAGATTTGCCGCGGACGGGCTATCTTCTGCTCCGGATCAGTCACCATCTCCTGCCACTGCGCCAGCCAGCCGGCAGTGCGTGCAATCGCAAACAGCACGGTGAACATCTCCGGCGGGAAGCCCATGGCCTGGTACATGATCCCCGAATAGAAGTCGACGTTGGGATACAGCTTGCGCTTCACAAAATAGTCGTCTTCGAGAGCGATGCGCTCCAATTCCAAAGCGATATCCAGCTTTAGATTGCGCCCGGTGACCTGAAAGACTTGCTCCGACGACCACTTGATGATCTTCGCCCGCGGATCATAGTTCTTGTAAATGCGGTGTCCGAATCCCATCAGCTTGCCGTGCCCCTCTTTCACTTTCTTGATGAAGCCCGGCACGTTGTCCTTCGAACCGATTTCGTCGAGCATCTTCAACACTTCTTCATTTGCCCCACCGTGCAGTGGTCCCGCCAGAGCCGAGGCTGCCGATGCCAACGACAAATAAGGATCAGTCTGGGCGCTGCCCACGGAGCGCATCGCGTTGGTGCCACAGTTCTGCTCGTGATCGGCGTGCAGAATAAACAGGATGTCGAGCGCGCGCGATAGTACCGGATTTGCCACATACTTCGGTTCGACCATCTTCCACAGCATGTTCATTAAATTTTCGGTATAGCTCAGATCGTTGTCCGGATACACGTATGGAAAGCCCACATTATGCCGGTACGACAGCGCCGCGATCGAAGGCACCTTTCCGATGAGACGAATAATCTGGTGCATGCGGTTCTTGGGATCGTGAATCTCGCGGGCTTCCGGATACACGCTGGAAAGCGCGGCAACCGTGCTCACGAACATGCCCATGGGATGGGAATCGTAGCGAAATCCCTCCATGAACTTTTTGGTAGCCTCGTGCAACATGGTGTGGTGAGTAATGTCGTGCACCCAGTTCTTGAGTTCGCTCTGGGTGGGCAATTCAGCAAACAGCAGAAGGTAGGCGACTTCCAGGAAGGTGCAGCGCTCGGCCAGCACTTCGATGGGATATCCACGATAACGAAGGATTCCCCGGTCACCATCAATGTAGGTGATGCTGCTGCGGCACGACGCCGTGTTCATGAACGCCGGATCGTACGTCATCAGTCCAAAATCTTCCGGATCCGTCTTGATCTGCCGCAGGCTCATCGCCCGGATCGTGCCATCCTCGATGGGAACGGTATAGGTCTGGCCGGTGCGATTGTCGGTGATGGTGAGTGTTTTCTCTGGCATGGGGGATGGGCTCCTTAATTACGCTAGCCTAGCTCAGACTATTTGGCTTCGGCAACCGCATGCTGTGACCGAGGTCACAGTTGCAGGGATAACTCTGTTTTTTATCCAGATCCCATACCAAACGCAAAACCGGCGGCCATGGCCGCCGGTTCGCTGTTTTCTCGCTGTTGCTGGTGCCTAGTTCGACGACGAATCATCGCGTCGCTTGAGGGTTGGACGGTCATCGTCACTCTGGGTATTGCCGGTGCTGCTGTCGCTGCCGGCCGAAGTTCGCCGCAAGCTGGGCTTGTTTCCATCTTTCTGGTCCAGCGTCTTATGCCGATTTTCGATCGAAGCCAGCCGTGCCTTGACCTCGTCGAACTCCGAGGTGGTCACGATGTATTGCTGCTTCGAGGGCAGTATCTTGCGAATCTCCTCCTGCGACTTTTCAATGCGATCCGCAGTGGGTGGGTGAGTTTCAAACGCCTTGGCCAAAGTGCCTGGCTTCTTTTTCTCCATCGCCTGAATCTTTTCGAAGAAAGAAATAAACGCCGACGGGTCATAGCCAGCGCGGTACATATATTCCACGCCGAGATAGTCCGCCTCGGCCTCAAAGCCGCGAGAGAACTTCAGGAACGTCATGGGAATCGCCAGCCCCGACGCTTCGTAGGCTCCGTAGCCAATGGCACCGCCTATGAAGATCAAGGGAATTGAAGCCATCTGCAATAGCTGCGCCCGCGTCATTTCCCGGCCATAGTGGCACGCGGCCACGTGGGCAATCTCATGAGCCATTACGCCCGCCATTTCGGCTTCTTCGTCAGCGGCAAGAATCAGCCCCGAGTTCACGTAGAAGAATCCGCCGGGAAGCGCCATTGCATTCACCACGTCGGAGTCGATCACCTTGATGGTGAACGGTACCTGCGCGTCCGAGTTGCGCACCAGGTTCTGGCCAATGCGGTTCACATACTCCGTGACCACGGGATCGTTCACCAGCTTGATCTGTGCCTCGATCTGCTGAGCGTAGACGCGGCCCCGTGCTACCTGCCCTTCCACGGTGTACCAGTTGCCGACGCCGCGCCCGCAACCCACGTTGCGGTTCCCCACCGCATCCACGTCGGTCTTGCTGCCGTCGTGCTTGATCTGGTCGTCATCCTTGGTCGGCAAGGAAGCCGGCGGCTGCGCGGGTGCATTCTGAACCTCACCCGACTTGGGCTGGTCTTTATCCTGATCTGAAACCTGCGCCAACGTCCAGGGCCCTGCGCTGAACGCCGCCAACGCCACAGAGATTGCCAACCAACGCGACTTCATGGGAACTCCTTTTACGCCCATCCGCTCTTACCCACCATTATACGCCCGGTCCACAAAGACTAATCCCAAACCTTTCCTTATTGGGTTAGACGCAGCTCCCCCTGGTGGGGTTATCCGGACTTGCCCCAGCCACGGGTACAACCCGACCTAAGCGGGTATAATCTGACCGCGTAAAGCTGCCAGTAGAAGTTAGCGAACACTGACCTTTTTGCCGGTCAGCCGTCTTCTTTAGAACAGGGAGGCCTCCATGTCTGCGTTTCGACCGCGTCCCGGGAACAGTCGGCTGTGGTTCGTGTTTCTAACGCTGGTCGGCTCGGCTTTCGCCGCCGAGCAACACACCGCGGACAAGGCAACAGCCGGCCTTTCGCGCGACTCTATCGTCGGCATTGTGCAACAGATTCAGAGGGCAGACTACGAAGGCGACCGCCCAGGTCTGAAGCGCCTGCATGACCAGCTCACGCCCATCTCCGCAGACAACAAGCTGGCATCGCGCGTGCTCTACTGGCGTGGATTTGCTCTGTGGCGCAGCGCGATTAACGGCTTCAACGAATCCCCGACTCCAGAAGATCTGGAAGAGGATCTCATGCGGGCGGTGACCGATTTCAAGGATGCCACTGCCCGGGACCCTGCATTCGTGGAACCCAAGATTGGAGCAATCTCTAGCCTGGGCTACGTGATGTACTTACACAAAAAAGACCAAACCAGGGTTCAGGAACTGCTGCAACAATTGGGGCCGCTCCTAAAAGAAGCCATGGCGACAGCCCCAGACAATCCTCGGCTGCTGTGGGTGCTGGGCCCCATTCGTTGGTCGTCGCCTCCAGAACGCGGAGGAGGTCAGGATAAGGCGTTTGAGACTTACAACAAAGGCCTGGAAGCAATCCGCAACCAGAAGCGCGACATCAGTGATCCGCTGGAGCCTTCATGGGGAGAACCCGAGCTGCTGATGAACCTCGCATGGTCGAATCTGAACCGCACTACGCCTGACCTAAACGCCGCCGAGCAGGACGCACATGCTGCGCTCAAACTCGTCCCTAACTGGCACTACGTTCGCGACCTCCTGATGCCGCAAATTCGAACTGCTCAAGCCAAAGGGCACTGATCTCCTCAGACACCTAATGAGGAGACAACTCGTCCCTTGAGGAATTCTGCGCCCAGTCGTACCATAGCGCCTTCTATCGTTCATTGCCAACCGGGAGGCCTAATGCTCAACCGCCGTCATTTTCTCACCGCGACATCGGCGGGACTTGCCGCTTTGTCTTCGCCTTCGTCTTTGTATTCGGGGGCCCTCCGCGGAAATATGGTGGCGCAGCTCGAAAAGATTCCGCCGCTCCCCGACCACTCCCTGCTCGACCGGAACGAAGACGCCTACTGGGCTGAACTGCGCAAGCAGTTTCTTATTCCCGAGGACGAGATCTACCTGAACAACGGCACTGTCGGGTCCAGCCCGGCGCTCGTGCTGCGCGCCATCTTCGACGGCTACACCACCACTGAGAGAATGGATCAGCAGGATCCCGAAGACTATCCCATCTGGGGATACGCCTCATGGAACGAATTTCGCGATCCCCTGGCCGCGTTCGTGGGCTGCCATCGCGATGAGATTGCGCTGCTGCGCAATGCCACGGAAGCGAACAGCTACATCGCCAACGGCATTGATCTAAAACCGGGTGACGAAGTGCTCATGACTGACCAGGAGCATCCCGGCGGCGAGCATCCCTGGAACCTCAAGGCCAAGCGCTACGGCATTGTCGTGAAGCGGGTCACGCTGCCCCGGCCCGTGAAAGATGCGCATCAGGTTCTCACTCTTTTCAATGACGCCATCACCCCCCGCACGCGCGTCCTCTTCTTCAGCCACATCACCACTTTCTCCGGCGTCGTGCTGCCGGCAAAGGAACTTAGCGCGCTTGCCCGCTCGAAGGGAATTCTTTCGGCCGTCGACGGCGCGCACGTGCCCGGCATGATGCGCCTCAATGTTCGTGAAATTGGTTGCGACATGTATTCTTCCAGCCCGCATAAGTGGCTGCAGGCGCCAAAAGGTTCTGGTTTCCTCTACGTGCGCGACGAAGTCATCGACCGCTTGTGGAACACTATCGTTACCGAAGGCTGGGACGACACCAAACTCCGTGCCGAACGCTTCCAGCGCATCGGCAGTTCGAATGTGCCGGCGCTGTGGGGGCTGCGAGCGTCAATCAAGCTCGCGAACGATATTGGTTTAGATCGCATTGAGCGCCGCCATCGCAAACTGGCCGACTACATCCTCGATGAGATGAAGAAGCGCGGCGCCGAATCGTGGACCTCTCCCGATCCCGCGCTGCGCTGCGCCATCGTTACGGTAAACGTCCCGCCGGTCCAGCGCATGGACTTGGAAAACTGGATGTGGAAGATGCATAAGATTCGAATCCGCGGCGGCGACCCGAACAAGCTCCGGCTGTCGACTCCCTATTATTTGCAGAAGAAGGACATTGACCGCTTTTTGGAGAAGTTTGACGAGTACAAGCGGGAAAAGAAGCTGGCGTGATCGTTTCGCGTCTTTCCAACCGGTGATCTGTCTCAAGCTTCGTCAACTCGGCACTAGGCGCGAATCGACGCTCACTAATGAAAGCGAAACAGAATCCCTGATGAAAATCCGACAGAATCGACCAGTTGCGAGGGCAGAGCGCTCGAACCTACAAAAGCCTTGCCATAGTCGATGGAACCGCGAAAGCTGAACCGACGCGCGACGCGAAATTCCAGCCCGGCCGCGAAATTCACGGCAAATCCGTTTTCCGCTTCGATGCGCGAGAGGCTCAATGCAGGCCCCGCAGTGCTGAACGTCGCATGGGAATGAGCAACACCGAAAAGGACGTCTGCGAAGGGAGTCACACGCGTCCGGTTGCGAAATGCGATCTCGGGTCCTGCAGTGAACCGGAACAGGGTGGGATCGAGGGCAAAGCCCTGGGTCGTGCACGGCGACTGACTGCAGGTGGGAACAAACGTAAACTGGTTGCTGCCAAGAGGCACAACACCGAGTGTAAAGCTATTGCTGCTGAAGTGGGCGTCAAACAGGCCCACGATTCCGAAATACCGGTTCAAATTGCGAACTCCTCCGATTTCGAATCCATGCCCGTTCTCGTCGAAGTCCAGAGCAGAAATGGTGATGCCGGGATTGAAGTGAAAATTGTGATTGTTGGTCTCGATGGAAGAATAGCCGGCAAAGATCCCCCACTTGGGCGGATCGGATGTTCCGAGTGTGGCCGTGCTCGCAGAACTGGCCGACGCCTTATCCGCCGCGCTTTGCGCCCGCACTCCAACCGCGAGGCTGGCGATCAGTATGGTAGCCACGAGGCGCAGGTTTCGCATCCGAACCACCTCCTTGGATCGGCTGCCGGACGCAGCAGAGTCCCACCACGTGGTCTTGGACGCGTGACGTAAGAACCCGGGATGCCAGAGGGAAGTTAAATTATGAGCGGTGAGAAATCTCAGTCGTAATACTCCAGCCCCAGATGCGTGATCAACTCCTCGCCTTTCAAATGCCGCAGCGTATTCTTCAGCTTCATCAACTGGATGAACAGATCGTGCTCGGGATAAAGCCCTGGCACCGTCATCGGCGACTTAAAGTAAAAGCTTAACCATTCCTGGATCCCGATTCCCTTCAGCTCTGAGGAGCGCTTTGCGAGATCAACGAGCAGCACCAGATCAAGCACGATTGGCGCCGCCAGAATTGAGTCGCGGCACAGGAAATCAACTTTGATCTGCATGGGATAACCCAGCCATCCGAAGATATCGATGTTGTCCCACCCCTCTTTGTTATCGCCGCGCGGCGGGTAATAGTTGATGCGGACTTTGTGGTACATGTCGCCGTAGAGTTCGGGATAAAGTTCGGGCTGTAGGATGTGTTCGAGCACAGAAAGCTTCGATTCTTCCTTGGTTTTGAACGATCCCGGATCGTCGAGCACCTCGCCGTCGCGGTTCCCGAGGATGTTGGTCGAGAACCATCCATTCAGCCCCAGCATGCGCGCTTTAAAGCCGGGCGCGAGGATCGTCTTCATCAGCGTCTGCCCGGTCTTGAAATCTTTGCCGCAGATTGGAGCCTCGTTCCGCCGCGAAAGTTCGAGCATTGCTGGCACGTCCACCGTCAGGTTCGGCGCGCCATTGGCAAACGGGACGCCCTCCATCAACGACGCGTAGGCATAGATCATCGAGGGCGCGATCATCTCGTCATTCTCGCGCAGCGCCTTCTCAAACGACTTCACCGACTGGTGGGCCTCGGTCGCCGCGATGTAAGACTCCGTCGATCCGCACCACATGGTGATGAGCCGGCTCGCCCCGCTGGTTTTCTTGAAGTCGCGGATGTCGTCGCGCAACTGCTCGGCAAGATCCATCTTGGTCCTGCCCTTCTTCACGTTCGGCCCGTCGATCTTCTTCACGTAATTGTGATCGAACACGGCCGCGCGCGGCGTCACCGACGAAAGAAAAGGCTTCAACTGGTCGAGCAACCGCTGATCGAGCACCCCGGCATTCGATGCCGCTTCGTACATGTTGTCTTCGAAGATGTCCCAGCCGGTGAAGACCAGGTCGTCGAGCCCGGCCAGCGGCACAAACTCTTTGATCTTTGGCGAACGGCCGTCGGTGCGCTTGCCCAGCCGCACCGTGCCCATCTGGGTAAGCGAGCCGATCGGTTTCGCCAGCCCTTTGCGAATCGCCTCAACGCCCGCGACAAACGTGGTCGCCACCGCACCCATGCCCGGGATCATTACGCCTAACTTCCCTTTCGCGGGCTGGATCGTTCCCTCGGGCTGCGGGTTATCGCGGGAGTCAACATAGCTCTTCACGTCTACGCGGAGGGCTTTTGCTGCTGCCTTCATCTTTGCGGACTTGTTCCGTGTCGCCATATTTTGGCCGCTTCCTCACTAAGAATCTGTAGGGATGTGCAAACCTTGTATGTTCTCGCATGGGGCGGGACTTTTGCAAACTAGAGCGGCCAAACGCGCAGAAAATCAATTCAACGGCGTCGCTGCATCATTTAGTGGAGAAGCTAAGGCTGCTGCGGTGCGCTTTGGATTCTTACGGCGTTTGGAACGAGGCCGCTGGGCCTCGCCTCCGCGGGACGGCCGAAGGGCGGCCGTCTCCGTATGAGCTGATGCGCTGCATAGATTTTTTGCGTTGGACTCTGGTGCGAACTTCCTTCATAGTGAAATCACTTCGCGGACCAGCTCTGCAGCCGGTCCCGCGAAGCTGCAGTTTGCCTGCCGGCCTTGACGCGGCAGTGCAAATCTCCTGACCTCGTTGTTTCCCACTCAAAATCTGAATTCACGTCACTCGGCATCGCGCCGGGTGTGTGCGCTTCAGACGAAGAATGAAAAACAGGAGATCCCATGAAGTCGATTCGCAAGTTCGCCTACGCCGCTGTCTTAACCTTGAGTGCCTTGAACTTCGCGCCCAGCCTGGCGTCTGCCCAGGATGCCGCGGGCACTTTCACGCTCACACACGAAGTGCACTGGCAGAACGCGGTTGTGCCGGCGGGAAAGTACCGATTCACTGTCGGGGCCAACGGACCCGCACAACTGCTCACGCTGAGCAAGCTCACCGGGAGTGCAGCAGGCTTCATGCTGCTGGCAACTGACGTCAGAGCTACCGAACCTTCGGACGTCAGCCAGCTCGTCGTGGTTTCCAGAGCAAATGGAAGCTTCGTCAAAACGATGCAGCTTCCCGAGTTCGGGATGACGCTGCACTTCGCTGTGCCCCCGGAAACTCGTGAAGTGGCGCAAACGGTCGCAACCCCGGCCGGAACCGCCGCCCGCTAGTTCGCTCGCTGCACGCCCGAGAGCAGATAGCTATTGTCTTCTCTCGGGCATTTATAGCTTTGATTTTCGGCGCGGTCTGCGCAAGATTCTCCTCGATCGTGCTCGGCGAGTTTCCTCAGGCTGGTTTCGGCGAGGGCGATTCCCCTCTCACCTCGTCACTCAGCACAATCGCTTCGGCAATTTCTTTCATCGGCTTGCGCTTCTGCCGGCTCTGCCGTTGCAATGTCAGGTAGGCTTGTTCCTCGGTCAATTGCAGGTCGCGCTGCAGGATTCCTTTGGCCCGTTCGACAATTTTGCGCGTCTGCAATTGTTCCGACAGGCTGGAGTTGGCATCCTCCAGCCGCGCCATTTCGATTTCGGCGCCCACCAGAAATCCGACCGTCGAGATCAACCGGATTTCCCGCCGCCGGTAAACATGATGCTGGCGATGCTGCAGGTTGATCACTCCCACGACGCGCCCGCGGGACGTCAAAGGCACCGATAAGAACGCCTCGTAGCTATCCTCGGGCAGTTCGTGGAAGAACTGAAAGCGCGGATCCAGCGCTGCCTTTTCGGCGACCGCCACCGGTTCCAGGTGTTCTGCCACCCATCCCGTAATGCCCTGTCCCAGTCGGAGTTTCAGGCGATCCACAACTTCCGGATGGGGATTCTTCGAGGCTCTCAGGACGAGATCCTCGCCTTCCAGCACATAGATCAGGCAGGAGTCGCACTTCACCAGCGCAGAAGCAAAGTCGACCACGCGAGTAAGCACTTCGTGGAAACCGTCGGCCGTCGCCAGCCGGACGCCAATCTCGTGCAGCAAATCAACATGTGAGTCCTCAACAGATATTAAGGTGTCCATAGTTAAGCGTATGGGCACTTGTGGCGGTCTGTCTAATTCCAAATTTCAATGAGTGGCAGAAAGGATTTACCGCAGAGTGTTACCACTCTTTAACGTCTTTTGCGGAAGGAATGCATCGCTGCGCCTCGGCCTTTTCTCGGCTGCGGTCTCTACATGAGTCTCCTCGCCGCAATACCTTCCTCTGTGTTACAACCTTTGCGGAGTCTCTACCATGCCTGACAAGATAGCTCTTATCACCGGTTCCTCCAGCGGCTTCGGCTTGCTTACGTCCATCGAACTTGCAAAGGCCGGATTCCGCGTTGTCGCCACCATGCGTGACCTGGGCCGCCGCGGGCGTCTCGACCAGGCTGCGGCTGCCGGAGGGGTCGCTGCGCAACTCGATATCCGAGCGCTCGACGTTACCGACTTCGGCGCCCTGCCCGCCTTCGTCGACACCGTCGTCCGCGACCACGGCCGCATCGATGTCCTGGTGAACAATGCCGGATTCGCCGTCGCCGGATTCGCCGAAGATATCAAACTGGAAGAACTCCGCCGCCAGTTCGAAACCAACTTCTTCGGTGCAGTCGCCATGACCAAAGCCCTGCTGCCCACTATGCGCCGCCAGCATTCCGGACACATCATCCAAGTGTCGTCGATTGCCGGACTGCACGGCTCAGTCACGGTCAGCAGCTATTCCGCATCGAAGCACGCCCTGGAAGGCTGGAGCGAATCGCTGCGCCTCGAGGTCAACTCGCTCGGCATCAAGGTTGTGCTGGTTGAACCTGGAGCATTTCAAACCGATATCTGGACCCGCGGAGCGGTCATGGGCGCAAACGCCACCAAGGAAACTTCTCCAAACCTCCAGCGCAGCCTGCGCATGCGGGATCGCGTGCAGGCGCTGCCCAAACGCGACCCCATCGAAGTGGCGCGTCTGATCGCCTCCATCGCGCAAGATCCCAACCCAAAGCTGCGCTACCTGGCCGGCCGCGACGCTAAAATGCAACTCGCCTTCAAGCGCATCCTTCCCTGGAAGTGGCACGAAAAGATGGTCGCGAATTTCTTGAAGCTGGATTGAACCAGTACCTAGTAACAAGCCGTCACCCGCAACTCGGGACTGGGGACTCGGTACTATTTCTCCAGATCCACCGTCTTCACGGGCAAATCCCAGTGAGCATCGAGAATCTCGAACCGCCGCTGCTCTTCCCGCTGGAACGTCTCCTGATCGGGATACATCTGCTTCTGTAACGCCGCTTCGTCCACCGTCTCATTGGCCACGGTGGCATTCTTGAAGACAATGGTCACGCGGAAATCCCAGCGGCCGTCTTCCGTCGTGTGATAGCGCGGCTGATCCATCCAGACCTTCACCACGCGTCCCGACTCGACTCCCTTCTTGAGCAGTGGATAATGATTCTTCTTGAACAGCTTCAGAAACTCATCCGCATGTCCCCACTTTGCTTTGTAGTAATACTCGACCACAAAGGGTTTATCGGATGGCGTGGTCGCAGCCTGAGCGCGTGACGCGACAGGCAAGGCTATTGCGTAGAACAGCAGCAACGCGAAAATGCGTGACATTCGAATCACGGAGGCCTCCTGATAAAGATCAGTCTGGTATTTACCACGTAATATTTCTGCGATCTTCTTGTTGGTGCTACGACTCTCTTAGCCGATTCTGCCAGTGGGTCCACACGAAGTAGAGGGCGCCTGCCACTAACATCACTCCAATCACGGCGTCGAACTTGTGGAAGTATTTTCCCATTTCGCGCCAGTTCTCGCCGAGTTTCATGCCGAGATACGCCAAAGCCAAACACCACGGCCACGATCCCAGGAATGTGTAGATGTGAAATCGTACGCGCGGCATGCGCGCCACACCCGCCGGCAGCGCGATGAACGTACGGATGACCGGGAGCAGACGGCCGATGAATACGGCCAGGTATCCCCAGTGTGCGAAGAAGCGGTCGGCCCAGTCGAGTTCACGGCGCCCCATCAGAATCCAGCGCCCGTAGCGCTCGACCAGAGGACGCCCGCCATAGCATCCGATCTCATAGGCGACCAGCGAACCCAGATTGCAGCCGAGCGCTCCCGCCGTCGCCACCCATAACAGCTTGAACGTCCCGCTAAAAACCAAATAGCCGGCAAACGGCATGATTAATTCCGAGGGCAACGGGATGCACGCCGATTCAATCGCCATGAGCAGCACGATGCCGGCGTAGCCCGTGGCACTGATTACGGAACTGATGAATACAAAGATGACAGCCAGAAATTTTTCAGTCATTTCAAAGCAGTTCTCAGTTCTCGGTGCTCAGTTCTCAACGAAACCCTCTGCTTCCCAGACTAGACGTTGCGAACTTGAGAACTGATCAGTGTATCGGAATTTGGCCGCGGAAAAGGAGCGGCTACAAGGAGTTCTCAGTTCTTACCGGAACCCTCTGTTTCCGAGACTGAGAACTGAGAGCTGAGAACTGAAGTCTGCGGCTAAAACGAGCCGTCCTGGGTAAACGTGTAGCCGGGCAGAGACGCGCCTTGCGGGCCCTTGACCACCTTAATGCGCACTGTGGGGGCGTCCGGAGCCGTAATCCCCGCCGGCCGCAGCATGGCATACTGCGTGAACACTTCGCTATACACCTTCGTGACCAGATAATCCTGGCCATCGGCGTCGCTGCGCCAGACCTGCCCGAGTTGGATGGAATTTACAGCCACGATAGTTTTCCTGAATGATGTGAGGTTAGTTCCAGACTACCGGGGCGCATGGTGCGAGTCAATTCCCCGCGTGGTTACCGAGGTCTCTGCTAAGATGTGGCCCTGATGCCCCGCGGACGCACGCCCCGCCAACCCGCCCGCACCGGCCGCCAGGAAGGCACTCGTGTGGCGCGGGCGCCCTCGCCCGTGAAGGCAGCGTCCAAACGGTTGCGCGTAGGCAAAAAAGCTCGTGTGGGGACGGGCGCCCCCGCCCGTCCTCGGGGCGAAGCTCCTGCGGCAGCGCCCAAGAACCGAAAGAAGGACGCATCCACCTATAACCCCCTCGCTTCCGACCGCATCGACGAAACCCTGAAGCGCCTCGACCAGCTCTATCCCCATGTCACCTGCGCGCTCACGCATTCGAGCGCCTGGGAACTTCTGGTCGCGACCATCCTCTCTGCCCAGTCGACCGACGTGAACGTCAACCGCGTCACGCCGGAACTCTTTCGCAAGTATCCCACGGTCGAGGCTTTCGCGGCGCTCACGCCCGAGCAGCTCGAACCCGACGTCCGCTCCACGGGCTTCTTCCGAAACAAATCCAAGTCCGTGGTGGGCGCGGCAAAAAAGATTGTCGCAGACTTTGGCGGTCAGGTTCCTGACCAGATGGAGCAATTGCTTACCCTCCCCGGCGTCGCCCGTAAGACGGCAAACGTGGTGCTGGGCACGTGGTTCAAGAAAGCAGAGGGCGTAGTCGTCGACACTCACGTGCACCGCATTTCACGCCGCCTCGAACTCACCACGAACGATGATCCACAGAAAATCGAGCAAGACTTGATGCGCATCATCCCCCGCGACAGGTGGATTCTTTTCTCCCACCAGATCATCTGGCACGGACGCCGTCTCTGCATTGCCCGCAAACCAAAATGCATCGACTGTTCGCTCGAAAATCTTTGCCACGCCGCCGACAAGACCTGGAGCACGGTGGAGTTGCACCAGAACGCGAAGGCCTAAGCCCCTCTGCTACACTTTTTCTGCAGCCATCACGTCCGAAGCTCACAAGCCCTCATGCGCCCTTTCGCACTCTTTGCTATCGTCATACTCATGAGCACAGTTGTCGCCGAAACCCTCGCCGCCCAGACTCTGCCCGCACCGCAGGCCGTCACCGATCCCAAGCAGATTGCCTCGAAACCCAACGCACAGGTCGAGCCGCGCAGCCTGTCCATCGAGAAGCTTTACATGACGCGGCAGGTCGGCCGTCCCACCTGGTCCCCCGACGGCAAAAGTATCGCCTTCGTTTCCAACATGAGCGGACGCAACAATCTATGGCTCGTCCCAGCCGAAGGCGGATGGCCTGTGCAACTCACGGTGAGCGAGCAGCGCCAGTCCTTGCCTGCGTGGTCACCGGATGGCAAATGGATCGCCTATCAATCTGATTACGACGGCGACGAACAGTGGGATATTTTTCTGGTCTCACCCAAGACCGGCAAGGTCGTCAACCTCACCAGCACGCGCGAGATCGCCGAATCGGACCCAACGTGGTCTCCCGACGGCCGCTACCTGACGTACCTCGTTAAACCAAAAACATCTGCGGCCCACGAGATCGATGTCTATGACATGGCGATGCGCAAAGTGAAGCATCTCACCAGCGATACTCCGCAGGATAAAGGCAACTCAAATCCCATTTGGTCAAAAGACGGCAAGTACATCGTGTATTCCCAGGAGCAGGCCAAAGGGACGGATTCAAACATCTTCATCGCCGACGTGGCGACGGGCAAGAGCACGCTGCTGACACCCCATGAAGGCGAGCAGCGCTATTCGAACAACGACATTTCGCCGGACGGCAGGCACGTTCTGTTTACCTCGAACGCAGCTAATGGCTATGACAATGTTGGCCTGATCGAGATCGCAACTAGGAAGATCTCTTGGCTCACGCATGACAAATGGGAAATTCGCGGCGGCGAGTTCTCGCCCGACGGCAAGCATATTACTTTCAGTGCCAACGTTGACGGCAATGAAGACGTCTACCTGCACGATCTCGCGTCGGGCAAGTCCACGGTGTTGCCCATCCCGACAGGTGTGAACGAGCCGGCCGGCGGCCATTCCGCCTTCACTAAAGACGGTTCGCGCCTTCTCTATTACCACAACGGTCCCACTGCTCCGGGCGATCTGTGGGTGTATACGCTGGCGACCGGCAAGTCGCATCAAGTTACACACTCGCTCGTTGCGGGCGTGCGATCGGAAGACATGGTCGAGCCGTATCTAGTGCACTATCCCAGCCGCGACGGTAAGTGGACCATCTCTGCTTTTCTCTACGTTCCCTTCAACATGGCGCGCAACGGGCAGAACGCGGCCATCGTTTACATCCACGGGGGGCCAACGGCGCAAACCATGAATTCATTCAACCGCTTCGTGCAGTACGCGGCCAATCAAGGCTACATGGTCCTCGCGCCCAACTACCGCGGCTCGACAGGATACGGCAAAGAATTTCAGCAGTCGAATTTGTTCGACATGGGGGGCGGCGATCTGCAGGACGTGCTCGCCGGCGTCGACTGGATCAAGCAGACCGGCCATCTCGATCCCAAAAAGATCGCCGTGATGGGCGGAAGCTACGGCGGCTATCTCAGCATGATGTCGGTCACGAAAGCGCCCGACGTATGGGCCGCAGGCGTGCCCATCGTGCCTTTTGTGAACTGGTTTACTGAAATTGAGCATGAAGATCCTGTGTTGCAGCAGTCCGATCTCGCAACTATGGGCGATGTGGTGAAGAACAAAGCGCTCTATGAAGACCGCTCGCCTATTAACTTTATCGATCAGATCAAAGCGCCGCTGCTGCTGCTCGCCGGAGGACACGATCCGCGTTGCCCCAAGGAGGAAACGCAGCAGGTGGTCGATGCCATCAAGCAACGCGGTGGGACGGTTGACTACAAGATTTACGAAAACGAAGGCCATGGCTTCGCGCGCGTGGAGAATCAGATCGACGCCTACAAGCGAGTGGCAGATTTTCTGCTGGCACACGTGCCTCCGGCGGATTGCAGTTGTTCGCTCGCAGAATAGCGTGACGCTCGGATCAGGCCTGCGCTGGATTGCCCGCGTCGGGTTTGAGTTCTTCCATCCTCAATTCCCTCATATAGAGAAACATCGGCAGCCCAAGCGAAACGCCCACTGTGAACACCGCTACCACCGGAAGCCACCTTCGGCGAATGTTCAGCCTTCCGCTTTCAACTCGCATAAATGCGATCAACACAATGGCGGAGACTAATACATCCATTCCGAAAAAAGCGCTTATCCGGTTGGCGAACAGCTCTCTGACGAAGAGTGGAAGATTCATTCCGTGTTGAATTACCCACGGAACAAACTGCCAGTACGGCAGCAACGCCCCCACGAAACAAAGCGCGAAGTAGATTGTCTTGGGTTTCATCCGGGCAATTTAGCAGATGCGGCAATCGTGCGTGTCAAAATGCGGACGTGGCGTTAGGTTGTTGATGGACTCTGCTTGGACATGAATCGCACAATGGCCCCTACGAGGCCCGGGATCGTGAACTCTTTGGCTGCAATATCTACCCGCAAGCCAAGCTCGCGCATCGTTGAAGAAGTGACGGGACCGATGGAGGCGAGCCGTATTCCGTCAAGGTTCGTCTTGTGTGCTCCGATCAGAGCTACAAAGTTGCGCACGGTCGAAGAACTGGTAAATGTAACCACGTGCGGGCGCTGCCGAGGATTCTTCAGCGCCCTCTGCAAGCGCGCGCGCGAAGATTTAGGCACTACGGTTTCATAAGCTTCCACCACGTGCACGCGCGCCCCGGCCCGGCGTAACTCGCGCGGAATCACGTCGCGGGCAACCCGAGCCCGCACCAGCAGCACGCGCTTCCCTTGCACCCGCCGCCGCAGACTGCGCACCACCGATTCCGCGAGATACTCTTTGGGAACGACATCCACTTTGCTGCCGCGCTGCTCGATCGCCTTTTTTGTCGCCGGTCCAATCGCCGCGATGCGCAAGTCCTTGAGATTTTTCTTGGTCAGGCCCAACTTGGACAAGCGTTGCCACATGGCCTCGACTCCGTTTGCGCTGGTAAGAATGAGCCAGTCGTAACCATCAAGATTTTGCAACGCGGAATCCAACGGCTTGAAGCTGCGCGGCTTGCGAATTTCGATGAACGGAATTTCAAGCACCGTAGCGCCCACCTTACGCAGCTCCCCGGAGAGCGCACCGGCCTGATGCCGCGCGCGGCCCACAAGAATACGCGCGCCAGAGAGCGCGAGGCGCTTTGGCTTAACTGGCATCCGGCTGCCTCTTCTTTCGCACGTGCAGAACTTTTTCCACTTCGGCAATCACAACTCCGGCTTCGTCCCTCACTTCCACGGAAAATACAGGTTCATATTTCGCTAATGTTTTCAGTTTCTCGCGAATATCATCGATCTGGCGATCTGAGAGGCGAAATTCCGCACGCACCGTTCCCTTCCCCGGCTTTCGGTAGCGGATAGTCGCGGCTTTATCCCACACAATGTAATCGGGGCCCAGGTTCGCCATCAGCATGAGCATATAGAACGGGTCGGTCATGGCAAATAGCGATCCGCCAAAGTGCGTGCTGACGTAGTTCGCGTTCCAGAAACGCAACTTCATCTCGACATCGACGGCCTTCATATCGGGGGCGATGTGTTTGATGCGAATGCCCGCCCCCAGAAACGGCGGCCAGAAGTTAATCCAGCGGCGCAAAGCGCGTGATTTCTCGCTACCGCCGAGAAGTTGCAGGAGGACACTGCCGCTCTTCATGCTAGATCATGATACGGGATCACGGTTGCTGCGGGATGGCCAGGCCGCGGCCGTAAACTGATTCAAGGATTTCGGCGCCGCCGCGGCTGAGCAGGGTTTCACCAACTGCGTTGCCGAGTTGTTCGGGATCGTTGAGACTTCCGTCGCCCGATTCGCGCAGGAGCCTGGAGCCGTCGGGATCGGCGACGATCGCTTCGAGATGCAACTTGCCGTTGTGCATTTCCGCAAACGCACCGATGGGAACCTGGCAGCCTCCGCCGAGACGGTTGAGCAACGCGCGCTCGCAGGTGGTGGCGGCCCGGGCAGATACGTCGTTCAATAATGCCAAGTGCCCGCGCGTCGCAGAGTCCCCTTCGCGGATTTCGATGCCGAGCGCTCCCTGCCCGGCAGCTGGGCACATGATTTCGGCGGGGATAATTTGCTTGACCAGTTCCGTTTTGCCGAGTCGCTTCAGTCCGGCCGAAGCCAGGATGATGGCGTCGTATTCACCTTGTTCGAGTTTGCGCAGGCGCGTATCGACATTGCCGCGCAGGGGATGAATGTCGAGATCGCGGCGGATGGCTTTGAGTTGCGCCTGACGGCGCAGGCTGGACGTGCCCACGCGCGCGCTGCGTGGAAGATCTTCGATCTTGGAATAAAGCCGCGAGCAGAAGGCGTCGCGCGGGTCTTCCCGTTCCGTGATCGCCGCGATGTCGAATCCAGGCGGAAGTTCTGTGGGCAAGTCCTTCAACGAGTGCACCGCGAGATCGACGCGGCCGGCGGCGAGGGCTTCTTCAATTTCTTTCGTGAAAATCCCCTTGCCAAGTCCGCCCTTGGCGCCGACCTGGGCCAGAGGGACGTCAGTGATCTTGTCACCCGTGGTATGAATGATTTCGATTTCGATTTCGTGTCCGCGCCCGCGCAGCAGCGCGGAGATGTGGTTGGCCTGCCAGAGGGCAAGTTGCGAGCCGCGGGAGCCAACGCGAAGGCGAGCCATCAGTGGTGCGTCCCCTCTTCCTCGTTACTTCCGGTTCCCCGCGCCTCTGATTTACGGTCTTTCTCCCGCAAGTTAAACAATCTCCGCACCACGTCGATCACAGTGGTTGCCTCCGCCTCACGCGCGGCCGTCTTCAGCGTGGTGATCGGGGTGTGCATCACCTTGTTGATGATGCCGCGGGTCAGGGCTTCGACGGCCATTTCCTGCTCCGGAGTCAGCGGACCCATGCGGCCGCGCACGCGATCGATCTCCGCCTGACGGATGGTTTCCAAATGATCCTGCAACGACACGATCGTCGGCACCACATCGAGCGTGTTCAGCCGGGCTTCGAAGCGCTCGACTTCGCTGGTGATGATGGCTTCGGCGAGTTCCGCTTCTTTGCGGCGGTCGGCGACGTGACTGCTGACGGCCTGCTGCAGGTCGTCCATGTCGTAGGCAAAGATGCCGTCGAGCTTAGCCATCTCCGGCGAAACATCGCGGGGCACGGCAATGTCGATGAAAAACATGGGCCGGTTCTTGCGGCGGGCGAGGAATTGCTCGCCGTGTTCGCGGCGGAAAATGGCATGCGGCGCACCAGTCGAGGTGATAACGATATCGGCGCGGTCGCAGGAGTCGTAGAGATCGTCGAACTTGATGGCCTGGCCGTTGAACTTCTGCGCCAGTCCGATGGCGCGGTCGTAGGTGCGGTTGGAGACGAAGATCGACGCGCAGCCGTGGGCCATCAGGTGGCGGGCGGCGAGTTCGCTCATCTTGCCGGCGCCGACGATGAAGACGTTCTTGCCCTGCAGCGTGCCGAAAATCTTCTTCGCCAGCTCCACCGCTACCGAAGCCACCGAGACCGAGGACGATCCTACGGCGGTCTCCGTGCGCACCCGCTTTGCGACCGCGAAGGCGCGATTGAAAAGCTGATCGAGTTGCCCGCGCACCGAGCCCACGGCGCGGGCGGTGGCGTATGCTTCTTTCACCTGTCCGAGAATCTGGGCTTCTCCGACCACCATCGAATCCAGGCTCGAAGCCACCCGGAAGACATGCCGCACCGCATCTTTTTCTCGAAACTCATACAAATGCGCGTCCAGTTCTTCTGCTGTGAGATGAAAGTGATCGTGCAAAAATCCGCGCAGATCGGCCGATCCGTTCGCCGTGTGCGTGACCACTTCCACGCGATTGCACGTGGAAATAATCATTCCCTCCTCGATTCCCGGATGGGTCGTGAGATCGCGGCAGCAATCCGCCAGGCGCGACTCCGGGATCGCCAGACGCTCGCGCACTTCGAGCGGCGCGCTCTTGTGATTCACGCCAATGAGCTGATATCTCATGAGGCAACGAACCTGTGGATGGTGGAGAAATAGTTCGCGGCCCACGCGACGACGGCGGCTACGAACGCAAACGTAGCCAATACCGCGGCGCGGCGCCCACGCCATCCTGAATTCCAGCGGGTGAAGACCATGATCATGTAGACCACCCACATCAAGATCGACAACAGAATCTTGGGATCGGTAAAGTCCACGCGCCCATAGGCTGACATAGCCACAACCGAGCCGGTAATCAAGCCCAGTGTCATGAAAGGAAAACCGAACAGCAACGACCGGTAGCCGATCTGGTCAATCACTTCGAGCGCGGGCAGAAAAGAAATTAGGCTGCTGGGCTTCTTGGCTTTCAAACGGCGCTCCTGCAGCAGGTAGAGCAGGCTCGCGCCAAAGCTGAGCACAAGCGCGGCGTAGCCGGTAAAGATCAGGATGATGTGCGCAATCAGCCATCCCTTGTGCTGCACAAATGCAGTCAACAGGACGGGTTGCTGGTCAATCGCTGCGACAAAGGTCAGGAAGAATACGATGGGGAACACAACGACGCCGGGCGAAGTAGTGTGGTAAATGGCATAGATGATCATGAAAAACGTCATCGAAAAGAATGCCAGCAGCGACTCCCCATTGTGCACCGAAGCCCAGACGACCTGGCCGGAAACGAAAAGCTCAACCAGCGAGACGAAGTGGAAGACCATGCCCAGGCTGGCAGCGTGCAGTGCGATGCGGCTGAAAAGATCGCTGGTGCGGGTGAGCGCAAAGAAGGCGTAGATCAGCCCGATGAAGTAGCAAGCCAGCGCGAAACGCAGCCAAAGCAGTGACATAGGCTAGGTAAGTATCAGAGTCCGCTGAGTTTAATACAAGTAGCGGCCGCTAAGCCCACGGAACCCCATCCCTTCCACACATTATATTCTGCACAGAGAACGGGCAGGCGGACATGGCAAAGGTCACGTGCAGTTGTGATCTGGATCACAACTCCCTACTCCACGCCCAAGCTAGCCAGAGCTTCCTCCAGCAGCGCCGCATCAATTACCAGTCGGCGGCCATGCGTCTTTAGGTCTTCCAGTTCATCGAAAGCGCGAAACAGGCGCAGCTTCGCGGCTGCGTATTGTTCCGCTTCCGTGAGCGGACGGCCGTGAGTAGCCGCCCATGCCGCCACTGACTTTTGCGGGAGGAACACACTGACCGCGTAGGTCAGCTTGCGATCGGAGGTGACGTCGAAGACAAATTCCGTAGCCGGAGCTTCAGGCTCATCGGAGAGCGCGGCGCGCTGGCCTACGAAGTAGTATTGGTAAACGTATCCCTGGGCGCCGGCGTAGGTCTTCAGGCGGCGGACGGTCTTATCTTTATCTTTATCCCTATCCGTAGACATGCGGACATTATGAGCCGTCACCTATGGAAGTCATAGTGGTTTCGAAGTATTGTCCCGCGACATCGCCGTGAGTAGCTTGATGCGGTATTTCCATGGAGGATAGGCAAATGAGCCTTCGTAATGCAGTGAAGAGTTTGCTGGCGGTGGCGTTAGTTGCCGGCGTTCTTGCCTGGAGTAACGACACCAGCAAGTCGACTACTGTGAAGGGCTACGTGCTGGATTCGGCTTGCGCATTCACCAAGGGTCTGAAGAAACCGATCAGCGCCGAGTGTGCGACGGCATGTGCAAAGGCTGGTTCGCCTTTGGTGATTTTGACGGACAGTGGCGCAATCTACTGGCCCATTGCGGACACAACTCCGTCCAGCGGGCAGAACGACCGGCTCCTACCGTTCGCCGGACAGAAGGTGACGGCGAGTGGGAAGGTGTTTGAACGGGGAGGATCGACTGCGATCGTCCATCGAGAAGATCGAAGCTCAGAAGTAGTCCGCCATGGGACGTAATTGACGGAATCGGGAATCCATCCCCTGCCCCCTGACTAGCTACCCCTTCAAAGAGCCGCCCTGGGCGGCTTTCATAAACCCCGCCAATGAGTGTTAAGGCGATATTTCAACAGTTATGAGGCACAGCCTCATGCCGCTTCTTTTGCCAAGTCATGGCCGCGACGGTTGGGAAGCTGGGAGACGACTCCCTTGCGCTAAACTATCGCCATGACGAAGCTCGGAACCGTTCCTGTTTCTTTCCTGTTAGCAGGGTGCCTTGCGATCGGGCAAGCGCAGCCGCCGAATGCAAGCGATCAGGCGGCTCCCTCAAATGCTGATCAGCATTCTCAAACAGATAACGGTACGGGCGAGGTTCCGATGTTTCGTGCCCATGCGCGTCAGGTTCTGGTCACAGCCTCGGTTCGGAAAAATACAGCCAAAAGCGTTCCCCAAGAGGTGTTGAAGCGACACCCTGGCGAGAGGGATGTGTTCGCTGTGCGCCCCGCGGCCCAGGGTTTGTCCTCGAATGATTTTCGCATCTTCGACAATGGAGCCGAGCAGAGGATCAACTTCCTCGAAGAATTCGACTCATCTTGGCGGGACATAAACGGCCAATGGGTTTTCTATCCCCATATCCGGGGAGTCTGGGGCAATTTTCTTTTTTTCGCACTTGAAAGGGCGTCAGCGATCTATGTGATTGGATATGCTCCTCCGCTTCTGCAATCCGGCGACTGTCACACGATTCGAGTCGTGGCAGGAGACAACGAGGTGGTGTTGAACCGTAGCCGCTACTGCAACACCGACGAAGATGGTGCGGCGACAGGGGAGGAAGGGAAACTCGCCCTGCAAATGGAGGACTTCGCCAAGTCCGGTAAACGCGGATCGATAAACGTAACGAGCCGACCGTTTGTGTTTTGGTCTTCTCGTGTTCTGTCCCTTAGGGGGATAAATCCGGGCACGACGTGGGTTCAGTGTCCAAGTCAGCTCCCAACAGTTCCACGTATGTGGTGACGGTGCATGACCCGAAGGCACCAGCGACCGTGCAGATTGCCACCGAATACAGATTGGAACGAAGATTCTGGGATTATCCTTGCCCCAAAAATCACCCGGCAATCCACGTCTTAGGCGTCGTCTACCAGGCAAGCGGAGAAGTAGCAGCAAGATTTGGCGATAGGTATTCATGCCTCCAACGTGGCTATTATCCAACTGGTTTCGAGCCGCCCCCAGGAACCAAGGCCGGCACCATTCAGATTCCCAGCCGTTTCAATACTGAGGTTGAGTTGCGTCCCGGGGATTATGTTGTCCACGTTGTCGTAAGTGATGGGCACAATTTCGGACAAGCGCAGGTGCCTTTGCGAGTGGAGGCTATTGTCAGTCAGGCGCTTGCGATCAGCGATATTGCAGCGAATGGCATTCTGCGGGATGCTTCATCGCTCTTGCGAGATGCCGCCATGGTTTCGCCGTTGCCTGTTGTGCCAGCACCGCTTGTCAGCAGGCAAACACAATTCATACCGGTGCCAGAGGAAAAGATCTGGAAGAACAGTTCTCTCCCGGTTTACTTTGAAATCTACGATCCGTTGCTGGAAGATCGAACCCCTAAGGTTTATTTCCGGATGAAGATTACGAACCTGAAAGGTGAAGCAGAGGAGGTGAATGCGGGACCGATGAGTGCAGCCGACTTTGTCATGCCGGGGAGTGTCGTAATCCCTATTGCGCTAAAAGTTGATACTGGCACACTGAGAAGCGGCTTCTACAGAATCGACATACAAGCCTCGGATTCGGTGGGTCACGCTACCGAGTGGCGGTCGGCCAAGTTCGAAATTCAGTAGTCTCAGGCAAACCGGAATTAAGTGTTGTTATCACGCGATTTCACTAATTGACCCGGTTGAAGACGAAGGCGCCTGCACCAAGTTTCACTGCCGGATCCGAGGGAGGCTAACTTTCCTGCCCGGAATTGCCGATATCTCCCTTGAAGACAAGCCTTCGCCCCACTTATGCCGCATTGGAATTGGGTCGCTCTCGGCGCACTAGCGCTACTTGCGCTCTACCAGCAGTTCCGCATTTACCGCACTCGGCGGGAGTCAAAGCAACGCGAAGAACTGTTTCAGATCGTCACCGAAAATGCCGCCGACATGATCGCGATGGTCGACGTGAAGGGACATCGGCTTTACAACAGTCCGGCATACAAGCGAATTCTGGGTTACTCCGCGGCAGAACTGGGGGAGACCTCCGCCTTCGAGCAGATCCATCCCGACGATCGCTTCAAAGTGCTGGAGGCGGGACGCGACGCGCGTGCTACTGGAATCGGGAAACGGCTGGAGTACCGCATCCGCCACAAAGACGGCACCTGGAGAGTGTTAGAGTCGCTTGCCAGTGCCATCCGCGACGAGAAGGGCGAGGTCGTCAAGTTGGTCATCGTGAATCGCGACGTCACCGATCGCAAACGGGCGGAAGAACAACTCGAGCACAATTTTTTTCACGACGCGCTCACCGGCCTGCCGAACCGCCGTCTCTTCCTCGATCGCCTGCAGCACCTGTTTGATCGCGCGCAGCGCAGCCCGGAGCGCCAGTACGCCGTCCTGTTCGTCGATCTCGATGCCTTCAAAGTGTTCAATGACACCATGGGCCCTGCGGTCGGCGATCAGGTTCTGGTCGAGATTGGCCGCCGCCTGGGGAACTGCCTCCGAAACGACGACACAATTCCCCGCCCGCAAGACGAGCTCCCCCCAATGACGATGGAAACGGTTCTGTCGCGAATGGGCGGCGACGAATTCACCATCCTGCTTGAGGAAGTCACCGACCCCAGCCAGGCCATGCGGGCTGCGAAACGAATTCTCTCCGCCGTAGCCGAGCCTTTCCTGGTGGAAGGCCGCGAGGTGCGTTTCGCGTGTATTACCAGCCCATCGCCGATCTGAAAACGAAGCGGATCACGGGTTTTGAAGCCTTGCTGCGCTGGCAGCATCCCGAGCAAGGCCTGATTTCGCCCGATAAGTTCATGGCGGCCACAGAAGACAAGGCTCTGCTGATTTCCGCCGGCCAGTGGCTGCTCCTGGAAGCCTGCAACCAGTTGAGTACCTGGTCCACCCAGATTTGGTCCACCGAGATTTGGACCACTAAGACTCCCACCATGGAGCCCGTGAGCATGAGCGTGAACGTTTCGGGCAGGCAGTTGGCCGATGCCCGCTTCGTCAACGACATGGAAGCGACCCTGCGGCAGACCGGAATCGACCCATCGCGGCTGCACTTAGAGATTACGGAGAGCGCAGCGGCAGCCGATCCAAAACTAACGGCAACCGTGCTCTCGCACCTTAAACACCTGCGAATAGGCGTCATCCTCGACGATTTTGGCACGGGAAATTCGTCCTTGAGCGGGCTGCGGCAATTCCCCATCGACGCATTAAAGATCGACCGCTCCCTGATCGGCGGCATGCTCACCGACCGAGCCATCGGCGACGCAGTGGAGCTGATCATCCTGGTGGCGCATAAATTAAAATTTAAAGTGATTGCCGAAGGCATTGAAACCACCCGGCAACTCGATCACCTCCACGCCCTGGGCTGTGATCTGGGTCAGGGATATTTATTCTCGCAGCCGGTCGAGGCGAAAGCAGCGGAAGAATTTCTGCGCCAGCGGAATGCCCCACCGCGCGCCAAGGAAGCGGCCGCTCCATAAGCGGCGGCGCTCGGGCGTTTCTAACTGAGAACCGAGATCCCAGAACTGCTCTTTTCACACTGCCGTAACAATCCTTCCGTATAGTGGCTGCGAACTTTACAACCGCTTCCAATTCCACTGCGACCTGAGGAATAACTTATGGCCACTGCAGCGCCCACCGTACTTGACCAGAAACTGAACCGCACTCCCGGCAAATTCGGCATGTTGGTGTTCGGCATTGTGCTGGTTGTCGGAGTCAGTTATGCCGGCTCCAGCCTGCTTCACGACCTCTCCTTCGTGCATAACGAATCGATTCTGCCCTACGTGCTGCTGGGAATTGCGCTGATGGTCGCTCTCGGCTTTGAGTTCGTAAACGGATTCCACGACACCGCCAACGCTGTGGCCACGGTCATCTACACCCACTCGCTCGAGCCCCACTATGCCGTGGTCTGGTCCGGCTTCTGGAATTTCCTCGGCGTCCTCGCTTCCAGCGGCCTGGTGGCCTTCGCCATCGTCTCGTTGCTGCCGGTCGAATTGATTCTGCAAGTCGGCAGCAAAGCCGGGTTTGCCATGGTCTTCGCCTTGCTCGTCGCCGCGATTATCTGGAACCTCGGCACCTGGTGGTTCGGCCTGCCCGCCTCCAGTTCGCACACGCTGATCGGCTCCGTGATCGGCGTCGGCATCGCCAACCAACTCATCAATGGCAGAAGCGGCACCAGCGGCGTCGACTGGGGACAAGCCAAGAACATCGGTTATTCCCTGCTGCTCTCCCCAGTTGTTGGCTTCGGCTGCGCCCTGCTCCTTTTGCTCCTCGCCAAAGCCCTCATCAAAGATCCCAAGCTGTACAAGGCTCCTGAAGGCGCCGAGCCGCCGCCCTTCTACATCCGCTGCCTGCTGATCCTCACCTGCACCGGCGTCAGTTTCTTCCACGGCTCCAACGACGGGCAAAAAGGGATGGGCCTCATCATGCTCATTCTGATCGGCACCGTGCCCACCGCCTACGCGCTCAATCACGCCGTCACTTTCAAGGATTCCCAGGATTTCATCGCCGTCTCCATCCAGGCCGCCGACACTCTCACCAAATACGTCGACCCCAACGCCGTCGTGGGCGATCCCCGCGATGATGTCACCACGTACATTCGGGACAAAGAGTTCACTCCCAACACCATGCTCGCCCTGCGCACCCTGGTCAGCGACATCGGCAACGAGACCGCGCTCTACAAAGAGATGAAGAACATCCCCAACGACCGCGTGCGCAACTTCCGCAACGACATGTATCTGTGCAGCGAAGCCATCCGCCTCATGCAGAAGAGTGGAAAACCGACTTTCACCGATGCCGACAAAGCCATCCTCGCCAACTACAAGAAGCACATCGATCACTCGACTCGCTTCATTCCCCTCTGGGTAAAGGTTGCTGTGGCCATGGCTCTTGGCTTGGGCACCATGGTCGGCTGGAAGCGCATCGTCGTAACCGTCGGAGAAAAAATCGGTAAGAGCCATCTCACTTACGCCCAAGGCGCGGTCGCCGAAATCACGGCCATGGCCACGATCGGCGCAGCCGACGGATTCGGTCTCCCCGTCAGCACTACTCACGTACTCTCATCCGGCATCGCCGGCACGATGGCCGCCAATCATTCCGGAATTCAGTGGTCCACCGTGCGCAACCTGGCGCTGGCCTGGGTGCTTACCCTGCCCGTAGCCATGCTGCTCTCGGGATCGCTATTCTGGCTTTTCCGCAAAACGTTCTAACGCCCACGTAAAATCGTGATCAGCCCGAGCCGGGGCTGATCCACGAACCCGATCCGCTAACCCATCCCTAGCGACCTTTGCGTCCTTACCGTCATCTTAAGGGGAGGAGGATTTGCTATGCATTACCGCAAAGGCCGTGCTCTCCTCTGTCTGCTTGTCCTCTTGATCTCTGTGACTGCCATCCCTGCCGCGCCTGCGCAGAGTAAAGTGCTCGGAGAGGTCGAACTGGCTGGCGCCTCAAAAGTCGAAAAAACTTCTGGCGTCTGGGTCGACGGTCAGTACGTCGGCTATCTGAGTGAACTGAAGGGATCGAAAAAACTCTTGCTTCTTCCCGGCGAACATGCGGTGACCGTACGCCAGGGCGGCTATCTGGATTTCACGGAAACGGTTACCGTGCGCGCCGGAGAAAAACAGAGCATCGCCGTAAAGATGGACAAAGATACCAGGGTGACCCTGCCGAAAGTTACCGCGGAGATCAAGTTAGAAGTAAAACCAAATCGCGCTGCAGTGATTGTCGATGGCGTCTTCGTCGGTCACATCGCCGAATTCGAAGGCCCCGGCAAGGCGCTGCTGGTCGCGCCGGGAAAACACAAAATTAAAATCAGTTTGCCGGGATATCACGACTTCGAGACCGATATCGACCTGTTGGCCAATCAGAAATCGACGGTTAAAACCGATATGGTCGCGGGCGGTCCGGCAGAAGGAACTCCGCTTCCTCAATGATTATTTGGGCAGGTAATCTCTGGTAGTGCGCGATCAGACAGACATGCCTGCGGCGGACGAGCTGACGCTCCGCTGTTTGCGCAGCTCCGCCAGAAACGAATCGGCTGGAAGCGCGGTCTGCTCCCGGAAAAGTGCGAGCAGTGCGTCCTCAGGATCACCCGTTGCCGCAGCGCGTCGTGAATCCTGCGACGTCACAGTTTCCATGCCCTCGGGTTCCACCAGCAACTCGGGCAACAAATCGCGATTTTCCGTCAGCACGTTCAGAAACTTTTCCAGCAACCCGCGATGCTCCGCGGTGCTCTGGATGAATTCCACTCCCATTCCTTTGTCCGGATGCATCACCCGAACCACCCCTTCGGTCTTGAATTCCACTTCGGCGGCTCGCATCGACAGTGTTACGCGCGTCGAAACCGGAAACGGCGAAGCGATCTCGAGGTAGCAACCGCCCAAACTCAAATCCATAAGCTGGCACCGCACCGGCGGATCGTCCTTTTCCACCTCAGTGGAATTCCGGTCCAGCCACTCCCGCAACTGCTGCACCACGGCCGGAGACTGATCCTGAAAACGCAGCCCCACCTGGGTCCCGCTCCCTTCCCAGGCAAACTCCGCATCCACCTTCAGAGCCGTCGCGGAACCCGGCAGCGTGAACTTCAGTTCCCACAGGCCTTGAGGTTTGCTGCGCCGGGGCAAGCTGACCGCGAGACCACCCTCGCCTAAGTCCGTGGTGTTTACCTTGAACCGGGCCCCCGATTCCCGGCTCGACATTTCCACCGCAATTTGAACCGGGACCCGGGTATTGCGCCGGCGTTCTTTCTTCATCAGCGCTCTTGCCGCCCGAAAACTCGATTTGGCTCGCTCGGCCGTGACCGGCTTATAGAGGATGAAGTTCGCCCCGAGTTCGAATGCCGAACGCAGGCCAGTCTCGGGGTCCAGAATTGCCACCGCCACCGCCCGCTGGTTACACGGAGATGTCCGCACCACGCCGAGCACGTCGGCAGCGCCGGGGCCGGCGCAATCCACGATGATCGCTTCGAACCGCCCTCGCGTTAAATGCCGGAGAGCGATCTCCGCACTTGCGCAGGGTTCGACGCTAATATCAAGATCGCCCAGCGTCCGGCGCAGCACTCGCACGATCTTCTCGTCGGAACAGAGCAGCAGCGACTTCAGGTTCATGGTACCGTCTTAAATCCTTCCAGTTCCGTCGCCTTCAGCTTGAGCCGTCGCCACACTGCTTCTTCGGCGGACGCAGCTCTCGGAACGAAACACGGCCCTATCCCAATGTAAGCTCGACTCAAATGCCCTTCAATGAAACACTTGCGCCGGAGGTTACGGGTGTAACCCCCCAGGCATCCTCCCGCGGAAGGCAAAGGTCGTCCACCTTAAGCGAACCACGCCCCGGCGGTAGCGTGATCATCTATGCCTCATTTGGGGACCAAAACAGGAATTTTGTCTTTTCGGGAAGCATCGGCAGCGACACGATAAGAACAATCATTACAATTACTTAGAAACTATTCACTCAAGTGACGATGGCAAAATTATGATTGACTTCCAGCGCATATCGCAATACCATACTGAGTCTCCGATTAGCTCTTGGGATCAGTGGGATACCGGACAAGGTTTTCATTGTCCAGTATACGAGCATTTTCCATGAATCCTCGAAAGTGTCCGGAGAATCATATAGATAGAGCAGTTTAAATTTGCGCTGAGTTCATTTCCCCTTTTGTAGGAAAGGTTGTTTCATGGCCAAGCGACGCGGAAATCCAAACTGGGGCAAACCCGAGCCGATCGGGCCTATTGTCCCCACCATCACCGAGTTTGAGCAGGTTGTGCGCGAATATAAGCTCTCCCCCGACCAGTATCTCCGGTCGACCCGGCTGCGCGAGTGGGCGCGCCGTAATAAGAACTCGAAGTACATCCCCGAGCCTCTTCTGGAAGCTTGGGGATTCGAGATCGAGTCGACGCTGTAACCGCAGCCGTAAAAAGGAGCTCTCAAGGGTCGCCAAAACGCGACCCTTTGCTTTTTTGTAGAGCCGCCGTCCCGGCGGCTCTTTGCAATTGGGCATATCCCATCGTAGAGACGTTGCTTGTTAGGTCTTCCCGCCCCCGGCAAGAATGTGTACTCTTCTACAAGAAAGCGGGCCGCGCAGCCTACACCATGCTCAACCTCCTCCAAATCCCGCTCCCCGAACTCTTCGCCCTTCTGGCAGCCATAGCTTTCGCCGCCGGTCTGAACGTCTATGCCACGGTAGCAGCCCTGGGCCTTCTCGCCCGCTTCGGACACGTCCCCCTCCCGCCCGCTCTACAACTTTTGGAAACCTGGCCTGTCATCGCTGCCAGCACAACTCTTTTCGCCATAGAATTCTTCGCCGACAAAATCCCCGCCTTCGACCTCATCTGGAGCGCCCTTCACACCTTCGTCCGAGTCCCCGCCGCCGCCCTCCTTGCCTACGGAGCCACCCGCCAACTAACTCCAGCGCAGCAATTGCTGGCAGCCGCGCTGGGAGCCGCCATAGCCCTGGCCGCCCACGGAGGCAAAACTGCCCTCCGCGCCGCCGTAACCCCATCCCCCGAGCCGTTCTCAAACATCACCCTAAGCCTGGCCGAGGACGCATTGGCAATCTCCTTAACTTGGCTGGCCACGCGTCACCCCTACGCCGCAGCAACGATAGCGCTCTGCCTGGTCGCGGTCATAGCACTGCTGGCTCGCGCAGTAATCCGAGCTCTAAGAGCCCTCTTCCAAGGCGCCGAGAAGGAATTTGCAGGACCTTCATCGGTCTAACGAAAATTTTGTTACAAACATTTCACAAAACCCTCTTGAATCCCCGGATGCGACCCGTCTAGAATCCTCGACTTCCGGAGGCGAACGTGAACACCACTCAAATCGCAGCATCAGTGTCGCAGTCCATCCGCTCCAAAGTTTTTTCTCTGGCGGCAATTGCGTTTCTTCTCGCGTGTTCTCAATTCGCTTTTGGCCAGCAAACACTAGGAGCACTGAACGGTTCCGTCACTGATAGCAGCGGCGCTGTGGTGCAAGGTGTGATCGTGAAGGCTCGCGCCTTGGCCACCAATCTGGAAGTGACCGCCACCAGCAAGCCGGACGGCTCCTTTAGCATCGCCGATCTCCCCATCGGCACTTACGAGGTCACCTTCAAGAAGGACGGTTTCGACACTTCTGCCTATCCCCAGATCCTGGTACAGGGCAACCGCACCGCGACGGTCAACGCGAAGCTCAATCCCGGCAAGGTATCGTCAACCGTCACGGTCTCAGCCACGCCGCTGCTGAATGAGACCGACACGACGAACGGCTACACCATGGGTGCGCAACAGATAGAGTCCGTTCCGCTCGGCACCGGAAGCTTTACCCAGCTTGCCATCCAGGCGCCGGGCGTGAGCGCCGACTTCCTGTCGGGCTCAGGCTCCAACGAAGGTCTGGGCAATCAGGGAATCGTCGCCAACGGCCAACGCGATACCAGCAATCTATTCACTTTCAATGGCGTGAACGCGAACAATTTGTTTAACGGAAATTCCACCAGCAACATTTCCGATAGCCGGTTCACCTTGAACACCGGAGAGATTTTCGGAGTCGGCGGCCAGGTTCAAACCAACAGCTCAGTATTCGACGCGATCGGCCAGGCGCTGCCCACACCCCCTATAGAAACCATCGAGGAGGTTCACGTCACCACTTCAATGTATGACGCTTCCATGGGCTCGGCCAGCGGCGCTCATATCGAAACCACCACCAAGTCTGGATCAAACCATCTCCACGGTCAGGTGTACGAGTATTACCAGAGCAACTCTTTCGATGCGCAACCCACTTTTCTGGCGCCCAACCCATTTTTCTCCGGCGCGCCTCCACTCCATCGCAATGTGTTTGGCGGAACGCTCGGAGGACCGATTAAGAAAGATAAGATATTCTTCTTTGCTTCTTATCAGGGACAGCGCATCAGCGATGCTCTCAGTGGCGCTTTCAACGGCGTTCCCACACTGCCGGGCCTTACGGATACAAATCGGGACCCAACCGACCTTGCCAACCTGGTCAACGCTGCGGACAACTGTCCGGGATGCATTAGCTCCGCCGACGTGGATCCCGTGGCGCTGGCAATTATCCAGGCCAAAACATCAAGCGGGCAGTACATCGTGCCTTCCGCGACTGCCCCTAACCCCGAAAGCGGAACCCAGCCCTTCAACTCCTTCATAAAGGGCCCTGCCAGCCAGTTCAACGCCAGCCAGGTCAACGGGAACATCGATTACATCTTCAGTCCGAAGGACCGTCTGGCCGGTAAGTACTACTATCAACACGATCCGACAAGTATTCCTTTCGCGGTCAGCCAGGTGCTGGGCTTTCCGCAAACCTTGCAGGCGGGGAGCCAGCTCTTTTCGCTTGATAACACCACCATTCTTTCCACGAACGCAACTTGGGAAAACCGCTACGGGTTTGTTCGCGAAGTGGCCAATGCCTCGACCTCCCAGGCTTTGAAACCCACCAGCGTGGGCCTCAATCTTCTGGGCAGCCCATTCTTTCCCGGTATCGATATCTTCAACGCCGACGCCGGAGCGCCCTTGCTCGGCGGTGGAAACGTTCCTGAGTTTCATGGGAACGAAATGAAGATCGGGCCCTCCACCAACTTCGCCAACGCTGGAATCTTTCAGAACGAGCATGAAGGATCGTCGGTTTACCATTGGGTTCACGGCATTCACACGCTGTCTTTCGGCGGCATCTTTGATTACGTGCAACTCAATGTTGAGAATCGCGAAAACCAGGTCGCCAACCTCAGCTTCAACAGCTTCGGCGACTTTCTAACCGGTACATTGAACAAGGATCACAGCGACGGCCTTATCCTCAACGGCGAAACGAATCGCCATTTCCGCTCGAAATCGGCAGGCCTTTTCATCCAGGACAATCTTAAGGTTAAGTCAAATCTCACGGTCAACCTAGGTGTGCGTTGGGATTGGGATGGCCCGCTCAACGAAATCAATGGGCTGCTTACCAACTTCTACCCCTCAGATTACAAATACGACCTCGCCACCGATTCATTTGGAACGCTTTCCAATGGCGAACCCGGGATTGGCCTCGTGGTGGCCGGGAACAATAAAGCATTCGGATTCAAAGGCGTTAGCGATTCCACACTGACGGGTCGCCAATGGATGTTTGTCCCACGCATCGGAATCGCCTGGAGCCCGAAATCCCTCAAGAACGTTGTGGTCCGTGCCGGCTTCGGAATGTATGCCGATCGCGGCGAATACTTTACTGAACTCTCTGCCAGCGCCGGCTTGGGAATAAGCGGCCCCTTTAGTGTCACCACCCAGCAACCATTTACAGTTCCCGTTCACGCCTCCTGCGTCGGTGCGGGCTGCCTTACTGCCGCCCCTTTTGGCACCGCCCCATTACCACCCCCACCAGGCAATCTATCCGGTGTAGCGGCGCTTATCTTCAACCAGTCTCAATTGAGCGGTTGCCCCGAACCCGTTACTCCTACCTGCACGCCGACCGGCTTCGCCAATTCCGATTTCTTGTTCGGCGGCTACGATCCTGCGAACAAGCTGCCGTATTCAGAAGACTGGAGCTTGGACCTGCAGTGGCAACCGAAGAACGACCTGGTGCTCACGCTCGGCTATCTCGGAAATCACGGCGTACACCAGCCGCTTCCGATTCCCTTTAACCAGCCCGGCGTCGCGACCCCAACCAATCCGATTAACGGCCAGATTTACTCCTACGGCTTCCAGGCGCAGGATGCCAATTTCAATACCCTGCTCACCGAGCAGGTGCAAACCACCATCGGAGAGTTTTCCTTTTCCGACGGAAACACCGCTCTCCGCACGCCCTACATCGGTTTCAATCCCAACGCGGATTACTGGAGAGCCGAAGGCGTCTCTACCTACAACGCCTTGCAACTTCAGGCGACCAAGCGCATGTCCCACGGCCTGATGGTGAATGCTTCCTACACCTACTCCCACTCTCTCGATGAAGGCAGCGGGCTGGGCGCGGGCCTGTTCTTCAACGGAAACAATCCTCTGAATCCTCGGACTTCTTACTCTTCCTCCGATTTCGATCGCACCCACGTCTTGACCGTTAGTTATGTCTACCAGTTCCCCACTCGAACCTATAAATCCGGATTCGTCGGAAAGGTGGCGAACGGCTGGGGTCTCCAGGGCGTCACCGTAGCCCAGAGCGGCGAGCCGTTCAGCGTCATCGATTTTTCGGGAACGGCTGGCAGCATTTTCTTCAGCGCCGATGACTTCATCACCAATCCGATTCTCCCCTTGGCTTCGGGGATTTCCCCAAAGCAGGCTACCCAGGGCGGCACTGACAATTTCTTCAAGTCCGGGGGATATGTTCCGGGCACGGTCAGGGTTCCTTATATCAACCCGAATGACTTCTCCATCCCGTTCCTTCAACCCAACCAGAGTGGCGTTCCGCCCTGCGGTCTCACCACTGCGGGAACCACCACTTGCGACATGCAGGAAACCAACTACGGGTCCAACGGCCGCAACATCTTCCGCGCTCCCTTTCAGACGCGCTTCGATCTTTCGGTTTTCAAGACCTTCAGGTTTGGCGATCGCTACGCGCTCAAATTCCAGGCCGACGCCTTCAACATCTTCAACCATCCGGATTTCGACGCGCCCAATGGCGACTTCGCGCTGAATGGCTGCTTCAATCCGTTCCCCTGTTTTCCGTCCAACATGACGCAGATATTGACACCCGCGAACCCTAATCCACAGAACTATGGCGTCATCGGCCAGACGGTCGGGAGCAACCGCTTCCTGCAGTTGGCCATGCACCTGTCGTTCTAGAGGAGGGATGCTAAGAGGAGCTGCTGCTCAGCGCCCAGCAAGGCGCATCGAGCAAAGATGAAGACGAAGAAAATTCGAGTCGGCGAGAACCTGATCGCCCAAAAACTGATCGACCAAAAACTGATCGCCCAAAAAACGATCGTCCAAAAAGCGACCGCAATTATGCTCCTCGCCATCTCCCTGTCGGGGACGCCACCCGCTTTCGCCTGGGGCAATAAAGGCCATCTCTACGTCAACCAGGTAGCCGCCCAGAAGATCCCCGCCGACATGCCGCGCTTCCTTGCGCCGCGCCGTAGCCGAAATCACCTACCTCGGCCCCGAGCCCGACCGCTGGCGCAGCCCATCAGAACCGCAGCTAAAGAACGCGCAGGAACCCGATCACTTCATCGATCTCGAACGCGTGTCGTGGCTAGATCCGTTGCCCGCAACGCGATATGAGTTTTACCGCAAACTCTATGAGAAGCGAGCTGATGCGACCGATCATCCTAGTAACGACCGTCCCGACGACTACCTCCCCGAGCGCGTAGGACTTCAACCCTACATAACGATGGAAGTCTTTGGCCGTCTGAAAGCCGCCTTCCGCGAATACCGCCACCTGCGCGAGCAGCATAAACCCACGGCGCCGGTCGAGCATGCCATAGTCTTCTATGCCGGATGGCTCGGCCATTACGTAGCCGACGGCTCCCAGCCCCTGCACACCACAATTCAATACAACGGCTGGACCGGCCCCAATCCCAACAACTACACCACGCAGCACAAAATTCACGCGCTCTTCGAAACCACCTACGTGGACGAAAACATCACGGCGAAAGATTTCTCCAGTCAGGTCCGCGCCCCTGAGCACCTGACCGATCCCTTCCACCAATACATAGCCTACTTAAGAGATTCGAACCAAAAAGTAGAAACGGTCTACGCTCTGGAAAAAGCCGGCGGATTCACCGGCAAAGGCACGCCCGAAGCCCGAACCTTCACCATTCAAAGGCTGGCAGCCGGCTCCCAAATGCTCCTGAACTTGTGGTACACAGCCTGGCAAGACAGCGCCATCAACCCAGAACCACCAGCAACAAAGTAGCGGTAGCGCCGGCAAGCCATTCACATCAGCTTGCTCATTTTCGTCGCGACCAGCACTCCCAAAACAGTGGCGCTGTTACGAACGCTCCCCGAAATAGTCAGCAAAGCCTCAGACACCCGCGGATTCTCGTCCGCCAGCACCACCAGCCGTTCACTGACGTCATGCAACTGCTCAACTTCGTAAAGGATGCCCTCAATAGACATCAGTGCCACCACATGGCACTTCGCCGTCAGGAATGCTCAACCGCGTCCGCGTGACCACACGCTTCACAATGTCTTCCGCGTACTCACGGAACAAAGTGTGTAACGTGCTCCGCCAGCCAATCAGCTCCCCGCGCGCGAACTCGGTCTCCACTCCCGCGGCGTCTTTCTCGTGCTCATCATGAAAACTCTTCAGCAGGAATTCGCCCTGTTCCACCAGACGGTCGATAGTCTCCGCGTTTTGCAGCCCCAGGTGCATGGCTGTGCCTCCTTGGCGCGATCCGATGTTGTCATCCTGAGCAAGCGTTTTTTGCGCAGCGAAGGATCTGGTCGAGCCGCGCGATGGGTCGCGTTCTTTGCGACCCCATTAATCGCGCGTTTGGCTCGCTTCCCTATTCGCCCGAGAAGGCGGAACGCTCTCCGCCTCCTCGTGCCCAACCAACGTGGCTCTTACGCTCCTACGAGTTCGCGGTGATGGAGGGTCGAGGTAACCACGTCAAAGGTATGAACCTCGGGCGTTCCCTCGATAAATTTCGCCAAAGTCTTCAACACCTGTGGATAGGTCTTGGCGTTGTAAGTCTCGGCATCTTTCTTGTTGTCCCACAGACTGATCGCCATCACATCCACTCCGCCGGGACCGGCCAAAGTGATTTCGTCCTTAAAGCCATTCTGCTTACGCAGCAACGGCAGAACGTCGTTTTCAAACGTCCGCGTAAAATCGGCCAGCGTACTCGCCTTCACATGAAAAGAGATATTGCGTGCAAACATAGACAACCTCCTTAGGGTTGGAAGTAAGCTAAGAAAGAGAACTTCAGATGGGCTGACTTAGTTCAGGGAACCTGAAAGAGGAGAAGGATGCTCACTCTAACGAAAGTCGTGCACTTAGGTGGCCCCTCTCAATCAACCCGCAACTCGTTGTATCGATGAGCCAAAAACCAGATCCGGCAACAAAGAGTTCAAAGTTCCACCGTGTACTTGTGGCGGAAACCAAGCATAAACGCCCGATTTTAGTGTAGAGCGGGCGCCCCCGCCCGCTGCCTTTGACGTTGACTTTGGTTGTTGAATTGAGGAAACCTCCACCCCCGCAAGCGGCACCGTGGAAGAGCGGCGCTTAAGCGCCACGTGAAGCCTTTGGGTGGCGCAGCGCTTAAACGCCGCGATCGAACTCCCTCATTAATGTCATTCCGAGCGAAGCGAGGAACCTTGGTTTCGCCGGCAGCGCACAACTCATGTGGAGACGGGCGCCTCGCCCGTCAGCGGAGCGAAGCGACGCCCCGGTGGAACGGACACACCTGTCCGCTAAGAGCCGGCACCATCCCACTGACGGGTGCCCCATCTTTCGCGCACCTTGCGAAAGAGCAGGAACAGAGAGAGCGTTTCCAAAAAGCCAAAAGCCCCGAGTATCGCTCGGGGCTTTGAGATACTGGACGACGTTCGCCAAACATCTATCATGATAAACGGGCCATTTGAATTGTCAAGAAACTTTGGACGGGTGTCCCACTCAAGCGGTCCTTTGGCATGAGTGGGGCAGTCCCACCGCTGAACGCATCCCGCCAACTGGCCATTAGCTCTGTCGTCCTGAGCGAAGCCGAAGGGATCCCTACACTGTTGGTGCTTCCTGTGCCGCCTCAGGGAATTCTCCCCCGCGAATCGTGGGAACACCTTGACGCGTATCAGGCGCTGCGCCCGCCCGCATTCCACCCTCGCGAAAACGCGTGAGTCCCAATGGCATAAGGACAATCTAGTCTTGTTCGCCGGACTAAGTATGTGACATGTGAACATCCCCACTCAAGCCAAAGCCGGGCTTGAGCGGGCCACCCGCCATCCGATCGAAAATCGTGTCATTCCGAACCGCCCGTCCACTCTTCCGAAGAAAGAGGAAACTAGCGCTTCTCTTTCTCTTCGCTTTGAAGTATCCTGACTATTCCAGCCAATAAACCTGATTGGAGAGTATTCCTATGGCTAAGAACCCTGGCGGTCCTGAAGACCGCGCAAAAGTGAAAGTCCGTTTCATTGAATTTTAACTGGAAGGTGGCAATGCAGCAGTCGAGAACAGCGTCAAGAATCTCACCAGCGCGTTGACGCAGAAAAATGGTGCGAACACCGCTCCCAAGCAGCCGCTCACCCTTAAGGGCGCGACGGCTGTCGCGGCACTATCGCAGGCACCCAGTTCGGCTAATTTATTCGACGAACTGGAGAGCCCGGAAGAGGAGCAGGCGACCGACGCCGAGGCCGTTACAGCGGAGGCGTCAAGCTCCGCCAAGCCGCGCGGGCCGCGCAAGTTCCCTGTACCCGAGGTTATCGACATCGACCTCATTTCCGGGGAAATGCCTTTTGAGAAATATTGCGAAGGCAAGAACCTGAATACGGATTGGAACAAGTACCTCGCCTGCGCAGCGTGGCTGAAAGAGCACCGCAACATTGCGGCAATTACGGACGACCATATCTACACGATGTTCAAGTTTATGAAGTGGTCGCTCACTGCTGACGTTGCTGCCCCGCTGCGGGGAATGAAAAAGCAGGGCTGGTTCACTACTCCCGAGCGCGGCAAGTACGCCATCAACCACCTCGGGGAAAATGAAGTAAATCGAATGAGTTCTGCTGCGTAACCCGATGGACGCTTTAAGCGCGCTTATCGGCACAATCCCGGATTTTCACAACTGGAACCATGTGAAAAAAATCAAACTTTTCACATGGTTCCTGCATTCCCAGGGAAAAGAACATTTCAGCAGCACGGATATTAGGCTGATATATGAGAAGCTGCATCTGGAGAAACCGGCCAACATCACGAGCCAACTCGACCAGCTTGCGGAAAAGACTCCCAAGGAACTGCTGAAAAAACAAACGGATACTCCCTCGTCGGCGGCATCCGGGCGGAAATGGATGGCAAATATGGTTCCCGACCAGCAGCGATTTACATCAGCAAGCTCCTGACCGATCTACCAACTCGCATTCCGAATCTTGCGGAGCGCACCTACCTTGACGAAGCGTTAGTGTGTTTCAATGTCGGCGCCTTCCGTGCGTCAATAGTTATGTGTTGGAACCTAGCCTACGACCATCTCTGCGAGCTCGTTCTGACGAGACATCTCCGGGATTTCAACGCGCAACTCCCTAAGAGTTTTCCCAAGGCCGACATCAGCGTGTTAAACAAGAAAGACGATTTTCAGGAGTTGAAGGAGTCGCAAGTTCTCCAAGTCTGTAAATCTGCCAACATTATATCCGGCAGTCTGCACAAGACTCTGAAGGAAAAGCTCGATCGGCGCAATATTGCAGCACACGCTTCCGGCGTCGTTGTATCCCAACCAACAGCCGAAGAGTTCATCAAAGACCTGATCGAGAATGTTGTGCTGAAGCTGACTTAGAAGCCTTGCCTTGCTACCTACCGACGGTTAGAACCTCTAGCTCTTGGCGGGTGGCCCATTCAAGCCGTCCTTTGGCTTGAGTGGGGCAGTTCCGAAACGTTCCCAGCACCTAGTTCGAATCGCAACCCAGAGAGAGCGGCACACACCTCGTTCATTCGTGCGGAGCTAAAGCTGAGCCACACGTTTCCCCAGGCGCTGTTGCGGTACCGTCACTGCATTGTGCAGGTTCACCGTGCGCGGGGACGTCATGCCGTCCTCCTCATTTAGAACAACTTCCGATGGTACTCCGCGAATGGTGGAAGTGACCCGCGCGCAATGCAGAAACACAGGAAGAGACAGAGCGTTTCCAGAAAGCCAAAGCCCCGAGCATCGCTCGGGGCTTCGAGATACTAGACGACGTCCGCCAAACACTTACTATGATAAACGGTGCACCTGAATTGTCAAGACGTCTTGGTATCGAGTAACCCGAGGAGGGCAAGGGAGTTGAACCCTAGCGGCTGCAAAGCCACTCGACATTTGGCAGACGTCGTCCAGTACCCACTGGCAATACCCTCCTAAACGAATCGTCCACCGTGTAACATCTTATGGGCACCGACTCGCGAAACGGACAGTGTACTTATAAATATTTGAGGAACTGTTCCAAGTCGGGAAACGTCCTTCGCGTACCGTCCGAAGAGCCCGCCCTGAGCTTGTCGAAGGAGCGAGAGTCGCAAATGGCTGCGCCAGTGGGCGGATCATGCCGCCCAATCCCGAAGCTCCGGGCGAACGGAAGGTTTCCCCATATCCGCAAGTCTATGTAACCAGCACTCCCCACCCCCAACTGCCAGCTCCGTTCCCCGCTTTTCAACGCTTTTCCTTCGCCCTGTGTCTTTCCTACCACTTTTCCGCCTCGGTCACTAACTCCATCCACTCCAGCCATTTGCTGCCCACCAACTATAGCTCTGAGGTGGTTTTCCGAGTTTTCCGAGATTTCCACAGTGTTCCGGTAAAACCGCAGGTTATGTTCCAGTTGGAGCATTTTGTACATACAGTCGCAAAACCGCTTCTATGTTCCGGCTGGAACATTCATCACAATGTTCCAACTGGAACGCTCAGCCACTTCCCCGGGCACCCGCCAGGTTAACCAACTCGCCAATGCCTTTGCTACAATCACCTCATGAGCACGCCAGCCTTCGCCGACGTTCCCACTGCCATCGAGGAGATCCGCGCCGGCCGCATGATCGTCGTCGTCGACGATGAAGACCGCGAGAACGAAGGCGACATCACCCTCGCCGCCGAGAAGGTCACGCCAGAAGCCATCAACTTCATGGCCAAGTATGGACGCGGCCTGGTCTGCCTCACCATGACCGAAGAGCGCCTCGACCACCTGCGCCTCGGTCCCATGAGTGCGGAGAACACTTCGCAATACGGCACAGCATTCTGTGAAGCGATCGACGCGCGCGTCGGCGTGACCACTGGCATCTCTGCCTACGATCGCGCGCGCACCATTCAGGTCGCGATCGATCCCGCCACGCAAGCCTCAGATCTTGCCCGCCCCGGACACGTCTTCCCGCTTCGCGCCCGCAAAGGCGGAGTGCTCGTCCGCGCCGGACAGACCGAAGCCTCAGTCGACCTCGCGCGGCTTGCAGGACTGATTCCTGCCGGCATCATCTGCGAGATCATGAAGGACGATGGCACCATGGCCCGCGTTCCAGATCTCATCGCGTTCTGCCAGCAGCATGGCGTGAAAATGCTGACAGTCGCGGAGCTGATCCGCTATCGCATGGCGCATGAACGATACGTGCACCGCGTAGGCGAGGCCTTAGTCGACACACGCTTCGGAGAATTCCGCCTCATCGCTTACGAAAGCGAGATCGATGGCGGAGAGTCGCACGTGGCTCTCATCCGCGGCGATGTTGAGGCGAGCGACGCGCCCGTGCTGGTGCGCATGCATGCGCACTGCCTGATGGGAGACGTGTTTGGCGCGACCGGCTGCGAGTGTCACGCCACGCTCGAAGGCTCGCTGCGCGCGATCGCGCAGGAAGGACGCGGGGCTCTTATTTATTTACACCAAACCTCGAAGGGCTTTGCCGTCGAAAAAGTTGGCGAGAGAGCGGCGCTCAGCTTCCATCGCGGGCGCAAGCTGCCGTCACTCTTAGACAACGAGCGCCAGACGCAGCGTGAGATTGGAATTGGCGCGCAGATTCTTTCCGACCTGAACCTGCGGCGCATCCGCCTGCTTACGAATAGGCCCAAACGTGTGGCGGCGCTCGAAGGATTCGGGATCGAGATCGTCGACCAGGTGCCGGTGGCGTTGAGGGCAGGAGTAGGAACGGGCAAGACCCTTTGACCACGGGGGTCACGGGGTTACACGGGGTAGAACGTGATTAGAACGGTTTGCGGACTACTACCTCGGCTTCGCGGATGAAGAATTGCGCGGAGCATTGTTCGGAGCCGCAGATTACGGGGATGAGGCCGTTGATTTGGCGGCGCGTGATCAGGCCGAGCATGCCGCAGGATGGGCAGGCGAGCACGGCCCAGTAGGGATCTTCCTTCTCGCCGACTTCGCCGGCGTTCTCCAGAACAAAAACGGTTCCGGGCTGCATCTGTTCGGGAATCCATTCGCTAAGAATGTCCAGTTCGCCGACCATGCACTCCTCCTGTGAGTTGCCCTTGCGTTCCCTACGAAACTTTTCTAGCACGCCGACGCTCGGCGGGTGTTGTTACGGAAGTACTGCCCTTCCTTGCCACGACCTCAGCCCGCACCTGCCGCACCGCGTCGCTGAGGCAGATGCCCAGAATGGGCTGACTGGAATTCTTCAGAATGTCAACGATCTGGCGCGCGGAAGTTTCGAGATAAAGGCGCTTGCCGTCGGTAAGCAGATGAACGTCGGAGCTGCTTCCGACGATCTCGGCGAGGCCTTGGCCGAACTCACGGTGGAGGAAACGCATGACCTTGCGGACTCCCTGCAGTGAGAAGCCTTTGCGCCGAAGTTCGCTGACGACCGCGATTACCGTGAGGTTCTGCATGGAATACAAGCGCCGATGGCCCACGCGTTCGGGCTTGACGACGCCCCGCTCGTCCCACCACTGGAGCTGGCGGGCGGTGACTCCGGTCATAGCGATCACGTCATGCGATGAGAAGCGGTCTGGCATTCTTCTCCATTTATGTTTGAAACAAGCTGCGCGTCAGATGTTTCAAACATTCTAGGCATGCGCTGGCGGCTGTCAACCAAGAATTGTGCGAGGAGGGTTTACTAGAAGAGTGCGGGGAGGATTCGGTAATTGGGTAATTGAAGAACCTTCCCTGCGGCGAAGGTCAAATTCTGTCACCACAGGGAACACAGGGGATCACAGGGGAAAGCTTGGGCGCACCGCCGCCGACTCCAGGCCTAGGGGGTCAATCACTCTGATAACAGTCATTCTCTCCCTCGTGGCCACCTCATCGCGAGGTATCCTTTCGGCGCCGCTGCTCGCTCTCTCTCACGATTTCTTTTATATCCGCCGCGGGACGTATCTCGATTGTTCCGCAATTCAACTTCACTCCGGGACATTGGGAAATTAGCTGAATGGCGTGATTCAGATCTCGCGCTTCAAGCACCTGAATTCCACCCAATTGCTCCTTCGTTTCGGCGTACGGACCGTCTGTCACTGCAACCTTTCCGTTCTTCCAAGACACGGTCACCGCCGTGTTGGCGGGCTGAAGAGGTTCCTCAGCGACAAGATGTCCGTTCTTCCGCAGTTCGTCGTTGTAGCTGAAACACTCGTCCAGCACGGTGTTGCGATCGCTCTCAGACATGTTTTCGAACTTGCCGGGCTCGATGTAGCCCAAACAGATGTATTTCATCCATTCCTCCTTGTGTGTGACTCCTTGTTTCCTGACACGTTCCCTCGGTAAACGAAGCCGCAGCTCATCGTTCTGTTATCAGATAGTCGTTCGGGAGACCGAAAATCGACAGCTGCGCTACTTTTTTAGCCTTCCTACGTGGTACTTTAGCGCCCGGGGGTCCGCATGCTTTGGTTCTACAAAGCCTTCTTTCCCGTGGTCTGGATTGTTTTTATTCTCTACTGGCAGGTCAAAGCTGCGGATACCAAAGCCACCCAGCGTCTCGAGCCCGCAGCCTCGCGCATCCTCCGCGTCCTCATCTTTCTGATCGCGATCGTTTTACTCTCGGTACCTCGCATCCCGCTGCCCAGGCTTTACGTCCAGCTTTGGCCGCAGGGTTATTGGCCATTCTGGCTGGGAGCCGCCGTCAGCGTCGCTGGCCTTCTCTTCGCCGTCTGGGCGCGCGAGCACCTCGGCAGAAACTGGAGCCGCTCCGTCACCATCAAGCAGGACCACGAGCTGATCACCACCGGTCCCTATGCCGTGGTCCGTCACCCCATCTACACCGGCATTCTGACCGGGTTTCTTGGCATGGCGATTGCAATCTCGCAGGTACGCGGGTTCATCGTTGTCGGCCTCATCTTCTTCGTGTTCTGGATCAAGTTCCGCATGGAGGAGAAATGGATGCACTCCCAGTTTGGGGAGACGTATGCTGCCTATGCCGGAAGGACTTCCGCCCTGGTGCCCTACCTCCTTTGATGGCCGGGGACGGGAAGCGGGGGGGAAACCGGGGCAGCATTACCAGTCCATGTTTGCAGCATTATCCATGGCACGCGTCTCGGCCTCGACAAAAGATTCCATCTCCTCCAAAGATCTCATTGCTCGCTGATATGTTCCGTCGTTTGCGTGCGTGAGAATGATTGGGAGCGATGCTTCCTGAATGAGGATTTTGGCTGGAGCTAGGTCCCCTTCCCATAACTTCCTGATGAATGATTCGGCTGCCTCGATCGCTGCTGCCTCATCGAACGAAGGGCCCGACTCCATTGAAAAACTGTCTCTGCCCTGTAGGTCTGTTAAATTGACCGGCACTGCGCCCGCACCAGAGTGAAACGTAAAGGCTTCTCCATTCTTGCCGAAGGCGCCGTGCGCCATGTAATTTCGAACCTGACGCCGCACAGCAAGTAATTCGTCGTATAGAGACTTGAACTCTTGATCAGCAAACCCGATTGCGGTTCTTACTTTGTCAGTCCAATCCGCTGCCGCTAACGATGCCACCTCGTCTCCGGTCCTTAGCTTGCCTCGCAAAATCGCTATGTGAATCAGTGCGTGTTCGGTCCAACTAAAAAAAGCATCAATCGCCGCGACTCCAAGCCACGCAGCTTCTCGTCTTAAGACGAATTTGATTACTGAATAGTGTGTAATCTTCGTGCCACTCGGTAGCATCTCCTCGATCTTTTGCACTTCATTATTCCTACGGGCGTCCTCGGAAGCGACTCTTTCTCGAAATTGATCTCTTAGGTACTCATAGCGACAAAACAGCCAAGCACTGTTGTTATTCACGTTCAACCGAGATCCCTCTATGGCTTTAGCGGCAAGATGATCGAAGAATGGCGTGGCAGCCTTTACTCCCCTCTCGACGGCTCTTACGATTCCCTCCGCCGCAAGCTCGTCGTCGAGAGCGGCGGCTGAGAATACTCCGAGACCAAACTTTCTGTGCTCTATAAGGGCCAGTTTGCCTTCATAATCGACGGGAATCGTCCAAGCGACCTTTTCCCAGCGTCCGGCGTGTCTGAAGTTCAATAGATCAACAAGCAAGAAATAAACGAGGTAATACGGAGGAAGCTGTTTCCCAGCCTTGGTTGGTTTTCCAAAACCGATGCGTGCTGATTCATCTGCTGGTTTGAGCGGTGCGATCGCCTTCAACGCTCTCTCGCGAATCTGCTGAATCTGGTCAGCCGATAGAATTATCTTCGGATATGCCATTGCAGCGATGAACGTGGGTCACTGAGCTGCCGTGTCTGCTACAACCGTCCGCGGGCGGCCCCAGTATTCGGGGGATTGAAGCGTGAGCGGCTATTCTGGCTTCTTCTTGTTCTTCAGGAGTCGTACCTTCCGGATTCCCGCTCCTATTGCTGTAAAAACAATCAATATGATTATGTAAGCCGCCGCCTGTCCTATCATTTCCGGCGCAACCGCAGGTGCCTTATAAGCAAGCCACACCGTCAGAGCGACAAAAAAACCGATAGAAGCAAAAAGAATTATTGCCGTCACCCCACTCACGATCTTCTTTGCCGGCGAAGTTGACGCGGATGTAATGAGCAGCACTAACCCGACGATGAGCAGCAATCCGGCCATGCGCGGCATGTTACCACATACTCATCCCCACCCTTGGCTGACGGGATAACTGTGTGGTAAATGCCCGCAAGATCAAAAGCCCGGGCACCCGACCGAATGCTTATAGACCTCCGGTTGGGTCCGCGCTTACACGCTCTGATTTAGTTGAAGTTGAGCCAGCAGCAGGGCTTTCGCAGATTTTTCTGTCACTGCTTCAAGTAGCGAAGCGCAACACATCCTGATTCAAAAACCTTTGACTCAACAAGTTTCAGTTGTAAGCGCTCCCGCAGGCTAACACCTTCCATCAACCGTCTCCCTTCTCCTGCAATGATTGGCTGAACGACAAAACGAAATTCGTCAACCAGACCAAGCCCTATAAGCTGCGAAGGAATATCTACACCGCCGACCAAAATATTTTTGCCTGCTTCTTGCTTCAGTTTAAGTATTTCGTCGCGAAGGTTCGTACGAACAATTCTCGTATTTTTATCTTCAGCGCTGGCCAATGATCGTGAAAAAACAATCTTGTTGAGGGAATCAAATGCTTGCGCAAATTCGATATCCGCTTTTGTCTCGGACTGGCTTTTTGCGATATCAGGCCAATAAGGAACCATCAATTGGTAGGTTTTACGCCCATAGACGAGCAGGCCAGCATCATCCCGCAAGAGGTGCGTGTAATGTTCATGTAAGTCTTCAGCGGGCTTGAATTTGGTGTGGTCGCAGCAGCCATCCAGGGTAACGTTGATTGCGTAGATTACATTTCTCATTTGGTTTCCTTCCCGCTAAAACTGCCCCTTCCTCGTTTCTTGCGCTCGCACAGCCTGCGCGCTGACGAGCGCGAGTTCGCTTCTCCCGATGCCTCGCCTTATGGGTGGTTTTGCAAAGGCCCGACAGGCTTGTAGGACTTGACAACGATTCCTGTAGGCGTAGCCGTCGTGCTGGCGAGCTCGAATGCGCGTGCCGGAGTTCCGTCTGCAAAAATGCGCTTTCCCGTGCCCAACAGGACTGGATCGACGAGCAGCACAACCTCATCCGCAAGGCCGTGTTCGAGCACCGCAGATGTCAGCGTTGAACTGCCCATGAGGAGCAGGTCAGGACCATCCTGCGATTTGATGCGGCGAATGCCTTCGACAATGTCCGGCCCGATGCTTTCGAACGGGCCCCACGCAAGGCTTTCCGGCCGATGGGTCGCGACGTATTTCTTTGCGGCGTTGAGGCGGTCAGCCATAGGACTGCTCGGCGCCTTCGGCCAGAAGCTTGAAAAACCATCGTAAGTGCGCCGGCCCAGCAGCAGATCGAACTTCTCGCCATACCTGGCAAGAAGCATCTCTCTGCCCGCCGGGGTCGATATGGCGCCGACCAGTCGCTGTAGGGAAAATTGTTCTCATCGGCGGAGGCTTGGATCACGCCATCCAGCGAGATGTGTTCGAAAATCCTAAGCCTTCTCATTGCAGTCTCCTTATTTATTTCGCCGACCTTTATTTTGCCGGATCTTATTTTGGTCGATCGGTTAGCGGCCTTCGGTTCCGTCCGACCAGCGTTGCACGCCGATCGAGAACATAGTCAGGTGCTCGGTCAGATGCTCGTGCTCGTCGCTCACGGCCATGATGGGAGAGCCGGGCAGATTCGCTCCCCAGGTTGCGGGGTCGGTCTGCGAATAATAAAACATCACGTGCGGAGGCCAGTGTTTGACGCTGTCGCCGCCGTATCCTTGCTTCGACATCATGTAGCACATTGCACCAGGTTCCATCGCTGGCAGTTCTTTTTTGTCGACGGCGGCGAAGATGGCTTCGTCCACCTGAGCTTGCGAGCGTCCCGCCAGGATCAGGTCGGTCCTTTTGATGTTGCGTAGAAGGGCGGAATGCGCGGCCGCCGCGTTATAACAAATCGGGGTCCGCACTTTCGGATCCCAAAAGTCAGCATCGGCTGCGGAAGTCCACGAACGCTCCACGATACACACGAAGCCGTTCGTGCCTTTGACCGCTGTTTCGAAACCATGCCGTCCAAGAGCCAGGACCTCGGCATCGCGTGCAATGGACTCCGGTGCCGCACTGCGCGCCAGGGCGATTTCCGCGGCTCGGTCGGCCATGAGGTACTGGTTGACCGGCGCCATCCTCGCATACGGTTTGGTGGTAGACGGTGTTGTGGCGGCCTGCGCCACTGCCTGATATGCCGTACCAAGCACGAGAAGCAGTGCGAATCCTTTTATCGCGGCTGCGCTAATTTTCTTATGCATTGTTTTCCTCCTTAGAACTCCGCCGCGACACTTCCAGCTTCTCCGCTAAACAGCTTTGCCCGTTGCGAATGCTTTGCGCAGCGCAGACTTCCAACTCACCCTGAATTGTTTGGAGACTTCGGCGTCCGGCACGAGGAGATCGAATCCGTGGAAAGCGCCACGCACGACCAGGAGTTCGGTTGCGACTCCGGCGTGGACGAGCCGCCGCGCATACTCCATGTCTTCCTCGGCGAACAGGTCGATAGCTCCGACGCCGATCCAGGCAGGCGGCAGGCCGGCGACGCTGGCTACCCGGGCGGGTACGGCTGCTGCCGGCACCTTGGACGAACCCGCTGGAACACCGAGCAGCGAGCTCCAGGCAAGACGATTGGCACTCGGAGTCCACATAAAGTGGCCAATGGCGGGCGGCGCTGGGTGGGAGCTGCCCGTCCGGTCGTCTAGCGCGGGGTAGATGAGCAGCTGGAAGCAGATGGGAACGTCTTTTTTATTGCGATCGCGTTTATTGCGGTCGCGCGCGTGAATCGCAAGGCTCGCGGCGTGGGTGCCGCCCGCGCTCTCACCGCCCACGGCAATCCTGGAGCGATCAATGCCGAGCTCCGCCGCATGGGCATGGACCCATTTGAGCGCGGCATAATTGTCCTCAAGCGAGCCGGGATAGTGCGTCTCCGGAGCCAGGCGGTAGTCGACCGAGACGACCACGCAGTGGCAATCCGTCGCGATCTCCTGGAGCAGCGGCATCCACCCGGGGCCGATCATCATGAAGCCGCCGCCATGCATGTGAAGCAACAACGGCTTGCCCTTCTCGAGCGGCGCAGGATCAACCACCCAAAGACGAACCTCGGGCGCTCCTGGCGGCCCGGGGATATGCCGCTCCACGGGCTGCGGCGCGGGAGCAGGTAACGGGGGCATGCCTGGCAATTGCCGGAACTTGCGGACCATCTCCAATGAGAGGTCAAAGGCGGGGAACTGCTTGAGCGCAGTAAGAAGTTCCGGATCGACGAGGGAATATGGGTCAACGGAATATGGATCGGCGACCGCCGGCGAAGGTTCTGAGCGCGAGGTTTGCTCAGCCTCCGCCAGCGTAGCTGTGGACGCGAGTCCCCAAGCCAGATTAAAACCAGCCAGATTAAAACCGGCCAGACCAAAGCCGGCGGTGCGGATAGCGAAATCGCGACGAGTAAGTTGATGGCTCATTTGAGTAGAAGGTGACTACTGGCGCATCTCAGCGGCAACGGCGTCGCCGAACTTCTTTTGGATCTCCTTTTGGGTCTCGGGATCGAAGTCGGTCATGTCAAACATCCGGCGAACCTCTACCATTTCGTTATCCTTTCCGGGGATGCGCGAGGCCCATTCGAGCGCCTCTTCGCGCGACTTCACCTGGATAATCCAGTAGCCGCCGACCACTTCCTTCGCTTCGGTAAACGGACCGTCGGTGACTTTCGATTTTCCGTTTTTGAAGGTGACGCGCGCGCTCATCGTCGAGGGCGGGGTCAGCCCGTCCAGCGCGAGCAGCACTCCGGCTTTCCCTAGTTCTTCGTTGTACTTGCCCATTGCCTCCATCTCTTTGAAGTCGGGTACCCAGCCGGGTTTTGCATTTTGGTAGTCTTTCGGAAACATGATCATCATGAAGCGCATGGTGTTCTCTCCTTGTGTAATGAGCAACGTGTAGTGAACAATGTGTAATGATTATCGAGTGTTGTGCGGACACCGTATCAGGGCCGCTACTTTTATATAAGAGCTTGCACCGCGGGGCAGTGCAAATTGCAAATTGCGAGTTGCCAGGCGCCCGGTGCGCGGTGCGGCTCCACTCACTAGTCGAACGGGGTGGCGAGTAATCGACCCGCGACTTGCAGATTTTTTTGTCACTGTTTCAAGTAACGAAGCGCAACACATCCTGATTTAAAAGTCTTTGACTCAACAAGTTTTAATTGGCATTTCTCCGGCAGGCTGACGCCTTCCAACAACCGCCTTCCTTCCCCCGCAATAATTGGCCCAACGACAAAGCGATATTTGTCAACCAGGCCAAGCTCTATAAGCTGGGAAGGAATATCTACACCGCCGATTAAAATATCTTTGCCTGGTTCTTGCTTCAGTCTACGTATTTCGTCGCGAAGGCTGGTACGAACAATTCTCGTATTCTTTCCTTCGACGCCATCCAATGATCGAGAGAAGACAACAAGTTTCTTGGAGTCAAATGCTTGAGCAAATTCGTTCGATGCTTTTCCCATGGACTGGTTTTTGGCGACTTCAGGCCAAAAAGGAACCATCAATTGGTAGGTTTTACGTCCGAAGACGAGCAGGTCAACCTCTCGCAGAAGCTGCGTAAAATATTCATGTGTTTCGTCATCGGCAATTTGTTTCGTGTGGTCGCAGCAGCCATCCAGGGTAATGTTGATTGCGTAGATTACATTTCTCATTTGATCCCCTTTAAATCTTGTCGGCCACCCGCCATTACTTGCTTCCGCCGGATCCTTGTGTCGGAGCCGGATTGAAGAGAATCTCGCGCACCTCGCCCGGCGCACGGCAGGCGACGGCACCCTTGCGCGCCCACGCCAGCGCCTCGTCCAGATGAGCGGCTTCAAGTATCCAGAAACCGCCCATGTGCTCCTTGGTCTCGGTGTACGGCCCGTCGGTGACGAGCACCTTGCCGTCGGGCTGGACCCGCAGCGACTTGGCCTTGCCGGCCGGAGAAAGGCCGCAGGCGAACTTCCTCGCGCCGGCAGCAATCAGCGCGCGGTTGAGCGCGTGGATCTCCTCCATCATCGCTTCGGTTTCGACGGACGGGTCGTAGTCGTCGGGGTGGTAGACAGCAACTAGATACTGGGGCATGACTTCTCCATTCTCCTGTAACGGTCTTTATTCTTTAGTCTTCGGGCGGGCTGGTTGCCCCTGCCTTCACGATATAGTCGAACAGCGGAACGGAAATCGACAAATCGTCCCAGAAATTTTGGCGGGTGGGCCTTCCTCCGCTTTATTGCGTGGGCACCTCGGAAGTAGCTAACCCACACCATACTAAGACGTCTTAGCAACAGCGGTAGTTTGCCCTGCAATTGGCGATGACAGCGAGATCAAAAGCCTGGCCCACCCGCCGGATTTCAACGGTTGCGGATGTCCGCCTGGCGCCTTCCCGGGCTGCCGTGGCCAGTACTTCGGCATTGATCGATACTTTCGTCCAATAGACTCGTCGTCGCGCTTCTGTCAATCTTGCCTTGAACAGTCACGCGCTCTGACATCGAAAGGGTACGCAATGGACGGCAAAAATGGACCGAAAGAGACCACGCGCGTGACCGCGCCTGTCGCGTCGAACACGCCTGAGTCGAACACACTAAGTGTGAACGTTTTTACCGCCCCGGGAAAGGCTATGGTTGGCGAACGGCCAAAGCCCTTCGGCGAACCACTCGGCTTTGACCCGATCACTTCGACTTTAATCTTCGGCGAGTACGACGCGGTGCTGGTAGACGCGATGGGGACGGTGGCTGAGGCCGAGGCTCTCGCGGATTGGGTCGCTCTGCACAACCGCAACCTGGAGACCATCTATATAACGCACGCCCATTTCGACCACTTCTACGGTCTGAGCATTCTGCTCGACCGTTTCCCGGGCGCTCGGGCGATCGCAACGCCCGAAGCGGTGAAGGCGATGCAGATGTCTTTCACTCCCACAGTGGAGCGGCTAGCCCGCCGGATGTTTCCCGGGCAGGTGGCCACCAAGTTGGTTTCACCTGAGCCCTATGAGCACGACACGTTCACTCTCGAGGGCCAGGAATTGCGCATCATCAAGCAGGGCCACACCGATAGTCCCGATTCGACGTCTTTATACGTCCCATCGATCGGCCTGATCGCCGCCGGCGACGTTGTGTACAACCAATGCCGCATGTACGTCGGCGACACCACCCCCGAGAGCCGAAAGAATTGGATCGCGGCGCTGGACCGGTTAGCGGCGCTGAACCCGGCGATGGTTGTCGCCGGTCACAAGAAGCCTGGCGCGCCCGACTCTCCCTCGACCATCCAAGACACCAAGCGTTACTTGCAGGACTTCGATCGGCTACAGAAAACGGCGAAGTCCGACCAGGAGCTGTTCGATCAGATGACGGAGCTGTACCCGAATTGGGTAGCCAATCAGTCTTGGTTGATGTTCGGATTCCCGCAGCCATAACCTATATCAACGGCGGTGGCCCGTCCGTGCGCAGTTTGGAGGAAACCGTGGACAGGAAACGGTGAGATTCGATTTCAAAAAGGAGAACAAAATGGCAACAAAAGGAAAAGTCCTGGTACTGGTCTCGAGCGGTCGCGGCTTGCCCTTGAAAGATGGCGGATGTTACAAAGGCGCTGGCTACTATCTCAACGAGCTGACGGTTCCGGTTCGCGCCCTGATGAAGGAGGGCTACGAAATCACTTTCGCCAACGCCAAAGGCAACGCGCCCCAAGTCGATGTGCATTCAGAGGTCGCCGATTTCTTCGGCGGGGACGCGGCCAAGCTTCAGGACTATATGCTATTCCGCGACGGCCTGACTGGGCTCAGAGATCCAACTCGTATCTCGGATGTCATCGCATCGGGCCTGGATCAATATGACGCTGTGTTCGTCCCCGGCGGCCACGGGCCGATGATCGATCTTCTCGATGATCCCGACGCCGGCACCGTGATGAGACACTTTCATGAAACATCCAAACCTACGGCAGTGCTCTGCCATGGCCCGATTTCACTACTCTCGGCTCTTCCGAATTCGAAGGAAGTAGTCGCCGCGCTGGCGGCGGGCGATGCCGCTGGAGCGCACGCCAAGGCTCAAGGCTGGATATATTCTGGATATAAGATGACCATCTTTTCGACAGCGGAAGAGCAGCAGCGGGAGCCGCTTGAGATTGGTGGTAAGGTTCTCTTCTACCCAGACTTCGCTCTGCGTACGGCGGGCGGTGACGTAAGTGTGGTCGCTCCATGGGGGAGCTACGTCCTTCAAGATCGCGAGTTGATCTCAGGTCAGAACCCGTTCTCTGATGAAGCGCTTCTGAAACTTCTTCTACCGGCACTCGATGCGAAGAAGAAGTCGGTTTCAGCGGCATAAGAATCGGAGGGAAACCGGGGACGGGCGGGACGTTGTCCATTTTTCGGCAATGGAAACTTGTCGATGTTCTGTCTGTCCCCGTTTCCTCCCTCTCGCTAGTACTTTCAGTCACGAACCCGTCTACAAGGTCCCCCCGCCCGCGTAGAAGAGCCGGATATCCGTGACACGGTTCCGAAAAAGTGCCGATTCGGCGAGCCTTTGAATCTCTTGCGAATCTGCCTTGCTGCTTCGTACTAGGGCCTTGGCGGCTGGGGAGTGTGGCAGCCAAGACAAACCGTCGTCCAACCCTGATTGAGTGTCCGGTTCGTCGAAGAACCTAAACCAAGCGTCGAAGTAGGAGCGGTAATCTTTGTACTCACGCGCAGGTCGGAGCTTTCGCAGCCCCGCCCGCGCATTACTGTCGTAGATAACAACCGGGTGCTGTTTCATCATCCAGAGAGCCTTCGTGATAGCGGACAAGAAACCTTTGCCGTATGCCACTTGCATATCTGCGAGGCTCCCCTCAACGATCTCCGCAGTGTTCTGCTTTGTCATCACCGTGTCGCGGTGCCTATTCAACATTTCGGCGAATCGTTCATACTTCCCCGGCCCGTGACCCGGTACAGTTCTGGCAACACCGTATTTCGCCGGGGAGCACAGATCACGCAGCATCTCGCACGTAACAGCCCCGCGCGAAAATGCGAGGACTAGTCGCCTGTCTTGCTCGTTCTGCCCGAACCACATTTTCTCAAGGTAGATTTCTGCGGACCTGCGCCAAATATCAGTCTCCATCTTTCTTGCCCCACTCCGTCTCTTCGCTGCGATGCCCAACCGTCAGCGCCCTGCTATCATACAGCTCGATTCGTGCAGGGCAAGCGACATTGGGCGGTCCGTTAAGGGACCGCTTAGACGGAGGCTATCGGGAAACAAAATGGCTATCACGCGCGAGGAATTCAAGCGCCAGCTGTACTACCGGGTGAACGGGGACGGTCGCAGGTTGCGTAAATGCAGAAGGTGCGGCAGAGGACCTATGTCGATTGTTGCCGGCGCCGTCTCATCGGAGCCGTGCGATAACGAGGACTGCGGGGCGATTGATTGGCGTGATTTAACTGAAGAAGAATTCGTGTCCGACACTACCCTGATGAGCGATCTTCTTACATTGCCCTCAAGCTACCTCGCTTCAAAAATCGGCGATCTATACGAGTCTGATGTCGAATCGGAGGAATGGAGAAAATCCCTAAAGAAACTGGTTGAAGGCCTTGAGGGCTTCGGAGACGAAGCAACAGCGAGATGGCTGCGCCTTAATATCGAAAAGTACCCAAAGATCGTCGAGTACCTACTGGACGAGTTCTACACCCGGGACTTTCTAAAGAAGGCACGGAAAATAGTCGACCGCACAATTCAGCTCACGGCAATGATTCCGAAGTCCACGCCCGACAAAGGAGTCAATCTCTATTTACGCGAAGCAACACGATGTTATATCGGCGGTTTTTGGGAGTCATCGGTAGCGCTCTCTAGGACGACCTTAGAAATAGCGTTGCGGCACCGCCTGGAAGAGGGGCAAGGATTTCTTCCGACCGACGACAAGTTCGAGACGGTCATAGAGTATGCCTATTTGTGTCGCGTCATTGATCACGTACACCACGAAATGGCCGAAGATGTGCGCAAGAAGGGTAATGATGTCGTGCACGGCTCGCCCGCGAATGAGGAAATAGCCGGAAGGGTGCTTTCGAGCACCCGTGGAGTCCTGGGCTACCTCTACTCTCGATAGTGCGACATGCGCGGAAAACCGGGGACAGACAGGATGTTCCCCGATACCTTGGTCTAATTGTTTTTCGTTTCCTCGTCAGGCTTAATCGGCAGCAGGTATGAATACGAAAAAACCGGAATCAGCGGATGTTTATCGGAATAGGAGACTGTCAATGGGCAGCGTACAAATCGACCAAAAGAGCTACGAAATGCCCCCGAAAGAGGGGATCAGCATCGCGCATTTTCTCACCGTCGCCGACGTCGAGCGATCGGCTCGCTACTACGAAAAGGTCTTCGGCGCTCGCATTCTCACCATGGGTGACGGCAACGCGCCTCCGTACCTTCAGCTTGCCAATATCTGGATGATTCTGAACGTTGGAGGCGGGCCTACTCCGGATAAGCCGACGGTAACGCTCAGTGTCCCCGACCCGAATCACATCAACAGCTTTATGAATTTCCGCGTTGCGGATATTCAAGCCTGCTACAAATTGTGGAAAAGTCGAGGAGCGGAGTTCATCACGGAACCGATCCCCAAGTACGGCGAGATACGCTGCTACATCCGCGATCCTGACGGCTATATCATCGAAGTCGGACAGAGCACCGACCTCACCTACGGTTAACGCACGGGGTCCACGCCCCATGCGTAAGGATCACTTGGATAATCTGGGTGCCCCGTCCTTGTCGCGCTCTTTGCGACAGGGCGGGGATTTTGACTTGACCTCAGCCCCAGTCGTCGACGACGCTGGGTGCTGGGTGCCCCATTTCTCGCGTTCTTTGCGAGAAGTGGGGCTTTTGACCTGAGCTCCCGAGGTTTATTTTCGAGGCGAATGCGGGACAGGCGGGACGCACCCGATTTTCGCTAGCGATGCGCCGCCGGACGGTTTTTATTTCAACTGCCGAATCCGCTCTTGCAGGAATTGCCGCTCTGGTTCCTGTTGAGTCAGGGCCAGCGCCTTCTCATAAGACGCCCGAGCCTCAGCTGTCCTGCCGAGCCTGCGGTACATATCCGCCCGGGCGGAATGCGCCAGATAATAATTCGCCAATTCGCCATCCTCCAACACCGCGTCGATAAGCGCCAGACCGGCCTCTGGACCATCGCGCATGGCAATGGCCACAGCACGATTGAGCTGTACAACTGGCGAAGGCTGGATTCGTAGCAATTGGTCGTAAAGCGCAACAATCTGCCGCCAGTCGGTCGCAGCCACCGTTTCCGCCTCGGCATGAACGGCCGCAATCGCAGCCTGCAGAGTGTACGGGCCGAAGCGGCGGGACTTCTGCTGGGACTTCAGGGCTTTCTCCAGCAATGCCACTCCCTCCGCGATCTGCTCCCGGTTCCAGAGCGTGCGGTCTTGATTCTCAAGTAGAATCAGCTCTCCGGTGGGAGAAGTTCTCGCGGCGCGACGGGATTCCTGCAGCAACATCAGGGCAAGCAGTCCCGTTACTTCCGGCTCTGGCCCGAGCTCGGTTAGATGAAGTTCGGACAGCAACCGGCCCAGTCGAATCGCCTCGCCGGTTAGCTCGGACCGCGTTACCTCCGCTCCCGCCGCAGCCGAATAGCCCTCGTTAAAAACGAGATAGATGACCTGAAGCACCGCGTCCAGCCGCTCCGGCAATTCCTGCGGCGTCGGCACCTCGTAGGGAATTCGTTCCTCTCGAATCTTTGCCTTGGCGCGCACAATGCGTTGCGCCAGCGTGCGCGGGGTGGTGAGGAAGGCCTTCGCGATCTCCTCGGTGGTCAGCCCGCACACCTCACGCAAGGTGAGCGCAACGCGCGCTTCCGGAGCTAGAGATGGATGACAGCAGGTAAAAATCAGGCGCAGCCGGTCGTCTTCAAGAAAATCGTGCTCGCTAGATTTCTCCGCCGAACTCGATTGGGCTTCGATATGGCGCGCGAGCTCGTCTTGAGACGCATCAAATCTTGCCCGTCGACGCAGAGTATCAATGGCTTTGAATCGGGCCGTCGAAATCAACCATGGTCGCGGGTTGCCGGGTACTCCACTGCTCGGCCACAGGCTCAGCGCAGCCGCAAAGGCTTCGTGCATCGCCTCCTCGGCAAGATCAAAATCGCCGAGCAAGCGGATCAGAGTTGCCAGGATTCGTCCCGAATCCACGCGATAAAGGGAGTCGAGCAATTCGCGTATCTGCTCACGCATCTGATCGGGGGAACGCTCGGACATGACACGCTCGGACATGATGACGACCATAGCAAACCAGCCACCCCGAATCAATTCGGCAAACGGCGGATCGATGCCCGCCAGACTTTAACAAGGCAAAGTGCAGCAGGCTAAGACTTCGTTCAAGAGAAACGGCGCGGGGCGGCGGAATCAGCGGCCGCCGCCGACGAAGTGGACGATTTCGAGGCGGTCGCCGTCTTTGAGCGGGGTTTCGGGCCAGCGGTCGCGGGGGACTATTTCGCGGTTCAGTTCGACGGCTACGCGGTCGGCCTTCATGGCGAGGGATTCGATCAGGGCTGCGAGGGTGAATGGACCTTGGATGGACGCTGCGGCGAAGGTGCCTTCTTCTCCGTTGATGTGCAGTTTCATTGCGGGCGAATGTCACCGATTTTAGCCTAGTTCAGCGTCTTGAAGACGGGTAATTGCGAGGAGCTGCAGGCAGAAAGACTTTAACCGCAAAGGGCGCTAAGAACGGACGCGAAGGACGCGAAAAAGAACTTTTCAATCCTCCGCGAAATATTAAAGGTTACTCGCCCTTTTTCAGGTTGGGGGCGAGGACGCCGGCGCTACTTTCCGCTGGGCGGCCCTACAGCCTCTATCCGGTTTTGTGGAGGGCGAATTTGCGGGTCACGGTGCGGCCTTCGTGACTGGCTTGCACGAGGACGGAGGAGTCTGGCAGGGCTGACTCTTCTACTTCGATTGAGATCTGGGCTGCGCCGGCGGCGTCGGTGACGGCCTGGGTGTAGAAGGGCGTGGCGTCAGCACGGGCGAAACGCAGGGTGAGACGAGCGGCGGGGACGACGGCACCCGCTTCGGTGACGCGCAGTTGGAGAGTGAGATTGCGGTTGGCGTGAACCGAGGCGGCGTTTTCCCATTGCACGTCGAGTTGCTTGATGGCGGCCAGGGTTTCGGTTTCGGCGTGGTCGAGGACACTCTCTAGTTGACCCTCGCGGATGGCTTCGAGCACGAGGCGATGCTGGTCGCGAAGTTGCTGCTCTTTTTGGGGATCGCCGAAGCTGGATTGCGCGGCCGAGGTGGCGTAGGAGACGGCGCGCTTGCCGACGCAGCGTCCGCGGACGAAGACCTGGGTCTGGAGCAGTTTTTCGCTCTCGCGGGCTTCGCTTTGCACGTGGTAGATGGTGTCGCCGTGCTTTACGTCGGTATTGAATCCAAAAATCATAAAGAATTGAGTGATTGGGCGATTGGGTAACTGGACAATTGAAAAACCTCTAAGGCCCTGAGCTTACCGCTTTTGCGCGGATATCAGGTTTTCGAATTTCAATTACCAAATTACTAAATTACACAATTGCCAAATAGTTCCTGGTTCCCTTGACACTCGCGCTTACCAGCACCTAATCTAGAACGTTTAAGCAATCCTCGCGCGAATTATATATAGCTTCGCCTATGCCCGACAATTACTTCGCACGCTACCTGCCGTTTCTGATCCATATCGTGCTGGCCGGCGGAATCGCGACTGCTATTATCACGCTTTCCTGGTGGATCGGGGAGCGGAAACCGACGCGGGCCAAGCTCTCTCCTTATGAATCCGGCATGACGCCCGTAGGCGACGCGCGCGGGCGCTTTTCGGTGCAGTTCTACCTGGTGGCGATGCTGTTTATTCTATTCGACGTTGAGGCTATCTTCCTTTATCCCTGGGCGATAATTCTGCGCGATCTGAAGCACTTTGGTCTGTGGGAAATGTTTGTCTACATCGGGATTGTTCTGGTGGGCTTCTTTTATATCTGGAAGAAGGGCGTTTTGGATTGGGGGCCGGTGGCGGTGCAATCCGCGGGCCGAACTGGTGTGCGTACCGGGGTGCGATCCGATTTGCGGCGAGGAGAACGCTAGTGGCTTTGGCGCCTGCCATCACTGATCTTGAGCAACTGAAGGGTCATCCGGCGGTGGGGCGGTTGCTGGCGTGGAATGCGGCGGCGGTTGCGGGGGTGAAGTTCGACCGCGATGAGATGACGATTACTGTGGAGCGGGAGAATATCTACGAGGCTTGCGCCCTGCTGCGCGATGATGCGGAGTGCGCCTTCAACTTCCTTTCCGACATTACTTGTGTGGACTGGTATCCGGCGGAGCCCCGGTTTGAGGTGATCTACCATCTGCTCTCGATTCCCAAGAAGGAACGGGTACGGCTTAAAGTGCAGCTGGACAGCGCGAGCCCGGCGGTGGAGTCGCTGACGTCGTTGTGGCCGGGCGCCAATTATTTTGAGCGCGAAGTGTTTGACCTGTTTGGGATTCGGTTTACGGGACATCCTTATATGAGACGTCTTTTGATGCCTGAGGATTGGGAGGGTCATCCGCTGCGCAAGGATTATCCGGTGGAGGGCTACCGCTAGGATTGACTATGGCTCACCTTGCGCCTACTCCCGTGCTTGAACCCGGCCAGGATCGGACGATGATCCTGAACATGGGGCCGCAGCATCCGTCGACGCACGGCGTGCTGCGTGTGCTGCTGGAGATTGATGGCGAGACCATCGTGCGGATCATGCCCGATATCGGCTTTCTGCACACGGGGATCGAGAAGACCTGCGAAGCCAAGTTTTATCAGCAGGTGGTGCCGCTGACCGATCGCATCGACTACCTTTGCCCCATGACCAACAATCTGTGCTACGTGCTGGCGGTGGAGAAGCTGCTGGGGCTGGAGATTCCTGCGAAGGCGCAGTGGATGCGGGTGCTGATGAACGAGTTGACGCGGATCAATTCGCATCTGGTGTGGCTGGGGACGCATGCGCTCGATATCGGGGCGATGACGGTGTTTCTGTATTGCTTTCGGGAGCGCGAAGAAGTTTTGAAGATGTTTGAGATGGTGAGCGGACAGCGCATGATGACCTCATACTTTCGAATTGGGGGAATCGCGCTGGAACCGCCTTTGGGATTCTTTGAGCGGGTGCGCGAATTTGCCGGGCGTTTTTCGGGGAAGGTGGATGAATACGAGAACCTGCTCACGGGAAATCCGATCTGGATGATGCGGACGAAGGGCGTGGCTCAGCTTAGCGCGGAAGACGCAATTGCGTTGGGTGCCAGCGGTCCGACGTTGCGGGGGAGTGGCGTGGATTTCGATTTGCGGCGCGATATGCCCTACTCGGGCTATGAGAATTTCAAGTTCAACGTCCCGATCGCACAGGAAGGTGACGTGTTCGCGCGTTATATGTGCCGGGTGCGGGAGCTGCGCGAATCGAACGAGATTGTGAAGCAGGCTGTGGATGGGATGCCGGAAGGACCGATCAAGGCCGACGCTCCCGGGATTGTGCTGCCCGACCGGGAGAAGATGAAGACGCAGATGGAAGCGCTGATCTACCACTTCAAGATAATTACCGAGGGCTTCGCGGTGCCGGCGGGTGAGGTGTATCAGGCGGTGGAGTCTCCGCGCGGAGAGATGGGCTACTACATCGTGAGCGACGGGACGGCGAAGCCGTATCGGGTGCACATGCGGGCGGCTTGCCTGGCTAACCTGCAGACCTTGCCTACGATGTGTGAGGGGAAGTTGATTGCGGATGTGGTGGCGGCGATTGGGTCGATCGATATCGTGTTAGGGGAAATTGACCGGTGAAGTTTTCTGACGAATTCGAGGCGCGGTTTGCGGAGATGGTGCCGCACTATCCGACGAAGCGGTCGGCGCTGGTGCCTACTCTTCTTTATGCGCAGGATGAAGTTGGGTTTTTGTCCGACGAAGTCATTCTTGAGCTTGCTGGGCGGCTGGAGTTGACGGAGCTCGAAGTGCGCAACGTGATCAGCTATTACTCGATGCTTACCACCAAGCCGCGCGGAAAGTTTAATGTGCAGGTCTGCACGAACATTAGTTGTTTGGTCCGCGGCGGTGAAGAAATTCTCGAGCATTGCGCTAAGAAGCTGGGCGTTGGCCACAAGGGAACTACGCCCGACGGTATGTTTACGCTGGAGGAGGTGGAATGCATTGGAGCGTGCAGTTGGGCTCCGGCGGCGCAGGTGAATTACGATTTTCATGAGAACCTGACGACTCGGAAGATGGATCGGGTTTTGGACGAGTGCAGGAAGAAGGCTACGCAATAGGATATTGATGATTTTTGATTGCTGATTGTTAATTGAAAAACTCGCTTGAACGAGAGCAAACATCAACAATCAGAAATCAACAATCAACAATTTACCCATGGCTGATCTGGTGTCCCATCCCGACGAGGTGAAGGTCGTCTCCCGGCGCTTTGGACTGGGTGCGACGAATATTGACCGGTACCTTGAACTGGACGGCTACAAGGCCGTGCGGAAGGCGCTGGGCATGGAGCCGGACGCCATTATTAATGAGGTGAAGAACTCGGGGTTGCGCGGGAGAGGCGGAGCGGGGTTTTCGACCGGGATGAAGTGGTCCTTCGTGCCGAAGCAGTCGGCGAAGCCGAAGTATGTGCTGTGCAATGGTGACGAGAGCGAGCCCGGCACTTGCAAAGACCGGCTGATCTTCGAGCATGATCCGCACTCGGTGATTGAAGGAGTGATGATCGGCGGCCTGGCGGTGGGGGCGCGCAGCGGCTACATCTACATCCGCGGCGAATATCGATACCTGTCGATCATCATGCAGAGGGCGATTCGGGATGCTTACGCCAAGGGCTTTCTGGGCAAGAACATTTTCGGCAGCGGACGCGATTTTGACGTTTACTGGCACGGCGGCGCCGGGGCTTACGAGGTGGGCGAAGAATCGGCGCTGATGGAATCGCTGGAAGGTAAACGCGGGATTCCGCGCATTCGGCCTCCGTTCCCGGCTGTTGTAGGTTTGTGGGGTGGGCCTACGGTTATTAATAATGCGGAGACGCTGGCCTGCGTTCCTCACATTATTCTGGGGGGCGCGGAATGGTTTGCCAAGCTTGGTCCGGCGCGGAACGGCGGGACTCGGCTGTTCTGCCTTAGCGGGAATATCGCGAAGCCTGGGGTGTACGAACTGCCCATGGGCTACAACCTGAAAAAGATGATTTATGAAGTTGGTGGCGGCATCCCCAACGGACGCCAGCTGAAGGCGGTTGTGCCGGGCGGGGCTTCTTGTCCTTGCCTCACTGCCGATGAGGTCGACGTCAATATGGATTTTGATTCGGTGGCGAAGGCTGGCTCGATGCTGGGTTCGGGCGGCGTGGTAGTGATCGACGATGCACAGTGCATTGTGAAATTCGCCTTGCGTACCATGAAGTTTTATCAGCATGAGAGTTGTGGCTGGTGCATCCCTTGCCGTGAGGGAACAGACTGGCTCAAGAAAACTCTGGTCCGCTTTCATTCGGGCGGCGGGGTGATGAAAGACATCGACAACATGCAGTATCTCTCGGAGAACATGCTGGGCCGGACGTTTTGTCCGCTGGGAGATGCAGCGGCGATGCCGACGATTGCGTTCGTGAAGAAGTTCCGGAAAGAGTTTGAAGATCATCTGGACGGCAGGCCGTGTGCTTACGAGAAAGCGGCGGCGATGGAACCGGCGATGGCGTAGGGCAGTCGGCTCGACGTGCGGGTTAATGCTCGCGGGATTTGGTACTGATGGCGACGAGGGCGAGACGCCTTCGCGACAGCCGGCGGGACGCCGGCGCTACTTATGGCTGATGTGACACTTACGGTTGACGGCAAAAAGGTCACGGCTCCGGCGGGGACCCTGCTGATCGAGGCTTGCAAGACCGTGGGCATCGAAGTGCCTTCGTTTTGCTACTATCCCAATCTTTCTCTGCAGGGCGCTTGCCGCATGTGCCTGGTGAAGGTCGAGAAGATGCCGAAGTTGCAGACTGCGTGTACGACCGTGGTCAGCGAAGGCATGATCGTCACTTCGGACAGCGACGAGATCAAGCAGGCGCGCAAGTCGATGCTGGAGATGCTGCTGGGGAACCATCCTTTGGATTGTCCGGTGTGCGATGCCGGGGGCGAGTGCGAACTGCAGGACATGACGTTCTCTTACGGCGCCGCCGAGTCGAAATTCATGGAGGCGAAGAATCACAAAGATGAGCAGCAGTGGTCGCCGGTGGTGTTTTTCGACCGGCCGCGCTGCATTCTCTGCTACCGCTGCGTGCGGGTGTGCGGCGAGGGCATGGACGTGTGGGCTCTGGGGGTGCAGAACCGCGGCGTCAGCTCGATTATCGCGCCTAATAAAGAGGATCACTTGGAGTGCGAAGAGTGCGGCATGTGCATCGACATTTGCCCGGTAGGCGCGCTCACTTCCGGGGCGTATCGCTACAAGACGCGTCCGTGGGAGATGAAGCACGTGGGCACGATTTGCACGCATTGTGGCGACGGCTGCAAGACCACGCTGGGCGTGCGCCGCGCCGAGACGGGCATGGAGATTGTGCGCGGGGACAACCGGGACAAGAGCGGCACGAATGGGGATTTCCTTTGCATCAAGGGGCGTTACGCATTCGATTTTGCGAATCACGAAGAACGGCTCACACAGCCGCTGATGCGCAAAGAAGGCAAGCTGACTCCCGCGACGTGGGAAGAAGCGTTTGAGTTGATCGGGAAGAAGTTTGCGGAAGTGCGCGATCGCGATGGCCGGGCGGCGATTGGCGTTGTGGGCTCGACGCGCACCACCAACGAAGAGGCCTACCTGCTTTCGAAGTTCGCCCGCATGGTATTGAAGACGAACAATGTGGACCACCACCGCACCGCGGACTTCCCTGCTTTCGCAGCGGCGCTTCGTGGCAAGGCGGATGCCACGGCCAGCATGGCGGATGTGTTCACCGCGCCGGCGATTCTGTTGATTGGGAATGATCCTACGGAGCAGCATCCGCTGCTGGCGTGGCAGATTCGGAACAACGTTCGACTGCACCGGGCGCGGCTTTACGTGATCAACTCCAACCCGATCAAATTGCGGCGGCAGGCTACCAGCTTCATGTCGATCCCCGCCGGGGAGGAAGGTAAGGTTGCGGCGTTTCTCGCCGGCAGCGATGCTGCTGTGGATGCGTTGATCGGTCCCTCCGCCAGCAAGGACGCATGGCTCGCGCTTCGCGACAGGCTGCGAGGCGAATCGAATTTGGCAGTTGTTTTCGGCTCTGAAATCCGAGGCAACGATCTTTCCAGCATCGTGAAGTTCGGTTCTGGCGTCTCTGGGACCAAGTTTGTCTGCCTTGCGGACTATGCGAACTCGCGCGGAGCGGCCGATATGGGCTTATATCCTGATTTGCTTCCTGGATACCACGCAATTGGAGGGAGCAGCGAGTTTCATAAAGAGTGGGGAGAAATCCCGCAAGCTGCTGGCCTTGATCTGTCGGGCATGGTTGAGGCGGCAAGTGCGAATAAGCTGAAGGCTCTTTATGTTGTGGGCTCCAATCCGGTTGGGCGGTTGAAGATCGATCCTTTCGCGTTATCGAAGGGCTTTGTCGTCGTGCAAGATATGTTCCTGACCGAGACCGCGATGGTGGCCGACGTGGTGTTGCCGGCCGCGAATGCATACGAGAAGTCGGGAACGTTCACGAATACTTGCGGCGACTTGCAACTGGTGAAGAAGGCCGGTGAGGTCACGGGCACTAAGGCTGACTTCGAGATGATCGTGCGCATCGCTGACGCCATGGGTTTTGACGTTCGGAAACTCGTGCCCTTCGGCGGCGGAACGCGTGCCGACATGGGGCAGTCGCGCGGAGCGCAATCGGGCGAGGCGGACCGCCATGCGGTGTGGCTCGAGGCTCACGGGTTGGAGCCGAAGCTGAGCCCGTTCGATCCCACAGCGATTCTGGATGAAATTCAACGGCTGGTTCCCGGTTATGATGTCTCGCGGATGGATCTGCTGGCGGGCAACAGCCAGCATACTTCGCTCGCCAAGTCCGGGCTCGGAGTTGCTGATAGGGCGGAATCCATTTCGCCGGCAAATGACGACCTCTTTAGTTCCGGAACTCTGGGACGTTATTCACGCACATTGAAGTCGGTGGTCGAGAGTCACGAGGTCAAGCCCGCTGAAGTTGCGGCTGACTGATCTTTTTTAATCGCTTTCTTGCAGATCAACTTTCGGAGAGGAGCAACGGCATTGTCGGTCAGCGCCTTCATACTCGTGTCGGTGATTAAGTCGGTGATTGTCCTGGTCGTGCTGCTCACCGCGGTCGCGTACACGGTCTGGCTGGAACGCAAAGTGGTTGGCCACATGCAGAACCGCTGGGGACCCACGCGGGTGGGGCCGTTTGGATTGCTTCAGCCCGCGGCCGACGGAATCAAATTCCTGTTCAAAGAGGACCTTACGCCGCCACACGTTTACAAGCCTCTATTTCTGGCGGCGCCCATGATGGCGTTGATCTTTGCCCTGACTTCGATTTCAGTGATCCCGTTTGGCAACTCGATCACGATTTTCGGCACGAGTATTCCGCTGCAAATCACCGACTTAAATATCGGGCTGCTGCTGATTCTGGGCGTTACTTCGCTGGGCGTCTACGGCGTGGCGCTGGCAGGGTGGTCGTCGAACAACAAATATTCGCTGCTGGGCGGGCTGCGGGCCAGCGCGCAGATGGTCAGCTACGAAATTGCGCTCGGACTTTCGCTGGTTGGGGTACTGATTCAATCCGGCAGCTTCAGCCTGCGCGCCATCGTCGATGCGCAGGGCGGGCATTTCTGGGGGTTCATACCGCGATGGAATATTTTTCACGGGCAGTTCATTGGCTTCTTCATTTATCTGATGGCCGCCTATGCAGAGACCAACCGCATTCCTTTTGATTTGCCTGAGGCCGAAACCGAACTGGTGGCGGGATACCACACCGAATACAGCGCCATGAAGTTTGCCATGTTTTTTATGGCCGAATACGCCAACATGATTACGGTGGCGTGCCTGGCGACGCTTTTGTTCTTCGGAGGATGGCACGGGCCGCTGGGTGGGCCTCCGTTGGTGCAGGCGTTGCTGCCGTTGTTCTGGTTTGGCGCGAAGATTTTCTGCTTTCTCTTTCTTTACATCTGGGTGCGCGGTACGTTACCGCGCTTCCGTTACGACCAACTGATGTCGTTTGGGTGGAAGTTTCTCTTGCCGCTGGCGATTGTGAATCTGGTGGCAACGGCGATTGCCGTGGCCTGGTGACAAGAGCGAGTTCTCAGTTCTCGGTTCTCAGTTCTCAGTTAAAGGCGCTTGGACGCCGGCTGAGGAGTTAACCTTCGCGAAGGTTTTTCTGAGAACTGAGAACTGAGAACTGAGAACTGATCGATGCACCTTATTTTATTTCTGGCGTTCGGAGCCGTATGCGTGGGCGGGGCGATTAACCTGCTGGCGCAGCGGCATCCCATCAACAGCGCGCTGTCGCTGATTGCGGTGATGGCTGCGCTGGCCGGGGAATATCTGCTGCTGGGCGCGGAGTTTGTCGCTGCCGTGCAGGTGATTGTGTATGCCGGCGCGATTATGGTGCTGTTTGTGTTTGTCATCATGCTGCTGAATGCAGGCGAGGAAGAACACACCATGGGAAGCCGCGTAGCGCTTTTGCTCGGCGTCCCTGGGATGCTAACCGGCGGCGTGCTGATGGCGTGGGTGGTGCTGCGGCAATCTGGGAACGAATCGGTGCCGATCGGCGCGTTGCCCGGGCATCCTGCGGATATCGCTCAGCTTCTGTTTCACGATTTTCTTTTGCCTTTTGAAGTCACTTCCGTATTGATCCTGATTGCGATCATGGGTGCCGTGGTTCTGGCCAGTACGCCGGAAGCTTCGGCGGGGAAGGCGGACTGATGGTGCCGTCATATGTGCCGCTATCCTATTACCTGCTGCTCAGCGGATTTCTGTTTGCCTGCGGCGTGGTTGGATTTTTGATCAAGCGCAATATTATTTCTATCTTCATGTCGATTGAGCTGATGTTAAACGGCGTGAACCTTTCGTTCGTGGCGTTCGCCGCGCACTGGCACGCGCTGGCCGGCCAGGTGTTCGTTTTCTTTGTGATGGTAGTGGCCGCCGCGGAAGCGGCCGTGGGACTGGCGATCATCATCGCGGTTTACCGCACCCGGGAAACTTTGAATGTGGATCAGGTGAACCTGCTCAAACTATGAACCCGTCTCTCAATCTGTGGGTGATTCCGATTCTGCCGCTGGCGGGAGCTGCGATCAACGGCCTTCTCGGGAAGAAGGCGTCGCGGCCGGGCGTCACCGCGGTTGCGCTCTTCTTCAGCGGAGCGGCTTTTGCGTCGGCTTTGCGGGTGGCAATTCGTTTTTCGTCGTTGACTCTTCCCTACAACGAATTCTTCGCGAACTGGATCCGCATCACCGGCTTCAGCGCGGACTTCGCGTTCTATCTTGATCAACTTTCGCTGGTGATGTTGCTGGTGGTCACCGGGGTGGGGTTCCTGATTCACATCTACTCCGTCGGCTACATGTGGGACGATCCCAGCTACTACCGCTTCTTCAGCTATCTGAACCTGTTCATGTTCTTCATGCTGACGCTGGTGCTGGCCAGCAACTATTTGCTGATGTTCATTGGTTGGGAGGGCGTTGGACTGGCGTCGTATCTGCTGATTGGGTTCTGGTACACGAAAGATTCGGCGGCGTCGGCGGGCAAGAAGGCTTTCATCGTCAATCGCATTGGCGACTTTGGGTTCCTGATTGCGTTATTCCTGATGATCAAGCATTTTGGCTCGCTGAATTTCGAACAGGTATTCGGCGCCGTAGTTCCTTTACAGTCTGAGACTGCCACGGCGGAGCTGCTGACAACCATCGGCATCCTGCTGATGGTGGGCGCTTGCGGCAAATCGGCGCAGATTCCGCTCTATGTCTGGCTTCCCGACGCGATGGAAGGCCCGACGCCGGTTTCGGCGTTGATCCACGCTGCAACCATGGTGACAGCCGGGGTCTACATGGTCGCGCGATCGCACGTGATCTTTGAGCGCGCGCCGAGTGCGCTGATGGCGGTGGCGATCATCGGTACCTTGACAGCGTTCTTCGCCGCGACCATCGGCATTGCGCAGACCGACATCAAGAAAGTGCTCGCATATTCGACCATCTCGCAGCTCGGTTACATGTTCATGGCTTGCGGAGTGGGGGCTTTTTCGGCTGGCATTTTTCACTTGATGACTCATGCCTTCTTCAAGGGCCTGCTGTTTCTGGGAGCGGGATCGGTGATTCATGCCATTGGCGGCGAGCAGGACATGCGGAAGATGGGCGGGCTCAAATCGTTCATCCCGTGGACGTTTCTCACGATGGGGGTTGCGACGCTGGCGATTGCCGGAATCCCGCCGCTGGCCGGCTTCTGGAGCAAAGACGAAATTCTCTGGAAGGCTTATCAGGTGAGCGCGGTGTACTGGGGAATCGGCGTTGTGACCGCGTTTATTACGTCCTTCTATATGTTCCGCCTGTTGTACATGACGTTCTTCGGTGACTACCGCGGAGCGCAAGCCGACACGCAAAGCTCCCACGGACACCGCGCTCATGGACACGGCCAACCGCACGAGAGTCCGATGGTCATGCTGGTGCCGCTTATGATCCTGGCGGCGCTTTCGCTGGTCGGCGGACTCGTAGGCTGGGGCAACCATTTCGAACACTTTCTTGAGCCCGTGTTTGGGACGGGAGAAGCTGCCGCCCAAGCCGCAAGCAACACGACCGAATATCTGCTCATGGGCGTATCAGTGCTGTTGGCCTTTGCGGGATGGGGCTTGGCCTACCTGCTCTACTACAAGCGGCCTGAGCTGCCGCAGAAAGTTGCCGACTCGCTCGGCGGCCTCTATGAGGCCGTGGTGCACAAGTACTACATTGACGAATTGTATGCAGCGCTTTTCGTCAAGCCGCTGGTCGAGGGCTCGACTCGAATTCTCTGGCAGGACGTGGACCGGAAGATTATCGATGCCGCGGTGAATGATGCCGGCGACGGCGCGCGCCATGTTTCCGACGAGGTTCGCCACATGCAATCCGGCAACATTGGTCGTATGCCGGATGGATTGCGGCAGGTTCGGCGGTGGTGATTGCTTTCATGATCTGGATGGGAGTGCGATGAGCGGCGTTGACGATCTCAGATCCGTCATTCTCTCGCTGGTGACGTTTGCACCACTGGCAGGCGCATTACTGCTGATGCTTTTTCCTCGCCGTGATCGCGATATCCGAATTTTTGCATTGGTCGTCTCGCTGCTTACGTTTGTTCTTTCGCTTCACCTGCCGGTTTACTTCCACCGGCCGCTCTACGTAACGAATGGGTTTCATTACGAGATCGACCGGCAGTGGGTTTCTACTCCGAACATCCACTACCACATGGGAGTTGACGGCATCTCGCTTTGGCTTGTGGTGCTGACCACGTTTCTCACGCCGCTGTGTGTGCTGATTTCCTGGAAGTCGATTCACGAGCGGGTGAAAGAGTTCTTCATTCTGCTGCTGATTCTGGAGACGGCGCTGATCGGCGTCTTCACCTCCCTGGACCTGTTCCTCTTTTATTTCTTCTGGGAAGCCACGCTGATTCCGATGGCGTTGCTGATTGGCATCTTCGGCCACGAGCGCAAAGTCTATGCCGCAGTGAAGTTCTTCATGTACACCATGATCGGCTCGGTGTTCATGCTGGCGGCGATTTTGTGGCTTTACGCACATACCGGCAGCTTTGACTTTGTCACGATTCGCGACCAGATCGCGAGTGGCGCGGTACCGAAGTTTCCGGCGGCCGCGCAGTGGCTTTTCCTCGGATTCTTCCTGGCGTTTGCGGTGAAGGTTCCTCTGTTTCCTTTTCATACATGGTTGCCCGACGCGCACGTAGAAGCGCCGACGGCTGGGTCGGTGTTACTAGCCGGTGTCTTGCTCAAGATGGGCACCTACGGATTGCTGCGCTTCAACCTGGGATTGTTCCCTGAACAAGCGCGGCGCAACGCTCCCTGGGTGATGACGCTCGCCTTGATTGGAATCATTTATGGGGCGCTGGTGGCGATGGTCCAGCCCAACATGAAGAAGTTGATCGCGTATTCCTCCGTCAGCCATCTTGGATTTGTGGTGCTGGGAATCTTCAGCTTCACGCAGGCTGGATTAAACGGCGCGATGTTCGTGATGCTGGCTCACGGAATTTCAACCGGCGGGCTGTTCATGCTGGCGGGGATTCTGGATGAACGTCGTCACACTTACGAGATCAGCGAGTTCGGCGGACTGGCATCGCCCATGCCAAGGTATGCCGCAGCCTATCTGTTCATCGTATTGGCATCGGCGGGTCTGCCTTTGATGAATGGATTCATTGGTGAATTTCTGGTGTTGAGCGGCGCGTTCCAGGACAAGGCGATTTACGGGATACTCGGCGCTACCGGCGTAATCTGGAGCGCTGTCTACCTGCTCTGGATGTATCAGCGAGTTTTCTACGGGAAGGTCACACACCCGGTAAATAATTCCCTGAGCGACCTGTCGGGATTCGAGAAGGCCGCGATCTTGCCGTGCGCGGTGGCGGCGCTGGTGATGGGCGTAGCTCCCATTGTGTGGCTGGGGGCCATCGATCCAGCGGTTCGGGCTGCGCTCACTCCCTTCGCGCAAGTAGTGAGCAGGGGGGTAGGACAATGATCCTGACGTTTGTCCCAGCCTTCTCGCCGACGCTTCCGCAGAGTGCCGATTACGTTCGCATCCTGCCCGAGATTGTTCTCTCGATCTTTGGCATGATTGTGATGGTGCTCGAACCGCTGCTCGACGAAAAGGCTGGCCAGAAGATTCTGGGTCTGATCGCGTTGGTGGGAACGCTGGCAGGGATGGGGGCGACCTGGTTCATGTCGCAAGTTCCGGGGCTGGCGTTCTGGAATATGGTGCAGGTGGATGGCTTCAGTGTTTTTTTCCATGTTCTGGTGATTGCCATCGCGGCCGTCGTCATTCTTAGCTCTTACGAATACATGGCCGTGCAGCGGATCCGCGCCGGAGAATACTACGCTCTGATTCTTTTCGGCGTGGTCGGTATGGCGCTGATGTCATCCGCGATCGAACTTGTCTTGATTTTCATCGCGCTCGAGATCTCCTCGATTTCTTCTTATGTGCTGGCGGGATTCCGGCGGCACGAAGCTGCCAGCGCTGAATCCTCGCTGAAGTACTTTTTGCTGGGATCTTTTGCCACGGCATTTTTTCTTTATGGAGTGGCGTTGATGTTTGGGGCTACGGGCTCGACCAATATCGACCAGATCAGCCGCGCGCTGCAGGCTGGTCCGATCCCATTGCTGGCCTATGTCGCCGTGGCATTCATGTTTGTGGGCCTGGGCTTCAAGGTGGCTGCCGCGCCATTTCACATCTGGACCCCGGACGTCTACGAAGGAGCGCCGGCGCCGATTGTGGGCTTGATGTCGACAGCGCCCAAGGCGGCGGCATTTGCGGTGCTGCTGCGGGTCGTTTTTGTGATCAACGTGCATGCCATCTTCTGGGTCATTTGGATTGCGGCAGCGCTCTCCATGACTTTGGGGAACTTGGGTGCGCTGGTGCAAGACAACGTGAAGCGGTTACTGGCTTATTCGTCGATCGCGCACGCGGGCTACTTGTTGATGGCATTTGCGGCCGCGCCTCAGCTCGGAACGTCGGCGGCGATGTTTTATACCGCAGCTTATGCCGCGATGAACCTGGGTGCGTTTGCCGTGGTGAGCCACTTCGCCAGCGCGGGCGAACGCTACGTGACGCTTGAAGACTATGAAGGCCTGGGCCGCAGTTCCCCGCTGCTGGCGGCGACTCTCACCATTTTCTTGCTCTCGTTGATCGGGATCCCTGTGACGGGCGGCTTCTTTGCCAAGTTTTACGTGTTCAGTGCCGCTGTGAAAGCCAACCTGATCTGGCTCACGATCATTGGCGTCGTCAACGGCGGCGTGGGTGCGTACTATTACCTGCGCATCATCGTGATGATGTACATGCGCGAATCACGGAAAGCAGTTCCGGTGACCCCAGTTCCAGTCGCGCTTGGCGTCGCGTTGGCAGCGTGCCTTGCCGCAACCCTCTATCTGGGAATCTTTCCCAGCCGCGTGTTGCAATTTGCCCAGGACTCCGCTCAGCAGCTTGTGCAGCCGGCTCAGCCTGGCGTTAATTCATCCGCACCTGTTCCCGCGGTTCCAGAAACTCTCTAACATGATCGACTCCTCGCAGCGCTTCCGGGTTGCTGCGGGGCTGGCTTTGCTGCTGGTTTCGTTGGCCTACCTGGTGCAGATTGCCAGTCCGCTGCGGCTGGTGGGCGACGGAGTCGACTATCTACTGCAGGCGAGTTCCGCGGCCGACGGACACGGCTTCCGAGTGCACGGTGAACAGTCGATGCGACCGCCAGGGTATCCCGCATTGATTTTTCTGCTGGTGAAGGCGGGCATTGGAAAGTCCTGGGCAATTGTTGCACTGAATTGCCTTCTGTTGGGGATTGGGTGTTGGTCGAGCTACTACGTGTTGCGCAGTTCGTTCGGGTTTGAGGCTGCGGCCGCGGAAATTATTTGCCTGCTGACCCTTCTGTCATTCGTGATGGTGAAGCACGTTACCTATCCGCTGAGCGATGTCTGCTTTTTCGGGGCCTCGATGCCGTGTCTGCTACTGCTGGTTCGAACTGAAGCGGACACCAGCCCCGGCCGTTACTGGCGGCTGGCTGTCGCCGCTCCATTGCTGGTGTTCTGCATTGAGGTGCGCACGATTGGGATTGCCTTGATTCCAGCTTTTGCGTGGGCGATGGTTGGTGGAGCCCCCTGGGCAAGGAGCGTGCCTCAATGGCTGCGGCGGCATAGAATCGCGTCCCTTGTTCTTCTGCTATTGGTTTGCGTCGCGTTGGTTTGGGGGGGAAGAATGTTTCTGCGCTCCCGCTATCTGCAGTTCAATGCGAAGACTCTTCATCGAAGGGGAGTGGTCGGCAATTTCGTTGCCGACCTGCAGGACCACACCGTTGAATGGGGCGAATTGGCGGTTAATGCTCCTGTCTCGAAGTTGCCGGGAGGGTTGGAAGTACCGGTGAGGATTGCCGGATTCCTTGCTTTTCTATTGGCGGCAACCGGAATCTGGGAAAAACGCCGGACGGTCGATGCTTCGGTCTGGTATGTGGTGGGGTTTGCAGCTATCGTGCTCGCCTACCCGTGGTTCGATACGAGGCTCTGGCTGCCGGTCTTGCCGCTGCTGATGGGTTATGTTCTGATCGGAGCGAGACACTTGGTGCCCTCTCGT
>CAWKNF010000008.1:0-82815 GCA_963850805.1 uncultured Acidobacteriaceae bacterium | reverse complement strand
GACTTCGACGCCGCAAATGGACATCAACACCTCATGCTTTCGCCTCCGCATCGCGCGAACCTGCTTAACCCGGCTTATAACGTGGTCGGATTAGGCGTGGTGCGCGGTGGAGACCGGCTGTACATCGTCCAGGACTTCGGCCACGCCCTCCCCAATTATTCCGCGGCGGAACTGAAGGACCGCATTGCTGCGACTGTGGCACAAGAGCGGCATCAGGCCAACCAGCCCGATCTCGCCCGCCGCGATCTGCCCGTTGCGGACAACGCCGCCTGCTCCATGGCGCACGCCGATAAGCTCGGCACCTCCCCGGTTCAGCAACTTGCCCAGCGCTACACCGTGCTCTCGTATACCAGCCTGCATCCGGAAACACTGCCCGCAGAAGCCGGGCGCGTGCTCGCCAGCCACAACCTGCGCAGCTTCTCGGTGGGCACATGCTACGCGCGAACCGGCACGTATCCCACGGGCGTGTATTGGGTGGTGCTGTCACTGGACTGAGCCGGGCTCGTCTTCACCCTCCGCGTTCGAAGCAACGACGCACCTTCAATCGATCCGCTTAGAGCGTGCAATCGGGCCCTCGCCGCATCCCCCCGGCAGGGACGTAATCCACTGCCGTAACAGTTGCACGCCTTCTTCATGAACCACGTCACGCCCGAGTGCCGGCATAGAGACTTTTGGCGCGGTGGATTCCAGGCGATAAATCAGGATGGATTCATCGGGGTTTCCCGGCACCAAGTCGTAGCGCAAAGCACCCATATCTCCCGCGGAGTTCGGGGGCTTGCACAATCCCTGATAGCCAGATCTGTCTGTGGAAGACGAAAGTCGACGCCGGTGTAGCCCGCTTGTCCGCCGGGCTGGTGGCAGTGGGCGCAGTTGTTGTCGAGGTAGGCGCGGGCGCGCTCGGCGAGAGATCCGCTGCCGGGGTCATTCCACTTCGCCGCTTTCGGAACCGCTGCGGCCGCAGGTGACCCTGCAAGTAGCCCACGCGAGCCCGCGCACAAGCTGATTCTCAACGCCGTCCGCATAGGCATAGTCCTTGTTCAGGTTGCGCGCCTTGGGCCCGATGGGAAGCAGCACTTTCTGGTTGTCGTGGCACTCGTGGCATTCATTCGCGTTGGGGATGACATAGGTGAAATCGTAAGGTCTGCCGGAATCGTCCGTCCACTTCACGGGAACCGGGTCGGGTACCAGTTGCAGAGTGGCATCGTTCTGCTGGTTATCCCAGATGTAAGGGAGCGCCACCCAGCCCGTCTTGGCGTGCACCAGCAGCCGGGTTTCGATCAGCTTATCCGCGGTCGGCCTGTTGCGGACCGGGCGCCGATCGGGAAAGCAAACGTTTTCGCGAACACCGTACCGACGGGAAACTCGAAGGGCCCGTCGTTGACATACCGCGCTGACGTTCCCGGCGGCATCCATACGAAACGAAACTTGTCGCTGTAGTCGGAAAACAACGGGGTGTTCAGATCGTAGGGGATCACGCCCCGGCTCGGTTCCAAGGCAGAGCGTGCGCCGTGAACAGATGCCAGGCAGAAAGCTTTTGCGGAAACGGGCCCTCGATTGAGCCTGTACATCGCGCCGCAAGGAACGTTCACAGCCTGCGAGCAGGCAGACGGACGTGAGAACGCATGCCGCTGTCAGCCACCAGCGCAACCGAGACATCACTTCTGTCCCGCGGGCGCGCTCCCCGTGCTCTGCGGGGTCGACACGGCCGTGAGCGCGGGAAGCGAACAGGCATATGTTTCAAATCTTGTACGGGATGTTTCATTTACCCGCTGCGTCGAAGTTCAAGAAGGTCGCGGCGCCATTACTGGAGAGGCAAACCCGGCCCTGGTTCGGTCCTTTGCGGCCCCAAGCGGGGTCCACTATGCCGTCGTAGAGAATATCCGGCAGTTGCCGCCCAGCGCCGTCGCCAGCATCTTCACGCCTCCCACCCGGTTGTCCGGCGATTGCCCGCCCCCGCTGATTTCATTGTCATGGATAAAGACGTCGCGTAGGAACGGGTCATATCGTTTGTCTTCGGGCGCGAAGACTTGCTGGGTGATCGGAGAAGACGCGGTCTCGCGGAGGGAATCTTCATCTACGCCGGTCTTGTAGTTGATGATGTAAAGGTCAACGGTGTTGTTGTTCTGAATCTTGTTGCTGAAGATTTCCACATCGCGGATGGCCATTACGTACATGCCGGTACCGGTCGGCAGGTAGTAAATTGGGCCCAGGCTCTTGGGGGCAAAGTTCGGTGTATTGTTATCGACGAGTTGATTGTTGAAGGCGCGCACGTGCCGGCCGCCCTGTTTAGGCAGATTCGGAAAGTTGAATATTCCCATGCCTCCTGCGTTGTGAGTGCCTACGTTTTCGTAGGCGTCCACGTTTTCGGAATTTTCTATCTCGTAGCCATCCACGTTGAACTCCGAGCGATTGCGGCGGATGATGACGTTCTCCGACTGGCCGACATAGACACCGGCATCGGCTGCGCCCCGGGCAACCGAATCTTCCACCAGCAAATCTTTGCACTCGACGGGATAGATGCCGTAGGGCCCGTTGCCTTCATTAGGCCCGCGCATCCACTCGGTGCGCACGCGGCGGACGGTAATGTTTCTCCCGCCCTGGATGGTGAGCGCGTCGCCCGCGGTGTCTTCGATGCCGACATCCTCGATGGTAAAGTCGTTCGCCTTCACCAAAACGCCTTGGGCGCCGGTCTTCTGTCCGGCGAAAGAAAGGATGGTCTTGTCCATGCCCTTGCCGCGGATGGTGACGCCGTTGGCGGTGAGCGAAAGCGTGCGGTCGAAGTGAAACTTGCCCTCGGGCAGGCTCACGACGTCGCCGGCTTTGGCGTTAATCAACTGCTCCTGCAGGCTCTTCTGAAAATCCTCGGGGGCGTGCCTGGCGCAACTGGCAAGGAGAAGGATTCGGCAACCGCACCGTAGACAACATACCAACGGGCCCATTTCATGAGTTCCTCGTTCGTTCGACGAGAGGGATTTTATGCCGTAGTTTCGGTTTGGTCAAAATCCGGCTTTCGTGTGCGTGAAGAGCAGGCCGCCGGATTCGGACTTTGGTCCTCTGTGCTAACCTTGCCCCAACCCCCAGTCTGCGGTCCGCGCATGGGATCCCCGGCCCCAGTTCGTGTACCGCAGATCCACTCAAAAGACATCCGCATCGGCACGGCGGGCTGGTCCTACAAAGACTGGGACGGCATCTTCTATCCACCAGGCCTGCAGCGCCGCAAGCAGCATCCGCTCGAGTATCTAGCCCGCTTCTTCGACACCACCGAAATCAACACAAGTTTCTACGGACCGCTGAAGCCCGAGTGGGCCAAGCTCTGGTGCCGCAAAGTAGCGGCGGTAAATAAGAACTTCCTCTTCACCGCGAAACTCTATCGCGCCTTCACGCACTCGCCCATCGCGGTGATGGAGCCCACCTCAGCCGCAACCATCCGTCCCACCGACGAAGACGAAGCCCGCACCCGCGAAGGCCTCGACGCCATCGCCAGCGAAGGACGCCTCGGCGCGCTGCTGATCCAGTTCCCCGTGTCCTTCAAAAACACTTCTCTCAACCGCGATTATCTGGAGCGCCTTCTGCGCCAGTTCATCGAATATCCGCGCGTAGTCGAGGTTCGCGACTCCAGTTGGAACAACCCCGCAACGCTGGCCGCATTCGCACAAGAAAATGTCGGCTTCTGCAACATCGACCAGCCGGTGCTGGGCCGCTCGCTAGCGCCCACCGAACACGTGACCTCCGCCGTCGGTTACGTCCGCCTGCACGGACGCAACTACGAGCACTGGTTTACCGATCAAAGCTCCGACAACCAGCGCTCCGACTCCGACAATCGCAACGACCGCTACAACTATCTCTACAACCACCGCGAACTGGCAGGCTGGAAAGAAAGAATCGAAAGCGTAGCCGAGCGCGCGCACACCACATACGTGATCACCAACAACCATTTCGAAAGCAAAGCCGGAGTGAACGCGCTGGAATTAAAGGCCATGATCAGCGGCAAAAGAGTGCAAGCCCCGCCCTCGCTGATCGAGAAATATCCCGAGCTAAGAAACATCGCCGACCCCGCGGAAGACGGGCCAGCGACAACCAAGATGGAACTACCACTCGGTGGAAGGTGAGGGTGCCCCATCCTAAGGTCGCGGAAATAGTCCAATCACAACCTCACTCTTATTTTGCGACGTTAGAGCCTGCCCTGAGCTTGTCGAAGGGTGGGGATTTTGACTCCCGCGAGTGCGCCGCGAGCGTCTCGCTTCACCAGCGGACTAGGCCCTCAGGGTCCTCCACCAGCACGACTTCATACTTTTCGATCATGGGCATCAGGAGGTTTTCCAGTTCGCGCTTCCACAGTTCTCCCTCATAAAACTTGGCCTTCATCGGCTCGCGCGAGGCAAGGTCAGGAAAGCCGCGCATAAAAAAGAAGGTGTCAGGATCTTCGATGGAAAGAAACGGACCCAATATCTTCATCCCGATCTCCGCATGCGCCGGAATCGACTTCGACCGGAATATTTCCAGGAACTCGGAACGCTTGCCCGGCTTGAGTTTGTAAGTGCGCATTTCGATGACCCGCATTTCGACAGACATGGAACCCTCCGCCAGCAGCGCGGCCAGCGACTTAGAAGATGCAGGGTATTGTAAGTGAAAAGCTGAAGATATCCCTGAAGATTACGACTCTAACTGAATGTCGATGCCCGAAGCCTGAAAGCCGAAAGCCTACTGACCGGCGGCCGCATGATCGGCCATGCGCCGCTTGTTATACCGCAGCGCGACATTCATAAAGACATTTCCCAGAGAAGTTTCAAAACAGATCATCAGCGCTTCCGTGTCTTCGCTGGTCTTGTCGCCCTCGTCAGAAGTGACCAGCACCGGAGGATGCACGCGGAAGTGAAAGCCCTGATCGTTAAGCGCGCAAACGGCATTGCCGACAACCTGGTTCGCGAGTTCGAAGATGGTTTCTTTGATCAGCCCGTCGGATTCCGGCAATTCCGCGCCCGCATAGTGGCTGGCCACGCGCACAGCGGTCTGCGGCTCGAGGTCCAGAATGATGCGGCCCTCGATGTCGCCGGTAAGCGCCACCATTCCAGCCACGCCCTTGCGGCGATAGGCATGCTCTTCCATCGAGAGGCTGTCCACTTTTGTGGTGCCCTGCAGGCCTTGCGACAACACGGCGTCCGCCGCATTGATGAAAGGCTGAATCAGCTCCATCTTCATGCGATTAGACCCCCGCGCCGGCCGCAGCTGCCACAGCGCCGTCTTCTCCGAGCACATACTTGATCACTTCGTACAGCACTTCCGGCTTCACCGGCTTCTGCACGAAGTGGCGCGCCCCGCGCTGCAATGCGGCCACAATGTTTTCCTGGTAACCCACGGAAGACACCATGACGACACGGGCTTCGGGATGCGCCTGGACAATCTTCTCCGCGGCTTCGATGCCCTCCATCTGTGGCATGGTGATATCCATGAGCACAATGTCGGGATGCGTGCGCTCGTACTCGCTGATCGCGGTCAAGCCGTCGCCGGCTTCGGCCGCGACTTGCCCCCCGAAGCTTTCGATCATGCGGGCAAGATTCTTGCGCGCGAACACGGAGTCGTCCACGATCAAGTAGCGGATCGGCTGGCCGTCCTTGCTGCGTTTTACTGGTGCAAACTGCTCCATAACATCCTCCTCTTACAGATTCCAACCACGCAAATTCCATCACGGCGGTTTCCCGCCAACTCATTCTTAACGCCCGGCGCGGAAAGCTTTTCCCGCCCCGCCAATCTGCCCCCGGTCTTCGCGGCTGCAAAGAGCTTGCAATGTGGACGAAAGCCCGTCCAAAGCCACCACCCGCGTGGCATAGCCGCGCTCGATCGCAGCCTTTGGCATGCCAAAGACCACACAAGACTCTTCACTTTGCGCGATGGTCATGCCGCCGGCTTGCTTGACCGCGCCCAAACCCTGCGCGCCATCATCGCCCATCCCGGTCATCAGCACTGCGATCGCCAGCGTGCCGAATTCTTCAGCCACGCTGCGGAACAAAACATCCACGCTCGGCCGGTGGCCATTGACCCGTTCTTCGTCACTAAGAACCACCAGGTCTCCCATGGCGAGCCGCTTCACTTTCATATGCCGGCTTCCGGGGCAGATCAGCACGCGCCCTGCCTGCAGCACGTCTCCCGATTGAGCTTCCTTCACGCGTAGTGAGCACAATTCGTCGAGGCGGCGTGCAAACATGTCGGTGAACCCTTCGGGCATATGTTGCACGACTACGATCGCTCCCGGAAAGTCCGGAGGCAGTTGGGCCAGCACGAACTCAAGGGCTTGCGGACCTCCGGTGGAAATCCCAATCGCCACCAACTTGCTGGGTGGCCGCGCCGCCTTCGCTGTCGAAAGTTTTTCAGGCGCAGACGTTCCCCGCAAGATTCCAGGGCGGACAACCTTGCAATCTGAGGCCGCGTGAATCTTGGCGATCAACTCCGTTGCCGTTTCCGCCATGTGCGCTGAGGCATCGTGCGGTTTGGCGACAAAATCGAATGCTCCCAGCCCCAATGCCTTCAAGGTGACGGACGCGCCTTCGGTGCTGTGGGAACTGACCACGATGACCGGCACCGGATGCCAGCGCATAATCTCTTTCAGAGTGTCGATGCCGTTCATGCCCGGCATTTCCAGATCGAGCGTGACCACGTTGGGTTGCAACTCTTCGATCTTCTTCAGGCAGAAGGTTCCGTCCATCGCCGTGCCCACCACTTCAATCGAGAGGTCGGCTTCAAGGATCTGCGGGATGAGCTTTCGCATCAAGGCGGAGTCATCCACCACCAGCACCCGAATTTTTTTCGGGTTCATGTTCATGCTTGACCTCCGGCGGCGCCCATGGCCAGCCGGGCGCGGTCGGCATGATTGAGCAACAGTCCGCAATTGGCCAGCCCCGCCGCTCCCGGACGCGCATGCGCGACGTGCTCTACAACCGCAGGCAGATTCAGGATCAGCACGACATGGCCGTTGCCCAGGATGGACGCTCCGTTCACCAGATCGGTGGAGAACGTCTGATCGTCCAGAGCCTTGATGACGAGTTCTTCTTCGCCTTCCAAGGCGTCGACAGCCAAGCCGTATTTTCTCTCCCCGACGGTGATGACCAGGATGAACAGCTTTTTCGATTTCCGGTCTGCGTCGGCCGCGGGAGGTCGTCCCAGGCGCAGCAGCGGAAGCACCTGGTTGCGCAACTGCAGCACCTCGTAGTTGTCGACCTGATGGACTTCGGATTCGAAGGTGCGGGCAATCTGGCTCACCGCGTTCAACGGGATGGCATACAAGCGCCGTTCCACCCAGAACATCAGGGCTTTGATAATGGCCAGTGTGAGCGGCAGCTTCAGGCGGAATGTCGTGCCCTGGCCCACACGAGTCTCCACGTGAATCGTGGCCTTCAGCCGCTGGATCACGCTCTGCACCACATCCATCCCGACCCCGCGTCCGGAAACTTCCGTGACCACCTCGGCGGTGCTGAATCCCGGGCGGAAGATCAGGTCCAGAGTCTCGGCTTCGCTCATACGCTGCGCTTCTTCTGAGGTCAGCATTCCAAGTTCGATCGCTCGGCTGCGAATCTTATGCGCATCGATGCCGCGCCCGTCGTCGCTGATCTCGACCACCACCTGATTGCCCTGATGATAGGCGTTCAGCCGGATCTTTCCCCGCGGCGGCTTGCCCTGGCTACGGCGTTGCTCGGGCGGTTCGACGCCGTGACTGACGGCGTTCCGCACCAGGTGGGTCAGCGGCTCGGCAATGGCGTCGAGGATTCCCTTATCAAGGTCGGTTTCCTGCCCGCTCAGTTCCAATTCCACTTCGCGGCCACATTGCCGCGCGACGTCGCGCACGATTCGCGGGAAGCGACGGAACAACTGGTCCACCGGCACCATGCGAATCTTCATCACGGAGCGTTGCAGATCGTTCAGCACTGTGGCCTGAAAAGCCATGGCATCGGCGAACTTGCCGCGCAACGGTTCCTTGGGATAGCGCTTGCCAAGTTCATTGAGCGCCTGCTGCAACATCGATTTGCCAATAATGAGTTCGCCCACCAGGTTGAGCACGTTGTCGATTCGCCCCGCCTCGACACGAAGTATGTTTTCCATTAACGCTTGCGGGAGGCCCGGTTCCGCAGTTGAGGTCGGTGTCTCGGGTAGAGAAGGCTGGACTGGGGCCGGAGTTGCGGACGGTGGGGCATCCGAAGCCGTAGCCGCCGTCGCAGCCTCGGGAACTGCCGCCTGCTCGGCAACTTTTGTGGAGGCTTTGGCCGGCGATGCGGCCTGGATCAGAGTCACGTTGATCTCGCCGGCAATTGTCGGGATGTGGCATTTGGCGGCAATGTCTTCCTTCGTCTGCAGGGTGGCGAGAATGAACTCTACCTGCCGGGAGGCGGCTGCCGATTTCGCATCCGGGCGCACCACCAGGACCTGGCCGATCTCTCGGATCGCATTCTGAATCAGTTGCCGCGCGGCAATCGGCATGGTGCAGAGGGGATCGATTTTCACTACGATGTCGTACAGCCCCAAACCGGCGGCCTGCGCCTGGGCCAGGCCGCGCTTTTCGGCGTCCGTCCAGTCTTTGTCGGATCGCGGAGCGGGCGCTGCTGCTTTTTTCTTACGCGTCTTCTTGGCTGCCGGAGTCGCGGTCAGCTCATTGATTTTTTGCCGCAGGCCTTCGGTGGCGGGCATGGGGCCTCCGCCATGGTAGGCCGCGATCATTTCCGCAAAGACGTCTGCGGCCGCCAGAGCAATTTCAGCTAGCGCTCCATGGCAGGTTGCGCTCTCAAGCGTCAGGGCATCTTCGAACAAGTGCGCCAGTTCGCTCAACTCGCGCAACCCACAAGCTGCCGAGTCGCCCTTGAGTGTGTGCACTGTCCGCCGGATCGAACGCACGATCTCCTCATCGCCAGGATGCTTCTCCAGCTTCAGAGATTCTTCGTTCAGCGCCTGCAGCAGCTCCTGGGAAGTCTCAAAAAACAACTCCCGCAGTTCCGCTCCGCGCTCATCGGGAGGATTCGTCACTCGCGCACCTCAATCCGCTGGTAAGCCGTGCCGCTGTCGCGATGCACCATGTGGAACTTCTCGGTCAGGCCCAGCAGGCTCTCCGCGTGGCCCACAAACAGATAGCCGCCGGGGTTCAGGCAGCGGTAAAACTTTTCGACCAGCCGCTTCTGCTCCGCCTCGTCGAAATACATCATCACATTGCGGCAAAAGATCACGTCATTGCGCTGCGGCAGGTATTCCGTCTTCAGATTGTGAAAATCGAAGTGGACCATTTCCTTCAACGCTTTCTTGACGGAATAGCGATCGCCGGCCTTATCGAAGTAACGCAGGCGGAAGCTGTAATCGACTGTCGACATTTGATGCTCGTTGTAAAAACCTTCCTGCCCGGTGCGCAGCACCGAATAACTAATGTCGCTGGCCAGGATCTCGACCCGCCAGGGCGGGGGGATCAACGGCTTGGGCAGCGTCATCTCCACCGGCAGTGGGTTGCGCAGGTAGTAGTAGGCCAGCGTGTCGGCTGACATCATGCCCAACGTGTAGGCCTCCTGCCCGGTGGAGCAGCCCGCGCTCCATATCCGCACCGAGTATTCCCGGTGCGCCTGCTTGCGTTTCAGCAACTCTTCGAGCACGTGTTTCTGGAACAAGTCCAACTGCGCCTTGTGCCGGAAAAAGCTGGTCTCGTTGACGGTCAGGTTCTCCACCAGCTTGGCCAGCTCCGCCTTGCCTTCCTGGCTGATCAGCAGCCGGTAATAGGCGTAGAAGGAATCGGCGCGGCATTCCTTCAGCCGCCGCAGCAGGCGATCCTGCAGAAAGTGGGTGCGGCGCTCGTCGAAGTGCATGCCGCACTCCTGATACACCAGCGCCTGCAGCAGCCGAAGTTCTGCATCCGTCAAGATAGGAGCCGGTGCCGCTCCAGTTGTGCTCATTCGTTCTCTCGTTCTCCGCGCCTGAATTACACTTTCTGTTCGTCCCGCCTAGCGCGCCGCTGCTCCCCGCGCTTCTGCCTTGCTGGCTTTGCTTTCCGTGCTCCCGCTTCCCTGCAGCAGGCTGGTCGGAGCCAGCAATTTGGTCATGTCGAGCAATACGATCAGGCGGCCCCGAACCTTGCCCAATCCCGTGACACAGTTCAGTCCGCCTTCCTGGAATGCTGCTGGCGGAGCCTCGACGTCTTCCCCAGCAATCTTCAGTACCTCGGTCGCTGAGTCGACGATTAATCCCGCCAGCTTGCCGGAGTGCTCGACTACCAGAATCCGGTTCTGTTTTTTCAGTGTGGCGCCCTTGTCGCCGAAGCGCTTGCGCAAGTCCATCACTGAGACGATTTTGCCCCGCAAATTAATCACGCCCTCGAGATAATCGGGCGCGTCGGGGACGGCGGTGATCTCCGGCACGCGCACTATCTCGTGCAGCGAAGTGATGGGCACGCCATAGGTCTCGCGCCCTACCTGAAAGCCCACGATATGGAGTTCACGGTTCATACTTAATTGTTCATCGCCAGTTGTTCATTCCGCGTCCTACGAGCGGGAGGCCGCTGCCGCCGCGGCCCGCCGGGCGTTCTGCGATCTCTCTTCGTTGGCCGGTCGTGAAGCCTCTTCCAGGGTGAAACGATCCATGAAGTCGAGCAGGCCGCGCGACATCTTGGACATCTGTTCCGCCGACGCCGCCAATTCGGTTGAGCCGGAGGTCGACTGCTGCACCAGTTCGCGCATCCGCTCCATGGCTTTGACCACGGCGTGCGCTCCCGAGGCCTGTTCTTCCACCGCCGAGTTGATTTCGTGGGTGATTTCGTTCAGCCGCGTAGTGGCCCGCGCGATCTGCGACGAGCCGTGCGACTGTTCGTTGGTGGCCGCGCCGATTTCCTGGGCGAACTTGTACACCTCGGTTACCACGTTCGAGATCTTGCGCAGCGCCCCGTTCAGTTCGCCGCCCAGATCCAGGCCTTCGTTCACGATCCCGGTGGAGCGATCCATGTTTTCCACGGCCTTGCGCGCTTCCTTCTGAATGCTCTGGATCAGTTCCGAGATTTCCTTGGTGGACTGGGCTGATTTTTCCGCCAGCTTGCGGACTTCATCCGCCACCACCGCGAAGCCCAGGCCGTGCTCACCGGCGCGCGCCGCTTCAATGGCCGCGTTCAGCGCCAGGAGGTTGGTTTGCTCGGCCAGATCGTCGATGACTTCGATGATCTTGCCAATGTCGTCGGCGCGCTGTCCCAGCGCCCCGATGATTTCTCCCGAGGAAGTGATGGTTGCGTTGATGCGGTTCAGGCCGTCAGTGGCCTTTTCCATGGTGGTGATGCCGCTGTGAACTTCTTCCCGCGAGCGGTTTGAGATGTCGAGCAACACTTTGGCCGTATCGGCCACGCGCTGGATGGAAGCCACCATCTGGTCGATGGATGCCGAAGTCTCACTCACGCTGGAAGCCTGCACCTGTGTGCTTTTCACCATGTTCTGCACGTTCACGCTCATCTCGTGCATGGTGCTGGTCACTTCGTCGATGGCCGAGGAGGCCTGCAGCCCGATCTTGGCCGAATCGTCGGATGCGTTCGCCACCTGCCCGCTGGCACTGGCTACCTGCGCCGAAGCATCGCGCACGCTGCGTACCAGCCGGCCCAGACCTTCCACCATCCGCGCGAAGGCGTTGCCCAGCGTGTCTTGCGTGGAGCGCGGCTTGACCTGAACCGTCAGATCTCCGCCCGCAATCGATTCGGAGACGGCCGCCATCTCTTTCAGATAATTGACCATCTTCGAGAAGCTGCGCGCTAGCTCTCCGATCTCATCCTCGCGCTTCACGTCGATGCTGTGCTCGAGGTCACCCGTATCCCCGATTTGCCGCGAGACCTGCATGAGTTTGGTCAGTGGTTCCGTAATTGACTTGGCGGTGGTGATGGCGACCCAGATGCCTACGACTAGCGCCACCAGCGTGCTCAGGATGGAGAACAGTACCGTCAGCGCACTCGCTGCCGCATCCGATCGGCGCCGGGCTTCGACCAGCTTGCGGTTTTCCCCGTCGGCCACATCGAGCGCGTCCGTCGAATTCTTCACCCATGCAGAAGCATCCTTCTGGAGGTAGTAAATCTGCAATTCGGCAACCGTCGCGTTGCCTGAATCTACGTCCTTCCGCTTGTCGATCAGAGGCTGGGCGAATTCTTTGCCCCAGGCTTGTTCTAGCTGTCCGACCCTCTCCAGTGCTGCTTTCTCCTGATCGGAGTTGGACAGCGATTTGCCCAGTTGCAGTTTCTCATTGAGCAGGCGCAGGCCCTCATTCATGAGTTCCACTTCCCGGGTGTCGCCGCTCAGCAGGTAGTTGCTCAGGTAGAGGCGGTTCTGCATCATCTGGAAGCGCACCTGGTTGGTGGCGTCGGCCAACTCGAGCGAGGCTCTGGCCGCGTCCTTCGCGGCGTGCTCTCTTTGCACCGCAACCAGATTCACGATGAACAACACCACCGCCATGCTCAGGATGATTCCGAAATTTCTGTACAGCTTTTTGCCAATCGTCATGCCGTTCCCTCCCGGCCGTTTGCGCTTTGCCCTATTGATGAGGTTCGAACTTGAAATTCACGATGCCTGAACTCTCCGCTGGCGCTGGCTCAAAGCGCCACTTCCTGACGGCGTCGAGCGCGGCATTGGCCAGCACTGGATGTCCGCCCACAACCTTGGCCTCTTTCACCGTGCCGTTCGCCGCCACCACAACCTCAACCTTTACCGTGCCCGAGAGGTTCATCTTCCGCGCCAGTTCGGGATATAAGGCCTGCACCTTGCTCTTAACCCGCCGCGTGATTTCCGGTTGGGCATCCTGCGCTTGAAGCCCTGCAAGACCCAGCCCAGATGCCGTCGCCATTACTGCCAGCAACACTCCCGTCCGACGTAAAGACACAGTCCCCCCCTGGCAAGAATCCTGCGATGCCATTGGAGCAACGCCGGGGCCACGCCTCAGCTTTTGAAGAAACCAAGGTAATCGTCGGTATATATTTGAAAAACGGAGACTTAACGTCATCGCCGACGCCTCTTGAGAACTGCGGTTCCGCATTGGCGCTGTCTCATTGCCCGCTCACACTCCGTCGATTCTCACACTGAGATCACTTAAGTCCTTTTTCTCGCGATTTGACACCTTAGGCACCCATCCCCCCATTTCCCTTGACTCAAATTGAGATGGCGGGATAGTTTTCCATTAGATTCAATCACTTGTAAGAATCGTGAAAACCTGTGCAGGAAGCTGGTGACGCTCTGAGTGTGGCTGGAGTCAATTCGACGCCGATGCCGGGAGGCCGCGCTCTGCCCAACTCCGACGAGGCTTTTCAGAAGCTCCTGCTGCGAATCTCCGCCAAGGCTGCGGAACGCGTCGGCGCTGGCTCGCTGATCCAGTTCTTTTGTCACGCTGCTCGCGAGTTCTTCCAGGTCAGCGGCGTTTATTTCTGGCGGCGTCACGCCGGCGACGAACTCGTCGGAGAACAAGCCGACGGCAAGCTGGCCGAGCGTTTTATCGGCATCCGGCTGCTATCCCAGGACAACGCCAATACTGCCGAGGCCGTGCGCAGGCGCAGCACGATCATCGTCGATGAGCCGCACTTGAGCCAGAGCATTCCCGCCCTGCTTCAGTTTGGGGCTCGCTCGCTGATGGTGGCTCCGCTGGTGGTCTTTGATGAAGTCATCGGCGCGGCGACGTTTCTGCATGATTCCGAAGAAGAATTCTTTAATGAGGACCTCGCCGCCAAAGCCACCATCCTGGCCGGGCAACTCGGCAGCTTGCTGGAAGCAACCCGGCTCGGTGAAGCCTCGCGCGAGGAGCACCGCCGGGCCGAGATCCTGGCCGAGGTCGCCAACGCCCTGCACGGAACTCCCGACGTGGCCGCCGTAATCGAGGCGCTGGCGGACCGACTCCGGTTGCTGTTGCGCACGCGTTTGGTCTCGGTTCTACTGCGCCGCGAGGGACCCTTTGAACTGCGCGCCGTGGCTGCCGAAACTCCGCAGTTAGCCAATTCCTTTCGGGCCGGCCATGACCGCCAGACCATTCGCTTCGCCGCCGATCTGGCGCAACGGGCGGTTTCCGCGGGAGAGGCCATCACCATCTCCATCGGTGGCGAGTTGCACTCGCTCGGAGCCCTCGTCTCGCCGGGAATGCTGATTGCCGCGCCTTTCCGCACTACCCGCACCCAGGGCGCGATCCTCGTCTATCCGCGCCCTGACGGAGTCTTCACCGCCGAGGAGAAGTCGCTGGTTTCTGCCATTGCCGGCTTCGGCGCGGTCGCCTTGGCTCACGCCGAACTGTGTGCCACCGCCCAGGGCCAGGCCCACGAATTGCACCAGTTGCTCGAGATCTCGTCCGAACTGAGTTCCAGCGGAGACCTCGAACATTTTCTGCAGGCTTTCGTGGTGCGTGCCGCCGATTTCCTCGGCTATGGCCGGTGCCTTATCGCCCTGCTGGAAGACGGGCAGTTTCGGGTTCGGTGTGCCGTCATTCGAGGCGAGTCCCGGAGCGTAGACACCGTTTTTCCGGAGGGCATTGCCACCCGCGCCTTGCGCGAAAAGGAAGTCTTCTGGTCTGACGATCTGACACAACTGGCCGGCGCGAACCTGGAGGTTCTCGCGCAATACCAAGCCCGGCAGTTGCTGGCGGTCCCTTTGTTGGGCGCCGACGGGAAAGTGCTCGGCATGTTTGGTGTGCTGGATCGTCTCGACGGCACCGGCATTTCACAGCAGGACATTCGCCGGGCTCGCGCCCTCGCCGCCCAGGTTTCCGTAGTCCTTGAAGTCGCCCACAACCTGCACCTGTCTGAGCGCCATCGCAAGCGCTCCGAGGCGCTTATGCAACTGGCGCGCGAAATTGACGGCTTGCTGAGACTGCCAGATTTTGCCGGCAAGTTTGTCGAGCGCGCGATTGCCTTAGCGGGAGCCCGCGCGGGCGCGGTCGCTCTGGTTCAGGATGCACGATTCCAGACTGTTGCGCTGCATCCCCCTGCTGTCGCGACACAAGAAGATCGCGCGCTGCAGCAGCGCTTTGCGCAGGTCCTTTCCGAGTTGGCCGCGCGGCGGACGGAAGCCATTGTCTCTGGCTCCGCCGCCGAACTGCTCGGTCCTGACCTCGCCTCGAGTTTAGGCTGGAACGACCTGGTCGTGGTTCGACTTCCCGGCTCCCGCGGAGACCTCGCTGGTTTGCTCTGCCTTTCCGGCCGCGCCCGTCCGCTTACGTCCGAAGACCGCGATCTGCTGGAAGCAGTTGCCGGCCACGCTGCCATGGCGCTGGAAAATGCGCGCCTGTTTACTCGCATCGAGCAGGCGAACCGCCACTGGCTGGAGATCTTTGACGCCATCAGCGACTTCATCGTGGTCCACGATGAACACGACAAGGTCCTGCGCGTGAATCGCTCTCTGGCCGCAATGATCGGGGTTGCTCCCGCCGAACTGGTCGGCGTCAACATGCGCGCTCTGCTGGCTCTGACCAGCGAATCCGCGCTTTATTCCTGCCCTTTTTGCCGCGCCATGGGCGAAGACAGCGACGAGTTCGTTCATCCCGCGCTGGACCGCACCTATCTGGTTTCGACGTCACGCGTGCACGGCGCTTCCGGCGAAAGTCTGCAAACCATTCATGTGCTCAAAGACATCACTGACCGCCGCGAGGCCGAGCGCCGCTACCGCGAATTGTTCGACAACATCCAGGAAGGATTATTTTTCAGCACGCCCGAAGGCCGCTTTATCGAAGTCAACGATGCTCTGGTAGCCATGCTCGGCTATTCCAGCCGTGAAGAACTTCTGCAGGTCGATATCACCAGCCAGGTTTATTTCTCTCCCGAGGAGCGCGACCGCCACGCCGAGGCCATGGAGAGAGATGGCCATATGCGTAACTTTGAGGCTACGCTCCGCCGCAAGAACGGCTCGCCCATTTACGTGCTCATCAACGCCTTCGGCATGTACGACAGTCAAGGCCGCTTGGTGCAGATTCGCGGCCTGATGCTGGATGTCACCGGCCTCCACACCTATCAATCGGAACTACACCGTGAGCGCGACTTCTCTGGCAAGATCCTCAACAACACTCAAAGTTTCATCCTGGTTTCTGACACCGCCGGACTCGTCAGCTACGCCAACCGCCGCTGGTACGAAGCCGGCTTCGAGCAGCGCGAACTCCTGGGCCGTCCCTTATTGGAGTTGGCTGCTCCCGGCTACGTCCGTCCCTTGGCCGATGCGCTCCAGGCCACCCTGCGCGGGGGACAGGTCGACAATCTGGAACTGCAGATCATGCGCGGCAACGGTCATGTCGGTCAGTTCTCTGTCAACCTCAGCCCCATGCGTGACGAACCGGGCAACATCAACAGCATTGTCGTGGTCATGACCGACATTACCGACTCCGCTGAACTGCGCGACAAACTCGTGCACGCTGAAAAAATGGCGGCGGTCGGACAACTGGTCTCCGGCGTCGCTCACGAGGTAAATAATCCGCTGACCGCGATTCTCGGCTTTGCCGATCTGCTCATGGGGAATTCCGAGGTTCCGGAGTCCGCTCGAAAAGACCTGCGCGTTATCCTGCAGGAAGCGCAGCGCACCAAGCAGATTGTGCAGAACCTGCTCAGCTTCGCCCGCCAGATGCCGCCGCAGCGCAACCCCGTGCAGCTCAACCTGATCCTGCGCCGCACCATCCAACTGCGTTCCTACGACTTCAACAGTCATGGTGTCGAAATCATCGAACACCTCGACGAGGGATTGCCCGATGTCATCGGCGACGCTCATCAGTTGCAGCAGGTTTTCCTCAACATACTGAACAACGCCTACGACGCCGTGCACGAGGTCGGCCGCGCCGCCCGCATCGAGATCATGTCCACCAAGGTCGGGGATTCCGTCGAAGTTTCTTTCCGTGACAACGGCTACGGCATCTCCCATCCCGATCGCATTTTCGATCCCTTCTTCACCACCAAGGAGGTCGGCAAGGGAACCGGCCTCGGCCTCAGCATCTGCTACGGCATCGTGAAGGAGCACGGAGGCGAGATTCTCTGCCACAACAACACCGATAGCGAGGGCGCCACGTTCATCGTCCGCTTTTCCGCAGCGCCCCACACCGCCTCTCTGGGTGTGGCCGCAGGAGTGATACAAAAATGACAACCCAAGCCATTCAACGAGCCTTCCTACCCGTGCTGCTCATCGAAGACGAGCCCTCGATCATGGCTCTAGTGAGCGCCACTCTCGAGCGCAGCGGTTACGAAGTTGTCTGCGTCGAGAGCGGAGCCGAGGCCCTGCGCCTGCTCGAAAAAGGTCAGTTCCTCGGCGTCGTCTCCGACATGCGCACGCCCGGCGGCGTCGACGGCGCTCAGGTGCACACTTGGATTTCCGCCCATCGCCCCGACCTCGAGCACAAAGTCGTCATCATTACCGGCGACTATGCCAACGAAGAAACCGTTACCACCCTGCGCAAGATCGGCGCGCTTTATCTGGAGAAGCCGTTCCGCGTGCAGGATCTCATTTCCGCAGTCGAAAAAACTATGGGGAAAGCCCGGTGAGCGCCGACTTGAACAAGCCGCCGTTAGGCAAGACGCTGAGCAGGGAAGACCTTCGCGTGCGTCTCCTGATCGTCGACGATGAGCAGAGCATCCGCAAGCTCTGCGTCACTGTGGGCGAGGCCCTCGGCTTCATCTGCCTCGAAGCCGAAAGCGGCGAGTCCGCGCTGGTCCTGCTCGAAGAGCAACCGGTTCACATGATTCTCAGCGACATGGTCATGCCTCACATGTCCGGCCTGGAATTCCTGGAGCGAGCGAAGAAACTTTTGCCCCGCACCGAAGTCGCGCTCATGACCGGACACGGGTCGATTGAAACCGCGGTGCAGGCCATGAAGCTCGGAGCTTACGACTACATCACCAAACCGTTTTCTCCGCTCGAAGAACTCCGGCTGTTCTTGCGCCGCATGGCCGAGAAAGTTCGTCTGGTAGAAGAGAACGAATTCCTGCGCCAGCGCATGGATTCCGAAACTGCCGTGCACGGCATCGTCGGCTCCTCCGCCAAGATTCAGGAAGTGCTGCGCGTGGCCTCGCGCCTCAAGGACACGCGCACCGCCGTGCTCATCTCCGGCGAAAGCGGTACGGGAAAAGAGCTGATCGCCCGCGCCATTCATTTCCGCGGCGCATTCGCCAATCGTCCCTTCGTAGCTGTCGATTGCGGCTCGCTCGTACCCACGCTGATCGAAAGCGAACTCTTCGGCTACGAAAAAGGAGCCTTCACCGGCGCTCTGAAATCCAAGCAGGGACTCTTTCAATCCGCCGACACGGGCTCGGTTTTCCTCGACGAGATCGGCGAACTGCCGCTCGAGTTGCAGGCCAAGCTGCTGCGTGTGCTGCAGGAAAAGGAAGTGCGCCCCGTGGGCAGTAATCAGCGCGTCAAAGTCGACGTGCGCATAATCGCCGCCACCAACCGCGATTTAGAAGCCGCCTACAAAGCCGGAACCTTCCGCAAAGATCTTTATTTCCGACTGAACGTGGTCACGGTACACGTTCCCGCGTTGCGCGAGCGCCGCAGCGATATCCCTATGCTGGTGAACTGGTTTTGTGAACGTTATTCTCCGGGCGGCGATCTGCGCGTCTCGAGCGCTGCCATGAAAGCCCTCATGAACTACGAGTGGCCAGGCAACGTGCGTGAGTTGGAAAACTGTGTGGAGCGCGCCGTAGCTCTCGGCAACGGAAACGTGATCGACCTCGGCGATCTGCCGCCATCCATCGCCGGCTTGAACGCGTCCGCCGGACGTGCGGCCGCTGAATCCGTGCCCGAGTTGGTTTCCGATCTGGCGGCCGCAGCCGAAATGACCTCCGGCGAAGGCGCAGCTGCCGCAACTCCTCTGTCGACCACCGATCTGGAAGATATCGAACGCGCCACCATCCGGCGCGTCTTCGAGCAAGTCAAAGGCGACAAAGCCCTCGCCGGACGCATGCTCGGCATAAGCCGCGCCACTCTCTACCGCAAACTGAAACGCTACAACATCAGCGGAACCCCAGCTTCCGGACCGTCAAGCCACACTCTTCAATAAGCGCGTGTTCAGAACGCTCGCAAAAAAGCACCCTGAGAAAGACTCAGGGTGCTCGGAAAAATTCACATCAAACTTTCGCAGTCTCATAAACCTCCAGGCTTCTTCTCTTCCTCTTTCTTTTTTTGCTCAGGCGCTTTCGCAGGTGGCGTCTTCGCAGGAGGCGCCGCCGGTTTCGCTGCCGGAGGAGGTGGAGTATGCGTCTGTGGCGGCCGCTCGCTCGGCGGAGGTGTTGCTGGACGCGGAGCGGGAGCAGGAGCGGGCTTGTTCGGGCTCGCCTCGGGCCGCGCCGGTTCCGGCCGATTATTCGGCTGTGCCGCAGGCGGGCGATCAGTGCGCGTCGGGCGGTGCAGCGGGCTGAGTGGGTGCGGGACGGCTCGGTGGCGCAGCCGTCGGCGGGCGATCAGTGCGCGCAGGCGGAGGAGCGGGCTGAGTCGGTGCAGGCCGGCTCGGCGGCGCGGTCGCTGGCGGACGATTCGTCTCAGGGCGGCTCGGCTCCGGCTGACTCGGCTTCGGCGCCGGTGCCGGCTGTGCCGCAGGCGGGCGATCAGTGTGCACCGGCGGTGCAGCGGGTTGGGTGCTTGCAGGGCGGCTCGGTGGCGCTGCTGGCGGACGATTCGGCTGAGCCGGAGTAGCCGGCCGCTCATTCGTGGCAGGCTGAGCCGGGCGGTTTGCGGGTTGATTCGCAGGCGCCGGCGCAGGCTGGCCGGGTCGCGCGGCAGTTGGCTGGTTCGCAGGCTTGCCCATCGTCGGCGTCGCAGGTTTTCCCGGAGGCGCCTGCTTCACCATCGGCCGCGCGGCCGCCGCGGGCGCAGGACGTATGCTCGCCACTTCATGCTTTGCCAGAGGCACGCCGGGATGCGCTGCCATCGCCTGTTGTCGCGCGGCGAACGCTACCGGGGGCGGAGGCGGAGCTTTCTTCGCGACCACCTGCCGGTTCATGATCGCCGCCGGAGGCGCGGTCACATGGCCCGCTGTCGCAGCTTTCGCGCCCAGCACGCTCTCTCGCGTCGGAGCCACGGCAACCCGCGCAGTGATCGGCGCGGCCGCGAGTTCGCGCGCGTTTACGGTAACCGCCGCCCTCGCCACCGGCTGCGCGCTCACGAACGCGTGCTGCGGAACCACCATCACCGCGCCTTGCACATTCCGGTTGGCATACGTGATGTTGGTGATGTTTGTGGTGTTGTGAACGATGGTCGTGTTATAGACGTTGGTCACCTGCGTAACATTCACCGTGGTATTGCTGATGTTGACGCGGTTCACATACGCCTCGCTGACGTGATACGAGGGCACATAAACTTCCCGCGGACCAAGTGGAAACCATCCCACATTTCCGCCCCAGCCTCCAGGACCTCCGCCGACGAAAACCACGAGCGCAGGGGCGTAGACTGCCTGCACCGCGACGGGTCCGGGTATCCAACCCCAGCGTCCGCCCACTGAAACCCAGCGCCCGTAGTGGAACGGTGCGTAGCCCCATGGAGAATCATCGACCCATGTGTATCCCCAGGGATCGATCCAATCCCAGTGACCGGTGTGATAAGGCGCCCAACCAACCTCAACTTGGGGATACCAGACATGGCCGTAGTTCGAATCGTCCCGCCAGTCGCCGTGATCATCGAGATCGTCATAGCCGACCACATCGCGCGAAAGGTATTGTGCGGAGCGGGAAGAATCGTAACGATGATCGCGATCCTCGGACCAGTTATCGAACGTATCGAATCCGTAAATCGGTTCGACATTGGCGGAGAGCGTGTCCGTTCCGCTGAGAGTAGCTCTCTGCCCGGCGCGCAAGTCGAAGCTTTGGCCGCCACCGGTGGCCTGGCCTTCTCCCACGCGGACGCTCACCACCGTGTAGCTTCCGTCCTCGCTCGCCTCCACGCGATAGCGGCCGGGCTGCAGGATCGTAAACGCCTGGTTCGGCGTATCGATCTCGAAGTCATCGTTCTCAGCCAGTCGGCGGACTGAAATATTGATCGTGCCGGAAGTAAGCTGGACTTGCACCGTGTCATCATCCAGGTTCAGGAAAGAGATGCCCGTGTTCTCCGATAAACGAATGGAAGCCGATCCCAGTTGCAGTTCGGCGCGAGAACCCTTATCAGCCCACAGTTGATCGCCCGTGGTCATGGGCCGGTTAGGAACCGCTCCCACCCAGTCCGTTTCGCCCGCGGGCTGGAATGAAACGGAGCCTTCCATGTAACCAATCCGGGCGACCCGGGTGGGCGGATCGTCCTGGTCTTGAGCCGAGGATCTTGCCGGTAAAGCGATGGTGGCGAGCGTAATCCCCAAAACCATGCTCCACCAGCCTAACTTCAGAGTTGTTTTCATAGATGTGTCTCCCAAGCTTTCTTCGCGAGACCCGAGTCTCGCGGAATTGCCGCTACGCTTTGATGCCGGATGCCGCCGCTGCGGCGAGAGTTCCTGGATCTGCCTGGCAGCGATATAGACGACGAGCGCGACGAACAGGCGAGGCGCTCGACCGAGAGAAGTGACTAGAGGCATTAAGGATAACAGGTTAGTCAGTGAAGGGATGATTTCACCTGTGGATATCTGCCCGCGAAAATGCTTTCAATAGAGCGGTGGAGGACCGCCTAAGATTGAAGTTTCGATCTGCCGAGGCGCGTTGAGGGGTATACCCCCCTCCTCTCGGTCTATTAGAATCATCGTCTTGGCTGCAAACGGTGAAAAAATCCTAGGGGCACAATCACTTACGGGCAAAATCCTGATTTCATGAGATTTATGCAGAGTGCCCCACCGCCTGTCTACCACCTCCGCCTTGGCCATGATGGAGCAAGCAAAACAGCGAGGCAAGGTTAGATGTCACAGGCTATGTGTGGATAATGATCGAGTCATCGAGGTGCGGTGAGACAGGTGTCTCACCCTGAGACGCCGCTTCTCTGGCGCACCCAGAGGTACACCCGCCACGCTTCTAACTCACTGAAAAATATAGCGCCTAAGTGCTAATCCTTCCGTTCCGCACTGTGGTCTTGGTCGTGCTCCTCTTTCTGGCATAACCGCGTGTTCTGGCTCCCCGATGCTCTTCCTAACCGGGAAGAGGGGGAGCCTGACCGCACTTGTCAGCTCGGATTTTTTTCGGGGAAAGGGTCTTCATCGCTTGGCTCAACAAGCCACAGCTTCGTCGCGGACGGCGCAAACCAGCGCGGTCGCCGAACTGGCGCGCTTTTTTCCCGAAGCCACTCCGGTTCGCATTCCGGTTCAGTTCACGCGCAGCAACGGCACGAGCACAAATACAAATAAAGACGGCCAGCGGGCGGGCGCGATGGTCGAGGAAAGCACCGTCATCGAATTCGGTACCTCGCGCGAAGTTCTGTTTGCCTGCAGTACGCCGCTGGAGTTCGCCGACATCCTGCGGCTGCGTAATTCGGACGGCTCGCTCGATGCGGAAGCTTCGGTGGTCGCGGTGCAATACCATCCCGGCAAAACCATCGTCGCGGCCCGCTTTGTCACCTCAGTTCCCAACTGGATCGTGAAACCATGACGCAATCCCAACCTTCGTCCTCGCAACCTTCGGGACCAGCATCAGATCCCGCGGCCCTGTGGTCAAGCGTTCGCCGCCTGCATCCCATTTACCTCGAACTGGCGCGGGAGTTCGTGATCGACGCCCCCGCCTGTGTCGACCTTGAGGCAGGCGTTGAAACGCCCGGGCCCGAGTCCATCGAGCAGGCTGAGCAATGGCTGAACGACATGGATGAAAAAGTCCAGGTTCACCAGCTGCGCCAGTTTCTGCAGACCAGTTCGCTGGTTGATCCTGACGGTCTGGTTCTGCTGCTGCAGCACTTTCTGACCAGGACTACGAAAACCGACTCCGTGCGCGACAAGATCGATTTTCTGCTGGTGCAATATTTCAGCCAGAAGGCGCCCACCGAACTTGACGACAACCACGCCGACATCGCTTATGTGGCCCAGGGGTTGGAACCGATTCTCGGCGAAGTGGAACTCAAGGCGCCGGTATGGTTGAACGCTCTTGACCGCACGCTCGAATCCGCCCGCCGCTGCCGCTCGCTTGACGAACTGCTGCACGGCGGCGTGCTCGATCAGGGTCGCAAGGCTAAAGCGCAGGCCGGCGATCTGTTCTACCTGCCCATCGCGCTGGTCGCCTTTACCCGTTTCGGATATCTCATGCGGCGCGTCTTCTTCCGCCTGATGCTCGCCGATCTCAACAATATTCTCGACGGACTTACCGAACTGGAAGAAAAAGGGGTGGAGACGATCGACTGCCGGCGCGCGCAATTCTCCGCGCAGGAACCGATCATCCGCTTGCGCATGATCTGCCAGTCCTGGAAAGTGATGTTCCAGGCCGAGTATTCTTCCGGCCAGCCGCTGCGCATGCTGGTGGATCTGAGAGCCTCGGTTAGCGCAGCCCTGAGCCTCGGTTCGGCTGCTGGAGACGGCGAGAAAACCGCACCGCGAGCGGCCGCCGCTGCCGCTGGCGCTGGTGGCAGCGTAACCACTTCGCAAGCTGCCGGGAAGAGCAGGACTTTAGCAGATGCAGACGCGCCGAAGGCTGAGTTCGCCGTCGACCAGGCGGAGGCTCCTGACTTCGAAATCTCGGCCGCGCCACAAGAGTGGAATCCGGAGACGGACTCGCAACCCGGCAAAGAGAAATAGAATCTGGCGCAGAACAAGGCGCTGACAAGAGCGGAAAAGGAAAGTTGCAAGTGGATCAATCGACCGTACTCGTAATCTCCGACGACGTGGAATTTTCCCGGAGCATCACCGCGCGCTGGCAGATGGAGCGCCACGTACCCACATTCACTATGCTGAGCGGAGATCTCTGGCCGCGTTGCGTCGACAATTTCGCCGTTGCCATCGTCGGCCCGCTGCGCCGCGAACTGCTTTCAGTGGTTCTCGAACCCCTGCACTCGACTCAGCAGCCGTTGTTCTGCGTTTGTAACGACGCCCCCACCGCGCAACTGGTGCGCGAGCGTTGGCCGCGCACCTCAGTGCTGCGCTGCGATGAAAACTGGCTCAACGTTTTGATTCCGGCGGCGGGCGAAGCCGTGCTTCGCGCCGGCGCCGAAGCCCGCGCCCACGCCTCCGAAGAAGCTTGCGCCGCACTGGAACGCCAGGCCATGCTCGGCCGCTACATGCTGGAGATGCGTCACGGCTTAAACAACGCGCTCACGTCGCTCTTGGGCAACTCGGATCTGCTGCTGATCGAACCCGGCAGCCTTTCGGCCCAGGCTCGGGCGCAGATTGAAACCATTCGCAACATGACGCTGCGCATCCACGAGGTGATGCAGCGTTTTTCGTCGCTGGAAAAGGAAATGAACGTAGTAGCTCAACAGGTCGAACGGGATTCGGGCAAATACCGCGCAGCCGTCGCAGCGGGCGACTGAATCATGAGCGAACCGGAAATCAGAAATCAGAAACTGGAAACGAGAACTGAGAACTGAGAACTGAGAACTGAAGTGATCCTCCCCCGTAGACATGCCGACTTGATCCTGCCCGGAAGGGGTGCGAGGTTTCTCGCGGCAATTGGGGAAAGACTCTATGCATAAGTTAATCTCGACCAGCACCATCCTCGAACACGAACTCTCGGAGCTGCGCTTGCTGGTCGAGCGCCAAACCGGAGTCGTTCTTGATTGTCCTAACAGCGCCCTCGCCGCGCACGTCGCCGATTACGTCGAGGCCCAAGGCTTGGGATCGTCCACGGCGCTGCTGGAGCGTCTTCGCTCCGCCGACCAGGATCCTTCGAGCCTGCCGTCTTTACTCGAGGGGCTGGTCAGTACGAATACCGGCTTCTTTCGTCATCCCGGCGCGCTGAATGCACTGGCGCGGCAAGTGATGCCGCAGCTTTGCGCTCGCAAGTCCGCAGACGGTCCCAGCCCGATGCGCATCTGGAGCGCGGGTTGCGGCAGCGGAGAAGAGACCTATTCCATCGCCATGGCCGTCTGCGATGCGTTGAGCCAGAACGGCGCTGGGAATAACGGCACGGGCTCAAGCAGTGGAAGCGGCAATGGCAGCGGCAACGGCAAATCGGCTGCCCGCAACGGTGGTATCGCCGATAGCACCCCGAACTCGGGATCCACGAACCTTGGCGCAGGCCTGTCGATTCACATCGTGGGCAGCGATTTGTTGCCGCACAACATCGAAGCCGCCGACCGCGGCGTGTACCGCCAGTCCGCGCTGGACGGCCTGCCGCCTGCCACCATCCGCAATTATTTTTCGAAGATCAGCTCGCCGGTAATCGTGCCAAATGGCGTCGAGGACGAAGTCGACGACGAAGACCGGATCCCGGTTGTCAGCCGGGGAAAAAATGGCACTTCCAATGGAAGCCACGGTGCTCTCGCCAGCGCCGCGCACCTTCTCGTGAAGCCGCGACTGCGCAGCCTGGTCACTTTTAATTGCATGAACCTGGCCCGGCCCGGCTACATCGGGCGCTTCGATTGCATCTTTTGCATGGACGTGTTGCCGCACTTCTCCCGCACCCAGCGCATAGCGCTGCTCGAGCGCCTGCATCTTTACCTCGAGCCCGGCGGATACCTCTTCCTCAGCCAAACCGAGAAGCTCAGCGCACCCAATCTGAACTTCCGTTCCGAAACCTTCGACGGCTATACATTTCACCGCAAGCCGCTGGCAGCCAGCGCCGCGTACGGACGATAGCCTGAACAAGATAACCACAGAGGACCAGAGGCACACGAGCTAGTTCTTGTTCCTCTGGGTTCCGCTGTGTCCTCTGTGGTCACGCTTTTTGCTTACGCGAACAAAAACTCCTTAGTCCTCAACTCCTTAATCGTGTCCCTCAGCTTCGCCGCCTTCTCGAACTCAAACCGCTTCGCGGCTTCGCGCATGTCGCTCTCAAGCTTGACGACATATGCGTCTAACTCCGGCTGCGACTTGAACTCCGGCATGCCTTCGGCCTCGCCGCCGGTCAGGTCGGTGTAGTCGGCGGCGATAATTCCTGCCAGCGTCATGTCCAGCGGACGCACGATCGATTCCGGCGTGATTCCGTTCTCTTCGTTGTATGCGGTCTGAATCGTCACGCCGGCGCGAGGTTTCATCCATCGCGCGCTTCATTGAATCGGTCATGCGGTCGGCATAGAGAATCGCACGCCCGTGCAGTGTCGCGCGCAGCGGCCGATGGTCTGGATCAACGATCCCCACGATCGCAGGAAGCCTTCTTTATCCGCATCGAGAATCGCCACCAGCGAAACCTCCGGCAAATCCAGGCCTTCGCGCAGTAGATTGATGCCAATCAATACATCGAACTCGCCTTTGCGCAGATCGCGCAGAATCTTCACTCGCTCCAGCGTCTCGATCTCCGAATGCATGTAGCGGCACTTCACACCCACCTCGGCGTAATACTCGGCCAGATCTTCCGACATGCGCTTGGTCAGCGTGGTCACCAGCACGCGCTCGCCCTTCTCGACGCGCGCGCGAATCTCGTGCAGCAGGTCGTCGATCTGTCCCTTCACCGGCCGCACCTCGACCTCGGGATCGATCAGCCCGGTCGGCCGGATGATCTGCTCCACCACCACGCCCGCCGATTTCGTCAGCTCATACGGCCCCGGCGTCGCCGAAACATAAACCAGCTGATTCGTGCGGTGCTCGAATTCCTCAAATGTCAGCGGACGGTTATCCAGCGCCGATGGCATGCGGAAGCCATATTCCACCAGCGTTTCCTTGCGCGAGCGGTCTCCGGCATACATGCCGCGCAACTGCGGCACGGTCTGGTGCGACTCGTCGATGAACATCAGAAAGTCGCGCGGAAAATAATCCAGCAGCGTCGGCGGAGGCTCGCCCGGCATCCGTCCCGTAAAATGCCGCGAATAATTCTCGATGCCATGGCAGTAGCCCATGACCTTGATCATTTCCAGATCAAACTTCACCCGCTGGTGAATGCGCTGCGACTCGACCACGCGGCCTTGCTTCTCCAATTCCACTTCCCACCACGCCAGCTCTTTCTTGATCGACTCCACCGCCGACGCCCGGGTCTCATCTTTCATCACATAATGCGTCTTGGGATAAATCGGCAGCCGCATATACTTCTGTTTCACCGTGCTGAACAGTGGATCGATCTGCGCCAGCGACTCCACCTGATCTCCCCACAACTCGATGCGGTACGCCATGTCGTCGTAAGTAGGGAAGACCTCGATCACGTCGCCGCGTACGCGAAATGTGCCGCGCTTGAACTCGCCGTTGGTGCGCTCGTAGAGGATGTCGACCAGTTTGCGCGTGATGTCTTCGCGCGTGATCTTCTGGCCTTTTTCCAGAAACAACATCATGCCGTAGTAAGCCTCGGGAGATCCCAGGCCGTAGATGCAACTCACCGAAGCCACAATCAGCGCGTCGCGCCGCTCAAACAAAGACTTGGTCGCCGAAAGCCGCAGCTTGTCGAGTTCATCATTGATGGTCGCCTCTTTCTCGATGAAAAGATCAGCGGCCGGAACGTAAGCCTCAGGCTGGTAATAGTCGTAATACGAGACGAAATACTCGACCGCGTTGTGCGGAAAGAAATTCTTGAATTCGTGATAAAGCTGCGCCGCGAGTGTCTTGTTATGCGCCATCACCAGCGCTGGACGGTTCACCGCCTCAATCACTTTCGCCATGGTGTAAGTCTTGCCCGACCCGGTAACGCCCAGCAAAACCTGATGCTGCTCGCGGTCGTACACCCCGCGCAGCAGAGACTCAATGGCACGTCCCTGGTCGCCTTGCGGTTTGTAATCGGAAACGAGTTTAAAGTCCATGGAAGAAACGCTCGGACATCCTCACAGAAAGCAATTTTGCCGAGTGCGAATCTTTCTATTATAACGTGGCAAAGAGGCTGGTTCGCAGCTTACGGCTGCACGTCGCCCACACCTACAATCTTCGCAGTGGCGCGAAACTTCTTGTAATCACGGTAGGTCTGCTCCAGGCCTACATCGAAGTTCTTGAGCAGCGCCAGACGCACATCGATCTTCGCCGTGACGTGGAGCGGCAGCCAGACTTCGTCGTTCACCCGCGTCTGTTCCAGCATGAAACGCGAGCCTTTATGAAACCGTGCCAGAAATAATCCCCATGAAACCGTGTCCAGGCATTCCACGTCCATCTTGGCCAGTTGCAGATCGCTCTTGTCAATCCAAACCCGGCCGTGGAACTTCGACAGAAACTTCGACTCCTTCATATGCGGCTCAAAGCCTGCACGCGGCTCGCCGTCGATCACCCAGGCCTCGCGACCTCCCAGCGATTCCGTGCCCACCAGTTTGAAGTCGTAGGCGTCGGCTACTTCGCGCACGAACTTGCGGCCTTCTTCCCGATCTTTCTCTTCTTTTGCCTCCCGCTTCTTGCGATCGCTTTCCGATTCGTTCTTGCGCTTGTCGATGACCTTCTGAATCTTTTCTTCTTCCTTGGCGGCATCTTTCGCCGAAAGCGGTTTGTCATCCTTCTGGATCAGCCGCTGCACCTGCTCACCATAGATTTCCATGATTTCGTAAGTCCGCACCTCGGCCGACTTGGTTTGGCCCTTGCCATCCAGCTTGTTCTCGACTTCGCGCTCCGTGTAGGTGTAATCGCGCAACCGCTTGTCGTTCTCGATGTCCTTGTCGGCGACCACGCGAAACAACTGCTGCATCTGTTCCAGCGAGAGCTTGCCATCGGCATCGGGTTTCAAGTCGGGCAGGGAAGCGGTGCGTGGAGGTGAACCGGAGATGGATTGATCCTGCTGTCCGAAAACCGGCAGCCCAGCCAGCAGAATAACCAGCACTGGGATCGGAGCGAGACCTGGCCTTTTCATGACAAACATTACGTTCTTAGAAGTGAGCGAGTTCCCCCAGGATGCATGAAAACGACCTCACTCATTGGCCATTCGTCTTGTACGCCTTTCCCACGCATTCCGCCTGAAACAGCCGCTCGTCCACGCGATGCAGGCCCTTGGCCATGGCTGGAGTTATGAGTGGGTAATGCTTAACTTCGAACAGGTGATACACGATGAACCAGATGGGCTGGTCGGTGATCATCCAGTTCTGACGGTCGAAACGCTTCAGATTGACCGGAACTGAGTAGCGCCGCAAGGTGCGCTCGCGCCGCAGGTTGAAATATCCGTTGAAATAAGTGATTGCCAGCTCGCGCAGCGTGCGATGGACGGGCTCGCGCCAGCGGCATCCCGCGTAGTTCGATTTAGCGACGGCGCCCCAGCATCCGTTCTGGCGAAAAAGGGCGATCACGTGATCGGTATCATGATCGGCCTCAAAGTCGAGCAGCAGCGGAGGATATCCGTTGGCGCGCAGCGCTGCCGCGGCAAAGATGGCGCCTTCGAGGCAGTGCGCCGTCTGCTCGGCCAGCACACGCCGCGGCGACCATGCCGTATCCGCGAGATGATAAGGAGCATCGTCGAGAAATTTCTGGATGCCGTAGGGATTTTTCATGCCGCGCAGCTTGCGCAGCTCTTTTCCTGTAAAACCTGCAAGCGGATCGGTCATTGACGGATGAGTTTACATGAGAGCACGCCGGGACACGAACAGTGAGATAACGGTCTCAGGCCCTGGGTCTTAGGTGTTAGGGAGACCTAACACCGAACACCTAAGACCTAAGACCTAACGCCCACACCGAAAACCTCCGCCAGTTCGTGCGGCGCGTCCACGAGCACGTCCGGAGGATTCTCTTCGAGCGTATGCGGCGCAAAACCGTAACTCACGCCCGACGGTCCACAGGCCGGCGTTGCGCCCCGTTTCAACGTCGACGTGAGAGTCGCCAACGATCACGGCTTCTTCCGGACGTACGCCGTTTTCTTCGAGCAGCTTGCGCGCACCTTCAGGATCAGGCTTCTTGGTCGCGAAGCTATTCCCGCCGTAGATCTGGGTGAAGAACCTACCCAGTCCCAGCGCTTCGACGATGGCACGCGATGGAACGACCGGCTTGTTCGAGAGCACGGCCAGCTTGCGCGGAACGCCGTTGCGCGTTCTTTGAATCGCCGCGAGCGCTTCCTTCACCCCCGCGTAAACCGTGGTGTGGTCGAGCTTGTGTTCGCGATAGTAAGAAAGAAAAAACTGCAGGCCCCGACGCACCACTTCATCGTCAACCGCCTCGCCGCCGAGCGCGCGCTGAATCAGAATCGGAGCGCCGTCGCCCACGTAGCTGGCAATCACGTCATCGGGCAACGCGGCCCGTCCAATGTGGCGCAGTGCCGCGTTCACCGAGTGCACCAGATCAAGGCGCGAATCAATCAGCGTGCCATCGAGATCGAAGATCACCAGCTTGATCGAGTGCGGGTCAAAGGCGCGGCGGGTCTGGATCATGCTCTTTCAGGATAAACGATGGGAACCGTCAACCGTCAGGCGGCAGCTTCAACCAGGCCTATGACCAAAGTTTCCACAGCTCGCCTAGGCAGAAACTTGCATGTTTTCCAATCCGCGATTCCGATTTACAATGCAACCTGTATAGTTCCATGGGCACCACATTCATAGGCCCCGATATTCATAACGCATTCCTCAGGGAACCGGATGGCGACCACAAAAACCGACCCTAAGCTGTCCGTTGCAGCCCATAGCGGCAAGAAGTCCCAAACTTACGAGGGGCTTACGCGCGACCAGCTAATCGAAGCCTACCGCATCATGTATACCTCCCGGCGCATCGACGACCGGGAAATCCTGCTCAAGCGCCAGCAGAAGATCTTCTTCCAGATGTCCGGAGCCGGGCATGAGGCCATCGGCGTGGCCGCCGGGATGGCGCTGAAGCAGGGCTACGACTGGTTCTATCCTTATTATCGCGATCGCGCGCTGTGCCTGGCGCTGGGCGCCAAGCCGCTGGAGATGTTTCTGCAGGCGGTGGGAGCGGCCGACGATCCCAGCTCCGGCGGACGCCAGATGCCTTCGCATTGGGGATACAAGCAGCTGAATATCGTGACCCAATCGTCCCCGACGGGATCGCAGATTCTGCAGGCGGTAGGATGCGCCGAGGCCGGACGCTACTTTGCGCAGCGTCCTAAGGCGGCGGAAATCCCTCCGAAACAGAATAATGACCGGCCCGACTATCGCCAGTTTAAAGACGTTACGTTCCACGGCGACGAGATCGCCTATGTTTCTCTCGGCGACGGCACCACAAGCGAGGGCGAGTTCTGGGAGGCGATGAACGCCGCCGCTCTCACCAAGCTGCCCGTAATTTTCTGCGTGCAGGATAACGGCTACGCGATCTCCGTCCCGGTCGAAATACAGACCGCCGGAGGCAGCATTTCGCGCCTGGTTTCGGGATTCCCGAATTTCCACTTTGAAGAAGTTGACGGCACCGATCCGGTCGCGAGTTCCGCTGCCTTCCAGCGTGCGGTGAAGTACTGCCGCGAAGGCCACGGGCCGGCGTTTGTGCATGCCCACGTGATTCGTCCGTATTCACATTCGCTCTCCGACGATGAACGTTTGTACCGTCCGGACTCCGAGCGCGAGCGAGATGCCGCCCGCGATCCGGTTTCGCGCACGCAGATGTTTCTGCTGCGCGAGGGTATCCTCGACGAAAAGGGCATCAACGAACTTGAAAAGAAAGTCGAAGAAGAACTCCAGATCGCGGTGGATCAAGCCCTCGAGGCCTTGCCCGCCGCTCCCGAGAGCGTGCTGCAGTATGTGTATTCGCCCGATCTCGATCCCACATCGGCGGCCTTCGATACCCAGGCAGTCGTCGGGCCCGATACCGCCGATGGCAAAAAGCCCGTGGCCAAGACCATGGCCGACCTGATCAACGTGACCCTGCGCGACGAAATGAAGCGCGACGAACGCATCGTGATCTTCGGCGAAGACGTGGCCGATTGCAGCCGCGAAGAATACTTGAAGTGCAAGCTGGTAAAAGGCAAGGGCGGAGTCTTCAAACTCACCTTCGGCCTGCAGAACGAGTTTGGTCCGGACCGCGTCTTCAATTCGCCGCTGGCGGAGGCCGCCATCGTGGGCCGCGCCACCGGCATGGCCACACGCGGACTCAAGCCGGTAGTTGAGATTCAGTTCTTCGACTACATCTGGCCGGCGATGATGCAGATTCGCGACGAGCTGTCGGTGATCCGCTGGCGCTCGAACAATGCGTTCTCCTGCCCGGTAGTGATTCGAGCAGCCATCGGCGGATACCTCACCGGCGGCGCCATTTACCACTCGCAGTGCGGCGAGAGCGTGTTCACGCATATTCCCGGACTGCGCGTGGTATTTCCCTCGAACGCGCTGGATGCCGCTGGGCTGCTGCGCACCGCGATTCGCTGCGACGATCCCGTGCTCTTTCTCGAGCACAAGCGTTTGTACCGCGAAACCTACGGCCGCGCGCCCTATCCCGGACCGGACTACATGATCCCATTCGGCAAAGCGAAGATCGTGCATCCCGGAACAGACCTAACTGTAATCACCTACGGCGCCGTTGTGCCCCGCGCCTTGCAGGCCGCGCAGAAACTCGAGCGCGAGCACGGCGTGAAAGTCGAGTTGATCGATCTGCGCTGCCTCAGTCCGTTTGACTGGGAGACAATTGCCGCGTCGGTCGCTAAAACCAATCGTGCTCTGGTGGCCTACGAAGATACCTTAAGCTGGGGCTACGGCGCGGAGATCGCCGCGCGCCTCGCCGATCAACTCTTCGATCAACTGGATGCGCCCGTGCGCCGCATCGCCGCCGCCGATACCTTCGTCGCCTACCAGCCGATTCTCGAAGACGCCATCCTGCCGCAGGCCAATGATCTGTTCCGCGCCATGAAGGAACTGGTCGAGTACTGAGAACCAGCTACGCATCAGTAAAGCATCCGTGCGCCTGTGCTAAACTCCGGCTTCTGCACCGAGGTGATTTCATGCACAGGTTGAATTACTCGCGAAAAATTCTTTTCCAGCGCGGCCTCTTTCAGGCGGCGGCCTGCGTGGTCGTCATGCTTTCGATCCTGGCGCAGGCTCCTGCCCAGGCTCCCTCACCGCTTTCCGACCAAACTCGCGGCCAGCTTGACCAGATCGCCCGGCAGGTGCTCGAAAGCACGGGCGTACCCAGCGCGTCAGTGGCCGTGGTGAAGGATGGCACGCTCGCCTATGCCCATGCTTACGGCAATGCGCGCCTCGAACCGGCTACTCCGGCCACGGCCGAAATGCGCTACAAGATCGGATCCATTAGCAAGCAATTCACCGCCACCGCGATTCTGATGTTGGCGGAGCAGGGCAAGCTCTCGCTCGACGATCCCGTCTCCCGCTTTGTGCCCGATCTCACCCGCGCCAATGAAGTCACCATCCGGCAACTGCTCTCGCACACCTCCGGTTATCAGGACTACTGGCCGCAGGACTATGTGCCTCCATTCATGCTGACGCCAATCACAGCCGATGAGATTCTCACCCGCTGGGCACGCAAGCCGCTCGACTTCGATCCCGGGACTAAATGGCAATACAGCAATACCAACTATGTGATCGCTGGGGTGATCGTGGAAAAAGCCAGCGGGATGCCGCTTTTGCGCTTCCTGAGTTCACACATTTTCGAACCGCTGGGAATGCAGAGCGTCGTGAACATTGACCAGGATCACCTCGCCGATACTGACCCCACGGGCTACATGCGCTACGGGTTAGGCCCCCTGCGCCCCGCGCCGCGCGAGGGCAAGGGCTGGCTGTTCGCGGCCGGCGAACTCGCCATGCTCGTGGCAGATCTAGCCAAGTGGGATGTCGCAATGATGAACCAGCGTCTCCTGAAGCCTTCTTCGTACCAGGAGATGCAGAAGGACGTCCTGCTGAAAAACGGCACTGGAACCAGCTATGCTCTCGGCGTCTTCGTGCGAAACCAGGCCGGTCATCGCCTGGTCGAACACTCCGGAGAAGTGTCCGGCTTCACGGCAGAAAATATGGTGTTTCCGGAAGAGCGCGTCGCTGTCATCGTACTGACCAACCAGGATGCAGTGAATTCCAGTGGTCAAATTGCGCGGAAGATTGTTCCTCTTCTGTTTACCGTAGATACGGCCGTCGTCGCCGAAAAAGTCGAGCGAGCGCGCAATATCCTGGAACAACTTCAGCAAGGAAAGATTGACCGGTCCTTATTCACCGACAATGCCAACAGTTATTTCGACCAGCAGGCTTTGCAGGATTTCGCCACCGGGCTGAACTCGTTAGGGAAGCCGCAAGACTTTCAACAGACGGTGGAACAAGGGCGGGGAGGAATGACCTACCGCGCCTATCGCGCCAAGTTCGGGGAGAAGGTCCTGTCGATTTCAACGTTCGAAATGCCCGACGGCAAGATCGAGCAGTATCTGGTCAGCGTGGGCAACTGAATGAAGTGGTCAGTGATCAGTGGCCAGTGCTCGGTGGTCAGTCATCGAAACAACCATATGCGCACGAAGAAAGCAAGGTGTTACTGACCGCTAACCACTAACCACTGACCACTGTTTGGTTACGAAGGCGTTTTCTGCAAGCCGGTCTTGATTGATCGTTCTTCCAAGCGATGCTAGTCTCGAAATAGTGTCTTCCGCTTACGCAGATTCCGTAAAGAACCTTCCTTCCGGCGGTCGAATGTCGCGGTGGCTGCAATCCGCGTCCGCCGAGGTGTGGGTAAAGTTCTTGCTGGCCCTGGTGGGATTGGGCCTGGCATTCGGCGCGGCTTTGATCTCGACGGCGTCAGGCGAAGCGGGCAATCTGTGGGCTTCTGTGATTCTCGCATCTCTCGCGCTGCTGATGGCGGCGTTTGTGGGACTGGTTACAGTGCCGTACCTCGCGCGTCGCGTCGCCCTGGAGCGTTTGCGCCAGACCTTTCACTACGAAGTTACGAAGGCGGGAGTGATTTATGTGCTGGTCACTCTGGTGATCGGCATCGCCGCGCTGAACACCGGAAACAATTTACTGTACATCATCGTAGCCGCAATGCTGGCGGCGATCCTGGTCTCGGGCGTGGTTTCCGCCCTGGTGCTGCGCGGCCTCGAGCTGGAGGTTCGTGTTCCCGAGCACATGTTTGCCGGGCGCCCGGTGATGGCGCGCGTCGTGGTCCACAACCCGCGTCGCTTTCTGCCTTCGTTTTCGATTCGGGTGGTGCCAGCACATGCCAAGAAAGATAAGAAGATCCGCAAGCAGTGGAAGGTGGAACGAACCACATTCACGTTTCCGCTCGACCGCGCTCCAGAGAATCAGTGGGTGCGGCTGCGCGACTGGAGCGTGAGGCGCGTCCAGGTCCAGCCGCCGCCCCCGGGAATTTTCGAAGGCATGATCTATTTTCCGTATCTGCCGCCGGGAGCCGATCTGACTGCTGACCTCGAGCTGCGTTTTGCGCGGCGTGGGCGCTATTGCGAATCGAGTTTCGGCGTGGCCACGCGCTTTCCATTCGCCTTTCTTACCAAAACTCGGGAAGTTGCCCTCGAGCGCGAGATTCTCGTCTATCCGGCGATTGAGCCCCCCGACGAGTTGTTTGAAATCCTGCCCCTGGTGCGTGGGGAGTGGGAAAGTTTTGTGCGCGGACGCGGCTCCGATTTGCACAGCATTCGCGAATACATGCCGGAGGACTCGGCGCGCCACGTGGACTGGAAGGCGACAGCCAAGTCCGGCTCCTTGAAAGTGCGTGAGTTCAGCCGCGAGGATGAACGCAAGCTGTGCATCGTATTCGACAATCCTGCGGCGGGCCTGATCTCCGAGCCGACGTACGAACGGGCGGTGAACTTGGCAGCGTCACTGGCATGGCACTTCTCTTCGCAGGATGCCGAGGTTTCATTTGTAGTCTCCGGGCACGCCCGCAGCACCGATCTGCACGAGTTTCTAGCGCGGCTGGCGATAATCGAAGCGCACACAGATCTTCCGGCAGCAGGAGAAAGAACGCCGCGATCCGGAAAGCAAGCTGTCCTCCGGGAAAATGTGCTACGAGACTTGAACCTGGGCAGCGCCGGAGAATACAACATCGTACTTACCGCGCGGCCGCGAGGCAGCTTGCCCACGGCACTGTGGAACTCGTCGTACTTCATCTTCATCGGCGAGTAAGCAGGATCCAGCCGCGGTGCGAAAGACCTTCCGTCAAGTTCCCGCCTCACAGCGGTACCAATATGGCACGAAGGTAACGTTACTTTCGGTTACCTGAGTACATTGAACACTTGGGCTAAAGAGTTTAACTTTCTCTTACTACTAGAAGAGTCTTATTTCGGTTGGGTGCCGCAAACCTGGCTCGTGGCGGCGGTTTTTGTTCGGGAAGCTAAGGGCTTAAGAGAATTTTTCCGATGAGCGAGAAAATCAGAATTCTGTATTACGCTCTCTGGTTTGCACATCCCGTTCTCCAAACGGTGATAGCCATAGCTATGCTTCGCCGCGGACAGCACCGCCCATTCAAATTCTTCTTTGCCTACATCGTCACCCAGATCATGACCTTCGCGGTGGTCTTTCCGATTTACCGCTATTACTATCCCGCCATCTTTTACGTTTCCTGGATCAGCACGGCAATCAGCGTGGCTTTGGGTTTCATGGTGATTCATGAGGCCTTTCTCGATGTCTTCCGTCCCTTCCACACCCTGCGAGATCTGGGCACTGTGCTGTTCAAGTGGGCGGGTTTGGTAATGCTTCTGGTGGCTGGCGTGGTATCGGTTTCCACCAGTTCGTCGGATCTCGCGGCGTGGGTGCAGGCCATCATGACCGCCCAGCGTTGCGTACGCATCATTCAAGTCGGGATGGTGCTTTTCCTGTTGTTCTTTGCCCGCTATCTGGGAGTAAGCCGGCGGCAGCACAGCTTCGGCATCGCTCTGGGCTTCGGCGCCTTTGCCGTGGTGGAACTGGTTTTGATCGCGTCCTGGGTGGGCGATCACTTGGGCAATAACGCGATGAACCTGATCAATATGGGCGCCTACAATGCCACGTTACTCATTTGGCTGGGCTACACCGTAGCGAAGAGCCCTGCCCGCGACGCTGCCTCAACGCTGCTGCGGCCCCAGCGCTGGGAGCAGAGCCTGTCTGACATCCAGCACCCGCTGCCTGGGGACTCCTTGATCCCAATGTTCGAAGGGATGGTCGACCGGGCGCTCTCGCGGACTCAGCCCCCGTCGTCGCTTGCCGCAGAAAACGGAAGTGCGGCGAACGCCACGTCCGGCGCCGCGGCCATACCGCTCAACAGCCTGAGCGTCTCTGGACTGGTTGAACGGCTCGGATCCAAGCGGTAACTAGCCGATCTGCAACGCCGTCTGCTTTGGGCTTTCTTTCGTATTCGTGCCGACCCGATTCCGGATTTCGTAAATGTTTCGCCGCTTTTGAGCCGACCTTCGACCTCGTCCGCAATCTTCCCATTCATATAAGGGAAACACCTTAGAAAACTGGAGTTTCCCCAATATTTCCGGGCCTCACGGGACGTGCTGGGGCGCGAAACGTTGGCTCGGAAGGAGGGACTCCATCTGCCCGATAAGGAATTCCTGCGGAGGGACTTGACTCGTGCCGTATAATTCCTCTCCACGCCACACTGCCCTGTTTTTAGGGCAACTATGGCGCGGAAGGAGTGAACCCATGAAGCACGCAGTCAGGATTTCGATCCTGATGCTAGGACTAGTGGGCACATACGTCGCAGCTGCCGTTCCTCAGGTTCCCACCCCGGACGGAGGCCCGATCATTACGTGCCCACCACAACAACAACTGCAAGCCAAATGCACCGGCCAACAACAACCGCCGATGTAGAAATAGCAGTTAACCGGATGTTACCGCTGGCCGCAAGGTCACCAAAGTAACCTCCAGTAACTTGGGCCGAACCTAGGGCTCGCAATCTTCGGGCTGACGGACTTCATACATAAACCGTCAGCCCCGTTTTTTTTGGTGAGGGGGACTGTGTAGACTCCGCAAACGCGTGTCCTGAAGTTGCTAAGAAATTATCAATTTAGCTGAGACCGAATCGGCCTCAACAGAAACCAGCGCCGCCCGAGCAGCTCCGCCGACAACTAGCCACTAACCACTGACCACTGACCACTGACCTCACTGGCTCAATTTAATTGCCAACTGACGCTCCGGCGGCGTCATCTTGCTCCACAAATTCTGCAAATCAGTCTGTAGCACCTGATTATCCGGCTCCTTGTGCAGAGCCAGCGCAAACCACCGGTAAGCCGTCGGCAAGTCCCGCGGCGTGCACGTTCCAGTAGAATACAGCGCGCCCAAAGAAATCATAGCCTTCACATTGGACTGTTCCGCCGCTGGCTTCAGCAGCCGCAACCCGTGATCGCAATCCTGCGCCGCTCCGCGTCCATAGATGTAGCGCTCCGCCTCAGTCACGGAATCGACTGACTTCGGCGCAGCAGGTTTCGCCGCAGTAGGTTTCGCCAAGGCAGGCTTCGCCGCCACAGGCTTGCGCGCGACTGCTCTCGGCGAAGCCTCCGCCGCTGCCGATCGCGTGTCGGAATCAGAACTGCCCGCTTGTGACGCAGATCCCGGCGCACGCGAATCGCCCGCATTACTCTGCGGAGTACTCTGCTGGTCACTGCTCTGCGAAGGCACGCTCTGTATTGTAGGAGCGCTCTGCGGCGGAGCGCCCTGCGAAGGTGTGCCTTGCCCAGAACTCTGCGGGGAAGAAGGCTGCGAAGGAGCGGTCTCCGAAGAAGTCGTTTGCGGCGTGCCAGATTCCCCCGCGCTCGCCGCGCCTGCCGCAGGAACACCGGTCCCAGCTCCGCTGGCGCCAAGCTGCGGAGCCGCACTGCTCGCAGTCGCTCCGGAATCCGTACCGCTCTGTCCAGAGTCCGGCGTTTGCGCGGTCGTGGCTGCCGGTTTCTTATCGGCCGCGTTCAGCCAGTCGAACCCGCCGCTTTTCCAGTGCAGGTAACCGAATCCCGCCGCCAACGCCAGCGCCACCACGACCAGAATCCACTTGCCCCAGCCGCTCCGCGGCTCATTCTCATCCTCGAGAAGATAGCCCAGGTCGGAAGACGGCCGCAGCGCATCGCGCCCACGATCACCCCGCTCCGATCCCGCATCACTTGGTGGCAGGTTCAATCCCAGTAACGACGGTCCTCCGCTGATCACCGGTCGCGTGCTAGGCCACGCATCGGACCGAGCTTCCGACCCAGAAACCGCCGGCGCTGGCCGCTCCGCGCTAACTCCGCTCACTTGCCCGCCAGCCTGCTTTGCCGCAACCAGAGCCGCTCCGCACATTCCGCAGAAGCGGTTCGTGTCGTCGTTCTCATTGCCGCATCGTCCGCAGCGCAAGCGTCCTCCTGAGGGATGTCAGAATTCTAGCTTAATTGTTTGGATAAATTTGGAAAATGACAGCAGCCTCGTCAATTCAGAGGCGCACCAGACGGGTCGGTCAGGGCAATCAATTTCCCGACCGGATATTCTTCCTGCGTAAGCGGAATTTCAGGTTCGGAGTTCAGAATAGTCAGCACATCGCCGGTGTGCACTCCGCGCAACAGCAGGCGGTCGCCCTCCACTCGCACCACGCGATATTTTTCGTCGAAAACTGACATTGCAGTCTCTTCCACCCTGCCGATTAGATGCCAGCATCGCTATAACTGATACCTAAGGAATCAACCCTGCCCCTACACGAAAGTTCCGATTCCGAACACCTAAATTCACTCCCGGCCCGGCCGCCCCACCGGAGCGCTGACCAGCACCTTCCCGCACTCCAGGCACGCCGCCTTCGCCCGCGGCGTGATCAACCCGCATGCCGGACACATTCTCTGCGATGCATATCCCGCCATCTGCGGCTTCAGCCGCATGCGGTAAGACATCACGGCTGCAAACACCACGGCCAACACGCCCAAGCAAATCCCGATTGCAGTCATCCCATGCCCTCTGATCTGAAGACATGATGCGCCGTTCCGCCAGCCAGCGATGTTCACATTTGCTCATACCATCCCGTTTGGGCGGACACTTTGTCCTTAGCTTTTGATCCACTGTAGGCTGTGAATTCCTCGTCGGAAATAAATTCTGCAGTGATGGTTGGTTCGCGGGCCCCTTTACGTGGGCTTCGCCGTTTGTTCAGGGGGCCCCCCCCTCCCCCCTAATCTTTAGAGTCATCAGGTTACGGTGAAATTCCCCGCAAAATCCGGCGGGTAAAGGGCTTAGATATCAAAATCTAGAGAGCAAACGACTTAGGGGCTGGACGACGTGGGTCCTCCCGACCGTCACGGCCTCGACCATGATCGCGCAAGTTCGATGGCGGGCACAAGGTCAGATGTCACACCGTAGCTGTGGAAATGTTTTGGAGCGGGCGATCTTGGAATCTTAACGCGCCAGCACCTGCGCTGCTCCACCCACAGGCTTTACGCGGCGCTTGTTGGTCTGTGCCGCCCATTCTGAGTCGATCGTTGCGTGCGGAGTGCGCCTGGTCGTAGGATTATATGCAAGAGCCACTTACGTCTGCCACGCAATGAGGTCCTTTATGACCGACGGGGTCGAAGTTACACCAATCTCAAGCGCTACAGCGAAAGACAAGAAGCCCGCTGATGCAAAGAGTAAGTCGAGAAAGAAGCGAAATAAAACTAAAGGCCACAGGGTTTCCGCGCCCCAGCGCCCGTACCCGCGTGTGCCTCTTGAAAAAGCCATCGCCGTAGCGCGAGCAATAAAGGACAAGAACGGGGGAAACCCTTGGGAGGCAGGTCAGATCGCGACCGTTCTCGGCATCTCGGCGAAGGGTGTCGGGTTCACTTATACGCTGCTAGCATCCAAGCGCTTCGGGCTGACCGAAGGCACAAATGCGAAGGGTTTGGTGTCGCTGACGAACTTAGGTCGCGAACTTGTCTACAGTGGAAGCCCAGATGAGGAACTCGCGGCTAAACGGAAAGCCTTTCTCTCGATCGACGTCTTTAAGCAAGTTCTGGAACACTACAAAGGCGGCAAGCTACCGGAAATGCAATACCTCGGTAACACTCTACAGAGCAAGTTCAACCTTCCGCCGGAGTTTCACGAGGAGTTCTCCGTACTATTCAAGCAAAACGCCGAATACGTCGGGCTCAGTTCCGGTATCGACACCGAATCGCTACATGAAAAGAACGGAGCGCCCACTACCCAACAGGGGGGTTCGGAGGTAATCGTCCTCGGTGAACCTAAGCAGAAGACAGGGCTCGTTTGCTTTGTCATTATGCCGTTCGTGGAGAAAACCACCGCCATTTCGAAGGGCTTCTTCGACGAAGTTCTCAACAGCCTCATAATCCCCGGCGCGCGCGATGCAGGATTCGAGGTGAAAACCGCGAACCGCCAGGGCACTGAGATGATCCACTCCACGATCGTCAACGAGATTCTGGATGCGGACATGTGCGTCTGCGATTTCACAGAGCACAATCCGAACGTCCTGTTCGAACTCGGCATGAGGCTTGCGAATGATAAGCCCGTCGCCCTGATACAGGCAGAAGGGACGGCGCGCGTCTTCGACGTGGACAATGTGCTCCGGGTACTCCCGTATAAAAAAGAGCTGTGGCGGAGCACCCTTCAGAAGGATTTGCCCGATTTGACCGCGCACATCCGCGCTAGTTGGGATAATCGAGATGTAAACGAAAGCTATTACCGAATACTGAGAGCTCGGAAGCCAAGCCCGAAAGGCGCGGCGGCTTGAGTAGCTGGGAGCCATTTTTAAGCGCCATCGGGAAATACTCATGGCGCTCGATGGTCGGGGTTTTCGTCGCTACGGGAATAGTCTTGTTCTTCGCGCATCCTCTGGGAATAACAGCTTGGGAACAGCCGTTACGACCCTTGCTCATCCTGGCCTTCGCTCTCTCCGGTGCAGTTCTGACGACACACGTGGCGACTCTCGTTCCACTGCGCAAGAATCGCATCGACCTTCGTTTAGTGCCTGGCAACCCCCTCCACCAAAAGTGGAGCATCGGTGCTATAGGAAACATCCCAACACTGAATGTGATGGTAGCAATGAACTTCGCGCACGACGACCAGAACTTGTCTGCACATATCAAGCGCGCTTACCTTAAGGGGACTAAGGAGGCGACGACGCTCGTGCCTGAAGTTGTGGTCGATGGCCCTTAATGGCGACCAAGAGGTAATTCACATGTCTCTGCTGCCCATCAAGGCGAAGTCCGGCCGTAAGCTAAGAAGCAAGGTTGTGTTTGTTGACCAGTTCAATGGCAAACATGTCAGCGACAAAGTCACCTTTACGCAACAAGCTGTACCGGCCTCGGCGCGAGGCAACCAGCCTCTGAATTGCTTTTTCTGCCATAAACCCGTCGAGGCCAGCGACGCGGTCCCAGAGGCCGTTGTCCCGGCGCATGCCAAATGCATCTGGAAATGACTTTCCGCGTATCCACCACTGCAACCAACTACTCCCGCTCCGCCTTCTTCACATCCTCAAACTGATTAATCTCGACAGTCTCCTCCGGAAACCGCGCCGTAATCTTCAACTCTCCGCCCATCGCCTTAACAAAGCTCTGCAACGTGGCTCACGTACATGTCGGCCCGCCGCTCCAGCTTCGACACTGCCGCTTGATTCACTCCCAGAATCTTTGCCAGATGCACCTGCGTCATCTCCCGCGCCTCGCACAGCAAATTCAATGGCACCTCCGCGCGGTATTTCTCAGCCAGAACGCGAGCACGCTCCAGCGACTCCGGCGACATCTTTGCCCGCAACTCCCGAAAGTTCTTTGGCATATCCATTCATCGGCGGGAACGCTTGGGCAACAGTTAAAGCCGATCCTTCCAATAACCCGGCCTTCGCTTGCTGTGCGCAACCGCCACGATAGTGACTAATTCGGGACTAATTCGGGATCGTCCAGGTAAACAACGGAGAAGGGAAAGCGCTTCATGACAAACCGGCGCGTACCATAAATATATTTCGGCCAGCGCTGCGGGGCTTGCGAGATATCTTCAACCGCCGCGTACAAATCGCTTAGAAATTCCACGCTGACGTCATAACTGCGCGATAAGTACCAACTGTCGGCTTCCTCCACTTCCTCCCACGCCAGCGGGTGAAGCCGATAATCCTTAGCCCCGGCCATTCCGCAGCCGAGCCTTCAATCGGCCAAGCACCTGCTTGCCGGGAACGGTCTCCACCCTTCCCGAACGAATGTCGTCGACCCGGCGCTTGATCTCCTCGTCCCACGCCGCTTCCACGCCTTCTTCAGCAGGCTCGTCGTCAAAGGTTTCAATTAAACGATCAATCAGCAGTCCGCGCTCCTGGGGAGAAAGGGTAAGCGCCTTCTCCAACAATTCCGAGACCTGCTGCGTCATCTGCGCCATGACTCACCTCGCTATCGATTCATCTTACACCCGCCAGCAACTGCCGAAGCCAGCAAGCCCCTTTTCCTTTCAACAACTTACCCCACCCAATCCCCCATATCCCCGCTAAACCCCGTTTTTCTCCCGTTCGTTGGGATAAAGATGCGCAACTCCTTACCCTCCAATAACATCACCATTAGATAAACACCCAGGGAAAAGTGTATGAACCAGGTTTCAATTCCCAGGGGAGAGCCACAGTTAATTGGGTTTTGCAGACTGGGTTGTGTGGGCTAGGGATTTCAAGCGAATTGAAGGCAAGTTTCCGCCGAGCTGTTCCCAGACCAAACACCCCAAGACTTAAGAAGCCAAGAGCTAAAAGCCAGGAGCTAAAAGCTAATGCGCAAGCCGATCAAGTACGTAGAAAAAGCAGCCGTTGCCGCCGCCAAGGGTGCGTGGGTTGTGTTCGACCGTTTGAACCGCATCAAGCCCGGCGTGTCGCCCACGCCGAAGTGGTCCGACAAGCCTCTGCTCAAGTCCTACGAAAAGTCGAAGCCGCCGCTGGGCTGGCCCCGCTCCACCGATTCGCTGTGCCCGAAGTGTGTGCCCGAAATCCGGCAGCAGATTCTCGACGGCAAACTCCCGCACGAAGTTCTGATGAACGAAAAAGTCGGAGAGATCAAGGCCACCATCGTCGAGCGCGACGGCAAGATTCTGATGGTGAAAGATTGCCCGAAGCACGGCCACTTCGAAGATGTGATGTCGATCGACACCGATTTCTCGAAGCACCTGGAAGACGTTTTCCCCGGCCGCGACATCGCCGCGCACAATGACGAGAAGCTGCATCATCACGGGTCTTCGACTGTGAAGTATGGACGCGGCTCGGTGCTGACCATCGACTTGACCAACCGCTGCAACATGATGTGCGATCCCTGCTTCATGGACGCGAACCAGGTCGGCTTCGTCCACGAACTGCAGTGGGAAGAAATCAAGCAGATGCTCGACAACGCCATCACCATCAAGCCGCGCCGGCAGATGAGTGTGCAGTTCTCCGGTGGCGAGCCGACGTTGAGCCCATACTTCCTGGACGCGGTCCGCTACGCAAGAAAAGTCGGATATAACTCCGTGCAAGCTGCGACGAACGGAATCGAGTTCGCAAAAAGTTTTGAGTTCTGCCAGCAGGCAGTAGAAGCCGGCATGCGCTACGCCTATCTCCAATTCGACGGAATCGGCAACGCCGCCAACGCCCACCGCATGGTAGGCAACCTCTTTGACGTAAAACTAAAAGCAATCGAAAACCTGCACAAAGCCGGAGTAGAAATCGTCCCAGTAGTAACGATCGTAAACGGCATCAACAACGAACAGGTAGGAAGAATCATCAAGTTCGCGCTGGACAATCCGAAGACGATCAGCTTCCTTTCGTTCCAGCCAGTAAGCTTCACCGGGCGCGACGAAGCCGTAACCGACGACCGCCGCCAAGCCCAGCGCTACACGCTGTCTCACCTAGCCCACGACGTAAAGAATCAAACCGGCCTGGGCGAGCCGAGCCGCGACTGGTTCCCCATCAGCTTCATGGGAACCTTCAGCGATTGGGCCGACCTGATGCACGCCAACGACGTGAAAAACGACTGGGGTCAACTATCGTGTGGTTGCCATCCTAATTGCGGGACGGGGATGGCGGTGATGATTGATAAGGAGACTAAGGAGGCGGTGCCGGTTACCGCGTTTTTGGCAGGCGATCAACTGGCTAAGGATATTGCCAAGGTGAACGATGCGGCGCGAGGGAAGTTCCTTACAGTGGTGGGGATGGCTCTGTGTTTGATGAAGAACTACGATCCGTATCAGGCGCCTACGCATTTCAAGTTGATGGATCTGCTGCGGAAGTTTGATAAGAACTTTAACGCTACGGGAAAGAATTATGGGAAGGTTGGTCCGGACCGGACGGTCGACGATGTGATGAAGCGGCGGCAGGACCGGTGGAACTTCCTGTTTATTGCCGGGATGTGGTTTCAGGATCTGTTTAACTATGACTTCCGGCGGACGGAGCAGTGCATTATCCCTTATGCGACGCAGGAAGGGGAGATTTCGTTTTGCGCTTACAACACTGGCGTGGGGTGGCGGAACATCATTGAGAAGATGCATATGACGGCCACGCTTACCAAGTGGTATGAAGAGCATGGGCGGCACGAAATTTTTGCGGGCGGGAAGAAAGTGCAGATGGACGACGCTACGCACTCACTGCTGCTGCGCGAAAACATTGTGACGACCGAGTTGCAGCACGATCTGGACAAGTTGGGCATTGCTAAGAACGCTCGGGAAGAGAAGAAGCGGGCGCGGGACGCTAAGGCGGCTTTGGCTGTAGATCATTCTGAAACCCCGGTTCCGGGACATCGTGGTCCGCAGAAGAATGACGAGGCTTACAACGCTCGCATGGCTTCGCTTTATCGCGAAGTTGTGTTGAAGGAGAAACCCGCAGTTGCCGAGAACGGATTCATTCCGCTGGGCGCGCTGGGCAAGACTAACGGGAACGGGGCGCATGCTGCGAAGCCGGAAGTTTCCGAGCCTGTGGCGGGAGACTAATTCGGGCTTCGGCTGTCGGGCTTCAGGCTTCGGCCAAAAAATAACGGGCCGCTTTCGGGCGGCCCGATTTATTTTGGCGCTGGCGCTGGCGGTGGCAGGCGCATTCGCCGCCTACTTGCCCACGAACTGTCCGGCCGCGTCGCTTCGCTCCTTGCAGGATAGTTTGCCGAACACGGACGGAGTTGTCGTGCCGGACGCGAATACTTCTTTCCTATTATTGACCCGCCGCTGCACATCCCTATAATCGCCGCACTTCAGAATTCTGTGGACGAGATCTTGAACTCTTTGCTGGCCTGAGCTTTTTCATCTCAGCGTCAGGAGCGATTCGAGGGGGAGAATGGGGAAAAGCGTGAGTAGTCTGGGAAAGCTTTGTGTGCTCCCGATAATCTTTGCAGCTTTGAATCTCGTAAGTTTGAATGTTGCGGGACAGCAAATCACGGGGAGCATTCGCGGAACTGTGAGCGATCCGAGCGGCGCGATTGTGCAGGCCGCTACTGTTACCGCAAAGCAGATCGAAACCGGCTTGACACGGGTTGCGATTACGGACCGTCTGGGAGAGTACGTACTGGTCGAACTCCCGATCGGACATTATCAGCTAGAGATCCAAGCGAAAGGCTTCCAGACGTACTTGCGGCAAGGTATCTCATTGGACGTGAACCAGACGGCGACGATCGGCATTCACCTGAAGCTCGGGTCGGAGACCCAGCAGGTGGAAGTGAGTGCCAATGCGGCTTTGGTGCAGAGCACAGTCAGCAGCCTCGGCGAAACCGTGATGGAGCACGAGATTCTCGACCTCCCGCTGGACGGGCGGAACTTTTCTCAACTCGGACTGCTTCAGCCTGGCGTGGTGCCGCTGACTCCCGGACTGCTCGAAGCTGGCGGCCCGGCACGACAGAACCAGGCTTATGCCGTCGACGGGCAGCGGCCTGAATCGAACAATTTTATGATTGACGGCGCCGACAATGAAAGTTCTGTGGATGGTGGATTCGTACTCAAGCCACCCATCGACGCGATTGCCGAGTTCAAGATTCTCAGCCATAACGCGAATGCGGAGTTTGGACGCAATACGGGCTCCACGACTAATATCGTCACGCGGTCGGGGTCCAACTCATTTCATGGGGCCGCATGGGAATTTCTTCGCAACGACGCAATGGATTCGTCCGATTACTTCACACAAAGCGTGCAGCCGTTGAAGCAAAACCAATTCGGCGCCACGTTCGGCGGACCGATTGTTAAGGATAAGACCTTCTTTTTCGGGTACTACGAAGGCTTCCGAAACCGGCAAGGCGAGACCGTGCCGGCAACTGTTCCATCTGCGACGGAGAGGCAGGGCAATTTTGCGCAGCTGTGCAGCTCCATCACCGGAGATTCCATTAACCAGACCAGCGGTCTCTGTGTGAACTCGCAAGGGCAACCCGATCCTAATGGGCAGCTCACGTTTTTTGGAACATCGGTGCCGTTCAATCAAATGACGCTTTTCACGCCCATTGATCCGATTGCGGCGAATCTGTTGCCGTTCTTTCCGGCGCCGAATCAGGGAGAAAATGGATTCGTCGCCACGCAGACCCTAAGCGCGAATACCGACCAATTCGGAGTGCGTCTGGATCATTATCTTTCGCGCGCGGACACATTGAATTTCCGATACATGTTCAGCGCGGGGCCGACGACAGATCCACTTTCGCCGATTGGAGCAAATGTCCCGGGTTTCCCCGTGGGTGAGGACGATCGCGCGCAAAACTTTGTCGCGCAAGAGACGCACATCTTTTCGTCAACCACTATCGGCGTGGCCCGCTTTTCGTATCTGCGCAATAAGTTTCTGCTTGACGAGCACTTGAATCATGAGTCGCCGGCGGACTTGGGTTTCCAGTATGCCCCCACGCTGGCCTCGGCAGTCGGACCTCCGTTTATCCAGGTCGGGGGATATGCCTCGGTGGGCGACCCCATCACGGGACCGCGCAACACGTTTCAGAATACCTTTGACCTCTCGGGCTCTTTGAGCTGGATCCACGGCCGCCACGAATTCAAATTTGGCGGAGGCTACCGGCGAGACCAGATCAATGCCTTGCAGGGCATCGCCACCAACGGTTTTTTTGTATTCGCCGGCATTCCCTCATTCGAGAATTTTATCTACAACGATGGGTTTGCCAACTTTCTGTCGGGCAATCCCGTGGTTTTTCTGCAAGGCGGAGGTAACTTTGCCCGTGAAATCCGCGACCGAGCGCTGGACGCTTACGGCCAGGATACCTATAAGGTCAGTTCCCGCCTCACGTTGAACCTGGGACTTCGTTGGGAGCTGCCCTTCCCCTCAACTGAAAGGCACAACGAGGTAAATCTCTTCGTTCCCGGAGCGAAGTCCCAAGTACTTCCCAGCGCTCCGGCGGGACTTCTTTATCCCGGCGATCCGGGTGTGCCCGCGGGCTTGATTCCAACGCAGAAAACCGCTTTTGCTCCGCGCTTCGGAGTTGCCTGGGACCCGCGTGGAGATTCCAAAACCGTGGTCAGTGCTGCTTACGGAATTTTTTACGAGCCCTACTACACGGGCGAAGGCGGGCCGCTGCAGGATCCGGTCAGCGCTCCTCCTTACCTGAAGACTCAGCAAATCAGTTTTCCCGTGAACTCATTTGCCAATCCGTTTTATATGCCGAATCCTTTCAGTCAGGCTTTCCCCAAGCCAATGACTCTGCTTGTGGTCGCACGAAACCTGCATCTGCCCTACGCACAAGATTGGAATCTGAACATTCAGCATTCTCTCGGCCAGGACTGGCTCTTTCAGGTCGGGTACGTGGGCACGATGGGTGTGAGGTTGCCGCGATTTATTGAAGGCAATCCACCAGTCTTCGTCCCCGGCGTGGACACCACCAGCACTGGCTGTTCGGTGGCTAACCCGTGTCCGATTTCCAACGAAAACAACGTGAACCAGCGGCGCCTCTATTCCGGATGCACGCTGACTTCGGGTCCCAATATCCCTTGCGTTTACAGTTCGGTCGGCGAGATCGCCAGTGTCGCGAACTCCAGTTATCACGCATTGGAAGCCAGCCTGCGCAAGCGTTTCGGCCACGGCGTGTCGTTTCTTGCTTCTTATACCTGGGCGCATTCGATCGATGACGTTTCTTCCTTCAACATTACCGGCTCTGCTTCGCAACCCGTTGCCGGAGAAAACGATCTGGCACAAGATCCGTTTGATCTTGCAGCCGAGCGCGGCCGCTCCATGTTCGATTCCCACAATCGTTTCGTGCTGAGTTATCAGTGGAGCCTGCCGTTCCTGCAACACTCCAGCACCTGGTATGGGCACATTTTCGGCAACTGGCAGCTGAACGGAATTGTGACGGCCATGAGTGGCGGGCCGTTTACTGTATTCGACTCGAACGACGTTTCGCTACAAGGGCAGGCACCGGAGATCACGGGATTTTCGGCCAACCGTCCGAATCTGGTTGGGAACCCAAACTCCGGCCCGCGGACGCCGCAGGAATGGTTCAACGTGAGGGCTTTTCAGCAACTGCAACCGGATCCTCTAGGACGGTTCGAGGTATTCGGGGATGAAGGCAGGAACGTTGTCCAGGGCCCGGGATACGTGAACTGGGACGCGTCGGCCTTCAAGAACATTCGGCTGACGGAATCCAAAGAACTTCAATTCCGGGGAGAATTGTTTAACTTGCTGAACCATACCAATTTCCGCCTGCCGGTAAGCGACATTGAGTCGCCGACGTTCGGGCAAATCCAGTCGGATGTCGGTCCACGCGTGATTCAGGTGGCGCTGAAGTTTTTGTTTTAGCGTTGGAGATTTATTTCGCCGCGGCCTCAGGGGAGCATGTTGCCGATGCGGCGGATTTGGGCGCCTACGGCTTTTAACTTCTCTTCTATTTTTTCGTAGCCTCGATCGATGTGATAGACGCGGTCGATTATCGTCTCGCCATCGGCTACTAATGCAGCCAAGACCAGCGATGCTGAGGCTCGAAGGTCGGAGGCCAGGACTGCGGCGGCGCTCAGCGGGGTTTTGCCCCGGACTACGGCGCGGCGGCCTTCGATTTTTATGTTGGCGCCCATGCGGACTAATTCCTGCGCGTGCATGAAGCGGTTCTCGAAAATATTTTCGGTGATGATGCTGGTGCCTTCGGCTTGCGTGGCCAGGGCCATGAATTGCGCCTGCATGTCGGTGGGGAAGCCGGGATATTCTTCGGTGGATAGGTCGGAGGCGGTGAAGGGATTGTCTCCCATGACGCGGACGCTGGTGGCGGTGGATTTGGTTTTGACTCCGGCTTGTTTGAGTTTGCTGAGGATGGCGTCGAGGTGAGTGGGATCGCAGGCGGAGATGTTGAGGTCGCCGCCGGTTAAGGCTCCGGCGATCAGGAAGGTGCCGGCTTCGATGCGGTCGGGGATGATGCGGTGCTTTGCGCCTTTTAGTTTGGCGACGCCTTTGATGTGAATGGTGGGCGTGCCTGCGCCGTGGATTTTGGCTCCCATTTTGTTCAGGAGGGCGGCGAGGTCGGCTACTTCGGGTTCTTGCGCGGCGTTTTGCAGGATGGTTTCGCCTTCGGCTAGAGTGGCCGCCATCAGGAGATCTTCGGTACCGGTGACGGTGATTTTGTCGAAGACGATTTCTGCGCCGCGGAGGCGCGTGGCGGTGGCTTCTACGTAGCCGTGGTCTTGAGTGATTTTTGCGCCGAGGAGTTCGAGGCCTTTGATGTGCATGTCGATGGGACGCTGGCCTATGGCGCAGCCGCCGGGGAGGGAGACGCGGGCGCGGCCGCAGCGGGCTACCAGCGGTCCGAGGACCAGGGTGGAGGCGCGCATGGTCTTTACTAATTCGTAGGAGGCTTCGGGGCTGGCGAGATTTTTGCAGTTGAGGGTGGTGCGGTGGTGGGCGCGTCCGTAGCCTAGTTCGACCTCGGCTCCCATGGCGGCTAAGAGGTTGCGCGTGGTTTGGATGTCGCGGACTTGCGGAATGTTTTCGAGAATGACCGGCTCGTCGGTTAGGAGAGCGGCGGCCATGCAGGGGAGGGCGGCATTTTTTGCTCCGCTCACGCGGACGGTGCCGAGGAGAGGTTCGCCGCCGCGGATTACGAGTTTATCCATTGGGTTGGGAGTTCGGGGTAACGGCTTATTTTAGCGGGGAATTGAGGGGCGGGTGGGTAATTGAGAGGATGCGGGGCAAAGCAGGGTCCTCCCCGGGCTTTCAGCCCGATTCGGAATGACAAAAATCATAAGCATATTCTTGGGCGGGAGTCGAAAAGTGGCTGGGAGATCAAAATCCCCACCCTCTCGCGAAGAACGCGATAAGGTGGGGCACCCGCATAACTTTCTACTTCATTGCGTTGGTCTTCGGGGGTTGGAAGGCGGGGTCGCCGTCTTGCCAGAGCAGGAAGGACATTTCGTCGGCGAACTCGAGATCGTGTTGGGCTCGGGTGGATCCCATGCCGTGGCCGGCGTCGTAATCTACTCGCAGCAAGATTGGCTTCTTGCTTGAAGTTGCGGCTTGCAGGCGGGCTGTCATCTTGGCTGGCTGCGAGGGATCGACTCGGGGGTCGTTGATGCCGGCGGTCAGCAGAATTCCCGGGTAGGCGGTGCCATCTTTTACGTGTTGATAGGCGTCCATAGCGTAGAGGCCTTTGAAGCCGTCGGGAGTGGTGACGGTGCCGAACTCGGCGATGTTGGGGGGACCGTTGGGCGTAAATTCCATGCGGGTGGTGTTGGAGCAACCTACGCGGATCAACGCTCCGGCGAAGAGATCGGGACGCTGAGTGATGGCGCCTCCGATGAGAATGCCTCCGGCGCTGGTGCCTTCGCCGGAGAGGCGCTGCGGGCTGGTGTATTTGCTAGCGATCAAATATTGGGCGCTGGCGATGAAATCGTCGATGGTGTGCTGCTTGGTGAGTTTGTAGCCGGCGCGGTACCACTCTTCTCCATATTCACCGCCGCCGCGAACGTGCGCGATCGCGATTATGCCCCCGCGCTCGAGCCACGCGAGCCAGACCGGATCGAAGTAGGCGTCATACGAAATTCCGTAGGCGCCGTAGCCTACCAAGTGCGTGGGGTGGTTGCCATCGAGCTGGGTGTTTTTCGCGCGGATGATGGAGAGCGGAATCATGGTGCCGTCGGCGCTTTTGGCTTTGACCTCGACGGCTTCGTACCCCGAGGTGTCGATGGGCAACGGCGGTTGAATGCCGGTGTCAGCGGCGGCTTTTGTTTTGGAATCATATGTCAGCCAGCGCGGAGCGGTGGTCCAGGAAACAACGTGGACGAGGGTTCCCGATTCGGTGGGCGTAGCCGAGATCGCGCCTACAGAGAGTCCTTCTCCGGGAGAGATGGATTCGATATGGCCGTCGAAGGAAAGGCGTCGCATGCGGCCGATTCCACCGTCGAGATCGCGGATATAGATGGCGTCGCTGGCTACGTCAGCTTCCTGGATGACGACTTCACTGGCCGGAACGACGACTGTGGCGTGAGCTACGTCCGGGTTCTTGAGGCTGGTGCGGGTTACTTCATAGCGCGGCTTGTTCTTGTGGGTGACGAGATAGAGGTCGTCATTGTGAACGTCGTAACGCACGACGGCGTCATCCACATCGATGAGCTTTTTCCATTGGATTGGGGATGAGTTGAGTTGATCGAACGGAATGTAGTAGACGGTGGCCTCGTTCTGGGTTCCGTGAGCGACGACGCCGAAGAAATAGGGGGAGGCCGGTGAGTAGGCGACGAAGCTCAGATCGTTGTCGTCGATTTTCAGGTTGGGTGAATAAGCGTAACCGAAGACGAAGCGGTCGTGTTCGGGATCGTCGCCGAGTTGATGCAGGTAGGCACGGCTGCGCTGCTCGAAGGCGGTTGGAGGCATATCGGGCGTGAGCTTTTGCAGGCGGTTATAGAAGAACGATTTGTTGCCTGGGAGCCAGGCGATGGCACCGAAGCGGCAACGGTCGATGGAATCGGGAAGCACCTTGCCGGAGGCGGTTCCGAGGATGTGGATGACGCTATTTTCAGAGCCGCCGGCAGAGATTCCGTAAGCGACTAAGGTGCCGTCGAGCGAGGGTTGGAAATAATCGATGGAATAGTGGACGCCATCTTTGGTGAGAAGTTCGGGATCGACCAGCAGGCGTTCTTTGGCTCCGGCTTGATCGCTGACGTAGAGCTTGGCGTTGTCGGCTCCGGGGTCAGCCTTGAGATAGAAAGTTTTTCCGCCCCAGACCTGCGCCTCGCGAACGCGGGTGCTGGCGGTGTCGAGAGCCTTTACGCGCGCCAGGAGTTTTTCGCGTCCGGGAATGTTGTTCAGGGTGGCGCGGGTGTAGTCGTCTTGTCCCTTGAGCCATTGCGCTACTTTTGCATCGTGCCAGTTTTCCAGCGAGCGATAGGGATCGACGACAACCTGGCCGTAGAGAGTTTCGGTTACGTCGTGGCGCTCGGCTACCGGGGGGCCGGATTGTGCGCTCAGTTGGGTGGACGCGATGAGAGCTGCGGCTAGAAAGAGGATGAGCGCGGTTGGAAGAATGCGGTGCGGGTAAAATTTCTGGAGAGACGTCATGAAGATGGCTCCTAGTTCGGAAACACGGGCAGGGGTTGGTTCCGGTTGAGGATCATAGCAGAACGGCGAGGAGTGGGTACAGTTGGGCGAGGAGGGCTTTTCACCCTGCACTGCGAAGGCACGCGGAAATCCTCACCTCTCGCGCAAAGAACGCGCGAGAGGCACCAGGCTAGAGGAGATTTGGATCGGCGGCACCTGCGTCTCGCTGCGCTTGACTGGACAGCCGATGCGGCTGTTCCTACGTGAGTTGATTTGCTGAAAGCAGTCGCGGGCGAGGGCGCCCGCACCACACTTACATGGGTTTGGCGATCGCTATGGCTTGGCGGACGTGGCCTTTTGCTTTTTTCAGGGCTGCTACTGCCTGGGGCTGGGTTACTTTGGCGGCTAGCATTACCAGGGCTATCGGGGTGCGGTTGCCGGAGGCTTTTAGGGTGCGCGTTGCCGATTCGTGGTTGGCTCCGGTGGCTTGTTCGAGGATTGTTATGGCGCGCTGTTGCAGCTTTTCGTTTTTGGGGACAACGTTGACCATTAAGTTGCCGTAGACGTAGCCGAGGCGCGTCATGGCTGCGGTGGAGATGGTGTTGAGAACCATTTTGTGGGCGGTGCCGGCCTTCATGCGAGATGATCCGGCGAGGATTTCGGGGCCGACCTGGGTGACGATGGCGAAGTTGGCGGCGCGTTCGAGCGGAGAGTTGGGATTGCAGGCCAGAGCGATGGTTTGTGCGCCGCGACGGCGGGCTTCGGTGATGGCGGCTACGGTGAAGGGAGTGCGTCCGCTGGACGCTATACCGAGGACTACGTCGTTTTTCGTGGGCTTGCGGCGGGATATTTCCTGGCGGCCTGCTTTGGAATCGTCTTCGCTGATCTCGGAGGCGGAGGCTAGAGCTTTGGCGCCTCCGGCGATGATGAAGTGGACGCGGTCGGTATTGAAGGTGGGCTGGCACTCCACCGCGTCGAGAGCGGCGATGCGGCCGCTGGTTCCGGCGCCGACGTAGATCAGGCGCCCACCGCGGCGGAGGGCGGCGGCGACTTGATCGATGGCGCGGGCGATTTGCGGCAGGACGCGGGTTACTGCCAGGGCTACGGTGGCATCTTCGGCGTTGATGAGTTGAGAAATTTCGAGAGAAGACTTTTGGTCTAAGTCGTCGGCGGCCTGGTTGAGTTGCTCGGTGCGGAGACGGCGGAGTGAGGATGGTTTGGGTTTCACAGTTGAGCCTTATGGGGCGTGTTCATTCTAACTGCTGATGGAAAAAATGTACCTCAGGGGCTGAAGCGCGATCGCTTTTTGATCTTTGACCGCGCGACAAGAGTCGTGCCCTTCCCGATCTATGAGCCTGCGATCAAGGCTTCGATTACTGCGTCGTGGAATTTGGGGCGGACGTGTTTTATGGCTTGATTGGAGCAGTCGGGCCAGGTGCGGTTGGTTAGCAGAGTGATCGAGAGTTGGCGGGTGGGGTCGATCCAGAGGGAAGTTCCGCTGTAGCCGAGGTGGCCGAAGGAATTTTGGGAAAAATGTTTTCCGGATTGCGATGGGGCGGAGGGAGTGTCCCAGCCCAGGGCTCGGGATGTGGCTGGGGGAGCGGGTTGGCGGCGGGTGAAGATGGCTACGGTTTCGGGGCGGAAGATGGGGTGGCCTGGGTTGAGCATGGCGTGGGCGAATTTTGCTACATCTTGGGCGGTGGAGAAAAGGCCGGCCTGGGGAGCTACTCCGCCCAGGATGAAGGCATTTTCGTCCTGGACTTCGCCTTGGATTATTCTTTGCCGGAAGGTGCTGCGGAGGGCTGGGCTTCCGCTTGGCGGTGGTTGTGGCGCCGGCATTTCGCGGGCGAGGGCGCCCGCGCCACATTCGTCAGATGGTCTTTCGTCGGCTGTGGGAGGAATTCTTGCGTGGATTTCTGTTGGGGGATTGAAGGTTGTGCTGGTCATGGCGAGCGGGGCGAAGATTTCACGCTGGCAGAAGCGGTCGAGGGATTCGTCGGCCAGGCGCTCGAGGGCGACGCCGAGAATGATGAATCCGATGTCGCTGTATTCGGCTTGGTCGTTGGGATTTGCGTGTAGCGGGGTGGCGACGGCGGCGTGGAGGAGTTCGGCTCGGGTGCGAGCTTTGAGGTATAGCTTTTCGTAGGCGGGCAGGCCGGAGGAATGGGACAGCAGCATGCGGACGGTTACTTCGTGGCGGCGGGGATCTTTTGCGGCGTCGTGAATGAACTCAGGGACTATAGCGGAGACGGGGGCGTCGAGATCTAAGAGGCCGCGTTCGTAGAGGAGCATGGCTGTGGGGGTGGTGGCCACTACTTTTGTTAGGGAGGCCAGGTCGAAGAGAGTGGTGGGGGTGACGGCGGGGTCAAAATCCCCACCCTCTCGCGAAGAACGCGAGAAGGGTGGGGCACCCGCTTCGTAGGTTAGGTGGCCCAGGGCTTTTAGGGCTATTAGTCGTCCGCGATACGTGACTGCTATGGAGACCGCGGGGAAGGCTTGGTTCGTGATGGCTTCTTGCAGGATGGAGAATGCATTGGTGAAGACTTGGTCTTGCTGCTCGAAGTTCTCGATCAGCGGCGATAAGGTTTCTGGTGAGGCCATCGAAGAATCCATGATATGGCATAAGGGGCACTCCCTTACTTGAGTTTCTTGAGTCATGCTGGCGGGGTTGTGTAGAGTCAGAGCATCCTTTCTTTTCGGACAAATTCGGTATTCCTTCGCGGAGTGTTGCTGTTCTCCGCTCTTGCTGGGGCGATTGCGCCGTTCGCGGTCACGCAGAGCGCAGGAAGCAGCGCTACTGTCGAGAAATCCGCGCTGCGCGCGGATGGACAGCCGAGGGCGGCTGTCCCCACACATGCGGTCGCTTTGCCCCGCGTCGATGCTGTTATTCAGACTGCAATTTCTGATGGGAGTATTCCTGGGGCGGTGCTGATCGTTGGCCATGACGGGGCCGTGATTTACCGCAAGGCTTATGGGTTGCGGGCTCTAGAGCCGCGGCGCGAAGTGATGAGTTTGGATACGGTGTTTGATCTGGCCTCGCTTACTAAAGTGATTGTTACTTCTACGGCGGTGATGCAACTTGTGGAGCGGGGCAAGGTGCGGCTGAATGATCCAGTGGCGAAGTATTTGTCGGAGTTTGCGCAGAATGGAAAACAGGACATCACGGTGCGGCAACTCTTGACGCATTACTCGGGGCTGGCGCCGGACCTGGATTTGAAGACGGCTTGGGAAGGGAAGGAGACGGCTTACCGGATGGCGTTTGCGGCGACTCCAGAGGATGCGCCGGGGTCGAAGTTTTCATACAGCGACATCAATTTTATTGTGCTGGGCGCGCTGGTGGAGCGGGTGTCGGGCGAGACCCTGGATGCGTATGCTGCACGGCATATTTTTTTGCCGCTGAAGATGATGCGGACCCGGTATGTGCCTCCGGTGGCTGGGCGGGCTGGGTGGATAGAAAAGATTGCGCCTACGCAGTATGACGAGCATGAGCGGATGCTGCGGGGGGTGGTGCATGATCCGACGGTGCGGCGGATGGGCGGCGTGGCCGGGCAGGCCGGGCTGTTTTCTACTGGGGATGATCTGGCGAAATTTGCGCAGGCTTTGCTGAATGGGGGAGGAGGGATTTTATCGGCACTGTCGGTGGAGAAGATGACGCGGCCGGAGCAGCCTCCGTCGGCTCCGGTGCTGCGTGGGTTTGGGTGGGACATTGATTCGCCGTATTCGTCGAATCGCGGGGATCTGCTGCCAGTGGGAGGGTTTGGGCATACGGGATTTACGGGAACATCGATGTGGATCGATCCGACTACTAAGACATACATCGTTCTGCTGACGAATGCCGTGCATCCGCGGGGGAAGGGGAATGCGGTTGCTTTGCGGTCGAAAGTGGCGACGGCAGTGGCGGCGGCCTTGCCTTTGACTACCAGCGAGAAGGAAGGTTTGCGGTGGGAGAGCATCACTGGTTACAACGAGGCACAGAGCGCGGCGCGGCGCATGGGCACGCGCAATGGCAGCGTGAAGAATGGGATTGATGTTCTGGAGGAGCATGGGTTCGATGTGCTGCAGGTGGCGGGTGGCAAGAAGAAGATCGGGCTCGTGACGAACCGGACGGGTGTGGATTTGGAGGGGCGGCGGACGATTGATGTGCTGGCTGGGGCTGCGGGAGTAACGCTTGAGGCGATTTTTAGTCCCGAGCATGGGGTTACGGGGACGGTGGATACGACCGACGTTGGTAATTCGAAGGATGCGGCTACCGGAGTTGCGGTTTATAGCGTTTATGGGGCTACTGATGCGGCGCGGCGGCCGCCGACGGATGTGATGAAGTCGTTGGATGCAGTGGTGTTCGATGTTCAGGATGCGGGAGCGCGATTTTATACCTACGAGACTACGCTGGGTTATTTTCTGGAGGCGGGGGCGGCGGCTGGGGTTGAGGTGATTGTGCTGGACCGGCCTGATCCGATTACGGGGTCGTTTGTGCAAGGTCCAGTGGCGGACGCGGGGCATGAGAGCTTTACTGATTACTGGACGGAGCCGGTGCGTCATGGCATGACCTTGGGCGAACTGGCGAAGATGTTTAACGCGGAACGGAAAATCAACGCCAAGCTTACTGTGGTGCCTATGGAAGGCTGGCAGCGCGGGGACTGGTTTGATTCTACCGGGCTGGGGTGGGTGAATCCGTCGCCGAATTTGCGGAGCGTTACGGAGGCGGCTTTGTATCCGGGCGTGGCTTTGATTGAAGGTACCAATGTTTCGGTCGGGCGGGGGACGGATACTCCGTTTGAGTTGGTGGGTGCGCCCTGGATGAAGAGCCGGGAGTTAGCTGCTTATTTGAATGGGCGGGGGATGGCGGGACTGCGGTTTGTTCCGGTTGTGTTCACGCCAGCGGCTGCGATTTATAGCGGAGTGAAGTGCGAGGGAGTGAATATTGTTCTTACGGAGAGGAACGCGCTGGATGCGCCGGAGTTGGGGATTGAGTTGGCGGCGGCTTTGAGGAAACTGTATCCGGCAGATTTCAAGATGGAACGAATGGCGGAGTTGCTGGTGAATCAGGCGGCTATGGATGGGCTGGTGGTGGGGAAGGATCCGCGGCGGATTGCGCAGGACTGGCAGGAGGAGTTGGAGAAGTTTGGGGTGGTTCGGCAAAAATACTTGATTTATAAGTGAGGCGGATTTGGATAGGTCAGGCGCAGGTCTGAGAATGAAGTTCACTTTGGGAGCACTCACTCTGGCGATGATGTGCGTGGTCATCCCGCTGGTGCTTGCCGGTGTGCAGCAAAGAACCTCGAGCGCGGCCGGGCAGCAGGCCGAACAAAAGGCGGGGGAGCCCGCAACAGAGGCTCTCGAATATCGGAACATAAAGTACGGTTTTCGCTTTTCACTGCCAGACGGATGGAAGGGCTACACAATTGTCACGGATCAGTGGGAAGCTACCGATGCACAAAAAGGTGTGGTTGAGCGGGGGCCGATCGTCTACATCCGGCATCCGGGTTGGACTAAGGCGAATCCGCGGCAGGATATTCCGATCATGGTCTTCACTTTGACGCAGTGGGAGTCGGTGGAGCATGGCGACTTTTTTGTCAGTGGAGCGGCGATTGTTCCTGGCGAACTTGGGCGCAACCGCAAATACGCATTTGCTGTGTCTCGCCGCGTCGAAGACTCTGACGTGGCCGGAGCGAAAGAAGTTAACGAGATTCTGCAGCACGAACCGCTCCACCCAATCTGGTCGAAGTGATCGTCTTTGATTTCTTGCAGTCACTTTTCCTTAAGTGCGTTCAGTTCGTTCGCTGGGGTTCAGGCGGCAGCACATCTGCGGGGATAACCCTCGCTGGAAAGTCCGCATCCTAGCGGTGAGCCGTGGTAATCTCAGGCTAATTGAGGGAAGCGTTTTGCCTGCCGAGGTGCAGATGCGCGGATCATTGATGGTTCTTCTGATTACGGGGATGGCGTTCGGGCAAGCGGCCGATGCGCCGAAGCCTGCAGACCCTTCCGCGGCGCAGGCTCCGGCTGCAGCGTCGGCTGTGGCTGGTGCTCCAGCGGCGGGCGCTGCTACTGATCCGAATGTGGTTACGATTCCGGCGGGGACGAAGATTCCTTTGTCTCTGAAGCAGGCGATCTCGACCAAGAATGCGCGCGAGGGCGATGCGGTTTACGCGGAGACGGCGTTTCCGTTTGTCATGGACAACCGCGTGGTGGTTCCGGCTGGAGCTTACATTCAGGGAACGATTGCTCGCGTAGAGCGGGCGGGACATGGGCACGGGCGGGCGGAGATCCTGATGCACTTTACCTCGATGATTTATCCCAGCGGATATACCGTGATGCTGCCAGGATCGGTGGAGAACACGCCGGGGGCGGATAACAAATCGGTGAAGGATTCGGAAGGGACGATTCAACAGGACAAAGATACCGGGAAAAAGGTTGAAGACGCGGCCAAGGGAGGCGTTTACGGAACTCTCGGAGGGGCGACGGCTGGAAGTTTGGCAACCGGATCGCTGAATGGAGCGCGGGTGGGGGCGGGAGCTGGAGCGGCGGCGGCCATTGCGTGGGCGCTACTGAAGCGCGGGAACGATGTGAAGCTGGATGTGGGAACGTCGATTGAGATGGAGATACAGAGGCCGGTCACGGTGGATGCTACGCGGATTGCGGTGGCGCGGGCTACACCTTAGATCATCGGTACTCGGGGGCTAAAGCCCTTTATTTTTGTTGGTTGTTGACGCAGGCCTGAAGGCCTGTTCCACCCAGGGCCTTGCTTCGCTCGGCTGGACCCCTCGACTTCGCTAGGGGCAGGCTCACGAGGTGGCTGTCCGCACACGGTTCGTCTCTGCACGAGCATCCGACAACATTCTCACTTCAAATTAAACAGGGCGTTCACGTGGGCTGTTACCGTTACGGTTTGCGGAGTGAATTCTTCTGTGGGTGCGGGGGGAACGGCCTCCGTTCTGGCGGCCATGGCGTGGGCCATGCGCGGGATTGGGATGCGCTGGTTTTCGAAGGTGTCGACGGAAGCGTAGGAGAGTTCGCCCACGGTGCGGCCACTGGCGCGGGCGATAGCGTCGGCGGAGTTGCGGGCGTGGCGGTAGGCGTCTTCGACGGCTTTGTTCTTGGCTTCGTCGATATTTTCGAGGATGTAGTTCAGAGTTTGAGTTTCGCTGACATTGGCGTCGGCTAGTTGCTGGGTGATGGGGCCGATCTTGGGGAAATCCTTGAGTTTGAGAGTTACGTCGGTGGTGATGCGGTAGCCGATGACTTTTTGTTTTGGTTTCCACTCGTAGACGGGTTGAACGGAGAGGAATCCGATGTTGGCGGCTTTGGGCTCGATGCCGTTGGCGCGGAGGACCTGGCGAACCTGTTCCGCTTGTTTGGAGGCGTGTTCATAGGCTTCTTGAGAGGTTTGGTCCTGGACCGAGATGTTGAAGCGGATGACGGCGGTGTCGGGAGCGGATTCAAACTTGCCGTCGGCGCCAACGTAGACGGAGTTGGGTTGCGCGGTGACAGCGGGATGCTCTTGGGCTAAGGATGGGGTTGTCAGGATGCAGAGCGCTAGAAGAGCGAGCGCGGATTTCATGGAGTGCCTCCAAGGTGGCGAATGACTTTCTTCGTGATTGTAAGTTGGGATTCGGGATTAATCAGTAGTTAGAACGCGGAAGTTGCCGGGTCTTGCAGAGAGCGGGACTCGGGAAGACGCGTGGCAGAGTCAGTGGCTTACCTCAGCCGCTAAAGCCGCATGTTACGCTCGCGACTCAAGGAACAACTGAAGTCGTGCCCTTCCTGATCGGTGTCTTCTTTGAGTTTCCTAGAAATTGCTTATCAGCCTTTGGCGCTGGCGGAGTAGCTGAAGGGATAGCTTTGGGCGTTGATTTCGCGGCGGAGGTCTTCGAAGATGTCGTCCTGCATTTTGAGGAAAATGTCGACCACCTCGGGATCAAACTGGCGGCCGGTCCAGGCCTTGATCTCTTTGCGAGCTTCGGTGAGAGTTCTGGCCGGACGATAGGGGCGGTCGGAGATGATGGCGTCGAGAGTATCGGCTACGGAGAAGATGCGCGCGCCCAGGGGAATTTCTGTGCCCTTGAGACCGCGAGGATAGCCGCTGCCGTCGAAGTGTTCCTGGTGGGAATACACAATATCGCAGGCTTCGGCGAGGAAGGGAATTTTCTTGAGCATCTGGTAGCCGTGATAGCAGTGCTCGCGCATGATGGTGCGCTCGTTGTCGTCGAGCTTTCCGGGTTTGCGAAGGATGTTATCGGGGATGGCCATTTTGCCGATGTCGTGGAGGAAAGCTCCGCGGGCGATGACGAGAATTTGTTCGCGGGGCACGCCCATGGCGCGGGCGATGGCAATGGTGAAGGCGGTGACGCGGCGGGAGTGGCCTTCGGTTTCGGCGTCTTTTAGATCGAGCGCGTCGCCGAGAGCCTGTAGCGTGATGTCGTAGGAGCGCTCCAGATCGGCCATGGCAGCCTGAAGCTGGTCGGTGCGGGCTTCGACCAGAGACTCCAGATTGGTTTGGTAGTTGCGGTTTTCCGCTTTGAGGCGGCGATGTTCAAGAGCACGGCCCACGGTGTTGAGGAGTTGTTCGCGTTCGAAGGGCTTGAGGAGATAGTCATGAGCGCCGTTGCGGATGGCGGCTAAAGCAACGGAAATGTCGTGGACAGCCGTGACCATGACGACCGGCATGTCGGGAAACTTTTCTTTGGTGCGTTCGAGCAGGCCGATGCCGTCGAGGTCGGCCATCATAAGGTCGGAGAGCATGAGTTCGAATACTTCGCCGGAATTCAGCAGGGCGAGAGCTTCCATGCCGGAACTGGCCTGCTTCCAGGTATAGCCGGCGGCGGCAAGGATGGCGCAGACAATCTCGCGGATGGCCTCTTCGTCGTCGACTACGAGAATTCGGTCGGGCATAACGTCTCTCAGGATGACGGTCTCAGGATACTATCGGCGATTCTACGCCAGCTGTTAGGTTCCGAAAGTAACCATCCGGGTCCGGAAAGCGCATCGATAAAGGGGCGGAGCGTGGTATTCAGAAGCAGGGCACTGTTACGTCTGGAAGTCAAGCCAGGGTAATAGTGCAGTCTGATAAGGAAGCGAGCCAAACGCGCGAGTATTGCGTCGCAAAAAGCGCGACGCGTCGCGCGGCTCGCCCAGATCCTTCACTGCGCAAAGAACGCTTGTTCAGGATGACAACTGAAATTTGTTGGGAATGACAACTGAAATAAGATGAACGAATCCCTCTGGTCGTTTTGGAACAGCACGGCACAGCCGGCACTTGCCGGGCTGAAGGCCGGGGAGTGGGCAGTGCTGTTCGCGCTGGCGAGCGTCGCTGCTGGTGCTATCGGCGCTGCGGGAGCGCTATCTTCTGGTTTGGACGGCGGGCTGGGCGCTGCTGGCGGCTTCGCGGCTGGCGGGCCTATACGGAGCCGAGAGGGGGATGCCGGAGCGCTTTGTTCTGGCCCTGGAGCAGACGGCGTTCGTAGTGGCGATGGGGCTGTTTGCGGGCGCGGTCTTTGTGTTTATCCGGGAGCGGAATCTGCTGGTGCCGCTGGCTGCGATTACGGCGAGCGTGGCGGGCTTTGCTGTGGTCCGTGTGCTTTTGTGGCCCGATTCGCTGCCCTTGCGCTTCGCTCTGGAAGTTTCCTACCGAATCATTTTGCTGACTGCCGCTATTGCTTTGTTGCGCGCGCGCCGCGGACGCTCTGAACTGGGGGCGTGGCTGCTGGCGGCGTGCTTGGTGATGCAGCACCTGAGCTGGCCGCCGTTCACCAGTGAGATTCCAGCAAAAATTCCTGTGATGGCAGACGTGTTGCTGGGACTGAGCATGTTGCTGCTTGCCTTTGGCGAAGCGGGCGCGCGGAACCGGCGATTGAAGGTGCTGCGGGCGTTGACCGAAAGTATTGTGCTAGCGCAACAGCAGGGCGGCATGGTGGAAGACGCGCTGGGGGAATTGCGGACGCTGACACGGAGCAAGGCGGCGTGGTTCCGGTTGATTGAGGGGGGGAGCCTGGTTGCGACGCATGCAGTGGGAGTCTCGCAGGACTTTTTGCGGGAGGCCGGTTGCGCGGAGATGACGGAGAGCGTGTCGCAGATACTGGAGAGCGGCAAGCCGGTGAAGGCGCACCGGAGCGCGAGCCCGGAAGATGCGGGACTGCTGAAAGCGGAAAAGCTGCAATATGTGGTGATGGTTCCGGTGCTGGGGAAGAAGTCGGCGATCGGGCTGCTGTTTCTGGGGAGTGGCGGGACGAGAAAACTGACGGCTGAGGAACTGGAGTTTCTGGAGACTTGCGGGCGGCAGTTGGGAATCGCGATCGAGAATTTCCGTCTGCTGGAGCAGGCTTTGCGGTCGCAACGGCAGTGGAGGAACACGTTTGACTCGGTGCACGACATCATCCTGGCGCACGATGCGGAGTTCAGGATCATCAAGGCCAACCAGACTTTGCTGGAGCAACTGGAACTGGCATCGGCGGACGTGATCGGCAGCACCTGCGAATCGGTATTGCCGCAAAAGTTGGGCGAGTGGACGGGATGTCCTTATTGCGCGCGCGGTGACGAGGAAATCAGCGAAGGAGCCGACCCGTGTTTCGGGGGATTCTCGATGGTATCCACTTCTTCGTACACGGAGCAGGGAAGCAAGCAGAAGGGGACGATCCACATTGTTCGCGACATTACGGAGCGGCGGTCGGCGGAAGAAAAGTACCGTTTGCTGTTCGAGCAGGTGCAGGAAGGCGTGTATGTAGCCACGCCCGGCGGACGGCTGCTGGACTGCAACGATGCGTTTGTGCACATGCTGGGATATGAGCGGCGGGAAGAATTGCTAGCGCTGAACCTGGACGAGGATATTCGTGTGGATGCGGGGCAGCGGGGGGCTTTCCGGAGAGAAATCGAGCAGCAGAATTACGTGCGCAACTTTGAAGTGACGATGCGGCGCAAGAATGGAACGCTGCTGCTGGCGGCCGAGAGCAGTTTCGCCACACGGGATGCGGCGGGGAAGATCGAACGATTTCAGGGTTTTGTTCTGGATGTGACGGAGAAGCGGCGCGCGGAAGACGAGATGCGGCGGCGCAACCGCGAACTGAATGCGCTGAACGCGATGGCAGTGGTGGCGACGCAGTCTTTCGATCTGGATGAAATTCTGAACCTGACGCTGCGGCAGGTGGTTTCGTTGTTCGGGGCGGAGAGCGGAGCGGTCTACCTTTCGGATTCGGATGCGCCGACCTACCGGCGGCGGGCGGCGTGGGGACCGCGCAGCCGCGACAAGTCGCGGCCGTCGGAAATCAGTTTTGCGGAGGGCTTCGGCGATCTGGTGATGCGGTCGCGGGCCGAAGTGATTACGGCGGAGTATCTGCCGCATCTCAAAGGAGCGGTCGCGGAATTCATCCGGTCCGACAGCGACGGGTCGTGGATCTGGGTGCTGTTCTGGGGCAAGGACAGTCCGATCGGCATGATGGGACTGCGCAGCGCAGCGGAGTATGAATATTCCAGCGGGGAAGAGAACCTGATGGTGGCGATCAGCCGGCAGTTGGCCACCACGATCGAAAAAGTACGTCTGTATGAAGAGACCTGCAAGGCTTATGAAGATCTGCGGCGCACGCAGGAACAACTCTTGCAGAGCGAGAAAATGTCGGCTGTGGGACAGTTGATTGCAGGGGTGGCGCACGAGTTGAACAATCCGCTGACCGCGATTCTGGGCTACGCACAGTTGCTGGAGAGCGAAGGACTGAACGAGCGCGCGCAGGATTATGTGGGGAAGATGTTCAAACAGGCGCAGCGCACGCACCGGGTGGTGCAGAATCTGCTTTCGTTCGCGCGGCAGAGGAAGCCGGAGCGCTCGGAGGTGGACATCCGGAAGGTGCTGGAAGAAACGCTGACCCTGCGCGACTACGATCTCAAGATCAACAACATTGTGGTGGAAAAAGATCTGGGGGCGGAGGCGGCGATGGTGGTGGCCGATCCGCACCAATTGGAGCAGGTATTTCTGAACATCATTAACAATGCGGTGGACGCGGTGCTAGAGACGGGACGGTCGGGGAAGCTGAAGATCCGCGTTTATTCCGACAAGGGCGCGGTGTGCGCGCAGTTTGCCGACGATGGCCCGGGAATCAAGGATCCCAAGAGAATTTTCGATCCGTTCTACACGACGAAGAATGTTGGGAAGGGAACGGGGCTGGGGTTGAGCATCTGCTACGGGATTGTGAAGGAACACGGCGGCGACATTACGGCGCACAATGCGGCCGAGGGCGGAGCCGTGATTGAGGTGCGGCTGCCGATGGCCGTGGCGCCGGGAGTGGAGGTGGAAGCGGCACCGGTTGCTCCGCCGAAGCGTGAAGGCGCTATTCAGGGACGCGTGCTGCTGGTGGAGGAAGAAGAGTCCGTGCTGGAGTTCGAGCGCGATGTGCTGGCCGGCGCCGGGGCCAACGTGGTGACGGCCAGCAGAAGCGAAGATGTGAAGACGCGTTTGCTTTCCGAGCCGTTCGATGCCTTGATCATGAGCGGCAAGATGCCGGCGGACTGGAATGCGAAAGAAGCCTACCTGTGGCTGGGAAAGAACTGTCCGGAGATGGAGAAGCACGTGCTGTTTACTTTCTCTCAGGGCGTGGAGCAGGGCGATGAGCGGGCCTTCCTGCAAGAGAACAACGTACCCTACCTGGTGAAACCCTTTGAAGTGGCGGAGCTGATTTCGCGGGCGAGGCGATTGCTGCAGAAGGCGCAGGCGGCGGCCGCGGGCGCGAGCTAGAAATCTCCGGACATAAACTCTCAACTGTCATCCAAAGCGCGGCGAGGAATCCCGGTTCTTGCCTGAGCCGACGGGGTTACCGCCGCCGGCAAACACCAAGATTCCTCGCTTCGCTCGGAGTGACAATTCTTAAATAGAACTCCATCACAGTTGCGCGCGCAGGCTCTTCACCAATCGGCGAAGAGCTTTTTCGTTGCGGCGATACCAGCGCCATTGACCCTGCTTCACGGCGTCGACCAGGCCCGCTTTGGTCAGAATTGCCATGTGATGCGAGATAGTTGGCTGGGAGAGGCGCACGCGTTCTTCGATGTCGCCGGCACAGAGGCCTGCGTGCTTTCCGATCACGGAGGCGTTGGTGGAAGCCGGGCCGCGTTGTTTGAGGGCCCCGAGGATGCGGCGCCGCGTGGGATCGGCAATGGCGTGGAGCGTGCGGTCGAGAGAGGTGGGCGGGTTCATGGGGATTAGGATATAGCTGTTAAATTGACGGTTGTCAATATGCGGGGCTGATACGGAAGCGAGCCAAACGCGCGAATTATTGCGTGGCAAAGAACGCGACGCTTCGCGCGGCTCGCCCAGATCCTTCGCTGCGCAAAGAACGCTTGCTCAGGATGACAATCAGGGTCGCTGGCGCGTGGCTCGGAGCCACTCGATGCGGGTGAATTCGAGGTAGCGCACGTCGCTATCCGGTTGGGACCAGTTGGATTGGTTAAGGCGCGGAGCGAGGGTGCCGCCGCGGATCCAGTAGCCGGTTTCATCCTGCTTGAGAATGGTTGAGTCGAGCGGGTCCATGCCGTGCAGCTTGAAGATGACACGGCGGTTCAACAAGGGGTCAAGCTTCATAGGGGTTTTCGCTTCTTGGTCTTTGCTTTCTTACTTTTTCAGGATCGGGTTGTATCCATCGTTGATGAGGCGGGAGCGCATGGCTTCGGCATCTTTGATCTCGGCGTAGGGGCCTACCTGAACGCGAAACAGCTTGTCGGTGGCGGAATTGGCGGCGGCCACGAATGCGGGATATTGTTTCTTCTTGAGAGCGTCGACCAGGGCGTCGGCGTCCTCCTGTTTGCTGACCGCGGCGACCTGCACGAAATAACCGGCGGTGGGGAGCACGCCCATGGGATCGGGCGAGTTGGCGGAGGGTGTAGCCGGCGTGCCCGTCGAAGACGTTCCCGGTGAAGACGCGGGTGCTTGACCGGCCGTCGCGGGGCCGGTGGATTCAGGGTTCGCCGAGGCCGGCGTCAGTTGCGCATTGGCGTCTTTCTGCTCGACTGACTTGTAAAAAGTCATCGGTGCAGCGGGTTGGGCAGATGACGAGCCGGCGGGCTTGGGGCCGTTGGATGCGGTGGTCAGGGGAGCTGCGCCGGCTAAGGCCAGGCCGGAGTCTGACTTGCGGCCCAAGGTATAGCCGAGCGCGAAGAAAACGGCGCAGATTGTCACCAGGCCGAAGAAGAGGCCCAGCAGTTTCGCAGTGCCTAAGGTGATCTCAGTGTCCTGTGATGCATCCACAGCAATGTACCTCGGGGGCTAAAGCCCACATTTCATTGCCAAAGCTTTATCGCAGCCCATTCGACTTCCCCCTCGGCTTCGCTCGGGGCTTCGGCAAAACAGGGCAGGCCGCTGAAGCGCTGCGCCACCTTTTGCGGCTCCGGTGCCGATCAATCTTCATGCCGCAGCTTTGTCGTCGCCCTTGGCCAGCAACTTCTGCAGGCCCGAGAAAAAGTCCACGGGGACGGGAAAGATTACGGTCGTATTTTTCTCGACGCCGATTTCCGTCAACGTCTGGAGGTAGCGGAGTTGGACGCTGACGGGTTCGGTGGCCAGCAGATGGGCGGCGTCCACCAGGCGCTGTGCGGCGGAGAATTCGCCCTCGGCGTGAATGATCTTGGAACGCTTTTCGCGCTCGGCCTCGGCCTGCTTGGCCATGGCGCGGAGCATGGATTCCGGCATGTCGACCTGCTTTACCTCGACGTTGGTCACCTTCACGCCCCAGGGTGAAGTGTGCTGGTCGAGGATGCTCTGCAGGCGCAGATTGATTTTTTCACGGTGAGCGAGAAGTTCGTCGAGTTCCTGCTCGCCGAGCACGGAACGCAGCGTGGTCTGGGCGAACTGTGAGGTCTGGTAGACGTAGTTGGAAACTTCGACCACGGCCTTGTTGGGATCGATTACGCGCAGAAAAATAACCGCATTCACCTTGAGCGTGACGTTGTCGCGGGTGATGATGTCTTGCGGCGGAACTTCGAGCGCTTCCTGGCGGAGCGAGACGCGCACTATGCGGTCGATGGGAGCGAACACGAGCACCACACCGGGACCCTTGGCAGTCGTCAACAATCGGCCCAGACGGAAGATGACGCCACGTTCGTACTCGGCCAGGATCTTGATCGAGCTGAGCAGGTAGAGGACGACGATGATAGCGGCAATGCCGAAGAACGAAAATCCAAAGACTTCCATGTGTACCTCACGGCTGGAGCGAAGAACACTCCTATCGCGGATTGTAACGCAGGGAAGATCGATGGGCAGGGAATTCGCGTGCCAGCGGTTGCTTGCGCTGGTGCGCGTTGGTTCTATCTGGGAATGGCAGGTGCGGGCACGGGTTGGGACGCAGTGCCAGCGGTTCGACTTGGAGCAGAAGGCCGTCGATGCGGCGCACGACTACGGACTGGCCTTCGGGAATGTTGTAGGTGGAGACGGCGTCCCAGAGTTCGCCGTGGACGAAGATTTTTCCGCCAGGGGAAAGTGATGTTTGGGCGATGCCGGTCTCGCCGATCAATCCTTGCGCGCCGGAAACCATTTTGTTGCGGCGCGCTTTGAGAGCGATGCTCATTAGGAAAGCGGTGATCAAGCCGAGCGGAATGCTGACGGCTAGCGCGGTGAGCAGGTGAACGCGCATTTCCGGGATCGGGGAATCGACGAGGAGCAGTCCTCCGAGAGTGAGGAGGGCGATGCCGCCGACGGTTAGCACACCGTGGCTGGCAAACTTGGCTTCGGCGGCGAAAAGCGCGAATGCGGCCAGAATGAGGCCCAGCGCGGCAAAGCGCGTGGGCAGCATATTCAGAGCGAACCCCGCAATCAAAATGAAAACGATGCCCACGGTTCCGGGAACGACCGCGCCCGGATGATTGAATTCCGCATAGAGCGCGAGGGCGCCGATGGCGAGCAGAATGAAGGAGATGTTCGGGTCCATCAGATAATCGAGGATCTGCTCCTTGAGTGTCATCCCGAAAGGCGCGATGGGCTGGCCGGAGAGCCTGAGAGTGACTTCCTGGCCGTTGAAGCGCTTGAAGCTTTTGCTGTCGATCTGGCGGAAGAGATCGTCTTCGCTGGAGGCTACGTAGTCGATGAGATGCTGCGCGAGAGCTTCCTGATCAGTGAACGATTTGGACTCGAGCACGGCGCTTACAGCGACCTCGACGTTGCGGCCTCGTCTGGACACGACCGAGCGCATCAGAGCGGCGGTATCATTCTCAATTTTGCGCCTCATCTCATCGTCGGGCTTGACCTGGGTTGGACCGAAGAGCAGGACGGGGTGCGCCGCTCCGGCGTTGGTTCCGGGAGCCATGGCGGCGACATCGGCCGCTTCGAGGATGAAGATTCCAGCCGACCCGGCGCGGCTGCCGGTGGGCGCGACGTAGATGAGTACAGGGACCTGCGAATTCGTGATTTTCTCGATGATGTGGCGAGTGGAGTCTACCGAGCCTCCGGGAGTACTGATCTCGATCAATACGGCTTGATCGTTGCGGCGCTGGGCTTCGTCGATGGCGCGGGCGATGTATTCCTCGGTGATGGGCTGGATGGTGTCGTTGACGACGACCTTGAGGACTTCGGCGGAGGAGACGGAGCTGAGGACGAGAGCTGCCACGAAGCCGAGAAGAATTCGCGAAATGGGATTGCGTCTCATAAATCGCCCGTGCGCCTACAACAATATTCTCTTATTTGTGACTCACGGCGGACATTTCTCGTTCCGGCGCGCTGGCCCCGGGATTCTCCGTGAGGGCGCATCGCTCCAGCCGGGGAGACTGGTGCTACCGGTGATGAGGCGGGCGCTGCGCTCGTAAGTAAGATACGACCACGCCCACTGGATAAAGACCAGCACGCGGTTTTGGAAACCAATCAGAAAAAGAATATGAACGAACAGCCATGCCAGCCAGGCAATGAATCCGGAGATGTGAATCTTTCCGAACTGAGCGATTGCTGCGGAGCGGCCGATGGTGGCCAGGCTACCTTTGTCGAAGTAGTGAAAAGCCGGGCGGGAGTCAACGGCCCCGCCCTCCCGCACAGAACGCGGGAAGGATCGGGGCACCCGATTTAATTTCTTTCTTGATTATTTTAGCGACGTAGCGGCCTTCGAGGATGGCGACCGGCGCGACGCCTGGCAGCAGCTTGCCCGATGCATCTTTCAGGGCGGCGAGGTCTCCGATGACGAAGACCTCGGGATGGCTGGGAAGGCTGAGATCGGGATTGACGAGGACTCGTCCGGCGCGGTCGATGGGCACACCGAGCTTCTTCCCCAGCGGCGAAGCGGCCACGCCCGCAGCCCATAGAATGACGGCTGCATTCATGAACGTGTCGCCCATGTAAATTACGCCGGGCTCAATCTTCGTCACCATGGTTGAAGTGAGCACTTCCACACCGAGCCGCTGCAATTGTTCAAGCGCGCTGCGCGAAAGATCTTCGGGATAGGCGGGGAGGACATGCGGGCCGCCTTCGATGAGATGAATGCGAGCGCGGCGCGGATCGATGGTGCGGAAATCGTCGGCGAGCGCGTGACGGCAGATTTCGGCGAGGGTTCCGGCGAGTTCGACTCCGGTGGGCCCGGCGCCGACGACGACGAAGTTTAACGGGTCATTCCCTTCGCCAGCGGCGGCGCGGCGTTCGGCAAGTTCAAACGCGAGCAGAACGCGGCGGCGGATTTCGAGTGCGTCCTCGATGGTTTTGAGGCCGGGCGCGAGAGCTTGCCACTCGTCGTGGCCGAAATAGGCGTGGCTGGCGCCGGCGGCGACGATGAGAGAATCGTAGGGAATTTCCTGAACTTCGTTTCGTTCGTCTTGTACGGCGGTTTGCACCACGCGGCGTTCGAGATCGAAGCCGGTTACCTCGGCCATGAGGACTTCGACGTTCTTGTGACGGTGCAGAATCGACCGGATTGGGGCGGCGATCTCGCCGGGGGAAAGACCGGCGGTGGCGACCTGATAGAGCAGGGGCTGAAAGGTGTGATGATTTTTCCGGTCGATGACGGTGATGCTCACGGGTGCGCCGGCCAGTGCCTGAGCTGCGTTCAGGCCACCGAAGCCCGCTCCCACGATCACGACGCGATGTGCCGTCTTCCCGTTCATTCTCTTGCCGACCTTCTCTCAGCTCTCTTGCCGATCGTTCTCTTGCCGACCACGCTCCTACTCTATAAGATTCAGCGCGATGGCAATCGGCTCCAGAAGTTCCGCTGCGGACTTGCATCCGGCTTGGGTGCGGTGGCTTGTTCCGTCGGCGAGTGACCTGATTTTCGTGGCGTTGTTAGGCCTGCTGGCGTTCACCGCGATATCGGTGCGATTGCTGGGCGACGCCGGAATCGGCTGGCACATTCGCACCGGACAACTGATTCTGGCGACCCATACGATTCCCCGCGTCGATCCGTTTTCGTCGACGGCAGCTTCAGTCACTGTGGGCCAACCTTGGTTTGCCTGGGAATGGCTTTACGACGTGATCGTAGGTTGGCTGGATAGAGCGGCAGGGCTGAACGGCGTGGTTCTGTTCACGGCTTTGATTATCGCTGGGCTGTTCGCCTGGACGTTCCGGCTGCTGCTGCGACGGGGCACGAATGTTCTGGTGGCGTTAGTGTTGATCCTGCTGGCGGCTTCGGCGGCGATGATTCATTTTCAGGCGCGGCCGCATGTGGTGAGCTGGTTGTTTGCGGTGGTGTGGTTCTGGATTTTAGAGTCGCAGGAAGAAACGTGGGGCGGCGCTCATTCCGATTCCTCTCACGCTGATTCCGATTCTCCGCGCAGTTGGCCGTTGTGGGTGTTGCCGCTGCTGATGTTGGTGTGGGTGAATGTTCATGGTGGATTCCTGATTGGCTTTGTGCTGCTCGCGATTTACTGGATCGGCGCAGTGTGGCAGTGGTTCAGCCTGAAGGGAGATCGCTTCGAGGACGTCTTGCGGAAGATCCGGGCCGGGCGGCGCATCCGGGCGCTGGCCTTCATGGGCGTTTTGAGTGCGGCGGCGACATTTGTAAATCCTTACGGCTTTAAGTTGCACGTTCATATCTACCGCTATCTTTCGAATCGCTTTCTGATGGATCACATTGACGAGTTTCAATCTCCAAATTTTCACTATGTGGCGCAAAAGTGTTTTGCGGGATTGTTGCTGCTGACGCTGCTGGCGTTGGCGGCGAGAAGACGCGAGGCCGGCGTGAGCCAGGGCCTGGTGGTGTTGTTCGCGGTGTATGCGGGGTTGTATGCGTCACGGAACATTCCTGTGTCGTCACTGCTGTTGATTCTGGTGATTGGGCCGTGGTTGTCGGACGCGATGGAAAGACTTGCAGACACACTCTCGTCTCGAGGAAGCGCAATTCAATGGCGCGGGATGGCCTCGACATCGTTCCTTCAGCGAATGAAAGCCGTCGAGTTGAGCTTGCGGGGCCACCTATGGCCAATCGCCGCAATCGTGCTGACCTGCTGGATCGCAGCGCATGGCGGCAAGCTGGGTGCGAAGCCGCTGATGGACGCCCACTTTGACCCGAAGCGGTTTCCGGTCCACGCGGTGGATTATCTGCAGAAGCAGGGTGTGCAGGGGCCGCTGGTTAGTCCCGACTATTGGGGCGGGTATTTGATCTACCGGCTTTATCCGCGGGTGCGAATGGTGGTCGACGACCGCCACGATTTCTACGGCGAAGAATTCTTAAAGTCTTACTTGAAGATGATGCACGTGGAGCCGGGCTGGGAAGATTTTCTTCAGCAGCACCAGGCTCAATGCGTGGCCGTTCCCAGGGATTCCGCCCTGGCTAACATATTGGTCGAAACCCCGGGCTGGAAGCCGATCTACAGCGATGATGCGGCGGTCGTGTTCCTGCGAAGCATCCCGTAAACGTTCTCGTTATTGCTGCCGAACTTTGCAAAACTGTTCACATTGACATGGCGGAGCGATTCCACGATATGTTCGGCGGCGCGGTAGCTACTATCGTGCATCGTTGACGCCCCGAATGTCCTGCCATTCAGGGAAGCAACTCTGTGCGGTCATTGCTCTTCAGCAAAGGACAAGATCCTGATGAATCGCATTCTCTCTGATTTTCGCAGTCTCGATTTTCGCAGCCTGCTTGCTCTTTTTGCCGGCCTGGCCGGGTTGAGCGTCTGCATGGCGACGGTTGCCGTGCACGCGCAGGACGCGCCGTCAGTCACGTTAACAAAAATCAGTGCCGACCCATTCACCGTTTCCCCCGGCCAACATGCCACGGAAGTTGAGCCGTATGTGCTGGCCAATGGCTCGACTCAGGTGGCTGCGTTCCAAACGGGTCGCATTGCCCCCGGCGGTGCGACCGCCATCGGCTGGGCTACTTCTGCCGACGGCGGGACCACCTGGAGGCACGGATTTCTGCCCGGCTTGACGGTAGGAAATGGCAACGGCCCGTACAGCGCGGCCAGCGATCCCGCCGTTGCATATGACGCCAAGCACGCGGTGTGGATGATTGCAACTCTGCCCATCTCGAATACCTCGGAGACTCCGGCAGTGGTGGTGAGCCGGTCGACCGACGGAGGGTTTACGTGGAATGACCCGGTGAGCGTCGGACCGAACGTAGTGAGTTCCGACAAGAATTGGATTGTTTGCGACAGCACGTCCACGAGCCCGTTCTATGGGAACTGTTATGTGGAGTGGGACAATCCCGATGCCGGCGACCAGATTCTGATGAGCACGTCCAGCGACGGCGGCTTGACCTGGGGACCGGCCACGGCGACGGCAAACAGGGCGACCGGCATTGGCGGACAACCGCTGGTGCAGCCCAACGGCAGCGTAGTGGTGCCGATTGAACCTTTGGGATTTCCGCGTTCACCTCGACCAACGGAGGCGTGAGCTGGTCGGCGCCGGTTACCGTCGCCAGCATTCAGAGCCACACCGATGCGGGAGGAATTCGCAGCGGCCCACTGCCTTCGGCGGCCGTGGATGGCGCAGGCACGGTTTGGGTGGTGTGGGAGGATTGCCGCTTTCGCAGCAAGTGCTCCACGAACGATCTGGTTTACAGCACATCGAGCAACGGTGTTACCTGGTCCGCGGTGACGCGCGTTCCCATCGACGCGACCACCAGCACCGTCGATCATTTCATTCCAGGGATCGGCAATCGATCCCACGACTTCGGGTGCCACGGCGCATATTGCGATTCATTACTACTTCTACTCGAAGAGTTCGTGTACGAAAGCAACGTGCCAGCTCTACGTGGGCTACATTTCGTCCCACAACGGCGGTTCTACCTGGAACGCTTTTACAAAGCTGGCCGGACCGATGGAGCTTGGGTGGTTGCCTAACTCCCAGAACGGACTGATGGTGGGCGATTACATTGCTACGGCCTTCAGCAACGGCGTGCCCCATGGCGTGTTCGCAGTGGCCGCCGCCAATGTGGGGACGAAATTCAACGAAGCAATGTTCACGGCTCAGGGACTGACCGTGCCCGAGACCGGTCCGCAGTTTTCTTCAGCAGGCGATAAGCCGCTGCACAACCTCTCTGACGTGATTGAGAAGGAGCGTCCGGAGAAAGGCATAGTTCCTCCCTCGAAGCGCGCGGCCAAGAGGAGTGCGAAGTAGAGCGAGTAGCGCCGCCGTCTCGGCGGCTGGGAGCCCGCCCCGCCGCAGTGAGTCCGGCAGGATGCCGGCCCTACCTGCTAAACTTTCTGCGTGCCGCGCCTTACTCACCTCGAATGCACACGCTGCGGCGAACATTTTCCCGCCGACCGTCCCCAAACTGTTTGCCCGAACGATGGCGGTATTCTCTATGCGCGGTACGATCTCGCGAACATCAAGAAGAGTTTTTCGCCGGCATCGCTGCTGCCACTTGCTCCCACCATGTGGCGCTATGACGCGGTGCTTCCCGAAGCCAAGCCGGTGTCGCTCGGCGAAGGATTTACTCCCCTGCTGCGCAGCCGCGAATTCTCCAATGTCTTCGTCAAAGACGAAGGCTTGAATCCCACCGGCTCGTTCAAAGCTCGCGGACTCTCCGCCGCCGTTACCATGGCTCGCCATTTCGGCCTGAAGAAGCTCGCCATCCCCTCCGCTGGAAATGCCGCTGGAGCGCTTGCTGCCTACGCCGCCGCTGCCCAGATTGAAGCGCACATCTTCATGCCCAAAGATGTGCCCATGGCCAACCGCATCGAGTGCCACTACTATGGAGCGCGGGTGACGCTGGTCGATGGCCTCATCTCCGATTGCGCCCGCAAGATCGCCGAACTAAAACAGAGCGAGTTTTGGAAAAAAGACGGATGGTTCGACGTTTCCACCACCAAGGAGCCTTACCGCGTCGAAGGCAAGAAGACCATGGGCTACGAAGTTGCCGAACAACTCGGCTGGAAACTTCCGCAGGGGATTATCTATCCAACGGGCGGCGGCGTTGGAATGCTGGGCATGTGGAAGGCCTTCGACGAGATGGAGCAGCTGGGTTTCATCGGCTCTGAGCGCCCTAATATGATCAGCGTGCAATCTGTTGGATGCGCTCCTATTGTTAAAGCGTGGGATGAAGGTCGGGCCGATGCCGAAATGTGGCCTCACGCCTCCACTATAGCCTCCGGCCTCCGCGTGCCGAAACCCTACGGCGACTATCTCATCCTCGACATCCTGAAGAAAAGCGGAGGTCTCGCGCTCGCCGTCACCGACGCGGAGATTCTCGACGCCACTCGGCATTGGGCGAAGGTGGAAGGTATCTTCGCCGCGCCCGAGGGAGCGGCGTCGCTCGTTGCTTATCAGAAATTGCTGGCCAGCGGCTTCTTCGGCGCCGACGATACCGTTGTGCTTTTCAATACCGGCTCGGGCTTGAAGCATCTGGATGTGCTGGACACGAAGGATGCTCAAGCAGTGCGACCGCCGGCGACGCGCGCTATTGCCGGAATCATCGGGCCGTATTAAGAGTTTGACGGTCTCCCTATTGCATGTTCGAGAACCGGAGCCAGGGCTCACAACTGGTCCACCTTGAATTGCACAACTTTTTGCACAATGCCCTTCTTTTGTGCCATTGACACTGCTTCCGTGTCCGCCTAGCATTCGTGTGTGAATTGTGAGGCATGGTGACGCTCCGGCAAGATCGGCGCGCTGAATTGAAGAGAGAAAAGGTCGATGTATTGCGCTACAGACGGCGCGTCGATCATCCTGCTGGGCGAGTTCGAAGCAAGTGGTTGAGCTTGCTTCTTCTCGTAGCAGCGAGTGTGGTTGCCTGGCAGTTCGCCCGCCAGCAGCCGTCCACCAATCTCTCACTCCCAGGAAAACTAGAGAGCGGCGTGCCTCGAAGTCAGCGCAACGACTACGCACTGCACGACTCAAAGCCGTTGGCGCGCGGTGCCGGCCGCCTGATTTATCCATATTCTGTTATTCGCGGCGGAGTGCTAAATCCAGACGAATTGAAACACGCCATGGAATATGACCCAGTGGTGTCCCGACACTTGCGGGGATTCGATTATCAGCGTGCTCACCTGGTGAAACTGACCGAGGAGCAAGCGATGTACGTTTCATACCGCATTGGCGACAGAGTTTACTGGACACGGAGAAAAGTTTCGTTGCATCGGGGTGAAACGCTCATTACCGACGGCGCAATCGTGGTCCGCACGCGCTGCGGAAACCGGGTAGCACCGGCCCCGCTGGACACAGGCTCGTCGCTGGAGCCTTCCGCGTATGAGTTTGAGCAGCCCTTCATCCCGAGGGACCCTGATCCGACTCCACCCGTATTGGCGACTGCGAGTGCGGCGCCGGACAAATTGCCTCCCGCCCTCATTGCCCCCGTGAAGGGCGCCGGATGGTGGTTTATCCCGCCGTTCGCATACATACCATCAGGTGGTTCGGGTGGGCCGCTGGCAGTCACTCCTGAACCTGGCTCACTCCTGCTGATTTCGTCAGGACTTGCTGCAGTATATTGGCGGTCCCGCAAAGCCAGAAGGAAGAAGTAGGCATGGCGACCACCGAGTTCTTGCCGGTCTCCACGACAAGCGCCTCCAGTCGTCGCAGAGTCTTTTGGTGGCAAGCGGGAGTACTTTTTCTTTTGACCGCCTGGTTGTATGCGCCAATTGTGACGCGCCTTGCAGTGCAATGGTGGCAAGATCCCAATTACATCCACGGTTTCTTTGTTCCCGCATTTTCACTGCTTCTGCTTTGGGAAGACCGCGCAAAATTAGCCGCACTTCCGCTCAAACCCTCGTGGTCGGGTCTGGTCATCCTTCTGTTTGCTCTCCTTGCCCTGGCGGTAGGCGTGCTCAGTTCCGAGTTTTTCCTTCCGCGCATCTCACTTCTGCTCCTAATCGCGGGCATCGTCGTTTTTTTTGCCGGCTGGGAATACCTGCTTGCGGTGTCGTTTCCATTGACCTTCCTGATTTTGATGGTCCCCTCGGCAACCATCTTTACTCGGGTCACCTTTCCTTTGCAGATCCTCGCCTCGAAAACTGCCAGCTTCCTGTTGATGCTGGCTGGCGTTTCGGTGGTCCGGGAAGGCAACATCCTTTTGTTATCCGGCGCAAGGATGCAGGTCGCGGAGGCATGCAGCGGTATTCAATCCCTATTCTCTCTGGTCACGTTGGCCATTGTTTACGGTTATCTGGTTGAGACGAAAATCGGAATGCGCGTTCTGCTGGCCTTGGCAGCGGTTCCGATTTCAATTCTAGCCAATGCCTTGCGCATCTCGGCCACCGGCCTTGTCCTGCAGCGCTGGGGCATCGAAAGAGCCCAAGGGAGCTTTCACACCTTTTCCGGATGGCTGATTTTCATGAGTTGTCTGGCCGTGCTGTTTCTATTCCATCGCGGGCTGCGGATTCTCTATCCGGGCACGCCGGAATCTGGGAATCAGGGGGAGGGTGTGTGATCTCCTGGAACGCACGTTTCGCGGTCGTGGCGCTCTTGCTCGCCGGCACCGGCTTTTTCCTGAACCTTCGTACGCGGCATGTGGTTGCTCCTCCGCGAACATCGTTGGCGTCGTTTCCGCTTCAATTGGGGGAATGGGTGGGCATCGATATTCCAATCCCTCCGGAAACTCTGAAAACACTGGATCGCGGTGAGTTCTTGCTGCGGGACTACCAGGACCAAAACACCAAAGCCCCTGGAGTCGATCTGTACCTCGCCTATTTTCCGAATCAACGCGCCGGGCGACGCCGCCATTTACCCGAGGACTGTCTCGCCGGTTCGGGTTGGTCGACCGTGGAGTCCGGCACAACTACACTGTCCCTCCCTGGCTCTACCCCTGTCACTGCCAATCGGTACCTGATCACCAATGGAGGCGACCGCCAACTGGTTCTCTTCTGGTTCTGGGAACGCGGCCGAGGTGTTGCCAGCGAAGACTGGGCGGATTTTTATCTGGTATTCGACGCTCTTCGTCGAATCGGAGCGACGATGCCCTCATTCGAATCAACACCCCCCTGCAGGCCGAGGAAGAACCGGACGCCGGCCAACGACGTTTGCTCTCTTTTGCCGAGCAGGTGAGCCCGCTTGTGGGCAGCTACATCCCCCGCTGAGAGACCCGTTCCTAAAGCGTAGTAGAATTCCATCCAGCTTCTAACATGACAACTACCGCAGCCCCTAACCGCACGGACCGCACGATCTCCCTCGACTCGATTCTGGCGGCTCGCAAGCGCGTTTATCACGCGGCGGTTCGCACACCGTTGGTTCGGTTGTATTACGACGACGCTCCCGCCGAGATTTATCTCAAGCTCGAATCGTTCCAGCCGATCGGTTCGTTCAAACTGCGCGGAGCCTATAACGCGATTTCGCTGCTCAGTGCGGAAGACCGGGCGAAGGGCGTGTGGACCGTCAGCGCCGGCAATGCCGCCCAGGGAGTAGCCCTGGCGGCCCGAATTCTGAAAACCCGCTGTGACGTTCTGGTCATGGATACCGCGCCGGCGGCGAAGCTGCATGCCATCAAGCGGTTGGGTGCGGGCATTCTTCAGGCGTCGATGGATGAGTGTTGGACCGCGGTAACCGACCGAACGCATCCCGCGTTTAAGGGCGTGTTTGTTCATCCCTTCGACGATGACAACTTCATCGCCGGCAACGCTACGGCGGGCCTGGAGATTTTGGAAGAGTTGCCGGATGTTACTGCGATCGTAGTCGGCTTTGGTGGAGGCGGCCTCAGTTGCGGGATCGCATCGGCGACGGCCGCGCTGAAGCCGGAGGTGAAAGTATTTGCCGCGGAACCCGAGACTGCGGCGCCGCTTCATCTGTCGTTCATCAAAGGTTCAGCGCAGAAGTTTCCTGACTGGAAAACAAGTTTTGTGGACGGCTGCGGCGGCAAGTCGGTGTTGCCGAGCATGTGGACCCTGGCCAGCCGACTGCTTGCCGGTTCGATCGTTACCTCGCTTGAAGAAACCCGCAGAGCGATGACGATTGTTGCCGTCCGCAATCATCTGATTTGCGAAGGCGCTGCCGCATGCGCCGTCGCCGCCGGACTCAGTGGCAAAGCCGGAAGCGGCAAGATCGTCTGCGTGGTCAGCGGGGGAAACATTGATCTTGGAAAGTTTGCCGAGCTGGTTTCAGCGCCGGCCTAGATCTTTATTTGAGGATATCTAGCCATGACAGACTGGTTCGCACGCCCCGTCCTACACGTAACGGATGTTGAGGCCTCGCTCCTTTTTTCCATTAACCGGCTTGGCTTTACGAGCCCCTGGCGCTACCACGAGCACGGCAGAGCCCACGTCGCACAGGTCGACCGCCAGAGCTGCGCGCTTATCCTTGCCGACAGTGGCCGGAGAAGATTGGCAAGGGGCTGATGTTCATTTCCCTGAACGTCGAGCCGGAGACGCGCGAGGCCGCGGCCGCCGCGTTGGACGCGCTGCGCGCCGAACTCGAGGCCAAGGGCGTTCCGGTCAAGGAGGGTTCGTGGGGCTACCGGCTCCTGGTGGTCGATGATCCCGACGGCAATCAGCTCTTCTTCAACTATCCGACCGAGCCTGCGTCCGGCAAGATTGCTAGGATGAAGATATCGTGCAGCCGCGCGAGATACCTGTTCCACGGCATACATGACCGATCGCGACTGCTCTCCGCAATTCATTGACTTGCTGCAGCTTCGCCCCTAATATAGTCGCGCGGAGCGTGCTCCCTTCATTGATCGGCAAGACCATCTCGCATTACCGCATTATCGAGAAGCTGGGCGGCGGCGGCATGGGCGTGGTTTACCGGGCCGAGGATCTCAAACTTGGCCGCTTCGTCGCGCTTAAGTTTCTGCCCGAAGACCTGGCCAAGGACCGCCAGGCCCTGGATCGCTTTCAGCGGGAAGCGCGCGCCGCCTCGGCGCTGAACCATCCCAACATCTGCACCATCCACGAGATTAACGAGGAAAACGGCCAGGCCTTCATCGTCATGGAGTTCCTGGAAGGGCAAACGCTGAAACACCGCATCGACGGCCGCCCGATGGACACGGAAACGCTGCTCAACCTGGCCATTGAGATTGCCGATGCCCTCGATGCCGCGCATTCCAAAGGAATCATTCATCGCGACATCAAGCCGGCGAACATTTTCGTGACCAAGCGCGGACAAGCAAAGTTGCTCGACTTCGGTCTCGCCAAGCTGGCTCCGGAAAATCGTGGAGGCACTTCGGAATCTGCGCTGCGAACGGCTACCGAAGGCGCGCTGATGACCACGCCCGGCTCCACGATTGGAACCGTGGCCTATATGTCGCCGGAGCAGGTCCGCGCCGAAGAACTTGATCCGCGCACCGATTTGTTTGCGTTCGGCTCCGTGCTCTACGAAATGGCCACCGGAGGACTTGCCTTCCCGGGCAACAGCAGCGGCGTTATCTCCGAGGCTATTCTGAACCGGACACCGCCGCTTCCCTCGATCATTAACCCGGCAATCCCTCCCAAGCTCGAGGAAGTGATTTTCAAGGCGATCGAAAAAGAGCGCGAGTTCCGCTATCAGACCGCAGCCGAGTTGCGCGGAGACTTGAAGCGCATCAAGCGTTCGCTCGACATATCACGGGTTCGTGCCGGGGCCGCGACGGCCGCCGCGTCAGGGACGGCAGTGACCCCGGCCGTTGAGACCGCGGGGCCGCGAAAAAGAGAGCGTGCTGATCATAGTTTTGGCCGCCGCCATCGCGCTGATCGCCGGGCTCGGCGCAGGAAGTTTTTGCTGCAACGCTCGCCGGCGCAAGCCGCTCTGCCGGTCTACCATCCGCTCACCTTCCGCCGGGGCATGGTTCACGCTGCGCGTTTCGCTCCCGACGGCAAGACCATCATTTACAGCGCGGCGTGGGAAGGCAAGTCGTTGCAACTGTTCACCACGCGGCCGGAAAGCCCGGAGTCGCACGAACTGGAACCGGCGGGCGCCGACGTGCTGGCTGTTTCGGCATCGGGCGAAATGGCGCTGTCGCTGCGCAGCCACCCCATTGCCCAATTCCTCTATTCAGGAACACTCGCCCGCGTGCCTTTGGTCGGCGGCGCGCCGCGCGAGGTCATGGACAATGTGGAATGGGCCGATTGGTCTCCGGATGGAAGCACTCTGGCGATTGTGCGCAGGACAAGGCCGGCACCGCCTGGAGTTTCCGCCGGGCAAACTGCTCTATGAAGCGGATGGCTGGATCGGTCATCTGCGCGTTTCTCCGAAAGCAGACATGATCGCCTTTATCGACCATCCTCAGTTGGGCGACGATGGTGGAGCGGTTGCCGTAGTCGACCTCGCCGGGAAAAAGACAACTCTTTCCACCGGCTGGGACAGCATTCAGGGCGTCGCATGGTCGCCCAGCGGCGAGGATATCTGGTTTACCGCGACCCGTACCGGCGGCGATCGGTCTCTTTATGCGGTCAACCTTTCGGGCACAGCACGATTGCTGGCGCGTGTTCCCGGAGAACTGACCTTGCTCGATGTTGACCGGGCAGGAAATGTGCTGCTGACCCGCGGCAACGACCGGGCCGGAATGATCGGGCTGGCCCCGGCGAAGCTAAGGAGCGCGACTTATCGTGGCTCGACTGGTCCGACTCCGGCGATCTATCCGCCGACGGCCGGACCGTATTGTTTTCCGAAGCCGGCGAGGGTGGAGGGCCTAAGTATGCCGTCTACCTGCGCAAGACCGACGGTTCGCCGGCCATTCGTCTGAGTGAAGGAATTGGGATGGCCTTGTCGCCAGACGGAAAGTGGGCGCTGGCTCGACCCAATTCACTCCGTCGCCGCTGATTCTGTTGCCCACAGGAGTTGGCGAAGCGAAGCCCCTCACCCACGATTCCATCAATCACCTTTGGGGACGTTGGCTTCCTGACGGGAAACGGCTGGTGTTCTCGGGCAACGAGGCCGGACACGGTTTCCGTCTCTATGTGGAATCTCCAGAGGAAAGCAAGCCGCGCCCGATTAGCCCCGAAGGCGTGAACCCTCCCGTTGTGATTTCTCCTAAGGGCGACTTCGTTGCCGGCGTCGGTCCCGATCACAAAGTTCGCCTGGATCCTATCGCGAGCGGCGAACCCGTGCCCGTCTCCGGCATCCTCCACATGAGCGCCGACAGGCTGGTCCGCCGATGGCCGATCCCTTTACGTTTTCCGCTTTGGAGAGATCCCAGCCAAAGCGATTGAACTCGAGTTGTCCACCGGAAAAGAAAATTATGGAAGGAACTGGTACCGGCGGACTCGGCGGGAATCGATACGATCCGGGAATCACGATCACCCCGGATGCCAAGGCCTACGTTTACGGCTACATCCGGACGCTCTCCGATCTCTACGTCGTCGACGGCTTGAAGTAACGGCTGCGTGCCGGCGTTGCGAGCGAGCGCACGAAGGGTCAGAGTGTAATACCTGAGAACGTCAACTATCGCCGTTTCTGCGCTCATAAAGCCGGTTTCCATTTTGAAAGCGGATTACCGATTGGGGCCGCTGACTCAAAATTAAATTACTACTTGGGCCCTCTTTCTTGCT
>CAWKNF010000007.1:0-289326 GCA_963850805.1 uncultured Acidobacteriaceae bacterium | reverse complement strand
CCGATAGCGGAACAAGAAGCGCTGCTCCGGGTTCAAGGATTAAAGAAGGTTTTCCGGTCCGGCGAATCGGATCTGGTGCTCTTTGAAAATTTGTCGTTTGAGGTGAAGCGGGGCGAGATGCTCGCGATTGTCGGCGAGTCAGGTGCGGGGAAGAGTACCTTGTTGCACATCCTCAGCGCTCTTGATCATGCTTCGGCGGGTGACGTATACTGCGCGCAATTGAAGCTGAATGCGTTGTCGGCCGACCAGGCAGCGGAGTTTCGTAATCGCGAGGCGGGCTTCGTCTGGCAGTTCCACTATCTGCTGCCGGAATTCACGGCGGCCGAAAACGTGGCAATGCCGCTGCTGGTGCGGGGACGAACCTGGGCCGAGGCGGCGCCGCAAGCTTCACGCTGGCTGCGTGAGGTCGGGTTGGAGCAACGCGGGCACCACCGCTCGGGAGAGCTTTCGGGCGGGGAGCAACAGCGGGTCGCTCTGGCGCGGGCCCTCATTACCGGTCCAAGATTGTTATTGGCGGATGAGCCCACCGGAGACCTTGACGGGCATACCGCGGAAGCGGTTTTTGAATTGATCGCGCGATTACATCGCGAGCACCAGCTAACCTCTCTAATTGCAACGCATAACTTGTCGTTCGCGCGGCGCTGCCATCGAGTTTTGCGGCTGGAGCGGGGGCGCGTGGAAGAAATCAAGCCGGATTCGTTGCCGGCGTAGTGGACGGAGAAGAGAAACGGAAAGAGCAGGATTAGTAAGACAAAGTGCAAGAAATAGGGGTTAATCGGCAGCCGGACGGGCTTGAACAGGTTCCTTCAGTAACATTATAAAAACGTTGGGGTACTTGGGTTCGTGTCCGTTTGATTGCATAATGAGGATAGTGGGTGGGTTACGGCTTTCAGGTTTTAGGGGGCCAGGTCGAGCGGGTTCAAGTTCTTCTCGACCGGAGTAGTCAGGGGGATGGGCGATATGTTTGAACGTTATACGGAGAAAGCCAGGCGCGTGATCTTTTTTGCGCGCTACGAAGCAAGCCAGTTCGGGTCTCCTTACATCGAGACCGAGCACCTGCTGCTGGGGCTCCTGCGCGAAGACAAAGCCCTGACTAATCGATTCCTGCGTTCGCACGCCTCGGTTGAATCCATCCGCAAGCAGATCGAGGGTCACACCACAATTCGGGAAAAGGTCTCGACCTCGGTCGATCTTCCACTGAGCAACGAATGCAAGCGCGTGCTGGCCTATGCCGCCGAAGAGGCGGAGCGGCTTTCGCACCGGCATATTGGGACCGAGCACTTGCTCCTGGGTTTACTAAGAGAAGAGAAGTGCTTTGCCGCCGAGATTCTTCACGAGCGCGGCCTGCGGCTGGCGACCATCCGCGAGGAGTTGGCACGCACCAGCCAGGAAAAAGCGCAGCCGCAACGGCAGCGTGAGTCGTCCCTGCTGAGCGAATTTTCGCGCGATCTTACCCAGGCCGCAATGGATAGCCAGCTCGATCCGCTGGTCGGCCGCGATGGCGAACTCGAACGCGTGGTCCAGATTCTGTGCAGGCGCACCAAAAACAATCCGGTGCTGATCGGCGAGCCCGGCGTGGGCAAGACGGCGATCGTCGAGGGACTGGCGCAGCGGATTGCCGACGGCGAAGTGCCCTCGTTCCTGGCCGACAAGAGAATTCTTGCTCTCGATCTCTCCTTAATCGTTGCCGGAACGAAATATCGTGGGCAGTTCGAAGAGCGGCTGAAAACAATCATGAAAGAGCTGATGGAGTCGCAAAACTCCATCATCTTTATCGATGAGCTGCACACGCTCGTCGGCGCCGGATCGGCTGAGGGTTCTCTCGATGCAGCAAACATCCTGAAGCCGGCATTGTCGCGCGGCGAGATTCAGTGCATCGGCGCAACCACGCCCGGCGAATACCGCAAGTCGATCGAGAAAGACCGGTCGCTCGAGCGGCGTTTCCAGGCGGTCAAGGTTCCGCCGCCAAATGAGACCGATGCCATCAAGATCCTGTTCGGCATCAAGGACCGCTACGAAAAGTTCCACGCGGTTACTTATACCGACGATGCCATCAACTTTGCGGTGTCGCATTCGAACCGTTACATTCCAGACCGCTTCCTGCCGGACAAAGCAATCGACCTCGTCGACGAAGCCGGGGCGCGCGTGAAGCTGCGCCAGACTTCGCAGCCGGAAGAAATCACTGAAGTCCAGAAGCGGATCAAGTTCATCGTGCACCGCATGGAAAACGCGATTGCGAACCATGAGTTCGAGAAAGCGCGTTTCTACTCCGACGAAGAACGCAAGGAACGCGAGAACCTCCGCGCGCTGCGCGAGAAATATCATCTGGATGAATCCTCCACCGGCGTAGTCGGCCGCGAGGACATCGAAGATGTAGTCTCGCGCTGGACCGGCGTTCCCATCACCTCGATCAAGGAAGAAGAAACGCAGAAACTCCTGCGCATCGAGGAAGAGCTGCACAAGCGGATCATCTCTCAGGATAAATCGATCAACGCGCTGGCCCGGGCGATCCGGCGTTCGCGCGCTGGGTTGAAGAGCCCGAACCGGCCCATTGGCTCGTTCCTGTTCCTGGGGCCAACAGGCGTCGGCAAAACCGAAGTCGCGCGCACGCTGGCGCAATTCATGTTCGGAACGGAGAAAGCCTTGGTCCGCTTCGACATGTCGGAGTTCATGGAGAAACATTCCGTTTCGAAGCTGATCGGCTCGCCTCCGGGATACGTCGGCTACGAAGAAGGCGGCCAGCTCACTGAGCGCGTCAAGCGCGCGCCATATTCAGTCGTTCTGCTCGATGAGATCGAGAAGGCGCATCCCGACGTGTTCAACATCCTGCTACAGGTTTTTGAAGACGGCCAGCTCACCGACGGCCTCGGCAACACGGTCGACTTCAAGAACACAATTCTTATCATGACGTCGAATATCGGGGCGCGTCACCTGCAGAAGCGGGAGGGCTTCGGCTTCCAGTCGACCAAGGATGAAATGGTTTCGAGCAAGGTGGAAGAGTTGGTGAAGGGCGAAGTGAAGCGCACCTTCAACCCGGAATTCCTCAACCGGCTCGACGAAATCATTCTGTTCATGGCGTTGAGCGAGGCGGATCTGATCCAGATTCTGGAACTCATGGTCAACCAGCTCAACCAGAACCTGGCGCAGAAGGCGATCACGGTCACAGTCGCGGATGAGGCCAAGAAGTGGATCCTCAACCAAACCCTCACTGACCGCACCTACGGAGCTCGGCCATTGCGCCGCGCGCTGCAGAAGTACATTGAAGACCCGCTGTCGGAAGCATTGATTCAAGGCACGATCACAACGCGTCCGGCTTTTATCGAGGTCTTCCTCGAAGACAACAAGCTGTTCTACCGCCCGGTGGACGCGGAGAAGAGTACCGAGGGCGTGTTGCTGTACGAGAACAGCTAGCTGGGAGCTCTCAGTCATCAGCCGTCAGCGCGAGCTGACGGCTTTTGTTTTGCGACCAACTCCGCCCCGAACGAATCTGGCCACGAATACACTTAATTGGAGGCGCGCCATGGACAAGATCAACCTCGCCGACAAGTTCGCCAAAATCTCGGAATACTGGAAGCCCTACATCGCAGCCGAGCTGAACGGCCAGCATGTGAAGCTCGACAAACTGAAGGGTGAATTCGTATTCCATCACCACGAGCATGAAGACGAGATGTTTCTCGTCGTAAAAGGCCGTTTCCGCATGGAATTCCTTGACCGGCAGGAATGGATTGAAGAGGGCGAGTTCATCGTCGTGCCCCGCGGGGTCGAACATCGCCCAGTCGCAGACGAAGAATGCTGGCTCCTGCTGTTTGAGCCGGCGTCCACGCTGAACACGGGCAACGTCGTCAACGAGCGCACGCTGCCTCAACTGGAGCGGGTATAAAAAATGGAACTTACCGTTTACTCCGCCGCTTGGTGTCCCGATTGCCGCGAGGCCAAGCGTTTTCTGGCCAAGCACAACATTCCTTACAATGACGTCGACATCGAAACCACGCCGGGCGCGCTTGATGAGGTCGTCAAGCACGCAGGCAAGCAGGCCATCCCGCAATTTGTGATCGACGGCGAGTGGGTGCAGCCCTACGTTGCGGGCAAAGGATTTCTCTACGACAAAATGGCCAAGCGCCTGGGAATCGGCAAGCCCTAATAGGCCGCCGAACAGCTCGACCTGCCATCCTCAACACACTTTCGATATCCCCTGTACATCATCTTCCGTACCGTAGAAAAGCTTTGCCGGACAAGGGAAGATGACCACTCATGTCCGGACCGGAGATTCCGCAAGAACCGAACCCAGTCAGCGACACCTGGCAGCAGTTGGTGCAGGCCGTGCTGGCCGTGGTGTTGCTGGCCGGCGCCGTGGCCATGTTCCACTACTACGCGCCCCTCACGGCGCAGGGCGCGCAGCCTGATGAACTTCGCCAGCAGGTAACGCAGCTTACCCGCCAGGTGGCGCAACTCGAGAAACAGCAGGCCATGCCGGCTCTGGTGCTGAATCGCTATCGAAACTCCATCGGTTATATTTACGGCGTATACCAGGTTGGGTTTCCCCACCAGTCGCCGACGATTCGCGCGCGCGTCTCGGGCACCGGATTTCTAGTAGGCGACGGTCTGCTGGCCACCAACCGGCATGTGGCCGAGCCTTGGTACGGCGACACCGAGGCCGAAGGGCTGATCGATCAGGGCGCAACCGCCATGCTGGAAAGTTTGGTCGTCTTCTTCCCCGGCTCGCCCACACCGCTTGATCTGACGCCGGGCAAGGTTTCTTCCACGGGCGATCTGGCCGTGCTGCGCATCGAAAACAAAGATGCGCTACGCGGAATCGCCGTGCTGCCCCTGTCCAAGAGCCTGGCCACGCCCGGAGAACTCGTGACCGTGATCGGCTATCCCATGGGTATAGCCGGGATGGTGGCCAAATCGCCGAGCGGGGTTTACCGCCGGATGGCCTATCGGCACAACGACATTACGGCGGCCAGCGAACTGGCGGCGCTCTCGCTGATTCGTCCTTCGACCACGTGCGGGCATCTGGGCGACGTAGTGGGCGACAAGCTGATCTATGACGCGCCCACGGCGCACGGCGGCAGCGGCGGCCCGGTATTCAACTCCAACGCGGAAGTGATCGGAGTGAACTCCGCCTACATTGACGGATTCTCCGGCGGCACACTGGGAGTCTCCGTCGACTCGTTGCGCCCGCTAATCGAAGCGGCAGAAAAAAAGCCGTAGAGAGTCACCTACTTCAATCCCGAAACATTCAGGCCAGCTTTCCTGGGGAACCATCCCGGCTCGCGCACGTGTTCATCCTGGAATCGGCGCAGGCGGGCGGCCATCACACCGCTGCGCCCGAGGTAGCCGACGGCTTTGCGATGGTCCAGCGCGGTCGACCACCGGCAGCCGCCCAATATCATAGCGCAGCATTTTCGAGGCAGCCTCTGAAACCAGTTCGTCGGAATGAGTCACCACTAGCCGTGTGCTTCCTGCCTCCTGAACGGTCATGGCCCCGGAAGAATCCTTGTCGAGCGCGCGCAGCAGATCTCCGCGGGTGATGATGCCAGCCAGTTTCCCGGCGTCGTCGAGAATCAGCAAAGCCTCGTGGCGAGCGACTGCAGGGTCGTGCTGCGCAATCCGCGCCGCCAGCGCGCCGACCGTGGTGTTGGCCGGAATGGCCGGCAATTCCTGTTCCATGGTTTCCGCGACCCGGGCTTGGGAGAGAACATCGGCCTCATAGTCCTGATGAACATGCAGTCCGCGGCGAGCTAGTTTTTCGGTCATGATCGAACTGTTGGGCATCAACAGCATGGCGATGCCGTCGGCAATCACGCTGACCAGCATCAGCGGCAACACGGAGTTGTAATCGCGCGTGATCTCGAAGGCAAAGATAATGAACGTAAACGTAGCCCTCGAAGCGGCGGCGAATACCGCGCCCATCGCCACCAGGGCGAAAGCTCCGGGCGAAAGGTGCGCGCCGGGCAGCAAGTGATTCGAGACCATGGCGAAAATGCCGCCCATGGCCGCGCTCCACATGAAGCATGGCGCCAGCAATCCGCCGGAGGTGCCGGAACCTAGCGAGACGGCCAAAGCCGCGGCCTTCGCCAGCATGACGACGAGCAACAATTTCCAGGCGAGTTGGCCGTTGAGAATGTCGCCGATGGTGTCGTAGCCGACACCAAGCACGCGCGGCACAAAGAAGCCGATGATCCCCAGGCCGAGGGCGCCGATGGCCGGCCACCACATCTCGTCGATCGGAAGTTTCTCGAATTGATCTTCCACCCAGTAAAGGAGTTTGCTGAAGCCCACGGCGGCAAGGCCGCAGATCAGTCCTAACACAAGATAAAAAGGCAGCGCGCGCGGAATCGCGAAATCCATTGCGCTCACCCGGAACATCGGTCCCAAACCCAAAAGCTGCATGTGGACGGCAGTTGCCAAAGTGCTCGCGATCACGAGTGGAATGAACGAGCGCGATTTGAATTCAAAGAGCAACAGCTCGATGGCGAGAATCACACCTGCGATCGGAGTGTTGAACGTTGCCGACATCCCGGCGGCAGCGCCGCAGGCAAGCAGCACTTTGCGCTCGACCGCCGTGGTGTGGAAGGCTTGACCGACGAGCGAGCCAATCGCTCCTCCCGTCTGAATAATCGGACCCTCGGCGCCAAACGGACCGCCCGTGCCGATCGCAATGGCCGCCGAAATCGGCTTTAGGATCGCCACTCGCGGCGCGATGCGGCTGCGGTTGAACAGTACCGCTTCCATCGCCTCTGGAATGCCGTGCCCCTTGATTTTCGAGGTCCCGTACTTGGCCATCACGCCGACGATGAGTCCGCCGATGACTGGAACGACGATGACCATCCAGCCGAGATGGTTATGCTGCGCGCTGGAGAAATCGGCGGACCAGCGATGGAAAAAGAAAATGTTGGTGAACAGGCCGATCAGCTTGTACAGAGCAAAAGCAACGACGCCTGCGACCAGACCGATTGCGGCGGCAAGGCACGAGACCAGCAGCATCCGGAACGACGCAGGTGGCGGCGAATCGATTGAGATACCAGTGCGGTCGGGGTCTGGAGCGGCGGAAGCGATTTCACTCATAAAATGCCTTATGACTTTCCCTTTTCGTGAGAGGAGGCAGGATGCAGGAATGCGCTTTCGCCGCCCTCCCGCATGATGCGGCGAAGAGCGGCGACAAGCGCGGGTCCGGCCGAACGCAGTTCGTCGTGATGATGAATCGCCAGTTCGCCGAGCACTTTCTCGCCTTTGGGAGTGAGCGCGAGCAAGACTTCGCGGCGATCCTTTTGCGCGCGTGTGCGATGGACAAATCCACCCGCTTCCAGGCGGTTCACCAGCTCTACGGCGCTATGGTGGCGGATTTGCATGCGGTTGGCCAATTCGCGAATCCGCGGCCGCACCCCGGCCGGCATGCCCTTGATCGCCAGCATGAGTTGATACTGGCCCCGCTCCAGGCCGGCCTGCTTCACCACCTGCTCGCTGAAATGGAGAAAGCGGCGGATCTGGTAACGGAACTCCGCCAGCGCCTGATAGTCCGACAAGGTGAGCTTCTTCATGCCGCCGATTGTATCGTGCCGCGATCCAGTAGCTAGTATATCGTAAGCCGATACAACACAAAACTCTTTCGTCGGCACAGTCTAACGCGCCGGGGTCACGTACTGCGCCTCGCCATTGCCGAACGACCAGTTTTCCTTCGGCACTTCAACCAGATTGATAAAGACGTCCTCCCGGCGCACCATCAGGGTTTCATGCAAGCCGTCAGCAACGATTTTATAGAACCGCTGCTTCATCTCTACCGTACGGCCGCTGCTCAGCGTGATCTGCACAAAAATACAATCGTCGGATCGGTGAATCCCCAGGTAATCCCGGTCAAACAGCAACTCGCCTTTAGGATGTTCTGTGACGATCTGAAAACGGTCGTCCTTTGGGACAGTGAAGGCATTCAACAACGCTTGATAGACGATCTGGCCAATTTGCTTGCGATACTCCGCCGACTTACCCTCCACAAGATCGATTCGAACCAGTGGCATAATTTCTCCTTAATGAGGTAACCCGAATGAGGTCAGGGGTGCATTCCATGTATATCGATGCCGCACTACTGAATACGGTTCTGCCGTCCGCGTCAGGTTGCCGTTGTGTTACACTTTTCAATTCGCAGACAAGTTCCCGCTAACACGGACGTCCGACCCGCACATGCTTCTTTCCAAGGATTATGTGGGCTACCTGGCCCGCGAAGTTACCAAGAAACTGATTGCCGCCAAGGCCATCGAGACCTCGGTCGTGCCCAAGGTCACGGAGCGCGTCCACGCCGCACTGCTCGAAGAACTCACCCTCGAAGACCGCATCAACGACGAAGTGCGCGTCATCCTCGAAGCCTACGCCGAAGAGATGAACAAGACCGGCGCCAACTACCAGGAGATGTTTCGCAAGGTGAAAAGCGAGCTGGTGCGCAAGTACAAGGCGGTGTTGTGAGACTGAGCCGCGACAAAGTCAACGTGCTGGCCCGAGCCGTCGCCGACGCCCTCAAACTGATGGACGAGGTCGATTTCATCGAAGATCCCAACACCATCCGCCAGGAAACCCGCAAGATTCTCGAAGACCTGCTCAATCACGAAGAGCGGATCGACATCGCCGCCCGCCAGAAAATCGAAAGCCAGAAGCGCACCATCCTCGAGGGCTCCCAGGAGTGGGACATCCTATATCGCAAGTACTACAACGAGGAAGTGAAGAAGCTGGGCATCTGACCCCGGCCCACTGGCGCACGCGTTGTGTCCGGGGAGCCCCATAAGCGCCATCTGAAGTCTCTTCTACAGCGAAGCCGCAACAACCAACGCTACCGATGAAGCTGCCTTGTCGGAACAGGGTCGATCTCGTAAGATTGCTGCCATGTCAGCCCTCACGGTCACGATCGGGCAGACGCTCGGACATTACCGCATCCTTGAGAGAATCGGGGCCGGGGGAATGGGTACGGTCTATCGTGCCCACGACGAACGGTTGGAGCGCGACGTCGCCCTCAAAGTCTTGCCTTTGAGCCGGCTGGGGAATGATGAGGCTCGGAGACTTTTCCGTAAGGAGGCGTGGGCTCTCTCTCGCCTGAACCATCCTAATATCGCCGCCATTTATGACTTCGACTTTGACGCTGGGGTCGATTTCCTGGTCATGGAGCTTGTGACCGGGGTCAACCTGGCCTCGAAGCTCGGCAGCGGAGCTCTCTCAGAAGAAACAGTTCTGCAGTTTGGGCAGCAGATCGCACTGGCCCTGGAGCACGCTCACGGCTACGGAATAGTTCATCGCGATCTAAAGCCAGGGAACGTGATTATTCGGTCTGATGGTCAGCTCAAGGTGGTTGATTTCGGCCTTGCAAAACTGGTGACGATGGATGAATCAGCATCCACCGAAACATCGAGTAGCATACACGGGCTCGCGGGTACGGTTCCTTACATGTCGCCCGAGCAACTGTGGGGAAAACCTCCCGATTGCCGAAGTGATATTTATTCGGCCGGTGTCATGCTCTACGAAATGGCTACTGGTAAACGTCCTTTTCAAGGAAAAGTCCCGACTGCCATTTCGGAAGCCATACTGCACACGGACCCGCCCTCCCCGCGCCAGTTGAGTCCGGCAATTTCGTCCGCCCTCGAATCAGTCATTTTGAAGTGTCTGGAAAAGGAACCCGCAACCCGGTATCAGACAGCTCGAGAGTTATCCGTCGGCCTCCGATTGGTGCGAACACCGAGGGCCGACATCAGTGCTGGCGGGAAGCCGGCCAGCGTTCGCACCCGCTGGGTGCTGATTGCTTCGCTGATGGCGATACTGGTAGTCGCGGCAATTTCTTTTCTTAGGGTCAGTGCCCGGCAGGCTCGCACGAAGGCCACGAGTCAAATACCCAGCATCAGGTCTTTGGCGGTGCTGCCGCTGGAAAATCTGTCGCGTGATCCGGAACAGGAGTACTTCGCGGATGGGATGACTGATGAGCTGACCACTGAGTTGGCACACATCAGCGCTTTGCGGGTTGTCTCGCGCACCTCTGCCATGCGCTATAAACGGACTACCAAGACACTTCCGCAAATTGCGCGAGAGTTGCAGGTCGACGGCGTGATTGAGGGTTCGGTGTTGCGCTCGGATGGTTCCGTCCGTATCAACACCCAATTGGTGCTGGCGCAAGCGGACAAGCAACTGTGGGCGCACAGTTATCAACGCGAGTTGAAGGATGTTCTGCAGTTGCAAGGTGAACTGGCGCACGATATCGCGGAGCAGATCAAGATCAAAGTCACGCCTCAGGAGCAACTGCGTTTAGCAACCACTCGAACCGTCGATCCCGGTTCCCACGAGGCTTATCTCAGGGGTCTCTATCACTTGAATAAGGGGACCGAGGAGAATTATCGGGATGCCAGGAACGACTTCGAAGAGGCCATCACACTTGATCCCAACTATGCACCAGCTTACGCGGGGTTGGCGGATTACTTCTGGGCCACGGACGAATTGCCGCCGCGCACGGCAATGCCATGGGCCAGGGAAAACGTTCTAAAAGCCCTCGCGCTCGACGACGGCTTAGCGGACGCCCACAAAACATTAGCGAGTATCAAATTCTACGGCGATTGGGATTGGTTGGGGGCAGAGGAAGAGTTCAAGCGCGCTCTGGCATTGGACCCAAGCTATTCCGAAGGCCACCGCATGTATTCCGTGTATCTGTCGGCGATGGGGCGGTCGGACGATGCTTTCGGCGAGATACAAACCGCCCAGCGGCTGGATCCTCTCTCACTTTTCACCAGCCTGACCGCCGGATGGATCTCTTATTACGGACGTCAATATGATCGTGCCCTGCAACAATGCCGGGGCGTGCTTGAACTAGACAATAATTGGAGTGGGGCCCACGAGTGTCTGGGCGATGCTTACACTGCGAAGGGAAACTTCCCCGAGGCGATCACAGAGAGCCAACGAGCAGCAACCGGATCCGGGCACGATCCGATGCGCCTAGCTTCATTGGGGCGCACTTACGCGCTGGCAGGAAGGGAGTCGGACGCTAGGAATATCCTCGCCGAGCTGAACAAGGCTTCGAAAACCGAATACATAGCACCATATTTCTTCGCCATCATTGAGGGTGCACTGGGAGAAAAGGACTTGGCGTTCGCCTGGCTGGAAAAAGGGTTCAATGGCCGCGATCCTTACCTCGCCAGGCTGAGAGTTGACGTTGCCATGGATCCGTTGCGATCTGATGCGCGCTTTAAAGCACTACTGCAGCGTGTAGGCCTTGCTGATTAGAGTCTCTTGCTTCGCTACTCAAAGCAGGGCACTTCGACCACAGCCGCATTGCTCGCCCTGCCGTGAACCAGCACGAAATTCCAGTGAGGAGGGTTACAGGGCACTGGTCCGGGCGGAACTACAACCCGCGGAAGAATAGCATTTACGTCTTTCGAGAAAATGTCGTTGCCGTTCAGAAACTTCAGCAGCACGGTGTCGTTCTCCACCTGTTGCTTCGCGCCCGTGGTCTTGGCTCGCAGGATCGCCGTCTCCGGCCATTTATGAGCGGTGTCGTTCAGTTGCCAGACTCTGAGCACCTCAAGCGTTTCCCCGTTGATCTCCAGTTTGAGCCAAGTGGGAACGGTTTCCTCTTTCTTGTGCTTCATGGCAACCACCTCCTACATTAGCCTGCGGTTCTACACCTTTTGGTTACGCAGAGTCAAATGGGGCGTGGGCAACGGGACGCTCCGCATCCGCTGTCGTGCCGGTCTCGAAAAAAGCCCCGCGTAATGATTCACGCGGGGCGTGCGAGTGTAGGGACAGGGTAAATTCTCAGGCAGCTTCGCGCCGCTTTTGGATAGTCTGCAGCGTCTGGCGATACTTCTGTGCATTGCCCACTATCTTGCGCTGCGGCAGGCTGTTGATCCACAGTTCGTGGGGAATGTCGCGGCGTTCGCGGCGGGTGCCGACTGCGCCTCGATGCAGGACGCTGGCTGGATGTTTGTCCTGGGTCCGCTGCTGCCAGCCGCTGCCCGCGCTTACGTTGTAGACCCCGATGTAGCCATTCACCAGCAGTTGGAACGGAGTGGTGATCTTGTTCATGCGATCGAACTGCGTGGAGCCCTCGGCGCGGAAACTCTCAAACCATGCGGGGTAGACGAAATCTGATAACAGGATGTTGTCGATCTGATAGCCCAGGCTGTCGTCCTCGCAGGCGTCGCAGACTTCGTAGGCGTAGAGAGTTCCGGCAGTGTTGTTGTTCTGCACGAACACGGTCAGGTTGATGTTAGGGTCGCCCAGCATCTCCAGCAGTTCGTGGCTGGCGGTGACGGTCCAGGAGGTGCCCGCCTTCAGGTCGCTGGCGGCGAAGACCTTGCCGATGGGAAGCCCCTCGGTGGTGAGGTCGTGATAGCCGAGAGCGTTGGCCTGGTCGGAGTCGTCGAGCATCACCAGCCACCAGCTTCCGCTAGGCGGCTGAGTGCCTTTGGGAACAACAGTGAGTTCGGCGTCGGTGCCCCAGACAGGACGGAAGTCGCTGGTCACTTGCTTCTGGAGCGCTGCGACGACCGGCACGACATCGGCGTCGGCCAGTACGGTGCTCTCGTTGATCACAGAAATTTGGATGGTTGGGGTTTGTACGTGGGTGGGTTGAGGCATAGAGATGGTCTCCTTCGCAAAGAAATTCGGAGAACGCGCAGCGTGAGTTGCGTGACTCTGTGAGCAAAAGCTTATACGCTGATCATGCGGAGGAAATGTTTGAGCCGCCGAAAAAGTTGAAGCGCGGTTCCAAATTGGAACCGCAGCCTTCGCTGCCACGGCTCGGACAACTTTGATTCATGTTTCCGTCCACCATGCTTCCGGCCGCTGCAATCAATGCTGCGGTCACACGAGCGGCTGCAGATGCGGGTTTTGAACTCGTCGGCATTGCTCCGGTCGAAGACGCTCCGGAGTTGGAGTACTTTCCGCGCTGGATTGCCGAGGGGCATGCCGGCGAGATGAAATATCTTGAAGCGCGCGATGAGCAAGGCCGCTTGAAACGCGCGTCGCTGGCGCACGCCGCGCCGTGGGCGCGCAGTGTTGTGGTCTGCGCTCTCAATTACAACACTGCACATCCGTATTCCACGCAGGCGATGGGCGCAGGGCGCGGCTGGATCTCGCGCTATGCCTGGGGCCGACAGGATTATCACGACGCGGTGATGCCGCGGCTGCGGCGAGTTGAAGCGGCGCTTAGAAATGCAAGTCGCGGTGACGACCTCATCACTCGCTGTTATGTCGACACCGGGCCGATCGTCGAGCGCGTGGCGGCGAAGTATGCCGGCATCGGATGGATCGGGAAGAACACTTGCATCATTAATCAGAAGCTGGGATCGTGGCTCTTCTTGGGGGTGATTCTTACCTCGCTCGATCTCGTGACCAATTCGGAGCAACCCAGCCTGCCCGCGCCCGATCGCTGCGGCAGTTGCACGCGCTGCATCGACGCCTGCCCTACTAATGCGTTCATCGCGCCCTATCAACTTGATTCCAACAAGTGCATCGCGTACCTCACAATCGAAAAGCGTGGTGCGCTTCCTGAGGATGACGACCTGCGTTCCGGGATGGGGCGGCAGGTGTTCGGGTGCGATATCTGCCAGGATGTCTGCCCCTGGAACCGGAAAGCTCCGGCGACGAACGCCGATGAGCTTCAGCCGCGTGAGGAGTTGGTGAATCCTGCGCTTGAATGGTTGGCTGAAATGAGCGCGGAAGACTTTCGGCGAACGTTTCGCGGTTCGCCGGTGCGGCGGGCTAAGCGCTCGGGCTTGCGGCGGAATGCAGTCATCGCCATGGGAAATAGTGGAGACCGGAAGTTCCTTACTTTGCTCGACCGGCTGGCTGCGGATGAGGACGAAGTCGTCGCCGAGAGTGCTGCTTGGGCCATCCGGAAGCTGACCTAGATCCAGATGAAAAAAATGTTGCAGATCGATCTAGCTAAAATATCTGGAATCAACAGGTTACGGCGTTCTGGGCTGGTTGGAATCCAGGTAAAATCATGAAAACAAATGATTTACCCGTAAAATATTACATTCAAAGGACTTAGGGGAGTTTGGGTGAACTAAGTGCTTTGGAATCAGCGGGCCGCCGCAAAATCTTGATTTCGTGGCAGTTATCTCATTGCTATTCTTTTGTCAAAGATCTAATGCGTAGAGAATATGGTCGCATTGTTGAGAATCGGAGTCAAGGGAATTCCAGAGTCGTGCCGGCATGCCGGGGGCTCGTGGATGGCGGATTAAGAGAATCTTCAACACAGGGGTCACAGAGGGACACAGGGTAACCCTCATTGCAGCCTGGCGTACTCGACCGCGGCGCCGTTGCTGACCCTGGGCGATGTGAACCGCTTTGCCCGGTTCCAGCCAGGTGATCACGTCGCGCGGTAAAATTCACATATTTTTACATTCCCCTATCTGCTGATTTTTCTATCGGGTAGGCACTGTATCCCTGGTCCCTGTTTGCGAGTTGACTTCGGTAACTCGCGCTCCCCAGTTTGGGCAACTAATCTATTTTGAAAGGGTTCCTACTTAAGGAGAGCCATGCCTGGTTTGGGGAAAATACGGCGCGCCTTGTGCACGTTGTTCGTGCTGGTGTTGAGCTGCGCCAGTTGGGCTGGAGCCTCGTCGGCTACTCTTTTGCTGGAGGAGCCTTACGGACATCTGGGATTCTTCACGGCCACGGGACATGCGGCGGTGTATTTGTCGGGGGTGTGCGCAGAGACGCCGCTGGTGCTGCGGCCTTGCGCTCCGGGAGAATTGGGCGCCGTGATCAGCCGCTATGACGGGGTGGGCGGATACGACTGGGTGGCGATCCCACTGATCCCTTATCTTTACGCGGTCGATCGGCCGGATGATATTCCGCTGTTTGCGGATTCGAAGATGGTCGCTTTTTTGCGCGACCAGTACCGGCGCAAGCATCTGGAGATGGTCGCGCCGGATCGGGACAACGGAGAAATTCCGGGCGGAAACTGGTATGAACTGGTGGGCTCGGCCTACGACCGCGCGGCCTACGGCTTTGAAATCGAAACCACTCCCGCGCAGGACGAAGCTTTCATCGAGAGATACAATTCGGCGCCGAACCGTTCTCACTTCCACCTCACGTACCGTAACTGCGCCGATTTTGCCAAGGACGTGATGAACTTCTACTATCCGAAATCGCTGCATCGCAGCATTGTTGCGGACATCGGAATCACTACCCCGAAGCAGATGGCGAAGATGCTGATCAAGTTCAGCGGACGGCATGAAGAGTTGCAGTTCTCACGCTTTGTGATCCCGCAGGTTCCGGGCAGCATGGCTCGCAGCACTCCGGTGCATGGAGTGGTTGAGTCTTTCCTTAAATCAAAGAAGTATATTGTTCCGAGTGTTGTGGCCAGTCCCATCTTTGCGGGATGCGTGGTCGCGGTTTACGTGGGGACTGGAGCTGGGCGTTTTGATCCGGCGCGGCAGGCGATGGTTTTCAACGCCGAGCGCCCTCTGGAACCGCCGCTCGGGGCCGAGGATCGCCGCTCTTATCAGAGCGAACTGAAGCATCTGGAGTTAAGCGTGACGGATCCCGCTGCGGAAAGTAACGGCGTACGCGTGGAAAATTGGAAGCGCCTGATGCGCAACTCGGCTCCGGATCTCGACGCTCAGGGACATCCTGTGATGCGGATTCACCTGGGAGAAGAAGTGGTGAGCGTGGGCGTCTCCGGCAGCAACATTTTCGCGAGTGACGCGCCGGAACACTTCACCGAACAGTTGCTTGAGGCCCGGCTGAATGCGGAACTGCGGCGCGGGAATCCGCCGAAGGCTTCGGAGAGCGATGTTACACGCGACTGGAATCTGCTTCAGAAAGCCATGAACGGCCCTGACGCTGAGGTGACCGCGGGGTCGAGCAGACCGCTGCAGCCCGGCTCCCAAGCGCGAATGGAGCGCGCTGGGGACCAGCCCTGATCGGACCAGGACGCTGCAAAGGAATTTCCCTCAGGGGCTGAAGCCCGGATTCTTTTCGACTCTTGACGGCACCCTTCGACGCGCTTCCCTTGCTCAGGGCAGGCTCAAGAACGAAGTCGTGCGTTTCCCGAGTCTGGTCGCTGTCAAATTTCCAGGGCCTTGCGTCGCGGCTGGCCGCGCTTTCACAGAGACGTTACTGTGGCTGATCCGGTTGCTGGGGTTGCCCTGGCGGGACTGCCGCGCCGGGCCTGCCCGGGGGGTAGATGCCCGGTTGTCCGGGCTGCTGTTGCATTTGTAATTGCCGCTGCTGCATCTCCTGCAACATCTGCTGCGGAGTTTTTACGCCCGGCTGCTCCGGGGCGGCCGGCGCTTGTTCGGCTTCCGCTGTGCTCGGCTCGGGGGTATCGTCGGCGGCATCATCCGCGGGTTCGGCATCGGGAGCATCCGCTGCCTTGGCTGTCTCCGGGGCTGGGGCTTTGTCGCCCGCAGCTGGAGTTGGCGTGTCTGATGTCTTGGCCACCAGCACAACGCGCACCAGTTGGTTGGCATTTTCCGGGGAACCCAGCAACACGTAATTGAAGCGCGATCCATTCAGCAGTTCGGCCATCACTTCTCGCGCCGGACCGGGACCGAGGCGCGTGACCACTCGTTCATTGGCGGTGGGCGGGATTTCGATGTCGGCGGAGGTGTGCTTGCGTACGCCACGCAGAATGTCACCCAGCGTGGAGTTGGGCGCGATGATAGTCAACTGCCCATCCTGGTAACTCACTTGGGGCGCCACGGGCGCGATGGCATCCAACGGAATCTGTGGTATGGGCCCTTGCGGTCCCGAAGGCAGTGGAGGCGGCAAAGGTTGCTGCTTCTTGGCCTTGTGTACGCGGTGCGGCGCTGTCTGCGTATCAGCCCACCCAGCGCCCGGCAGGCAGAGGATGCCCGCGACCAGCAACCCGGTAAACTTCAATCCCGCGTTCATGAAACCCTCCACTTCGATCTACGCACACCTATTCAGGGAGGCGGTAGATCTATAACAGCAATTTTAGCACCGCTCTTGACCCCGGATGTCTCCTAGCCGCGAACCCACGACTTCCCTACCTCATAGAACGTATTGACTTTATTCTCTTGCAGGGGGAAGTTCGATAGCAGGCGCGGACCCAGATGTGCAACTGTTTGCACTTACTGGAATTCGGGTGGAGCGTACAATTTTTGTCGCAGGGGGCGGAAAGAAATGCCAGGCGCAGGCGGCCTATTGAAACACGGATGCTTAAGGTGGTCGAGAATTTGCCGGCGTAGCCTGCTGCTGGGTTGTGCCGCATTGGCGCTGCTTGCATTTGCGACGTCGAGTGTTCTGGCGCAGAGTTGCCTCACGGCCACGGACCTGGACGCTGCCACGCGAAATGCCCTCACCACCGCCGCTCTTCGCTATTTCGACCTGGTGGCAAAGGGCGACACGGACTCGCTTCGCCAGAGAGCGATGGCAAGTGTCGCGTCCGATTTTTCGGACATCGAAAACACTGTCAAAGACAACCGAGCTGCTCTTGCGGGATCCAAGGCCGCCGCTCGGCCGCCGTTTCTGCTGGAGGCGGAAGGCGCAACGCCCCTCGCGCGCGCGGAATTTTTCTGCGGTATTTTCGGAAGCAAGGGCCAGACTCGCGACAGCGCTGTCTTCTCCTTGAATGATCTTCCGCCCGGCAAGTATGGCGTCGTCATCCTGGACGCACCGTCCTCGAAGGGCGCGTATACGGTTTCGTTGATCCTGCAGCAGCAGGGCTCCGACTGGAGGCTTGGGAGCCTGTACATCCAAGCCGCCCAAATTGCGGGTCACGAGAGCAACTGGTTTGCCGCGCGCGCGAGGGAGTTCCAAGCCAAGGGGCAGATGCACAATGCCTGGCTCTACTATATTGAGGCGATCTCTCTGGTTTCGCCGCTGCCGTTCATGGCTACCAAGGCTTCAGACGACCTGAATGACGAATTGCAGAAGGCGCAGCCGACAGACTTTCCGGCAGAGGGCAAGAACGCGGATCTTTCTGTTTCTGTTGCTGTTGCTGCTGCTGCCGCTGCCCCGGCCGGTGCCGCAACCTATAAGCTCACGGCCCTGTTTCCTCAAGCCGTGGGCGATGATCTGGACTTGATTGTGAAATATCAGGCGAGCGATATTTCAAACAGCAACCAGACTTATCAGATGAACGTTGCCGTGATGAAGGCGCTGGTCGCGAAGTTTCCCGAACTGAGAGTCGGATTCGCCGGGGTTGTCGTCCGCGCCGTCGATCCCAGCGGACGCGACTATGGCACGATGCTGGCGATGAAAGACATTAAGTAGGCAGTTCTCGGTTCTCAGTTTCCGGTTCCTAGCCCTGTGTCGCGGGGGCGCGCAAATCAATCTGAATTGCCCGGCCACGTTCTGGCCATCGCACCCGGTGTCCCAACTGCGCATTGGCAAATGCGTTAGTAGTCTCCTCCCGCCCTTCCGAGAAATGTGCCCAATCTTCGAAATGTATGGGGACAATTGCAGCATTTGCGAAGTGACGTGCGGCTTCCACCGCCTCTTCGGCAGTCATCGTCAGATGAAAGGGACCGACTTCGAGTACGCGCGCGGCTCCCAAATGGAGGAGTGCAACCCGGACAGAGAATCGCTGTGCGACCGCAGCCATAGCCGGATACCAGACTGTGTCGCCGGAAATGTAAACGGCGCACTCGGGTGCGTCTTGTAAGAACAGGACAAACCCGTTCACAGCCCCCCGACTGCGTCCTTCCGGCCCGTGGCGAGCCGGCGTGGCAACTATTCGTAAGACCCTGCCGTCTGGAGCAGGAAGATCCGTGCTCTGCCAGTCCTTCAATCCCAAACTATTGGCAGCGAGCCGTTGGGCGCCTTCACAGGTGGTGAATACGCCCTTAGCATTCGCCAACAATGCCCGGCCGGCACGGTCAAGATTATCGGAATGGTGGTCGTGGCTCAAAAGCACATAATCAAATGATCCAAGAGCTTCGGGGATTAGGGCCGGACCGCGGAGTTTTCGAAGCGTCACCGGCCCGGCCGTGTATTCGCCCCCAGCGGGATCAAACGTCGGATCCGTTAGCATCCGTACTCCGCCAAATTCCAACAAGACAGTTGGGCCGCCGACATAGGTGATTGTGAGCTGATCAGGGGCCATCTATTTATTTTCGCTCAGTTCTCAGTTGTTCGTCTAGCAGGCATTCTTTGGGATCTTTGTCATCGCGCAGGCCCAGGAACACTGGTGCTCTTAGCTTTGGGCCGGTGCCTGTGTTTGCTCCGTCTGTCCATTCCGCGTATTCGATCTCGGCTACTAGATCTGGCTTTACCCAGTACACTCTTCTTAGCGCCTCGACTTCGCCGTAGAATGGATTTTTCCTGGCCTCGCGCTTCTTCAACAGTTTCCAAACTTCGTCGAGCGAGGTCTGGTCGAATCCGCTGCCCGCCTGTCCCACATGGATCAGGTGGCCCCGTTTGTCATAGAGTCCCAGCACGACCGAGCCGAAATGGGCGCGGGTGCCCTCGGGTTCGGTGTATCCGCCGATCACGGCTTCCAAGCGGTGCCTTATTTTGATCTTCAGCCACTCGCTCGAGCGCCGCTCCTGGTAAATGCTATCGCGCTTCTTGGCCAGGATGCCTTCAAGGCCCTTCGCGCGCGCCATCTCGAACAGGGCTTTACCCTGCTTCTCGTAGTGATCGGAATAGCGTACGGAGTCTCCCGCGATCAGGATCGACGCTAATTTCTTCTTGCGATCTTCCAGCGGAAGCTTTCGCAGGTCGTAGCCATCGAGGTAGAGCAAATCGAAGGCGTAATAGAGTACGGGCACGTCTGACTTCGCCGCGCCGCGGCGGCCGCCGGGACGAAAGCCTGTCCGCTGCTGCATCAGGCTGAACGAGGCCTTCCCCTCGTCATCGAGCGCGACCACTTCGCCGTCGAGAATCGCAGTTTTCGCATGGACAAACTTCGGCAAGTCCTTCAGCTCGGGGAAGCGCTCGGTCAGCTCATTCTGATTTCGCGAGACTAGGCGCAGTTTTCCGTCCTCGATGAAAGCGATCGCCCGGTAGCCATCCCACTTGATCTCGAACAACCACTCCGGGCCGTCGAAGGGTTCATCTACCGGGGTTGCCAGCATGGGATGAATCGTGCTCGGCATAGAGCGCTTGATCGCTGCGGAGGGAAGAACTTTTACCACGGGGGGCACGGAGGAGACGGGGTAAGTCTTGGGCTTGGGTTTCGCGAGTTTAGCTTCGCTTTCTCCGTGTTCCTCTGTGCGCTCTGTGGTTAGCTTTTTCTTTTTTTTTTGATCGAGCTTGGCGACCGCATCGGCCAGCCACGCCGCTTTCAGCTTACCGCCGCCTGCCGGGCGGCTTGTCCACTCCTTCGATCCCGCATCCCCGGCGATTTCCGCGAGGCTGCGCTTGCTTAACACCGACTCGTCGTAGTCGTCGATGTCGTAACCTTCCACTACATAGTCGTCGTGCTTCTTGATCAGCAGCCATTCGGTGCCTTTGCTTCCCGGACGGCGGCCTTTCATCTTTACCAGCGCGAAATCTCCCTTCAACTTCTTGCCGTCGAGACGAAATTTCAAATCACCCTTGGCTAGCATTGCGACGGCTTCGGCTTCGGTGCCCGGGACATATTTTCCCTGTACCGCGACCGGGGAAAGCGGCTGCCAGGTGCCCATGTCCCACACCATCACCGTGCCGGCGCCGTAGTTGCCTTCCGGGATGATGCCCTCGAAGTCGAAATACGAAACGGGATGATCCTCAACCTGCATGGCCAGCCGCTTGTCGGCGGGATCGAGCGACGGGCCCTTAGGCACGGCCCACGATTTCAGCACACCCTCCATCTCGAGGCGAAAGTCATAGTGCAGGCGGGTGGCATCATGCTTCTGCACTACGAAACGGTGCCCGGTTTTAGTCTCGACTTTCGGAGGAGGCTCCGGCGTCTGCTCGAACTTACGTTTTCGTTTGTATTCTTCGAGTGCCATAGCGAGAACTATTTAACCACACGGACAAAGTCAAAACCTTTACCACGGAGGACACGGGGAACACGGGGTAAAGCCTTTTGCTTTAGAATCCATCCACTATGCAACGCGAATTTCCTGAGGTGCCGCTCGTGGGCGTGGGCGCGATCATTATTGAAGATGGCCGCGTCGTGCTCGTGAAACGAGCACACCCGCCGCTGCAGGCCGAATGGTCGATCCCCGGAGGCGTGCTTGAAGTTGGAGAACTGGTGCGGGCTGCCGCCATTCGCGAGGCTCGCGAGGAAACCGGACTCACGGTCGAACCTGGCGAACTTCTCGGGGTCTACGACCGCGTGCTGTGCGATGCCGAGGGGCGCGTGCAATATCACTACGTTTTGATTGATTTTCTCTGCCGCTGGGTTGCGGGAGATCTTGCTGCCGCCAGCGATGCCGCTGAGGTCAGGTGGTTCACACGAGAGGAATTGCCGGGGCTGAAGCTCGCGGAGGATACGCTGGATGTGATCCGAAAAGGATTTAATGAGTCTGGAATTGGCTCCTAACTTGGTAAAGCATCCCTCCGACTCTTACGCGCTGTGACCGTTACAATGCAGCACGCCCAGGTAGGCGCTCCACGGGCCAACTGCGTCGCGATACTGGTAGGCCATCACGCGGGATAGTTGGTGCAGATGCGTGAGGTCGTGAACGGCCCACGTCGCCAGCAGTTGCGACAGCGTTACCACTCCCAGCTCTGGATGAGTTCCGCGCCGAGCCAAGTCTTGCGGCTGTAAATTCAGCGCCTGCAGCGCAGCCAGATTCCCTTTGCGCAGGCGGGCGAACTCGTCCAGGAGTTGCTCCAGCGACTTGCCTTGACTCTCTTTCTCCTGGGCAAAGCGGTCGAACGGAACGAATGCGCGCTCTTCGCCGTGCTCGAGGATGATGCGCGTGCGCGGCATCCAGTCGGTGCGCTCGCCGACGATCAAGTGGCCCACGATGTCGAACGGGCTCCAGGTATCTTTTCCCTGGTCACTGCGTCCGTTCTTACTGCGTCCTTCGTTGCTGCGCACCCAGACGTTTGGTAGTCCACGCAACAGCGCATCCAGGGTGGCGGGAGTGCGGGCGAGAACTGCGGTGGCTTCGGCCAGGCTGAACTCTGTTGTGATTGGCATGCCTAACCTAGATGCGTTCCTGTCGGTCTGGATTGATTTTCTTTGCCTCGGGTAGTGGAGCCAATGTCCCCAGAGGTAATTAAGTGTCTGAAAATTCTACGAACTGGCCTCGGACTCGCCGCCCTCCGGCCCATTATCTGCCCACTCGGCATCGCAGGCATGGCAACGCCACGCAGGGCGCTGCACGGGCATGGGCACGCGCAGGAATGCGCTCATGTAGGCGATGGGGCGGTCCAGTTCCTGAAAGTTCACATCGAGCGACTGGCAGTTGGGACAGCGCGGCTGCTCGTATAACCCGATGCCCTGGACGTAGAGACCTTCGAGAATCGGCTCGTCGAGAAGTTTCTGCGCGTTTGCCGCATCGGCTGCACGGACGTTGAGTTTGATGCCGCCGATGAAGTTCGAGATGAACCAGTCAAGCCGTACCAAATTGTCGTCCGCTAGAAAACATTCGATGCCCGATGACTCGAGACTGCCTTTCGCCAGCAGCGCCTCCGGCAGATCGCGAAACTGCCGGATGGTCACCAGTTCCCGCATTTCCATTTTCTGCCGCGGTTCCTGCGCAGGGCCGTCGGAATATTCCAGATGCCTTCGGTCCAGTTCATCTTCAAGCGCATCCCAGGCCAGCTCGGTCAGCGACTCCGCGCTCTGGGCAAGCTTCTGCAGTTCTCCATCCGTCATGCCGGCGTAGTTCGCCGCCAGGCGGCGGCGCTCGTGCTGATCGTTCATAAGTTGATCGTTCATAAAGAAATCATCAGGCAGGATTCGTACAAATAGGGCACCCAGCAAGGATACTGCGATTGTGGGCCATCGGCCAACTGGCTTGGTGTTCCGCTCGCCGGCTTTGATGGGCCTTAGTTCGGGCTGTGGGCGACCGGCTTCTCCTGCAACAGGAGTTCTGTGGCCTGTACTCGCCGGTCGGAGTGAAACCAGCGTTGCACAACGTGGCCGCAAAGAAAGTTGGCCAGCGAGAGCAGGCTCATGCCCTGATGGTGAACCATCCAGGATAGGACGAGTTCGGAGCGGGCTGGGAGGAGACGCCGGCGCGAGTTGGTGTAGTCGGCGGCCTCATAGAATCCGTACGGGCCGAACCATCCCAGTGCTTCCATGCGACGCAGATTGGTGAGCGAGCCCTTGGGATCGACGTTGAGAGCCAGAAGCGTCGAGTATGGAGAGACGACCAAGGGCTCGGCTCCGGTTTTTCTCAGCGCAAGGCCCGGCACGCCGAATGCTTCGTAGTGATAGTCTCCGGCTTCGTTGCGCTTGGAGCAGGCCGATTCAGAGATGCCCCAGAGAATGCCTTTGCCCGCGGCGTATTCCTGTTGCGATCGAACGGCCGCCACGATTGCGCGGTCGAGCAAGGTGTTGGGGTAGCTACGCATCCAGATCGAAGGCATCAGGTACTCGAACATGGTTCCGGTCCAGGAGAGCAAAACCGGGCGGCCGTGATCGCTGGCATAGGGGCGGTCGAGTCGGAACCAGCAATCCTGCGGGATGTCTTCCTTTGCGATCGCGATGAAGACCGCGGTGCGCGGCTCGGTGGCGAGCAAGTTGTAACAATAAGGCTGCAGTTCTTCGGACTGGGCGTCGAAACCCACCGAAAGCAGCAGACGCCGCTTATCGAGCAAGAACCCGAAGTCCATGGCGTTTGCCAGGCTGCGAGCATGTTCACTTATTTGACGGAGGTCCGCGATGAGACGGAGCGCGTTCTGCCGCGCCTCCCCGAGCATTGGCTTGAGACGCTCGCCGAGCGACGTGTTTCCATTGCGAGAAGATCCAGGCGCGCTGTCGAGACGAGCGTCCAGTTCTGAAATCAAGTCGGGCAGTTGCTGCAGAGGCACATCGTCAATGAGTGCCCCGCCGGCGAGTTCTTTTTCAAGTGCCGCGAACTCAGGAAGCTTCCAGGGAATATACGCTCGCGCCAGGTCACGGATTTTCTGGAATCGCAAGCCCGTTTGCTCGCGGAACCACGCGATATCGGAAGACTGGTCAGACTCCGCGCGAGGATCTTTTTCGTCAAGAAGTTCCTCGGGGAAATTCAAGACGGACGTCAGCCAATCTTCGCTTTGAAACTCCGCTTCGCAGCGCGACAACACGCGCTTGGGCAAGGCGCGCAGGTTCACGAGGGCGCGAACATGGTCCAGCAGAGCCTCAGCCGAGGCGCTTGAAAGGATAGGCTGACGCAAGCGATCGAGAGAGCCCTGCTGCAACGTCCAGAGAGAGGCTACTAGATTGCCGCTGTCGACTGAAGAAACGAAAAACGGCGGTTTCGCTTCGAGGGTACGGGTGTCGTACCAGTTCAACAAGTGGCCACGATACTTGCGAAGGCGGACTATGGTACCGAGTGTCTTCTGAGTGAGGTCCACCATCTCTGGAAGGGTGAGATAGCCGAACTCGTTCGCGACCTGCCGCGCGTTCAGAAGCAGTCCTACATTCGTTGGCGATACGCTGGCCGCGACCTTTCGTGGTTCCTCAATGTTATCGGGCACGAGCCAGTTCTGTTCCTGGTTGGAAAACTCCGCAAAGTACCGCCAGATATGCAAAGCACTTTTGCGCAGAAGGAGGAGATCCCGGCGCTCAAGCTCTGGCGCCGGTTCGAGCGGAGAAGCATTGAGCCAGGTGACGAGGAGCTTGCTGCTGGCCCACAGGCCGAGAATCGGGAGCGCGGCCAGCAACGACTGCGGGTGCACCAGCCAGATCACCAAACCCAGGCCGATGGCAAGAAAGGGCATCCAGTCGATGTAACGGTCGACCGGAGTGCGGCGCTCTCCCATCTCGGCTTCCGCGGCAGTTTCCCACTCGAGCAGGCGCTCACGCGTGACCGCATGGCGGACGAGCGCGCGCACCACAGCGTCCAGCGACAAGAGCGTTTGGTCGGCCAGAAGTGTTAATTCCAGCAGGACGGCAAAATTGGCCGAAAAGAGGTTGATGAAAGCGTCCCCGGCCATTCGCAACTGGCGCGCCGCCGCGGCGCGAACCAACCCAAAGCCCAATTCGAGCCATGCTGGAACGAACAAAATGCAAATCGTGGCGAGCGTCCACAGGATGGGGTGGCCCATCACGAGCCAGCCATACAAAAGCAACGCGAAAGTTGCCGGTTCGACGAGGCTGCGGCGTAGGTTGTCCAGAATCTTCCAGCGCGAAACCAGCGAGATCGGATTGGGAACCCGCGCGCCCGACTCATCGGGGACGAGGTCGGTTAACCACTGCACAATCTGCCAATCGCCGCGAAGCCAGCGGTGCTTCCGCCGGTTATAGGCGCTGAAGTGCGAAGGATAGTCCTCAATCACTACAACATCCGTGGCCAGTCCGGCGCGCGCGTATGCACCTTCGATCAGGTCATGACTGAGCAGAGCGTTGCGGGGAAAGCGGCGGTTCAAAACGCGAAACATGGTATCGACTTCGTAGATGCCTTTTCCCGTGAATGTTCCTTCTCCGTAAAGATCCTGATAGACATCGGAAATGGCGCGGGTGTAGGGATCGAGACCGGTCTCGCCGGCAAAGATGGCCGCCAGCCGCGAGCGCGTGCTCGACTGCACACTTACGCCGACTCGGGGCTGCAAAATGCCGTAACCCGCTACCACGATGTTCTTGAGCGGGTCGATGATCGCCTGATTCAGAGGATGGGCGATCGCTCCCACCATGCGGTGCGCCGATCCTCGCGGCAGTTCGGTATCGGAGTCAAGCGTAATTACGAATCGGACCTTGGGGAGAATCGATAAATCCCCAACCTTCACCGGGAAACTGTCGTATTGGTTCAGCAGGAACTGATTGAGATCGAGCAGCTTTCCGCGTTTCCGCTCCCACCCCATCCATCCTCTTTCGCGCGGGTTGTAGACCCGGTGGCGATGGAGAAGGAAAAACGAGCCCATGCTCTTTCCAGAGTATCTTTCATTGAGTTCGGCGATTAGTTTCGAACACAATGCCACCAGCGAACTTTCCTCCGGAGAGGGTTGATCCGAATCCGGCAGATCGGATACGAGCGCAAAATGAATATTGCGGTCGTGGTTGCCCAGGAAACGCACTTCAAGATCTTCCACCAGGGCTTGCACCTGTTTTTCGCTGAGCAAGAGCGTCGGGATCGCAACCAGGGTCGCGCAGTCGTCGGGGACGTCCTCGGAGAAGTCAAGTTTGGGCAGAGCCGCCACTGGGAGCAGGTTGGTGATGACATAGTTCATCAACTCAACCGCCGCCTGGGAACTTGGCAATAACAAAATCAACATCGAAAGCAGCACGAGTAGCGGAGAAGTCGTGGCCGGAGTCAAGAGAAAGAGGGTTCCGGTGATTATGGCAAGAGTGAGGGCTGCAATTCCGAAAAGAAGGAATTCGTCGGGATGCCTGCGCAACCATGTCCGGAGACGCTCGCCGAAACTCGGGTGAAAGCCGACTCTTTGGCAGAGAAGTTCTGTTCCTTCACCAATGAGATAGAAGCCAATGTGGCTTTCGCGCAATCCGATCCGCGGATCACGGTACTTCCGTTCATGAGCCTGGCGGGCCAGGGTGAGGGCTTGCTCCGCCACTTCCAACTCCGTTCGATCGGAGCGCTGGGCGATCCTCGAAACTCTCTCCCGATACACATTCCGGCTTTCAACATCCATACCGGCGTAGGCGCCGGCGGGATCCTCGCGGAGAATCCCGTCGAACGCGACCAGTTGCTCCAGCAGGTCCGTCCAGGAAGCCTGGGTTACATTTTCCAGGCTGCGGATGCATGTGGTGACGCGCTTGCGGAGCTTTTTTGTTGGATCGTTGACGAGGGCGCCGCCCCGGGCCGCAATCTCTTCCAGCAGAACCAGCTTTAGCGCGGGAACAAGAGCGCCGATCTCGTGAAATTCGAGAGGCGTGATCTGCTCGAAAGCGATACAAAACTCTGCGAACTTGCTTTCGGAAAAAACCGTGTCTGTCTCATCGAGAAAAGCTTGTGCGATCGCCAGCACGCGGGGCACAATTTCGCCCTTGCTGGTGACGTGGGGAAGGTGCGTCAGCGGGCCAAGTTCACTCCCTACACCGCGCGTTGCCGAGTCAAGCTGCTGCTGGTTGTCACGGAGCCAGAGCAGATCCTCGGAATCAGGGGCCTTCGCGAAGGCTGCATCCACGCCTTCGAATATGGTGTCGAATGCTGCTGCGAGCTTTTGACAACGCTTGGAAAACGTATCCGACGATGGCGTCCCAGGCAGCCAACCCAGGCTCGTGGCGAACTCCGTCGCGGCGCTGCGCAGCGGCCGCACCTCTGCCGCTTGGCCCAGGGAAGAAAGCTGCTGCTCTTCTTCCCCGATGGCGCTGTGAGTTTGTACACTGCGAACCATAGTTAAAATCCATTCCTTACCGGATCAATTCCTTTCTCGACGAATCCATCTTGCGATACTTGCGCCTTTAACGGTAGCTGGCTGCCTGCAGTTCGAACATTTCTGCGTAGCGGCCGCCGAGATTCGTCAACGCATCATGGTCTCCTTCTTCTGCAATGCGTCCTTTCTCGAGCACTACGATTCGGTCCGCCATCCGCACGGTCGAGAAGCGATGCGAAATGAACAAGGCCATCTTCCCGGCGGTCAACTCGGCAAAGCGTTGAAAGACTTCATACTCGCTGCGCGCGTCGAGCGCGGAAGTGGGCTCATCGAGGATCAGTACCTGCGCGTCGCGCAGATAAGCCCGGGCGAGGGCAACTTTTTGCCATTCGCCACCGGAGAGATCGACCCCGCCATCAAAGCGCCTTCCCAGCATCTGCTCATATCCGGCGGGAAGCTTCGCCACCACGTCCTCGGCCATACTTTTCTGCGCAGACTGCCGGATCAACGGCAGGTTGCCGATCTGCTCGATCCGGCCCACTGCGATGTTTTCCCGTGCGGTCATCTCGTAGCGCATGTAGTCCTGAAAGATGACGCCGATCTCGCGATAAAGGTCTTCGAGGTTGTACTCGCGCAAATCCACGCCGTCCAGGAAGACCTGCCCTTCGACCGGGTCGTAGAGGCGAGTCAGCAGCTTGACGATGGTGGTCTTGCCTTCCCCGTTTTCGCCGATCAGCGCCACGCGCTCGCCGGGCCGCAAATGAAAATTCAATCCATCGAGGACCAGGCGCGGACTTCCCGGATAACGGAAGGAAACGTTGCGAAATTCAAATCCGCTCCGGATGGGACGCGGCGCGGGCAAAGCGTTGGGCTTCGATTGGATGCTGGGACGCATCTCGAAGAATGCGATGAGGTCGGTAAGGAACAAGGCCTGATCGGCGATGGTTGAGAGCGTGGAAAAGGTTTGCTGCAGGTTCGAGCTGGCCTCTCGAATGGCGTTCGCCAATAAAGTGAGTGTGCCGAAACTGAAGACGCCGGTGACCGTCCTCCAAACTGCGAAGACATAGGCAGTGTAGTAGCCAGCGGTGCCGATCGCGGAGAGGAACCCACCCGCTACCACCTTGCGGCGCGCCAGCGCAATGTCTTCTTCGTAAACCTGGGTGGAAAGCCCCTTAAATCTGCCAGTGAGGAAATCCTTCAGGCCAAACAACTTTAATTCCTTGGCTGCCTCTTTGCTGCCGCCCAGAATACGAAGATAGTCGAGTTGGCGGCGGATGGGAGTCTGGCGAAAATTCTTTGCATACCCTACGAACGCGAAATGAGTTTCACCCACGAAGGCTGGAATCACGCCCACAATCAGCAAGAGCAGAAGCCAGGGCGAAAACACCATGATGGAAATGGATAACGTAATCGTCGTAATCACTTGCTGTATAAGGCGTCCGATCGCCTGGATCATGTATAGGCGGTCGGTGGCCTGAACCCGGGCGCGCTCCAGCCGGTCATAGAACGCGGGATCTTCATAGGCCATCAGATCTAGTGAAGCAGCGTGCTCCATGACGCGAACACTCACGTGGTGGGTGTACCTGCCGGCGAGGAGGGCATCGAGGTAGTCGATGACACGGCCGAGGACTCCGGCGGCTACGGCGAGGGCGAACTCGGTGGCGACCAGCCACCAAAGCCTGGCACCGGGGGGCTGATGAGTGGTGATGAGGCGAAAGATATTGTCGATAATGAGCTTTGAAACCCAGAAGAGCGCGGGCGGAAGCAGAGAGGCAAGAACGCGGGAGATCAGTCCAAGAACGACGACCGTGCGACCGGACTCCCACACAAAACGCAAGACAGCCGGGACGTTGCGGAGAGCTGAAAATCGCTCCCGCCATCCGCCACGCAACTCAGGTTTTTCGCCCATGACCGATCCAATACGGACCCCGTCTGCCGGAAGGAGTCCCCTCGGCACTCGACGCGAGCGAGGGGTCAGTCGAAGTGGCGCGGATACTCCAAGTGCCGCCGAAATCAATTCCAGGCCAACCACGCCCGACTCATCAAGCGACGGTTGGATGAAAGAAGCCGCCCTCGCGGTTGGTCGGATGAGAAAACTCCGGGAAGCGCAAATCCTGCGATTCACCGCTAGTATTTGTGGAATCCGGCTCGCTCCATTCCACGCTGTGCTTCCGCCGTCTTCATGAAGGTTTCCCAGACAAACCCGGTTCGCAGATTTTCAGCCATCAACAAAACGATTCCGGTGTCGATTCCAATTACATCGGAATCATACCAGTTCTTGAGGGGATTGAATGCGTTTACGAAGCCATACTTGGTCCAGGCCGACGGGTAGCGGCTTCGGATGTTCTTCAAAACACGCATGGTGGCGGTGGGCAGGAACGGCAATGATCCGCCGGCCGCGCTGGGAACAACGGTGCCGTCAATAGGCCCAATGGCGGGAGGGCCGCCCCAAGCGACGTAGCCGTGCTCGGAGTCGGAAGCTGTAATTCCCCACAAGTCGTCACTGTAATCCGGGAACTGCTTGCCTAACTCCACACAAAAACGCTTATGGACTTCAGTTGCGGTCACGGAATTCAGGTAATAGTCCGCGTATTTGTCGCGCTTGCCACGAAAATCAAACCATGCCTGAGAATACTGGTGCACGAAGAGCGGCGCGAACGACCCGATATACCGCAGGCCGTCATATTCAAACGTCAAACGCTTCCAGGCGTTCCAGGTTTCCGGCTTCAGGGGATACGCCGACGATCCCATGCCCAGCAGGTACATCATCATCAGCTCGCTGTAGTAATCCCAGCGCGAGGCCAAAAAACCTACTTCCGGGGTCCACCCGTGGGTAAGCAGGGACGTGTCTTCTGAGAGCCAGGTCCAATCCACGCGGTTGAGGACCAGATTCGCAAGTTGTGTGACGCTGGATTGGCGGAAGTGTTCGCGGCAGGTGAGAATCCCGCACAGGAGGATCGTTGTATCCACCGAAGATACTTCGGAGTCGAACATGCGTTCGCCAGTTTCAGGGTTGGCGAAGTGGTAGAAAAAGCCGCGGTGGTTGGGAAGTTTCTTCCACAGAAAGCGCAGGGTGGTAAGGACGCGCTCCAGCGCGTCGGCGGTGGGAATGAAGCCTCGCTGGTCTGCAATGCAAAGAGCGGTAAGACCGAAGCCGGTCGCGGCGATGCTGGAGGCAACTCCTGGATTGTCGTTGTGAACGTTACAGCGGTCCTTGACCATGCCCGTTTTCGGGTTGCCCTGTTCCCAGAAAAAAAGACAACTTGCTATCTCCAACTCGTTTAAGAACTGATCGTCTTCCGCTGATAGAATCGAAGCCTCGGGAGCACTGCGCACGGGAGAGGAAGTTTGCGCCTCCGTGTATAAAGGTGCCAGAACCTGCGCCAGGGGCAGGCAAACACTTGTCCCAAGAACCTGACGCAGGACTTGCCGGCGTGAAAGCAGATGGGTTTTGGAGTCTGTCATGCGTTTCCGTGGATCGTAAAAACCTGGATCGTAACAACCTGGATCATAACAATTTGGATCGTAACAATTGGGATTATGGCAACCTGAAAAAATGACGGAACACACCTCGACACCCCCAACCCACAAGGCAAAGGGCAATCACTTATTTGTATATTTACGATAGCATTTAACGATGTCAATAGACTGTCTGGTTGTTGCTGTGACGGGAACGCTCGACGCGAATCCGGCATCGTAGGGATGGCGCTGAGGATGCGCGCATGACTCGTACTCACAAAATCGAGATTGGGATCGCCTTGTTTATCGGCCTTCTGCTGACCGCCGGCATCGTGGCCTTCATCGGGTGGCAGAGACCGATTACGCTGCGGGGAGCCGTCCTCGTCCAGGACTCGGACCCCCGAAAACAATTGCCGATCGCGGGAGTTGCAATTTCCGCCGGCAAACTCGCTGCGTCCAGCGCAACCACTGACTCCTCCGGACTCTTCGTTCTCAAGCTGCTTAAGCCGATTCGCAGAGGGCACGCCATTGCGCTTGATTTTCGCCACCCGCAATACCGCCCTCTCGACCTGGACGAATATGTCACCAACCAGCTGTATGTGGTCCATCTGGTTCCGCTGTCCAGCGATCCCGCTCCGCAGAATCGGCCCGAAGTTAAGGTAGCTAACGTCCGCGTGAGATATACCGTGAAATTTAAGACCGAGCTAAATGTGGGGAGCGCGGTTAAGACTTTCGAGATCGATAACAAGGGCAACGTGCCTTGCAAGGGTGAGTATCCCTGTTCTCCCGACGGGAAATGGAAGGCGGCCATCGGTTCGGCTACTTTGGATGCGGGCGCGGGCAATCAATTTCGCAATGCTCGCGCCTCATGCATTGCTGGCCCTTGTCCTTTCACAAGAATTGAGGCTGACAACTTCTCCCAGGGTGGCCAGATGATCACGGTTTCGGCGCGCGACTGGTCCGACGCCACCACTTTTGTGTTGGAGGCCGAGGTGTTTCGTCCCATGGTGAGTCAAATGGAACACTGGTCCTATCCGGTTGTTCTCGGGGAGGGACTTTCTTTTACCTTGCCCGCTTCCGCAGAGAGCGTCAGCATTGAGGCGGATCTCGACGGGCAGACGATTATTTTTCCGCTCGGGCCCTCGCTTTTCCTGAGTTGGGCCAGTTGCGATGCCGGCGTCAATCCCGACAAAGGGCGGGTCTGCCGCTGCACGGCCAAACCAGGATATCGGTTTCAATAGCCCTCTTGAAACCACTCTAGAAGAGAATTCCAGCTACCTGCTCCGCCATGAGATTCGCCTTCTCACGACGCATCTCCTGCGTCATCGAGGGGTCGTCCTGGACGCTGGAACTCACGCTCACGGCGAAAGCCTGATTGCGCACGCGGCCCACCACGCTCTCGGCGTATTTATCTTCCTTGCCCTGAATGCTGCACATCACAGCCTCATTGCCGATGGCCCGGAGAGGAGCGCTTTTCGACGGGCATTGCGCCAGGTAGCTGGGGAATTGCTTGGGAATGTCGGTCATGATGTCGACCGTGATGCGCAGTTGGTGAACTGCGGCTCCTTGTTGCCGCGAGAATTCGCAGACTCCGGCGCCCTGATCGTTAACTTTCACATTGACCGTCACGGCGCCGCCAACGATCCCGCGGGCTGTCGCCTCATTGATCCAGGGGCACTTCGCCTGGGCATGGCACACGGCAGGCATGAAGGCCAGACTGAGCAAAAATATATGGAGGCTTCTCATCGCTTTTGAGTGCGATCTTATCGTTTTCGAGCGCGCTACGATTTCGACGCGGGCTTCAAGGTTTCCGCCTTGAGGATCTTGCCGCCCTCCTGAATGACGTAGACGCGGTTCGCCTCCAGATCCTTCAGTTGATCAATTTGCCCACTTAACCAGCGAATTTCGACCATGTCGACCTTGGTGGCCTGCTCCAGGCCAAAGTGCATGCGCATATCATTTTGTGAAAAATAGCTGCCGCCGCTGCGCAATTCGTCCATCTGCACAAGCGGCTTCTCCGCGGAGGGGATCGTTTTGGCGGTGACGAGCACGCGGCTGCCGATGCCGGTGCGATTGGATTTCATGCCGACCAGCTTGATCTTGATCCAGTTCCGGTTGAGGGTTGAGTCGCAACGGAGAAGTTGGGGAATCGCGTTGACGCAGTTGACCGCAATATCGAGGTCGCCGTCGTTGTCGTAATCGCCAAAGGCGCAACCGCGCGCCGGGGCGTTCTCCACAATTCCCGGACCCCCTTGCGTGGTGACCTCTTCGAAACGTCCGTTGCGCAAGTTGCGGTAAAGGTATTTGTGTTCCGCATATTTTAGATCGGCCTTCGACTTGTCGACCTCGGGATAGACGTGGCCATTGGACATCAATATATCGAGCCAGCCGTCGTTATCCATGTCGAAGAAGCCAACGCCCCATCCCAGCAAGCGCGTGTTGACGCCAAGTCCGCTGGGATAGGTGCGGTCTTCGAAGACACCCTCGCCGAGATTCGTGTAGAGCGAGTCGGTATCGCCGGCAAAGTTTGTCTTCACCACATCGAGATTTCCGTCGCGGTTGTAGTCGCCGATCGAAACTCCCATGCCAGCCTGGGGTTTTGCCTCGGCAGAGAGCGCCGCTCCGTTTTCGATAGCAACGTCCTTGAAAGTGCCGTCTTTCTGATTGAGATACAGGGTCGCGGGCGCGGAATCATTGGCCACGTATATGTCGGGCCAGCCATCGTTATCGAGATCGGACGCGGCAACGCTGAGGCCATAGGTGCCAACCGCGTTCCACATCCCTGCCTTTTGACTCACGTCGGTGAAGGTTCCGTCTCCGTTGTTGTGATACAAAATGTTCTTTCCACCCGCGAGGCCCGGGGGGCCACAGGCGACGAGGATGCCTTTGTACGTACATGGGCCGTCCTCGGGCAGGGGCGCGGTCTTCAGGTCAAACTCGACATAGTTCGCGACAAACAAATCGAGATGTCCGTCGCGGTCGTAGTCAACCCAGGTGCATCCGGTATTCCAGCGGGTCTTCGGTCCGGGCTGGATCAGTCCGGCACGGTCCGTAATATCGAGGAACGTTCCATTGCCGTTGTTACGATAGAGGGCATTTTGCCCATAGTAGGTGACGAACAGATCGTCATTGCCGTCGTTGTCGTAGTCGCCGACGCAGCAGGCCTGTCCCCAACCGGTGCGGACTTCCAGACCGGAGCCCTTGGTGACATCGGTGAATGTTCCGTCGCGGTTGTTTTTGAACAAATGACAATGCGGCTCTTTGCCTTTGGCGAAGCCCTCCAGACGCCATCCATTTACAAGGAAGACATCGAGCCAGCCATCGTTATCGTAGTCGTAGAAGGCGAGTCCGCAGCCCGTTGTTTCGAGCAGGTACTTGTTCTTACCGACGCCCCCGTAAACAGTTTCGATGTCGAGCCCGGAACCTTTGATGACATCCACGAAACTGACACCGAGTGGCGTGCCTTCGATTGGGGATTTCAGACCTGGCGGTGGAGGCGCGGGCTTGGCGTCGTAACTACGCTCGACCGGGCCGATATTCTTTCTTGCGCCATTTTGCGGAGCGCTCTCCTGTTGAGGAGCGGCCAAGGCCAGAAGATCTGCGAATGGAAGTACAAGAGCGGTTCGGCTTAGCGAGCGAAGAAATTTCCGGCGATCCAAAGGCAACACGAATCCTCCTCAGCTACCGCTGGCCGCCGCCGCCGGCGATGCCGTGTTCCACATCTGTGTGCATCAGATCCGAATGCATGTGCCAGGGCACGCTCTCGGTCGAGATCTCGGGATGCTTGCGCAGAAAATCGAGCGAATAAGTGGGAGCTGCGGGGTCGATTCTCTTGGTGGCATAGAGCGCGGCCTGTTTTGCGGCTTCGGCCTTCATGCCTTTGCGGCGATACAGGATCGCGAGATTGTAGTGGGCGGCTACATCGTCAGGATCGATGGCCTGCAACGCTTCAAACTGCGCCACAGCATCCTCGGAACGATGCTGCTGGTAGTAGGCAATGCCAAGTTCGCGGCGTGCATCGCGCGATTGCGGAAATTGTTCCACGACCCGTTGCAGATCGGCGACCTCAGCTTCGGGATGTCCCTCGCGGCGTTCCACCAACGCGAGGTAGTAGAGCGCTCGGGCATAATCCGGATGCAACTGCAGCGCCTTCTCCAGTGGGGGCCGCGCTGACGAATATTTTTCCCACTCGATATAAGTGAGGCCCACATTCACATAGCCGTCGTCGTAGTCGGGACGCAGCTTCACAACTTGTTCGAAGGCCTCAATGGCGTCGGAGTATTGTTGCTGGTCGAGAAATCCGATGCCGACATTGTTCCACCGCATCCAGTCCGGGTTGTCGCCGGTTGCCGCTGGAGTCGGATCATTCACGCCCATATTCAAGGTGCGGGTGCGGGAAGCCAGCTCCACGACAGGGTAGAGCGGGTGATCGAGACCGAACACATTGTTTAGATAACTCTGCCGCAGGTGACGGTAGTTCACGCGGGCTGTGATGCTGAGTGGCCCCTTCGCTTCAGCCGGAACCTGGAATTCATAGCGCACCAGCGCGGAGCGTCCGGCCTGGATTGAGTTGTCGTAGGCCATGGAATGGATGGTCGCGACCTTGTGATTGTCGACAAACTCGCCGGAAAGATTCACCGGCCGATTGGTGAAGCTGTGCGCGCGCGTATCCAGCATGCCATCGGGCTTTAGGAAACCACTGTGATAGATATCCTTGCCGGCGGCGTCTTTTACTACGACCTCGACCCACGCTTCATAGAGGTCGCGGACCTCGGGAATCAGCGAGTGGCCGATGTTCTTGTTCTGGATGACTACGTAAGCTTGCACGACGTCGTTCGGTTGAAGCAGGAAGGGCACCGAGCCAAGGGGCGCGATCATCTGGTCGTCGCTGGACTTTTTCAGCGCGAAAATGTCCACGTTGAGGAAAGTGCCGCGCTGCAGGAACTCAATCGTCTTCTGCAGTTGCTCGTCGAAGCCGTAGTAGAACGGCACCGCAGTGTTTCCCGCCAACCATCGATGAGAGGCCAGTTCCCCTTTCTTTGCGCCGTAGTCGGGCAGCGTGATCGCGGCGCGATGCATGTGGCAGTTCTGACATGGACTGAAGTCCGTCTGGTAGAAAGTCAGAGGATTGCGTTGAGAGAACTTGGAGTTCTGCCACTCGTCATAAACCGTGAAAGCGCGGAGGAACTTGTAATCGTTCAGCGTGCTCGGCAAGTTGGCTTTGTGGCAGGCGGCGCAGAATTCCGGCGTCCGGTAAAACGGCTGCATGACGGCCCGCGAATGGCGTTCAGGATGCTGCAGGATATCGCTGAACGGAACCTTGCCGGGAATGCGATTGCCCTTTTCGTCCACCATTACCGCCGGCTCACCCAGCACAAAGCCACCATTCCCTGAGGTCGACTGCAATCGCTGGATGGAATGGCAGGTGGTGCAAGTCAAACCGTCCTTGTCAAAGGCGCGATCGACATGCGAGTCCGTGGTCAGGGCGCCTGACAGCACGGCGACCGGATTGTGGCAGCTATCGCAGTGCCGCGAGAACTCGATGCCTTCGGTGCGGATCAGGATGTTGACGCTGGTCCGGTAGAACGGCGTGCGGAACGAGTTGGAGTGCAACGCCTGACGCCACTGGTGGTAGGCCTCTTCGTGGCAATGGCCACAATATTCGGCCTCAGGAAAAGCGCCGGGGCGAATGAAATCGTTGCCCTCGATCGCGGCATTGCCGGGCAGCGACAGGTTATCTTTACCAAACTGAAAGTTGTAGGTCTTCCGTATCTCGTCGGAGTAGCTCTTCTTCTCGGGATCGTCGCGGGACTGGGCGTGGGTGGTGAAGTGCGGACCTCCCGTGAGCCCGGCAATCGCCAGGAAACCGGCCGTGCTGAGGAGGATTCGGCCGGTTCTCGAATTCATCATGATCCACCTGCGTCTGGTATAACGCATCCCGAGCTTACTGTAAATGGGTGCATTTGCACGGAAGCATTCGCAAGGAGCGGCGCGCAGCTCTAAGATTATGGTTGCGGTTTTTCCAGTTCGTCAGCCTTGTGCCGTTCAGCTGCGGCTTCTTCCTTTTTGCCTTGGCGTTCCAGGGCGTTGGCTAGCCCGCGATGGGCCTCTGCATAATTGGGATCGTCGTTGAGCGCCTGCTGGTAGCGCTCAATGGCATCTGCAACCTGCCCTTTCTGTAGCAGCGAGTTGCCTGAATTTGTAGACACTGTGGCCCGCTGGCGATTCATGGCCACACGCTCCAGATCCGCGCCTTTCTTGCGTTCGGCGGCCGCCTCGGCCGCTTGACCCTGCTGTGCGAGCACCGTCGCCAGGGTCAGGTGGGAGTCGGGCTGGTTGGGCATTTGACGAATCGCTTCTCTTAAAGCCTCGGCCGCCTCCGGCAGTTTGTTCATCTTTCGATAGAGACTGCCCAGGGTCGCCCAGCCGTCAGCATTGTCGGGGTGCAGCTTCATCGCGAGCGAGAGTTCACGGCCTGCGTCGTCGTAGCGGCCGTCTTGCATGTAGAGGATGCCCAGCGTGTAGTGCGGCTCCCAGGCCGAAGGCTTCAGCTCGGACGCAGCCTCGAGCTCCGGGATGGCGGCCGCCTTATCGTCCTTCAACTTGAGGGCAAGACCGAGATTGTAGCGGAGCTGGAAGTTTTCGGGATTAGTCTTGAGGCCGGAGCTGAGCACATGGATGGCTTCATCCACTTCGTTCATTTGCAAGTATGCTGCGGCCAGATTCTCATGCGCGGCGGCATCGGCGGGCCTTTGTTCGAGCGTACGCTGAAGAAACGGAATTGCATCCTTTGGGTTTCCAGTAATCAGAAGAGCCAATCCCAGCCTCGAACCGGCCTCGCGGTTCTTGGGCTCGGATGCAACCACCTGGCGAAGCAGGGGAACGGCGTCACGATCGTGGCCGGCTCGCTGCAACGTCGTGGCCAGTTGATACTTCGCTTCCGTGTACGCGGAATCGAGGTTGATCGCACGCCGGAATTCGACGACGGCTTTGTCGTCCTCGTTATTCTCTGCATAAGCCTTGCCAAGTTCCGTGGAGATGGCTGCGCTATCTGGAGCCAACTGCGAAGCTGCGGTCAGTTCTTGCATGGCCGCCGAGGTCTGTTGCTGCACGAGCAACGCCATCCCCAAGTGCATGTGAGCCGCGGCGAACTGCGGGCTGAGCCGAATCGCTTCCTGGAATTCGCCGACTGCCGAAGGCCAGTTCCGCTGTTGCGCGTACAGCGACCCCAGGGCGTCATGGAGTTCGGCGCTCTTCGGCGATTCAGTGACCGCGGTCTTCATCCTGGCGGTTGCGGCCGGGAGTTGGCCTGTGGCGGCCAACGAGCGAGCGTAGGCTGCAAGAACATATGAAGGAAGTGCGTGGGAGGGATCCGAAGCGGGCTTGCGCTGCGCATCGGCTTCAACATTCTTAAACAAAACAATCGCCTTCTGGTTAGCGCCCGTTTGTTCATACGCCAGAGCGAGATTGGTCTCGGCGGCCACATCGCCGGGCTTCAGCTTGAGTGCGGTTTCCAGTTCTTTGATGGCCTCTGGAAGTTTCCCGAGATGCGCCAGGACCGCGCCCAGGGCGCTGTGTCCCTCCTCAACCTGGGGCACGAGGCGTACAACCTTCTCCAATTGTGCCTCTGCGGTCTTGAAGTCGTTATTCGCGGCGGCTGCCGCGCCCGCTTGATAAGCTGCCTGGGCCTCGCTGTTGACGTTGGCCTGCGAGTCTGACGATGAGGCGCTCTGCGCCGCGAAGCCGGTGGAAGCGTGTAACCCCAGCGTCAGAAGGAGCATGAAGCGGAGTGAATGCGTTGTCATGGGCGTAAATGCGAACGGTTCCATGCACGACAAACGGCCCGCAAGTGTTAAACCTGCGGGCCGTCCGGTGGACTGTTTGGGATTGACCAAGAGGTGGTCACTCTACGTGGCCTCTCACGGCAACTCCCGGGTCTGGGACTAAAGCACGGGGCCGAAGTCCCGAGGAGGAAAGCCATCGCGCGACCTACGCGATGCCTGCCTCCGTACTCACCGGCTAGTGTGCGGGCTGTAGCTCCCAGCGCCATGGAATCAGCGCCCGGAGCCCCGCTTAGAGCAACCAGCTCTAAGTCTCAGCCACCTCACCTGGTCTTAGACTCCCACAACTACCACTACAATCAGAACTTGTCATTCGACCACCTCCTTTCCGGTGTAATCGCACAATAGTACGAAATCCCCTTGTGCGTCAACCGGCACGAAAGTGGGTGCCGAGAGTGCTACTCCCCTCATCTGTTAGCTTAGAGGATTCGGATGACGGAAGGATCATGGGAACGTCCGGAAAGCTTTCGACGGCGGGGGATATTCTTCGCCAGCGCTGTCCGCGATGCCGTGCGGGAAACATTTTCCGCTATTCCATCTTTCGCGGTTTTCCCAAGATGCACGAGCGCTGCCCGGTCTGCGATCTCAAGTTCGAACGCGAGCCGGGCTACTTTCTGGGCGCGATGTATGTCAGCTACGGCTTAGGGATCGTGATCGTTGCGATTATGGCTGCGCTGCTATGGTCCGTGACTGATTGGTGGATCACGAAGGATACCCTCTGGGCCGTCGTATTGTTTCTGCCGCTCGCGCCGACGATCACGCTCCTCGCCCGCGTGCTCTGGATCTATCTCGACCAGACCATTGATCCCGAACGGCGGGCTTAGCGAATTTCCCATCACTTTTTCCTATATTTACATGTCCGCTGGCAACCCCTGCCATGCGTCCGAGTTCTTAATTTGATTCATAGATACAATCGGTGTGAAGCATCTGCGGAACACGCTCCCGTTCTGGGGACGTGGACTTCTGGATGCGCTATTCTCAGTTGCGCTATTCTCAAGAGGGAGAACGTGGAATGATTCGCTTGGTTGCCGCAACGATTACCTTAACCGTCCTGACTGGTTTTCTTGCTTTTGCTCAAGACGAAACACCGAAAGTGCAGGTATTTGGCGGGTATTCACTGCTACGCGTGGATCATGGAAAATTGACCGGCGCCCTCCTGAACGCGGATCTAAGCGCGTCTTCGAGCCCCTTCGCAGTGAGAACCTATTTTCTCGACGGCTGGAATGCGGAGGCACAGTACAACACCGGGGGCTGGCTGGGGATTGCTGCCGATCTTGGCGGCCGCTACGGTACCCCCATCGTAGCGGCGACGGACAACACGCTCTCCGGGCTCCCCAAAGAGACTGCTTATTCATTCCTGGCGGGGCCGGTGCTCTCATACCGAACGAAATCGAGACTCACTCCCTTCGTACACGGCCTGTTCGGTTGGGATCGAACCAGCCTTAGCGCGAGCACTATCACCGGCAGCCTGACGCCTCCGGTTTCTTCCGCGGCCACGACCTACAACGATTTCGCAATGGCGCTCGGAGGGGGAGTCGATTGCAGAATGACACGGCACGTTTCTATTCGGTTGGGACAGTTGGACTGGTACCATACCAGCATCAATCTGAGTAAGTTCTACACAAACGCTTTCGGTGGCAGCCTGTTAGTAGGCCTCGCGACTCATCAGGACAATTACCGATTCTCCGCGGGAGCTGTTGTGCGGTTTTAGCGCGGGTTTCTAAGGCAATCCAAAAGTACAAGGCGCTCTCCCTGCGAGCGCCACTGCATTCCTTGCCCAGCTAAGGAAGATCAGAGTTTGAAAATCCCCCGCCGTACATGTCCGCCGGGTATCTGGGACCCGCGCCTCGGGCTCTCTACAATGAAGCTCCCCCCCGACTTGGGCCGATTTTTCCTTTAGGTCGAAGATTTTTTCTACCTAGCCGATAACTCGCTGATAGCTCAGCCCTTCCAGCTGAAGGCGTCGGGCTGAGGCAGGCCCAGGTGGGCGAGCACGCGATAGGCAAACTCGCGGGCCATAGCATCCAAGGTCGCGGGCCGGTAATAGAAGGCCGGTATGAGTGGAAAGATGGTCGCTCCGGCATCGGCGGCCCGGTACATGTTTCGAATGTGGATTTTGTTGAACGGCGTTTCACGCACACAGAGTACCAGCGGACGCTTTTCTTTCAAGCAGACGTCGGCCGCCCGCTCGATGAGGTGTGAAGCGATGCCGTTCGCGATGCGGGCCAAGGTGCCCACGCTGCATGGGATCACGACCATGGCATCAGCGGGATAAGAACCGCTGGCCACGTTGGCTCCGATGTCGGCGTTCGATTGCTCTTTGATTTTGGACGAGGCGGCGATCTTGGGTGAGGCGGGGGTTTTGGACGAGCCAGTGCGGGCTGAGATCTTTGTCTTTTTGCCGTTAAGAATCTGGCGGGCGAGATCGGAGCGGCCCTTAATGCCGAGTTCCTCGGCCAGCACGCGCAGGCCCGAGTCGGAAGCGATGAAGTTCACGGTTTGAACGCGGGCATCACGCTCGACCGCAAGCAGCAGTTGCCGCAGAAACACCGACCCGCTGGCGCCAGTGGTCGCGATGGTCAGATTTTGCGGTGGGTGGTTTGGCAATTCGCCTCCGCCGAGGCGGCGAGAGCGGCGCCCCGAAGTTTGGAGCATAGGGATGCCGAGCCACGGAAGTCAAGGTAAGCAAGCTGGGAACTGAACTGAGAGCTGAGAAGTAAATATGGCATCAACGGTCAATTTGCGATCTCGCCGCAGCGCCGCGCAACTCCATGCGCTGGCCGGAGTGGAACGCGAAATCCGAGCCCAGGACTCACACAGCCGCCGCAAATATCTTCGCGAGTTCAGCCAGGCTTTTCGCAGCTACGATTCTCTCCTCGACTCCCGGCAGATTCAGAGTGTCCTACATTCCGCCGACGTGGTTTTGATCGGTGACTACCATGCCCTGCCCGCGGCCCAGCGCTACGCCGCATCTCTGATCGAGCAGCGCGCGCTGGCCGGGGATCGCCGCGTCGTGCTCGGAGTCGAAACTATCTTCGCCCGCGACCAGCACATTCTTGAAGAATGGTGGCGCCGCGAGATTGACGAGAACGAACTGCGCCAGCGCATCCGCTTCGATCTCGACTGGGGCTACGACTGGACGCCGTTCCACGAACTGCTGGTCGCTGCTCGCGATCATGGCGAGGGCATCTACGGCCTCGATTGCATGCCGCGCGAAAACCTGCGGAAAATTGGAGCGCGCGATCGTCACGCCGCCGCCAAAATTGCCGAGATCCGCGAGCAGCATCCCGACGCGGTCATCTTCGTCCTGTTCGGCGAGTCGCACCTCGCTCCGGGACATCTCCCGCAGGTTCTGCACATGGAAATCCCCGACGCCAGAGTCGTTACCGTGTTGCAGAACGTCGACGCGCTGTATTGGCGCGCCGCGGGTGAACGCGTCGACAAGGTCGATGCCGTGCGCGTGAATGATGACGTTCTCTGCGTATTCAATGCCACGCCCCTCGAGAAGTATGAAAGCTACCGCCTGTTTCTCGATCAGTGGAGCCGCTGCGATAGCGGACCCGATTTCGCGCCCACAATCTACAACCTCATCGACAGCCTGGCCAGCTTTCTCCAGATCAACCGCTATTCACCCCACAACGGTACCCAACCGAAGTTCCTGGTCGACATGCTGCCTGAGGTTCATGGCAACTCGTCGGACGCGATGCTGCGCCGCCTGCTATCGCGCAAAGGCATCGGCGAGTCCCAACTGGAGACGATGCTGGCGAAAGTGGAAGAACGCGGCAGCGCGTACTTGCCTGAAGTCAACGCCTTCCACATTCGTGAATTTCAAATGATGCACGCCGCCGAGGATGCGACGCGCTTTCTGCATCATGCCTGCCGGGGTCTGCCCCAACGCCTGAATGGACATACCGCAAACGGCAACGGCACACAGAGAAACAAGGGCGCAGCGTTAGCCACCGACGCTTTCTATACGCGGGTCATCGAGCATGCCGTAGCTTACTTTGGTTCGCGAGTGCTTTATCCGTCAAGGCCAGCCCCTGAGATGGAAGATTTTCCAGGGCTGTCGCGCGCCGGGTGTGAAAAAGCTGCGCAGGCAGCCGTCCGCGCCGATGAGGAGAAGTTTGAATCCACCTCACTGGAATGGGGATACCGCGTGGGAAGCCGGATCTACGCCACCTACCTCGCCGGCAAAGTAAAGCCGAACGGCCTGCGACGCTTGTTCCTGGCGCATCTCGACCAGCCGGGCGCAGCCCGTAAAGTTTGTACCGCCGTGCTTGCCAGAATCCGCTCCTCTATGTAGCGCCGCCGCTACTGTCGCGCCGAATGCTAATCTAGAAGCCGCCTGTGAACGCCGAGTCCATCCGCAAACTTTTCGAGCAGGTGCGCCGGGGCAAACTTTCGCCCGACGCCGCCGTTGATCGTCTTCGCCATTTGCCCTTTGAAGACCTGGGATTCGCCAAGGTCGACCATCATCGCACGCTGCGCGCGGGCATGCCCGAAGTGATTTTCGGGGAGGGGAAGACTCCGGCACAGGTGGCACAGATCTTCGCTCGGTTGGCCAAGCATGGGGGGAATATCTTAGCGACCCATGCCGATAAGAGACAGTTTGCCGCGGTAAAGAGGAAAGTACGCGCGGCGGAATATCGAGACCTGGCGCGCGCCATCGTGCTGCAGCGCGATCCGCAGAAGTACGGCAAAGGGACCATCGCCGTAGTTTCGGCTGGAACCAGCGACATTCCGGTGGCGGAAGAAGCCGTAGTGACTGCTGAACTCATGGGCAACGCGGTGGAGCACTTCTATGACGTGGGCGTCGCGGGAATTCACCGCCTGCTGGCCAATCGCGAAGCGCTGATGAAAGCCCGCGTCGTGATTGTCTGCGCCGGCATGGAAGGCGCTCTGCCCAGCGTGGTGGGAGGCCTGGTTGGTGTTCCCGTCATTGCTGTGCCCACCAGCGTCGGCTATGGTGCGTCCTTCAAGGGGCTGACTGCACTGCTGGGCATGCTGAATTCCTGCGCGTCGAATGTGAGTGTGGTGAATATCGATAACGGATTCGGCGCAGGATACGTGGCATCGCTGATCAACCGGCTGTAAGCATCGTCTGTAAGCATCGGCTGTAAGCAGAAAGGGCGCGGCTTGCGCCGCGCCTCTGCTCTCACCGCCACATCCACTTACATCCCTGCTCCCTGGTTGATCCGCTGGGTTTCCTTTGACCTCCAGCTTATTTTCCACCGTGAATGCGCCGAAGATCTGGCCGGCCCGCAATCCAGCGACGGTTTTGTCCATTTTGCTATCCACAATACCGTAGAGCGTCACATGGCCGTTTTCTACGATGATGCGAATTGGCTGTGCCGGGTCGATCGCATACTTGCTCAGGACAGGGTCACGATAGATCGCGCGGGCTGTGCGCAAGCGCAGTCCCTCGTCGAACGTGGACACCGGCTCGACCGAGATATTCGCGACCACGTCTTTCACTCCGGGCATGTTGTAGACGTCGGCGAGTGCCTCATCGCGGCCAACTCCGGTTCGATCCTGCCCCTCCACTGTAACCACGCCATCTTTCACGCCGAGCGCGAAGTAATCGAATGTGTTGTCATATCCGACCCGCACGTAAGTCAACTTCTGAGCCAGTTTCTGCTCCAGTTGCTCATCAGAAACGTTCGGCCCAGCTACGGTGATGAGGTTGCGTACGCCCTGCGCGCTCGCAGTTTTTCGAGCGAGTTTGGCGGCGTCCAGCTTGCGCTGATACAGATCGACAGTGCCCGTCAGGGTTACTATGCCGTTTTCCACCGTCGACTGCACGTCATGAAATTGTTTTTTCGCTGCCAGCTTCTGAGTGACAGCGGTTTGAATTTGATTGTCGTAGCGAGCACTTGCGGCGGTCTGGGCGACCAGCGTCGCGCCCAACAATCCCACCGCCAGCAGAGTTCCCGCCGCCTTCAGCAAACTTCTTCCAGTCATAAGGCCACCTCCGACCCCGTTGACAAATCTTTACGAATTAACCGTGTGGTTAATTGCTTTGTAATGAGATGAACCCGGCGGGTCCCGGAAAGTTGCGGAGGAACTCAGTGCCGTCTTTGTGCCGTGCGGGCGCTATTGGCAGGCTTGGTGACATTCGATCGGCCCGCGCTTCCTGCTGGCCGGCCAGTTCCGAACACGCGCGCGAAGATCTTGTCGACGTTCCGCAGTTGGCGTGACAGGTCGAAGGCGTACTCGATCTGCTTGCGCGGAACCTTGCCCGTGATCTCCCTATCGGCCAGTACAAGCTCGGGGAAGTTGAGATCCTCCTTCCACGCCCGCATTGCATGGCCCTGCACCAACCGGTAAGCGTCCTCGCGGGAAACTCCGTGCTCCACCAGATCGAGCAGCAGTTGCCCGCTGAAGATCAGTCCGTGCGTGCTCTCCAGATTGGCCCGCATGCGCTCGGGATAGACGAACATGTTCTCGATCAGGTTCGCGGTTTTGTTCAACAGATAATCAACGAGCGTGGTCGAATCCGGCAGAATCACGCGCTCCACCGAAGAGTGAGAGATGTCGCGCTCGTGCCACAGCGCCACGTTCTCAAATCCCGCCTGGGCATTGCCGCGCACCACCCGCGCCAAGCCGCTGATCTGCTCGCTGGTCACCGGATTCCGCTTGTGCGGCATGGCCGACGACCCCTTCTGCTTTTTGCTGAAAAACTCCTCGGCCTCGCGCACCTCGGTGCGCTGCAGGTGCCGGATTTCGGTTGCGATTTTGTCCAGCGTCGAGGCGATCACTGCTAAAGTTGCCAGATACTGCGCGTGCCGGTCGCGCTGGATCACTTGCGACGAAACCGCGGCTGCCTTCAGGCCCAGGCGCGCGCAAATCTTCTCTTCGATCTCCGGCGTCAGATGGGCGAATATTCCCACCGCGCCAGAAAACTTCCCCACCCGCATGTCTTCCGCAGCCGCCGCGAAGCGCGCAATATTGCGCTGCGTCTCCGAATACCAGTTGGCGAGCTTGAAGCCGAACGTGATGGGCTCGGCGTGAATGCCATGCGTGCGCCCCACCATGGGCGTGTCTTTGAATTCCCAGGCGCGGCGCTCCAGCACCTCGGCCAGCCGTTCGAGATCCTGCGCAATCAGTGCCGATGCCTGCTTGATGAGCAGCGCCTGCGCCGTGTCGACCACGTCGTTGGAAGTGAGGCCGTAATGAAACCAGCGCGCATCCGGGCCAACGATCTCAGCCACCGCCGTGGTGAAGGCAATCACATCGTGGCGCACCTCGGCCTCGATCTCGTGGATGCGCTCCACGCTGAAATCCGCCCGCTCGCGGATCGCGCGGGCCGCCTCTTTCGGCACCATGCCGGCCTCGGCCAAAGTCTCGGTAGCCGCAACTTCCACGGCCAGCCAGGTGCGAAAGCGATTTTCATCGCTCCAGATGCGGCCCATTTCCGGGCGGGTGTAACGCGGGATCAAGGCGGATGCGCCTCCTGCGATCGTTGGTGAATATGCCGATGAAAGCGGGACAGAGGATTCTAAATGGAGCGGGGAAAAGAGGCCAGAGCAGAGTAACCCGGGTGGCTTTCAAAGACTCATCGACCACAAAGGTCACTAAGTCGCACGATGGTTGGAATCTTGAATGTTTCCTCGGTGATCCTTTGTGCCCTTCGTAGTTCGGCCTTTTCCTCCGGCGCTGGCAGGTTCGTGGGCAAACGGCATACAATACTTTCTTAGCCAGAATCCGCTATGTCGCCCACGCCAGAAGATTTGACCATCATCAAAGATGACATGATCGCCTTCATCGAAGGCCATGGCATGAGCCGTTTCCACGGCTACGTGGATTACGACGAGGTCCAGTGCGTCATGTGGGAGATGGGGACGAATCCCGATGGCTGGAAGGACTTTGTCGAGCTGGCCAAGACCGCGGCTGCGCCTTTCTTGACCATGCATTCCTGGAAGTTGGAGCGCGAGGAACTGGACGAGTTGGTGCAGCGCCTTACCAACTCCGAGTTCTCCGACGGCGATGACGTGGAGGATGCGCGCTGGCTGCGCGCCCATGTGGGCAAGGTCGGATTCCTGCAGTTGGGTTGGGCCTACCAGGGATCGATGTTCCTGTGCGAAGTCAGCACCGATTGGTACGACCGCTATCAGCACCTGCTGGAAGTGTCGGAAGATTTTGGCGGCATCCCCATCGACGAACCGGACCAGGACGACGAGGGCTAAAATAAAGTGCGCTGGGAACTGGCTGCCGAGGATCCAGTTCGCGTGCAGAGCCTGGCTGCCGCCCTCGGCGATTTACCCGATCTTTTACCCGATCGCCGGTTTCGCTCCTCCAATCGAGCAAGAAATGCCGCGAGGCAAAGCTCTCCGCTTCACACGTTGGCACGCCTGCTCATCCGCCGCGGCTTGGCAGATCCTGATGACGCTGCTAGCTTCCTGATCCCGTCTATCGCTCATCTGCATGCACCCGAGCAAATGACCGGCATGCGCGCAGCTGTCGACCGCATCGACGCCGCCATCGAGCGCAAGGAGCCTATCCTGATCTACGGCGATTACGACGTGGATGGCACGATGGCTGTCATCATCCTCAAAACAGCCATCGAACTCTGCGGCGGTGCGGCCGATTTTCATGTGCCTCACCGCATTCGCGAAGGCTACGATCTGCGCGACGACGTGATCGAACGCGCCGCGGCCGAGGGCATTCGCCTCATCATCAGCGTAGACATGGGCATCCGCGCGTTTACTCCGGCGGAAACTGCACAGCGGCTGGGAGTGGATCTGATCGTCACCGATCACCACTTGCCCGGACCGGGCGGCGTTCCGAAAGCGCTGGCCGTGGTCAATCCCAATCAGGCAGGATGCGAATATCCCTACAAACAGCTTTGTGGGGCGGGGGTTGCGTTCAAAGTGGCGCAGGGATTGATGCAGCGCCGGCTGGACGAAAAAGATCACTCGCGCATGCTGCAATCGTTCATGAAAGTGGTAGCGATCGCGACCATTGCAGACGCAGTGCCGCTGACTGGCGAGAATCGTGTGTTTGCCAAGTTGGGGCTCGATGCTCTGCGCCGAGCCATAAATCCTGGATTGAAGGCGCTCCTCGAAGTGGCACAGATTTCCGCCAAGCGTCCGCCCACTTCCACCGAAGTTGCGTTCCGCATTGCGCCGCGCATCAATGCCGCGGGACGCATGGACGTAGCCCGCGACGTAATCGAGTTATTCAGCGAGAAAGATGCCGATCGAGCCCGCCTGCTGGCCGGGAAGCTCGACCGGCTCAATGCCGAGCGCCAGGAAGAGGAGCGTCGCATTCTTCGCTCCATCGACGAGCGCATCAGCGGCGACCCGGCGCTTTGCGAGGCTTACTGCATTGTGGTCGATGGCGAGGGCTGGCACCGCGGCGTCATTGGCATTGCGGCGACGCGCGTAGTCGAGCGCTACCACCGGCCTGCCATCGTGATTGCGCGCGAGGGCGAGGAAGCGTTTGGTTCCGGCCGCTCCATTCACCCGTTTCACCTGCTCGAGGCCGTCGAGTCATCGCACGCTCTTTTTACGCGTTACGGCGGACACTCTCACGCCTGCGGCTTCGCCATGCCGTCTTCAAATGTGCCTCAACTACGAGCCGAGCTGGACGCGTTCGCGCGAACGAGGTTGACGGCGGCAGATTTCGATCCCGTACTCGATGTGGAGGCAGAACTCGATCTAGATGAGATTACTCCGGAACTGTTTCAAGTGTTGCGTCTGCTCGAGCCTTACGGCACCGGAAATCACGAACCCGCATTTAGCGCCCGCGGCGTGCGCTTGATCGCGCCCCCGAAGATCCTGAAAGACAAACACATCAAGCTGAAGCTGAAGGCGGGGCAGGACACAAGCCACGAATTCTCTCCCGCTCTTACGAATGAAGAGCCTGGCGAAGAAGAACCCTCAGCCGTAGCGATCCTGGCCACGCCAAGCTGCCACCCAGATGGCGCCGCAATCCGGCGCGACGAGAAAGCCGAAGCCAAAAGTTTTCAACAGAGAACTGAGAACCGAGAACTGAGAACTGCTAAGACCGTTTTCGACGCTTTGGGCTGGCACATGGCCGAACGCCTGCAGCACTCGCCGCTTCTAGCCGGCGATGCCATCGACATCGCCTTTACCATCGGCCACAATGACCATCCCGATTTCGGCGGGCTGGAGCTTTCCCTGCGTGATTTCAAAACTTACCCGCCAGCATTTCACAGTGCCAATCCCAATGGATAGACCCTGGCGAACGGAAATAGACGGTTCGGCATGATGCCACGCCGGCAACATAATGCTAGAATTTGCCGGACAACGTGCTCTTCGTCTTAGAGGAGCCGTCTTGCCAGCCCGAAAGGAAATTGCCGCCATGAAAAAAGTGTTCAAGGGCCTATTGTGTCTCGCGCTCGCCGTCTCATCGCTCGTAGCGCAGAATGCGGAAACCAAAGATAAGAAAACTTCTGCGACCGGCTTACCGCCGCTGATTGACCGCGAGCTGATCTTCGGGAATCCCGAAATCTCGGGCGCTCAACTGTCACCGGACGGAAAGTATCTGGCTTTTCAAAAGCCATGGAAAGACACGCGCAACATCTATGTCAAGGGTGTGGACGAACCCTTCAGCGCGGCGCGTCTGCTCACGGCGGAACTAAAGCGCCCGATCCCCGGCTATCTATGGAGCCGCGACAGCAAATACATTCTTTACGTAAAAGACAACGACGGCGACGAAAACTACAACGTGTACGCCGTCGATCCTGGCGCCAAACCAGCAGCGGGCGCGGATGCTCCCGCGTCGCGCGATCTCACCGGACTCAAAGGCATTCGGGTGCAACTCGTGGATGTACCCAAGAACGATCCGGACACGGTCTACATCGGCCTCAACGACCGCGACAAAGCCTGGCACGACCTGTACAAGCTGAAACTCTCCACCGGCGAAAAGACCCTGTTGCGTAAGAACACGGAACGCATCGTCGGCTGGGATTTCGATCTGCAGGGCAACCTGCGGCTGGCTTCGCGGTCCGCGGAGAATGGCGACACGGAAATCCTGCGCGTCGATTCCGATAAATTCACTCAGATTTATTCCTGCAACGTCTTCGAATCCTGCAACACACTCCGTTTCCAAAAGGACGGCAAGCGCGCCTATCTGAATACCAACAAGGGCGCCGATCTGGACTTGAGCGCGCTGATGTTGTTCGATCCGGCGACCGGAAAGACCGAGATGGTCGAATCCGATCCGCTGAAGAGGGTGGATTTCGGCGCAGCTGTCTTCTCCGAAGCGACCGACGAATTGGCGATCACCACCTACGACGACGATCGCGTGCGCCGCTATTTCAAAGACAAAAGCTTTGAGGCGGATTTCAAATGGCTCACCGGCAAGCTGCCCGGCAAGGAAATCAGCCGGACCTCATCCACGCTGGATGAACAGGTTTGGCTGGTTAGCGCCTACAGCGACACCGAACCGGGCGAGACCTACCTCTTTGAACGCAAGACCCACAAACTCATGCTGCAGTACACGGTGCGCGAGCGGTTGCCCCGAGAATCTCTTGCGCATATGAAATCGATCCGCTACAAGTCGTCGGACGGGCTGGAGATCCCCGCCTACCTGACTCTCTCCAAAGGCATTCCGGAGAAAAACCTGCCGACTATCATCTTCCCCCATGGCGGCCCGTGGGCCCGTGACTTCTGGGGTTACAACGGATATGCGCAGTTCTTTGCCAACCGCGGTTACGCCGTGTTGAGCATGAACTTCCGCGGCTCTACCGGATACGGCAAGAAGTTCCTCGATGCCGGCAACAAAGAATGGGGCCGCAAGATGCAGGACGACATCACTTGGGGCGTGAAGCACCTCGTCGACGAAGGCATTGCCGATCCCAAGCGCGTGGGCATCTTCGGCGGGTCCTACGGCGGCTACGCCACGCTGGCCGGCGTCACCGTCACGCCGGACCTTTACGCGGCAGGGGTCGAGCTTTTTGGTCCGTCGAACCTCATCACGCTCATGGAGTCAATTCCGCCCTACTGGGAATCCATTCGCGCGATGTTCTACAAGCGCATGGGCGATCCCACCACGCCGGAAGGCAAAGCGCTGCTGGTGGAGCGCTCTCCACTCACCGATGCCGCCAAGATCAAAACGCCTCTGATGATCGCACAAGGCGCGAACGATGCGCGGGTGAACCACGCCGAATCAGAGCAGATTGTGATCGCGCTGCGCGACCGCGGATTCCCCGTGGAATACCTTTTGATTCCCGACGAAGGCCACGGCTTTGCCCGTCCCGTAAACAACATGGCCTCAGTGATGGCCACAGAAAAATTCTTCGCCCAGTATCTGGGTGGCCGCTACCAGGAGGGCGGAACGCCGGAAGTTGTGGCGCGCCTGAAGGAGATCACAGTCGATCCTAAAACCGTGGTTCTCGCCAAGAAAGTGGACGCAACTTCAGTTGGCGTGCCCAAGCTGGCCATGGACCTGCAACCCGGCACGTATAAGTATCAAGCCAAGATTGAGGTCGGCGGCCAGAAGATTTCGCTAACCGTCTCCACCACGATCGCCGAGGACGGCGGCGCCTGGACTGCCACCGACGTGATGGAGACACCCAACGGAACAGTGACCGAAACAACAACCCTGGAGAAGGGCAGCTTGGTCGCGCGCAAGCTCAACCTGAAACAGGGGCCAGTAGCGGTCGATTTGAACTTCGCGGGCGACAAGGCGGTCGGCAGCATGAACATGAACGGAAAGGATCAGCCCATCTCAGTCGACCTGGGCGGACCGCTTTTTGCTGATGCTGCCGCCGCGAAACAGTCCATCTCATGCCTGCCCTTGGCCGAGGGCTACAGCACCACGTACCGGAACTTTGACGTACAAAAACAAAAGGTGAAGTTGATGCAGTTAAAGGTCTCCGGCATCGACAAAGTGACGGTGCCGGCCGGAACTTTTGACTCCTACAAAGTAGAGATTTCTTCAGCCGATGGCGGCGACGACAAAGAAACGCTTTGGATAGCGCGCGATTCCCACAAAGCGGTCAAGGAATCAGCCGTGCTGGCGTCCATGGGCGGAGCCGTATTGACCCAGGAACTGGTGCCGTAAGCGTCACCGCGGCAGTCAGCGAGGGAGCGACGTCGCGCCCAAATAAAGAAGGGGCGGAGCTGTTATGCTCCGCCGCTTCTTGTTCTAAGCGCTGCGGAAGTCAGCACCTACGGGCTAGTGGTGCTCACCGCCAACATGCGATCCGCCGCCATGAGAGGCGCCACCATGCGCCGCTGCGGCATGGGAGGCACCGTGAGGTGCGCCGCCACGCGCTGCTGCAGTGTGAGCGCCGTTGCCACGGGCCGCCGCAGGCCCACGGCCACGATTCGCTGCGTAACTACCGCGATTGGCTGCATAACCGCGTCCGCCGTTTCCGCGGGCGCCGACGTACCTTCCTCCTCCACCACCGCTGAAGCGATGCTCACCCCAGCCGTGGCCGTAGCCCCAATTCGCCCATGGTCCTACGCCCAGGAAGATGCCGTTATAGAAATAGCCCGGCCCATAAAAGCCGCTGGGTGCGCAACCGTAAGGTGCATAGTTGTAATAGCCGTAGGAACAGACGGGCTGAACACCGATGCCGACCACCACCTGCGCATCAGCCGTTGGCACCAAGGCCAAAGGCGCGAGCAAGGTTGTTGTACCGGCCAGAAGCAGACTGCGCATTGCGAGCCTGTGAGCCCAAGGGGCCAGGTTCTTGAATTGCCGCATTTAGTTATCCTCCGGACTTTCCGCGTTCGATCGAAAGTTATACTTTCAGTATCTGCCCCTCGCGCATAGATAACTGGTCAATATGGACCGGATGAGGGCATTCCAATCTCCGGCGAAAGCTGTCAGTATTGTCGATCGATTCGGCTCGATGTCCGGCGGCGGTTCGCGCCTTGGAGGAACACATGTCCCAATCTCACTCATTTCGCTTTCCCGGCGAAACTGATTCCTACCGCCGTGCGCGCAACCGATTGCTGCAGGCAGAAATCGAGCTGAGACGGCACGTCGAAGAAATTGCAGCGCTGCGCCGCCAACTTCCCCTGGGTGGCGAGGGACCGGAGGACTACGTCTTCGATGAGGGCTCAGCCGATCTCACCGAGTCACAAACCTTGCGGCAGGTGTCTCTCTCCCAACTGTTTCAACCCGGTAAAGATACGCTTGCCATCTACAGTTTCATGTTTGGGCCAGAGATGAAGGCGGCGTGCCCGATGTGCAGTTCCATCATCGACGGCCTGAACACCACGGCAGTCAATGTCGGCCAGCGCATGAGTCTCGCGGCAGTGGCGAAGTCTCCGCTGGAGAGAATCCGGACGCTCGCGCGTGAGCGGGGATGGAGCCGCTTGCGCCTGCTTTCTTCCGCCGGCAACAATTACAACCGCGACTACTACGGCGAGAATGCGGCAGGAGGACAACAGCCGTCGCTGAATGTCTTTGTTCGCCGCGGCGGGAAGGTTCACCATTTTTTTCACTCCGAGCTGCTGTTGGTTCCGTCGGAGCCGGGACAGAACCAGCGCCACGTCGACATGATCTGGCCGCTGTGGAATCTGCTGGATTTCACTCCTGAGGGCCGGGGCGCAGACTGGTATCCAAGTCTCAACTACCGTTGAGGAGGCTGGGCGAGAACGGGAGCAAAGTCAAAAGCAGCGGGCAGAGTGCCTGCTCTACACAGGCCTGCTCGCGCAGGCTGCTCCGCGCAGTCGAACATCCAATTTTGACAATCTTTTGACAACTGCGCGAACCGGACGTGGCACAATCGCGCGCGTTGAGCTTCTTTAGTTATTCAGGTTTACTTTGCAAAAAGAATCGGTTATGAACATGCGCGGCAGCTTCCCAGGATTTGTTTTCGTTCTGCTTCTCACTATCACTGCGTTGTCGTCGTTGTGTGCCGCGCAAACCTATGCGATCACAGACCTGGGAGCACTCACCGGCGACGATTACAGCGTGGCCCGCGGGATCAACGCCACCGGTCAAATCGCGGGTGCCGTGGGCAGCGACAAGAACAACACCAGCGATGTTTTTCTCTACAGCGCGGGCGAGATGAGCAGTCTTGGCACCCTCGGCGGAAATGTCGGAATCGGTAACGCGATCAATTCCTTTGGACAGATCGCCGGGTATTCCACGAACCCTTCCAAGACGTATCGCGCCTTCCTGTCTAGCGGCGGAACGAGCGGCGGGACGTTAACCGACATTGGCGATCTGGGCGGCGGGTCGGCGGTGGCTTATGGCCTCAACGATGCCGGACAGGTCGTTGGCTCCGCTGTCACCGCGGACGGCAGCAACCATCCATTTCTTTACAGCGACGGGGCGATGACCGACCTGGGAACTCTGGGATCTCCCAACGGAAACGCCTGGTGGAACAGCGCGCAGGGCGTGAACAAATTCGGAGAAGTGGTGGGAACGTCGTATGACGCATCCGGCAACTTCCTTGCCTTCACCTGGAAGAACGGAACCATGACCAAGCTCGGGACTCTGGGCGGCTCCTGGAGTCAAGGGTACGCCATCAATAGCAAAGGGCAGACCACCGGCATCGCATACACAAAAAACAACATGTCAGCGCATGCCTACCTCGGCAGCGGTGGCAAGATGACAGACTTGGGGACCCTTGCTGGCGCGCTGGTTGCGAGCTGGGGACTCTCAATCAACGATTCAGGCGTTGTCGTCGGCTATTCGGATTATCAGAGTACGTACCACGCCTTCGTGTACAGCGGCGGGAAGATGAAAGACCTCAACAAGCTAATATCGCCGGGATCGGGGTGGGTGCTCCTCCAGGCCTTTGGCATCAACAACTCCGGGAAGATCGTCGGCACCGGCACGCATAATGGCGCGGAGCATGGCTTCCTGCTGACGCCGAAATAGAGGTTGGATAGAGACAAGTCATCTGTGAACAAGCCACGTTCCTGATCGACGTGGCTTTTGTCTTGTGCGAGAAAAGCAGGGTTGCCGGCAGCGTTCCACATTCGCATCACGACAACAAAGCTGCGTGCTGCTGCGAACTTCTGATTGGCCTTGCCGGCTGCAGCGAGAACGCCGTGGCTCCTCGCATCACTTTCTGGTACGCCGCCTGGAACTTCTCCATCTCTTCATGAGTGCCGACGGTGATGCGGACGTAGGTCGGCATCACCGGCCAGATGCGTCCGATGAAAACATTTTGCTGCGCCATGGCGTCGATCACCTCTTTGCCCGCGCGTTTGGTGTCGAGCAGGAAGCAATTCGACTCCGAGGGTGTGTAGGAGTAGCCGTTGCGGTCGAGCCACTGAAACGTTTCTTGCCGGATGCTGGCGTTGATGCGCTTGCGTTCCGGGATCAAGCCCGGATCCTTGAGGCTGGCCGAGGCAGCGGCAACGGCCGTGACGGGCATCATGTTCCAACCGCCGCGGTTCATCATTTTTTCGAGCAGGTCCGGGTGGGCGATGGCGAATCCGCAGCGCAGTCCGGCCATGCCGTAGGTTTTCGAGAAAGTCCGGAGCACGACTACATCCTTGCCGGCCTTGACGAAATCGAGTGCGGATGGCGCATCGCAAAAGTGAATATAGGCTTCATCGACCATCACGATGGAACCCTTGGGTTTATTTTCGACCAGGTACTCGATGTCGGAGCGCGGCGTTAGCGTGCCCGTAGGATTGTTGGGATTGCAAATGTAGAACAGTCCGGCGTCGGGTGCGGCCGCGATCATGGCCTTAACGTCGTGAGCGTAATTCTTGGTGAGCGGAACCTTGACGACACGGGCCTCGGCAGCCTTGGCCGAAAACATACCGGCTTCATAGCCGGGATCGGCGGTAACGTAGCTTCTCTTTGGCGAAGTGAAAGCGACGACCGCGAAGCTCAGCGCGGGGCTGGAACCGGGAAAGACGCGGACATGGTCGGGGTTGAGGCCTTCGAGCTGCGCGAAAGTGTGCACCAGGTCGTCGGTGCGATCGAAGAGATAGCGTCCACCTAAAGGGATGATGGCGGAGATGGCGTCACGAGCGGCTTGGCATGGGCCAAGAGGATTCTCGTTGGAGTCGATCATGACCCCATCCTTGGGAGCGGGTCGCCGAGCGGCAGCAGCGAGCATGGGTTCGGTGACGATCTGGAAAGCCGCGGCGGCCGAAGCCGCTGCCGAAAGTTGCAGAAATGAGCGCCGGGAAAACGGCGAGGGACTCTGTGATGGCATAGCAAAGCTCCGGTTCATGTTTAAGACATCAGATCACAAGGCCAAGCACTCTGTCAGTTTATTCTGTCAGGTTATAGATGAGCCCGTGCGGATCTCTCACGTAACATCTGGGAAAATCAGGTTCGTCTTTAACTACGCGACAGCCCTTTTTCTTCAGGCTTGCCTTGGCTTCCTTAACGCTTTTGACGGTCACCTCGAAAACCGGTCCAAGCGCAGGACCTCGCTCAATAAAAAAATTGATGTTTTTCCCGTGGAGGCTGACCATATTTGGTTTCTTATCCGTAATCTCAAAGCCCAGCTCCTTGACATAGAAGCGAGCAGCCTTCATTGGGTCTTTGGCCTGGATCAAAATATCCGTACCAAATCTATTTGCCATTAGGTTTCTCCGGGAATCGTCTTCCTCTCGTCCCACCATTATTGCGGCAGCGGTTCGCGCGGCGTCGCGTAGTAACCGGCGCGGCATTGGATCTTGTAGTTCTCTTTGGACTTGACTTCCAGTTTGCGGTAGCCGCCGTCCTGAACCGGGTTGGTGGGCGTGTAGCCCAGGTTGTACTGGCTGCGCAGCTCGGCGGCGATCTGGTCGAAGGCCTCCCGCAATTTGTCGAGTTTGTTGCCGACGTTAATCACGCGGCCCCCCGTAGCCTCGGTGAGCTTGCGCATTTCACCCTCGCCCGTATAGCCGCCGCCCATTCCGAACGATCCGTAGAAGCCGCGATCAGCGCAGAGCAGGACGTAGACGATGGAATCGGCCTTCTGCGCGGCTTCGATAGCGTCTTTGATCTTGAGCTGGCTGCCTTCGTCCTCGCCGTCCGTGAGCAGGATCATCGCCTTGCGGCCCACTTCCTTGGCAAGCATGTCGTGAGCCGAGAGATAAACGGCGTCGTACAGCACGGTGCCAGCCTGGCGCGCGGTCGGAACGGGACCGCCGCCAATGCCGGAAACGCCGGTGTTGATTTTCACTTTGTTCATGGCCGCCTGCAGGCGGCGAACGTCACGCGTGTAATCCTGCACCAGCGACGCGTCAACGTTGAAGTCGATCACGTAAGCCTCGTCTTTGTCGGTGAGAATCTGGCGCAGGAATGCGCCGCCAACCTCTTTTTCCATGTCGAGCACGGCGCGCTGGCTGCCGGAAGAATCGATCAGGATGCCGAGGGTGAGCGGCAGGTTCGATTCGGCGGCGAAGTATTTGATGGTCTGCGGCTTGCCGTCTTCGAAGACCGTGAAATCGTCTTTGGTAAGGTTGGGCATGAGTGTGCCATGCTTGTCCTTGACGTTGAAGAAAAGTCCGACAACGTTGACGCTCACTTTGAGCGTTTCGGCAGGTTGCTGATCTTCTGGTTTCTGGGCGTCGCCGGGCTTCTGGGCTGCGGGTGGTTGAGTTTCAGGGGCCTTTGGGATAATAGGAATCTGGGCCGCGGCGAATGGGGCAGTAGCCGACAAAGCTGCCAAAGAGAATAGTATGAAGGCGGCGGCCAGAACCGGGAAGAACCTTCGGTGAGCGGATAATTTGAACATGCCAAGAATCCCTCTATGGACTTTTGTTAGTCTAATCCTTGCTGTTGGATGCACCAAATGGGTAGGTTCAAGCATCCGAAGAAAAAGATGACATTTTCTTGCTGATGGCGGAAGCGTGAAGTCGCCCAATGGGCTTGGGTCAAGGAAGAAACGGTTCAGGGAAGAAACGATCACGGAACGGATTGGAAAAGAACGGATGGCCTTTGTGAACATCAAGCCGGCGGATAACACGAAACAGAAACGGTGCAGCGGGACAAATTGGCTTGTGGCAGCGCTGGTCCTGGCATGCCTGTGCGCCGGTCGTCCGACGATGGCGGGACAATCCTCCCCGAGCCAGACGCCGGGCTCTCAGGAACAAGCGCCGGGACAAGCGCAAGGACAGGCGCCGGATGTCATCCCCGATGCGCCGACCGTGCAACCATCTGAAAACAAACCTGAGCCCCCGCCGGTTCCCAGGCCGGAAGAAAAAAAGCCAGTCGAAAGAGACCCATGGACGAACCAGCCGATCAATAAGCCGACAGCAGACCTGCCGGGCGCTGGTAGTGATCAAACATCCCCCCCGCCGCCGATGCCGCCGGTCAAGACGCTCCCGCCCGGAACTCCGGCAAAACCCAGCGCGCAGGATCAGCTTTACACGCTGGTGGTGCACACCAACTTTGTGCAGATTCCTGTTACGGTGAAGAACCGGGACGGGCGTATGGTCGATGGACTGCTCTCCACGGACTTCACCGTGAAAGAGAACGGGGTGGTGCAAAAGCTAAGCTTTTTCACCGCCGATCCCATGGCGCTTTCAGTGGCGATCGTGCTCGACACGGGCATGTCGGATGCGGATCTGCAAAAGGTCGACCAAACTTTTCCCGCGTTGGTGGGAGCGTTCGCCCCCTACGATGAAGTCGCGATTTACACCTACAGCAGCACGGTGAGCGAGGTCAGCGACTTTGCCGGAGCGACGAAGAAGTTGACCGCGGTGTTGAACCAGATGAAGACCGTGCGCGGAAACTATGATGGCCCGCCGGTCTTAGGCGGACCTCTGGCGGGCAGCGGGCCCATCATCAATGGAGTTCCAGTAGGAAGTCCCACCGAGCCCGTGTATACCCCCACGAAAGAGTCGCACGTGCTGAACGACGCCATCCTCCAAGCCGCGCTCGACCTGCGCAAACGCGACCGCGTTCGCCGGAAGATCATCTTCGTGATCAGCGACGGACGGGAATATGGCAGCAAGGCCAGCTACGGCGACGTGAAGAAAGTGCTGCTGTCGAACGAGATCCAGGTGCAGGCCATATCGGTGGGAAACTCGGCGCTTCCGGTCTACGACAAGCTGGAGAAGTTTCACCTGCCGCGCCAGGGTTATGACGACCTCATGCCCAAGTACGCTTCGGCCACGGGGGGAGCTGAACACCGTCAGCTTACCCGGAACTCAATTGAAGAAATGTACTCCCAGGTCATGGCCGAGGCGCGCAACCAGTACACCCTGGGATACAACCCGAGCCGGCCGAAGACCCCGACCGCGGTCGCCTACCGCAGCATTGAGGTGGTAGTGCATCGGCCCGGTCTGAAGGTCTACGCCCGGGATGGCTACTATCCGGTGGTCGCGGCGCGATAAAGCCAACCTGTTGATTGAAGATTGCTGATTGTTGATTAAAAACCTCCAGATAGGGCTTCCAGGCGAGGTTTTTCAATCCACAATCATCAATCAACAATTCCCACCAGCATCGCTGCCCCCGGGGACCCACTTCCCGGAGGGGGTCACCTGAGTAACCTGCCTTCGATCCACCGCGTGTGATATAAAAACCCCAAGCCCCCATAGGGATATTTTTGCGCGCCGGCGCCCGCAAAGGTGTGCGGCACGCGCGATTGAGGAAAGCCTTGAGTTTCATCAACTTCGCCGCCCGCGAGATCAACTGCAAGATCGTGTACTATGGCGCCGGACTAGGCGGCAAAACCACGAACCTGCAGATGATTTACCAGAAGACTGCGGAACAGCAGAAGGGCAAGATGATCTCCCTTGCCACCGAAACCGAGCGCACTCTGTTCTTCGATTTCCTGCCGCTCGATCTGGGCAACGTGCGCGGCTTCAAAACACGAATCCATCTCTACACCGTGCCCGGCCAGGTCTTCTACGACGCCAGCCGCAAGCTGATTCTGCGCGGCGTCGACGGCATCGTCTTCGTAGCCGACTCGCAGGAACAGCGCATGGACGCCAACGTCGAAGCCCTCGAAAACCTCATGTCGAACCTGAAAGAGCATGGCTACGACTTCAACAAGATTCCCTACGTGCTGCAACTCAACAAACGCGACCTACCGAATATTTTGTCGCCGGATGATCTCAACAAGGAACTGCGCAAGAAGAACGAAGCCGTAGTCGAAGCCGTAGCGTTCCAGGGCGTAGGCGTGTTCGAGACCCTGAAGGAAATTGCCAAGCAGGTATTGACTGAGTTGAAGGCCGGCGGCTAGCCGGTCGCGGCCTCGCTCATTTCGCAGTCAATTTCTTCAGCCTCTCGATCCCATTCGTGTTCCCTGGGTTGATCTCGATCGACTTCTGGTAATACTTAATCGCAAGTTCCTTGTCACCGTGGTCCATGTAAGCCTCAGCCAGGCTGTCATATGTGTTGTATGACTGCGGATAGACTTCCACACTCAACTTGAAAATCTCGATCGCGTCCGGAACTTTCTTCATCCTAAGCAGTCCATAACCGAGACCAATGAATTCATCCTCACTGAAATCATAGGCATCGGGCTGGGTCGCCTTCAGTTCGCGATACTGCTTGATCGCCGCATCCACGTCTTTCTCCTGAATGGTCTTGAAGAGCACACTACCGATCGGCTTCCTGCCGGCGAGAGCCTCGACCTTCGCCAGCATTTCGTCCAGCGAGGCTCTCGAAAAAAATTGGCCGCCGTAAACCACCCCGGCGATTCCTGTCGTGTTGCCAATATCGTCGAGAGGATTGCCATCGAGCAGCACCAGATCAGCCAGTTTCCCTTCTTCGATGGTGCCGAGATCTTTCTCCTTGCCCAGGAATCGCGCCGGATTCAGCGTGGCGGCCTGCAAAGCTTGCAGTGGCGAAAGCCCGGCTTTCACCAGAAGACCCAGCTCATCATGCAAGCTGAATCCCGGAAAGCAAAACGGGTTCGCCGTATCCGTGCCCGCCAGGATTCCCACGCCGGATTTTTCCATCGCGCCTACTACTTCAAGGTCTTTTTGAAATTCCTTCTTCATGTGAGCGAAATCTTCCGCTGTGCGCTTTCCATCAACGCTCGAGGGATCCCAGGCAGCTCTCGTACGGACTGGCACGTACTTCAGCCGGGCATCGTTGAGAAAGGAAGGATCGTCCCCGTAGGCGAACATGTGCAGTAGCGTAAGCGTCGGCACTTGCCAGGTTCCGTTGCTCTTCAAGACAGCGAATAGAGCGGCAGCTTTTTCTGGGCTATAAGTGTCGAGCATCATCTGCCACGATTGCCTCGCATGCGTGCCCCAGAACTTGGGCTTTGCTGAGGCCAAAGCCTCCGCCAGGTCGGCCTGCTGCCCCTTCAGCAGTTCCTCGCTGTGCGTGGAGCAGGCTGGGAGGATACCGATCAAGTGTTCAAAAGATTTCTGACCGGTGTTGGAGGCTTCCACCGCGGAAACGGCAATCGGAACATGACCCGCGAACGCGATGCGTTGCTTCTTCGCTTCGTCAGCGATGGCGAAATATAAATCGCGGGGAAGAAACTGGTAGACCTTCACAAAATCCGCGCCAGATTCTTTCGCCTTATCCACAACCCCGCGTGCTTCGGCCTCATTCGACACGGAGATCGAACCGGGCCAGTAAGGTTTGGGCCCATCCACCAGAGGGCTCGCGATCACCATGCGCGGGCCGAGCAAATGTCCAGCTTCAATCTCCTTGCGCCACTCGTGATCTTCGGGGCTGCCCCACATCACTCGTATCCCGGTCACACCGTTGGCGATAAACAGCGGCAGATATTCGCTTCCGTGCGGATGGACGTGCATGTCCCACAGGCCCGGAATCAGGAACTTCCCGGTCGCGTCCACTACCTGCGCGCCCTCCGGCACCCGAACCTTGGCGGTCTCGCCAATCCCGGTGATCCGATCTCCAGTAACGACGATCGTTGAGTCCGCCCTGGCCGGGCCGCCAGCGGCGTCAATCACTGTGACGTGCGTCATAATGAGAACGCTCGGCTTCTTCTCAGCCGTTTGCTGGGCGCTTACCCAGGAAGTCACAAAGACCAGAAACACAAAGACCAGAGAAAAAAGCACAAAATTCTTTCGCATAGAAACCTCTCGACGCCACTGTTGGGGAAGATCAGACTCTTGGCAAGACCCGGCTGGTGGGTTATTGCATCGACTGCCCCGCCGCCAGCACCCCTTTACCCGTAGCCCAGGGATGGATATCACCCTTGAGCAGCCCCGCCTTGACGATTGGATCCTCCTGCGTCAACTTCACAGTCTGCTCCGCTCCCACGCGGAAAATCGCAACCCCCCGCAACTCGCCCGGATCGTCGAACGGGAAAGGCCCGGCGATGGCTAGGTTTCCTTGATCGATCATCTGCATGGCAAAACTGTGGTGCTGCTTCATCACATCCATAAAGTCTGGCGCACTTGGGTTCCAACGGTCACCACTCTTCATCAGAACCAGCGTGTACTGCTCCATTCCCGGAGGCTCGGCCGGAACGTGAATGGCGCCGGGGTCGATGCCCCAGGGCCCATGCACCTCGGGAGACAACCGGCCAGCCTTAACCGCCGGATCGCTATCCGCCCACTCCTTCGCCTGCGCCGCTGACTCTGCCCGCAACACAAATATCCCGCGCAGCGTCGTGTTATCCAGGAAAGGCCCGGCAATCACAAGTTTGTGTTCAGCCGCCATCTTGCGGATATTGGCCATGTGCTCTTCCTGAAGCTTCTCACCCGCCTCTTTGCTCAGTTGCGGAGCATTCGCGGAACGATTCAGCAGCACGAAGAAGTACTGCATGGGTTTCGCGCTCGGCGGGGGTGCCTGCGCGAAAGCCGCGCCTGCCAGCGCCATTAGACTTAACAAAGCCAGAACGCCGAAAGAACTTCTTCTCATAAGCCATGCCCCATTGTGCCCGGCAATTTTAGCCCACCCGCAATGTAATCGCAGATCAGAACGGTCAGATCGTCGTCCTGTGATGCCGACCACCGCTGCACTGCGGAGATGATCCGATCTGAGGCCGCGGCAGGCGGAAGTTCAGCCGTCTGCTGCAACATCGTCGCCAGAGCATCCTGCCCAAAGGAATCTCCCTGGGCGTTAGCCGCTTCGATGACGCCGTCAGTATAGAGCAGCAAGCGATCGCCAGCTTCCATCGGCCGCTCCACATTCGTATACGTTGCATAATCAAAAGCCGCAAGCATCAATCCATTTTCTGAGATTCCCATCACTTCCCCGCGCCGCAGCAAAAGCATAGGCGGATGCCCCGCCGCGGAATATCGCAGCGTCCCCGAAATCGAATCGATATGAACATAAGCCGCAGTCACGAACTGTTCCTGCGTATTGCCGCAGAGCGCCGCATTCATCCCGGCCAACAAACGAGCGGGATCGGCGGCGTTGGCGCGCTGCGAAGTGGCCGCAAGCTTCACCATCGAGGCAATGAGCGCGGCGGGCACGCCGTGGCCGGACACGTCGGCAATCAGCAGCCCGGCGTACTTATCATCGGAGGCGATGAAGTCGTAGAAATCCCCTGCCACCGAGGTCATCGGCACATAACGCGCAGAGACGCGGAAGTTGGCGGAGTTCGGGAACCCGGCGGGCAGAATTGACAACTGCATGCGCTTGGCTACCTCAAGTTCCTTTTGAATCTCGCTGAGTTGCAGGTCCCGTTGCAGCGTCTGGCGTGCGGCAACATATCCGAGACATCCCAGAAACGCCACAAAACCAATCGGTTCGACATCGGGCAAGGGAATTCCGAGCAGGCTCCGAAAGTTCTCCCAGAAAATGAAGACTGCAAAAATCAACAGGCCGCGGCGTATCACGAGGGCATCTCGATTGAGCGGTCTCCTGCCCATGGATATCAGGACCAGCGTACTCAGGGCCGCGATAATCAACACGGCATTGATCTGGTAAAAGATGTTGTGCCGCCCCACCACGAGAGTCGCGACAGCTAACAGCCCCAGGATCCCCCCGAGTACGTAAGAAGCGTTCCTTAAGCGGCGGTGCAGAAACCCAACCGCATCGAGGAAAAGGAATGCTGGAATGGGAACCAGGAAGTCGATCGCGGAACTGACTCTCGGGTAGAAGGACCAAAAGCCCTGCATCATGGCGAACATGCCGGTCTGGATCCACATGCGCAGGCCATACAAGCCGGCAAAGAGGGCAAGGTAAATCAGGATGGGATCATGCTTGCGGCGGATTTCGGAAAACGCCACCGAAACCAGCCCCACCGCCATGATCATGGCGCCGAAAAGAAGGCTGGGAGCGTCGTGGCGAAAGGTTTGCAAGACCTGGTCCGCCGTCAACTCGGGAGCGGGAGCGTACATGAGAAGGATGCTAAATCATTTTCGCGCTGTCCATCTTTCAGAAAGGAACTCAGAAAAAGAAAATCACATCTCCCGCCGCCGTAAGCTGGCTCTTCTTCGTGCCATTCTGATACGCCGGATTATCGTAGGAGTGCTCATACCGGACTTCAGGACGGAACAGAACCGTGGTTCCAATCCAATGCCCCCAACCGAACAAATGCTCCGTGTAACGCGTCTTGGTTCCCGTGCGCTGGCCGACGATGTCGTCGAAATATTCATTCCGGATCGAGATGTAGTTGTGCGCCCCAAACTGCCGCTCCACATAGTTCACGATCGCCCACTCCGGGGCATAGCAGGTAAAAGCGGTATGGCTGCTGCAGACAGCTCCATTAGAGCCCGTCTCCGCCTGAATGGGATCGACCGGAGGCAAAGTCGAACCCGGTGGCGCGCTGTAAGCAAGGTTTGGCACCTGCTTCATCCACTGATACCAGCTCTCGGTCGACGTATGCCAATTCTTGTCGATCACGTGATACCAGGTCAGGTAGTAAGCCTGCAGGTTGTTGTAGGCATACTGGCCGCTGTCTTTCCCCAGATTGGTTTCGTTATCGCAAAGATAGAGATTATCCTTGCTGGTCCGCCAGGAATACTGCACGCACCAATTGAGCGTAAGGCGCGAGTCGGTCAGGTTCCATGGCGCGGTTTCGCAGCCCGGCGACAGGCCCACCTGAGTGGTCCAATGCGAATTGAGCCGGGTGGTCGCGGTGATCCCGGTTTGCGTGTAGCAGTCAAAGGTGTAAAGCAACGAGTGGCTGTAGGTATAGTTGTTGGGCGCGAGCTGCGCTTCGATGTCAGGCAGAGAAATGTAGCGTCCGATGCGAACGTCCGTGCCCTCGCCGATGTGGGGGAAATACAGATCGAGATACATCATCACCGGATCGAAGCCATACTCTTTCCCCGGAGGATGCCCCAGCAACTGCTGGCTGAAATAACCTTTCGCCGTAGTGAAACGGTAGTCAAGGCCCCACAGACCCGACAGCCGGAATCCCCAGTCAAAATGGTCAGTCTGTACCGTGTCCGGCTCGCGCTCAATGTAGAGCACTTCCTGATCCGGCTCGATCGCGTTCGGTACTTCGTCATAAGCAGTGGGAAAGTTTTCGTATTTCCCCGCGGCTGAATTCACCCCACTCTTCGACGTGCTGAAGTTTACCCCAACATTCAACCAGCCATAAATCTGAATCTTGCTTTTCTTCCAGGCGTCGCCGTGAGGACCCTCCCAGAGCGCCGTCATCAAAGGTCCGGCCTGCGTCCAGGGCTGGCCAATCGACACCGTGCCTCCGATCGGCCAAGTGGAAAACGGAAACGGCGGCCCATTGACCGGCGCGGGATCGCCGCGAAACGCCGGGGCGGGCGTGCTCGCATTCGCCGCCGTGGGTTTCCAGTCATCCGCATATGCCTTGAAAAGCCGGTGGAAGAAGCTGGAATGATCTGCCGTGGAATGATCTGCCGCGGAATGATCCGTTCTTATGTTTAGCCCCGCCCCAGCGAGACTTGCGTCAGCCGGCGCGGCCTGTGCTTGCCCGGTTGCGCGAGCCGAAGCGTTCGCCGCGACGCTCGGAGATTCCGCGAACGTCGATTGGCCATAGCCGGTGCTGCAGCAAAACGGAATCGTGAGCTGGAGCAACGACAGAAGCGCAAGAGAACAGCGTGCTTTGAAAAAGATCAAGCGGTTGGATCCTCAGTCGAGAAGCTTAACCAGCGCCGCATAAGGAAGGCGTAAAGTTCTTGTGGAGAATTTCTATCGCTCCAATGAATTTTTTCGCTTTGGGATTGTCATATCCTGGCTCTCACTCTGGAACCCTCACGAACGCGCCAGTTATCGTCTAAAATGACAGCCGCACGCCGAGAAATCGCTGAAAGGCAAGCCGCGTCCGGTGGAGATTGACAGATCACGATGAGGAAAAATGTCTGGAGAGCGGTAATCGAGATAGGCTTTATTATCTTCCTCTTTTATTCCAATCTTTTGATGGGAGAATTTGAGCGCTCAGGCCTGGGACAGCAACGGGGTATAGCCTCGGCATTCGAAGATGTTTTTACCGCCGCCAACTTTGGAATCGCCGCCATAGCCGCTGTCATCGGCTATGGCCTGGTCGAATTTCTTCGAAAGAAGTTCTAGTGCCAGCACAATTCTGATCTGCCAGTGCAAATGCGACAGCAATACCGTAGGGGAAACGACATGCCAGACTGGAAAACTCACGGCCTCCGTATCATCCGCAGCGGTGAACTCGACGGCAACACCCCCCAAACCCCCGGCATGACCCGTGCCGAAGCCATCTCGCGTGCCCGAGTAGGCGCGCAAAAGCTGTGGGCGGGAACCGTGGTAGTGCATCCCAATGCCAAAACCGGTCCGCATCATCACGGAGAACTTGAAACCGTAATCTATGTCGTGCGCGGCCGCGCCCGCTTTCGCTGGGGAAATCAGTTGGAGTTCGTCGACGAAGCCGGTCCGGGAGATTTCGTCTACGTTCCTCCCTACGTCCCTCACCAGGAACTGAACGCCCGCAAAGACCAGCCGGTCGAGGCAGTGATCGTGCGCAGTGGCCAGGAGCCCATCGTGGTCAATCTGGATATTCCCAGCCCGGAGGACTCGCCCGACACTCCGCAAGACGATCCCTTTCATTCCACGCCGGGAAAGCGTTGAGCGCGGCCTTTTCGAACTAATGCGATCCAGATCCCGGTGCAGCAGCCGGCCCCTGTTGCGGATAGATACGGTCAAACTCGGGATCGTCATGCAGAATCGTGAGGTCGGGATCGCGTCGAGCCCAGGCCGCGTCCTTGAATCCCGCTTCCCACGATTTACGCAGCGCATCCAGCGCATCCGCTTTTCTGTTCAGTTTGCAATAGAGGCAAGCCGCGTTGTAAAGAATCCCTGCTTCGTTGGCGCGCAAGGTAACGGCCAGGTTGAGTTCGCGCATGGCATCCTCTGCCCGTTCCAGGTAAGCGTAGTCGCTTCCCAGCAGGATGCGTGCCCGCGCATCTTCGGGCACGTGTTTCAAATGGTTTTCCAGCGCCGCCATCCTTCGCTGCCTCATGTTGCGAATGGCTTCCTCTTTGCCCATCGCGCCCAGACAATTCAGGATGGGTACATAAACGTTGTAATCCTCGCCGCTCGCTTCGATGGCGGCCTCCGCAATGTCAGCAACTTCCTGGCAGCGTCCCGCGGCGAACAGGGCGCGGCAGAGCAGGTAATGGGCGCCCTCACAATCGCGCTTACGTTCAATCGCCTTCTTGGCCATGCGCACGGATTCGCCATGCAGTTCAGCCGCGTAGAGCACCCAGGCCTGGCTGACTTGCACTTCCGGCAGGTCCCACCGCAGTGCCAGGGCCTTGCCGGAGGCCTCGCGCGCGCGTTCCACCCAGGACTGATCGCGGCTGAAATTGCAGAAGAACATCGCGCAGGCATTGGCGCTTGCGGCGTAGGCAAGAGCAAAGCTGGGATCGATGGCCACCGCGTTTTCGAACATCTGTAGGGCGAACTCCAGGTCCTGCCGGGTCTGCCGCCGCGCGTAGCGTTTGCCCTCGCAGGTAAAGATCGTAAGCTTGCAAATTCTCCGTCGGCTTAACGGCCAGGGCCTCAAGTTCTTCGGGTGACAGCGTCACCCGCAGGGCCTCGGCGATCCTGCGCGCCATCTCGTCCTGCACTTCGAATACATCTTTCATCTCGCGGTCAAAGCGCTCCGACCACAGCGGGAAATCGGTGTGCGTATCCACCAACTGCGCGCTGATCCGGAGGCGCGCTCCCGCTCTCCGCAACGTCCCGGTGAGTACATAGGCCGCACCTAGTTGCTGGCCCACCTGGGCCGGCGTCACCTGCTTGTCCCGGTAGGCAAGAACGGTGGGGCGCGAAAAAATATTCAGTCCGCGAATCTTGGAAAGTTCGGTGATCACATCCTCGGTGATGCCATCGCGCAGGTACTCATCTTCCTTGGCGCCGCTCAGGTTTTCAAAGTAGAGCACGGCCACGGATTTTCTCGCCGCCGGCTTCTGCACACCGGAATCCGAATCGATCTTCCCGCGTGCCCGCCGTGCGCTCGATTCAAGATCGCGCTTCAGCCGGATGAAGTCTGTCTTCAACTCCCCCGCCGTCTGACAGCGGAGATTCCGGTCCTTCTCCAGCGTCTTGTCCAGGATGCGTACAAAATCGGCGGGCAGCAGAGGATTTACCTCGCCAGCCGGCTTGGGGTCGCGGTTCAGGATCGCGTCGAAAATCACAGCCGACGTGTCTCCCTGAAACGGCAGCGTTCCCGTCGCCATCTGGTAGAGCACCGTACCTGTCGAGAAAATATCCGTGCGCGCATCCACGAGCTGCCCCCGTGCCTGCTCCGGCGACATGTAGGAAACCGTACCCACGACTGTGCCCGGCGAAGTCAGTTCCCCTCCGAAGCCCAGCGTCTCCCCCTCCTCCGCCGCAGCTCCGTGAGCGTTCTCGCCCGCACTCACCTTGGCTAGGCCGAAGTCCAGAATCTTCACCTGCCCGCGGTCGCTCAGAAAAATATTCGCCGGCTTGATGTCCCGGTGCACAATTCCCTTGGCGTGCGCCGATTCCAGCGCGTCGGCCATCTGCAATCCCAGCGGCAGGATCTTGTCCATGTCCATGGGTTGACCTGTTGAGCTCTGGCCCGTCATGCTCTGCGCCAGGGTCTGCCCCTCCAGCAACTCCATCACGATGAAGTGCCGGCGCTCGTGTTGCTCGATGGAGTGAATGGTGCAGATATTCGGATGATTCAACGATGAAGCGGCGCGCGCCTCGCGCTGAAACCGCTCCAGCAGCTGGCTGTCCTGCGCCATTTCCGCCGGAAGGAACTTCAGCGCCACGCGCCGGCCCAGCTGCGAGTCCGCAGCTTCATATACCACGCCCATGCCGCCCGCCCCCAGCTTTCGGAGAATCTTGTAGTGGAGAAGCGACTGCCCGATTAACGGATCCTGGCTCATAACTGTCGCTCGATGGTAGTTTTTGCCACAGATGCCGTCAAGCCGGAGTGAAAACCGGCAGCGGGGCAACTTATTTAGATGTTATGTGGGGACAGCCGCCCTCGCCTGCTCTGAGCGGAGCCGAAGGGGCTGTCCGTCGAGCGAAGCTCGACCGCTTTCCAGCGAGGCGAAGAGCCGCTAATCCGCCGCCCGGCTTGATGTGCGAAACGCTTTCTGAATCAGCGTATACCGAGCCGCCCCAATCATCCCGCAGTCGTCATTGAGCACGATCTTCACCGGCATGTCCTTAAGCAGCGCTTCCATGCGGCCTTTGTCCAAAAAAGCCTGCATGAACCCAGGTTCCTTCATCTTAGGCGCGATCTTCCCCGCAATAATGCCTCCGACAAAAAAACCTCCAGTGGACATGAACTTCAAGGCGCAGTTCCCGGCCTCAGCCCCGAAGACGCTCACGAAAATCGACAGGGTCTGATCGCAGATCGCCGCCTTACCCTCCAGCGCCAGCTTCGAAATCAGCGCTGGACCATCCGCCGCCGCATCCATCTGCTCCCGCAACCAATTCGGTTCCTCGGCCTTATGCGTATCCCGAAGAAAATCGTAAATATTCTTGATTCCGGGCCCCGAGAGAATTCGCTCGCAACTGATGCGCCCGTACTTTTTCTGAAGATATTTCAGCAACTCCATTTCGAGATCGTTCCGGGGCGCGAAGTCGGCGTGTCCCCCCTCACAAGCGAAAGGATGATGCCGGAACCCATCCCAGTAAAGCCCCGCCATGCCAAGTCCGGTTCGCGCCGAGATGACCGCCCGGTTTCCCTCTGCATCTTCCGCACCCTCGCTCAAGCTGACGAAATCCTTCGATTCGAGCGCATCGATGCCGTAAGCGTAAGCCTCCAGATCATTGAGCAGCCCAACGGAATTCAGTCTGAGCTGTTTTGCCAACTCCCGCGAATCGATGATCCAGGGCAGGTTTGAAATCTTGCTGCGCCCGGCTCTCACCGGCCCGGCTACACCCACGCACGCGCTGTGCACGGGTATGCCTTCGGTTCGTATGAAGTCGGCAAGAATCGGGGACAGCCCCTCATGCTGCTGGCTTATGTAAGTCTTCTCCACCACGCATTTCAGCCGATTGCCCTCGGTCTCGAACGCCGCCAGCCGGGTGCGCGTAGCGCCGATGTCACCTGCAAGAATCATGGCTCAATCTTCCTCCATTTCCGGCCGTCGAGTTCCAGCAATTGATCGGCCTCCGCCGGCCCCCAGCTCCCGGATGCATAGTTCGGAAACTTCCGCGGCGGCAGCGCTCTCCACACGTCCAATACCGGATCGACCACCCTCCACCCCGCTTCAACCATATCCGCGCGCTGAAACAAAGTCGCGTCTCCGATCATGCAGTCATACAACAAAACTTCGTACCCGGTGTAGGCGTCCGTTCCAAAATACTTCGAGTACTCAAAACTCATGTTCACCGATCCAACCCGCAGCAACGCTCCCGGAATCTTCGCGCCAAAGCTTAGCGAAATCCCTTCGAACGGTTGAATCTGTATGACCAGCGTGTTCGTGTGCAGCTTGCGGAACGGAGCGTTGCGGAACAATTCGAATGGCATCCGTTTGAACTGGATCGCAATCTCGGTGTGGCGCTGCGTCATCCGCTTGCCAGTTCTCAGATAGAAGGGCACGCCCGCCCATCGCCAATTGTCGATGTTAAGCTTCAACGCCACGAAGGTTTCCGTCCGCGATTCCGCAGCGACTCCAGATTCCGATCGATAGCCCGGCACTTTTTCCCCATCCAGAGTTCCTGCCCCATATTGGCCGCGCACGCTCTGTTGCAACACATCATCGGAATTCATGGGCACAACCGAATGCAGAACCTTGGCCTGCTCGTTGCGCACCGCATCCGCCTGGAACGACACCGGTGACTCCATGGCCGTCAAACTAAGAAGCTGCATAAGATGGTTGGGAACCATGTCCCGCAGTGTTCCCGCGGTGTCGAAGTAACCGCCGCGGCGTTCCACTCCCACGGTCTCGGCATTCGTAATCTGCACATGGTCAATGTAACGCCGGTTCCAGATCGGCTCGAAAATCGCATTGTCGAACCGGAACACCATGATGTTCTGCACCGTCTCTTTGCCCAGGTAGTGATCGATGCGGTAGATCTGATTTTCCTGCAGCACACCCTTGATCTCCCGGTTCAGCCCCTTCGCCGAATCCAGATCCTGGCCAAAGGGCTTCTCGATTACGATGCGCCGCCACTGGCCATTCGCCTGCGCCGCCAGCCCGGCTTTTCCCAGTTGCTCCACGATCGGCGCAAAAAACCGGGGCGCAACCGCCAGGTAAAAAAGATAATTGCCCTCGGTGTGGCGCTCCAGATCCACGGCGCTGAGCCGCTCCCGGAGTTTCGCAAATGTGTTCTCGTCCCCAAAATCCCCGCGCTCATAAAAGAGCCGCTGCCGGAACCACTCCAAATGAACTCTTTCATCATCTCCGGTCGGCAGGAACCCCATGACCTGGTTGCGAAATTCCTCCACCTCCAGGTCATCGACGGAAACGCCCATCACCGCAAAGTTGTCGGGAAGCAGCTTGGCTCTCACCAGATTGAACAGCGCTGGAATCAACTTGCGCTTGCTCAAATCTCCAGCTGCCCCAAACAGCACGAATACACAAGGACCAGCGGCTTTTCCGGCCGCCTCCACGTCATGATCACTGCTCACTTGAGTCGTTGCCGCCATGGAAACGTGCGACCGCCCTGCCGATTCTCCCGGCAAAGCCAGGTGGCCAGCATTTTAGGCTAAAAGGGACTTTATTTCACGACGCGCGAAACTGCGACATGCTGGCTCCACATTAGCACCTCGATTCCCACTTCCAACTCATCGACGGAAAATGTCGGGTCAGTGACCTATAGTGCGTCCGCGAGCCTCGTTTACTGGCGTAGCATAAAGCTGGTGACACCCCACACAACACTGCCGAGAGACGAAGAAGAACACAAAGACAAAAACAAAGACAAGGAAGACCAAGCGCGGCTGCCTGCGGTCGATGATGTCTCCCGCGCCCAACGGCACGCTGCCGCCAGTCATGTTCAACTAACCCACCACATTCATTTCATCAATCATCAGGGTAAGCAGGTTCTTCTGCTGGACCTGTCAAACTGTTCCGCTGCCGAGGTCGAAAAGATTTTCCGGGCAGTCCCCGAAGTGGTGACGACCCGTCCGCGAGATTCAGTTCTCATACTCTCCGATTTCACAGGAGCGTCCTTTGACGCGGAATCCATTCGAGTCATGAAAGAAACCGCCGTCTTCGACAGGCCTTATGTCAAGAAATCCGCATGGACGGGAACCAAGACTTTCCCTCAGGTGTTCTCTGAGAACGTGAGGAGCTTCTCCCGTCGGGAATTTCCCGTTTTTGAGACCCGCAAGGAAGCTTTGGCATGGCTGACAAAGGAGTGAAGCGATACTCCCCAGCGCCGGCTCAGGGAAATATCTTCATCGTTGGACTGGCTGGGCCGTCCGGCAGCGGTAAATCGACAATCGCCAGGCACGTTGCTTCTCGTCTCAACGGGCACGTTATCTCCATGGAAAGCTACTCCATCGAGATGAACCATCTTCCGCTGGAGGACCGGGCGAAACTCAACTACGACGCGCCGCATGCCATCGACATGCACCTGCTGGAGAGCCATATCCGCGACTACACCTCCGGCAAAGCCATCGAGGCTCCCATTTACGACTTTGCACGGCACTTGCGCGTGAACGACCAGCACACACACGTTCCCGCCAAGTCGCTGCTGATCGTGGAAGGCATCCTGGCTTTGCATTTCGCGCAACTGCGCCCGCTCTTCGACCTATCTCTCTACCTGGAAGCTCCCGACGAGGTTTGTTTCCATCGACGCAAGGTGAGGGACATCACCGAGCGTCAGCGTTCCCTGGACTTTATCCTGTGGCAGTACAAAAATAACGTGTTGCCGGCGACGCGGCAGTACGTGCTGCCCAGCAAGCGCTACGCCGACCTTGTCCTCGCAAGCACGGCGGACCTGCCAACCGTTGAGAAAAGCGTCTATGACGCCATCATGAACCGTCGCGTTTTCGCCGCCACGCACTAACAAGAATCCGGCCATATCGACGCGGACGAAGTTTCCTTCAACGAGTGCTGTGGCCTTGTTTTCAACAGTCAGGGCTCCAGAATCATCAACTGACAGTCAGGCAGACTCCCGTAGCGCGAGGAACCGTCACCGTATACTTGCCGTCCCGGAGACGGGCATCCTCCGCCGACCGCGTGATGTGAGCTTCCCGGCTATCCAGCGCCGGGGCGTGCAGCGTCTTGGCCTCCAACGGCCCTGTTCTTCCTCTCCCAAAGTCCAGGCTTACTTCTACATTCTGTTCCGCATCCTTGTTCAAAATGACGACCCCCACATGCCCGCTCGGAAGTTTCGCGGCATAGGCGCTCGCGTTAACTCCCGTCGCCTGGAGCTGCGAACTGAAGTCACCCTGCAGAAAAGACCCTCCACTAAGCTCTCCGGCAAACCTCAGTCCATAAGCCACCGGCTCCATCACGAACTCTGAGCCGAGCGCCGCAATGGGCGAATAGAACGGGTGAGGATGAGTCGCGATCTGGTCCGGGCTGTCGCCGCTCTCTTTAAGAAGGATGTCGCCGGGGAGGAAACCTCCAACGGAATTTGCGACGGATTTCCCGGTGCCGCCGTGCAAATTAATTCCGGAATAATTGTTGCTCGCAAGCAACAGCGAATAGTCGGCAGCCCACAGTGCCGCAGCGAAAACATCGGACACGCCCGGCTTGCCGCCGCGATAACAAGTGTTACCTTCCGTCATGCGCACGCGCGCACCCATCTTCTTAGCCGCGGCGGTCGCGGTATTCGCCGTCTTCTGAACCTTCGCCATCGTAGCCGGCTTCAGCAGATTGGCAATGTTGACCTCGGGATTTGTCGCTGGCCCGCCGAAATAGTAATGATGCGTAAGCGTTGTCACCTGCGGCGGATTCTCGATCGAAGGCCACAAATTCGCGATCTCCGTCAGCCATCCCGCATTCGATGCCACATCCGGCATCCCGAACTTTGCTCCCAATACCCGCGAGGCAACGGCCCGGGCAAGAGCGAGCCACTCCCCCAGATAGGTTTTCGCGGACCATGCTTTCGCATCGCGCAGGTGCCGGCCGAAAAGATCCACCTCGTTGCCAATCTGGAAGTACTGCAGGCTCGCGCCCAGAGTCGTAGCCACAAACGCAGCTTCCTCGGCCGCGCGCTCCGGCATGTTGGTTCCCATGCCGATGCCATACAGGCAGGTCCAACCGGTCGCTTTCAGAAAGTCCGCAAGATTCCGCACTGCCTCGGGTGTCACGGCGTAATACTGTGGTTTGGGCTCGCCTTCAACCACGCGAGTCTGCGGGTGCTCGGGTTCAACAGAGCCGGGCGTGGCCTTCCACCAGCCAAACTCGCTGGTATTTCCGCCCAGGCGCAGCACGCCTCGCGACGCCAGAGCCTTGAACTGCCGGATCAATCCGGCATTGTTAGCCGCAAAGAAACTCGGATCAGCCAGTTGCTGCACCTCATACGACAGACCCACAAAGTCGGCAGGCATGTGCGGCCCGGTAGCGTCGCTTGAAAGCTTCAGCGTGACCTGGGCTCCCGCCCCGCGCTGCGCATGAAGGCGGCCAGCAGCAAGAGATAGCGCCGCGGTCACAAGAAATCTGCGCCGGCTGATCGTCGTCATCGCACTAAGAGTGTAATCGGACGCAAGACACTCTGTCTTCGCACCTGACTACTTCTGCCTCCCCGGACGCGACAACAAAGAGGATTGCCGCGTCCGGAGAAGCCCTCACTGCGTCATGGGATGGTAATCGTGGTCGCATCTCCGAATGGGCCGGGCGATTGGAAGTCAACGTAGCAGTCCAGACCAACCGTCGCCGCCCCACCAATCAAATTGCAGCCCGCTCCATCGCGCGCGTCGAATTCGACGTTATAGGGTCCCTTAGCGATCGGCCCAACCGTGATCGCGAAGGAGCCATCTCCGTTGAGGTCGGTCGTGACCACGCCCATTTCCACCGACACAACGTTTTCGGTCACGCCCTGCCTTGTATTCGCCCAACACGTACCGCCCGTACCGCCATTGGTGGGAAACGGGCCAAAGGTCGCGGGGGTAGGAGGCACGCCGAAGTTCGTGGGAGGCGTGTTGCAATAGATGTGGACTCCGACCTGATAAACCTTGCCAGGCGTCGCACCCCTTAAGACAAATTGCACACGCAACGCGCTTTTCTCCGGATCCACAAACCATTTGACATGGCTTGTCTCGTAGTTAAGCGGTTCAGTGAAGCTGTCCCACCCTGCGGTCCATTTCTGCTTGTGGACTTTTCGGTCACACTCTTCCGAGTTCTGCCCGCCGCTCGCCACCAGGTTCGTTGGCGTTACAAAAGCTACGCTGATTGACAAAAACAATACCACCACCGCCGACAGTATTCTTTTCATCGCTATCCTCCTTTTTGGAAAGCGCGCCCGCAGGATGCCCTTGCGTCCGAGGGCAGAGATTCTGCCACTTCATTCTTGATTTGGGCCGTGCCCTGGAGTCTCCAGCACGTCGCGGTGAGGAGCAAAGGCGCGGCCAGTCGCCTTTGCTGAACGGGGGAATCTTATTTTCCTTGGAAAGCGGCGCAACACGGACGCTAGGACTAAAGTGCTATCTCGTCAATGGCACTTTAGTGGGGTCCGGGCTGACGGAACCACTACCTAAACCCTCGTCGAAAACGCAGATCCCTAGGGTTAGCGCGCTGCCTTGCCCAACGCGGCAACAGCGTGAGCTGGAGCCAGGCGCACCGTAAACTTGTCATCGTGTCCGCAGCTGATTTCCGTAGTTTGGTTGTGATATTCCCTCACCCAGATCACCCGTTCGGGGTTCACAAAGACTTCCAGGCCCTCCACATCTTCAAACATTACAAACTCCATGATGCCTCCTTTTTGCCATCCCTGGCTGCCCTGTTTAGCTGCGTTATTTAAGGTCTTCGGCTTTGTAGACCACACCCATCCCGCCGCCGCCAAGTTTCTCGACAATGCGATAGTGCGAGATGGTCTCGCCAATCATTGGGGTGAAATCTTAGGACTGAGGCTGGGCCAAGTCAACGAAGGAGAGAGAGAGGCTGGCTGCATCCCGAAGAGTCAGTCGGCGTATCATCGCCATTGCACCATCAACGCCTGCTGAGATCGCCGGATCACGCGCACGAAAAAAGGCGCCGGGATATTTTCCGGCGCCTGCAAAATCTCGCGAGATGCGGTCAAGCGAGGGGTGTTGCCTACCAGTAAACTTATTTGCTCTCCGCGATCGGGCTCGCGCCTATGTCGCGGCGGCCGTTGACTGCGGTCCGCGCCGCGCGTGCCGTAGGCATATTCGCCGCAGCCGCTCCATAGCGCTCCAGCAGAACCGGCGTCATGCTGTTTTCGGCTTCCTTCACGAAGATCATCTGATTCTCCGAAGCCATATCGACCCGCACGAAGTCTCCCAGCTTCACCTGGCTCGTAGCCACCAGATTCGCCAGCGGGAAAACCAGGTGCCGTTCGATCGCACGCTTCAGGTGGCGCGCGCCGTAACGCGGGTCGGTACCTTCCTTCAGCAGGAACTGCTTCGCGTCTGCCGAGCAATTAAATACAAACTGGTTCGCGCCCGCAGCCATCAGAACCCGCTGCTGCACCATCCCCAGTTCGATCTCGAGAATCTGCGACAGATGCTCGTCACGCAACGTCTTGAAGACCACCGTCTTGTCGATGCGGTTCATGAACTCAGGCGTAAACTTGCGCCGCGCCGCCTCCACCGCAGTGCGCTGAATCTTGTCGTCGAAGTTGTTGTCCACTTCCACCACCCTCGGCGCAAAACCGAATCCACCGTCCACCAGATCCGTCATCTCGCTGGCACCCAGGTTCGAGGTCAGGATGATGATGCATTGCGAAAGATCCACCCGGCGATTGTCGCCGAGCGTAAGAGTTGCCTTGTCCAGAATGCCCAGCAGCAATTGCCAGAGCGAGTCGCTCGCCTTCTCGATCTCGTCAAACAGTAGGATCGAAAGCTTCAGCTTCTCCGTAAACCATTGGTTCAGCGCTTCCTGCGTGAGCAGGGGATGAGTCTCGCGATGTCCCAGGTATCCCGGAGGCGAGCCGATCAGCTTCGCAATCTCATGCGAGTGCTGGAACTCGGCGCAGTCGATCTTGATGCAGGCATGGGAATCGCCGAACAGCGCCTCCGCCATGGCTTCCACCACCCGAGTCTTGCCCGAGCCGGTGGGTCCAAGAAACAGCAGGTTGCCCACGGGACGCCCAGGAGCGTTCAGGCCCGCCAAAAACATCTGGTAAATTTCGGCAACTTTTTCCACGGCCTGGTCCTGACCAACGATGCGGCGGCGCAGTGCTGCTTCAAACTCTCCAGCATCGGCGCTGCGGCGGTTCGGATCGAGCACTGTAGCGAGGTTCGTTCTCATAGAAGTGGCGTCTTCCCTATCCCAGGCCGTCTTCCCCGGCCTTACTTCCTGCATTTTCCCGGACTCTCCAGGCCCTTCGACTCACCCAACGGTTCCAGGATTGACAAAATCTGTCATTTGGAACCCGGTCGCTTGCCCGACCCCATACAAGTCCGGGGTTGTCTTGGAATAAGCAAGCGACTGGCCACGGTCCGAGGATGGATTGGCTGGCCAAAAACCCTGCATCTGGCTGGAGTTAGATGGCCGGCGACGATATTAGAACAGACCGCGGTGGAAAGTTAAGTGGAAGGATGAGAAATAGTTTGCGCAAGGAGGAATACCAATTCCGGCACCCAGCCCAGGGTCAAGGTTTACCCCGTGTTCCCCGTGCCCCCCTGTGGTGAAAGGTTTTGCTTCCCGTAAAGCCCACGAAGCCCTCAGACAAGGGTGATATGACCGTGCGTAACTTTCAAGCCATCTAGGCGCCCGATAGCATCCGGCTTGGGTAGGTTTCCGGAGGGACTTTGCGCCGCTCGTCAGCTCTTACAATTGCCGCCGTCTCGTGTGTTTTGTTTGCCATAGCCGCAATGCGGCTGAGTCCACAGCTCTCTTCGGCGTCAGCGGCGCAGCCGCAAAGCGCCCAACCAGCAGCCGCTGCAACGCCTCAGACCGCCCAACTGCAGCCAGTGAATGCAAAGGTTTCGCCCACCGCGAAGCGCGCCGACATACCCTCCCCGCAGCCGCTTTCACCCACCCCCGGCACTGAAATCTACACCGCGAAGCGCGGCGAAAGCATCCCCACGGTAGCCCGCCAGTACCTAAAGCGCACCTCTTATCTGACCTCATCGGAACTCGCCGAAGCCATCCGCCACACCAACGGAATGAACAATGAAGCCCGCTCCACCAGCATCCTCAAGGCCGGCGAGCAAATCACCATCCCCGGAATTCTCCCCGCTCCCATCGTCGAGAAAACCATTCCCGTACCCAAAGACTTTGAAATCCGCGCCATCTACCTGACCGGCATCATGGCCGCCAGCGACCACGGACTCCGCATCATCCGCCACTGGCGCGAAGTCGGCGGCAACGCCGTAGTCTTCGACATCAAAGACAGCGACGGCAGCGTAACCATTCCCTTCGAGCATCCGCTGCTAGGCCAGCACCAGGTCTACATCCACGACCTGCCCAAGTTCGTCCACTTCCTGCATTCCGAGAACATGCATGCCATAGCCCGCATCGCCATCTTCCGCGACGAGCGCATGGTAGTCGAGCATCCCGAACTGGCCGTCCATTCGAAGAAGACGGGCCAGCCCTGGCGCGAAAACGGCAAGCTGGTCTGGACCGATTCTTCCAACCCCAAAGTTCAGGATTACAACATCGCGCTAGCCAAATTCGTAGCTCAATCCGGCGCCGACGAAATTCAATTCGACTACGTCCGCTTCCCCGCCGAAGGCGACCAAAAAGACGCCGCCTTCGTCTTTCAAACCGAGCATCCCGAAGCCACGAGCGAAGAAGGCAAGGCTGAAGAAGGCAAAGATAGAGAAGTCGCAAGTGGAGACAAGGCAAGTGGCAACAAGCCATGTGGCGACGGGCGCCTCGCCCGTCCCGCCAAAGCGAAGCGAGGCGGAACCACCACGGAAGCGGTTTCCTGTAAAGCTGGAACCGCAGCCCCGCGCGGCTACCAGCGCTCCGACGTAATCGTCGCCTTCCTGAAGAAAGCCTACGCCGAACTCCACCCCACCGGCGTCCTGCTCTCCCTGGATGTCTTCGGAGTGATGGCCTGGCAGCGCCCTGTCGATCTCTCCCACACCGGACAAGACATCGTAGGCATGGCGAAGTATTGCGACGTGCTCTCCCCCATGATCTACCCCTCGCACTTCTTCGGCATGGATAACATCGCCCACCCCGGCGACGCCCCCGAGCACTTCATCGGCGAATCCATGCAGCGCTTCGAGCTGATCACCCATCCTGACGGAGATAAGACCAGTGGCGTGGTAATCCGCCCCTGGCTGCAAGCCTTCCACTGGCGCACCAAAACCTACTCGCCCGAATACATAAAAGTGCAGGTAGCCACCGCCAAAGAAAAAGGCGGCATAGGATTCTTGTTCTGGAACGCCGCCAACGACTACTCGAAGCCCTACGAAGCCATGCCAGAAATGAAAGCCGCCAAAAATAAGTATTTCCGCGGCGACGAGCTATCAGGTACACCAGTAAAAGCAAGCCTGACGCCACCGGCCATTCCCACACCCATAAGCCACTAATAAACTCTCTGTCATTCCGAACCGGGCGTAAGCCCGGTGAGGCCTGCCCTGTTTTGCCGAAGCCCCGAGCGAAGCCGAGGGGGAAGCCGAAGGGAACCTGCTGTTCGCCAGCAGCACCACAACACATGTGGGACAGCCGCCCTCGGCTGTCCAGCGGCCCAGGTGTATCGGGCCGCAGCCGTGCCACGAACTACGTCACCCGCACATCCAGCAGCGCCAGCCAATACTGAAACGACTGCAAAGCAAAACCGCAAAAGATAAGCACGATCCCAAACGCTCCTAACCGCCGTTCCGGAAGATTGTCAGCGTAGTACTCAATCAACGGAATAGTGGCACTGCCGATTCCAGTCACAATGCCGATTACCAGCCCAACGCGAATCGCAAACCACCACGCGCGGTCAACATGCTGGACGAAAGCGCTGCAGACCAGCGCAGTCGCGATGTACCCGAGCGTGCGCACCAGGATCGCCCAAGCGTGACGACGAGTGATGCGCGGTCTGCCAGTCGCGGCGTAATCCAGCGCCGGACGCACACCGCGCGAATAAGCCACCACCTGCCCCACCGTAATCAGAACGGCAAACGCTCCGGCAAACTCCCAGCCCAGATTTCTATAGAGGGCCGCTCCAAACGCAAATCCTCGTATAGCGCTGAACAATCCCTCCCACCACCACGAATAATGGTCGAGCCCTCGAGCCGCGCGATTAAGTTCAATCGCAATCGTGACCCCGCTGGCCACCCCCGAAGCCAACCCAAACCAAAGCCCCAGGCCAAGCCCATACCCAACTCCAAACACAATGGAGTAAGTCACCGCCCGCGTCAGCAGCCGCAAAGGCCCATGCTGTCCCCCCAGCAAATCGTAAGCCAGATAAAGACTCCCAATAACATCCAGGCAAGTCCCCGCAATACTGACTGCGGCAACAATGTGATGGTCCATGCCAAAGGATTCTAAGGGCAAGTGCTCCCCATGGTCTTGTCATTTCGATCCGGGCGCAAGCCCGGTGAGAGCCTGCCCTGAGCGAAGCCGAAGGGAACCTGCTGTCCTCGATACCCTCATCACGGCAGGCCCACCCCACCCCTCCGCCAAGTCCTCCCAAGTCGGATTTCTCTCCTCAATCAAGGCCACCTTTTTCTCCCGCCGCCAACCTTTGATCTCGGTCTCGCGCGCAATCGCATCGCCCACATTCCGAAACGACGCAAAGTAGACCAGTCGAGACGCCTGATACCTGCGCGTAAACTCGCCACCCTTGCCAGCCCGATGCCGCAGCACCCGCGCCATAAGAAATCCCGTCACGCCGACGTACACCACGCGGCTCTTACTCGCCATGATGTAAACGTAGTAGCTCCGCTCTCGCGCCATTGCCCCTCCAAACGACAGCAGATTCCTCCGGGCTAGAACCGCCCGTTCGCAATGACAAAACGATAAGATGTCGAGCCATTGAGACGCAGCGTCACTCGTCACACCAACGCTGTGCAAAAGTTCTTGTCATTCCGACGCCTTCGCGAAGCGAAGCAGGAGGAATCTGCTGTCCCACCCACAGGCACGGACCCATCCCCACTCCGTGCCACCTCGCCACCACGAACCTTGGGGTGTCCCACTTCTCGCGTCTTTTGCGAGAAGTGGGATTTCCAGGGAGTTCGCGCCCATCACAACTCATGTGGGGACAGCCGCCCTCGGCTGTCCAGGCGGCCCGGGTGTATCGGGCCGCTGCGGGTCGAGCCCCGACCCATTTCATTGGCTCCGATCGCTGAAGAGACTATCCTTCATGGGTCCAAGAATAAATACGGCTTTTGTGGAGGTGCACGCGATGGCTGGGCGAAACACCGAAGGCCACAACCCAAAGAAGCAAAAGCCTAATGCGCAGATGGAACAAAAAGCTGAGAAGGCCCGGCCCGCGACCATCCACCCAGAATGGGCTCACAATCGAAATCTCGCCTATCTCAGGGCGACTGGATTTGTTTCATTCTCCTTGGCCATAGGAACGATTCTGATAGAAGACTATTTCTGGTGGTTCGTTGCATTGTCTTGCATAGGGTTGGCAATTGCTGTCGTGGATTGCCTGAAAGAGGCATCTTTAGGAAAGTTCAGATCTGCACTAATCGTTTTTTTCCTCATGGTCGTTGCCGGATTCACATTCATACTGTGGGGCGGAGTGAAACCGAAACTGAAGGCACAGTGGGCGGCTGGAAATTACGCGGAGGGCTCCGATGTTCAAGGGCTTGTCTGGAAGAAAGGTTGGTCTGATCTCAGAGTATTCGTGGTTAACGAACAAGACGTTGATTTGAAAGATGTAGATGTGGAATTCAATGTAGGCGTACCAGTGTCGGCGGTTAAACAGATCGGCGAGCTTTGCTCAATTGTCAGCGAAGGCGGAATCACCGATATTGTTGGAACGGACAACAGCACCGGTGAGCAAATACACTTCCCCCTTGGACCAACGCGACATCCCTATCGCATCCTCTGCGCCAAGATTCCAGCACGCACTGGGGTGGAAGTGGTTGTCGCCGTTACCAATGAAGACTCTTCAGACCTTACAAAGCGAAGACCAAAAGAAGTGCGCTTTCACGCTCAGTACAAAGCTAGGATCAGACCTTACGACATAACGTCCAGCGTAGCTCCATCGGATTGGGGTGCACGTTAAAGAACCGAGCGCCCCATTTCTCGCGTTCTTTGCGAGAAGTGGGTCTTTTCGCAGCTAACGGCCCCGCCCACATGGGTTTTTCCACACCCCCCATGTGACATCCAACCTTGCACCCCTCGCCTAAACTAGAAGTAGTATGCTCACCCAACCTCAAAGCCTCCAGGAATACATCTCCACCCTAACCCCGGCCCTGCAAGCCGTAGCGAAGTCCCATCTTTTCAATATTTTCCATGCAAATCCTTGGCTATCAAGATTTTACGCAGAGGGCCTCCAGGTCATCTCCGCCAACTCCAACCAAATCAATAATTTACAGACTCGATCTGAGAATTTTTTCAATCCAGATCCGAAAGGTGCAAGCCCCATGTCGCTCAACAAGAATATCCGCGTCTGCACCCACATCAAGGTCAACGGAGTCCAGTGCGGCTCCCCCGCTCTCCGCGGCGAAGTCTTCTGCTACTTCCATCAGCGCATGATTCGCGGCGTGGCCACCCCGCCCAAGTCGCGCCTTCATCCCATCGCGCAAATCGAGGACGAAGAGTCCATCCAATCCTCGCTCATGGAAGTCATCAACGCCCTGGTTCGCAACACCATCGATTTCCGCCGAGCCCAGCTAATCCTGCGCGCCCTTCACATCGCCGTGAAAAATTCCCCCCGCGTCCACTTCCGCGTCCATCAGAATGAAATGATCCACGAAGTTCCCAACTATCCCGCCGCCCCCGCCGCGCAGAAGCCGCCATCGCCCGCGCTAGCCCAGGCCAGCGCCCTCGCCCGAATCCCGCGCCCCAAGACAGTCAGCATCACCAGGCCCCGGCCACCCATTCCCGCCGCCTCGCCCAATATCGCTCGTCCCAAACCGCCCGCCGCAGTCAAGCCCGCGCCATCTGCACGCACCGCCGCCCGCCGCCGCTCAGGATGAAGATGAATGCCTTGCATTCTTCCCATAGTCATAATATTATGACCATACGATGAAACAGATTCCCGCAGGTCAATTCAAGGCGCAGTGCCTGGCGATCATGGATCAGGTGTCGAAGAGCGGAGAACCCGTCATGGTCACCAAGCATGGTAAGCCCGTCGTCAAGCTCGTCCCCGCCGAAAATCGGGTCGACGATATCTTCGACTACATGGCCGGCAAGGCGAAGGTAGTTGGCGATATCGTGGGATCCGTCACTCCGCCCGAGGATTGGGAGAACAAATGAGGGTGAACCAGATGAGGGAAAACCAGTGATCCTGCTGGACACTCACGTTCTTTTCTGGATGGCGAACGATTCGAAGCGCCTGTCGAGGCGCGCGCGGAAGGCTATCCTCGCGGCCAGGCAGGAGCGGGGCCGACATGGCGCGGGGATCGCAGTTGCAACTATCACGCTCTGGGAACTGGCGTGGCTGGCCCAGAACGGTCGAATCGCGGTCTCTGTGAGCGTGGAATCGTTTGTTCGTGAACTGGCAGCGCGGGTCATTCTCAGACCGGTCACGCCCGAGATTGCGGCCTTGTCCGTGCGCCTGCCCAATGAATTCCCCAAAGATCCCGCGGACCGTTTGATTGCCGCGACCGCGATAGTCGAAGGTATGACGCTCGTCACGGCCGACAAGCGCATCCGGCAGTTAAAGATGGTCGAGACCGTGTGGTGAGCCAGGGAAACTCTCAAAGCCGTTGCCTCGGATTGCGACCGCCTCGGCTATAATGTTCTGTAACGCTGGTTGGGTTTTCGCACCCTCGCTCCCCTGCCGTTGCCGGAGGAAGGATTCAGCCTTCGTTACCTGGAAAGAGACACAGAAGAAAAACCGCACCCGCAGCCGAAGGAGTCCGCATGGCAATCGAGAAATCGGATAGCATCTGGCACAATGGCAAGGTCATCCCCTGGGATGACGCGACGATTCACGTGATGTCGCACGTGGTCCACTACGGCTCCTCGGTGTTCGAGGGGATCCGCTGCTACGCACCGCCCTCGGGCCCCGCCATCTTTCGCGCGCACGAACACATTCAGCGCCTGCTCGATTCGGCCAAGGTCTACCGCATCGACGTCGACTTCACGCGCGACGAGCTGGTGAAGGCGATGCTTCAAACCGTCGGCAGCAACGGCGTGTGGCCGTGCTACGTGCGGCCCATCATTCTCCGCGGCTATGGCGAGGCGGGAGTGAATCCCTTCAACTCGCCCACCGAGGTTTACATCATCAATTATCCCTGGGGAAAGTACCTCGGAGGCGAGAACGACGGTTGCGACGTCTGCGTTTCCTCTTGGACGCGAATCGCGCCGAACACTTTGCCTGCGATGGCGAAGTCAGGCGCGAATTACATGAACTCGCAGCTCATCAAGATGGAAGCCATCGTCAACGGCTTTGCCGAGGGCATCGCGCTCGACGTGAACGGCTACGTGAGCGAAGGCTCCGGCGAAAACGTGTTCATCGTGCATCGCGAGAAGCTGATCACAGCGCCTCTGGGCAACTCTGTGCTGCCCGGCATTACCCGCGATTCGACGCTGCAGATCGCGCGCGACCTGGGCATTCCCATCGTTGAGCAGATGATTCCGCGCGAGATGCTCTACATCGCCGACGAAGCCTTCTTCACGGGAACGGCGGCCGAGATCACTCCGATTCGCACCGTGGATAAGATCAAGGTGGGCAAGGGCGGAGTTGGCCCGATCACCAAGGCGATCCAGAAAGAGTTCTACGCCGTCGTGCGCGGCGAAAAGAGTGACCGCCACGGCTGGCTGACGCCAGTGCCGGTGCGCAGCAAGCAGCCGGTCGGCGTATAATCCGCTTGCGTCGAGTTCAACCCGAGGGGCGCACACAGCGCCCCTTTCGGCTTATTAGAACCAGGAATACATAACACCCTCACAAGGAGGCACCAATGTCCGAGCAACAAGGTTTGACAGCGGAATTTGCCCAAGGCTACTGCGCGATGACGCTCGATGGCATCATGCGCGAAGCGGAAATCACCAAGAAGGTAATCGCGGCCGTGCCCGACGCGGCCTCCAGCTACAAGCCCGATCCCAACGCCCGTACCGCCAAGGAACTGGCGTGGCATATCGCCAACAGTGACATTCAGTTCTTGGATGGAATTGCCGACCTGCAGTTCAATATGGAAACGCCCGAGCACAAGCCGCAAACCTCAGCCGAAGTGGTGGCTTGGTACGACGAGAACATGAAGCGCGGTGCGGCGCGGGTGGCGGCGATGACGCCGGAGCAATTGATGACGCCCGTCAACTTCTTCAACGTGTTCAATCTTCCGGCGGTTCTGTATTTGGGATTCCTCAACAACCACAGCATTCACCATCGCGGCGAACTGGCGACCTACCTCCGTCCCATGGGATCGAAGGTGCCGTCGATCTACGGCGGCGGTTACGACGAGCCGTTCCAGCCACCCGTGTCGGAAGAGACCGCCGCGTAGGATTCGGTTCTGGCGATATTCAAGGGCCGTCCGGCGAAGGGCGGCCTTTTCCGTTGCCCGGAAACTATTCTGCGCTTTGCGGAACGGCAGCGGCGGCCGCGTCGAATCCGATCTTCGAATGGGTTCCGTCGCAGAAGGGCTTGTTGGTGGACGCGCCGCAGCGGCAGAGAGCTATTTTCTCTCCCGCGTCAATCTTGTTGCCGCTCGCATCCAGGAGAGCCACCTTCCCGGCAACCAAGTATGGACCTTTTAGCAGAACCTGAATGGTTGGATCCGACATATTTTTCTCCTTCTAGATTCATTTAAAGCCAAGCCGAAATTTATGAGCCAGCTTGGAGACCTGCGCTTTACTTCTTGCGCGCATCAAGGCTCCACGGTCCGGTGCCCAACTGCGTGACCAGCAGTGCCCCGCCCAACATGGATACATTCTTCATGAACATGATGAGTTGCATCTGGCGCATCATGGGGTCGGCGACGGTCCAGAAGTTGTGCATCATCGGGGTGACGGCGGCGAGGAACGTGATCAGCAGCCAGGCGCCGACTTTGGCGCGGTAGCCGAGCAGGATGGAAAGGCCTCCGGCGAGCGCGAGCACGCCTGAGAACGGAACCGCGATTGATGCCAGCGGCACGCCCTGCGAAGCGGCGTAGGCGATGGTTTGGCTGGAAAAGTTGTTGGGTGCGGCCATCAGAAAGATGAGGGCGAACAGGAAGCGTCCCAACAAAACGATGGGGCCCGCTCCTTGCAGGGAGATAATTGGTGCTTGCGATCGAACGGAAATGCTTGATGTACTGGCTGACATTTTCTTTCTCCTTTAAGAGTTTCGAGTTAACCACTGTGAAGCAAATTCGCTGAACGGAACTCCAGATGTGCGTGGCCGCGAGGACTGTTATGAAACAGCAGCCGCCTGCAGGAGTTCGACCGCCGCTGCCCGCGAAGGTTCCGCGAGTTCTCCTGGCTTCTGGTTCTCGGCATGGATGAAGGTAACGTCAGTTAGGCCAATGAAGGCGAGAATGTGCCGGAGGTAGGGCTCTTGGTGATCGTACTGGGCGGTCGGCGTGCCCGGGCGGAAGGCGCCACCACGCGACGTGAGGACTACAACCTTCTTTCCCTTCAACACGCCTTCGCTACCGTTCGCTCCGCGGAGAACCGTGCGGCCTACGCGGACAATCTGGTCGATCCATGCTTTTAGGGGAGCCGAAACGGTCAGGTTGTACATGGGCGCGCCAATCACGATCGTGTCCGCGGCCAGCAACTCCTCCACAAGCGTGTCTGAAACGGAGAGCGTTTCCCGCTGCGCGGGCGTCAGCCTTGCCGGGTCCGAATAGGCGGCAAGAGTCCACTCGTCGGTGATCAGCGGCAAGTGAGTTGTCGCCAAGTCGCGCTCGATTACTTCTCCCGTTGGATTTTGATTCTTCCAGGTTTCCACAAACCTCTGGGTGAGCTGCCGCGAAACTGAATTGCGCCGGGCGCTGGAGTCGATGCGAAGCAATTTCATAGGAGGCTCCTGTCCTCAGCTGCTTTGGATTATTTCTTCCGGCTTTTGGTTACAATAAATAACTATTAGCTCTTTACATGGTAGGAACTTTATAGTAACCTAGTATCAATATGACTCCTCGACGATTTGCCCAACCTCCTTCTCCCTGTGCCATCGGGGGAATGCTAGAGCTGCTAGCGCGGCCCTGGACGCTACACATTCTGTGGGCACTGAGCCACAACGGGCCCATGCGCTTTGGGGTGCTTCGGCGGCAGGTGGAAGGCATCTCCTCACGCGTGCTGACGGAACGCCTGCGGACACTAGAGGGTGCGGGGTTTGTCTTCCGGCACTATGAACAGACCATCCCGCCGGCGGTGACCTACGGTATTACCGATCGCATGAAGGATATTGAGAAGGTGCTGGCTCAGCTCGAAGGGCTGGGCCGGAAGTGGCGGGGCGAGGGAACAATTGCGGGCGCAGGTCGAGGGGCATCCGTGAGGGCAGGAGCTAACGCTTAGAGGATCGGCGCAGAATGTGACGGGTTCAATGAGTGTAATCGCCTGTTAACGACAGTTATCGTCCGGGTTCAAAGCGAGGCGCAACGCGGTAGAGTGATTCACGTGAAAACGTTCGGAGCCATTCAGATTCGCTCACTCAATCAACATGACCTGCCGGTCATCGCCGCGGCATTCGCGAGCATCGGTTCCGTCAAACCAGAGGCAAAGTATCAGCTGTACTTGGAGCAAGAGGCGGCAGGAAGCCGCACCTCCCTGGTTGCTACCGTCGACGGCGAATTCGCAGGTTATGTAACCATCAACTGGCGCCCTACATATCCCGGATTTGCTGAGCTAGAGATTCCTGAGATCCAAGACCTGAATGTGCTTCCCACATTTCGCAGACGTCGTATCGCGAGCCGCCTGCTGGATCTTGCAGAAGCACAAGCAGCTCGCCGTTATTGTGCCGTTGGTATTGGGGTGGGACTGCATGCTGGGTACAACGCTGCCCAGCGACTGTATGTGTTGCGAGGCTACATTCCAGATGGCCGGGGCGTTACCTACCGAGACGAATATGTTGGGGAGTATGTCCAGGTAATGCTTGACGACGATCTTGTACTGCATCTCACGAAACAATTACGTATCGATTGCACTCATTGACCCGATGACCCGGGGGCTTTGAGTGTTAACGCCTGTTCTCGTCAGTCATCGGGCCGCTACCCGATACATTCCGGTGTAGTGAAAGAAGACGCTCCGAGGCAGCTTGGTTACTCCTGACCGATCATGGCGTGACGCGGAATTTCGTGTTGCTTGTCAACGTGCCTGAGGGTATGGTCACTGTCACGAGACCTGTGCTTGCACCTGTGGGCACGGTAGTCGAGATTTCCGAACTCGATACAACTGTAAAGACAGCCGCCGTGCCGTTAAATGTGACACTGGTTGCGCCAGTTAGATTTGTGCCCAAAATCTTGACGACCGCTCCCACCTTGCCGGAGGTGGTCTGTGTTTCCACAAACGGGCCAAGCCCTATGGACAAGCTGAAGACCGTCCCATGGTTGTCGGCTCCGCCACGCACCGTTGTCCCGTAGAAGGTCCCATTGGTGTCCTGAACCAGCCCTGTGTAGGGCACGATGCCCTCCCCCGATCCGAAGCTGTGCAGCGTGGTCAGCGTTGCCATTTGAGGTGATCTTGAAGACCGTGCCAAAGTTGCTGCTCCCGCCATAGGCTGTTGTCCCATAGAAGCTGCCGTCGGCGGCCTGGACCAGAACGCCGGAGGGCCCGGCGCCGTCCGCCGAATCGAAGCTGTGCAACGTGGTCAGCGTGCCATTTGAGGTGATCTTGAAGACCGTGCCAAAGTTACTGGTCCCGCCATAGGCCGTTGTCCCGTAGAAGTTGCCATTGGTGGCCTGGACCAGAACCCCGGAGGGTTGGTAGCCGTCCGTCGAGTCGAAGCTGTGCAGCGTGGCCAGCGTGCCGCTTGGGCTGATTTTGAAGACCGTCCCATAGCCGTTGGCCCCGCCAGAGTAAGTTGTCCCGTACAAGTTCCCATCGATGGCCTGGATCAGCCCCGCGTCGGGGTATCGGCCGTCCGTGCAACCGCTTTCCGAGCAAAAGCTGTGCAGCGTCGCCAGCGTACCGATTGGGTTGATTTTGAAGACCGTCCCATAGCCGTTGGCCCCGCCAGAGTACGTTGTCCCGTACAAGTTCCCATCGATGGCCTGGATCAGCCCCGCGTCGGGGTATTGGCCGTCCGTGCAACCGCTTTCCGAGCAAAAGCTGTGCAGCGTCGCCAGCGTACCGATTGGGCTGATTTTGAAGACCGTCCCATGGCTGTTGGCCCCGCCTTCCGAGGTTGTTCCGTAGAAGTTGCTGTCTGTGGCCTGGATCAGCCCTGCGAAGGGGTAGGCGCCGTCCGTGCATCTATTCGGTGGCGGGCAAAAACTGTAAATCGTCGTCAGCGTGCCGCTTGGGGTGATTTTGAAGATCGTCCCATCGCCGTTGGCCCCGCCAGACCCGGTCGTCCCGTATAAGTTCCCATTGGTGGCCTGGACCAGCCCCGCTTCAGGCACCTTACCGTCCGTGCCGTCGAAGCTGTGCAGTGTGGTGAAAGTCTGCGCAGGTAAGGCAATCGCCGTTGTCGCCCACACGAAAAGCAAAACGTAGCTACGGCGAGGTGGGCGCACGGCCTTCCTTTCTGCGCCTCGAAGAGAGATCAGCGGAGCGGACACGCGGATTGTGCTCCCCCAGAATTAGCCTGTCAAGATGAAGCATTTTGCACTCGAACGACTAACTTGCGCAAAATCGCGGTTACACTCATTGGACCGGGTTCTGGCTTATCGCAGTTGCCTGGCAGGTCAGGCTGCCGAAAAACTCCGTCGCGAGACCTGCCCTTGGGAGGGGGACGACTTCAGTCCGCTCAAGAACTCGTTTGCTTGCCAGCAGCAAGCCTCAGTGGCTGAAGCCGCAGAGGAGCGTCCGTGAGGGCAGGAGCCAACGCGTAGAGCATCGTCGCAGAATGGGACGGGTTCGATGAGTGTTGACGCCTGGTTACGTAGACCATCCAGACGCCTCTCCCGGCCTGGCTTCCCCCGTTTATGGGATTACTTCCTGTTTGCCCGTCACTCGAGAGTAAGCGCGAATCGCTTCCCGTAAGCCGACTTGTAGGGACCAATCCAGGTTTCTACCATTTGGAAATGGTCAGCGCGCAGGTGCCACATCCAGCACCTTCAGCTTCTCTTTGGCATTGTCATTCCCCGGTTTCAGTTCCAGCGATTTCTTGTAGTTGTCGATCGCCAACTGCTTCTGCCCGGCCCTCATGTACGCCTCGCCCAAACTGTCAAAGGCGTTCCACGACCCCGGAAACAGCTGCGCGGTCAACTTGAACAGGTCGATCGCCTCAGGCAAGTGATTCTCGTCCATCAGTTGGAACGCCCAGAAGTTCATGGTCTCCTCATCCAGCTTGAAATCTGGCTGGTCCTTCAGCATCGCCGCATAGATCGCCGGAGCATGATCGAAGCCCTGCCGTCCCAACTCCGCGCGAAACGCATCGAGAGTGGCCGGTATCCCTTCGCCCGCGCGAAAGTCCACCGTCATCATATGCGGCGGAACGCCAACCTCCGCAGGCGTCTTCTTCAGAAACGCCATTGCCTGCGCATCATTCTTGAGATACGCATCCAGGAACTCCAGCGTGTAGCGCGCGACCCAAGCATAGCCAACAATCCCATCCGCCCGCGAGTAATCCGCTTTGTGATTGGTCAGGTAGTCATTCCATACTTTCTCATTTCGCTGGTACATCGAGCTGTGCTGCGTGTGCACCAGCGCCATGTCATCAACCGTAATCAGATCGCCGTGCGTCCACGCATTAAGCACGTTGGGGCCCTCGGTGTCCTTACTTGGTGTGTGTCGCGCCAGCTTCTCCAGCGAGGTCGGTCCCTGCGTAAAGAACAGCATCGGTATCGTCATCTGCTCCGGATGCACATCGGTCGCCGCCTTCACCAGCCCCGGGAAATACCGCATGCTGCCGTCGAGCGCCACCAGCGCGTCAATGCGGTTGTCGCGCGCCGCCGCAAACAGATTTGAGATCCCACCCCAGCTAAACCCCGCCACCGCAATCTCCGACATCTCTGTATCCGGCAGCGCCTGCGCGTACCCAATCAGAAACGAAATGTCCTGCGCCTGCGCGTTGATGTCGGCGAGGTCGACGGTCACCTCCCGCGACACCGCGCCCATATCGGGGCTTGCCACCACCACGTAGCCGTGGCTCGCCAGGTACTCACACAAGTCGGCGTTCTCCCAGGACATCGAGGAGATACTCGGTGCATAGATCACGACCGGAAATTTTTCGGCAAGTAGCGGAGCATCACGCACGGCCCACATCGAATCCTTCAGCGTAGGCTTCATGCTATCGAGCCAGTGCTTCCAATCCCGCGCAAGTTGAGGTCTCCCGAAGGTGGTCTCCGTGGCCAGCAGGTCGCCGTAATCTCCAACCGTCATCGGTCTTCCGCTGCTCTTCTGCGCCGGATACCAGACCAGCGTCTGCAGCGGCCGCGCGCGCTCTCCCTGATACGGCTTGCCCAACTCATCGGCGACAGAACGATAGCTGCGCGAGAAATCATACTGCTCCACAACTTTCAGTCCTACCGCATCCGGTCCGGGCTTCTCAGTGAAGTGAAACCGCTGATCCCCGGATACAACCACCGGAGCACTCTGGGCATGCGTAGCTATAGCATTAGCGACAAGAAGAAAAGCGACTACAAGAACCTTCGAACGCATCGCACATCGTTGTTCCTCTTGCAGGGAATACTCTAAACGCGGATTAGTTGTGACGGTCATCTGCCGGTTCTGCCTTTCAGCGCTGCCTGGTCTTCTACAGTTTAGACGGTCCGAATCTGCATCCTTGCGGAAGAATTTGTGATGGTTCTCTGACTATGAACCAACCGTGATGATCGGTGAGCAGCAAGCCCAAGCGCGTCTGAGAGCACACAGTACCAAACAAACGCATTGTATTGACGTCTCCGATCAACCCCCGGTTTGTCGGCAAACAGGAAGTTATCGGAGGTTGCCGCCCGGATCGTTGATCGTCTCAAATGGCGAAAAATCGCCTCTCTAACAATGTCGGCGGTGTCAAGCATTTTTCGAGCACACTACAGCATGCACTCGGTAAAGAGCGCCATTTCGCTCTCGTTGAAAATGTGCCGATCCAACCAAGGCTCGCTCGCAATCAGTATTCAGGTCAGGAACTCAGTCCGACCCATGCATCTCTTCGGTCCACAACCTCGATCATGATTACTACTTCGAACTCCTCCTCGGTGAAGAGGAGCGGGACGCCCAATCAATTACTCGGTGTTGGACTGCACACCATCGCGATTTCCGGGCTGTCCCGCGTGCGAACTGAACTTTCTTACTTGCTCGTAATCCCATTCCTTGCGCCACATCCAGAACATCTGAACCGCTAACCTGCGAGCCGTGGCGACCTTGGCAATCTTCCGTCCTCGCCGCATCGCCAGGTGGAAGTACTTATTGCGCCACTCCGGGATGCTGCGTGCCGAAACTTGCGCCGCTTCCACCAATAGGAAACGCAGCAGCGCGTTGCCCTGTTTCGTGATGTGGCCCAGCCGTCGCCGATTCCCGCTCGACTCCTCCAATGGCACCAGACCCAGATAGCTCGCGATCTGCTTGCCGCACTGAAACCGATCCGCTCTCCCGATGATCAACACGAAGGCCAGTGCGGTCAGTGGACCCACCCCGGGATGCGTCATCAAGCGCTGCGCCTCAGGACGTTTCTGGACTTCCTGCTCGATGGTTTGCGTCAGATCCGTGATCGTGGGATTCAGCCGATCCAGAAGCTCCAGCAGATCGTGCCGTCTCCGGCTCGCCCACGGAGCTAACCGGAACGCCTCCAGTTGCTCTCGTCCCGCCTCCCGCCACAACCGCTTCTTGCAGCGTAGCCCTTCGTTCAGCGCCACGGCTTGCAGTTGATTCATGATGCGGGTGCGCGCCTGCACCATCCGGTGTCGGTGCCAGAGCAGTTGCCGCAGATCGCGATTCTCCCAGCTCGGCACCCAGATCCGGGGGAAACGATCCTCCAGCAGCAAACGCAGGATCAGCTGCGCGTCCTGGCGGTCCGTCTTCTGTTTGCGTACTCGCTTGGTACGGATCTCGGCCGCATCCCCGATCCACAACTCGAAGTTCAGCTCCGCCAGTAGTCGTTCAAACCAGCGCGCCTGTCCACTGGCTTCCATTCCCACGCGCACCTTTATTCCCTGGGCCGCGAGATCTCGGTAGAACTTCTCCGCTTCCTCGCGGTGCTGCAGTCGCCGCTCCTGCAGTTCCCCAGTGTCGGTATCCACAAAAGCAATTTGTTGGAAGGCCGGGTGGTAATCGCATCCTATAATCATCATTGTTCGGCTCCTTTCTCCCGAGCCTTTTGGTTGGTTCGCACCACCAAAGCTTACTCGGGCCTGGGAGCCGACATTGTTATGGAATCAATTACACTCGTTGGACCGGGTTCTGGCTTATCGCAGTTGCCTGGCAGGTCAGGCTGCCGAAAAACTCCGTCGCGAGACCTGCCCTTGGGAGGGGGACGACTTCAGTCCGCTCAAGAACTCGTTTGCTTGCCAGCAGCAAGCCTCAGTGGCTGAAGCCGCATTGACTGTGCGGCATCGCGGCACCCTTCAGCGCGCTTCGCTTGGCCAGGTGGCGGGCGTTCTAACGGGTTCCGGTCACGGGACGCGGCGGCGCATTCTTCACGTATTTGTCAAACCAGCGAAGCATCTCGTAAACCAGCTGCTCGTTCGACTCCATGGCTGTATACCAGTGCGGCTCGTGCGGGAGCATCACCAGGCGAGTGGTACCGCCGTTGCCTCGAATCGCTTCGTAGAGCTTTTGACCTTGCAGCGGCGTGGTGCCGGGATTCGCGTCTTCCGCGCCGTGCACGATGAGGAGCGGCGTCTTCAATTTGTCGGCGAAGAAAAATGGGGAGACTTTCAGATAGACATCCGATGCCTCCCAAACCGATCGCCGCTCGTTCTGGAAGCCGAAAGGCGTCAGCGTCTTGTTATAGGAACCGCTGGTGGCGACACCGGCCCGGAACAGGTCGGAATGGGCCACCAGATTTGCGGTCATTAAAGCGCCGTGGCTGTGTCCGGTGACTCCGATGCGATCGGGGTCGGCGACGCCGAGCCGCACGGCCTCATCGACTGCGGCCTTGGCATCGGCGACCAGCTGTTCCAGATAGGTGTCGTAGGCTTTTTTCGGATCGCCGACGATGGGGAACGCAGCGTTGTCGATGATCGCGTAGCCCGCGAGCAGCAACAGTCGATATTGCCGCAGCTGCGTGAAGGTTTCCTGCGAGCCTGTGACCTGGCCGGCTTTCGAAGCGTCGGCATAGTCGAGAGGATAGGCGTAAAGGATGGTCGGGACGCGCGTGCCCTCTTTATAGCCGGGCGGCGTATAGAGCGTGAACGACAAGTCCAGCCCGTCGGCGCGCTTGTACTTGACGAGCCGCTTCTTGATGGCTCGCACCTCGGGCGTGGGATCGGGGATGTGGGTGATCGCGACGCTGGTTGACGCAAAGACCGCTTCTGCGGCGGGAGCATCGAGAGATTTTCCGAGCGTTCGGGCAAACGCATTCGGAGGGTCGTCCGGCGATTGATGCCAGGTGAGAAACGTCTTTGTGTCCGCGCCCGGTGAAGGAAAGAAATCGCTCGAAGGAAGTCTTATCGCTGCGAAACAGGCGTTCGGATTTCCTCGTCGTTCAGATCGAGCCGATCGAGGAACGGGCGATCCCCGTCGGGCGAAGAGCCGATGCCTGCAAGGTAGATTGAATCGCCGTCCTGGCGAACTACCCGGGATCCGTTTGCAAGCTGGCGTTCCACCGGAACGCCGGGGTTCGCATACTTCTCGTCCGTGGAGAGATCCCAAAGCAAGCGCGGTTTTGGTTGTTGATCGTCAACGTCGATGACGAAGCTCCGTCTCCAGTGGCGGTTGACATCGTACTCGTTCAAAAGAGCAGTGGCCGGTTGTTCGCTCCAGGCGAAGCCGATATAGCGCTGCTCGGTGCGCGTAATTTCGACGGCGGGTGAATTGAACGGCGCCTTCAGAAGCATGATCTTGTCGCGAGCCGGAACCTTAACATTCCAGTCGCCGCCATCGAGCGCTTCTGCCCAAACGAGCGTCGCCGGCTCGGTAGCGCGCCAGGAAAAATCGCGAGGACCGACCGGAACGCCTCCGATGGGAACGCGATCAGCCAGCGGAAGCGAGGCGATGGTATGAACGAGAACGTGGGAGCGATCGGATGTGTCCCAGACTTCGACTTCCTGCGGGAAGCGATCGTAAGTGGTCACGTAAGAGTAGGGCTTGTGGATCGCGGTTACGAGGATGTGCTGCCCATCCGGCGCGGGACTTAGGGATGCGTAATTCGCCGGCTTTCCCACGGGTGTGATCGCCGCAGTGGCCGGGTCGACGAAAGCGAGTTGCGAGGCCGCGTAGTAATCGAAAACGTCCTCGTCGTGCTTGCTGCCGAGCGTGTCGCGGTTCTCATAGGTGCTGCTCTGTCCCTTTGTGCCTTCGGTCTCCTGGATGCTCGGACCAGCCGGCACGATTGGTTCGGGCGGTGGTGCGCCCATCCCCTCGGGCACCAGCTTGACCAAAAGCGTTTTCTGGTCAGGCATCCATTGCATCTCGTCGTTGAACATGGGGTTGAGACGCGCTCCGGGAACTTTGTGGACTTCGCCAGTCTTGGCATCGCCGATCCAGAGTTCGACCGCCTCAGGAGCGAGATTCACGAAGGCGAATCGCTTTCCGTCCGCGGCCCAGACCGGACTGCCCGGGCACGCGCCCTCGGGAAGCGTGATATGAATTTGTGCGGCGTCTTTGGGCGAAGCATCTTTGGGCGAAGCAGCGGCGATGTGCACCAGTTCGAAGTTCCGGGCGCAGGGTGTGATGCCGTAACCGCCCGGAGTGTCGTGCTTGCTGTGATTCTTTGGTTCCACCCGCACGCCTGCCAGACGCAAGAAAGGTGTCGACACGCGGGAAATCGGTGGATAGTCCTCCCAGGACACCAGGAGAATCGTGTCCAGTGTCGGGCTTACCCTGGGCACCGGCGGTGAAGACGCGTGCATCACATCCAGAATGTTTTTCGGCGGTTGGTTATATCCGGACGAAGCCTCGATCGGAGTGGCCGCTGCCGCGGTCACGTTCAACGCGGCCAGGTTCGACAAAGATGAGTTGGACTGCGCTGCGACGGGCAAAGACGTCGTGCAAGCAACGAGCGCTCCGGCCAGAAGACAGTGCAAGGCGTTCCGGACTGGCATAAGTTCCCTCCGCTTCCATTTACCGGTAAAACGATAGACAAGACAATACTCCGAGACGCCCCGTGGAAGCCAACGAGCGACTCCACGAACGTAAGGTGCTGTCCGATTGCCGGAGCCGGGACGTTACCTAGGTCATCTTGGGGAAGGTGACGATTCGAGTCATCATAAGCAGAGCTTTGGAGGCCAAGCGCCTCCCAGGAAACCTCTGCGATGAATATTGACGATCTGCTGCGGATTGCTACGGAACGGCGAGCCTCCGACTTGCACTTGAAGGTGGGGAACTATCCTCACCTGCGTATTGACGGCGAACTAGCGCCGTTGACGGAACAGCCGCGGGTGACCGCGGAAGACATGCTGACCATGGCGTTCAGCATGATGTCGGCGCGGCAAAAACAAAAGTTCAAAGAGACCACGGAAATCGACATGGCCTACGGCGTGGCCGGGCTGGGTCGGTTTCGTGTGAACATCTTCCAGCAGCGCGGCAACGTTGGTCTGGTGCTGCGCGTTATTCCCACCAAGATTCGCGCGCTGGACGAGTTGTTCCTGCCCAAAGTTGTGGAGCAGATTTGCGAAATGCCGCGTGGACTGGTGCTGGTGACGGGCGTGACCGGTTCCGGTAAGTCGACTACGCTGGCCGCGATGGTGGATCGAGTGAACTCGAGCCGCGCAGAACACATTATTACTATTGAAGATCCCATCGAATTTCTGCATCGCGATAAGAAGGGCTACGTGAACCAGCGCGAAATTCAGGTGGACACGCCTTCGTTCAGCGCGGCCTTGCGGGCTTCGCTGCGTCAGGATCCGGACGTGATTCTGGTGGGCGAAATGCGCGACCTGGAAACGATTTCAACCGCGCTGCACGCGGCCGAGACCGGCCACATGGTTTTCTCGACTTTGCACACGCTGGACGCGGTGGAAACTGTGAACCGCATCATTTCTATTTTCCCGCCCCCGGAGCAGAAGCAGATTCGGCTGCAGTTGGCGGCGGTACTACGGGCAATCGTGAGCCAGAGATTAGTCCGGCGCTGCGATGCCGAAGGGCGCGTGCCTGCGGTCGAAGTGATGATCAATACGGCTTTCATCCGGGAATGTATTCTGGTGCCGGAAAAGACGCGCTCGATTCGCGATGCGATTGCGGCGGGCACATCGCAATACGGCATGCAGACGTTTGATCAATCGTTGTGGGATCTGTTCCAGGCGGGGCTGGTGAACTACGAAACCGCGCTGGAAAATGCTTCGAACGCCGACGACTTCAAGCTGCGCATGCAGGGCATCGCTTCTACCGCGGACATTTCGCGGCAGTCGATGCAGTCGGCGGGATACGGCGGGCGGTAGGGCTTTCGGCTTTCGGTTGCCGGCTTCCGGCTTTCGGCCTAGCGCTTCTGGTTTCTGGTTTCCGGATTATTGGATTCGCCTTTCCGGGCGCGGGATACCGGACGCCGCCTCTCCATTCTGTTTTCCAATCGCCATTGAAAAGGTCTATCGTTAGCGGATGGCGTTTCCGCGTCCCAAGAAGCGGTTTTATTCAGAAGAGGAGTTGTATGAATATGCCGTGGGAGCGTTGGCTCGGCGCATGCGGACTGTGGCGGAACTTAAGCGTCTGCTGCGCATGCGGGTGGAGGACGCCGAATCCGAGTACGGAAAAACGTTGGTAGAGTTGATCATCCGGCGATTGAAGGACCGCGGGTATCTGAACGATTCGCAGTATGCCGCTTATTTTTCTTCGCTGCGGCGGGACAATCAGAAGTTTGGCCGGATGCGGGTGGCCGCCGATCTGAAGATCAAGGGCATGCACAGCGACGTAATTGAGAGGGCCGTGGACGCGGCTTATGAGGGCGTCAACGAGGAAAGACAGGCCCGCGAATTTCTGCGGCGGAAGCGCCTGGTGAAACCAAAAGATCAAAAGGAAGCGGCGCGCATCTTCCGGCAACTGGCGCGGGGCGGGTTTGGGCCCAAGACTATCTTCAGCATTCTAAAAAAGTGGGACGTGGTTGAAGAGACCCTGACCGAGTTGGAGAGCGAAAGCGCATGAGGGTCGACGATTGAGATGGTTCTCACTGGCCTCTCCGCAGGGTTTCAAAGCATCCTACTTAAGAATGCACTTGGCAAGAGGCTTTTCTATGTTGCATACTCCAAGGCTTATCCCAATACCGTTTCTCAGGAGGGCACTATGAAGTTCCGTCTGAAAGTAGTTCTCGCAGGAATTTTGTTTAGCGCAGTACCGATCGCTCTGGCGCAGGACGCGGCCACGGATGTGAAGAAAGGCGCGGAGGCCACAGGCCATGAAACCAAAGTAGTGGCAAAAGATACCGCGAAGGGCACCGAGAAAGCCGCTGATAAGACGGGCGTTGCTGCCGAGAAGGGTGCGAAGGCGACCGGACACGCCACCAAGAAGGCGGCTACGACCGTAGGCAAGGATACCGAGAAGGGCGCCGAAAAGACCGGCCACGAAACCAAAGTAGTCGCGAAAGACACCGCCAAAGGCACCGAGAAAGTTGCCAAGAAGACGGGCAGCGCGGTTAAGACAGGCGCCAAGGACACGGGACACGGGATAAAGAAAGTCGTCAGCGACAAACCTGCCGACAAACCTGTCGACACGACGAAGCCGCAATAACGCCTGGGGTAGTTCCTATCGAAGGGCCACGCTGGAGTTCTGCGCGGCCCTTCTTCTTTTGCTCAGAATGGTCTTGAGGTCGTTGGTCCGCCGCGCCTTACGCGCCCTCAGCCTGGCCTCAGCCGTGTTGGAGTGTGGTTTTCATTTAGAATTGTCTTTCTCGATCACTTAAATGCCAACTGGGTCTGAAATCCGGCGCAAGTTTCTTGACTTCTTTGTGCAGCAGAAGGAGCGTCCGCACAAGGAGGTGCATTCGTCGTCGCTGGTGCCCGCGAACGATCCTACTTTGTTGTTTACTAATGCGGGCATGAACCAGTTCAAAGACGTTTTTCTGGGACTGGAGAAGCGCGATTACTCACGGGCCACGACTTCGCAGAAGTGCGTGCGTGCTGGCGGTAAACACAACGATTTGGAGAACGTGGGGTTCACCAACCGGCATCACACGTTTTTTGAGATGCTGGGGAATTTTTCGTTTGGCGATTACTTCAAGAAAGACGCGATTGCTTACGCCTGGGAGCTGATTACTTCGAAGGAGTGGTTCGGGATTTCGAAGGACAAGTTGTACGTGACGATTTTCAAGGGCGAGGCTGGAGTTGAGCGGGACATCGAAGCTTACGACCTGTGGGTGGGGCAAGGCGTGCCCAAGGATCGAATCTTCGAGATGGGGTTGAAAGATAATTTCTGGCAGATGGGAGACACCGGGCCCTGCGGGCCTTGCAGCGAGATTCATTACGATATGGGGCCGACGGCTTCTGAGCAGGGACATGCCGAGTGCCATTTTCCCTGCGACTGCGGGCGGTATGTCGAGATCTGGAATCTGGTGTTCATGCAGTTTGACCGGGATTTGAGCGGAAAACTGAATCCGCTGCCCAAGCCATCGATTGATACGGGGATGGGGTTGGAGCGGGTGACGGCGGTGTTGCAGGGTGTGATTTCGAATTATGAGACGGACCTATTTACGCCGTTGATCAAGCGGGCGGCAGAGTTGACCTACTCCGACCCTCGCGAGGCGAGAATCGCGCCGTCGCTCCGAATAATAGCGGACCATTCGCGAGCGGCCACCTTCTTGATTTCCGATGGAGTAACGCCGTCGAATGAGGGCCGCGGATACGTCCTCCGAAAAATAATTCGGCGAGCCCTAAGGCACGCCAGACTGTTGAACTTCAAGGGTCGGTTTCTTAGCGAGATGGTTTTCGCTGTCCGGGACCTAATGAGGGACGCCTATCCAGAGCTGAACGATACTGCCCCACAAACCGCGAAGGCTGTGGATGCTGAAGAAGCTAGATTCGCGCACACCGTCGCGCTTGGGCTGTCCAGGCTGGATGATCTTATCGACGAAGCCATCAGGACTCAAAAGGTCCACGATGCCGCTTCATCTTTCGCCGCACCGTCCTGGCCTTGGCTTCCCGGCAAGGAGGCTTTCAAGCTCTACGATACTTTCGGGCTCCCACTTGACTTCATGACCGACGCGGCTCGGGACCGCGGCTTAGTCTTCGACCAGGCGGGCTTCGATCAGGCTATGTTCGCACAGAGAGAGCAAGCGAAGGCTTCATGGAGGGCAGTTAGTAAGCAGAGTGCTAGCCCCGTCTATCGAGAACTCCCCACGACACGCTTTGAGGGTTACCACCAAGCCGGGTCCACCGACTCCGAGGTTCTGGCGATCATCAGGGATCATCAGGGCGCGCGGGAACTTAGGGCTGGCGAATCCGGCGAAGTTATTCTGGATCACACGCCGTTTTATGCTGAGTCTGGCGGGCAGGTTGGTGACCGGGGATGGTTCTATTCGGATGATCACAATACCGTCGTTGCCGACGTGACTGGATGCTATTCGCCGATTCAGGGGGTGCGGGCGCATCAGGTTGTTGCTAAACATGCGCTGCACGTCGGCGACAAGGTTGATGCTGTCGTGAATGCTGATATTCGTGAATCGACCATGCGGAATCATACGGCTACGCATCTGCTTCATGCCGGGCTGCGCGAGGTTTTGGGGAAGCATGTGAAGCAGGCGGGGTCGTTGGTGGCGCCGAATCATTTGCGATTTGATTTCTCGCACTTTACCGCGGTGGAAGACGAAGAGTTGCAGGAGATTGAGGACATCATCAACAAGGAAGTGCTGCGCAATCAGATTGTCGAGACTATTACCGACGTTCCGATCGACGAGGCGATCAATACTTATCATGCCATGGCTTTGTTTGGCGAGAAGTATGGCGACAAGGTGCGGGTAGTGCGGATTGGCGATTTTTCGACTGAGCTTTGCGGTGGGACGCACACTGGCGCTACCGGAGAGATTGGGTTGATCAAGATTCTGAAGGAAGGAAGTGTGTCGTCAGGGGTGCGGAGGGTGGAGGCGGTCACAGGGGAGGGATCTTTGCGTCACTTCCGGACTGATCATGAACTGGAACAGGTCGTGTCGGCCTTTGTATCACCCACCCTTGCGCAAAGAACGCGCAAGGATGGGGCACCCTCAGACGAGATGGCGCAAGCATCGCCTGCAGAGGCTTTGAAAGCTGAGTTTGAAAAGAAAGACGCGGAGATCAAGCGTCTGGCGCGCGAACTGGATCAGGCTCGGATGACGTCGGCTTCATCTTCGATCAGCACAGCGAACATCGGCGATCAGATCAAGGATGTGAAGGGCGTGAAGGTGCTGGCGCATCGCGTGGACAATCTGGAGCGGGCTCAGCTGCGGACGCTGGTCGACCAACTGCGCGACAAAATTGGATCGGGCGTGGTGGTGCTGGGGTCGGCTTCGAATGGAAATGTTTCTCTGATCGTGGGCGTCACCAAGGATTTGATTGGCCGGGTGCAGGCCGGCAAGGTGATCGCTCCGGTGGCGCAGAGGGTTGGGGGCAAGGGCGGGGGCCGTCCGGATCTGGCGGAGGCTGGGGGCAAGGATGCCGCCGCGCTGGACTCCGCGCTGGCCGAGGCATATACCGTTGTGGAATCGCTTTTGGGCGCTTAGCATCTCAGTAGTAAGGGGGTGCGTATGGAAGACCGTATACGCGTCATCGAACACAAGGGAAAACAAATCCTGCTGGTGGACCTTTCTCACTGCACGCCGACCGAGGTCGCGAAGCTTGCCTTGTTGGTTCCCTCTTATGTGACTACCGAACCCCTGGGTTCGGTGCTGTTGCTCGCCGACTTTACGGGAGCGGAGTTTGACCGGATCGCGATTGATCGCATGAAAGAGAGCACGGTCTTCGACCGTCCGCACCTGAAGCGTTCGGCGTGGGTGGGAATCGAGAGGTTGCCCAAAGTGTTTTACGAACACATCAAGAATTTCTCGCAGCGCGATCTGCCCGCATTTGAGACGCGCGAGAAAGCGATGGACTGGCTGGTGAGCAACGAAGAACTGCGGTTGCCGGATGGCGCCCAAGATCGCACCCTGGGGGACCTGCCCAAGCGGCGGCCCGCGTCCTCAGGGCGGTAATTGTTGACTGAACTCATTAAGGCCGTGGAGCAGGCGAGCCTGTGACCATCTGCCGCCGGGGTGCAGTGTATCCGTTTCGCGGGCGTGGGCGCCCGCGCCACACTTAACTTCTCCACTTCAGCGTGACGGGCCCGGCCATGGGATGCTTCATCGCGCTTCCACTGCGCTTCGCTTCCAGATGCGCGGCCTTCAGCTGGAAATACCATTTAGCGGGACGGTCGGCGTCGTCGATCAGCATGAGATGGGGATTGTGCTTCAGGCCTTCGGCTTGCAGTTCCATGGTGCGGCGGTCTTGCTCGACGAACTTGGCAAAGACGAATTTCAGCAGTTCGGGGCCGAAGGGCAACCAGCGGAAGATGTTCCAGGCGGCAACCACGTCGATGCGGCATTGATTGCGGGTGATGGGAGTCACGGTGGTGAGGCTGGAGAACCAGTACTTCCCGGCACGGATGGTTTCGGTGCGCAGATTGGGCAGGACAAAATCGATGGTGGTGGTGATGGAGTCGGCGGCGGCGTAGAGGCGCAGAAGCCTGTAGGGCGCGGAGTTTGAGCTGGGCATGTGGGCGCTCATGCGAAAGCCGTTGGGGATAGGCTCGAAATTCTTGTGTTTCTCGTGGATGCTGTGGCGGCTGCGCCACCACCAGGCCTGATGGACGAACGGTCCGTGGGCGGGGTCCATGAGGCCAATGATGCCGTGATCGATGCTGACGGGCATGTCGGCGGTGAGATAGGCATGTCTATACTTCTCTTTTCCAGGCACCCCGAACTTCTCAATCTGCGGGGCGGGATCGGGAGCTTCTTCTCTCGCGCTGAATCCCGCGCCTGGCGGGCCGGGATCCGGGATGTAAACCCAGACAAAACCGTCCTGCTCTTCGCAGGGATAGCTGCCGGCATAGATGCGGTCTGCTTTCAGATTCTGGTCGGAGGTGAGTGAAGGAATCAATTTGCACTGGCCGTTGTGGGCGTCGAAAGTCCAACCATGATAGGAGCATTCGACGTTCTCTCCATCGAACTTGCCGCAGTGCAGCGGCATGCCACGGTGGGGACAGGCGTCGCGCAGCGCGAAAGGGTGGCCTGCACGGTCGCGTCCGACGACGAGCGGAGTCTCGAGCAGCATGGCTTTGTGGAGCTGGTTGCGGTGGACGCGGTCGGCGGGCAAGGCCCGGTACCAGAAGCCAGTGAGCATGAGCGAATCGGGCGCCTGGCGTTGGAGAGAGTCGAGTTCGGGCATGGGCGGAAATTGCTGATTGTTGATTGAAAACCTATGCTAGCATTCGCAGGACATTTTCAGCGCGTATGGATTAGGCGGAGGAATCCTCAATGGAATTCATCGGCCATTTTCGCCGGCTTACGCCGGTGCAGCGAAATACGTTTATTGCCTGCTTTCTGGGCTGGTCGCTGGATGCTTTTGATTTCTTCATTCTGACATTTTGCGTCAGCGCCATCGCGACTCAGTTCCAGACGAAGGTTTCCGCCGTGGCGGAGGCGATCTTCATTACCCTGGCTTTTCGTCCGGTGGGAGCATTTCTTTTTGGAATGATGGCGGACCGCTTCGGACGGCGTCCCACGCTGATGGTCGACATCATCGCGTATTCGGTGTTTGAACTGTCGTCGGCATTTGCACCCTCGCTGAAAATTTTCCTGATCACGCGGGCGTTGTTCGGAATCGCGATGGGAGGCGAATGGGGTGTGGGCGCGGCATTGGCGTTCGAAACGCTGCCCGCGGAGGGACGCGGATTTTTCTCCGGATTGTTGCAGGAAGGCTATGCGGTCGGCTATCTGATGGCGGCTCTGGTCTTTGGGACATTGTTCCGCTTCGTGGGCTGGCGGGGAATGTTTGTGATCGGCGCACTGCCGGCATTTCTGGTGATCTATATTCGCACCAAGGTGGATGAATCCCCCGCCTGGGCGCAAGGACGCGCAGCGAGAAAAACAGAGAGCCGGCTGGGAAAGGACATCCTGACATATCTGGGCACTTTTGCTTTTCTGGTCGTGCTGATGTTTGCTTTCAATTCTTTCAGCCACGGGAGCCAGGACCTGTATCCGACGTTCCTGACGAAAGACCACAGGTTCCCGCCGCAGACCGTGGGGTTCATCGCCATCATTGCCAACATTGGTGCGCTGCTGGGAGGAATTATTTTTGGGACCTGGTCGGAAAAAATCGGACGGCGAAAAGCGATTGTGATCGCCGCCCTGTTGTCGATCCCGATCATTCCGCTGTGGGCGTACTCGCACACCGTACCCATGCTGGCGCTGGGCGGCTTTCTGATGCAATTCATGGTGCAGGGCGCGTGGGGAGTGGTCCCGGCGCACTTGAATGAACTTTCGCCGCCCGCGGTGCGGGGAACGTTTCCAGGCTTTGCCTACCAACTGGGAAATCTGCTGTCATCGCGCAACGGCGTGTTGCAGGCCAAGTTTGCCGAACAGCGCTTCGGTGGAGTATTCGCGCCGGTGCTGGCATGGACCCTTGTGATCGTTGCGACCCTGGTGGCAGTGGTCACCGGGGGCGGTCGCGAACGGAGAGGCAGGGACTTGTCGAACACCAGTTAGCGCGCACGTAGGCGCACGCGCCTCGAACGTCGGAGATCAGTTCTGTGCGGCTTCGAGTTCAACTAACTTGCAATACCACTTCGACTGGCGCTGCCTTAGCGGCTTCAAATGCGCCTGCCTTTCTCCAGTCCGTCCAACTGTAAGGTGTTCTGCAGCCAGCCGTTCGTCGCCGATTGTGATCTACAAGCACGACGGCGGTGATCTGTAACCAGGGCAAGGTTAGTCGCGCGAGCGATTCGACCGCGCATTGTAACAAACCGGTATTCTAGGGAGTGCGCAAGATTTGGCATACTCTGCGAGATGGACCTTCAGGGTTATTGTCACGGGGGAGATTCCTGTGTTACGGTAAGTGAAATTTCACGCCTTCGTAAAAAACATTTTCAGGGCCCCTAATAGCGCGATCTGCGCAAAAGCGTTGTGGAGTAGCGCCACTATGAAGGAAGCGACGAATTCGATTTCGACCCAGCCGCCAGGGGACGAGGAGAATTTTGCCAACCGCAAGCTGATCCGTCCGGCGCTGCCGCGCGCGGATCACCACCACGGGAACCACAACCCCAATCAAATGCAACTCACGGAACGGCGGGAGCGGCCCGAGAGGCAAGACCGTCCGGAGCGCGGCGGGGAGCGCAGGTACGAAAGGGGCGACCGCGGCGACCGCGGGATGGGGCCGGGAGGCACGCGGAAGGCAGCGCCTCCGGAGCAAACCAACGCGGAGAATTTTTATTATCAGAAGCAGATGCAGTCGAAAACGCCGATGGTGATCGTGCTGCACGACGGCGAGGAAATACATGGCATCATCGAGTGGTACGACAAAACCTGCCTGAAGGTGGCCCGCGAAGGCGGTGGGCCGAACCTGATGATCTACAAGCCCGCCATTAAGTACATGTTCAAGGAAGACGAGAATTGACGGTAGGAAGAAAAATTGAGTAATTGGGTAATTTTGCAATTGGGTAATTTAAGAACTCCAGGCGACCGCTTTCCGGAAAATTACAAAATTACTCAATTACAAAACTACCAAATGCATTCTTTCCTGGCCCCAGCCCGTTTACGGGAGAGATGCTCCCGTTGACAATCTCCCTTATCTCCCATAGCATCAATCACTTGAGGGATCATCCTGAGATAGCATCCGGGAGCCGCTCGTGATTAAGCTCGACATTATCAACGAAGTGGTAGCCAGAACCGGCATCACCAAGACCAAGGCCGAGTTGGCGGTGGAAACCGTATTTGAGAGCATGAAGAACGCGCTGGCCCGCGGCAATCGCATTGAGTTGCGGGGATTTGGCGTATTCAACGTGCGCCCGCGGAAGACGGGCATTGGACGCAACCCGCGCACCGGAGCCGAGGTGTCGATTCCTCCAGGCAAGGCCGTGCGGTTCAAGCCCGGGAAAGAATTGCAGTCCATTGACTGAAAGCAGTACCGAGTACCTAGTACCTAGTACCTAGTACCGAGGAATATCTGTTCTCGGAGCCGCCTGCACATTCTCTAACTTCTATCTGATTTCTGATTTTCTTTTTCCCGCTTCCGGTTCTGGCCTGCGCCGTGTTTTTTCTCGGTACTCGGTACTCGGTACTCTGTACTGGGTACTAGAAACTCCTTCTCGTAGTAGCATCTAAAGGAAAGGCCTCCGCGGAATCGCGGGGCCGAAGAATCGCATGTCGGAACCTACTCCTCCAACCGTTTCCTCCACCCTCGAATACCTGCGGCCGATACCCATTCCGGAGCAGTTCGCACCGCGGCAACGATACTGGCTGCATGCGCTGCTGCTGCTGGCGACCTGCTTCACCACGCTGGTGATGGGCGCGCGCATGCAATACAACTTTCAACATGGCCAGGCGGCGCTCTCGATTGGCGACGATTCCGTGCCATATTTTCCCGCGAGCTGGATGTTCTCGCACCCGGCGCGCCTGCTGGGTGGCTTGCCGTTCATGGCCACACTGATGCTGTTCTTTATGGCGCATGAAATGGGACATTACTTATACTGCCGCCGCTATGGCGTCTACGCCACGCTGCCCTTCTTCATCCCGATGCCGACCCTGATCGGGACCATGGGCGCGGTCATTCTGATTCGCTCCCGGATTCGCTCGCGTACGGCACTGTTCGATATCGGAATTGCCGGGCCCATCGCGGGTTTTGTGGTGGCGCTGGCCGTGCTCATTGTGTCACTCGGCTGGTCGAAACCAATGCGTCCCGGCTTCGGGTCGGCGGAGTATGACCTCGGGTATCCGTTGATTTTTCAGTGGTCGCATGGACTGATGGCGTGGATGAATCTGCTGCGCGGTCCGGCAGCCCTGCCCTTGAATCGCGTTCTCCTGCACCCTATGGCGATCGCCGCCTGGGTGGGGATGTTCGCGACGTCGCTTAACCTGCTGCCGGGCGGACAGCTTGATGGCGGTCATATTATCTTTTCGATTTCTCCGCAGGCGCACAAGCTGGTGTCGCGGCTGACGATTGTGATTCTTCTGCCCATGGCCTACTACTTGTGGATGGGATGGTTGGTGTGGGCGATTCTTCTACAGATCAGCAGCTTGCGGCATCCACAGGTTGCGGAGTGGCCGAGAATATCGGGTGGGCGGACGTGGCTGGCTGTTCTTGCGCTGCTGATGCTCGCGGTGACGCTGACTCCGGCGCCTTTTGTCCACGCGTCTCTGCCAGAGTTTTTGCATCAATTGCGGAGCCGGTAAGCGTTCGTGATCGATGATTTCTAACCGCAGATGCCATGCAGCCGGCTTATCTCTCTCACTCAAACGCTGGGGCAGCGGACTCGCCCATTCAGCTTTTCTTACGTATACTCCTTTATTCAATCGTTTTAATTGCGGGACTTAATTACCCGACTTAGCTACTGGACTTACCGGACTCGGGAGGTTGTGCTGCCTTGAAAAAGCTCGCCGCAGTTCTTACTGGGGTTCTTGCTTTAATCATTTCTGCCGAAGGTCAGACCATTTCAGTCGACATCTCGCATCCCACGAACCACTTCGTTCCCAAGGAGACTTTAGGCGCGGGAGTCGACCGCATCGCCGTCGAGGCGATCGACAAAGACTTGATGCCACCTACGCTGGAGAAGACGCTGGCCTCGGGTTGGCAGCCGGTTACCTATCGCCAGAATACGGAACTCGCCGTCGAAGCGTGGCATTGGAATCCGCAAGGGACATGGAGCGAAAGGAGCGATGCGCGCGTAAAGGATATTTCACCGGGTCGGCGACGCCAACCGAAATGATTCGCTATTCGTATGGTTATGCGTTGCCGCGCCGCGGATTTACGCGCAACGACGGCACCGACAACGTGGGGTTTTCGCGGCTGACCGATGGCGATCTGAATACTTTCTGGAAGAGCAATCCGTATCTCACCGAGCGCTTCACCGGCGAGAGCGATGCGCTGCATCCGCAGTGGGTGGTGATGGACCTGGCGCGAGTGCAGCAGGTTAACAGCATCCGGATCGCGTGGGCAGAGCCTTATGCCCGGCGTTACGTAGTGCAGTATTGGACCAGCGATGATCCCGTGGCCGATGGTCCAATCAAAGCACAAGCGAGCGGCACCTGGCATACGTTTCCGCAAGGAACTACGACCGGTGGAAAAGGTCAGACCGAAACGATTCGCTTGAGCAGCGCTCCCGTCGCGGTGAGGTTCGTACGGATTTGGATGACGGAATCGTCGAACACCTGTGACGCTGACGGTCCTGCCGAACTGAAATCAAAAGACCCGAGGGATTGCGTGGGCTATGCCATTCGCGAGCTGTATCTCGGCACCGCCACTCAAGACGGCGCGTTTCACGACATCCTTCGCCACACGCCAGAACAGGAGCAGACGGCAACGTATTGTTCGTCGGTCGATCCCTGGCATCAGCCCTCAGACCTGGGATCGACCAAGCAAGCGCAGATGGGCTTCGATCTGTTCTTCACCAGCGGCGTGACGCGCGGTTTGCCGGCAATGGTTCCAGTGGCGCTGCTGTATGACACTCCCGACAACGCGGCGGCGGAAATCGCATATTTGAAGAAGCGCGGCTATCCGATCTCTTACGTGGAGATGGGCGAGGAATCCGATGGCCAGTACATGTTGCCGGAAGACTATGCCGCACTGTACTTGCAATGGGCAACGGCGATTCATCGCGTGGACCCCACGCTAAAACTTGGCGGGCCGTCGTTTCAGGGAGTGAACGAAGACATCAAAGTCTGGCCCGACGCGAAGGGCAACGTTTCCTGGACTGCGCGCTTTATTGATTACCTGAAGCAGCACGGGCGCATGAACGATCTTGCGTTCTTTTCGTTCGAGCATTACCCGTACGACGCGTGCAAAACGCCGTGGGGCGTGCTCTATGACGAGCCCGAGTTAGTGAGCCACATCGTGAAAGTTTGGCATGAGGACGGAATTCCAGCGGACATGCCGTTGTTCATCACGGAGGGAAACCTTTCGTCGGGCGCCAGCGAAACTTATCAGGATATTTTTGCGGGAGTCTGGCTGGCCGATTACATTGGCTCGTTCCTGAACTCGGGAGGGAAGGCGGTTTATTTCTTTCATTATCTGCCGCTGCAGATGGAGCCGGGATGCAACAGCTCTCCGGGGACGTTTGGAATGTTTACAGTCGATGGCAGTTATCAGATTCAGCAGCCGCTGGCACAGTTTTTTGTGGCGCAGTTGATCAATCTGGAGTGGGTACAGCAGGCCGGCGGCGAGCATCAGGCGTTTGCGGCGAAGAGTGATGTTCCGGATGGCGCGGGACATGACTTGGTGACGGCCTATGCCGTAAAGCGTCCAGACGGACAATGGGCTGTGATGGCGGTGAATCGCGATCAGCAGAATGCGCACCGGGTTCGCATTGCGTTTGATAGAGCGGCAGACAAGGAGAGCTTTGCCGGATCGGTAGAGATTTCAACTTTCGGGAGCGGGCAGTATCAATGGCATCCGGCGCAGACGCGATTTATGGCGCACGCCGAGAATAGCGGCCAAAGCACCATAGTGCCCACGACCAAAGGCTGGGCTGATCCGGATGGACCGATCGTTCATACCAAGGTGACGGCGGCGCGGGACACGATGTACGAATTGCCGGCAGCGTCGGTGGTCGTGATTCGGGGGAGTGTGGCGCGCGCAAAATAGCGTGGCGATGGCTGGCTGACTGCCGTTCTCACATCAGCCAAATTGCATCCACGTCTACAATCACCTGCGCACGCGGAATTTTTCGCTGAGCTGCATAGGCCAGCATGGCGCGCAGCGTTGCGTTGAGTTTCGCGCGGCTCGGCGACTTGAGCACGAAGTGATACCGATAATCGCGCTTCAGTCGCATAATCGGAGCGACCGCCGGGCCGAGCACGCGCACGCCCTCGTGCCGGTTCTGCTCGAACCACCTTCCCAGCGTGCCTGACCACTCGAGCGCTTCGTCAAGCTTGTCGCTGCGGATAAGAACGTTAGCCAGCGCGGAGTATGGCGGATAGTGCATCCAACTACGGAAGCGCAATTCTTTTTCGTAGAATCCGGCGAAGTCGTGGCGGGCGGCGTATTGCACGGCATAGTGGTCCTGAAAATAAGTTTGCAGAATCACTTTGCCGGGAGACTGGCCGCGTCCGGCGCGTCCGGCAACTTGCGTGAGCAACTGGAAGGTGCGCTCGGCGGCGCGGAAGTCGGGGAATCCCAGCGCGCCGTCGGCGCCAACCACGCCGACCAGCGTGACCCCGTGAATGTCGTGGCCCTTGGCGATCATCTGGGTGCCGACGAGCAAGTCGAGTTCGCCTTCGCTGAGCGCGTTCAGCGTGCGCTCGAAATCTTCGTGTCCACTAACCGTGTCGCGATCGAGGCGCGCGATGCGCGCCTGCGGAAACATCCCGTGCAGCAGTTCTTCCAGTTTCTCCGAGCCGGTCCCGAGAAAATATACATACTCGCTGCCGCACTCGGCGCAGACTTTTGGCACTGGCGCCGTGAATCCGCAGTAGTGGCAAACCATTTTGTGCTCTCGCTTGTGATGAGTAAGGGCGATTGCGCAATTCTGGCATTGCAGAGCTTTGCCGCAGGCGCGGCACAGTGCCACAGGCGAATATCCGCGACGATTGAGCAGCACCATGACCTGTTCTTTGCGGTCGAAGCGCTCTTTAGTCTCTGCAGCCAGCTTGCGCGAAATGACCTGTTCGTGGCCGGTTTCCTGGAATTCCTGGCGCATGTCGATGATCTCGACTTCGGGCAGAGGGCGCTGCTCCACCCGATCGGGCAATTCGACAAGAGCGTACTTGTTTTTCCTCGCGTTGAAATACGACTCGAGCGACGGCGTTGCCGACCCGAGGACCACGACTGCGTTCGCCATCTTGGCACGTACAACCGCAACGTCGCGGGCGTGGTAGCGCGGCGTTTCTTCCTGCTTATAGGAGGAATCGTGCTCTTCGTCGACGATGATCAACGCGAGATCGGCAACCGGCGCGAAGACCGCGGAACGGGTGCCGACGACCATGCGTGCATCGCCACTTTTGATGCGATGCCATTGCTGTGCGCGCTCTTTGTCGGAGAGCGCAGAGTGCAGAATGGCGACTTCGTCGCCGAAGATCTGGTGCAGATCGGCGGCGACCGCGGGCGTGAGGCCAATTTCAGGGACAAGGAGGATGGCTGAGCGTCCGGCGTCGAGCACAGCACGCATACCCGCAAGATAAACCGCAGTTTTGCCGGAGCCGGTTACGCCGTGCAGAAGCATGCCGGAAAACTCTCGCGCCTTGACCGCTTCTCGCAAGCGGTTCAGGGCGGCTTGCTGTGCCGAGTTGAAATCGAATTCGAAAGATGGCCGTGGCTTACTGCTTGAAACGGCGAAGGCCGCTGGCTCTTCGATGATCCCGATCAGACCACGTTTGACCAGCGTGCTGAGCGTGGTTCGCGGAATTTCGAGCGCTTGCAGCGTCTCCACGGGAACCCGGCCTCCCAAAGCAGCGAGGGTCTCGACGAGCCGGCGCTGGTTGTCGTTCAGTTTGCCGTCGGTGGATTTGAGCACCGCGATCTTGATGGTGCGGGTGGCATCTTGGACGGCGGAGACGTCTTCGCGCGCCAGCCATTTTTTTCGCACCATCCCGTTCAGGATTAATTTCGAGGCGCGAGTGGCGGAGCGCAGGCTCGCTTCACGGATTGGGATAGCCTCTCCGGGCACTGGCTCTTGGGCGGCCAGGTAATCCAGCACGCGGAATTCCGCGGCTTGCTCTTCGGGAGTCCGGCGCGAACGCGCGGACGATCCTGACATGCCAGCCAGATGCAGCGCCAGTTGTCCTTCTTTGGTGATGCGGTAAGCGATGCCGCGTTTGAACTCCGCGTTCAGCGGCAGCATGGTACGGAAGACTTCGCCGAGCGGGGCGAGATAGTAGTCGGCAATCCAGCGACCAAGACGCAGCAGTTGATCGTCGAGCACCGGCGTGAGGTCGAGTAGGCTGAGAATAGATTTTGTTTTGACGGACGGGGTGCGGTCGTGCAGGTCAACCACAATGCCAGTCATACGCTGCTGTCGGAAGGGCACGAGCACACGCCCGCCGACCACCGGAGTAAATTCGGCGGGGACACGGTAGGTGAAGACCATGTCGAGCAGCACGGGAAGGGCGACGTCGCAGTACTCGGGCATTGATTGCAAGGATAACCCAGCGCGGATGCGTCATTACGAACTCTCATCCCAGGCTGAGCGAGGGATTTTGGTGTCTGCCTAAGGCGACAGCTCTGACGGCTCAGGCGAGAACCAGGATCCCTCGCTTCGCTCGGGATGACAGACTTTGATTTGGCTACTCGGCAGGTTTTTTCGGAGGATCGATTCCCAGATACTTCATTACCATCTGCAAATCCTTCCACGCCTCGCCTTTCTGTCGCGGATCGCGCAGCAGGTATGCAGGGTGATAAGTGACGGCTAGGCGCGCTCCCGGCCATGACGAATCGGCACGGACACCAGCCGGTTTGAAGTCGTAGAAGCGTCCGCGCAAATCTCCGAGCGATGAATTCATGGCCAGCAGATTCTTGGCGGCCGTCGCTCCCAGAGCAACCACGACTTTGGGTTTGATCACTGCAATCTGCCGCATGAGAAATGGCGAACAAGTCTCGCATTCATCTGGCTCGGGCGTGCGGTTGCCGGGCGGGCGGCACTTGACTATGTTCGCGATATAAACATCTTCGCGCCGCAGGCCCATCGCTTTGATCATGTTGTTGAGCAACTGGCCGGCGCGTCCGACAAAGGGTTCGCCCTGCGTATCTTCGTCGGCACCCGGGCCTTCGCCCACCAACATCAGATCAGCCCGCGGATCGCCCACTCCAAAGACGATCTGTTTGCGCCCTTGTTTGTGCAGTTTGCAACGCGTGCAGTCGCCGAGGTCTTCGCGGATCAGCTTAAGCGCCGCGACCGGGTTGGCAACTCCGTATTCCGGCTTCGGCGTAACAATTTCGAAAATGTTGTCCTCGACGATGGCTGGGACGACGGCGGATTTTCTTGCGGACATTTCCTCTCGCACTTCTGGCTGAAATTCTGAAGATGTTGGAGACAGCAATCCTCGACCAGCATCGTTCACGGCGACCGATGCAGTTTCAACGGAGCGGCCAAGCCGGGGTTCACGCCGGTAGAAATCGTAGATGCCCAATTCGCGATAGTAGCGAACGCGCTCGGCGAGAGCGCGCCTCAATCCTGGGTCAAGTGTGCTTCCCACTCTTTAGTGCTCCACATCAAAATAAATCTTCGTCGTCGCCCGATACTGCAGAACCTTTCCGCCATCGAGTTCCATGTCGAACGAGTCCACGTGGGCCCACTTGATCCCGCGGACCGTCTTCGCCGCTTCGGCGACCGCATTCTTCGCCGCCTTGGCAAAGCTTTCCTTGGAAGTTCCAACAACATCGATAACTTTTTGCGTCATCGCACGCTCCTTGAAAAGAAATTAAGAAGAAAGAAGTTTGACGGAATTGTACGCTAGCTGGACAGAAAGTGTTTCAGGCTTTCACCGGAGACTTGCGCCGCGCGCGAATGCGAACAATCTGATCAAGGACGCGCTGCGCTACTTCCCACTTCGTAGTTTCCGGAACTTCGACGACCTCGTCCTGGGTGATGATTGTGACTTCATTGCGCTCGGAATCGAAACCGATGCCTTCACGGGATACGTCGTTGACCACGATGGCGTCGAGGTGTTTCGCAGCCAGCTTCTGACGGGCATTTTCGAGGACGTTCTCAGTCTCGGCGGCGAAACCGACAAGGATCTGCGATTCCTTGCGGAGAGAAATTTCCTTGAGAATATCAGCAGTAGGTTCAAGTTCGAGTGTGAGTGGACCTTTGCGTTTTATTTTTTGCCCTGAAACAGACTTGGCGCGGTAATCGGAGACCGCCGCGGCCTTGATCACCACGGTGGCCTGCGGCAAAAGATTGAGTACAGCATCAAGCATCTGCTCTGCTGATTCCACGCGCGTGACCTCGGCCGCTCCCGGCGGCGTCATCGCCGTCGGTCCGCTGACGAGAAGAACGCGCGCGCCGCGGCGTAGAGCGGATTCAGCCATGGCGTACCCCATGCGTCCGCTGGAGCGGTTGGTGAGGTAGCGCGCGGGATCGATCTTCTCCCGAGTAGGTCCGGCGGTGATCAGCACGGTTTCGCCGGCGAGATCTTGCGACGCGCCCAGGGCTTCGAGAACCGCTGCAAGAATGGCTTCATTTTCCGCAAGCCGTCCAGAGCCGGTCATACCGCAGGCGAGATATCCCGAGCCCGGGTCAACGATCTTCACGCCACGCCGGCGGAGGATTTCCAGATTCGCCTGGGTCGCGGGATGATTCCACATGTTAACGTTCATCGCCGGAGCCACCACGACCGGAGCAGTGGTGGCCAGATAAAGCGTGGTGAGAAAGTCGCCGGCAATGCCTTGCGCGAACTGCGCCAGAACATCGGCGGTGGCGGGAGCCACCAGCAGAGCGTCAATCGACTGCGCGACAGCAATGTGCTCAATGGCAGAGTCGATGTTGGCAGCGTGCTCTTCCCCGGGCGCGAACATTCCGGTGATCACTTTTTCGCCGGAGAGTGCCGCGAAGGTGAGCGGGCGAACGAACTCCTGGGCCGAGCGCGTCATGATGACCTGCACATGAATGCCGCGGTCTTGCAGAAGGCGCACAATCTCGGCCGACTTGTAAGCCGCGATGCCACCCGTCACTCCGAGAGCAACCTTCATAATCTGCGACCGCAACCTCTACGCGTCTCCGAAAGCTTTATCCAGAACTTCAGCGGCCTGCTCGGCTGCACTGCGGGTTTCGGGGATCTCCCATTTCACCTTACCTGCGCGGATTTCGTCCTGCGCGATGCGACACGGTTTGCGGGAGTTGGTTTGAACCACGGGCGGGGCTCCCGATTGTAGTTGGCGGGCGCGCCGGGCGGCGACCAGAATGTAGCGATAGTTGCTGTCGAAGCCTTCGATCAATTTCATGGATTCTCTCCCCTTAAGTACCGGGTTGCAAGATTTCGATTGCCGAAAGTTTGTGCGCTTCGTTCTTCGCCAGGGAAGCCAAGAACTGCTTCCCCTATTTTCCCACGAAAATCAAGGTTACGGGGCCTGCGGCCCTCAAATATGGTTACGAAGGACTAACCCCCGTCGAGATCGCCGGGCGGCTTAAACGAATCCAGAATCGGCTTCAGGCGGTCGCGAACATTGGCCAGGCGACAGCGGTCCGCGAGAGACACAGTCTTAAGCTCCTCAGGGGACAGCGGGCGACTCGCGCGCACCAAGCGTTCCCCACGCACAATCGCCCGCAATGCTTTGATTGAGTCCTCGAGTTGGTCGTTGACCAGGATGTAGTTGTAGCGATCGTAATTCTCAATCTCGCGGGTAGCCGTGACCAGGCGGCGTTGTATGACCTCCTCGCGATCTTCGCTGCGCTTGCGCAAGCGTTCCTCCAGCGTCTCGCGATCCGGCGGCAGGATAAAGATGCTGGTTGCGTCGGGGAGCTTTTGCTGAATTTGCGCCGCGCCCTGTACATCGATATCGAGCAAAAGGTCGCGGCGGTTCTGTTCCGCTTCGTGCAGGAAGCGTCGCGCCGTTCCGTAGTAATTTCCGAACACTTCCGCGTGCTCGAGAAAGGCATCTTCTTCAATCATCTTCTCGAACTCGGCCCGTGACACAAAATAGTACTGTCTTCCATTCGTCTCACTGCCACGCGGAGCGCGCGTGGTATAGGAAATGGAGAATTCCAGATTGGTCACCTTCTTCAGCAGTTCGTTAACCAGCGTCGACTTGCCCGAACCGGACGGGGCCGAGATGATGTATACGATTGGCTTATGGACCGGAGAACTCATTCCAGGTTCTGCACCTGCTCGCGTGATTTTTCGATCTCCGCCTTCATGACGAGCCCGGCCTCGGTGATTTTTAGCGCCTCGCCGGCCAGGCCTGAGGTCTTCGACAGCAGGGTGTTGGCCTCACGATTCATTTCCTGCAGCAGGAAGTCCAGTTTTTTCCCAACTTCTCCATGCTCGTCGAGCAGTCCCAGGAAATGCTGGATGTGATTTTCCAGACGGACGATTTCCTCCTGAATGTCACTGCGGTCGACCAGCAGCGCGGCTTCCTGTAGCACACGTTCGCGGTCGGCGCTGGAGCCCAGCAGCTCCTGAAGGCGCGATTGCAGGCGTTCCACGTAGCTCTGCAACACCGTGCGCCGGTGAAGCTGCACGGTCTTTACGGCTTCGCGCAGGTGGGCCATTCGCTCGCGCAGTTCCCGTTCAATGCTACGGCCTTCCTGTTCGCGCATTTGATTCAGGCGATCGAGCGCTTCGCCTACCCTGGCCATCACGGCGGATTCAAGCGCTCCATCCTCAGGGTCGCGGGCCGTATCGAGCGCACCCGGAATGCGCAGGATGGTGTTGAGATCAGGTTCGGCGGGGATGGCAAACTCGCCGGCCGCCGCCCGGAAGGCCGCGATGTAAGCGCTGACCAGCGGGCGATTCAGCGCCAGTGTTTCGCCGCCGCCGCGCTCCAGGCTGAGAGTGACCTCGACGTGCCCGCGGGCCATCTTCTCTTTGAGCAGGCGGCGCAGTTGCATCTCGAGCGAGTCGGACCCCGACGGCAGACGGAAATGGAGATCGAGAAAACGATGGTTCACCGATTTCAGCGAGAGCGAGAAGGCAAGACGCCCGTTGCCCTGGATAGAAGACGACACGGGAGACGACATGGAAGCGGAAACGGCAGGCGGCGGACTGGCGCTTACGGTCTGGCTTATGAGTTCGCCTTTAACCTGCGCAAAACCCGTCATGGAGCGGAGAGGCATAATTAATTTCCAAATATCCGATTGCGGATGTCAGCTCGGTTGCGCCGGTTCCAGTTTCGGCTCGAAGTCGGCAAACTGCAGTTCGTACAAGCGCCGGTACGTACCCAACTTTGCCATCAGGTCTTCATGAGCGCCAATGTCGGCGATGGCGCCATTTTCGATCACCACAATGCGGTCGGCTCGGCGCACCGTTGAAAGCCGGTGCGCAATCACAAACACGGTGCGGCCGCTCATCAGATTGTGCAATGCGGATTGCACCAGGGCCTCCGATTCGCTGTCGAGAGCCGACGTAGCCTCGTCCAGAATCAGAATCGGGGCGTTCTTCAGAATCGCGCGGGCAATGGCGATGCGTTGCCGCTCTCCGCCGGAAAGGCGCACGCCGCGTTCCCCAATCATTTCATCGTACCCCGAAGGCAATGCCTGGATGAAGTCGTGCGCCAACGCAGCCCGCGCGGCGGCCTCAACCTCTTTCAGGGCCACGTGCGGCTGGCCATAGGCGATGTTGTTGCGAACGGTGTCATTAAATAAGACGGTCTCTTGCGTGACGATTCCCACTTGTTCCCGCAACGAAGCCAGCGTCACATCGCGCACATCGTGGCCGTCGATCAGCAAACGGCCCTGGGTGGCATCGAAGAATCGCGGGATCAGATGAACCAGGGTGCTCTTGCCCGAGCCGCTCGATCCAACGATCGCAACCACTTCTCCGCGGCGAACTTCGAGGTTGATATCGTGCAAAACGCGCGCGTCTTCACCCTCGCTGCCATAGGTGAAGCTAACGTGATCGAACTGAACCGACTCTGAGAATGCAGGCAAGCGCCGGGCATGTGGCTTTTCGCGGACATCATCTTCGACGTCCATGAACTTGAAGATTTCGCTGGAAGCGCCCAGCGCCTGCTGGAAGTTGTTGTTGAACAAAGCGAACTTGCGCACTGGGTTGTAAAGGCTGAATACCGCGGTGATGAAAGCTACGAAAATTGATGGGGTCATCTCGCCGTGCTTGACTTGTTCACGGCCCAACAACAGCAGAAGCGCAATTCCGGAGGCGCCAAAAATATCCATCAGCGGCGAACTGATCGCGGTGGCGGCAACGGAACGAAGGTTGGCGCGGAACAGGCGGCGTGCCGCTCCGCGAAAGCGAGAAATCTCCCACTTTTCGCTATTGAAAGCTTTTACGATGCGGTTGCCGGTGATGGTTTCATGCAGAATGTTTTGGATCTCGGCAAGCTTATCCTGTCCATGCCGGGTGGTGCTGCGTACGCGGGAGCCGATCTTGCGCGACGAATAAACGATCACGGGAACGAACAGCAGCAGCGCCCAGGCAAGCTTTCCCCCCAGAATTACCACCACTGCGGCCACCGACAGGAAGGTGAAAAACTGCTGCAGGAACTCCGCCAGCACCGTGGACATGGCGTATTGCACGCGCTCGATGTCGTTGATGATCGTGGAAAGCAACGTGCCGGTTGTGTGCTTGGAAAAAAAAGCGGCGGAGCGGCGCATGATTGCGTTGTAGAGATCGTCGCGCAGGTCAGTAATCATGCCGAAGCCGGCGTGGTTCACCAGATACGTTCCCGTGTAATCGAAAACTCCCTTGAGTATGGTGGAACCGATCAGAGCGACGGCAACCATGGTCCATGCATTCGTGAAGTGTGGAGGCACCAACTGCTGCAGATAAACCGGATGGTGCGTGACCGGAATCACGAACAGTTGAATATCCTTCGACCCGGTAGAGGGATTCAAAACCCGGTCAAAGATGGGGCTGATCAGCAAAAATTTGAATGCGTCGAGCGCTCCGACCGCGGCCATCAGCAGAACGGAGGATAGTATCTGCCACCAGTAGGGAAGCGCGTAGCGGATGAGTCGCGTCAGTTGGCGCATACGGCTCCGCGCAGGCCGCAGTCGCTGACTGGCGATGGCATAGGCATGCTGTGCAAGGGCTTATTTTACTGCGGTCCTTGGTCGTTTGTCCCTTACTTCGGCATGTCCCGATGCACAACCTTCACGCGGTATCCCGCTTGGCGCAGGCGCTTGCCGACTTCTTCGGCGATCATCACCGAGCGGTGCTGGCCGCCAGTGCAGCCAAAGCCGATGGTGAGATAGCTCTTGCCTTCGTGGATATAGTGCGGCAACAAGTAAACCAGCAGATCGGAAATGCGAAGAATGAACTCCTGCGTCTGCGGAAACGACCGGATGTACTTGGCCACGCGCGGATCGCGGCCCGTCAGCGGACGGAATTCGGGCACGAAGTGCGGGTTGGGCAGAAAACGAACGTCGAAGACCAGATCGGCGTCTTCGGGCACACCGTGGCGGTAGCCGAAACTCACGCACGAAACCAGAATGCTTTTCTCCGTCGCCTGTTCGCGGAAACGCTCCGTGATGTGGGCGCGCAATTCGTGCACGTTGAACTTGGAGGTGTCGATGACGATGTCGGCCAGGGCACGAATGCTGGCCAGGTGACGCCGTTCGGTCTTGAGCGAAGCATTGACCGGGGAATCGGTGCCCAGCGGATGAGGGCGGCGGGTCTCGCTGAAGCGCCGCAGCAGCACCGCATCGGAGGCTTCGAGGAAGGCAACCTTGGTCGGAATCATGCGCCGCACTGCCTTCACAATGCCCGGCAGTTGCTCGAGCTTCGAACCTTCACGCACATCCACGACCAGCGCGGTGCGGCGGATCTCGGCTGACTGCAACGCCATCTCGGCGAAGCGCGGGATCAGTTCGACGGGAAGGTTGTCGACGCAGTAGTAGCCTAAATCCTCAAAGGCTTTGAGCACGGACGCCTTGCCGGAGCCGCTCATCCCCGTGATGATTACCAGTTCCGGAGCATGCGAGGTGTTACGCGCGATGGCCCGCGTGATTTTCTTCCCTCGGCGCGGCGGTTTCTCGCGCTTCCGGGACCCGGACGATTTCCGAGGCGGCATGAAATGCATAGTAGCACTGAAGGCGGGATGTCTTCTCAACTCTGTTTCCGATTTGTCTAAGCCGTGCTCCGACAGGTAAGCTATGTCGCCATGAAGAAGTTTCATGAACTTAGTGAACGCGAAGTACTGGCCCTGGCGATTGCTCTGGAGGAAGAAGACGAGCGAGTATATGCCGACTTCGCCGAAGGGCTGCGCCAGGACTACCCGGCTTCGGCGGCGATGTTCGAAGGCATGCGCGAAGAAGAATCGGAGCACCGCAGAAAGTTAATCGAGATGTTCCGGCAGAAGTTTGGCGAGCACATTCCGTTGATCCGACGCCAGGACGTGCGCGGATTCGTGGAGCGTCCGGCGCTGTGGCTGATTCGTCCCCTGCGCATCGAAGCGGTCCGCAAAGAAGCCAGCACCATGGAAGTGGAGACGCGGCGATTTTACGAGAAGGCCGCGGCGCGCACTCAGGACGCCAGCATCCGGCAACTGCTCGACGACCTGATCAACGAAGAACGCGAGCACGAAGAGCGCGCGCAGGAGCTGGATAAGGAAAAGCTTCCCGCCAACGTGAAGGAAGATGAAGAGCGGGCGCAGCGCCGCTTGTTTGTGCTGCAGATTGTGCAGCCGGGCTTGGCGGGGTTGATGGACGGCTCCGTTTCCACGCTCGCGCCCGTTTTCGCCGCCGCTTTCGCCACCAAGAATAGTCACGAGGCGTTTCTCGTGGGCCTCGCGGCGTCGGCCGGTGCGGGCATCAGCATGGGATTCGCCGAGGCGCTTTCCGATGACGGCAGCCTGACCGGGCGCGGTCATCCGTGGGTGCGCGGCCTGATCTGCGGAGCGATGACTGCGCTCGGTGGCATCGGCCATACGCTGCCGTTTCTGCTGCGCGATTTCCGCATGGCGCTCTGGGCTGCGGGCATGGTCGTGGTCGCCGAGTTAGGTGTGATTACCTGGGTCCGTCACCGTTATATGGATAGTCCGTGGGTTTCGGCTGCGCTGCAGATCGGGCTGGGCGGAGTGCTGGTGTTTGTTACCGGCGTGTTGATCGGAAGTTCGTAGTGATCGGTCGTAGGTCGTAGGTCTCAGGTGTTAGGCCTCAGGCCTAAGACCTAACACCTGTGACCTGAGACCTGGTGCTCACGGCTGCGTGTCCAGCGGATGCTTGCTCTTCTCATAGAATTCATTTTGCAGCTTTAGGCTCATGTCGTCCGCCTTCACGGCTTGGATCGTCTTGACCAACGTATTGATCCACCAATCCATCTGGAATTTTCCTAGCTCCTCCGTGGCCGCTGAGCCGTCGCCCGAATAGTGATTCGGAAAGCGCGCGTACCACCAGATACCGGTGTAGACATCTCCGGGGAGACTCTGGCGGTGCTGATCGGCGCCGGATTCGTTGTTGGCGTGGTCGATGTGGACCGTGTCGGGGCGCGAGATCAGCATCTTCGAGGTTTCGCTTTTCGCCGGCGTGCATGTCGATCTTCGTTTTCTTCGTTGGGCCTCCTGATTCTGGAGTTCGCTGGTCGAACACGTAGACCACATAGTCGTGCGGTTTATCCAACTGCGTCTGCACGAAGAACGGTAGAAGGTGCTCGTTGCCGATGGCCGTTTACGATGATTACTTTCTTGCAGCCGTTGCGCGCCATCTCGTCGGTGGTTTCCTGCAATAGCGCGAGTTGGATGTCGCGGCTGTAGGCGATGGTTCCGGGCTCGTGGCGGGCTTCGGCAATCTGTCCGAAATAATATTCGGGGAAGACGACGGCGTACTCCCGCTCGGCGGCGTGCAGCGCCGCGTAACGCACGTCCAGCAGATCAGTGCCCAGCGGCAGATGCGGCCCGTGTTTCTCCAGGATGCCGAACGGGAGCAGACAGGCGCCTTGCGAGCGTCGAATGCCTTCGCGGAAATCGGTCGCAGTGAGTTCTTCCCAGTGGACGGAGAGCTTTGGTTGTGGCGCGGCTGCTCGCGATTGCGCGATAGGTCTAGCGCTCAAGATCGTCAGAGAAGAAACCAAAAGCAGGACTAAGAAAATCGCGTTGCGTTTGCGAGGCGTCGTCATTTCCCTTGGCGGAATTCTAGCACCCGGAAATTCTGCGTAAAAACGTGCCGCAGGCACAGAGGAAGCAGAGACATATCCAGGGCCGGACGACTATCCGGCCCTGACGACCCAACTTATTGGCAGCTACTTCAGGAAAACTTCCTGGAGCAATTCTGAACTGACAATTTCGCGGATCTCGGCGCGTTTCTCGTTCAGTTGTTGCGCCTGGCCCTTGCCACCCAGGATCTTGTCACGAATCGCCTCGCCCTTTGCCCCCAGACCGTCCAGGGCAGCGTGGTTCTTGTATTCGACGGCAATGCAGATGTCCCAATCTTCCGGGTTGTTCTTCGTCTCTTTGAAGAAGACCTTGTAATCGATGATGGACCCCTGCTTCTTACTTTCCTCGTAGACCGCTTTGGTCGACTGGCGGAGGCTGGTGAGATAGGCATCCATCTGAGTGGGTTTCACACGGATCAAAGTTACGCGCCAGACCGGACCTTCGGTGTAGTGCTCCTGCGCAAACAACCCAGGCGCGAGTAACAGCAGAAAAACGGCTAGACCGCACAGTTTCTTCATGGCCATCTCCTGAATTGAAGTGATTCTAACTGCGGGAGGATTTTACGCTCAGTTCGGGAAAATGGAAAAGCTGGCTCCGGGCTCCACGGCTCCTGGCAGGGCGTCCCCAAACACACGGACGAGGGCGCCCGTCCCCAGATGAGATTCATCCCACATGCTCTCCTCACCGAGCAGCGAATGGCTTGCCGCGCACGGCTGTGTAGACGGCGTCAAAGACCTTCAGGCTGTCGATGCTCGCTACGCCACCTGCGGTGTTGGGATCGCCCAGATATAAAACCTTGCTGTCCGCGTTCGCGAATGCCGGCCACGGGGGAAGGCCGGGGCCGTTGGGATTGCCTGACTTTGCGAAGTTGACCCAGTAGCTGGATATTTCATCGGCGACTTTGCGATCTGCCGCGCTCCAGCGCCATGGCTCCTGGTCCAGATGGTCGAAAACGTACCAGAGTTCAGCGTAGTGGCTTGCGCCCCAACCTTCATACACGGAGCCGGGCGGGAACGGCGGCTGCTGTCGGAACGAGTAGTAGTAGACGCTGCTCTTTCCGGTACCGGCTTGCAGCCTTGCCCATGCCCACATGTCCCAGCCGAAGCGGAGGTCGCGCTCGAGGCTAAGGCGCGCTTGCTTTGCCTCCTGGTCGGTTGTGTAAGGATACGCCGCGATCAGCGGGGGCGGCAGCGTGCCAAAGCTGTGCTCGAGGTCGCTGGCGAACGTGGCGGCCTTTACTTGAGAGACATCCACCAACGCACGCGCTTCGTCGGCGTTTGAACCGAGGAGCAGCGGGACATCGTTCTGCTGGCCGGTAGTGAATGCTTCGTAGGGCGAAACGGGAAGTACATAGGGTTCGATGACCGGGTGAACGATGCCGCCGGCATTGCCGGTGAGTTGGCTGGCTGGGAGCCGGCGCAGGTCTTGAAGCGACGGCGCATTCAGTGATGCGGCGAACTTCTCTCCGTCGCGCTCCGCATTGGCGAGCAAATACTTTGGAGCGAGTTGGGTTGGCTCGAACAGACCGCCGCTCTCTCCGATGGCGCGCTGAAACAAGCCCTTCGCGCGGGGCGAGGCCATCAGGATGCTAACCGACATCCCACCGGAGGATTGTCCGGCGATGGTTACTTTTTTTGGGTCGCCGCCAAAGGCGGCGATGTTTCTCTGAATCCATTCGAGCGCGGCGATCTGGTCCATCAGTCCGTAGTTGCCGGAAGAGTGATGCGGGGATTCGCGCGTCAGGTCAGGATGCGCAAGAAAGCCGAGCGGGCCGAGGCGATAGGCGATGGTGACAACGATCACGCCTTTGTGCGCGAGGCGGTCGCCCCAGTAGAGGGGCATGGAGGCCGATCCGTTGATGAAGCCTCCGCCGTAGATCCAGACGATTACGGGCAGGCGTTCTTGAGCTTTTGCCGGTGTCCAGATGTTTAGGTAGAGGCAATCCTCACTCACTGCGGGCGGAGTCTCGCCGGGCATGGAAACACCTGTCTGCATACAGGCCGGGGCGAAGGCATCTGCCTTACGCGTGCCAGTCCAGTGTGCGACAGGCACTGGAGAGCGCCAACGCAGGTCGCCGACTGGCGGGGCAGCGAACGGGACGCCTTTGTAGACACTCAAACCGCCTTCGCTCACGCCTGAGATTACGCCGGATTCTGTTGTGATATAGGGGCTTTGCGCCAGCGTAATCGCAGAGGTTGCTGAGATGACGACAACGAGTAGGGCTCTGATTAAGCTTGCGGAACTGAACCTTGGCATATTGACTCCTGGTCGTTAGATAACCGCAACGGTGAACTGTCCGGGACTATCCTTCGCGGCTGACCGAGGAGCGAAGAGGTTAGGGTGGTGCGACAAAAGATGATTCGCTTGTCGAATTATCTTCTGCTTCAGGATACGCTTTGCGGGATAGTTTTGTTCCGCTACTCCTACGGGGCTTCGATCAGCTCCATCTTTCCGTCTCTGGTGCGGTGCAGGATCATTACTTTGCCTTTGGGATCGCGGAAGACGAAGACGTCGCGGTCGCGGAAGTGGGCTTCTTTGATGGCTTCTTCGAGGGTCATCGGGCGCATGGCTACGGCTTCGTCGGAACGGACGAGGTGGACCTCGGTGGTCGTGGCCACCGGAGGATACCGGTGCACGGCCACGGGCACGGCGGTCTTTTCCGTCAGACCAACCTTCGTTTGCGTGCCAGTGCCATCATCTTGTGGAGAGTGGCCGTTCCACTTCTTTACTTCCTCGCTCTTGCGGGCCGAGCGCTTCTTGGATTGCCAGCGCGTTTTGTATTTCACCGCCTGCTTTTCGAGGTGGTCGAGGGCTTCGCTGACGGCGATCATCATGTCCCTGGCTTGCGCCAGGCCGACGAGCAGACCGTTGCGCGGGTTGATAGTGATTTCGGCTTTGTGGCGATGCTTTTCTACGGCTAGGATGACTTTGGTTTCAAAGTGGTCGCCCAGGATTTTGCGGATCTTTGCCAGGCCAGTTTCTACTTCTTTGCGGATGGCGGGAGTTACTTCGTAGTGCCTGCCGGTATATTCCACGTTCACTAGCGGCCCTCCTGACGTAAGAAGTTAGAAGTCAGAATGCAGAAGTGAAGTCAAAATCAAAAACCTTTACCACAGGGTACACGGAGGTCCACGGGGTAAACCGGATTTTTACTTCTGCACTCTGACTTCTTACTTCTGACTTGTTCACTCTTTTACCCTGCGCTGATGGGTGCTGGGGATGCGCATGTCCTCCCGGTACTTGGCGACTGTGCGGCGAGTTACTTGAATGCCTTGCGACTGCAGGATGCGGGTTAGCTGCTCGTCGGTCAGCGGACGGCTGGGATCTTCTTCGTCGATCAACTTTTTGACGCGGCGTTTCAGGATTAGCAAACTCGTGTTGCCGCCCTCGGGTCCCTGCACGCTTTCGCTGAAGAAGTAGCGCAGCTCGAATACGCCTTGAGGTGTGTGCGCGTATTTGCTGGCCACGGCACGGCTCACGGTGGAGGGATGGACACCGATTTCTTCGGCCACCTCCTTGATCATCATGGGTTTCAGGTAATCGATACCTCGCTCGAGGAAATCCTGCTGGCGGGCGACGATGCAGTAACACACCTTGGTGATGGTCTGTTTGCGTTGCTCGATATTCTTGATGAGCTGGATGGCGCTCTTGTAGCGCTCCTTGACGTAGTCGCGCGTGGTCTTGTCGTTCGTGTCGCGGGTTACCAGCTTCTTGTAAGCGGGATTGAGGCGGAGCTGAGGCAGGTCGTCGTCGTTCATTAGCACCAGCCACTCGTCGCCGTGCTTGATGAAAGCGACATCAGGTTCGATCAGGCGGGCCTGGACTTTGTTGTACTGCAGGCCGGGGCGGGGATCGAGAGTGCGGATGTAGTCGATTGCCTGCTGTACGGCATCGGCGGGGCGTCCGATCGCCTTGGCGATTTCCTTGTGCTGTTTGCTCTGCAGTGCGCGCAAATGCTGGTCGACGACGGCGATGGCGTCTTGCAGGACTTGCGCGGTGCCGTTGCCGTTTTTCTCTCCGTTTTTGGGCAGTGCAAGCTGTTGCTGATGATGGCGCAACTGGAGAAGCAGGCATTCGCGCAGAGTGCGGCAACCCACGCCGGGAGGGTCGAGCTGGCGAATCACTTCGAGGGCTTCCTGAAGGTCTGCAGGTGTAAAGGTGGATTTGTAGACCGGGCGCGAAGGCGCGGACGCGACCGCAGCGGCGGAATCTCCGGTTCGTGAGGCGAGGGAAGATTCGGGCGGCGAACTGGTGGCTGAGACGGCATCCATTCTGCCCAAAGAACTCCCGGCCGCCGCATCGCCTGGAGGGAATTCGGTCGCGCTCGCCGCCGCGCCGATCAAGTCGTTCACATCGATCGTCGAAAGGCTGGCTTCGGGATATGCCTCCTCGGGAGCTGTTTCGTTCGACTCCGGCTCGTCCTGGCCCAATCCCAGGGCAGCAGCTTCACTGACAATATTTCTTGCGGCGGCGGCGTCGGCTTCCGGCGGGGCGGGTGGCGCCACGCCCAACATCTCGTCGTTGCTGGCAATCAGGTAGCCGTCTTCGTTGAGGTTCCCGATGATCTGCTCGGCCGCCTCGCGCACCTCGCGCCGCAGGCTCAAAGCGCCGAGTTGCCAGGCCAGGTGGTCGGTCAAAGTGGTGGGTCTGGAGAGGAAGTTCTCAAACGACGGCCGCTCGATCTCCTCCATCTCGCCGCGGGTGCGGTAGCCGGGATCGAGATAGTCCTGAAAGAAAGATCCGAAATCGATTTCCTCGAACGGGTCTTTCTTTTCAGCGACGATGGGAGTTTCTTCGGTGGAAGTCTTGGTGGGACGATCGCGGTCTTCTTCCTTGCGGCCAACCTCATCGATCAGCGGGACTGATTCTTCAAGCTCTTCGAGGACCGGGTTTTCGACCATCTCGGCATTGATCATGTCCTTGAGTTCAAGCTTGTTGAGCGCCAGGACGGAAACCATCTGCACCAGACCCGGGGTGAGAATCTGGCGCTGCGACAGCTTGACGCTCAGTTTGTGCTGAAGCAAAACCATAAAAGTCACTGACCACTGCCTTTTCACACCAGCGAGAAGCTCTCTCCCAGATACACGCGCCTTACTTCCGGATCGGCGGCCAGTTGTTCGGGCTGGCCCTGGCGGAAGATTCGGCCGTCGTCGATGATGTAGGCGCGGTCGGTTACCGAGAGCGTCTCGCGCACATTGTGATCGGTGATCAGCACTCCGATGCCGCTGGCCCGCAGGCCGCTGATGATTTTCTGCAGGTCGAGAACGGCGATGGGATCGATCCCGGAAAAAGGTTCGTCGAGCAAAATGAAGGTTGGGTTGATGCACAGGCAGCGGGCAATTTCGACGCGACGGCGTTCGCCGCCGGATAGGGCATAGCCCCGATTCTGCCGGATGTGCTCCAAGCCAAGTTCATCGATAAATTTCTCCATCTTCTCGCGGCGCTCGTGCCAGGACATCGGCTGAGCCTCCAGCACCGCGAGGATGTTCTCTTCAACCGTGAGCTTGCGAAAAACCGAAGCTTCTTGCGGGAGATAACTGATGCCATACTGGCGCGCCCGCAGGTACATGGGAACGTCAGTAACATCCTGACCGTCGTACAACACGCGGCCAGTATCAGGGGGGATCAGGCCTACAATGGCGTAGAAAGTGGTTGTCTTGCCCGCACCGTTAGGGCCCAGTAAACCAACGACTTCACCCTGCTCGACGCGTAAGCTGACACCATTTACAACTCGGCGGCCACGATACGACTTGCCAATCTCATCGGTGGCTAGGGTACGCATTTATCTTGCCATTTACTTGGCCACTCGCGTTTGAGTTACCACAGGAGTACTTGCTTCGCCTTCTACGAGCACCCTATCATCGGCCCTGAAGAAAGTCAACGAAACGCCGGTAATCTTGCCCCGTTCGGCATCAAAAATGCTGGGCGGTCCGCCGGTGAGGACGAACTTGTCGTCGGAGGCCGTGTAAACCAGGGTTTGCCCTTCGGCTCTTCGGATCGGTTGGATGACGCGCACGTTGCCCTGGGCGACGATGTGATCGAGTTGGCCTGGTCCCGAAATAGGCCCGGCAAGTGGTTGATTGCTTGAGGTTTGTCTTCGCGGCAGAAGATAGGCGTCCATGGTGCTGGAGGAAGCGGTGAAGCCCGTGCCTTTGGCTTTTACTCCGCCCTCGTAGTGCGCTTTGCGTTCGGCATCGGCATAGGTGAGCCGAGCTGAAGTGATGGCCACAGGGCCGGTATCGCCGGGCTTTTCCTCAGGTTTTCTCTTGGTTTTGTGTTCTCCTCCAGCCTGAGCCGTTCCACGCACCACATTACTGGTATTTGCACTCGCATTTGCCTGAGCTTTTTCCGGCTGAAGCAGCTTTGCCTGAACCAACACGGTGGAGACAGGTTGCGCTGCCGTGCCCTGGGCCACCAGGAAACGGCGATCCCGGTCGAACTGGATCGAAGGGGCCTCAACGATGTTCGCGTCCTGCCACAGACGTGCGTTGCCCTGGTACAGAGCGACGGCAGGAGAGTTGTGCGCCAACATGGTAGCTGACGTCACGTGAATCGGTGAAGCGGACGCAAGCAGCGCGCCGTTCGGTTGTTCTGTGAGTTCGCTGTAGGTGCTCTTGACGTTGCCGTCGGCGAAGGCATCATCCGTGGCGCGATTGATGCGGATTGTCTGAGCGGTTGTGAGCATGGCGCCCTCGGAGACGCGTGGACTGCCGGTGAGCACTAGGATCCGGTCGGCGGGAGTGTAGAGAGCTTTGTCCGCCCAGGCTTGTGTTCGTTTGCTGGGAGCCTGGCCGTCATCGTATGCGACGCTGCCCAGTTGGATGATGGACTCAATCCCTCCCTGCGGGAAAAACGTGGCATTCAGCGTTTGACTTGTACTCACACGAGCCGGCAACCCCGGAGCCAGATTCACAATCTTGGCATCGGGCGCGCCGTGGATCGAACTCAGTCGGCTGGAGCCGTCAGGGGTCGCGGCAAATTTTGCATCGAAGCGACCGGCGGTGATCACGGTACGCTGGGTGGAAGCTTGCGAGTTCGCACTCGAATTCTGCGCCGGGGAGATTGTGATCTTCGCCGCGCCGGAAGTTTCGGCATGGTCCAGGCGGTTACCCTCAACCACAAAGAAATCGACCACCGGAGCGGTAAGGTCGAAATCCTGAGCTGCCGAGGAATTTCCCGAAGCATCGGGCGCGGGCCGGTCGACACTGTCGCCGTGCTGCGCCAGATGGACTCCATCCATTGCGTGCACCTTCTGGAGTTGGTTTTGGCCTAGGAAATCCAGGATCGCCCGTCCGGCATCGCCCTGCATTGGTTGCGCTCCGATACGCTCCACGTGGACGTTGCCGGTAAGCGTTGCCGAGTGCAGCAGGTTTTGCTTGCCCGTGAGCAACGCTTCGGCTTCGTCGGCGCGGGCGCGCATGGGGTCAGCGTCTTCCCCTGCAGATTCCGCACTCACATTCCCCGTGGCCAGCACGCGCTGCACCTCGTTGTCCGGTCCCAGGAATAACGTCGCCTGCTCCGCTTCCACGGTTCCGCTTTCGCTCTGCAAGCGGGGATGCTCCAGCACGACTTCATGCGGATCATGCGTGATTCTGCCGTGAGTGGCGAAAAGGTTTTCGGCCTTCGGTCCGCCCATCGTCATGTGAATCTGCGACACCAGCGTAAGCATGTTTGTCTTCCCGGAATACTGCACGCCCACGGCCCACCCAGTGGCTTGCGGCGTACGAAAGTCGACCCGCGCGTTGGTGCTTGCATCGCCGCTTTCCTGGTTGAATACCAGGTCTCTGGTCTCGAGGTGGATGGGATTCTTGAGTTCCCGGGGAGTGACCTGGTCCGGTCCGGTCACGCCGGTCGGATTAGCTTCCAGGTCGATCTGCACCTGGCCGTGTCCCGTAACGTTGCCTGATGTCTTGTCGTAGGAAAAGTCGTCCCCGTAGATCTGATCGAAGCGGGAGGAATCACGCCCGTAGAGGACGATGCTGACGTTGTGCAGTTCGGCGCTTCCATCCAGCTTGAATTGCTTGAGCTTGCTGGCCTGGACGGTGAACAGCGTTCGCTTGCCGTCGGACTTGGAGAATTGAAACCCATTCGCCGTCTGCTTGATGTCGATCCCAATCTTGTTGGGAATCTCATTCAGCACATTGCGCAGCCGGACACGGGCATAGAAATATGTCCCCGCGATCACCGCGATAAACAGCAACGCGATCACGGCCAGCCAGCGGCGAAGGCGGTAAACGGGGAGCGGCATCGCATGTTCAGTCTAATCCAAACGAAGGAATGCCTCCCGCGCCCGCGCGGAGGATGGCTGCGGGTCCCTACTCCACCGCTTCTTCCCACCCCACTGTCCGCCGCTCCCCGCTGCTTTTGTGCGCGAGCATGATTGCCCGCATGGTCCGCAACGCCTGCTGTGGCGTAACTTCGAGCGAAGCCTTCTTCTCGATCGCATCCCGCACATTTGCGTAGAACCCGCGATAATCTCCGCGCCCCGTTTTCACTTTCACACTCGGCTCGCCCACCAGGCTTAAAGTTCCCCACAAGCTTTCCGCTTCTTCACCCCAATCCGCGCCCCAATCCGTCCCTTGCGGAAAATCCCCTGCTCGCAGCCGCACTTCTTGTGGATCCACTCCGTACTTCACAAAAGATCCTTTCGTCCCATGAAGCAGAAAATGCGGCCCCGGCGCAAACGCGATGATTCGCGCCCGCACCAACGCCCGCAGCGTGGCATATTCCAGGCAAACATCAAACGAATCATCCACGTGCGAGGTCGCTCGCTCGCAGAACGCCGATGCTGTAATCGAGCGCGGCTCTCCAAACAGCACCAGCGCCTGATCGATCACATGCGGCCCCAGGTCAAACAGAACGCCGGCTCCGGGCTGATCCGCGCGTTCCCGCCACGCATTCGGCTTCGGCTCGGGGCGAAAGCGGTCAAACCGGCACTCATATTCCACCACAGTCCCGAGAGCGCCCGACTGCACAATCTTTTTCAGGGTTGCAAAATCGCCGTCCCATCGCCGGTCCTGATAGACGGTAATCAGCCGCCCGCGCTCGGCCGCCAGTCGCACGAGTTCCTCGGACTCCCTCTGCGTCGGCGCGAAAGGCTTGTCCACTACCACATCCCGCCCCGCCAATAAACACGTTCGCGCCAATTCAAAGTGCGAATCGTTCGGCGTCGCGACCACGCAGAGCTGGATTTCCTTATCCGCCAGCAACTCCTCGAGCGTCCGCGCCACCCGCACGTCGGGATATTTTTCCCGCGCTCGCGTTCCCCTGCGCTCCACAATGCAAGCCAGTTCGATCCCCGGCACGCCCCGGATTACGGGCGCATGAAACGCCTGCCCCGCCAAGCCGAATCCAATCAATCCCACTCGCACCATGCCTGGCTCCTGATCTTCACTCTGCCTTCTACTACTTTGCCTCTAGAGATTTACAGCCTTTTGCCGATACGCTACCAGCCCGGCTCCGCGATATAAGCAAGAAGTAATTTCTGGATCGCTGCGCAAGCTCGAGGCGCTTGCAGGTCTTCCTGAGGTGGAAAATGAGGACTGGGCCATTCCTGGTGATCTCCATGTGGCTGCTCATCCTGTGGGCGGGAGGCTTTCTGATGTTCCACGTCGCTAGCATGATGATTCATCTGTTGCTGGTATTGGCCGTCCTCTTTCTTGCGGCGCACCTGGTGGAGGATACCAGCCTGAACTAGCTTTTCAATCGACGGTTTTACAGAAGCGACACGCCTTCAACCTTCCCGGCTAACCGACCAGCAAAGTTGAAGGCGGATCCATTAATTACTACCTTCGGTACGTTATTTTCTTTCGATCCGTCAGCCGCCGCACGAACTTCAGCCCCGACCACACCTCTGTCACTGCGCACACCTTGACATCCACTAACCCCGCGTCGAGCCCAATGCCCCGCACCACATTTTCGTCCAGGTCGGTCTTCACGCCAGAGCTTTTCTTCGGCCAGCTCACCCACAACATCCCTGCCGGAGCAAGCTCTTTCGCGGTTCGCCGGAACTCTCTGGTCAACTCCGCGCGAGACTTGGTGAAAATCATCGCAAAATCCAGCCGTTCTCCTTGCTTCACCGCGTCGCACTCCGCCAACTCCGCGCCCAATTCCGCCTGCACTTCCGCAGGAGCATTCGTCAACCGAACGCGAAACCCCGCCTTAATACCCAATTTTTTCGGAAGTGGTGTGCCTGAATATCCCGGCATTCTTTGTTGCCTGCGTGAAAGTATGGAAGTATTTGACTCGAGCTAGAAGCTAAAGGCTAGAAACTGCTTTACTGCACCGGCGCGTACCACCCCCGCCGCGCCCGCACGCGGAAGTTCTTGCGGTCAAGCGCAACGATCTCAATCGTTCGAAAGTGCCCGTCCGCTTTCAAGTCCGCCGGCTTATAGGATACGGCGTACTGGCTGCGCAGCTCTTCCTGGATCTCGGCAAACGCGTTCGAAACATCGCGAATCTGAAAGGGAAAAAACGCCCGCCCTCCCGTCGCATCCGCAATGCGCTCCAGCACCTTGTCGCCCGCTCCCTTGGTGCCGCTCACGTTCGTGCTGATCGTGTACACGATCGCTTCCGCCCGCTGCGCCATCTCAATCGCTTCCTCGCGGGTCACGTGGCTCAGGTTGTCTTCGCCGTCGCTCAGCAGGATGATCGCCCGCCGCGTCGGCCCGTTCTGCGCTTTCTTCAGCAGCTTGTCGCGGCAAGCATAGTACAGCGCATCGTACAGCGCCGTTCCGCCGCCCGGACGCAACTGGCGCACGCCTTGCCCCAGCTTCTCGGTGTCGTCAGTGAAATCCTGGGTCACTTCCGGAGTCGCGTCGAACCCCACGACCATTGCCTGGTCATAGCCCCGCCGCACCGTCTGGTTCAAAAACTCAATCGCCGATTCCTGCTCGAACTTGAACCGGTCGCGCACCGAGTTGCTGGCGTCGATCAGCAGGCCCACTTGCAGCGGCAGATTCGTTTCCGCATGGAAGCTCCGGATCTCCGCCGCGGGCTTGTTGTCGTCCACAAAGCTAAAATCCGCCTGCTTCAGATCGGTTACGCGTTTCCCGTGCTTATCCGTCACCGTGAACACCACACTCACTTCGTTGATGCCCACCTTGATGCGAGGGATATCGCCGTTCGGGCCTGCTTCTCCGGAATTTTGTTCTCCGGGCTTTTGTTCGCCGGACTTCGACTGGCCAGCATTCTCACCGGAGGCATTCTGCGACACGGTCGCCAATTGCGCTGCCGCAGCCCCAGGCTGAGCTGCAGCCTGCGCCATCCCAACCTGTCGCAATCCCGCCACCAGCAGCAAGACCGCTGCCCACCGCACCGCTGAACTCGGGAAGATGTTTCTCGTAAGAACGCCCGTCATTATGTCGCAATTATATCCGGAACCGTTTCTCGAAGCGCACTCAGTCAAGACGGCGGCACTTCCAAGAAGACCAAACAGATTTTCCCCTGTGATCCTCTGTGCTCCCTGTGTTTAGAGCCTTTGACTTTCGCCGCGCCAAAGAAATCCCTACTACTCCACCTTCCTCAGAAACTCCCGCAACTCCTCCGGCAATTCACTCTTCAGCGCAATTGACTCCCCGGTTCGGGGATGCCGGAACTCCAACTCCGCCGCATGAAGAAAATTTCTCCGCAAAACAATCACCGCATTTTTCCCCCGCGCCGCTGCCGGAGCCCCATACATCGTATCCCCAACCACCGGATGCCCCATCGCCGCCACATGCACCCGAATCTGGTGCGTCCGCCCAGTATCGATCTTCACCTCGAGAAAAGTGAACTTTCCGAATTTAGTATCGAGCCGCCGCACCACGCGATAATGCGTCACCGCCGTCCGCCCACCCTCAAGCCGCGTAGTCATGCGCGTGCGCCGGACGCGATCGCGGCTGATGCTCTGTGCCAGCGTTCCCGAATCTTTTTTCACCCAGCCATGCACCAGCGCCACATATTTCTTCTTTACCTCGCGCGCAGCAAACTGCGCGCTCAGCTTGCGGTGTGCGGCATCGTTCTTTGCCACCACAATCAACCCGCTGGTCTCTTTATCCAGACGATGCACAATCCCCGGCCGCAACGCCCCGCCCACTCCGGACAGACTCTTCAGATGATGCAGCAAAGCATTCACGAGCGTCCCGCGATTGCGCGCATCATCGCTCGCCCCCGCCCCGGCGTGCACCATCATTCCCGCAGGTTTGTTGATCACGGCGAGATCGTCGTCTTCATAAGCAATGTCGAGCGGAATCTTTTCGGCAACGGCCTTGAGAGGCGACCGCTGCGCCTCGCCCAGCACGCTAATGCGCTCCCCGCCGCGCAGCTTGACTGAAGCTTTCGCCGGAGCATCGTTAACCAGAACCTTGCCTTCGGTGATCAGTTCCTGCACGCGGGCGCGGCTGATGGACTCAAGCCACGCAGTGAGGAACTGATCCAGGCGCTTGCCCGCATCTTCGGGGGCGATAGAAATGAGGATGGGAAAGGCTTCCGGCATTGATGGAAGCATATTAGAAGGGAATCGGGAACACTGGAAGCGCCAGCTCAGGTTGTCTTTCCCTGTGTCGGCTCCGTTGAAAACCACCTACCGTGTAGCCCCCACCGGCTGCGCCGTCACGTTCTTAGCCCCTGGCCGCAACCACCAGATCAACCCGCCGCCGACCACCAGCCCAATCGCGATCAACTGCGTCCCGGTCATAGCTCCGCCGAACACTGAGCCGCGCCCCGGATCGTCCCGCAAATATTCCAGAAAGAACCGCGCCACTCCATAGATGAACAGGAACGCGCCAAATACCTGGCCATCGAATTTCCGGCGCTTCAGCAGCCACATCAGAAAGAAGAAATTCGCCAGTTCCACCGCCGACTCGAACAGTTGCGTCGGCTCGAGCGGCACGTTCAGAGGAGTGCCCGTAATCTGATTCGCCAGCGGATTGCGAAACACCACTCCCCAAAAGTGATGGGTTTCTTTTCCGTAGCAGCAACCCGCTGCGAAGCATCCGATGCGGCCGATCGCGTGCCCCAGCGCCAGCCCCGGCGCAAACGCATCGCAAGTTCTCAGCGCCGGCAGATGATGCCTGCGCACGTACCACCACGCCGCGAGAAACGCGGCGATCAATCCGCCGGAAAAAACTCCCCCGGCCTGCAGTGTGGCGATGCTGAAAATCTCCGACGGGTGCGCCGCGTAACTGCCCCACTCGTTGATCACGTAGAGCACCTTTGCGCCCACGATCCCGCACAGCACCACCAGAATTCCCAGGTTCCAGGCCTTCTCGCCATCAATCCCCAGGCGCTCGGAGTTCCGCACGCTGATCCACAAACCGATCAGCACCCCCATGGAAACCAGGAAGCCATAAGTCGGCAGGAAAAACCGCCCGAAATGCACAAGTTGCGGATACACAGTCAGTTAGATGCAGAAACGAGGAAATCTGATACTCACCCAGTGTAGCAGGGAACTTCTCAGCTCGCGTGAAGGAGACGAAGGGCTCAGCCCCCCGACCCCCATCTCTATCCTCCCCTAAATTCGTTCGGTAGTGGGGTCATAGCGATTCCGAGGGCCTTTTTTCTTGCATTTCCCATCTCCACACTAAAGCACCACTACCAATTCGTTCCCCCCACTTGACTTCCCGCGCAATCCTTGTAATAACTATCCGGTCCCACCGGACCAGTTTGGGGGTGTGTCTGTTTGGCGGAAATTCGACTGCAAGAGGGTGAATCCCTCGAAAACGCTCTGCGCCGCTTCAAGCGCAAAGTGCAGCAGGAAGACATTATCAAAGAAGTCAAGCGCCACTCCTTTTACCTGAAGCCCGGTGAGAAGAAACGTGTGAAAGCGGCGCTCGCTCGCAAGCGCGCTCGCAAGAAGGTTCGCAAGGAGCAAGACTAGAGGCATGAAAGGGTCGCCCCTTCCCGGGGTGGCCCTGCTCCATCTGGCCCCCACCGGAGAGAGTTGCACGAGGGATTACTCGAATACTCATCATTCTGTTCGGCATTTTGCGGGAGTAGTTGTATCCACGCGCCGTTCTAGGTGCGTGGCGGGCCGAGTCCAGGGGCAGTTTGAGGGGGATGTACACAACCTGTGTTTGTTCTGTGCCACCGCCTTCCCCGCGGTGGCGGGCGCAAGCACGGGCACAAGGGAGCCATCCTCAATGGAATTTCAGGACAAGGTACTGACCTGCGTCGATTGCGGTGCCGACTTCGTCTTCACCGCCGGGGAACAACTCTTTTTTCATGACAAACGGTTCAAGAATGAACCCAAGCGCTGCAAAACCTGCAAGTCCAAGCGCGTCGCCGTGCTCACCGCCAGCCCATCGCCGCGCGCCCCGCAGTACACGCGAGTCGAGACTCGCGCCACCTGCTCGCAGTGCGGCAAGGACACAACTGTGCCCTTCCGTCCCACACAAGGCCGTCCCATCCTCTGCCGCGAATGCTTCACGCAGAAGAGGACTGTAGCCTCCGCCTGACGGCCATCAAGGTCTCCGTGCGTTGCCGAGGCGGCAATGTGCTTCGGCGACGGCGGCCCGGCAACCGCGAAAGCGCGTGATGCGCTACGATAGTCCCGTGCCCACCTACCACGTGGAAAACTTCGGATGCCGCGCCACCCAAGCCGACGGCGCCGCCCTCGAACGTCAGTTTGAATCCCGCGGCCTGGCCCGTGCCGACGCCACACAAGCCGACCTGGTCATTTTGAATACCTGCACCGTCACGAATTCGGCGGATCGGGATGCCCGCGCCGCTATCCGGCGCGTGCAGCGCCAGAATCCGCTGGCAAAAATCATCGTCACCGGATGCTATGCCCAGCGCGCTCCCCAGGAAATCTCTGACCTGCCGGGCGTAAGCTGCGTGATCGGCAACTCCCACAAACATCAACTCGCAGAAATCGTGCTTAATGAAATTACTCCACGGCGCGGAGCATTCATCTCGCTCGACACGCTCCTCCCCTCCAGCCAACGACCGCTCTTAGCCTGCCCTGAGCCGAGCGACGAGACGAACGACCAACGACCGCTCTTCGTCTCCGACATCTTCGCCCACACCGAACTGCTGGCCGCCCCCGTGTTCGATGCCGGCGGCTCTCACGAAAATGAACGCACTCGCCCCAACCTCAAAGTGCAGGACGGATGCGACAACCGCTGTTCTTTCTGCGTGATCCCAAGTGTTCGCGGCCAAAGCCGATCGTTGCCCCTGCCCCGGATCATTCGCGAAGTGAATACGCTGGTGGCCGCAGGCTACCGCGAAGTCGTGATCAGCGGCATCAACCTCGGGCGCTGGGGAAGAGATCTGGAAAGCCGGGAGCCGCGTTTTGAAGATCTAATCCGAGCAGTCCTCTCCGAAACGCAGCTCGAAAAACTCCGCATCTCCTCCGTCGAGCCTATGGATTGGTCGGACGAACTCATTGCACTGGTTGCCTCGTCGCCGCGCATCGCCAAGCACGCGCACGTGCCGCTGCAATCCGGGAGTGACGCAGTGCTGCGCCGCATGCATCGCAAATACCGTCCCTGGCACTATCGCGAGAAGATCGAAAAGATTCGCGCAGCCATGCCCACCGCCGCCATCGGCGCCGACGTCATGGCCGGATTCCCCGGCGAAACCGATGCCGAATTCGAAGCCACTCGCCGCCTAATCGCAGAGCTGCCCTTGACTTATCTGCACGTCTTTACCTACTCCGCGCGTCCCGGCACGCCGGCCGCCGCCATGCCGAATCAAGTCCCGGTACAAATCGCCCGCGAACGCAACCGAATCCTGCGTGATCTCGCTGCCGAGAAGAAACTCGCCTTCATGCAATCGTTCCTCGGCAAAACGCTGGAAGCCATCACGCTCAATGTGGTTCATGCCGGCTCCGACGGGGAATTCACCGAAGCCCTTACCGACAATTATCAGAAGCTGTATCTGAAGGGACGCCGACGAGGCGAACCGGTGGATCACCGCGCTGGTCGAGGCCGTAGAAGATGGCGCGCTGGTTGGAACTGTGACGGTTCCTGCCGACTCGGTTCTAGATCTGGTCTCGTAGGTAGTTACTTCTGACTTCCGGATATTTTCGAATCTCCTCCCACGCCGCGTCCTTCACTGTGCTGGCGCAAGTGGCGTACCCACGCTGTGGTGCCAAGGGCGAATTCGGGATGGTCTTCCCCTCTCCATGCCGAGCAGCCGCTGTCCAGAAACTTGAGCAGTTTCCGCCGCTGGTGGTTTCTGGTCTGCTGAGACAGACGCATGTTTGTATCGTAGGCGTTCGTGTGACCGGCGCATGTTCGCGGCTGTGATACAATCCGGGCCGCAAAGTCGTCGGGTTGAGAAACTTCGACAGCTCTACACTTCTTCGTCGCCTCGACGACTCTTGATGCCGGAGAAGTCCAGCTAATGCGATTTCGTTGGTGCGCCGCCGTCCGCGGCAGGTACGAACGAGGTGCTTATGGCCGTCGTAGCTAATCCTTCTTCCGCTTCATCTTCCGCCCCACCTCCGGCCAGCAAGCCGGAAGCCGGAGGGCCAATTCCCGCCATCCTGATGGCTTTGGTTCTAGTCACGCTGATCGTGCTGGCTTGGTCCGGTGTAACGCCAACCGTGCCTTGGGCGCAAGGCTACGATCCCCTTGGGCACTGGTGGCTTTCCACGATGATCGCCACTGTCCCGGTCGTCGTGCTCCTCGGAACCCTCGCGATCTTCCGCATGAAAGCGCACTACTCCGCTGTGCTGGGCCTGGTCACCGCGTGGCTGATCGCCGTCAGCATTTTCCACATGCCGATCAAAATGGCGAGCATCACCGCCATTTATGGCGCCCTCTATGGACTGTTCCCGATCGGCTGGATCATCCTGAACGTCATCTTTCTCTACCGCATGACGCTGTTGACCGGACGCTTCAAGGTCCTGCAGCAGAGCATGACCGGCATCACCCAGGACACTCGGCTGCAACTGCTGCTGATCGCTTTCTCCTTCGGCGCGTTCTTTGAGGGCGCATCCGGGTTCGGAACGCCGGTCGCGGTGACCGCAGCGATTCTGATCGGCCTGGGCTTTAAGCCGCTGCAGGCGTCGGGATTGTCCCTGATCGCTAATACTGCACCGGTAGCCTACGGCGCGCTGGGCACGCCCATCATCGCGCTGGCCGCGGTCACTGGATTTTCTGAGTTCACTCTGGGCGCGCAGGTTGGGCGCATCCTGCCATTCTTCTCCGTATTGGTGCCGTTCTGGCTGGTGTGGGCCTACGCCGGATACAAAGGGATGAAGGAAATCTGGCCGGCCGTTGCAGTGGCCGGCGTCACCTTCGCCATCCCGCAATTCCTGATTTCGAACTTCCATGGGCCGTGGCTGACGGACATTGGTGCGGCCATCGTCTCGATGTTGTGCCTTGTCTTGTTCCTGAAGATATGGCAGCCGAAAACGATTTGGGGACACGAGGGACATCAGGAAGCTGAGCATCGCGCCGCTCGCGGCCAGCACGGTTACAGCCGTGGCGAGGTCGCTCGCGCCTGGCTGCCATGGCTGGTGCTCAGCGTATGCGTTTTCTGCTGGGGCACGACCACCGGCAAGAAGATCATGAATACTCCGGAAAAGGTGTTCCCATCGCTGAGCAGTTGGTCGACTCCTCCGAGCAAGATCACCAACCCGCAGATTCCCGTGACCGGTCTCAACAAGCTTTCGCAACGCATGCCCCCGGTGGTGGTGAAACCTACGCCCGAGGCCGCAGTGTTCGGCTTCAACTGGATCTCGGCCACGGGCTCGGGGATATTATTCGCGGCGATCATCTCCGGCTTCATCATGGGCCTCTCGCTGCCGAAGATTATTGCCATGTGGTTTCAAACCATATGGCACATCCGGTTCTCGCTGATGACCATCGCGGCCATGCTTTCGATTGGCATCATGACCCGCTACTCGGGGGTGGACGCCACGATGGGCCTTGCCTTCGCGCGAACCGGACATTTATATCCATTCTTCGGTACGCTGCTGGGTTGGCTGGGCGTGGCTTTGACCGGCTCGGACACCGCTTCCAACGTGCTGTTTGGCAGCCTGCAGAAGATCTCCGCGCAGCAGATCGGGCTCTCTCCCGTCCTGATGAGCGCAGCCAACAGCGCGGGTGGCGTGATGGGCAAAATGGTCGATGCGCAGAGCATCGTCGTAGCCAGCACCGCCACCGAGTGGTACGGACACGAAGGCGACATCCTGCGTTTCGTCTTCTTCCACAGCATCGCCCTCGCGGCCCTGGTTGGAATTCTGGTAACCCTCCAGGCCTATGTATTCCCGTTCACCAGGCTGGTGGTCCGGTAGGGCCGCGCAGCGCGGATTGCGCTAACCCCGCACGCGGGTAAACCTCTCTAACCCTAAAGTGCATCTCAGGTCAGCGCGCTTTTCGTGCGCCTGAGTGGCACCCCTGTGACCTAGGGCGCCTTACGAGGGCGGGGTATAAACCGACGATGCGGTTTCATGCCAAACTCGCCCTTTGGTTACTTCTGTTCTGCCTGGCCGGCGCCCCTGCCGGATTGGCGCAACAGAGGCAGGGGCCAAATGGGGCCTATCGAGCCACTCGCGAAGACCCTGGCTCGCAGCCCACAACCACCAGTTCCCGGCCTCTGACCTCGGATGAAGGCTTGGCGATTCTCGGCGCCGCACTGGATTCCCGTCATCATCCGGTTTCCACCGCCGATTGCTCTCACCTTGTCCACGCGCTCTATGAACGCGCCGGTTTTCATTATGCATACGCGCCGTCTTGGGACCTATACCTGGGAATTGACGAATTTCAGCGCGTGACAAATCCCCAGCCGGGCGACTTGGCTGTCTGGCGCGGACATGCCGGGATCGTGGTCTCATCCCGCTCAGCATTCGTTTTTCAGCCTGCTGAACTCGGGCCCCGGAGTCGATTCCTACGATGCGCCATATTGGAAGCAAAGAGGCCGACCGCATTTCTTTCGTTATGTCAAAGCGGCTCCAAGTGCCGCGCTCTCCGGTTCGCTCCGGACTGCAAGCTTGAATCCCACCACTTTGCATGACGCGGGACCGCACCAGCCGGCGGCTGAGGACATAGCGCCTGATGCTTCGGATGCATCCTCTGGCGAGACTCGTCCCTCCACCAGGCTTGCGGCAAGCCACTTTGCGGCAAACCAAGCCGTGAGCACAACGATCCCCGGCTGTGGAGTTCCGGTGGTGCATTTCAGTCATCCCAAGCCCGATCAGGTGGAAGCAGCTTTCCTGCAAACCTGCACGGACTCGGAAGAAAACCTGCGTGGGCGCGACCTCTTCAGGTCGGCTCAACCTCTAATTGTGTTTGACCACTTCGCGGTCAGCAAAGTACACATCTCTGGCAACCAGGGCTGGGCAGAGGTTCAGATCGAAAAACTGGTTTCTCTCGCAGGCGGCAAGGCGGACGTTCGCAGGCATTCGGATCGACAACGGTGGCCCCTGATTCGCCGCGACAAAACCAGCTGGGATCTGACTCCGCCACGGGGCACGATCTACCTGCCTCAACAAATCGCCGCCCGCATCCTGGCGCAACAACTCGCGCAGCTTACCGAGGACCGCCCTGATTCCACGACCAAGCCTCAGCAAAAGGCCGAGTTGGCGCGGCTCCTGAATTCGCTCCTGCAAGCATAGTGCGCTCTCGAAACTCACGCCGAATAACGGAATCAGATCTGGTCGGGATTGTGATCGGGCTCGCGCACTGGAGGTCCGGGTTTCCGGAGGGCTCGGCGGTTCCTTGATGGCAACGGTGATGGTTCCGCGGACTCGTGGTACACGGGCTTATCGAATTGCGTTTCGGCTAACATGGCATTCTGATGTATACTCCAGTAAACGAAGCCGGGTAGGCGCCCTCGCGAGCCTTATTGGAACTCAAGCATTACGATTTCAGGATTCGATCCGAGTCGCAGCGGTGGTCCCCAGGTTCCTGCCCCGCTCGAAGTGAAAACCTGCATCTTCCCGATCTGGCTTAGGCCGTATACAAACTGGCGGTACATCCTCCGCGCCATCCAACTCCATGGGATGAACTGGCCCAGGTGGGTGTGGCCCGATAGCTGTAGCGAAATGCCCGCAGCCTCGGCGACTTCAGGATGATCGGGGGCGTGCGTCAATAGAATGCTGGCGCGCCCGCGATCCAGGCCAATGCCGTTTAGCGTCGACGCTAACTGTCCGTGCGCCGCATTCCGGTAAGGCACGCCGATAATCTGCATGCCATCCACCTCCACCTTCTCGTTGCTAAGCACACGTACTCCGGCCGCGGCAATGGCGCCCAGATACTTGCTGTCATCTCCGAACTGCTCGTGATTTCCAGCGACAAAATAAACGCCGTGCGGCGCGGTCAGTTCGCTCAACGGTTCGGCCGCACGTCCCGCGTCGATGGCCGTACCGTCGTACAGATCTCCGGCGATAAAAATCGCGTCTGGCTCTTCCCGCAAAATCTTCGCAACCATGCGGCGCAAAAAGCTGCCGTTTCGGACGTGCCCCAGATGAACGTCGCTGATCAGGGCCGCTCTTCGCCCGCGCCACGTCTCGGGCAAGTTCGCGAGCCGGACCGTGGTTCGCGTGATTCGCGTCCAGCTAGCGTTGAAAACCGCGTAGAATCCGGCAACGATCGCCACACCGAAGAACAATTCCACTGTCCCGTGGAAGTTCACGGCGAGCCCCGCCAGCCGCCCAAGTCCAAAAACAAGCCACGAAGAAACCGCCGCGAGGAAGAGGAAAGTCAGCAAACCCAACCAAACCGCGGCAACCCGGTAAAACGCGCGCAGTCCGGCGTTGGTATAGCGATAGGCGAATAACGAAGCGGCAACAAAGCTTACCGACAAAAGGCCGAGCCCCAGTTTGATCCACAGGGCGCCTCCAGGCGCGGCCTCCAGTGGGCGCAAACGTCCACGTCTCATAGAGAAAAAAATGAGTCAGAAAGAGAACAGACTGGATAATCACAATGAAGACCATCAGCCGCTTTGCTCGCATGCCTTATTGGATTCTCCAACCTCCCGTTTCGATTGTTGGCATCCGAAGAGGCTGCCCCGAATCCCCATGTTATAATTTCCTATTCCCAGTCGCATCAAGCGCGGAGGACCGTATCGACAAACGCTTTATCCGAACCAATGACCGCATTCGAGCCCGCGAAATTCGCGTGATTGATGATGAGGGCGGGCAAATCGGCATCATGCCTCCCTTCGAAGCGCTCAAATTGGCCCGCAGCAAGAACCTGGATCTGGTCGAGATTTCGCCCACCGCGCAGCCTCCCGTCTGCCGCATCATGGACTACGGGAAATATCTCTACCAGCAGGAGAAGAAAGAGCGCGAGGCGAAGAAGCACCAGAAAACGATCACCGTAAAAGAGGTCAAATTCCGCATCAATGTGGACGACCACGATTACGAGACCAAGAAAAATCACGTACTCCGCTTTCTCGATGGAGGAGACAAAGTAAAGGCCACGATCTTTTTCCGCGGCCGCGAAATGACCCGCACTGGTTTGGGCCGGCAGATACTGGAGCGGTTGATTAAGGACGTGGAAGCGCAGAGCATCGTGGAGTTCCGGCCGAGGCAGGAAGGCAACACCTTGCACGCCATCCTGGCGCCGAAGAAGACCGCGGTCGAGCGCGAGAAGGAACGGGAGCGGGAAGCCAAGCAGAAAGCGAAGCAGGAGAAGAAACTGGCGCAGGAGAAAGAAAAGCCGTTGCTGGAGAAGCCCGCAGCGGAAGGCGACAAGCAACCGGCAGCAGCGGCACTGGCCGAAACGGCTCCCAATCCGGTTTCGCAGGCTTAACGATTCCGGAACAGAGGATTCCAGACCAATTGAAAAGTAAGCAGCTAAAACTGACGGCTGGCAACTGGCGGCCGGCAGCCGATTCCGAGGGAATATGCCGAAATTGAAAACGCACAAAGGCGCCGCCAAGCGCTTCAAGAAAACTGCCACCGGCAAGGTGAAGCGCGGACATTCGGGCTTACGCCACATGCTGACGTCCAAGGCCCACAAGCGCAAACGCAAGCTGGGCACGGCTACGCTGGTGAGCGACGGCGATCTCCGCAAAGTGAAGCGGATGATTCCGTATCAGTGAAGCAGGGATCAGGGGCCAGGGGCTTGGGATGATCAGTAAACCCAGTCCCCTAAACTCTAGCCCCTGCTAGGCGCGTGAAGAGGCCAGAGATCGCCGCAACGGTGAATCGCCCTTACCTCCAGCCGCCAGTACATAGAAAGCAAAAAGGAGAACACCAATGCCTCGTGTAAAACGCGGAACCAAACGCCGCGCCAAACGCAAAAAAATACTCGACCGCGCCAGCGGATACTTCCTGACAAAATCAAAACTCTACCGCTCCGCAAAAGAAGCGGTCGAGCGCGGCCTCAAGTTCGCTTATTCCGGACGGAAGCAGCGGAAGCGGCAGTACCGTTCGCTTTGGATTGTGCGCATCGGAGCGGCTTCCAAGCTGAACGGGTTGAGCTACAACCAGTTTATCCACGGGTTGAAGAGGGCCGGTGTGGAACTGGACCGCAAAATTCTGGCGGACCTGGCGGTCAAGGATGCGCCCGCGTTCAAGAGCCTGGTCGAGCAGGCCAAGGGCGCTCTGGCTTAGTCGCTTTCAGCTGTCAGACCTAATCCTTTGTCATTCCGAGCCGCTCTCTGCCGCGCAACGCGCGGAGAGAGCGAGTGAGGAATCTGCTTTTCTGCTTGTGGTGAGAGAACACCAGGTTCCTCACCGCTGCGCGGTTCGGAATGACAAACCGCAAGAGTTCCCTTGGGAAAAATGGCATACACCGTTTCCAAATTGAAGGATTATTCGGCGGCGACCGCTGACAGTGCGGTGGACAAAGTGCTTTCCGCACTCGACCGACGAAACGACTTTGGTTACAAACCAGTCGGAATGGAAAGCGTTTCGCGATCGCTGGTTGGCGCGGAAGAACGGCATGCTTACGTTGATCAATGATTTTTGGTTGAAGGGTGCTCCTAGCCAAGACAAAGGATACGTAGGAAAGAGAGTCAACTGGCTAAAGGCTCATATACGGGGTAGGGTTGATGGAATAAAGAACCAGATTCTGTTTCAGGAAGCGCCCGCCGAGACTATTGTCGGAACCACGGTTTCCATCTCCGAAGCGGATTTCCAGGCCTACTCGAAGGAAATTTCGGTGGCCCTCACAAGTCAGCGACTTGGGTCTGAACGCGTGGACATCACCCTTCCCGGTGTGCGGCGGCCAATCGGCGCGGAGCATCCCGTTATTAAGACGACGAACGAGATGGTTCGCGTCTTTCAAAAGCTCGGCTACTCCGTGGCTGATGGGCCTGTCGTCGAAACCGATTACTACAACTTCGAGTCTCTGAATTTTCCACCGAACCATCCGGCGCGGGATACGCAGGATACTTTGTTCATCGCGGGGCAGCAGGGAAAACCGCAGCGTGAGCGGTTGTTGCTGCGGACGCATACTTCTCCGGTGCAGATTCGGACGATGGAGAAAATGCGTCCGCCGATTCGGATTGTGATTCCTGGCACCGTGCATCGCAACGATCCTCCGGATGCGAGCCACTCGCCGATGTTTCATCAGATCGAGGGGCTGGCGGTGGATACCAACATCACGTTTGGCGATTTGAAGGGGACGCTTGATCATGCCATGAAAGAGTTTTTTGGGTCGAGCGTGAAGACCAGTTTTCGTCCTTCGTTTTTTCCGTTTACTGAGCCGAGCGCGGAGATGTTTGTTTCCTGCTTTATTTGTGGTGGGAGCGGGAAGCGCGGCAGCGATCCGTGCCGTCCGTGCAAGCAGACAGGGTGGATTGAAATTCTCGGGTGCGGCATGGTCGATCCCAATGTGTTTGAGTTTGTAAAGGACAACGGGTATGACCCCAGGAAGGTTTCGGGATTTGCCTTTGGCATGGGCGCGGACCGGATTGCTTTGTTGAAGTATGGGGTGGATGATTTGCAGTTGTTCTTCAACGGAGACGTCAGGTTTTTAAAGCAGTTTGGTTAAAGGTCAGTGATCAGTCGCCAGTGGTCAGCCAAACCCGTGCGCCATCGTGGGAACCCTTGGTGCGCCGGTCTTGGCGCCAAGTTGCAGGGGTCCTTCAGCGCAAAGAACGCGCTTCAGGATGACAGAGCTTCTTAGAGGGCAATGAAACTTTCTCCACAGTGGATTCGAGACTTTGTTGATCTCCCCGTCGATGACCGGCGACTGGCTGAGGATTTGACTGGCGTCGGGATTGCCGTGGAGGGGATCAGTGGGTCAGGCGCGGATACTGTTTTTGAAATGGAGATTGGGACGAATCGTCCCGATGCGATGAATCATTACGGCGTGGCGCGGGAGGCGGCAGCCATTTACGATCTGCCGCTGAAACCGCTGTCAGCCGTCAGCCGTCAACCATCAGCTAAAAACAATCCCTTCCCGATCAGGGTCGAAGAGCCACAACTGTGTCCGCGCTTCTCTGCGCGTGTGATACGCGGAACCAAAATCAAGCCATCCCCCGCAAAAATTGCGCATCGCTTGCAACTGCTCGACCAACGGCCTATCAGCAACGCAGTGGATGCTACCAACTATGTCTTGTGGGAGATGGGTAAACCTACGCATGTCTTCGATATGGATTTACTCGAGGGCGGGCGGCTGATTATTCGTCGCGCCAAAGACGGCGAGAAGTTAAAGACGCTTGACGGTGTGGAACGCACGCTTACTTCTGACGATCTGGTTGTTGCGGACGCTAAGAAGCCCGTCGGACTTGCTGGAGTGATGGGCGGGTTCGACACGATGATTACCGACAAGACGCGGAATATTTTGATCGAATCGGCCTGGTGGGATCCGGTCACCGTTCGTAAGACGTCGCGGCGGCATAGCCTGCACACCGACGCTTCGCACCGGTTTGAGCGCGGCGCGGATTTTGAGTCGACGGTTTTGTCTTGCGATCTGGTGGCGGCGCTGATTCTGGAATCGGGCGGGGGAGAATTGGTTGGCGATGTGGTCGATGTGGTCTCGAGACAGATCGACCTGGCGCCGGTGGTGCTGCGGGTTTCGGAGGTGCGGCGCATTCTGGGTGGCAATCTGGAGGCGGGCGAGATTTTTCGCATCCTGAAGAAGCTTGGATTCACGGTGATTCCGGAAGGTCAAGGTGACGCGCAGTTTCGGGTGCAGCTTCCGAGCTGGCGGCTTGATGTGGAGCGCGAGATTGATTTGATCGAAGAAATCGCGCGGCTGCACGGATACGACAAGTTCGAGAATACTTTGCCGGCTTACAGCGGCGCGGTGATGGAGCAGCCGAATGCGTCCCTGGACGCCACTTTGCGGACGCGAGCTTTGGCGCTGGGGTACAACGAGGCGCTCTCGCTGACGTTCATTTCCCATGCGGACGCTGAGAGGTTCGCACCTGGTTCGGCTGGCGCTTCGGTGCTCGAACTGGAAAATCCGTTGAGTGAAGAAGCTTCGGTGATGCGAACTTCGATGGCTCCGGGAATGTTGGATCTGCTGGCCTGGAACCTTAATCGTGATTCTGAAGACGTGCGGCTGTTCGAGATGGGCCGGGTCTATGAAATGCGGGGCGGGGAACGGGTTGAGCCGGCGCGCTTGTGCCTGGGCGCGACTTCGGCAGCGGTGAAAGAGTGGTTGCCCGTGGGCGGGACGCTGGACGTTAGCAAGGACGAACAGGCTGGGGCGGCGGAGGCGTTTCGCTCGTTCAAGGGAGATGTGGAGAATCTGCTGGCGCCTTTTGCTTATCGTGAGTTGAGTTTTGACCGGCAGACTTCAGAGTATTTTCATCTAGGACGATCGGCGCGGGCTTTGATGGATGGGACCGTGGTGGGGCAGTTCGGGCAGATTGCCGAAGCGGTGAAGGCGGAGCGAAAGTTGCGGCAGAATGTTTTTCTGGCGGAGATCGATATGGAGCGGCTGCATGCGATTGGACTGCGGACGGTCCGGTTCGTCCCGCTGGGAAAATATCCGGCGGTGGAGCGGGATTTTTCGTTTGTGTTTGGAGTGGAGGTGGAGTTTGAGGCGATGCGGCGGGCGGTGATGGGGCTGGGCATTCCCGAACTGCGTGAATTCAAGCCCGTCGAGATTTTTCGTGGCGGATCGATTGGAGTTGGGAAGTATTCGATTCTGCTAAGGGCAAAGTTGCACTCGGACGAGGGGACTCTGCGTGATGAGCAGATTGCCGCGTGGTCTGCGCAGATTGTTGGGGCGCTGCGAGGGCTAGGGGGAGTGCAGCGCGCGTAGGGCATCCTGGGTTTTTTCTTTGCGATTACGATCAATCATCGATCAAAAATCAACAATCAGCAATTCTTCTTGTGCTAATCTGCCAGCTATGGCGGATGTTATTTCTTCTCTGTCCAATTCAACGAAACAATTCCTCAGCGACAAGGTTTCGCAATTTACCGAGTCGGTGATCCGGGAGATGACCCGGCAGGCGATGCTTTATGGGGCGGTGAATCTGGCGCAGGGGTTCCCTGATTTTGCGGCTCCGGCGGAGATCAAGCAAGCGGCAGGGGCGGCGATTCACGGCGACGTGAATCAGTACGCAATTACCTGGGGCGCCAGGAATTTACGCAACGCGATTGCGCGGCAGATGGGCGTGTGGCAGGGGATTGCGGTCGATCCGGAGAAAGAGATTACGGTTTGTTGCGGGTCGACGGAAGCGATGATCTCGACTTTGCTCGCGGTTTGCAACGCGGGCGATGTGGTGGTGATCTTCGAGCCGTTTTATGAGAACTACGGTCCTGATTCGGTGTTGAGCGGGGCGCGGCCGCGGTTTGTGAAGCTGAGGCCGCCGGTGACCGATGGGGGTGAGTGGACTTTCGACGAGAAGGAATTGCGTGCTGCGTTCGATAAGCATACGAAAGCCATCATTCTTAATACCCCCAACAACCCTACAGGAAAAGTTTTCTCGGGGCCGGAGCTGGAGTTGATTCGCGATCTTTGTGTGGAGTTCGACGTGCTGGCGATTACTGACGAGATTTACGAACATATTTTGTTTGACGGGACCGAGCACATTTCGATGGCGGCGCTCGAAGGGATGCGAGAACGGACGGTGACGATCAACGGAATGTCGAAGACTTACAGCGTTACGGGATGGCGCGTGGGATGGGCGGTTGGGCCCGAGAAGATTACGAATGCGATACGGAAGGTGCATGATTTTTTGACCGTGGGTGCGCCGGCGCCGCTGCAGGAAGCAGGCGCGGCGGCATTGAGTTTGCCGGCGGAATATTACGCGAAGCTGGCGGAAGGATACCGGGTGCGGCGGGATCATTTGATTCCGGCATTGGAAGCGGCGGGGTTTACGTGCTTTCGTCCGCGGGGGGCTTATTACGTGATGACGGATATTTCGGCCTTTGGGTTTGACAACGACGTTTCGTTCACGAAGTATTTAGTGAAAGAGATTGGAGTGGCGGCGGTGCCGGGGTCGAGTTTTTATCGGGATGCGCGCGATGGGGCTCGGCAGGTAAGGTTTGCGTTTTGCAAGAAGTTGGAGACTCTGGATGCGGCAGTGGGGAAGTTGAAGAAGCTGCGGCCGGCGTGAGTGGCGATTCCTCGCTGCGCTCGGTGGACCCTTCGGCTTCGCTCAGGACAAGCGAAAGATACGAAGTTAAACGAAGGTCCAGACGGCTATGCTTGATCCATAGGGAGTGGAGTATACTGCGGGAAAGTTTGAAATCCTTTCGGGAAAAGTGCAATCATGGCGTTGAATGCGGTGGAGCAGATCACCGAGCAGGTACCGGTAGACCATTTTCAGGCGCTGGAAGAAAAGATTTACCGCATTATCGAGATGTACAAAGCGGCGCGACAGGCGCAGGCTGTGGCGGAACGCGATGCGCAGCGCGTGCGTCAGCAACTCGAAGAGCGTGAGGAGCAGTTGGCCGCGTTGCGGCGCGAGGCGGTGCAGTTGCGCAAGGAGCGGGAAGAGATTCGCGGGCGGGTGGAGAAGATGCTGGAGCAGATTGAGTTGATTGCGGAAGAGCGGGCGAGCTAGGTGACAAGAATTGGGTGATCGAGCGATTGGGTGATTGGGCAATTGAAACCCAGCCTGGACTTTGCGGCTTCTAATCGCCGAATCACACATTTGCCAATTCGCTAAATGGACTAGTTATGGCTACGGCTGCCAAGGATTCGACGTTGAAGGACACGCAGAATAGCAGCGTGCGGGTGGAGATCTTTGATCAGGCTTACAACCTGCGGGGGTCTGATCCGGAATACATTTTGAAGCTGGCGGAATATGTGGACGCGAAGATGCGGGCGGTGGCCGAGGCTACGAACACGATCGACACGGTGCGGCTCGCGGTGTTGGCTGCGCTGAACATCGCCGATGAGTATCATCTTTTGAAGCGGAAGCAGGACAGCGGGGCAACCGATTACCAGAAGCGGGCGCATCTATTAGCCAATGCGCTGGATGAAGTGTTGGGCGAAGACGGCAAGGCGGGATAGCTCCTTCGGCTTCGCTCAGGGCATGCTGGGACCTGCCGGTGTACATCTTCTTCTTTTCACGCTGCTCTCTGGCGGCGCGTTATCGCAGCAACTCTTCGTCAATCGAATGTGGTACCCACACGAGCTTTTGGTGCTTGCGGTCCGAGCGTGAGCGTCGGGATTGCAAGCTTGGAATGTGACGGTGGGATTACTTTGGTTGCAAGTGTTCTGCCAACTATTTGCGGCTCCCCTATTGCTAATTCACCGGGAGTTCTCCTAGCATCACAGATGAAAGCCGGCCTGCGGGGTTGGTGATGGCGGTAACCGATTTTTGAACCAATGCTGAATGAACGGGGACTCGACTCGAACTAGGATCCGGTGTGCAACGCTCCGCCATGCGGAGATGCCTAAAGGGTCTCGGCGGGTTCCCAACGTCTACCTGACGGTTCATTCTCGGCCCGTCACACGGCACAGTGGGTCGGCTTGATTGTTTCCTCGCGCGATAGTAGTGGGCGGTTTTGAACATGAGCTACCGAATTGTCATATGGGCGGCAGCGGGCTTTCTGGTTGCGGGCTTCTGGGCACTTTATTTCTTTCCGACGGCCCCAATTCCAATAGCTTCAGCCGAACCGATGTGGACTCTTGCCCGCCTAACTTGCCCGGTTGTGTTTGCCAGTCTTTATTTTCATTTCCCGCTTGGAGTGTATTGGGCGATTCTTGCGAATGCTGTCACGTATGCCCTGGTCGGCCTAACCGTGGAGACTCTGCGGCGACAGCTTAAGCACGCTAGCTGAGTTCAGACCACTACCAAAATTCCCAAATAATTTATGTGCAGGGGCCGCTCGCTCCGCTCTCTGGCCCCTCGGCTTCGCTCGGGGCAGGCTCACGAGGCGGCTGTCCCCACATGAGTATTTTCATGCACAAGCAAAAGCAAGTTCCTCTTTCAGAAGACCAGTTTCAGTCCTAGTTGGATTTGGCGGGGGGCGAAGGCGGCGTTGGGCTTCAAGAAATTTTGCGGTTGCTGGTAGTAGGCGGGCGAGGGAACTCCGTTGGCGGTAACGGTGTATTGGACAAAGGTGGTGGCTTCGGCGGTAAGGCCGTCGGAGGTGATCTCGACGCGCTGATTGTCATGGTTGAACAGATTGAAGGAGTCGGCGGTGAACTCGAGGCGATAGCCCTGGGCGACGTGAATTTTCCGCACCAGGCGGAGGTCGGCGGAGGCGTAGTCGGGTCCGGTGAAGGCGTTGCGGGTGTAGCCGGGGAGACGGTCGTTGTCGTAGTTGCCGTCCTGGTTGGGGTCGCCGGAGACGGTGGCGTTGACGGGGCGTCCGCTGCCGGCGGTGACGATGCTGGAAATTTTCGAGTCGTTGAAGATGTCGCCGAGAAGCGGGTGTTCGCGGTGGAAGGGACGAGGTTCGACGGAAAAAGCAGCGACGAAGCGCTGACGCTGGTCGGTGACGCTAGGACCGCGCTCGCCATTGGGATTGTAGGAATTCTGGACTGTGGCGGGTTCACCGGCGACGAGGGCGTCCTGTCCGTCGTCGATCGCGTGGGCGTACGTGTAGGAGAGACGGAGATAGGTTCCGTGAGACATGCGGCGGTTGATGGAGAGAGTTGCGCCGTTGTAAACGCTGGAGGCGGCGCTTTGAAATTCGTCGATGGCCCCCAGTTGGGCGATGGGGCGGCCCAGTGGATTAATGCAGGGCGGGAATGGGCACGTTAGCGACCGCGTGTACTGCCAGGTGGCAAAGGAATCTACGGTGTAGTATCCGCCCTGAAAGATCGAGCCGGTGGAATCGAAGATGGGATAGTTTTCGGCGACCGGCGGTGGCAAGTTAACGTCGAGCGCGCGGATCAGATGTTCGCCATGGACGTAGAGATAGGAGATCGCGATAGTCGTGTGGCCCTCGATCTCGCGCTCGAACGTCAGGCTGGTTTGGTGCACGCGCGGGGTCACGAAGTTGGAAGCGAACGCGGAGACGTCGTTGGTGAGGCCCTGCGTGAATCCCGCGGGCAGATTGCAGGAAGCGGAAACAACGGGGCAACTTACCAGCGGGTTGGGATACGTGGGAAAAACCTGATTGTCGTAGTAGTTGGAGTTATTCAAAAAGATTTGAGCGTCGGTGATGCCGTTATCGGTCGCGATCGCGGAGTTGTAGATCTGAGGAATGCGGACGTAGAACAGTCCGTAGCCGGCGCGGATGACCAGTGGGTGCGTCTTGCCGATGGAGTAGGCCAGTCCGGCGCGCGGGCCGAAGTTTTTGGGTTTGAAGGGAACTTTGCCGGCGGGCGGGAATAGCGGGTTCGAGACGAGTCCGGCGGTGGTGAAGGTCTGAAGATCCCAACGGACGCCGAGGTTTACGGCTAGATGATCGGTGACTCGAATGGTGTCTTGCGCGAAGGCGGCATAGTCGTTGCTGTTCGGATTGGAAGACGAAGGGCCAAAGCTCTGCAGGTAGTATTTCGGCACGGCGTGGGCGTAAGCGCGGAGGGGCGTGAGTGGGAGTCCGGCTTCCATGGGCGCGAAGGTGAAAGGATCAACTTTGATGGGATCGAAGATATATTCACCGCTCTGCTGGCTGGGAAAGAAATCGTAGTCCCAGGTGATGAGCGTGTCGCCACCGAACTTGAGAGAATGGTGACTTGTGTCGAAGCTGAGGGTTTCGGCAAGCTGGGCGCGGTGTTCGCGCGTGGCGCGGGGCAGCAGGTCGGAGCGTCCGATGCCGTCGATGATATCCGTCACTTTGATCAGGGTGTTGCTGGTGTTGGTGTAGGACTGGCGAAGATCGCGGGAGAACTGGGCGCGCAGATGGCTGATGAGGCGCGAGGTGATTCCTGAAATGAGCGACGCCGAACCGGTGTCCGTGGAGACATCTTCGGTGCCGTTGTCGGAGATGGAATCGTAGGTGACGGGGCTGGCGGGATCGAGGAAGACGTTGTTCGATCCCCAGTAGCGCGAAGAGTTGTAACGCAGGGCGAGCTGGTTGCGCGGGGTGAGATTGATATCCAGCTTGGCGTAAGTGGCGTTGCCGATTTGCGCGGCGGGATAAGCCCCAGCCAGGGAATTTAGTTGGGCAGCGGCGGCGAAGACCAGGGCCTGATCGCTGGCTTCGTAGTCGCCGGGGGAATAAGGTCCGGTGCCGGCTTGCGGGACGACCTGCATAGTGCCGTTGAGGAATTCGACTACGTCGGGGACGTGGAAGTAGTGCTGATCGAAGCCTGCGAAGAAAAAGATCTTGTTCTTCTTGATGGGACCGCCAATAGTGCCTCCGCCTTGCTGCTGGCGGCTGTGAGGTTTGAAAGCCAGGAAGGCGTCGGCAGCCCCGAATCCGCTGTCGCGGATGTAATAGAGTCCGGTGCCGTGCCAATGATTGGAACCCGACTTTGTGACTACGTTGATAACCGCGCCGCCGGAGCGTCCTAGCTCGGCGCCGTAGGAATTGGAAGAAACGCGGAACTCCTGGACGACTTCGTTCGAGAACTGGTAAGGAGCGCGATAGAGGCCGCGGGCCTGGGCGAAGAAGGCATTGTTGAAGTCGCCGCCATCGACCAGGAAGCTGTTCTGGAATCCGCGCAGTCCGCCGAAAGAGAGATCGCCGTTGGTGGAAGAGGTCAGGCTGCGAGGGTCTTGTGTTACGCCGGGCGAGAGCAGCATAAGATCGGAGAATCGGCGGCCGTTAAGCGGAAGATCGGCGATGGCCCGCTCGTCTACGAGACTAGAGACGGCGCTGGGCTGAGTATCGACGAGTTGCGGAGCGCCGGAGACGGTGATTTTTTCCTGAACGCCGGCTAGGTTGAGGCGGAACTCTAGTTCGGTGGTGGCGCCGACATCCACGTGGAGTTGCGGTGTGATTTGCGGCGACATGCCCGCGGCGACTACGCGGGCGGAGTAGTCGCCGGGTTGCAGCAGATCGATGGAGAAGCGGCCTTCGGCGTCGGAGGTGGCGGAGTAGCGCGCTGCGGTGGCGGTGTTGACTACCGCGATCGTTGCGCCGGGGATGCGCAGGTCGTGAAGATCGACGATTGTGCCGTGAATGGCTCCCGTGGCAGCGTCCTGGGCGAAGGTGAGTGGGAGTGCGAAGAGAATGCAAAGAGTAATGACCGAAGTTCGCGGCATAGGAGTCCCATCTGTGGTCGGGATGCGGCTCGGAGGGATAAGTCCCGCGCGGGGTCCGGAGGCGAGCGGGTGGGAAACCAGATTCTTTTGTAGCATGAAGGGGAGCGGAGTGGCGGTGACGGGAGCGTTTCTTTTTGGGATGAGTGCCGGAGTGGGAATTCTGCTTTACTGAGAGGCGTGGCGTCGTGCTATGTTCAGTGTTCGACGGGCAGCAGTGTTGCGACGGCGAGGTGCATAGCTCCTTCGCTTCGCTCAGGATGACACGGCTTTTTCGCGACGCCGACATTATGATTCGATCCTTCAAGGGCATGAAGCCGGTGATTCCTGCGAGCTGTTACGTGGATGAGTCGGCGCAAATTGTTGGGGACGTGGTGCTGGGCGAGCACGCCTCGGTGTGGATGAATGCGGTGCTGCGCGGGGATGTGTTCGCGATCCGTATTGGGGCGCATTCGAACGTGCAGGACTGCAGCGTGCTGCATGGCATGAAGAATCAGTATGGCGTCACTTTGGGCGAGTACGTCACGGTGGGGCATTCAGTTACGTTGCATGGGTGCGTTGTCGAAGACCGCTGCTTGATCGGGATGGGGTCGATTATTTTGAACGGTTCCAGGATTGGAGCGGGATCGATTATCGCGGCAGGGACGCTAATTCCCGAGGGGACGGTGGTCGAGCCGGGATCGTTGTGGATGGGGTCTCCGGGGAAGTTCCGGCGGAAGCTCGAGGAGAAGGATCAGGAATCAATCATGCGGTATGCAAGGAATTATCTGGGATATACGGAAGAGTACTTGCGGGAGAATTGAGAACCGAGAACTGAGAACTGAGAACTGGTGCTGAATGATTAAAGCTGTGCGAGGCACGCGCGATTTATTGCCGCCGGAGACGGCGCTGTGGAATTTTGTGGAGTGGGCGGTGCGGGATGTTTTCCGCGTCTACAACTTCCAGGAAATTCGCACGCCGATTTTCGAGTCGACGGAGTTGTTTGCGCGAGGCGTGGGCGAGGAAACCGATATCGTCGCTAAGGAGATGTATACGTGGGAGGATCGTGGGCGCGCCGAAAGTGATAAAGGGCAATCTCTCACGCTTCGCCCGGAAGCCACCGCTGGCATCGTTCGATCCTACATTGAGCACAAACTGGGTGATCGCGGGCTGAACAAGCTGTACTGCATCGGTCCGATGTTTCGGCGCGAACGTCCTCAAAAAGGCCGCTTTCGTCAGTTTTATCAAATTGATGCCGAAGTGATTGGGCCGCCTTCGGCAGGGAGTGAGTCTCCGGCGCGAGATGCAGAAGTTTTAGAGATGCTGGCCACGTTGCTCGATCGCCTCGGCATCAGCGGATGGAATCTGGAGCTGAATTCTGTTGGATGTCCAAACGACCGCGCTGCCTTTAACGAGGCGCTTCGCAAGGCTTTGGAGCCGGTGGTGGGCAAGATGTGTTCGGATTGCCAGCGCCGGGCTGTGACGAATCCGCTGCGCGTGTTCGATTGCAAGGTGCCGGCGGATCAGCCCATCATCGACACACTGCCGCGCATCAGCCAGTTTCTCGATGAAGGATGCAGGAAACACTTTGAAAACGTGCAACAGATTCTGAAGGCTGTGGGCGTACCTTTTGTCCTAAACGACCGTCTGGTGCGCGGCCTGGATTACTACACGCGCACGGCATTTGAGTTCACGCACGGATCGCTGGGGGCGCAGAATGCGATTCTTGGCGGCGGGCGGTATGATGGGCTTTCCGAGGCGCTGGGCGGGCCGCCCGCTCCGGGCATTGGGTTTGCGATTGGCGAAGACCGGCTGGTGATGTCGCTGCAGGAGGCCACGCCCGCTGAGAGCGTGCTAAAGAAGCCGGATGTGTATGTGGCTCCGCTGGGTGCGGGCATGAACGCCGAAGCAGCGCGCCTGGCGCGCGAGTTGCGGCGGCACGATCTCGTGGTCGATTTGGGAGATGAGACCTTCCGCCTGAAGAAATCTTTTGAAACCGCGACCAAGGCGGGAGCGCAGTACATTTTGATCGTCGGCGAAAACGAAGTGAAAGCGGATGCGTTCGCATTGAAAAATCTGGCGACAGGCGAGCAGATTTCCGTTCCGCGCGGGGAATTGTCACGGAAAATACAGGAGTAGCGTGGGTAAAATTCGATCCATGATCGACGATGAGGCGCGAAAGTTTATCGAGGCGCAGCATGTATTTTTTGCCGCTTCTGCGCCGCTGGATGCCGCCGGGCACGTCAACCTCTCGCCGAAGGGGCTGGACACGTTTCGCATTCTGTCGCCGACCACCGTCGCTTACCTGGATTTCAACGGCAGCGGCGTGGAGACCATCGCTCACCTGAAAGAGAATGGAAGAATCGTTCTCATGTTCTGCGCGTTTCAGGGGCCCCCGAACATTTTTCGCCTGTACGGCCACGGCCGCGTGGTCGAGCCGCACGAGGCCGAGTTTGCGGCGCTCGCAGAATCCTTTCCCGATCACGAGAATGCCCGCTCGATCATTGTTATCGAACTTACGCGCGTCACAGACTCCTGTGGATACGGCGTTCCGCTCTTTAAGTATGAAGGCGAGCGAACACAGCTCCATGCCTGGGCACGCCATCGCGGGAGCGAGGGATTGAGAGCTTACAGAGAAGAGAAGAATCGACGGAGTATTGATGGGCTTCCGGGCATATCCGGAGAATAATTCCAGGGAGATGCACATGAAACGAGCGGGGATGTTTTTGGCGGCGGTGATGTTGGCGGGGGCGGCGATAGCGCAGACGGCGGCTCCGAAGCCGGGGCCGGAGTTGAAGAAACTCGACGTGTTCGTGGGTACGTGGACCCTGGATGGCACCATGAAGCCGGGAATGATGGGCCAGGGCGGGACGATGACGGAGAACGAAAAGTGCGAGTGGATGGAGGGCGGCTTTTACCTGGTGTGCCACTCCGACTACAAAAGCACGATGGGTGACGGCGTGGGATTGTCGGTCATGGGATATTCCGCCGACGACAAGGTTTATACCTACCGCGAGTTCAACAGCTTTGGCGAGTTCGACGACTCCAGGGGCAAGCTCGACGGCGACACCTGGACGTGGACCAACGACGAGAAGATGGGCGGCATGAACATGAAGGGCCGGTTCACGATCCATATGACGTCGACTGCATCGTACACCTTCGTATTCGACATGTCGCAGGATGGAACGAAGTGGTCGACGGTGATGGATGGGAAGGCGACGAAGAAGTAGGCTCTGACACGCTTCCCGTCCTTGGCGGCCTTTCTTCGTGATCTTTGCGGCTAAAGGCTTTGTTCTCCCGCCGTTTATAATCTCTAATTCGGCATTCCGCCGCATTTCTTACTATAAGGACACAGATTGCTCGACTTTCTAGGCGACTTACGACGAACGCATATGTGCGGGGCGCTGCGCGCCTCCGATGCAGGCAAGAAGGCCACGCTGATGGGCTGGGTAAACAAGCGGCGCGATCTGGGCTCGCTTATTTTCGTCGATCTGCGCGACCGCACCGGCGTGACCCAGGTGGTGATCAACGCCGAGCGCGATGCTGCGATCCACGAAAAGACAGAGGCTCTGCGCAACGAGTACGTGATTGCCGTGACCGGCACGGTGAAGCTGCGCGATGCCAGCACCGTGAACAAGAACATTTCGACCGGCGAAGTGGAACTCGTCGCCGAGGACTTGCGCATTCTGAACGAGTCGAAGCTGCCGCCGTTCCTGCCTTCCGACACCGCGCTCACCAATGAAGAGACGCGGCTGAAGTATCGCTATATCGATTTGCGGCGCGAGGTGATGCAGTTCAACATCGAGTTGCGGCATAAGGTGGCGAAGGCGATCCGGGATTATTTGTCCAGCGCAGGGATTTTTTGAGATTGAAACTCCGTTCATGACGCGCTCGACGCCGGAGGGCGCGCGCGATTATCTGGTGCCCAGCCGCGTGCAGCCGGGGACGTTTTATGCGCTGCCCCAGTCGCCGCAGATGTTCAAGCAGATCCTGATGATCGCGGGATTCGACAAATATTTTCAGATCGTGCGGTGTTTTCGCGACGAAGACTTTCGCGCCGACCGTCAGGCGGAGTTCACGCAGATCGATTTGGAGATGTCGTATCCGCAGCCGGAGACGGTGTGGAATGTGGTGGAGGGATTTCTGACGGCGGCGTTTGCCGCGGCGGGGTTCGCCATCAAGACGCCGTTTCCGCGCATGGATTATGACGAAGCGATCCGGCTGTATGGCATCGACAAGCCGGACCTGCGCCTGCCTGCGTTTACCGATGTGCGGGAATGTTTTGCGGCGGAGAATCTGCAGGAGCTAGCGATCAATGCGAGCTTGCCGGTGATTGCGATCCGCACGCCGAGAGTGGGCGAACTTTCGCGCAAAGAACGAGATGACATCAAGCCCATGTTCCACTCCAAGGGCGGAGCGAAGATATTTGAAGATTTCAAACGCATCGGCAACAAGTTTCCTGAAGCGGCGGCGGCGATCGCGAAGAAGACCGACATGGAAGAGGGCGATCTGATTGTGCTGGTGGCTGGGTCATCGCAATCTGGGTCGTCGCAATCTGGGTCAGCACAAGTTAGGTCTGCGCAGGCTGATGCGCAGGCGACCCCGACGAACAGAAAGGTCACGCCGCAGGAGCTGGCAATCTACGCCTCGGCAGGGGCATTGCGTCTGGCATTGGCGCAGAAGTATTCCGAGCGGAACGGAATCTTCAAGAAGACCGGCGACGCCGCGAAGATTTCCGGTTTTTGTGGGTCACAAACTTTCCCATGTTCGAGTGGGATGAGGGCGAGAAGACTTGGATGGCGGCGCATCATCCCTTTACCTCGCCGCATGAAGAAGACATGTCGAAGCTGGAGACCGGCGTGGAGTCGTTGCACGATCCGCTGTCGCCGCTGAGCGCGGTGCGGGCACTGGCTTACGACGTGGTGCTGAATGGCACGGAGCTGGGCTCGGGATCGATTCGTATTCACCGGCAGGATGTGCAGAGCAGAATCTTCCGAGCCTTGGGCATGACCGAAGAAGAAGCGCGGGCGCGCTTTGGATTCTTTCTGGAAGCGCTGGAGTATGGCACGCCTCCGCACGGCGGGATTGCGCTGGGGCTCGACCGCATCGTGATGATTCTCGCCGGAGCAGAGAGTTTGCGGGAAGTGATCCCGTTCCCAAAAACGGCGCGAGCCGTGGATCTGATGGTGAACGCGCCGACAAGCGTCGCGGTAACACAGGAGGAGCAGTTGGAGCTAATGGCAGCGTGGGCCGAACTCTCCGACCGTGAGTGGAGGCTGGCCCACCTTTGCGACGAACTCTTGGCTGAAGCCTCCAGGAGGATTCTAGATAGAGCACTGCCCGCCGACACTAGCTATCAGCAAGCTGTGTCACTAATCCTTGGGAAGGCTATGAATGACGGCCGCGCTGCAGTGAAGCTTGCAAAGGCAGGTTATGGCACCCAAGCCGCGGGTCTAAGTCGATCTCTAGTAGAGGCGGCCATAAACGTCCAATATATCGCAAAAGACCCGGAGAATCGCGCAGGGGCGTTCCTCGCCCTCATGAACGACGAGAAACTTAAGCTCTATAAAAGGCTAAGGGCGCACTCCCCGTCTAAGGAGGTCGAGGATGCATTCACTCAATCCGGGACTACTGAACAGAAGAGCGTGTGGCCTCCAAGCATAATGGAAAGGGCGTATGCGGTTGAGAAGCCCTCGTACGCCTACGACATAGTCTTTCTCATGCTATCTCAACTCCTCCACTCGACCCCCTCGGCCCTCGCGGGACAGCTGAGGCAGAGGGGGGAGCAACAATTCTTGATGCAGGTGGGTCGCCAGCACGGTTGGATCGATACCGCCTTAGCCACCGTCTTTATCTTCTTCGCTCAGGTGGCTGACTCGTCTTATACGGTATTTGGTCTGGACTCTCGCCAACTGCAGTCGATCATCGGCGAGTTCAAAAAACTGCACTCCGAGCCGTCGTTGTAGCCGGCACCGGCGCAATGCACACCCCTATTCTTCCAAGGCTTAAACCCGCTACTAAAGGAAGAAACACCGCGCAGACGCACTGCCGAGGCCCCGTTCCGAAACCCAGAAATCCACAGCGCCCCGTTGTGACATCTAACCTTGTGCCCCACTCCCGCTTCATCTCATACCGAATCCAAATATCTACCCGCTCTTTGACAATCGAATAGGAGCACCTAACTCCAATCAATCCAAGATTTTGCGGATAAATTCTTTGGATTCAGGATTTTAGTCGGATTCAGTGCAGATCGAGGCCCGCAAGTGGCTGATTCAAAAGAATTAAGGCGGTTCGATCTGTAAATTTTTTCATGCGGATCTGAAGCAACGGCGAGGACGAATTAGGCAAGCGCCAACTATTTTTTGAGGCGGGAAACCGCCAATTCTTCCACTCGCGCCAACACTTCATCTTCACTGAGTTTGGTCGAGTCGATGACCACCGCATCTTCTGCCGCCTGCAGCGGCGACGTAGCGCGCGTGCGGTCGCGGTGGTCGCGCTCGCGCAGGTCTGCGGCTACGTTCGCGGCTACTTCACCTTTGATTTTCTGTTGCTCCATGCGGCGTTGTTCTCGGACTACCGGGTCGGCGTCGAGAAAAATCTTCAACTCGGCATCGGGAAAGACTTTCGTTCCGATGTCGCGGCCTTCCATCACCACGCCGCCGCCCGCGCCCATCTCGCGCTGACGCGCGACCATCCACGCCCGCACGCCGGGATGGACTGACACGCGCGACGCCGCTTCAGTGACGTCGCGCTCGCGGATGCGCGAGGAAACGTCGTGGCCATCGAGCAAAGTGCGGTTTCCGCCTACGGTGGGCTCGAGCTGAATGCGCGATTCCTGCGCCAGCTTTAACAGCGCGGGTTCGTCGTCGAGCGATAGGTCTTTGTCGATCGCCTTCAGCGCGAGCGCGCGGTACATGGCGCCGCTCTCCAGGTTGATGTAGCCGAGCTTGCGCGCCAAACGGGATGCGATGGTGCTCTTGCCCGCGCCCGCCGGGCCGTCGATGGCGATGATCAGTTTGCGCTGCGAGTGGTCGTGGTCGTTCATGCTGCGAGTAGACGATTGTACACGGGGAAGAGAAGGGCGAGGTTGTGCATGTGCGGAGTGTCCGCTCTTTGTCACGCGCGCCAGACAATCCTTTAACAAACATGTGACAGTCGCGCCCACGTCTTCTTCCCGAATGCTGCGTCAAATATGGCATACGTTCGAAGGTGATTGGTGAGCGTACCCGCTTTGCAATGCCTAGAAACGGAGGCGGTGACGCAGAGCACAGAGGGGCGAACCTGCCCCCTGTAATGCGGCAGTCCGGTTGCAAGCCCGGACAGTGAAGGAGGGTTGTCATGCTGGAGATCGTCTGGCGCAATCCGCAGCCACCGGCGCGGAGAACGCTGCGGGTTGAGGAAGTCGGAGCCAATGAATCGACGTCAGCGCCCATGTGGGTGATCTGCTATCACTCCGTCGTCGAATCGGGCTGGCCTGAAAATGAATATCAGCTATTCGTGAGCCGGAATTGTGAACCGCCGATTGCGGTTTAGACGTGGACGGGAAAGAGGTGCAGTCATGTCTGCCATAGCACAGATCGACCAGGAATCCGAAGAAATCATTTATGAACTGGCCCGGCGGGTCATGGCTTACCGTTTGGACGACTTCGAGCGGATTTGGAAATCGGCGAACGAGATCTGCGATCGCTACCAGGTCAAGAAGGCGAGTTGATCGGCTCTGCCGGACGCGCCGCTGCTGGCCGGCTTACTTCGCAGCGCGGTGCGGCCTGGCGGAGATGACCGCCGGTTCTTTTGCCGGCGTGATATGCAGCATCGATCTTCCGCTGACGTGGATGAAGCTGAATTCGCGGGCTGCCAGCAGCGCGTTCACGGCTTCTTTCACGCGCGAGCGGGCTACGAAGTTTCCGAAGAAAGTTTCGAGTTCGGAGGCCTCTGCGGCGATGACGCAGTCCAGATATTTCGAGAGCAGCGCCGAGAGCGCCTGCTGCACCGAGAGTCCCACGCCCTCGCGGACCGCATCCGGCGCCCAGCGATAGAGGACATCCCAGAACGAGCCTTCACCGGCCTTGTAGTCGACGCGTGTGATTCGCAGCTTCGCCGACAACTCGCCTAGCGCTTTGTCGAGCGCCGCGAGCGAAACGCTGCCGCCCAGCGCCTCCTGCAGCTTCTGCTTCGAGATGGGACCGTCGCGGACGATCAACTCGAACGTATCGCAGGCCAGCGGAGAGTAGGGAGAACGCGGTCCCTGCCGGGGCGCGAGCTTGGGATTGCGCTCGCCCACCAGCGCATAGAAATAAGGAAACGCCGAAGCCGCGACCAGGAACGCATTGTTCTCGTCGAACAGATTTGCTTCGAACGCGGAGCGCTCGCGCAGGAGACGCACCATGAGTTCCGTGGCCGCCAGCGCTCGCGGATCGGAGTAGGCATGCTGCCAGGTGGGCAGGCGATCGTCGGAGCCGACGAAGGCTCCGATGAAGGTTGGCACGGGCATGGTGGGGCGTACGGGATACATCAGGCAGAAGCCTACAGCCTCGACGAAGGCGCGCGCCTCTTCGATGGTGTGGATGGGCTTGCCATCGAGGCGCCACTTCTCTCGACGGAGTTGCTGTAGGTCGGATTCGGTCATGGGGTCGGGCAATTGTTGATTGATGATTGTTGATTGCTGATTCAAACCGGACGCTTTTGCGTTTCAATCATCAATCACCAATCAGCAATCATCAATTGGCTCTGGCTAGATTCTCTTGAACGCCTTCTGAATGTCCTTTACAGAATACCGCAGGACGACTGGCCGGCCGTGCGGGCACGACATGGGATGGTCGGTTTTTGCGAGTTCCGCGAGCAGCCAGTCCATTTTGTTTTGCTCCAGCGGCATGTTGACCTTGATGGCGGCGTGGCAGGCGATGGAGGCGGCAATGCGGCCGCGAATCTTTTCCAGGTTCAGCGACTGCTCTTCGCGCGAGATCTGATCGAGCAATTCGTGGAGCATGTGCTCGACCGCGGCGGCATCCACGCCCGCTGGCGCGACTTTCACCGCGACGCTTCGCGCTCCAAAAGGCTCGGCCTCGAAACCGTTGTGCTGCAGTTCATCGGCAATCTCGGCGAAGACGGCCTGCTGCGCCGGAGACAGCTCGAGAACGATCGGCATCAGCAGGCGCTGGCTTTCGACTTTCTGCGCGGCGCGCTGTTTCAGGATGCGTTCAAAGAGCACGCGCTCGTGGGCTACGTGCTGGTCGACGATCCATAGTCCATCTTCATTCACTGCGAGGATGAAGGAGTTGCGAATCTGGCCCAAGGGGCGGAGGGTGGAGAGCGCAGCCAGCGTAGAGTCTTCCTCGCTTGCGTTTTCCGCGGCATCGAGCGCGGGGGCGCAGCCATTGTCTGGAATCGTCTCGGGAATTTCGGCGAAGCGACTTTCCAGTCCCCGGGCAACCGGAATCGCGGCATTGGCCTCGACTGCGATTCCACCTTCGAACTGGAATCGGGCCGACACCGGCGGCGGGGCCTGCGCTTGCAGAGCGAATCCGGCTGCAGCTTCATACAGCGGGCGCGATGGCGCTCCAGACGCGGAGCCCAGATCGGAAGGCGGCTCCCATTCTCTGGCGTCGGGCGTGAGGCCGGAGCTGGCGGTGGCATGAGCGCGAATCTCGGTGGTGAACTGCGGTGCGGGGCGTGCCTTCATCAGAGCGGCCCGCACCGTGTCGCGGACGAAGTCGTGCATCAAAGTAGGTTGGCGGAAGCGGACTTCTGTTTTCGAGGGATGAACGTTGACATCCACCTCGCCTGGCGGCAATTCCAGAAACAGCAGCACCACAGGAAAGACCGTGGGTGGAATGATGTTGCGATAGGCTTCGGTCAAGCCATGCTGGAACAGGCGGTCGCGAATCAGGCGGCCGTTCACGAACACGTAAATCGAGTTGCGATTCAGCTTCTGAATCTCGGGCTTCGAAACGAAGCCATGAAGGTGCATCTTGCCGGGATCGGCGGGGGCGGCCTCATCTCCATTTTCATTCTCTTCTCTGCGCCGCCAGGGCGGAGGCTGAGGCAGGCCGACGTGCTCAAGCGGCTGCACGGCGGCCACGGCGATCAACTGGTCGAGGGTTTCCTTGCCGAAGACCTGATAGACGCGCTCGCTGTATCCCGCGACCGGCGGCGCAACCAGCATGGCATTGGTGGCCGAATGCAATTCGAAATGCTTCCCGGGATGTGCCAGCGCGTAGTGCGTGACCAGCGAAGCAATGTGCGAGAGTTCGGTCGACTCCGCTTTCAGAAACTTTTTTCGCGCCGGAGTATTGAAGAAGAGATCGCGGACGGTGATCGACGTCCCCGCAGGCAGGCCGGCTTCTTCGACGCGCGCCATCTTGCCACCATTGATTTCAATGATGGTTCCGGCCGCGGCTTCGGCATCTCGCGTTTCTAACCGCAGGCGCGACACGGACGCGATCGAGGGCAGCGCCTCGCCGCGAAATCCCAGGGTAGCCACGCTGAGCAGATCTTCGGCGTCTTTGATTTTCGATGTTGCGTGGCGCTCGAACGCCAGCATCGCGTCGTCGCGCACCATGCCGCATCCGTTGTCGGTGATCTGGATCAGTTTCTTGCCGCCCGCTTCGACGCTGATCTTGATCCGTGTGGCGCCGGCGTCCAGCGCGTTCTCCAGCAGTTCTTTCACCACCGAGGCAGGACGCTCCACCACCTCGCCGGCGGCGATCTTGTTGGCAACATGCTCGGGAAGTACATGAATGCGGCCCATGAAGCAGTTCTCAGTTCTCAGTTGCGGTGGAGACACAGCAAGTTTCGCAGATGGTGAGGCGGAAGGCAAAGATGCGGATCTGTCGATTGGACATATCCCTTGTGTAGAATCAATGCCCGGCAGATGTATCCCCAAGATCGTGAGAAGAAAAATGCCTGATGCGCCGCACTCCGTTCCGAACCCTGCTGCTGGTAGTCCTGGCATGCAGCGGCAGTTTGAGATTTACCAGCTTGGCTTGGCCGGGAAGAAGCTTTCCGTGCCCATCCCTCTGGCGCAACTGGAAAAGAAGGCTGCCGAAGTTCTTACGCCGCAGGCCTACGACTACGTTGCCGGGGGCGCTTCAGGGGAGCGCACCATGCGCGCCAATCTCGCCGCTTTCGACCGCTGGCGAATCGTTCCGCGCATGTTGCGCGATGTGTCGGAGCGCGATCTTTCCATTGAACTTCTTGGCCACATGCTGCCTGCTCCCGCGCTGCTCGGACCCGTCGGAGTGCAAGGGATTCTTCATCCCGAGGCCGACCTGGCTTCGGCGCGCGCTGCGGCTTCCCTTGGCGTGCCTTTCGTACTGAGCACGCTGTCGTCGCGCTCCATGGAAGAGGTTGCGCAAGCCATGGGCAGCGCCCTGCGCTGGTTTCAACTCTATTGGGGAAAAGATCACGAATTAACCGGCAGCATGTTGCGACGCGCAGAACAGTCCGGGTACTCCGCTCTCGTGGTGACGCTTGACACTGCCATGCTGGGCTGGCGTGAGCGCGACTTGCAGCATCCGCACCTGCCGTTTCTTCTTGGCCAGGGACTGGCCAACTACTTCACGGACCCGGTGTTCCGCTCCCGCCTCACCGAACCACCGGACGGCGACCCGGCAGGCGCGATCCGGTTGTGGGCAAGTCTGTTTTCAAACACCGCGCTCACCTGGAGCGACCTGGGTTGGCTGCGCCGGCAAACTCGTCTGCCGATTTTGCTGAAGGGCATTCTCCACGCCGACGACGCGCGCCGCGCCCTCGACTGCGGAGTTGACGGCATCATCGTCTCGAACCACGGTGGACGCCAGGTGGATGGCGCCATCGCCGCGCTTGATGCGTTACCCGCGGTCGCCGCCGCCATTCAGCAGAAGATTCCGGTACTGTTCGACAGCGGCATTCGTTACGGCTCCGACGCCATCAAGGCGCTGGCTCTCGGGGCGCGCGCAGTGCTGCTGGGCCGCCTTTATTTGTGGGGATTGGCTGTCGCGGGGGAGCAAGGGGTTCGCGACGTGGTGCGGAATTTTCTGGCGGAGTTCGATCTGACGATGGGATTGAGTGGATATAAGTCTTGCCGCGAGCTGGATCGGTCGGCGTTGAGTGGGAGTTAGGGAGGCAGCTCAAGCCAAGGAGAACCGTGGGAGAAACGCCTTACGAGGCTTGCAGTGGCGCAGGCGGATAAGGGGTCCTTCGACTTCGCAAGCGCTTCGCATTCGCGAAGCGCTTGCTCCGCTCAGGATGACAGAGCCGATTAAATCAATCTACTTAGTTCTCGGTGGGTTCCACTTTCGACTTCGGTGGCGGCAAAGACTTGGGAGGCTTTATCTGCTTCGGCGGACCGGGGATTCCGCCCGAGACACCGCCGGTGACGCCTTCGACTGGGCCGCCGCTCTTTATGGTTGTCGCCTTGCGAATCTCGATGCCGTCGTGCTCGTTGTTGAGCACGATATGAGCGGCGCCGCTGCCGACGCTGCCGCTGGCCTTGGCCTCGTGCTCGTTGGCGTCAATTTTTACTTCCGGGAAGTCTGACTGGATTTCGCCGTCGCGGGTGCGGGCGTCGACGCGGAATCCAGCTTTGTCGGGCACGCTCAGATGGATGTCGCCGTTGCGGCTGTCGATCTGCACGTTGCCGAGCGAGCGCATGGAGACTTCGATGCCGCCGTGTTCATCCTGCAGACGGACGTCGCCGGATACGTCTTCCAGGCGGATTTCCTTGGATCGCGTGGTCAGGCGCACGGGACCGAAGATCTGGTCGCCGTGAAGGTCATCGGAATCGAGATTGAGGTCGCCATCGATGCGCGAGAACTCCATGTCGGTGCGGGAAGACTTGAAGGCGACGGTCTTGGTGATGCGGGCGAGCTTGACGCTTTCCTGGAATTCGCCTTCGAACTGGGCAGAACCCTTGACGTCGGTGACGGAAACTTCGTTGAGCCGGCCGTCGATGTGGACGTCTCCCGTGACCTGCTCGACCTTGGCCGAACTTTTTTCCAGATGCAGTTTCACGTTGCCGATAACGTCTTCCACGGAAACGTCGCCGTTATGGGTGGTGATTTCAACCTCTCCGTCGCGGCCGATGACCGAAACTTCGCCGCGGCGTGAAATGACGTGCACCTCCATCTTGCGAGGGACGGAGATATCGAGATCGCTTTGCACAGCGTGGTCGCCGGCGGCTTGAGTCCGGGCGTCGAGGATGATCACGTTGCCAGCCATGGTGATCGCGGGTGCAGCCTGCTTGTTGTACTTCTCGCCGTCATCCTTGCTCTCGGCCCCGATGCGCTTGCGAACGACGACAGTGATTTTGTTGTCGTTGGCCGCGCTGACCCGGACCGCGCCGTGATCGTCGTTGACGCGCAAGCTGGTCACAGTCGGCGGTATCGCCTGTTCGAGGCGGTCGTCAAAGTTGTAGGTTTCGCCGAAGAGATTATCCAGATCGCTGTCGTCGATGTTCATGTTGTCGCGGATCTCGCCCCAGTTGAAACGCGAGGCCTGAGTCGCCATGAGTCCGAAGACGACGATGAAGATGACCAGAAAGAATCCGCCGGCGCCGATGCCGCGCGCGGGTACGCCGTCGCGCTGCGCCTGCTGATATTCGACCAGCTTGATCACGCCCCACAGGATCAGCAGCGCGGGCCAGTAGTGAGCGAACAGAGTTCCCAGCCGCATCCACGACAGCATGTGCAGGTTGCCCAGCAGAAAGATGATGCCGAGCACAATCAGCACAAACGGTCCGGCAAAAGATCGGCGGCGAGGGCGCAGTGGGACCATGGGTGGAACACCGGCTGGAACCGGGTTTTGAACCGGGCTAGACATTGGGCACCTCCCCAGAGGAAGACGCCGGTCCTTGATTTGAGGACGATGGATTTGAGGGCGACGGATTGGAAGGTGGCGGAGCCGGCGGCGCGACCGCAGGCGGCGCCCCGGGCAGCGGGCCGATGTGTCCCGCCGATGACGCGCTGCTCTGCACTAACTTGACGACACCGACTACCAGAATCCAGGCCGGCCAGGTGCGGTCGATCTGGGCAATGTCCATGCTCTGCAGCAGGAACAGGATGCCGGTGGTGAGCACCATCGCCGGCCCCATCAAATACCGCGTGCTGCAGCGTCCGCAAGTGCAGGTTTGCGAGGTACGCTCCCAGCGGCGGTAGAACATCCAGCCGCCAAGAAAGATGAGAATCAGCGGCCAGAAGCGTTCGAAGCCATTTTCCATGATTCCCATGGTGTGCAGCAGGAAAAGCACGCCCAGGCCGATGAGAACCACGGCACCCACGGGAACTTTGCCGCTGTCGAACCGATCGCCCATGCTGAAGGTCTGGCCCAGACCCAAAGGATCGGGCGCGGGCTGGCCGGCTTGAAGAGCATGAGCCGTGCGCACGGCGTCGATGATCTGGTAGACCCAGAAAAATGCGACGCCGATGCCAAATATCCAGCCCCAGCGTTCGGCATGATTGGAAGCGAAGATCAGCATGACGAAGATCAGCAGGTGCGCCAGTCCCTTGGCGTATTGCGAGCAGTAAACCGCGCCGACGCCGAAGGGAAAAAATCCGGCGAGGATGCCCGCGACAGTGGGATTCGGGTTAGGCCCCGCAGGCCGCGCGGCCGGAGCAGATCCAGCGACGGCAGGCCCGCCGGCAGGCGGATAAACAGTCTGCTGATATGTAGTCTGCGGCGGCACGAATGCCGCAACGGGGGCAGTGCCTTCCAGACGGGCTGCGAGGCAAGGCTCGCAGTAAATCACTCCGCGAACGTCGCGGGTGCATGTGCCGCAGAGCGGCTTGCCGCAAGTGCGGCAGAAAGCCACTGCGGCAGTATCCTGGTGCGTGGCGCAGTTCATACGAACCTCCTGTACGTGGTCACCGACACTACAGGCAGATCCGGATTCAACGGATCCTGATTCAACGGATCAAAGACAGATGGACCCAGCGGAGCGCACGCCAGAATGAGATGGTTCTCATTCTGGCTGTAGTTGCGATCCTGCTTCTGCTCGGGCTGTTGTGTTGTGTCGTTCTTGTGGTCTTTCTTTGCCGGCGCGGTCTCGGCAGGCTCCACGTTGCGCTTGAGTACACGCACGGCGGCCTGCACCTCATAGACCAGCTTTATGTTGTCGTAATACCGGACGACGCGGGCTTGCGTATTGTAGTACGTGTGCCGTATTGCAGCGGGACGCAGGCTCACCGAACGGAGATCGGCGGGTTTCACGCCGAGTACGCTCAGGCCCACCGACAGCGAGAAGAACGCCATGCCAAATGACATGGCGAACCGCGGCTGCCGCACCGTGCCCCAGACAGGCTGAATTGCCGCCGAGGCCCAGGCTTGCGCGCGCTCCCACCATGAAGGCCGGAAGGAAACGCGCGGCTGCTGCAACGTCGATGTAGATACGTTCACCCGCAGGCGTTGGGTGTCAACGCCCGTTGTGGATGCCAGAATGTTATTAACCAACCCGGCTGGAGGCTCCACCTCCGTGAGATCCTTCAGCCAGTTGCGGCCCGCCGTGACTTCAGCGAACAGCGGCCCGCACACGGAACAAGTCCGGGCGTGGGCGTGGAAGGTGTCGAGCCTAGTGCCGGTCAGAACACCATCCAGCGCGTCGCTGACGAGGCCGTCAAACTCGTGACACTGCATTCCGTTATTGGTGTGGTCTGGCATCACATCACCTGCCTATAGGTACGTTGTAATAGCCGGGCTAGTTCCGCGCGGCCACGATTTATTCGAGATTTCACAGTGCCCTCCGGTACCTTCAAAACGGTTGCGATTTCGCGATAGTCAAAATCCTGTAAGTCCCTTAGAATCACTGCCTCACGAAGCTCCGGCGAGAGCCTCGCCAGGGCCGCGTGCACGGTTTCCCCCACCTCCCGGCTGCGTACCCGGGCGTCGGGCGGGGCAGATTGGTCCTGAATTTGCTCACTCAAGGGTTGCGCGTCTTCGTGCGCCGATGTCGTGGCGTCGAGCGAGTCGGTAATCCGGTCCTGCTTGGTCTTGCGGAAATGATCCACCAGCAGATTGCGGGTAATGGTCGTGACCCAGGTGACGAACGCTCCCTTCGAACTGTCATAGCTCGCGAGCGTCCGGTACATCTTGATGAAGACTTCCTGGGCAAGGTCTTCGGCGTCGTCGGCCGATCCGGCAAAGCGGTAGCAGATGTTATAGATACGCCGGTTGTAGGTCTGGACGATTTCTTCCCAGGCAGCAGCATCGCCGGCAACACAGCGCCGCACCAGCATCGCAACTACCTGAACGTCTTCCAACCGAAGCTCCCCGGAAAGCTTTTCTTGGTTCGTATCTTTTCTTGATTTGTATCAGGGTATGCCTTCAGGCATACCGTAAATGCACAATTCTGAATCGCGCCTTCAGGCGCCGCGTGTCGAGATCTCTGCGGACTCCCGAATCTCTAAAATGGGGCAATGAGACAACCGGACCGCAACCGCCCCACCAGAGAGTACGCGAACATAGTCCTGTAAGTTCGCGGGATTAAAGGCCCGCGCGAGTTATGTGAAACAGGGCATTGTAGCAGTGGGGCTATGCGGACAACGCATTCCAGCCGGAGGGCCTCTTCCAGTCGCCTCTGCGCAGCAAAAAAAGTGGCGCACCGGAGTGCGCCACTGAGTTGAACACGCATTGACTTCCGTTCCCGCTATCTATTGATGCTTGAAGCGCCAGGGTTAGTTGGCCGGCGTCGTTTTCGATGCGAAACCGTGGTAGGGTCAGCGGGTAGTAGCTGTAAGGGATCCGCGTTCGCCGCGTAAAACCAGTGTCAGTAATCGTAGCCGGTAAAGACTCCGTTCGTCGCTGGCCTGATACGGCGAACGTGCAGTTCGCTATTACGCCGTTGATCGTGGCCTACGAGCGGACTGGCCGTATGCTCGTCGTTGACATCGAGGAGATCCGGTTAGCTTGGTGCTCCGTCGAGCGGAACCGTAGCCACGCAGATCCTGTATCGAACAAGAGTCCCCCGGACGGCACAGAGTCGATGTGAAGGATCCAGCGACGTAGTTCCCGCTAGAAGACGCGGCGGTGAATGCGCCGGAGGCCTGCGCCTCCATGCCGAACCAGCCAGTACATCAGCACTGCAGTCCATGGAAATTACCTGTCCGTTGCCGTTCCCGTCCAGGTAAATCTGGAGGTTGTAGGTGAAGTGTAGCGCCGTCGGTCACGCCGGTCGCGGTTACCCTGCCGGTCGAGATCGACGGTGTAGGTTCCGCCGGCGATAGCGGTCCCGCCTTGGGATCGTGCAGTGATAGGTGTCATTGAAGCTCAGGTTGTCCGCCTACGGTCCGTCCGTATCGCAGCGTGCGATATACGATTGCCGGCCATGGACATACATGCCCGACCGGTGACAAAGTCATAACCAAGCCGTGCCGAATTCATCAAAGCTCTTACCCTCGATGAGCTAGCTGGTGAAGACGACGTGCTGCTGGTAGTGCTCTGGCCAAGGGCGCCGCCGTCCCGTTGTAACGCGTTAGGAGGTCGACACCATAGTTCTCGACTAATCGGATTGGCAGGCGTCGACCATGTAGCCGACCATGCGTGAACCCACCCAACGCGCTGAATCGACGCTGTTGTGTTAATGATCGAAAGCTTCCACCAAGCCGTAGGAAGTCCGGAGCAGTGACCGTGCTCGCCGTCGCGAAGAATTGTTGATCCCAGGGGGACGCTGCGCCGATTGTCCGCCCGCCCATAGTCGAAAACACTCCCGGTGCCGGAGATTCCACCCGCGCCGCCGGCATTGTCTACGTCGATACTGCCTCCAACAGCGAGCGGACTGCCGCCGGAGTCCAAACCGGGTTGAAGAATGCGGATCTCCCGGCGAGGGAATGCGTCATTGCCAGCTTGCTTGTAGGTCTCAGCTCTCCAGCTGGCGCTTGCCGAAGTAGTCGAACTCCGTGATCAAACGCTTGATCGAACTCGTTAAATCCAGGACCTGGCGTCCAAGGGTTTCGGTTCCGTGCAACACCGACGTGGTTGTCTCCGGTGTTCAGGGTTATTATGCACTGGCCGGTGGTGCCATCGACGTTGGTTCCACCGGTGATGGCGTCACGCGAGATGGGTTCGTCCGCGCGTATAGACGTTGAAGTCGGAGTAATCTTGCTCGCCGCCCGTGATTGCCCCGCATCGATTGACGGTCAAGACCCCGGCGACGGATAGTAATGGGCCGCGTTAATTTACTGTCCTCTCCAGCTCAGCGTAAAATACGTAGTTGCCAGCGGCCAATGCTGTAGCCACGGCCGGGCCATTCGTCAGAGCGAAATTGACCGAGGTAACCCAGTCGAAGATGCCACCACGTTGTAAGGTCCGCCAACCGTGGCATTCGCGGTGAATGCCGTGGACGTGGCTTTGCCGTTCGCGTCGGTCATCACCGTATCCGTGGCGGCAGGCGTCCCCCCGTCCGCAAACAGGCCGCTCGCTCCCGCTGCTGGAGCTGTGAAGGTTACGGAAACGCCCATTACGCCGTTGCCGTCACTGTCAGTGACTGTCGCTACGAGCGGATTTGTGAACGCCGTGCTCACCGCCGCGCTCTGCCCGCCTCCGCTGGTCGCTGCGAGGTTTGCCGCCGCCCCGGCGGTGTTTGTGAGGCTGAAGCTGGCTGGCGTCGCCGCTCCTGAAGCCGAGGCCGTCACCGTATAAGTTCCGGCTGCCGTACCCGCCGTGAACACCGTCGAAGTGGCCACGCCGCTCGAGTTGGTCGTCTCGTCGTCGTAACCGCGGGCTGTCCCGCCATCGGCAAACGTGCCGTTCGGTTGCTGCCGGAGCCGTGAAGGTCACGGTTACGCCGCTCGTCGGCGTTCCGCCCGTCGTTACCGTCGCTGGTCAGCGGACTTGTAAACGGCGTGCCGACCGCCGCACTTTGCCCGCCTCCGCTGGTCGCCGCAATTGTTACACGCTGGAGGAGGAGTTGTTCGAACTGCGTACTGCTGCTGCAGCTCGTCAAGAAAGTCAAAGTTGAGAAATCAAGGTCGAGACAATTAACGCGGGGATGCTCCAGTAAGATCTCCGGTTCATAGCGACTCCCCTTTCTGCGCGGTCCTTCGTCCTGTTGTCCGTTCCCGGAGTGCTGCGGCCGACACCGGGGATCACCAGTGAACCGTTCCGCTCTCACCGTGACCTGCGTCCGCCCGAAGATCACTCGGCGGGCCAGCAAAAACTTCTTCCCGTTAGGTCTTCATAACGCCAGTGACCTGCAACCGCTTCGCCTGCGGCGACTGAGAGGGCGCCCTTGCCCTGCAAGCGAATCGCCCAGACTGAGCGTCAACGACGCCGGCCGGAGGCAGCCACCAGCAGGATGGTGCCGAACCGGATGCCCGTGACGCTGTGACGACTTCCTGAACCATGCCGTTGAGAGTGATTTCATGTGACCTTCTCGTAGTCGACGTCGTACGACTTCTGGGTTTCGGGATCTGCCGCAGTCTGGGCGCCGGGTGGAACGGCCACAACCGCAAACAGCAAGCTGGCCAGCAGCCCCGTGATCATTCGGGCCGGTTTCTTCAAACAAGTACGCCTCATGGATTCGCTCCTTAAGAAATTTAACTGGGTTGCTGTTTCCCAAGCTGGTTACCCGGTCGACTGCAGCAAGGAACAAGGAAAAACCAGGCCGAGGGTTTGAACAAAAGCCTCCGCCTTTGACTGGCTGGGGTCAAATCCGCGATGGAGAACGATGGCGGGATTATCCTCTGGGCGGCCCCGCAGCGTCAAGACCGAAGCCTTGTCACTCCGACCGCAATGGAGGAACCTGCTTCCCTGGCGCGCCCTTCACTGCCTTCGACAGAGCCACACTACAGGTCCCGGACTGTTTGAATCTGCGCCTCTTGGGCGAAGGAAATCGGAGTCCATCCCGCGCAGGATTTCCCTCGTCCGCCCAGGGCCGCGCCACGAAACTTGCGTAAGACCCGCGACTCCCCAAGCTTACAGCCACTGTACATACATAAATATGCAGTCAGTATTGGATGCACAAAATGTTCCAGTTGGAACATTTAGCCACTATGTTCCAGTCGGAACATTCAGCATTAACGTTCCAGCCGGAACACCAGGACGAATTCGCGACCTCTTCTTCTACTCGCTGGTGAAGTAGTCGACCGTCACTGGATTCTCGAACAGCGAGTAGTCGCGGGTGACGACGGTGATGCCGCTGTCGGTGACGAAGTAGCGCGAGCGGTCGGCTTCGGTGTCATAGCCGATCGTCGTGCCCTCGGGCAGGTGGACGTTGCGGTCGATGATGCAGCGGCGAATGCGGCAGTGCCGCCCTACCGCGACGTGCGAGAACAAGATGCACTGGTCGACTTCAGAGTAGGAGTTCACGCGCACGTCAGGAGAAAGGATGGAATTTTTGACCAAGCCTCCGGAGACGATGCAGCCGTTCGAGACGATGGAGTCGAGCGCAGTGCCCATGCGCTCTTTTTCGGCGAAGACAAATTTCGCGGGCGGGTACTGGCGCTGATGCGTGCGGATGGGCCAGTCGTGATCGTAGAGGTTGAAGATGGGCGAGACCGAGACGATATCCATGTTGGCTTCGTAGTAGGCCTCGAGCGTGCCCACATCGCGCCAGTAAAGAGCTTCCTTCTTATTTTCGTCGATGAAGTCGTAGGCGAAGACGCGATAGTCGTCGACCATCTTCGGCAGGATGTCTTTCCCGAAATCGTGGCTGGACGCCGGATCCTCGGCGTCTTTGAGCAGCGCGGGAATGAGCACGTCGGCATTGAAGAGGTAGACGCCCATCGACCCCGCGACTTTCTCGGGGTTCCAGGGGGAACGCAGCTTGGTCTCCTTGGGTTTCTCTTCGAAGCCGTTGATGCGGCCGTCTTTGTCGACGTCGACCACGCCGAAGCGGGGGCACTCTTCGAGTTCGATCTGGATGGTGGCGAGAGTGATGTCGGCAGAGGAATCCTGATGCTGCTTCATCATCTTGCCGTAATCCATTTTGTAGATGTGATCGCCGGAAAGAATGAGGACGTGCTTGGGCTGCTCGGAGCCGATGGAATAAATATTCTGGTAAACCGCGTCGGCTGTGCCCTGATACCACTGATCGCTGACCCGCTTCATGGGGGGAAGGACTTCGATGAACTCTCCCACCTCGCGGCCCAGAATGTTCCAGCCTTCGCGGATGTGGCGGTTGAGTGAGAGCGCTTTGTATTGCGTGAGAATGTAGACGCGGCGCAGGTCAGAGTTGAGGCAGTTGGAGAGAGTGATGTCGATGATGCGATACATTCCGCCGAAGGTGACGGCGGGCTTGGCACGGTCGCGAGTGAGAGGATAAAGGCGCTCGCCGGCGCCGCCAGCGAGAAGGACTCCGAGAGTGTCTTTCATGGACATGAACCACCCCAGAGAAACAGTGGATGATAGCACAGCGGTAAGGGTTGGCGGGGATGCAACGGAAGGCGCTGGATCGGTCGTGATGCGGCAGAGCTTAGCCCCCGCCGGGACCGCCCCTTCGGCTTCGCTCAGGGCAGGCGAGGCGGCTGTCTCCGCGGACCATTCTCTAATCTTTAGAATTATTTTTCTTCTTCGATTTTGATGCGAAGGGATTTCAGGAACTTCAGATCCTGGTCGTTGATTTTGAATTCGGGGTTGGTGGAGAGAGTGGTGACGAGGGAAGTTTTGTCGGAGGATTTTTCGCCTTGCTTGCTGACGCCGATGGTGGCTTCGAGGACGAGGAAAATATCGTAACCGCCTTCTTTGATGCGGGAGACGACTTCGGCGATCTGTTCGGAGTCAGAGAGAGATTCGTTGATGGCTTCGCCGAGTTCCTTCATGAGCTGTTTGAGTTGTTGGTCCACTTAGTCCCCCGATCGCCGTCCGCTGAGAACCTGACACTGATGCTTTAGATGCCAGCGGCCGCCGAATCGTTTCTCGGGGACGCAGGTTTGCGTCATTGTAACGCCTTTGTAAAGCGGGAGGCTGTTAAAATCGAGGCCGTGAGCAAGGTGTCTACTGTACGAAAGTTAGGGGTGGTGGCGCGCGTGGCGGGGCAACAGGTCAAGCGCAGCCGAACGGCGCGGGCAGTGAGGGGCGCCGTCTCAGCCACGGGCCGAGCTTTCGGGAAGGCGATGCATCAGTTGTGGCTGGAAGTTACGGGGCTTGTTTTCCTGGCGATGGCGGGGGCTGGCGGGATTGAGTCGGCGAAAGAGTATGCAAAATATTCGGCTGGACGGGTTGGGCTGCGGGGGGTGGTGGTGGCAATTTGTTTCACGGTGACGTTTGCCTGGTTTGGGGTGAGTTCGTTCTGGAGGGTGCGGTCGAAGGGGCGGCGGTGATGGTGGGTTGGTCGCGCTGCGGAGACAGCAGGTTCCTCTGCGCTGCGCGCTTTCGGAATGACAAAGACGCTGCGCGCTTCGGAATGACAAAGGAATTATGAAGGACACAGTTAAGGTTGCGGATCAGAGTTCAGGGACGGAGGTTGAGACGTCCTCCCATATTCCGGTTAAGGCCCTCTACACGCCGGCGGATCTCAAAGGGTCCGACTATGAGGGTGAGGTTGGATATCCGGGCGAGTATCCGTTTACGCGGGGCGTGCAGGCGACGATGTACCGCGGGCGGTTGTGGACCATGCGGCAGTATGCGGGCATGGGCGACGCGGAGGAGTCGAACAAGCGCTACAAGTATTTGCTGGCGAACGGGACGACCGGGCTTTCGGTGGCGTTCGATTTGCCGACGCAGATCGGGATGGATTCGGACCATCCGCTGGCGGCGGGCGAAGTGGGCAAGGTGGGAGTGGCGATCGATTCGATCGAAGACATGGAGCGGCTATTTGCGGGCATCGATCTGACCAAGATTTCTACATCGATGACCATCAATGCAACGGGATCGATTCTTCTGGCGTTGTATGTGGCGGTAGCGCGGCGGCAGGGGGCGGACATCCGGAAACTTTCGGGCACGGTGCAGAACGATGTGCTGAAGGAGTACATCGCGCGCGGGACTTATATTTATCCGCCGCAGCAGGCGCTGCGCGTGATTACCGACATGTTTTCCTGGGCGAAAGAGAACGTGCCGGATTGGAATACGATTTCGATTTCCGGCTATCACATGCGGGAGGCGGGATCGACGGCGGTGCAGGAAGTGGCGTTCACGCTGGGCAACGGCATGACTTATGTGGAGGCGGCGATCAAGGCTGGGCTGGATGTGGACAAGTTCGCGCCGCGGCTTTCGTTCTTCTTTAATGCGCACAACAATTTTCTGGAGGAAGTGGCGAAGTTCCGGGCGGCGCGGCGAATGTGGGCGCGCATCATGCGGGAGCACTTCAAGGCGAAGAATCCGAAATCGTGGATGCTGCGGTTTCATACGCAGACGGCCGGGTCGACGCTGACGGCGCAGCAGCCGGAGAACAATATTGTGCGGACGGCGATTCAGGCGCTGGCGGCGGTGCTGGGCGGGACGCAGTCGCTGCACACGAATTCTTATGACGAGGCTTTGGCGCTGCCGACGGAGCAGGCGGCGCGGATCGCCTTGCGCACGCAGCAGGTGATTGCGTATGAATCGGGCGCGCCGCAGACGGTGGATCCGCTGGCGGGGTCTTATTACATTGAATCACTTACGAATGAGATCGAGAAGCGCGCGGCGGAGTACCTGGGGAAGATTGAAGTGATGGGCGGAATGCTGAAGGCGATCGAACGGGGATTTGTGCAGCAGGAGATTCAGAACGCGGCGTATGAATATCAGCAGGCCGTGGATCGTGGGGATGCGGTGGTGGTGGGAGTGAACCGGTTTGGGGTGGACGAGGAGAAGCCGATTCCGACGCAGAAGATTGATCCGGCGCTGGAGCCGAAGCAGATTGAGCGGGTGCGGGCGCTGCGGGCGCGGCGGGATGCGGGTCCGTGGAAGAGTGCGCTGGCTTCGGTGGAGACAGCGGCGCGGTCGGGCGAGAATGTTATGCCGCGGATTCTGGCGGCGGTTGAGGCTTACGCGACCGTGGGGGAGATTTCGGATGCGATGCGGAGGGTGTTTGGGGAGTATCGGGAGGCGGTGGTGATTTGATGCGGTCGTTGGTCCTTAGTCGTTGGCTAATACCCTCGGGAGTCGGCGTCGGAGGTTTTGTAGTCGCAGGCGGAGCGGCAGGGTTCGCAGTACATGAGGCCGTCTTTGCAGATGCGGATGTCGAGCTGAGACTGGCAGAGGACGCAGAACTTATCGCAGTCGCAGTGATCTTCCGCCATTTCGCACTGGCCGCAGCGGAATTTGGCGGGGGTGGTTCCGGTAGACATGGGAATAATCTACCGCCTGGATGGCGGATGGGGAATGTGCCGTTAGTAACTTCGACAGTTGGCTGTTTGATTGTGATTGTCGCTTGATAACTCTCTTTCGTCCCTCCGGGACTTGTTAACCTTTGTCCCGCCTACCCACGGCTTACGCCGTGGGCTGCATTCTGCCGCCGCTCCGCGGCTCGCCGAACTCACCGTGCCATATAATTCGTAGCAATGACCTTCCAACAGGTGCTGGATGGAGCGGAAGTTCTCGCGCAGAGCGGGGATCCGGCGGTGAGTAGTGTGGAATATGACTCACGGCGGGTGAAGCCGGGGTGCTTGTTTGTGGCCATGCGCGGCGAGTCGAGCGACGGCAACCGGTTTATCGATCAGGCGATTTCGGCTGGAGCGGTGGCGGTGGTGACGGATTCGGCGGCGGAGAAGCCGCGTCCAGGCGTGGCCTGGGCGGTGGTGCCGAACGGGCGGCGGGCTTTGGCGCGGGTTAGCGCGAACTTTTATAAGAAGCCGGCGGAGCGGATTGCGATCACGGGGATCACCGGGACGAATGGGAAGAGCACGACCGCGTTTCTGCTGGAATCGATTCTTGCGGCAGCGGGGCGGAAGAGCGCGCTGATCGGAACGATTGAGTATCACGTGGCGGGGAAAGTTTTGCCGGCGCCGCATACTACTCCGGAGGCGCTGGAACTGAATCGCATTTTCAGTGAGGCATTGGGGAACGGGGCAACCGATGCGGTGATGGAGGTTTCATCGCATGCGCTGGCGCAGGAGCGCGTGTATGGCGTGCCGTTTGATGTGGCCGTGTTTACCAATCTGACGCGCGATCATCTCGATTATCACAAGACGATGGAAGAGTATTTCGCGGCCAAGCGGATTTTGTTTGAAGGCTGCGGCACGGATGCACCGCGGGCGGTGGTGACGAATATGGATGATGAATCCGGCGCGAAGCTGGCGGAGTTCAGCCGGAAGCGAAGTTCGCTCGTGCTGAAATATGGATGGGAGCGCGCGGACCTGCATGCGGAGAGAGTGGAGATCACGACGCGGGGGACGCGGTTTGATCTGGTGACGCCGGAGGGGAAGATCGCGGTGTTTTCGGCGCTGATCGGGCGGGTGAATGTGTACAACATTCTGGCGGCGGCGGGAGCCGCGTATGCGCGCGGGTGTCCGATGCAGGCGATTGCGGCGGGGATCGACCGGTTGAAATGTGTTCCGGGAAGATTTGAGCGCGTGGAGTGCGGACAGCCGTTTACGGTGGTGGTGGACTATGCGCATACAGACGACGCTTTGCGGAATCTCATGAGTTTGGCGCGAGAGCTGGTTTCTGAGGCGAAGGGACGCGTGCTGACCGTCTTTGGATGTGGAGGGGATCGTGACCGGAAGAAGCGTCCTTTAATGGGCGAGGCTGCGGGGCGCGGGAGCGATTTTGTGGTGCTGACTTCGGATAATCCTCGGAGCGAGGATCCGCTGGCGATTATTAATGATGCGGTCGTGGGGCTACAGAAGACTGGGGTGAAGTACAGCGTGGAGGCCGACCGGCGAAAGGCAATCGCTGTGGCTATTGGCGAGGCGCGGCCGGGAGACATTGTGCTGCTGGCCGGAAAAGGGCATGAGAAGGTGCAGGTCGGACGGGAGGGAGCCGTTCCGTTTGATGATTTGGAAGTGGCGCGCGGGGCGTTGCGGGGGGCGGGATTTGAATGCGAGGCTGCCCGGGCCGGAGCGACGGGATGAAGCTTAGCCTTTCCAGGATTGCAGAGTATGTTTCAGCGGCCGACTTCGCGCCCGAAGAAATCGCGCAGGCTTATTCGATCGACTCGCGGACGGTTGGGCCGGGCCAGCTTTTCTTTGCGGTGAAGGGGGAGCGGCTGGACGGGCACGATTTCGTGGAGCCGGCGCTCGAGCGCGGAGCGGTTGCGGCGGTTGTGCGCAAGGATCAGTTGGGACGCTATCCGGAGCAGGCGCGTTTGCTGGCCGTCGGAGACACGCTGGTGGCGCTGCAGACTCTGGCGATGGCGGTGCGGAAGCTGTGGGGCAAGGCGCTGATCGGGGTAACGGGCTCGATGGGAAAGACGACCACGAAGGAGGCGGTCGCGCATGTTTTGAGCGCGCGGCTTCGGGTGCTGAAGTCGGAGGGGAACTTCAATAATCATTTTGGGTTGCCGTTGATGCTGCTGAAGCTGGAGCCGGAGCATGACGTGGCCGTGATCGAGATGGGGATGTCGCATGCGGGGGAGATACGGGCGCTGGCGAAGATTGCGCAGCCGGAGATTGGAGTGGTGACCAACGTCGCTCCGGTGCACCTGGAGTTTTTTGATTCGGTAGCGGGGATTGCGCGGGCCAAGTATGAACTGATCGAGTCGCTGCCTGCGGGTGGGACGGCAGTGCTGAATGCGGACGATGAATACGTCTCGCAGTTTGGACGCGACTTCAAGGGCAAAGTTGTTATGTATGGCACGCGGGCGACAGCGGATGTGCGCGCGGAGAATGTTCGAAGTCGCGGTGCGGAGGGGTCGGAATTCGATGTGGTGATCGGAGGGGTGCGCGAACACGCCACGCTGCCGCTGGTGGGGGAACATAACGTCCTGAATGCGCTGGCGGCGGTGGCGGTGGGGCTGGAGCGCGGGGTGAAGCCTTCAGAAGCGGTGGGAGCGCTGGCGTGGATTGGCTCCGCCGGACAAACGAGGAGAGGTTCTACGACTGGGCAACATCACGGTGATCAACGATTGTTACAATTGCAATCCGAAAGCGCTGAAGGCGATGGTGGATGCGCTGGCGGCGATGACGGCGCGGCGCCGGATTGCAGTGGTGGGCGCGATGCTGGAGCTTGGTCCTACTGAGGAGGAATTGCATCGAGAGGCTGGTCGGCATATCGCAGAGAAGAAGATTGATGTGCTGCTGGGTGTGCGTGGACCGGCACAAGCCACTGGTGGAAGCGGCTCGGCAGGCGGGGATGCGGGCGGAGTTTGTGTCTACGCCGGAGGAAGCTGGTGAATGGCTGGCGCGCGAGGCGCGGGATGGGGACGTGGTGCTGATGAAGGCTTCACGCGGGGTGAAGCTGGAGAAGGCGCTGGAAGTGTGGAAGGGTCGGCGGGAGCAGTAATTTCTTGCCACGGATTTACACGGATGTTCACGGATATTTCAAAGCATTGTTTTTATCCGTGTGAATCCGTGAAAATCCGTGGCCATTGTGGAATGAATAGAAGTGGCCGGATTCCTGGGACGTACGGAGGCTGATTGCTCTACTGGCTGTTGTTCCTGAAGCTGCAACATTATTTTCCGCCGTTCCGCATCTTCCGCTATCTGACGTTCCGCACTGCATTCGCCAGTCTTACTGCACTGTTTACCGCGCTGATCGTGGGGCCGCTGGTGATTAACCGGCTGCGGGAATTCCAGATTGGACAATACATCCGGGAAGAAGGTCCGAAGGCTCATCAGAAAAAAGCCGGGACTCCGACCATGGGCGGGTTGTTGATCGCGATCGCGATTGTCGTGCCTACGCTGCTGTGGGCGGACTTGAGCAACCGCTTCGTGTGGATTGCGGTGTTTGCCACTTGCGCGTTTGCCGCGATTGGATTCACCGACGACTACACCAAAGTGGTGCATCGCCGCAATCTGGGGCTGACCGCCCGGGCGAAGTTGGGACTGCAGATTGCGACCAGCATCGTAATCGCCGTGATGCTGATCGCCATGCAGACGTATGGAATGTATTCGACGAAACTAATTGTGCCGTTTCTCAAGCAGTTCCATCCGGATCTTGTGGTGCAGAATCTGGAACGGTTTCCGCATCTTTGGCCGCTGGCGTTTCTGCCATTTATCGGGTTCGTGGCCTTCGTGATTGTGGCATCGAGCAACGCGGTGAATCTTACGGACGGACTGGACGGGCTGGCCATCGGTTGCACCGTGATTGCGGCGGGCGCGCTGACCGTCCTGACGTATGTGAGCGGGCACGCTACGTTTGCGACTTACCTGGAAATTCCGCGCATGCCGCAGGTGGGCGAATTGACAATTTTTTGCGGAGCGATGGTGGGGTCATCGATCGGATTTTTGTGGTACAACGCGCATCCGGCGGAAGTGTTCATGGGCGACGTGGGATCGCTAGCGCTGGGCGGGGCGATTGGGACGGTGGCGGTGATCATCAAGCAGGAACTGCTGCTGCCGTTTATTGGCGGAGTGTTTGTGATCGAAGCGATGTCGGTGATTCTGCAGGTGGGATCGTACAAGCTAAGGAAGAAGCGCATTTTCAAGATGGCGCCGATCCATCATCACTTTGAGTTGATGGGATGGTCGGAGTCGAAGATTATTGTGCGGTTCTGGATTGCGTCGCTGGTGTTCGCGTTGTTCGCGCTGACGACGTTGAAGCTGAGGTAGAAGTGCAGTGGCTAGTGATCAGTGGTCAGTGATCAGTAAAACCTTAAGATCGGAATTATTTTGGTTTTACTGGCCACTGACCACTAGCCACTGACCACTTTCTCGAACGATGGAACTCAAAGACAAACGCGTGCTGGTGGTAGGGCTCGGAAAGTCCGGGGTGGCTTCGGCGCTATTTTTGAAGGCGCATGGGGCGCGGGTTACCGTTTCCGATACCAAGAGCGGAGATGAACTGCGCAACGAGATTCCCTCGCTGCTTGATCATGGGATTACGGTTGAGACGGGCGGGCACGGCGAGCGCACTTTTCGCGGGCAGGATCTGATTGTGGTGAGTCCTGGCGTTCCAGTCGATGCGCCGCTGCTGGCGCAGGCTCGCGCCATGGGTGAGGCGGTGATCGGTGAGATTGAACTGGCGGCGCGGTTTCTGCCGGGGCCGATTGTCGCCATTACAGGGTCGAACGGGAAGACTACGACTACTACTTTGACGGGCGAGATTTTGACGGCGGGCGGACTGCCGACGCTGGTCGGGGGGAACATTGGGACACCGGCGATTTCGCTGGCGGAGCGGGCTAAACCGGAGACCGTGATCGTGCTGGAGGTTTCGAGTTTCCAGTTAGAAACGATTCAGACTTTTCGTCCGAAGATTGCGGTGGTGTTGAACGTAACGCCCGATCATCTGGACCGGCACGTGACGTTCGAGGCTTATGTGGATGCGAAGGCGCGCATCTTTGAGAACCAGCGTGGCGACGACTTTGCCGTGCTCAATGAGGACGATCCGACTTGCGTGAACATGGCGGTGCGGACACGGGCGCAGGTGTTCTGGTTCAGCCGGGAGAAGGAAGTGAAGCAGGGAGCGTGGGTGCGCGAGGGAAACATTTTGTTCCGTGATGGCCGCGGGCAACGCGAGATCATGCTGGTTTCAGAAATCCCGCTGAAGGGCTCGCACAATCTGGAGAATGTGCTGGCGGCGGTGTGCGCGGGCGCGCTGATGGGATGCGCGCCGGAGAAAATCCGGCAGGCGGTGCGCGACTTCAAGGCGGTCGAGCACCGGCTGGAGTTTGTGGCGACGATCCGCGGCGTGGATTATTACAACGATTCGAAGGCGACGAATGTGGATGCGACGATCAAGGCGCTGGAGTCGTTTCCGGCGAACATCCACCTGATTCTTGGGGGCAAGGACAAGGGTAGCGACTACTCCGTGCTCAACGATCTGCTGCGGCAGCGGGTGAAGCGGGTATACACGATTGGCGCGGCGGCGGCGAAGATTGAGTCGCAGATTAAGAATGTTGAAGTTGTGCATGCGGAGACTTTGGAGAATGCTTTGCGCAAGGCTAATGCTGCTGCGGTGCCGGGGGATGTTGTTTTGCTGGCTCCGGCTTGCGCGAGCTTTGATCAGTTTAAGAATTATGAGCAGCGCGGGCAGGTGTTCAAGGAGATTGTGCGGGGGCTGGGGTGAAGAGGCTGCACGGAGTGGCCATGGAGTCGCGCGGGACGCTCGGAAAGCTCGGATTAATAGAATACCCAGCTCGGCATTGATGGGGAGGAGCCGACGAACGCCTCCACTACCCCGGCAAAGTGCTCCATTACGTACGCTGTGGCTCGGGAATGCCCTTCGATAAGTATCAAAGAACCCTCGCGGTGTTGCGCTGCGATTAGTGGCGGGAAATAGACGCCGTTTCGAAGCGCCTGCGCTATAGCGCCAATCTGCTGTGTATCTGGGTCGGCCGGCCGTTGACGCAAATTGCGCGCACCGGCAGACACGAGACGCGTGCCGTCTGAAAGATTGGCCCAGTGTGGTGTGGTGGTAACGGTGTCGTTGATGTATCGCATGGTCTCGAAATCGCCGGTCTCAAGTTCGACTCGACGCCATGTAACGTCTCGCGGGAACCCTGCAAAAAGCGCCTCCCGAGCCTCGTAGCCCCTGTAGCCTATAAGCTGCCTTCTCACGCCGTTCTCGGCGGAGTCGGTCATATTTGGTACGTCAATCAGTCGGCGTTCTAAGCCGAGAGCAGCTAGGCCTGCCCTAACGCAGTTGTCCCCGTATCGAGATGAGTCGATTTCCGCCCTCAGAAAGGCGGCGATCATTTCGTCTTCAGTTGCGGGGCCGCGTTCGATCATGTGGAATTCCTGCGAGCTCTAGCCATACTTTCATCATACGTTTGCCCGTCCCAACGGGAAGCATCTCTCTTCTGAACCATTCGGCGCAACTCCTTTCAGTATCGAGGGCAGGCATCGGGTCCTTGACTCTTCACTCAGAATGACAAGACTTAAGTGTGGAACCAAGACAATCAACAATCAACAATCAACAATCAACAATTCTTCCTCGCGCATCTTCACTCCTCCGTGGTGAAATGAACTTCCCATGGCAAAGCGGGTGAGTGTCGATCGCTGGCTGTTTACCGTCACCATGCTGCTGGCGTTTGTGGGGCTGGTGATGGTGTTTTCGGCGTCGGCGGTGATGGCGCGGGAGAGGTTTGGGTCTCCTTATGCGTTTTTGTTGAAGCAGTTGATCTGGGCGGCGGCGGGACTGGTGGCGATGGTGGTGGCGATGCGGGTGGATTACCGGCGCTACAAGCATCCGGCGCTGGTGTTTTCGCTGCTGGGGCTGACCACGCTGCTTTTGATCTCGGTATTCTTTCTCGACCGCTCGCACAATACTCATCGCTGGTTCCGTGTGGGCGTGTTTTCTTTTCAGCCGTCGGAGCTGGCCAAGCCCGTTTTGATTCTCTTCCTCGCTTACTTTCTCGAAACGCGCACGAAGGCCATGGAGGACTGGCGCAATACTTTGGCGCCGGCGGCGGTGCCTGTGGTCGTGCTGCTGGGGCTGATTGTGCTGCAGCCGGACCTCGGCACAGCGATTGCCTGTGCGGGAATCGCGGCTTGCATTCTGTATGTGGCGGGCATGCGGCTGCGGTATTTCGGGTATGCCTTCGGGGCGGCGCTGGTGCCGCTTTATTTTCTTATCTTTCATGTGAGCTGGAGGCGGGACAGGATTCTGGCGTTTCTGAATCCTTATGCCGACCGGCAGAAGACCGGGTTCCACATTATCCAGTCGTTGATCGCGGTAGGCACAGGCGGGGTGACCGGCACTGGGCTGATGGAAGGCAAGCAAAAACTGTTTTATCTGCCGGAGCCGCATACTGACTTTATTTTCGCCGTGACGGCGGAGGAGTTGGGGCTGGTGGGAGCGATGTTTGTGGTGACGCTGTTTGCGATTTTTCTGTGGCGTGGGATGCGGGCATCGTGGCGGACGGAGGACATCTTCGGGCGCTACCTGGCGGTGGGAATTACGAGCATGGTGGTGCTGCAGGCGTTTATCAATATCAGCGTGGTGCTGGGGATGATGCCGACGAAGGGGATTCCGCTGCCGCTGGTGTCGTATGGAGGGTCGTCGCTGTTTGTGACACTGGCGTGTGTGGGCGTGCTGCTGAATATTACGAAGCAGGCGGAATAAGAAAAATCTCTGCCACGGATTTACACGGATCTTCACGGATTTTTTCCAGTCGTTTTGTTTTATCCGTGTGAATCCGTGTTGATCCGTGGCGGGTCTGGATCTGGTTTATAGTCACTGCATGCGGGCCATTCTGGCGGGCGGTGGGACGGGCGGGCATGTCATCCCGGCGCTGGCCATTGCTGATGAACTCAAAAAAAGTTATGAGGCTGAGGTGCTGTTCATCGGGACGGCGCGCGGGATTGAAAACCGTCTGGTGCCCGCGGCGGGATATGCGCTGCAACTGGTGCGGGTGGGGGCGCTGAAGAACGTGAGCCTGATGACGCGGGCGAAGACGGCATTCGATTTGCCGCGCGCGGTGTGGGATGCGAGCCGCATGCTGAATGAATTCGCGCCCGACGTGGTGATTGGTGTAGGCGGATATGCGTCGGGGCCGGCGATGCTGGCGGCGGTGGTGAAACATATCCCGACGCTGGCGTTTGAGCCGAACGTTGTGCCGGGATTTGCCAACCGGATCGTGGCGCGTTTTGTATCCGGGGCGGCGGTGCACTTTGAGGAGACGGCGAAATATTTTCGACACGCGGAAGTGACGGGCGTGCCGGTGCGGCAGGCGTTCTTTGAGATTCCGGCCAAGAGAGGTGGGGCTCCGACTCTGCTGGTGTTTGGTGGAAGCCAGGGGGCGCATGCGATCAATGAGGCTATGATCCGGTGCTTGCCAGAGTTGCGGCGGCAGGCTCCCGGGATTCACATCATCCACCAGACGGGCGAGCGTGACTATAATGACGCGCTGGCGGCGTATGAGTCTTTCTCCAGCGCGGGGGGCGAGTCGGCTGAGGTTTTCAGGTTTATTGAAGATATGCCGGCGGCGTTTGCGCGGGCCGACTTGGTGGTGTGCCGGTCGGGCGCTAGCACCGTGGCAGAGATTACGGCAGCGGGGAAGCCTGCGATTTTTGTGCCGTTTCCGCGGGCAGCGGATGATCATCAGCGGGTGAATGCGGAGGCGCTGGCGCGCGTCGGGGCGGCGGTGGTGGTTGAGGAGTCAAAGCTGGAGGGAGTCTGGTTGGCGGAGACGATTGCGGCGCTGCTGGGCGATGCGGGGCGGTTGGAGATTATGAGCGAAGCGGCGCGGGGACTCGCACATCCTGACGCTGCGCGGGATATTGCGGCAGTGGCGGCGCGACTGGCGGGGATTGAACAGAATTAGCCACGGATTTGCACGGATTCTCACGGATACCTCTTTTGGGTCATTAATTCTTTTTGAATCGCTTTCGTTTATCCGTGTGAATCCGTGTAGATCCGTGGCTGAGTAGTTGACTTATGTTTGCCAAGATTCAGCAGATTCATTTCGTGGGCATTGGCGGGATCGGCATGAGCGGAATTGCCGAGGTGTTGCTGAATCTTGGCTATCGCGTTTCAGGATCTGACCTGAAGAGTTCTGCAGTCACGCAGCGGCTGGCTGGCTTGGGCGCCGCTGTGTTTGAAGGACATCGCGCGGAGAATATTGCCGGTGCTGAGGTAGTGGTGACTAGTTCGGCGATTGCGACGGAGAATCCTGAGGTCGTTGAGGCGCACAAGTTACATGTGCCAGTAATCCAGCGAGCGGAGATGCTGGCGGAGTTGATGCGGTTGAAGTATGGCATCGCGGTCGCCGGCATGCACGGCAAGACGACTACGACTTCGATGGTGGCGGCGGTGCTGGCTGGAGGCGGCCTTGATCCCACAGTGGTGGTGGGTGGGCGGGTGGATGCGTTGGGGTCGAATGCGCGACTGGGGAAGTCGCAGTATCTGGTCGCAGAGGCGGACGAGAGTGACCGGTCTTTTTTGAAATTGTCTCCAATTCTTTCTGTCGTGACCAACATTGACCGCGAGCACATGGATTGCTACCGCAACATGCGGGACGTGAAGAAAACATTTTTGGAGTTCATGAACCGGGTGCCGTTTTATGGGATGGTGGTGGCGTGCAACGACGATCCGATGCTGCGGCGACTGCTGAGCGAGGTGCAACGTCGCACCGTGACCTACGGCACGAAGCGAGGATCGGATTTTCTAATCAAGCTGGAGAGTAATTCCGGGTCCGCAACTGCGAAAGTCGAAGGCCAGCCCTTGAGCCGCTTTCGCGTGAGCTATCGCAAGAAAGATCTGGGGGAGTTTCTGCTGCATGTACCGGGACGGCACAACATCCTGAATGCGACGGCGGCGATTGCGGTGGGAGTGGGGCTGGATGTTGCGGTGGAGGCGATCCGCGCAGGGCTCGACCAGTTCCGCGGGGTTGACCGGCGGTTCCAGTTGCGCGGGCGGGCGGCGGGGGTGAGCGTGATTGACGATTACGGGCACCATCCCACGGAAATTAAGGCGACGCTGGCGGCGGCGCGGCAGTGCGGGTTTCGCAAGGTTCACGTGGTGTTTCAGCCGCACCGGTACACGCGGACGCGGGATCTGATGGAGGAGTTCAGCACGGCATTTGCCAACGCGGATTCGCTGTTTGTGCTCGATATCTATGCGGCGAGTGAGAAGCCGATCGAGGGTATCAGCGGAGAGGCGTTGGCGGGGACGGTGCGCGAGAAAGGTGGGCGGAGCGCGCAGTATGTGAGTTCGTTTGCGGATGCTGCGAGAGCGGCCGCCGCCGTGGCGGAGGATGGGGACATGATTCTTACGCTGGGGGCCGGGAGCGTTTCGCAGCTGGGGCCGATGATCTTGGAAAAGCTGAAGGAACGAGTTGTCGCGCTACCTTAGAGTAGTGCAGATCAGCTGGTACCCGAGCGGCCGGGCTTCGCCCCTTCGGTTCGCTGCGCTCTCTCAGGGCAGGCTCAGGCCTGACAGCCGAGGCGGCTGTCTCCACGTGGTCCTTTTCCCGAAGGTTTCCTTCCCGCTGGCAAGGAACTAATTTCCAGGCGGCTGCGTAGCTTCCATTGCTAACGGATTTGGTCGAGGGTCGTCCAATCTGCCAGATGGAGCGAAAGCGATGAAAACTACACAGGGTTGGGGATGGCTGGCGGCTGGGGTGCTGGCGTTGGGGTTGAATGGCATTTATCACGACGGAGGCGCGGCCTGGGCGCAGCGGAACTTAGGTGGGGTGATTGCGCGGACCGTTAACGAGTCGGGAGCCGTGATCGCTTTGGCTTCGGGACGCGCTGACCGGTTCGTGGCGAATGCCAACCTGGTGGCGGCGCAGGACGAGACGGCGTCCTGCGGTTTGGCTACCGCAGTGGCGCGGTTCCAGAGCAAGATAGCTCGGACGCAGAGCGGAATGGCCCACTTTGAAGCGATGTCGGCGCGGCAGGAAGCGGCTCTGGCCCGCATGGAGGCCAACCGGGCGCGGATCGAAGCACGAATTGCCCGCGTGCGCGTTGCTCCGGTTGTGTTTAACACGGTAACGATTCCGGCTGTGACTTGTCCGCGGGTGCGAGTGAATGTTCCCCGCGTGAACGTTCCCGAGTTGCCAATGGTCAAGATTCCGGTTCCGTTGGTGGATGTCGAGATGAAGGGTGCTGGACCGGTTTAGAAACTCTCTCCTCCTGGATGGGCGGACGCGGTGAAACTGCCGCGTCCGCTTTTTTCTGCGCTTACTTACTGCGGCGCTTGAACACCAGCGGCAGAGAGCGGCCGCTCTGCTTCCACTCCCCTGTAATTTCCGAGCTGTTGAGGTTCATCTTGCCGTCGAAACTGCTTGCGATGGGTTCGATTGCAAAATGCAGAGCAGGCTCCTTGTAAGTGACCGTGTCGATCGCTATCCCGGTAGCGCCCTGGTCTGGGCTGTCCAGGCTTCCACTTAATTGGCCATCTGCGGCCTGTGAAATGTCCAGTACCACTCGCAGGCTGCCGCTGCCCGTATCGATCGTTCCTTCCCAATCCCCGATTGCGGTTGAGACTGAAGGCGCTGCCATGGCGCCAAGGAACAATGTGGATGCGATCATTGTCACCAGCCCCGCCAATAATCCAATGCGTAACGCCCTATGCATGTTCATGAGGTAATTCTCCTTTTGGTCTATTGTTAGTGTTTTTGTTCGCCACCTGCACTGGCTGGCGCGGTCAGCCGGCCGATTTGTCGTCGCCGGGTTCAAAGATGTCTTCAATGGATTGCTCGAAGAGTTGCGCGATGGCAAACGCCAGCGGCAGACTCGGATCGTACTTTCCGGTTTCAATTGCGTTCACGGTCTGGCGCGACACCTTGAGCCGCCCAGCCAGGTCGGCCTGGGACCACTCGCGTTCTGCGCGGAGAACTCGAAGACGGTTTTTCATCACGCACCAACTCGCGGATCGGCAAGGCTTTGCCCGGTCATCGATACCTCCAGGCTGAAAGGCCGTAGGACCCTGCCCACAAGAGCAGCATGTAACCGCCTATTTCCTCCCAAGGGGGGCGGGCGATTCCGGCTTGCTCGAGGCCGCCGAAAATGGCAGTGATGATCAGAGTCAACAGGAAGGCGATGGACGCCGACTCAAGGCAGATGCGCTTTTGCATCTCGTCCATCTTCAGGACGCTGCGTACCATCGCGGCAAAGAAGAGCATGTACGGTAGAACGGGCAGCAGCCCAAACCACCGCGGAACTTGCTTGTGAACGACAAGCCATGTCACCAGGAGCTCCGTGAGCGCGGCGGCAACCGCCCAGAGAAAGACCGGGCGGGTGAAGCGGGAAGAGAATGTTCGATTTGTGGTCATGAGTACAAGCACCTCGTTTAAGGAATGTAAAGCAAACTTTACATACTGTCAAGTGTTATTTACTTCCATTAAATCCTAAGGGGACGGGCCAGACGCATAACGGTGTAGATTGCACATGAGCATACGGATCCTCCGGCGCAGGATGGAGGAAGCATGAAAACGGCGCGACTGCAGGTGCTGACCACGCCCGCGTTCCGGGATCGGCTTCGTAAAGAGGTAAGAAAAGCTGGCGTTAGCGTTGAGTTGGTGCGCTCGCGTTGCGAAGGCACGTCTGCCGAAGAGGAACTAGTAGTTGCCGAGCTAGCTGCGCAACTTCGCAAGGAGATGCGGAGAGCTCAGCTATGTCTCAGGAATAGCTTAGCGGAAGCCAACGCAATGCTCGAGCAATTGAGGTTGGAGCGGGAACGCCGTTCGCAGGAGCACGCGTGAGGCTGCTCGCCCAAACCGTAGAGGCGATCAAGGATGCGATGAGACTGGCCGACGATGTGCGCCGCGCCAGCGACACACTGAAGGATCTCACCGAGCAGATATGCGACCAAGACCGCCGCATCACGCGCCTCGAAGCGCAGTGGGAGACTGCCTGCCCTGCTATCGCGGAGACGCCTGGAATGACAAACGGGGTCTGCAGCATTTCGCGGTTCGTCCAAGGCTTGCTCACTTCGGTTCCTACCTGTGCAAAAGAACCAAGATTTTGTCTATCTCTCTCCGCGAAAAAAAGTTATAGTTTGAAGGCTCAGCGATTCCTCGACGACAACTGACCCTGAACTGATGGCGCGGAAATCAGCTTCCACCATCTTGCAGGAGGAGTTGTATCCACCCGGCGCGGAAAGTGCGCGCCAGGGTTTCCATGATTTGCACGGGCGTGATCTGCGCGGGCATGATCTGCACGGGCATGATCTGCACGGGCATGATCTGCACGGGCACGATCTGGGGATGGACGATGCGCGTCTGGTCGACCTGGATGTAGACGAAGAATCTCCGTTCCTGCGCGGGCAAAAGCGCGTCTCCGCCCGCCGAAGTACTCTCCCCAAAAAAACTGCGAACGGTTTGCTGTGGGCTGCCCTGACCGCGGGCGTGGTGTGCGTGGCGGGACTAGGGGCTGCCTGGCTATACCACTACGGCGAGCACTCATGGCGCTTCCGCGTGGAATCAAGCGACAACATCGAAGTCACGGGCACGCAGAATGTGACCAAGCCGCAGATCATGGAAGTGATGGGCGCCGACATTGGGCGCAACATCTTTTTTATTCCCCTGGCGCAGCAGAAGGCGCAACTGGAGCAGATTCCGTGGGTGGAATCGGCCAGCGTGATGCGGTTCGTTCCCAACCGGTTGAAGGTCGAGATTCACGAGCGCACGCCGGTGGCGTTCGCGCGCGTGGGGCCGCGCATGTCGCTGATCGATGCGGGCGGAACGTTGATGGAGTTAGCGCCGAAGCATAAATATTCTTTTCCCGTGATTCTGGGAATGAATCCGGGCGAGCCGCTTTCGACGCGGGCGCCGCGGATGAAGGCATATGCGGAGATGGTGCGCGAGTTGGACGCTGGCGGTGCGCGCTATTCGCAGGATCTGAGCGAAGTGGATCTTTCCGACTTGGAAGACGTGAAGGTGCGGGTGAACGACGCGGCGGGGGATGTGCTGGTGCATCTCGGGTCGGCGGACTATCTGCGGCGCTACAAGATTTACGTAACTCATGCCCAAGGTTGGCGGCAGCAGTTTCAGAAGCTGGAGTCGGTCGATCTGCGCTACGACAACCAGATCATTGTGAATCCGGAGATTCAGCGACCGGCGAAGCAGGCGGCGTTGAGTCCGGCGGCGGTGAAAGCGGCGGCCGCGGCGGGAGTGAAGCCGGCGGCGCTGATCACTCGCTTGCCGCCGCATGATCGTGCCGTGCCCAAGCCCGCTTTCGAACTGACCGAGAAGAAGCTTGATTCGAACGCTGCCGCGAGCGGAATCAAGAAACCGGCCCCGAAAACTAAAGTCAGGAAGATCGCCTCGAAGACGGGGAAGGCAAGTGCGGTCGCGAAGAGAAAGCCGCCGACGGTCAAGCCGGCGAAATCCATCGCGGCGAAGAAATCTTCTTTTACTACAGGCGGTCAGAAACCGAGTCCTGCGGTTGCTAAGACGCAGAGCCAGGGGCCAGGGCAGTGAGATAAACAGCGTCGATTGCCGGTAAGTGATTAGGGAATTCATCGGGGAACTTACTTGGGGAGCTTGGGGAACTTATAAAGAATGGCGAAGCAGCAGGGAAATTTCTTGACGGCAATCGACGTGGGCAGCGCGAAAACCTGCGCACTCATGGTGGAGGTCACCGACAACGGCCTGCGCTATCGCGGGCACGGGGTGGCTGAGTCGCGGGGGTCGCGCAAAGGCGTGATCGTAGAACTGGACAAGGCGGTCGTGGCCATTCAGAAAGCCGTGGAAGCGGGCGAGGATATGGCGGGCGCGGCGGTCGAGCACGCGATCGTGGGCATCGGCGGAGCGCATGTGCGCGGCGTCAACAGCCATGGTGGCATCAGCCTGGGGACGCGTCCGCGAGAGATCGGACGAGATGAAATCAAGCAGGCAGTCGAGCGGGCGCGGGCGATTCCGCTGCCGGCGGACCGCGAGGTGCTGCACCTTCTGCCGCAGGAATTCATTCTCGACGATCAGGCGGGCGTGCATGATCCGCTGGGCATGATGGCGGCGCGGCTGGAGGTGCGGGTTCATCTGGTGACGGTGGCGGGGAGCGCGGCGCAGAACGTGATTACGGCGGTGAATCGTGCCGGAGTTCACGTGGATGACACCGTGTTTGAACCGCTGGCGGGGGCGGATTCCGTGCTGCGCGCCGATGAACGCGAGATGGGAGTTTGCCTCGCCGATATCGGAGCAGGATCGACCGAGCTGATCGTCTTTCTGCAGGGAGCGGTGGCTTTCACGGGAGTGATTCCGGTGGGCGGCGATCACTTTACCAGCGATCTGTCGGTGGGGATGTGCACGCCGCTGGCGGAGGCAGAAAAAATCAAGAAGGCACACGGTAACGCCATCGTCACTTTGATTCCGGAAGGGAATGAAGTGGAGGTGCCGTCGGTAGGCGACCGGCCTTCGCGATTGCTGCCACAGCGGCTGGTGGCGGAAATTCTCGAGCCGCGCGCCCGCGAGTTGTTCGAGATGATGCGCGAAACCTTGCGGCAGAGTGGGATGTTCGACGCTTGTCTGGCGGGCATGGTGCTTAGCGGCGGAGGGTCGCGGCTGCCGGGAATCTTCGATGTGGCCGAGTCGGTGCTGCGGCGTCCGGTGCGGCTGTCATGGCCGACGCCCCTGGCAAAGATGCCTGCGACGTTGGCAGAGCCGGAGTTTGCCACAGTGCTCGGCATGGTGCATTACGGACAACGGGCGCGCGTAGCGCGAGGGTTTCAAGGAGAGCGGTGGGGATCTAGATTGAAGGCGATGCTAGTGGGATGAAACAGGGTTCAGGGGTCAGGGGTTAGGGGTCAGACCAAGGTCACAGCACCGAGGCTTTACTGGCCCCTAACCCCTGGCCCCTAGCCCCTTCTGCACAGTCGGTGCGCGGCAAGGGACAAAATTTACACCATGGTGGACAAAATGAAAAAAGATTCGAGCATTCGTATCAGCTTCAATGAAGAGCCTCTCAACGATGCCAAGATCAAGGTGATCGGCGTGGGTGGCGGCGGCGGCAACGCGGTGAACCGCATGATCGACGCCGGCGTGGAGGGCATCGAATTCATCGTCGCCAACACCGACCTGCAGGCGCTGCGCCTGTCGCGTGCGCCGGTGAAGCTGCAACTGGGCGTGAAGCTCACGAACGGACTCGGCGCAGGCGCGAATCCCGAAGTGGGGCGCAAGGCGGCGCTCGAGGACTCCGACAAGATCATCGAAGCGCTCGAGGGCGCTGACATGGTGTTCGTGACCACGGGCCTGGGGGGTGGCACAGGCACGGGCGCGGCTCCGATCATCGCGTCGCTGGCCAGCGAAATGGGCGCGCTCACCGTCGCCGTGGTTACCAAACCGTTCTCGTTTGAGGGGAAACGGCGCATGACGCAGGCGGAAAAGGGAATCGCCGAGCTGATGGATTCCGTCGACACAACCATCGTGATCCCCAACGAAAAGCTGCTGGCCGTCGCCGAGAATGCGGGATTCTTCGAATCGTTCCGCATTGCCGACGACATTTTGCGGCAGGGCGTGCAGGGAATTTCCGACATCATTACGATTCCGGGCATCATCAACCGCGACTTCGCCGACGTGAAGACGATCATGGCGCGCATGGGTTATGCCGTGATGGGCACGGCGACGGCGAGCGGGCAGAATCGCACTACAGAAGCGGCGCGGCGGGCCATTGCGTCTCCCCTGCTCGAGGCGGGTGCGATCGATGGGGCACGCGGCATTCTGATCAACATTACGGGATCGGCATCGCTGAAGCTGGCCGAGGTGCAGCAGGCCTGCACCATCATCCAGAGCGCGGCGCATGAGGACGCCAACATTATTTTCGGCGCCGTAATGGACGAGAAGATGAAGGACTCGGTGAAGATCACGGTGATTGCCACCGGCTTCAAAGAAGTGAGCCGGACAGGAGTCAGCCGGGCGCACCAGCGGTTCGAAGCGCATCAATCATTCGCGACGTCGCACGACGACGCCATGGATTTCCCCGAGCCTGTGGGTCCGACGCCCACGCCGTTTCCGGAGTCATTTCCTGAGTCGACGCCCGACCGGAGGATCATGGAAGAGCCGAGGATGGCGGAGTCGTCCGCCGTCGCGATGGCTCAACCGGGCGGCGAAGTGATTTCACTCGACACTATGCGCAGCGCCATGGTGGCGACCATGGTTTCGAACTTTGAGCAGGACGACCTGGATGTTCCGGCATTTCTGCGCAAGCGCGGCGAAGTGATGTAAGAACAGTGGTCAGGGGTCGGTGATCAGTGGCCAGCAAGAAACCTGTCCGCGTCCTTAGATTTTGTTTTTGCTGACCACTGATCACTAATCACTGACCACTGATCACTGCTTAAAGAGGAAAAGCTTTGCAGCAAAGAGCCGTATCGTTTCAGTAACGGGGTAACTGTTACTGGAGGCTGTCGCACCAAGGTAATTCCCGTTTAAGTACTTGTTCCATAATGGGTTAGATCGAAATTAGTGTTTGCTGAGATAGAAACTTTAGTATTGCCTAAAACCGTGCAACTCCCGTAATATCGCGGAGATGGGCGATGCTATCGGTCAGGGCTGGCCACTGGCAAGCTTCTTGCATCGAAAGTAGATAGGAAATCGGGAAGTAGGGGAACGAACCTAGATGTCCAAGTTGGGAACGGGCCGTCTTCGTCTGGTAGTGATGGCGGGAGCACTTTTGTTTGCGCCGGGAATGTGGGCGGCGCACGTCAACCCGCACACGTTGAATCCTCCTAAATCGAAATCCGCAAAGGTGAGTGAGAGCCAGCGGACCAGGCGCCGCATGCACCACCTCGCGAGCAGCCACAGCACGGCTGTTCACAGTACCGGCAGCCACACTGCCGTTCGCGGTACGGCCAGCCACAGTGCGAGCCTGACGCGAGCCTCGGCCAGCAGGTCCCACCGATATCACGAGCGCTTTTTTGTGAGTTCGTTCGCCGAAGGGATTACTGGCGGCGATGTTACTGAAGGGGAAGATGCAGTTGTGCGCCAAGCCGCGGTTGATGCCCTGGGCAACATGAACGGCACGGTGGTAGCGATTGAGCCGACCAGCGGACGTGTGCTGGCCATGGTGAATCAGAAGCTGGCGTTGTCGAGCGGCGCGCAACCTTGCTCGACCATCAAGCTTTCAGTGGCACTGGCGGCGCTGAACGAGGGCGTGGTGTCGAAAGACACCGAAATTCCTCTCGGAGGCCGCAGCCGGATGAATCTCACCGAAGCTCTGGCGCGCTCAAACAACGCTTACTTCGAGGCGCTGGGACGCAAGCTGGGCTTTGAAAAGGTCGCTTACTACGCCCATCAGTATGGCTTGGGCGAATTGGCGGGCTACGATATTTCGGGCGAACAGCTGGGAGCTTATCCCGAAGAGGTAATTCCGCAGAAACTGGGCGGCGTGGGCAAGATGTGTTCGTTCGGCGAGGGCGTTTCGATGACTCCGTTGCAGTTGGGGGCAATGGTTTCCGCCATCGCCAACGGGGGCACGCTTTATTACATGCAGCATCCGCTGTCGCCGGAAGAGATCACGAATTTCCAGCCGCGTATCAAGCGGCAACTTGATATCGCCGCGCTGATCCCGGAACTCTCCGACGGTATGGCCGGGGCAGTGCAGTACGGCACGGCGCGACGGCTCGGACTCAACTTCAACGAGGAAGAGATTCTCGGGAAAACCGGAACCTGCTCCCACGCCGGCACCCGCTTCGGCTGGTTCGCCTCCTACGCCAATACCAGCAGCGGACGCATCGTGGTCGTTGTTTTCCTGCAGGGCGGGCGGCCTACGTTCGGTCCGAAGGCGGCTGAGATTGCCGGGCTGATGTACCGCAACCTCTACGATCACAACTTCTTCATCGCGGGCACGCATACGCCGGCGGACACCACCGCATCCCGACCCGCAAGCACAACGCCGTAGTCAAACGCGATCCTCATAGCAACTCTTACAGGGCCTCTCGTCAGAGAGGCCCTCTTCGTTGCCACGAGACGCTTTTCCTACCGATAAATTAACGTTTCCTAACATGGAGACGCGAATGCCGCCGATATGCAGTGTGGGGACTCTGGCGTGAGAGTGTGGCTGGCGGAACTTGGGTTCTAGCCTCGTGTCACACAAGTCTGTGAAAGTTGAGGATTAGCGGGTCGTGCGCCTGCTATGAATTCGATGACCGTACTGAGTGGCAGCTACGATTACTGGTTGGTAGCGATCTGCGTGATGCTGGCGGTGTTTGGGTCGTATGCTGCGCTGAATCTCGCGGGACGGGCCAAGGCTGCGCTGGGCTGGGCACGAGCTGTCTGGCTGAGTGCTGGATCGCAACAGCGCGAGTTGTATTTCCAGACCATGGCGGAATCGACTCCAGAGATCATCTGGACCGCCGACGTCGATGGGATGGACGACTACTTCAACCAGAAGTGTTTCGATTACACAGGCATGACGCTTGAGCAATTGCAGGGAACGGGATGGACGGTGATCGTCCATCCTGATGACCTGGGCGTGTGCGTAGAGAGGTGGGAAAGCGCACAGCGTGCCGGGGAACCTTACGACGTGGAGTATCGCCTGCGCGGGAAAGATGGCAGCTACCACTGGTTCTTATGCCGGGGTAATCCTATCCGCGACGCCGCGGGAAAGGTCGTCAAATGGTTCGGAACCTGCACTGACATCGAGAGTCAGAAGAAAAACCAGCAGGTTCTAGAAGAGCAGATTCTGGAGCGGACCGTGCAATTGGCCGACACCAACACCCGGCTGCAGCAGGAAATTCTTGCGAAAGACTCCGCTCGCAGGGAATTTGATCGGCACAACGAACAAATGATGGAAGAGCTGAAGAAGCGCTCGGAGCGGGCGACCTTATTGGCGAAGATGGGCGAACTGCTGCAGAGCTGCGTGAATCTGGACGAGGTATTCGCGACCGCCCTGGGATTTGCTCCCAAGATATTTCCGACGGCTCGGGGAGCGATGGCGCTGTTGAATGCTTCGCGGAGCCTGGCTGAAGTGATCGGCTCGTGGACCGACTGCCGGCTTCCTGCAATGGACTTCGAGCCCAGCGAATGCTGGGCGTTGCGCACGGGGCATCCGCATCTGGTATCGGCAGGCGATTCGACGGCGCGCTGCGCTCATGCCGCGGAGGTGAAGAATACGTACTTATGCATTCCGATCCTGGCGCAGGGTGAAACACTGGGCATCCTGCACCTTCAGGCTACGGATGAGGCGCCGCAGTTGAACATGTCGGAACTCTCGTTCAAGACAACTTTTGCGGCGCAAGTGGGACTGTCCATCGCCAACATCAGACTGCGCGAAGCCTTGCGAACCCAGTCGGTGCGGGACGCCTTGACCGGTCTCTATAACCGTCATATGCTTTATTTTTCAATCACTTAACCTGTGGAAAACACGGCATTTATGCGATTTTGAGGGCGAGCTTGCAACGATCTTGCAATGGGAATTTGTGCCGAAACAACCTGGAGAAAACCAGGAAGAAACAGGTAAGAGAACGGGGTAAAACCCGTAGAAAACTCGGATAGCCGACTAGCTTGCAATGGGGTTGTTAGAATTTGGAGATGGAAATTTTGACGGTTGCTGAAATCGCCGCGATGCTCCGATTGAGCAAGTCTCAGGTTTATGAATTAACGAAGCATAACACCAGGAGCGGCGACAGACGCGCTCACCCGTTGCCATTTTTGAGGATTGACACCAGAGTCCAACATCACACGCAACCTTTAACACCTTCTCTGGTACTCGCGCAAGGCGTTGCCAGTCGGCTGAATCATCCTTGGAAATGCCAATGTCTTTCAAAGTTGAACTGGTCGGTACGCTACGACCAGAGCCGTGCTCACGTACCAAGTCACCTGTCTTCTTGCCTTCAATCAACATCTCACCAGCGCGACGTTTGGCACGCTGTTTAATCTCAACAGCAATGGTTATGGGGTGTCATCTTTGATGAACAATCGACACACATCATCAGCGTCATCGTTGGAGTCGGTAGGTACCGACCCTTAGCTTGGTTCCGCGGCCGGCATGAGCGACAGGAGCCCATGAAGACTAAGGGCCGCCAAGTTGTCCACGTCCACGCGGGCGCCGAAGGGTGCAGGCTGGTAGGACGGCTCAGGCGGGGTGGGCCATTTCACACAGTAGGCTCCAGGCGGTCGGAAAACAGCGATACCCCTGATACCCACAAATAAGAAGACAAGATGGACAACTTGAACGATAAACGGCTTAAAATCAAAGAGATCCAATTTGTCCATTTAACTTGTCCTGGACAAGATGGAAGTTGTCAACTTGTCCATGTAACTTGTCCATTGGACGAATTCTAAGAGTAATGGGATCAAGAAGATAGCAGTAAGTAAGTAAGTAGTCTATACCCTTACCCCCGCGCGCGAGGCGGGAAGCTAACCACCCATCGGGGGTCTTGCCGGTTAGGTAAAATAGTGGTTGAAAACAACCACTTCCGGGTAAAATACATGGTTTTCTCGTATGTTCTGTGTAAACCATTCAGCTTAAAGCACTTGCAAGCATCTCAACGTGGGACAAGACACTGCATTTGTCACTGTTGTGGGACTAAAAGCAGACGAATAGGCGACGATCATGCAACACCAGGCCCCTCTTGTGCTGGTAAAGTGTTTGTTTTCAATATAGATCCCATCGAGGTCAGCCCGAATGCGGCGGTTTCAGAAACCGTTGTACAGCGTGGGGATCTCCGCGTATGCTCAAAGCCCCCACGCCGGCCGCGGCTTGAGCTTGAAAACCTAAAACCATCCCGTTCGCTGTGTTTGTTCCACTTCGACCTCTAGAACAGGTGAAAAAGAGTACCCTGGCTTGGTATATCGGGTGCCAGGGGAGCCCCCCAGGGAGTCAACGCTACTTCGGGCCATGGCTGCGCGAATCGAGAAGGTTTCAACCGGCCAGCAGGCTCCGCACAGCTCCCGCCTATACGCCTCCAGGCTTGCGTTTAGAGCCATTCTGAGCGCGATGAACGACCCTGAGACCCTTCCCCAACCCCATCACCAAGGTTGTTGTTTTTGAACATGGAATTTGCAATCCAGCTTCACCCATGCCGGAGTGAAGGCGCCGAAACCCGCGCTGGAAGCCCGCTTTGCTCTACCGTTCATATTTTTTACGCTTGACAAAGTGTGATCGTTTTGGCAGACTTGAGGTGTACTTAAGCCACGAATGGCCCGCGCGAAGGGCCTCTTCAGCCGGTAGGGTGAAAATCACTCCCTCTGTAGGCTTAGCTTCCCGAAGATAAAAGGCAACCTGCAACGCCTGAGCGCATGGCCACACTGCGCGACTTTGGGAGGTGTTATGAATCCTAATTTTACCTTCGATGCCGAAGGTGTCTTCGATCAACAAATTAAGCCGCTTCGCCCCAGGAAGCGACGTACACAGCGGTGGCGCCGTTGGTGGATTGCCTTGACGAAAGGCGACACGCTCGACACGCGGGCCATCAAGCAGACGATGCGCTGCCCGAAACTGCTTGCGGCATCAATGCCGCGAGTGATATTGCAGGAAGAGTTTTTGCAGCGGCCGCGGTCGGCTGAATCGGAATTTGGTCTGAGATTCCAGCCGCCACAATTGCAGACAGTTGAACGGCGCCTCGGGGAACGTCGCCAGGAAGCACGCCGCCAGAGTCAAAGACGGAAAGAGCGGCGACAGACTAACAGCCCGCTGTACTTGGCCTATCCTATCTTGGACAGGCGGGGCCGGCGATACGATGACGATTTTTTGCGCAGCACGTGCCCTCTTCAAACCGAACGAAGGCTTGTGAGAAGACGAAGCCTTAAGCGGCGTGTTTTTGATCGTCGCCTTGGTATTGGTGGTTTTGGTAAGGAGGATGCCATAGAAAGATTCGCACAGGAGTCGTGCAAGCACAGGCGGGTAAAGAGTTTTGAACCGACCGTTGACTTAGCCCCGCGAAAAGGTCGGAAGCGAACGAGTGTTGTAGTTCCTGTTCCGGGTGTGTTCGATGCGCCTCTGTTCACACCGAGCAAAAAGGCAGCACGCGAGTTGAGAGATAAAGACGTTTCGCTTTTTAAGAAGATCAAAAGCTAGCTGTTCATCAGTTTTGCAAAGCCTCGCAGAGATGCGGGGCTTTTTCATTTTAGAAAAGGAGAGCCTGTTATGCCGTACCGACCAACTTACAAGCAGGAGATGGATGACCTCATTGAATTGCTGGTCCCGCAAGCACCACGCTACGCATCCATCGCAGAGCTTTCAGTGAAAGGTTTTCGCAAAGGTGCTGTTAGGGCCGCATTGAGACGGTTAGTAGCGGTGGGGCTTGTAACTCGCGCGTGGCATGTTAAAGGACGCTCAGGCTACGCGGTTTATTTCATAACACCAACGCAAGGAGAGTAACCATGGATTACACACCAGAACAATACCGCGATGCTGGCTTCCCCGAAGGTCGCACCGCGGCTGAAGCAACTTGGGGGCCGGGGTATGTCGCACGAAAGATGGAAGCCAAGTACAGTCAGCCGCACCACGTGCCTGCACCATTCGTGCAGCCTGAGCCCCTGGTTGATGTGATCGAAAACCCCATCACCGTGCCTTACCTCGATGAAGTTGCTGCAGGACATGCGGCGTGGATGAGCCAACCCGCACCTCCGAAGAAGCCCGTTGAGTCTGTGAAGTTGCGGACGACAGACCTGTTTGACGAAGCCTTGTTTAGAAAGCACATCCCCGCTGAAATGATGAGTGAGAAAAGGTGGGTGAGGTACTTCCTCAAGCCCAAAGGCGACGGCGCCTTCGCCAAGATCCCTTTGGGTGCGCGTCTCGGTGAGGCCGGGAGCCATTCAGATGAGTCATCTTGGGGAACGTTTTCAGAGTGCGTAAAGAACCTGGAGAACGATCAACAGGGGATTGGTTACTGTCTAACAGGTGGCGTCATCCATTGCCTGGACGTAGATCACTGCTGTAAGAAGGGCGGTATTCCATGCAACGAGGCGATGTTACTCCTCTCTCGCCTGAGATCCTGGTCTGAATATTCGGTGAGTGGACAGGGCATCCACGTATTTTTCAAAGGCAACGTGCGTGGTCATCAGTTGAAGGAAACATGCCTTCAGTACTGGAATCCAAAGAAGGAACCGCGCTTCATCGCTTTGACTTGCAACATGGTCGGGCCGGCATTCACCACCCTGCGTGACATCGGTGACGATTTCAACTTGGTGTTTGCCACGGCCGCTCATACCTCTGCGAAGATCCGCGAAGAACTAAAGGGGGTAGATTACGAACAGTGGGCGAAGTTGCCGGAAGAGCGTGAGCGTACAGAAGTTGTGACGCGGGAAAAGTCGAAGACCAAAACACGCAAAGTGGTTGAGGGATTTGATATTAAAGACTTCCTCAAGTTCTATAACATCCCCATTGGCAATGAGACGGATAACGAGATCGGACACTGCCTCCGTGTTGCAACCTGTCCAATCAAAGGTGAGCCTCACGTTGGACATAACAATACGACATGCAATTTTATCTATCCCTGCAAAGATGGAGGGTTGGCGTTCCATTGTCAATCGACTGGATGTGTTGACTCTAGCATCGGTGATGTGATCAAGAAGCTAGCAGAGGATCACGGTCCTTATCCAAATAAGATCTACGAAGAGAAACAGAACAGCACAGGCCGCGTGCGGAAGTACAAGCTCGAAGCTGTTACGCAGGAGGAGATGGAGCATCCAGTCTGGTTGTGGGAGGGTTACTTGCAAGCCAACCAACTCACTCACCACGCCGGCAACAGCGGTCAAGGCAAAAGCCCGGTTTCACGTGACCTTATCGCGCGCGTATCCTCTGGGGCACCGTGGCCGGATGGCAAGCCCAACACCTTTGAGAAACGCATGGTGCTGGTGTTGGCGAGTGAGGATGATTGGAACACGGTGATCACTCCGCACCTGGTGCTGGCCGGAGCCAACCTTGACAACATCAAGCGTTTCAAGATGACAACGGTTGAGGGCGATACGGTCAGTGAAGCCATAACAGCCCTTGATCGGGACATCGCACAGCTTGAGGAATGCCTCAAGGACTACAAAGACCAGGTGGGCATGATCGTTATTGACCCCATCACCAATTACCTCGGTAAATGCTCCATGAACAAGGAGGATGAGGTACGCGGTCTGTTGATGCCTTTGGCAGAGCTTGCACAGCGTCACATCGTCTCCATCAACACCCTCGGTCACTTGAACAAAGATACTAACAAGCTGTTGTTAGATCGTGTCATGGGTGCGGCGGCGTTCAAAGGCGTTGCGAGACAAACTCTCTTTTATGTTCAAGATGAGGAGTCTGAGAGCGAGTTTGCCCACGTGTTAGGGTTTGGTAGAAAGACCACAACACCAGGCATGAGGTACGTGACAGAAGAACGGGCCTTAGAAATTAAGGGACGGCCTTCTAAGATTGTCTGCGTCAAGTGGTGTGGCACAAGCAAGCTGGACATCGAGGACGCACTTATAACTCCCTCCAAGCTATCGGACAGATCCGCCAGCAAGCAAGTGCAGCTTTTGATGAAGTCAATGTTACGGGACGGCTTTAAGTCATCTACTGCCGTGGAGGAGGCAATTAAGCGCGAAGGCATCGAGTTAGTTAACTGGCAGAAGGCCGCGCGGAAAGTAGCGAAGTCTGGAAAGAATAACAATATCTGGGGATGGGAGTTGAAAGTAGAGAAACAATCAGAGTTTGATCTTAACAAGGAAGAGGAGGCTGCGGCATGAACCAAAGCGAAGGTTATCCTTCAATTGATCCTGGTAAGTCCCTGATCGCAGAGGTTGAAAAACTGCGCAATGCCGTGTTGCTTCTCTGTGATCTTCAAAAGGAACTTACTGTTAAGGTTGATGCTGCTCTTCAACCGAAACAAGATTGAATTTGCAATCTCATGGCCCCTGCTCTTCAACGAGGAGGTAATGGCTGCGCAGCCCAATCGCCATGAGGCAAAAGAGCGAGGTGTTCATTCACCTCGCAACTATTAAGCTGGAGGGCGAGAGATTCGGGGTCTTTCGTCTTCCCTCGGGCGGGAAGTGGCAACACCTCTCCTGGTCGTCGCTTCTCGCCCTTCCGGTTTCAGATCTATAACACACCCATCAAAAAGGAGCTTCACATGTCAGAACATGAACCAACACTAGCAATGACACCAACGATGTTGAAGGAATTGGTTTCAAGCGCGGTTGCGGCTGCGATTGCCGAAGTACGCAAACCAGATCCTCCAACCGAACAGCAACAAGCCATAACAGACCAGAAGCAACGGATGCGTCAACAGACCGCGGACCAAATCGTTGAAATCATCCACAACCGCCGCAACGCGCAAATCAACTGCACCCACGAACACAGCAAGAGGGAGGGTGGAGGTACCCATTGCGTGTACGTGCGGGAAGAAAATCAGGCTTCTCCTGGTTACATTTTCTGCCAACTCTGTCAAGGACGCTTCCGGCCGGGGAACTTTGCCGGCGAAGATCGTACTCAGCCCGCTTTCCTGCGTGATCGTGGAGCCATCTACGACACCGCCAAATTCAACCAACTATTTCAGGAGTGTGCTGCGGGCGGAATTATGGGCGGTTAAGCCATGACGGAGAATCGAAAGTCATCCGGGTTATCCACACAACGGCGCCCTTCGTACACTCGCCCTGAAGGTCACACAGAAGACGAAATGTATAACAACCTTTCATTGGACAAACTGCGCGAGTTGGCAGACAAGCAACTCCGAGAACAAGCAGGAGAATAACAATGCCGGTAGACACCAACTCACCAGAATGGAAAGCCATTTGTCAGGAGGCAGAGCGAGAGGCTAGGCGCCAATCGACACCTCCTGATAAGCAACCTCTAACAGATCAAGGAATTCATCACTCACCAGAGGATTTGATTGACCTTGAACTAACGGCCGCTGGTTGGCACAGTATGGCCGCCCATCCCCACGGAGTTGTGTGGATGGCCCCCGATGGGAAGTTCTATCCGGTCGCGCTTGCGCTGCAAATGGTCCGCGCGGGTAAACACTGATTTTTGCATGGGGTGGTTTTCAAGCTGAAGGCGGATTGCTAACAGCTTGTTAGTTAGTAACTTCTGACTTAAGCAGGAGCTATTACGTTGCTGTAGGTAAACGATTGATCACCGTCTGTCGAAGGCGATACGCACCCCATCAAACGAGCAATGGAGGCGGCCACATGATTACGAGTGTGGCTGCCACGTTGTTAACCTAACAAGAAAGGACTCAACACAATGAGTAAGAGTAAATCGGAAGATCGAAGACCCGAACAAGCCAAACCAGGCGAGGGACAGTCAACTCACGATGGTTGGTCTGGTTTTATTCCGCAAGAGAAACACTCATCTCAAGGTTCCAAACCGTATGACGGTAAGGATCTTGAATGGCCAACTCGGAGCGGGATGAAGAAATAGCACAACACCTGGACGGGTAGAATCTGACCTGTCCAGGCTTTAACACTAAACCTAGAAAGGAATAACACACATGAGTATTTTTGAAGACGGCTCCTTTTCTGTCAGTAACCCCGGCCAGTTCGGTACTCCCTCGTTCGCTCCGGGGATATCGGTTAGTAATCTTTGGGGCGTCAACTTTGTCGTTAGCTCGAATTCGCTATTCGTACCCATCGCTGAAGCGCAGCAAATCGCCTTCGCAGTTGCGTTCTATCTTGTTACTAAAGGCGTGAATTACACCGCGCCCGTTTCCGGCATAACAGTGGTTAGCGATGGTGCTTCAGGTGTCAATATCACCGTTCCTGGAAGCTCCGCCGTGCTGCTCTCGCCTAGTCAGGCGCAGACATTCGCAAATATCGTAGGGCGTGCAGCGGCATGTTACGACAGTGGCTTTCCATCCCAGTATTGAAGCAATTTGCGTGACCTACCTTTAACAATCACAGCAGAACAAATCTAAGAAAGGATGGCAAACCATGTTCAAAAGCATCAAAGCAGCCTTCAGGTTGTTCATTGCCACGGTTGAAAATAACACCGCTGCAATCGAGGCACTACGCGCGGAGCAAACACAGTTACGTGCTTCGCTAGACACCATCAGCACTAACACGTCATACCTTGCTGTCTCTAAGCGTGAGGAACGCAGACGCCAAGGCCACAAAGAAGTCTAACAAACCGAAAGAAACGGAGATAACAATATGCCATTCATGGGAAGTGAGTATTACACATACAAAGGGCCCCGCTATGACCTTGGCGGAAACCTAATCGACAATAACAGCAGTGATGAACAGGACGGCTCACAGCGAAAGATGTGGCCGGCCGCGGATGGCAAAGAGTACACCTCAGAAGAGGCCGCAAACGATGCCTCCAGGCGTTACCACATGGCGAACCCAGACCCCTTGACGCCTGAAGAACAGGCTTTGTTGACCATGCCTCTCGACAGGTTGAAAGAGGTTGTTAACAGAGTTGCCTCTGGCCCCGAGGCACTAGCCAACAGCAAACTGACGCAAGGTGCTGGTGATGCGTTCGTGAAGTGGGCGAAGAAGCTAGGTTATAAAGACACAGACCACAACGCCAAACTCATCCTCCACCAGTTAAGAACGATGGGGATCACAAATGCCTCGATAGCGAATTTCGAGGAAGCCTTTCACATCCTCAATTCCAGCGGTGTCCTCACCATCGACAACGCAGCCATCCAAGCTGAGGCCGCGGCCGAAGCAGACCGACAAGCGGCCGCGTATCAACAGCAACGCGATGAGTTTGTTGACACTGATTTGCTTTCTCTGAATGAGATCGCAGCCCGCGCGGGAAGAAACACTGATCCTTACAAGTGGTAACAAAAGTGTGGTGTGTGAAAAGCGATTTATTCCGAAGTAGCGCACCAGTGAGAGCAGGAAGGATGTTATAGGCCCGATGCTAAAGGGCGTCAATCACACGGCGCCCCTCACCAACCTCAACGCTAGGAGTGAACATGACAACACTGGAAATTAAGAAGCTCGGAATCAGCGGTCAAGCCGTCTTTCGCAAGATGATTTTGTGGGGTTGGATTACGTCCGATGGTGTTTCGATCTCACCATCGCAACATCTCCGTTGGCGCAACGGTGACGGCCAACTCCACAACGGCTCTAGAGATATGTTATTCCACAAGCGCAGTTTCAACAATGATGCTCGGAGAGCATCACGGTAACGAAATAAACAAAGCCCGCTTCAACAGGGCGCCCACTCGATGAAAGAAAAGAATTTCAAATAACGGAGGAATCACACAATGAGCACACCATCAACAATAACACCTAACCCAAACGGCAACCCGTTTGACACCCCATTCGCTTCTGAAATGGCCGACCACCAGCAAGCTCAGGTTGCAACTGTTAAGGCTTCATCGAATGGTAATCCGTTCGATGAGCCATTAGCTTCTGAGAAGGCTGAAGCAGCCCACAAAGCCGCTGTTGCGGCGAACCCTGAGCAGGACGCGAGTAACACCAGGCAGATGCTTGTTAGCGGGCTTACAGGGATACCCACTCCTAACATCACGGAGCAGGACAAAGCATCATTTGAGCGTGGGCAGATGGCCGGGGCGGTGTCGGTGCCCATTGTGGCGGGGGCTGTTGCTCGCAACCGATCGTTGCGGCGATTGGTGAACACCTCGGAACCATCAAGGCAATTATTGACACAGCCGCTAAAGCAGGGCTAGGAACGATGGGATTCAAAGAGGCGCGTGAACTTTACAAAGAGTTTACAGGTAACAAGAAGTAAGCGGGATTGGCTACACGCTAGAACTGGCGTGGAAGGATGTTCTCAGGATCGTCGTTCGCTGCGCCTGGTGTTTTCGTTTCATCTCGCTTATCAAGTGCCTCGCGTAGCTCATTCTCTATATTCGTCGCACGCCCTTGAAGGGTCATCCCGGCCAATGTCGTTACTAGGATGAATAACAGAAGGACTGTCTCAAGAACCTCAGCGCGAATTGGAATCGGCGCTTGAATATGACGTAGGTATTCTAAACCAGCTAAAAACAATCCCAAAACAATGACAAATGTTAGAGCCGTCAGTGCCTGTAGGCGCTGGCGAATCTCTACTTGTGCTGCGACCCATCTTGCTGTTTCATCGCAACGCAACCGATCTATTCTTACCCGGCGTTCGTGAGCACGCGTCTTGTTACGAGTTGCCCACGATCGTGAAAACCAACCTCCAATTTGATCCAGGTGCGGCTTCAAATATGAAGCACAAAGGTGTATGCCAAGGCCCACCAAGAAAACGGTGATCCACCACTCGCGTGTAAACAGAGTTGCGTGTCCTTCGGCCATGATCTTAGCCAACGACAAAACGTGTTATGCGGCCTTCTTCTGCTTCGCTTTCAAAGCCCTCCAGCGTGCCCGCTGCGCGGCTGCTATTTTCTTCCGGCCCGCCGCTGAGATTGTCCGCTTCTTGCGTGCGGGCTTCGCTCCTTTGTACACACCAACGAAGGCTGTTAAAGCTGCTGTTACGCGGTGTAGTTCGTCGGTGAGTCGTGCGTGTTCTTTCTTCAACTGTTTAACAACTCCGGTCATGCTTCCCATTGGTGGATTCTCCCTCGGAGTAGGTCTACCAGCCTTCCGGCTTGATACCGATCTGCTGTGTGTCGAGTATCAACGTATCGTCCTTCCATTTAGGTAATAGGTAGTGGCTGGCAGTATATTTCTTCCCATTAGCGGTTTTCAGGAACACATCATAGTGCAGCTTTTCACTGCCACCTTTCGGCACCCTTGTAGACTCTATTTTCAGAAAATCTTCCACGGGAAGTTTATAGCCGGTGCTCGGTGCAATAATGCGAGGCTCGGACTCCACCCGCGCCGTGTCTCCCCTCCAATTTGCTTCCCCACAGGAACACGTTCGTCTTGCCGAAATTTTGGAAAATAAGCGACTTTGCGGACTGGTCATACACTAGCGTCAGTGCTGGTGCGAAATTCAGGCCGAGTTGAGTTTGCAACGCGCCATTCATTTGCCCTGTCAATTGAAGCGTCTGCTGTTGAGTTGCGAGCACAATGTCCTGTTCTTCCCTCAGAGACTTCATAGTCTTCGCAGTTTCACCGGCACTTGTATTCAGATTTTGTAGAACCCCGATCTGCTGATCGGCGCTCGTCTTAAGCGTTTGCAGAACCGCCAGTTGCTTGTTACCGCCCACAATTCCAAAATAAAGTTCTAGGCCGATCAGGAGTATGACGATGAGTTCGAGGATGAAGTCCCGAACACCGACCCTCGATTGTTTTCGACGTTCACCCGCAGCAATTCGCCGTTCAATTTCATCGATGTAGAACTGCGCCTCGCTGAGATCGGGCTTTAGAAAAAGTTCTGCGCCGCCTGGGCCTTGCATTGATCGGGGAGCCAATCGCTCATTCGCCCTTTCGCGCAGCTCGGCGATGCTCATGTGTGACAGTTCTTCAAGGTTCATCTACATCTACTCCGTTGGTGTAATGCTATCACCTCGGCAGCACTGTAAAGCGTTCCCCGCACTTCGGACAAACCATCGTGTCGAAGTCCACGCGGCGAATCTCAGCGGGTGGTATGGAGTACCCGCACTTTTGACACAGCGCGTTGAGCGCGGCTTGTATCTTCTCACGGTTGAGTTTTTGTTTGCGGGGCATGTGTACGTACGTAGCGTACGCACGTTCGTGAAATTAGCGTACGACCCCATTTCTCTTCCTTATTATACGTACGGTGTGTTCGCTTTTTTTTGAATCAGCGCCACGATATCCACAGGCGTAGGCAGGAGCCAGAACAGCAAGGCGAGTAGAAAAGCTGTTAGCACAGTGGGCAGTGTAGCAGGCGTTTAGATTCGTTGCACCTTTTTTTGTTGGAGGGTGAAGTGGGGGAGGTGGTTGTTAGTTGCTCTGCAATGCAAGCTGATAGCGAACGCACGCCGGAATCTCACCGGCGAGAAAATCAGCGCGGTTGGGTTCCACGTTCGACACCCGGCACTCCGCGCGGTACAGCTTGTAGGCGATTTTCTGTTGCTCTGACATGTTAGCTCCTTGAATCGAATTTGACTGCCGAACTGTCCGCATTTTCGCCCAAGGCTCCCGCGTTCGCAATGGCCCTTCCGTTGGACATTTTCCAAACATATAACTCAGTGGTTGGATTTCAACCACGCTCTGCGACATGTTAGGTTGCAAAAGTTGCTGTGGTTGCGGCTCACTGCTCAAGAAGCGGGAAGTCCGACAATGGTAACTTTTGATCGCCGCGCTTCTTGAATTCCAAAAACCTGTTCATAACCACCCAAGAACGCTTGATCACTTCCCGAGTCGTAGGAAATGTGCTGCCCTTCACATCGCCGTGTCTAGGTGCTTTTGAGTGCTCAGTGATGAATTCCAGATACGGTTGAGTGATATTTAGGTTCTCTCGCATCGCTGGCCAACCCTGCTTCCTGTCGTGTGCAGGAGCCATATAATGTCTTATTGCATCGATAGCACGTCCACATTTGACGGGTGCCTCTTGTACTTGAGTAAGGGAGCTAATGAGATCGTTCATTGCGACAAAAATTGTCGGATCGCTAAGAAGGATGAGCAACGCGGCTTTAATATCAATCCCACCATCGTGACCGGAACGTAACACCGTAACTAGTGGCTCAAGATCAGCCCTACGTTCTTGAATGTTGTACTTGATGCCATCGGGTTTAATAACGGTTTCGAGGATGACGCTCAAACCCATGCCCTTTCCGAAGGCATAACAATTAATAACAGTTCTAGCCACCTCATTTGCTCGTAACTGCACTTGGCCGTCATAATTGTCAGTTCCAAATAGGTTCGACTCACAGATAACTTCAACTATCCCTTTGGTGATGCTAATGGAAGTATCCACGATTAATTTGTTTGGGGGATCGATTTCGTTTTCCCAATGAACACTGAGGGAGCCAATCATTGAGAAGTCATTAAAAGCGGGCAGGACTCTTCCGTGAAACCTGAAAGTTGCCATAGCACGCACAACTTTAACAGGTTGGACAGTGCGCGGTCATGGGCGGTCGGTTGATGCTCTGGGCAGTGCTGATAACACCGTGCAGAGCCGTTGTTATTGTTTGAGTGCCTTCGCTTCCAAAAGCACCATTCCCTTCAAAACTTCTTCTGGCATCGCCGCTTCGTAGTGGGCTTCGGTGATTTGAGCATTGCTGTGGCCCAACACATCGCGTCCCGCATTCGAGTTGCCTGTCAAGGTCCGCAGAGCAGTGCCCAGGCCGCGCCTTCCCGCGTGATAACCTTTCCATTTGAGATTTGCTTTGGTAAGCGCAGGCCGGATCACACGGTAAGCCACTTCTTTAAGCTCCAGAGGATTGCTACGCTCATTCGGAAACACCCACCCATCCCCCTTATTCTTTTTTCTCCATAACACCAGTAGCCCCCGGACAGGTTGAATAATGGGGATGGAGCGAACAGACTTCTTGGTTTTTGGTGGGCCAACCACTCCTCGAACAACCGCACGGCGAACATGAATGCACTGCGTGTCAATATCACCCCATTTCAGGCCGCTTATTTCACCTCTGCGTAACCCGCAAAAGAAGCTCAGAGCCATGATGAGTTGACAGGCGGGGTAATCAACAAGCGCGGAGATGACGTTCTCAATCTCTTCCAGGGTGTAAGACTCTGTTTCTTCCGGCTCAATCTGTTTCCCAAGCACCTTTACATCGTGCCAAGGATTGCTTTCCACATGACCTGTGTTAACAGCGTGGGTGAAAATACCGGACGCGAGAGAACGAAGGTGCTGCACAGTGCGTTTGCCGTAGGTCTTTGCGTGGCCGGTTAGAAACATTGACCCCATGGGCGTGCGATAACCCCTCAGCAACGTTGCGCCGAAGTGAGCCTTGAGGTGTTGATTCCAAACTTGTCTGTAGCCGTGCGCTGTGGAGGGTTTGAGATTTTCTTGTGCGAAGGGCCAATAGATGTCATCCCAAAATTTAACCACTGTGATGTCATCGGGAGTGGTTTGGTCGGTGTTCTGATCGTTGACCTTCTGCATGAACTCAGTGAAGAGTTGGCGCACGATCTTGTTAGGTAAATCCCCATCACAGAGCCGTTTCGATTTCTGCACGCGCTTGGAGACACCATCTTTAATCGCTGTGGTGACGTAGCGCACATGCCACGAGGAATTTGCTTGGTAGAGGTGACCGGCTTGCCAGCGTTGCATGGAGGAAAGCATAACAGCTTGCAATGAACTTGCAATGGTACGAAAGTGCTATTGAAAACAAATAACTTAGCAGCGAATAGCCCGGTCTCTATAACCGGCGGTATCTGGAGGAAGTGTTAGAACGCGAGGTGCGACGCGCGGCGAGAGCGGCGCAGTCTCTCGGGGTCCTTATGATCGATCTCGACCATTTCAAGAACTTCAACGATACCTATGGCCACGACGCGGGCGATGCGGTATTGCGCGAAACCGGACTGTCCCTGAGCAGGGGTATTCGGGCGGAGGATTTCGTATGCCGGTTCGGAGGGGAGGAATTTGTGGTGATCCTGCCGACGGCAAACCTGGAAGCTGCGTGCGCGCGAGCCGAGCGCTTGCGACTGAAAATGAAGGAACTGACCATCCTGCACCATGGCAGGTCGATGGGGATGCTCACCGTTTCCATCGGTGTCGCCGTGTTCCCCGAGCACGGTTTGTCGCCCAAGGAATTGATGGCGGCGGCCGACGCCGCTTTGTATGAGGCCAAGCGCGGTGGGCGCGACCAGGTGAGCGTGGCGGCATTAAAAAATGTGGAAGAGGTGGCATTGCCCAGCGCAGAAAAATCGGCCGCCAGCTGGGGTTAGTTCGTGACGGTGTATGAGCGGCAATAGGGCGGTCAATCCCAAACTTTGAAGTGCGGCCACGCTTCTGCCAGCGGCTTCTTGAGTCCGTGACAGATCAGGATGGTGTAGTGTTCCCAGCTCATGCTATAGGGAGACGCTACCTTCGGGCCTTCTTCGACGCTGTTGCACCAGTACTGGGCATTGTCGAGCTGCCAGTTGAGCATGATCAGACTCTCACCGGTGTATTGCCGGAATCCCCAATAGTAATAATTCTGATGAGCGCTAATGGATGGAGGCAGTCCGTAGCGCGGGCCGAAAAAATCAATCGCCCCGGCAGAGCCATAATTTCCAGCCAGAATGGCAGTCTTGGCGCGTTCCTCGGCGGGCATCTTGTTATAGACGTCTGCGACCTGCGCGACCATCTCCGGCCAGCCGAATTCGTCCGCGAAATGCTGCGGAAGAGTGCTGCTCATGCTCGTCTCCGTGCGAGGGATACCCACGCCCAGCGCCTGCATGTAAGGAGCGATTTTATCGGGAGGGAGAATGGGAAGAACGAGCAGAAGGGAGATTACACCCGAGACTATCAGCACCCGCGGCAGCGTCCCTTTCACCCAGCGCAGCCGGGAATGTGCCGCGATTAAGTCCTGCCAGAACACTCCACCCGCGGCAAACAGCATGGGATAAATCGGGGCGAGGTAGTAACTCTTGCCGTGGAGAGCCATCATGACTGCCAGGAATGCCAGATAGGTTACGCCCAGCACGCGGTAGCGCTTGCCTTCGCCGTGAAACAGCAGGAAGCCGAGACCTGCGATCCAGATCAGGGCGTTGAGCGGCTGCAGCATCATAATCTGCTCTTTCAGGAATGGTAGCGGCGGCAGTTCGACGTTCTTGTGAATCTTTTTTACATTGCTCAGATCGACCCAGGTGGGGAATCCATGCCGGTATTGCCAGATCAGGTTGGGCAGGGCGAGCAGTACGATAATGCCGGCGGCAATCCAAAGCCACTTGCTGCGGAACAGACGCCGTTGAGAAGTTGCCAGCAAGCCCGCCAGCAACGCCATCAGAAAGAAAGCAGTGGAATGTTTGTTCTCCAGCCCAAGCCCCAGCAGCAGCCCCACCCAGACGAGAAACTGTGGCCGATCATGATTGATTGCGAGGAGCAGGAAGTAGATCGCACCCATCCAGAACAGCGGCTCGAATGGATTCATGGAGAAGCGCCCGGCGTGGGCCTGGATTACTGGAGCTACAAGCACTGCCAGGCAGGCCAGGAGCACCGCGAAGCGTCTGCCGCCGAGTTCCCGCGTGATCAAGCCAGTGATGAGGATTTCCGCGCCCAGAGCAAGCGCGGGCAACAGTCGAATGGCATGCAGGGAATCGCCGAACAGTAGCCGTCCGATGTACGCCACCAGCGGCGCCATGGGAGCAAGGTCTACATATCCCCAGTCCAGGTGATGCGAGAGAGCAAGATAGTAGAGTTCGTCGCGGAAATATCCGTAGCGGCCATTGGTCGCCATCTGCAGGGCAAAGGCGACCGCCGCCAACAAATAGGCGACTGCCTTGTCAGTGGAGAACCAGGACTCGTATGACCCAGAGGCATGCCTAGAGGCGACACCTGGCAGACCTGCGATATCTGTGTGTCGCAGATTTTCCATATCCTGCGAGGAGGCTATTTCTTGCGCTCGTCGCGTTCGACCACACCGTCCTTGATATTGACGATGCGGTGAGCGTACTCGGCGATGTCGTGCTCGTGGGTGACCAGCACGATCGTGTTTCCCTCGCCGTGCAGGCGGTCAAACAAGGCCATGATCTCGCTTCCGGTTGCGGAATCGAGGTTGCCGGTGGGTTCGTCCGCCAAAATGATGGAAGGCCGATTGACCAGAGCGCGGGCGACGGCGACACGCTGGCGCTGGCCGCCGGAAAGCTCATTGGGCTTGTGCGTCATACGCGATTCCATGCCTACGGCCGTCAATGCGGCCTGGGCGCGTGCGATGCGCTCAGTAGTTGGAACGCCGGCGTAGATCAGCGGCAGCTCCACGTTATGCAGAGCGGTAGCGCGGGCCAGCAGATTGAAGGTCTGGAACACGAAGCCGATTTCCTTGTTGCGGATGCGCGCCAGTTCGTCGTCGTCGAGTTCGCTCACCAACTGGCTGTTCAGCCAGTATTCGCCTTTGGTGGGCGTGTCAAGGCAGCCGATGAGGTTCATCAGCGTGGACTTGCCCGAGCCGGAGGGCCCCATGATGGCAACATACTCTCCCCGCTCGATGCGGAGGTTGATGCCGCGCAGAGCATGCACCTGCTGCTCCGAGCCCATGTCGTAGGTCTTCCAAAGATCCTCGGCCGCGATCATGCAGGACTCAGGCGGGGCTGCTACGGCGTTGACGGGCATGCTGATTAATTCTGCGGTTGCCATTTTTTTCTCCTGCTCCGGTGCCACTGGGTTCTCCGAGATTGAATTCGACTCCGAGAGCTCCGTTTGCCATCCCAGACTGCTGTCCAATCTGCTGTTCGAGACCGCGACCCAGAGTGGCTTGTCCGTTGGACGGATGAAGCCCCCGAAGGTTAAGTCTCGTCTTCCTTCTTGGGGACGGAGTTGTCGATTTTGACGGTGCTCCCGGAACGCAGCGTACGCAAAATCTTGTAACTGCCGGTGATAACTTCGTCCCCCTCTTTCAAGCCGCTGACCACTTCAATGTCGCTGGTTCCGGCGATGCCGGTGGAAACGGGCACGAACTCTGCCTTCTTGTTGCGAATGACGAAGACGCCCGGCACGTCCTCTTTCTGATCCTTAGCATTTTTTTCCTTAGATGCATCTTTCGGCAGAGGACCGGCAGCATGCACAGCGCCAGGAGCAGCTTTTTCCTGCTCCAGTTGGGCCTTGGTGCGGATGGCGAGTGCCTGAATGGGAATGGTCAACGCGCCGCTGCGTGATGCCGTCGTAATCTTGGCGGTAGTAGAGAGCCCGGGACGCAAATCCGGAGGAGAATCGGTCACGGTCACGACTACCTTGAAGTCTTTGGCTTCTTCGCTGGCGGTAGCCTGCTGGGAGGTGGCCACGCCGGTGGAGCGCACGATGGCGTTGTCTCCGATCTCCGAAACTGTGCCGTGAAAAACTTTTTTGGGAATGGCGTCGATGGTAACTTCGGCGGACTGACCGAGGTGCACATTCACAATGTCGGTCTCATCCACCTTCACTTCAGCCGTGATGATCGACATGTCAGCCAGAGTCAGCAAAGTGCTCCCAAGAGCATTTTGAATCCCGATGACCACGGACTCGCCTTCTCGAACCGGCAAGTTGGTGATCACTCCGTCGTAGGGAGCGGCGTAAGTAGTTTTCTGCAACACGTCGGCTACCCGTGTGAGATTGGCACGAGCCTGGGAGACGTGCTTGTCGGCGGAGTCTTTCTGAGCCCTGGCCTGGGCGACGCGCGCTTTGGCTTGCACCAGCCCGGAATCCGCGGTTGCCCACGCGTTCTGGCGGCTGTCGAAATCAGATTTTGCGATCAAGCCATCTTTGTAGAGATTTTGCGCGCGATCCCAATCCAGCTTATTGCGGGCGTAGTCGGCCTGGGCGCGCAACAAGTCGGCGTTAGAGGTGCTGAGCGCGGCGTCAGCTGCGATGGCATCCGTTTCCGCAGCCTGCACCGAGGCCTGATTGGCGCTCACGTCGGCTGAAGACTGCACGTTTTCCAGTTGCGCCAGCAATTGACCCTTCTTTACGTGATCCCCTTCCTTAACGTACAGGTGGGTGATCTTGCCATAAGCATTCGCGCCGATGTTGACGTACGTTTTGGGTTTGATTTCGCCCGAGGCGCTCACCACCGACGATAAGTCCTCGCGCAGCGCCTTCCCAGTCTGCACCGTGACCACATTCTTGCCACTCTGATAGACCGTGAAGCCGACAATAGCGGCCAATACGACTGCCAAGCCGCCGCCAATCGCAATTTTTTTCCAGAGTTTCATGCTCCCGTCACCGTCCAAGGCGATTGCCCGATCAAGCCAGCAGCGGCTCCGATCTCAGGCGGTTACTCCCGAGAATACCTCGCTGACAACTGTCGCTGACAACTACCGACCGATCCGCGCCGTGACGAGCCCACATTCTGGGATACGATCCTGCCGACAGGAAAGTTCCAATCTGAATGAAGTGCCAGGACCCTGGGGAATCCGGAGAGTAGCGCCGCCCCGCGAATGCAAGATTATAGCAACCCGAAATTATAGCTTGGTCGCGGCTTGGTTCTAAAAAAACTTGGTTCCAAAATATTGGGAGGGCAGCCGGGCAACTCGGCAGGAGCCTTTCGGCGTCCAACGGAACGGGATTGCTGGGGTCTTCAATCCGTTCTTTTGATGTGACTTAACCTTGCTTTCGCCCAACTGAGGGCCTAGAATATACCGACGAAGTTTGTCGTGGCAGGAGTCCCTCTCATGGTTCGGGTTGGTTCGCGTTATCTCTCTTCGCTTTTGATCTTGGCTGTCGCCGCAGGCGTTGCCGGCCCGGCCGGAGCCCAGAGTGACAAACCGGCTCCTCCCGTCACACCGTCGTCCAGCGCACCGGCATCGAGCACACCCGGATCGAGCGCCGCAGGTTCCAGTGCGACGACTGGCGCGCAGGCGCAACCCACGGACGATGTCGATCCGCTCAAGCGCCCGCCCTCGGATAAACAGAAAAAGCAGCAGGGGAAGGCGCTCAAGGTCGAACTCAGCAGGGTCTACAAGAAGTGGCTGAACGAGGACGTAGTTTGGATCATTACCGACCAGGAACGAGCCGCCTTTAAGCAGCTCTCGAACGACGAGGAACGCGACAACTTTATTGAAGCCTTCTGGCAACGCCGCGACCCCACGCCTGACACGGAAGAGAACGAATACAAAGAGGAACACTACCGCCGCATCGCTTATGCCAATGAGCACTTCGCCGCGGGAATTCCGGGCTGGAAAACCGACCGCGGGCGTATTTACATCATGTACGGCCCGGCGGATGAAGTCGACACGCATCCCTCAGGCGGCACCTATGAGCGGCCCATGGAAGAAGGCGGCGGCGAGACGTCTACGTTCCCCTTCGAAGACTGGCGCTACCGTTATCTGGAAGGCATCGGGCAGGAAGTCATCATCGAATTTGTCGACAGCTGCATGTGCGGCGACTACCACATGACCATCGACCGGTCGGAGAAGGACGCGCTCAAATACACGCCCAACGCCGGTCTTACGCTCTATGAGAGTATGGGCATGGCGACCAAGGCAAGCCGCTTTAATGGCGGTTTGGAACAGCTGGGAAACGGTCCGGACAGCTCCAGTCAGGCCGCCAAGCAGTTCGACCGGTTGGAGCAGTTTGCCAAGCTGCAGGCGCCGCCGCCGGTCAAGTTCAAGGACCTGGAAGAAATCGTCAACACAAAGATCATCACCAACCTGATGCCCTTCGATGTGCGCACGGATTTTGTGAAGGTCACCGGGGACACGGTGCTGGTGCCCATCACCATCCAGTTGAAGTATCGCGATATTACCTTTGCCAACAAAGATGGCGTGCAACGCGGCACAGTGAATATTTTTATGCGGGTGAGCACATTAACCGGACGCATTGTGCAGACCCAGGAGGAACCGGTGCAGGTGGATGTGCCGGCGGAACTGTTGCCCCGTACCGCGGAGAATTCAGCAGTGTATTGGAAGGCGCTGCCGCTGCGTCCGGGACGCTACAAAGTCGAGATCGCGGTGAAAGACGTGAACGGCGATCGCAAGGGCCTCTGGAGCCGCGGGATTGTAGTACCCGAGTACTCCGATGACAAACTGTCGAACTCCTCGCTAATCGTCGCCGATGTGATGGAGCCGGTGCCCACCAAGGATGTAAGCACAGGCCAATTCGTAATTGGATTGAATAAAGTTCGTCCGCGCGTGGCTCCGGCCGACGGCAAGCCCGCCCTCTTCAAACGGACTCGCGACCAGAAGGTGAATTTCTGGATGCAAGTCTATAATCTGGGCGTGGACGAGAAGACCCACAAGCCCTCGGCCACGTTTGAGTTCGACATCATCAACATCGCAACCAACAAACCTGTGGTGCAGAAAACGGAATCCACCGATACCATGGGAAATATAGGCGAACAGGTGACCTTGCAAAAATCGATTGCCGCGGCCAACCTGCCGCCAGGCGTGTATCGAATCGATATTAAAGTGAACGACAACATCTCCAAGCAGACTATTGATCCTTCAGCAACATTTGCTGTAGAGTAGCGGCCTGCTTGATTCCCCGGGGGTTGGAGTGAAGCTTCGTTATCTCGGTTCGTGGGCGGTCATCGTTGTGCTGTCGCTTCCGGCATGGGCCGGAGAACGGCCCGGTGCGATTTCAGGGTACGTGCGCGATGCCTCGGGCATGCCCCAGATGGGCGCGGTGGTTGAGATCGCCGGCTCGGCGGCGCGCTCTCTGACCGTGTTTACCGACGACGCGGGGTTCTATTCCGCGACAGACCTGCTTCCCGGTCTCTACTCAATCAAAGTCTCGGCGCCTTCCTTCCTGCCTGCCCTGCGCGAAAAAGTTGGCTTGCAGCCCGGCATCAGCATTCACCTGAACATCACCCTGAACACCTTGCTCAACGCCATGCGAGTGGGCCCGCTGCGCGGGACCACCGACGATGACGACTGGAAGTGGACGCTGCGTTCGGTGGCGAATCGTCCTGTTTTACGCGTGTTTGACGATCCCGCCATGGGCGTTGAACAACAGGATCACGACCTCAAGGCGAGCCTCTCGTTCCTGGCGGGTTCGGAGGCAGGCGGATATGGCAGTGGATCGGATCTGAGCACCGCCTTCTCCGTGCAGCGCTCAATTTTCTCCGCCAGCCGCGTCGGGGTGAGTGGAAATGTTGGCTATGGAGATAGTCTCCCCTCCGCCGTCCTCCGCGTCATGTACTCGCACTTCCTGCCCGATGGCTCCGGGCCCTCCATGGCGGTTACCATGCGCCGGTTCGCGCCCTCCGATCCCAGCCTGCATTATGCCGCGCTACAGGCGCTCGCGCTCAATGCGGGGGATGATTTCGCTGTCGGTGACGTGCTGGAGTTGAAGTTCGGCAGCGAACTGCAGACCATCCAATTTCTCGGGCACGTGACCGCATTCCGCCCCTACGGCTCCGTCGACCTGCACGTCTCTCCCAACACTCTCGTGGAGTACGACTACGCGACCTCTTTGCCCAACACCCGGGCCGAGAAGGGTTTCGATTCGGCGCCCGCGGATCTGAGCGAAGCCGATCCTCGCGTCAGCATGGTCAACTTTGCAACTCGGCTCGAACGCGCCCATCACCAGGAACTGAGCCTCTCTCGCCGCATCGGCAAGAACAACATTCAGGTTGCGGTCTTCAGCGATCGCGTGGCCAACACGGCGTTAGTCGGAACCGGCGAGGTCAGCGCCGCCGGCGGGTTCGTGCTGCCGGACGTCTACTCTGGCACGTTTACCTATGGTGGCGACACTCTGCAAGCGCATGGTTTGCGGGTCGTGCTTGAGCGGAAGTTTTCTTCCGATCTTACCGCTACCTTGGACTATGCCTGTGGCGATGTGCTCGACCTCGCCAAGCCCGATGTCGAACTTCAGGACGCCGCGCAGTGGATCACTACCCAAAGCCGTCACGCCCTGGCCGGCAAGCTCAGCGGCACAATGCCTCACACTCACACCCGCTGGATCGCGTCCTATCGCTGGGTCAATGGTCCGGCGCTGACTCCCGTGGATATGTTCAATGCCTCGCCGGGACAGAGCGATCCCTTCCTGAATCTTTTCATCCGCCAGCCGATCCCAACCCTGGGATTTCTGCCCGCCCACATGGAAGCGCTCATCGACCTCCGCAACCTGCTGGCCCAAGGCTACGTGCCGGTCGTCGGCCAAGACGGCCAGACCGTCTACCTGGTGCAGGCCGCCCGCTCCATCCGTGGCGGCGTAACCATCACTTTCTAGGCCGGGAATCACTGTCATCCCGAGCGAAGCGAGGGATTCTCGGTGCAGACCCCCGCCTCCAACCAGCCCCCTTCGGTCACGTTAACCCCCAAGTTACCTATTCGTAAAATCTATTGCTTCCATCACAACTCAATGGTTGACTCTGGGATAGGGTTTGGATACTGTGTCTGATGCGGCTGGACGCTGCAACTTATTAGTATGCAAGGAATTGCAAGGCCTCCGAGACTAGGGGCCTGAAAAGCCGAGCCGGCCGGATCGGAAATTACTCCCTCAAACCCATCGATATCTAAGGAGCTTCTATGAAAGTGCGCATAGTCCTGGCGTTTGTGCTTGTGGCCGCAATCAGCCTTTCCGCACAAACCTTTCGCGGCACGATTCTTGGAACGGTAACCGATCCCTCCGGCGCGGTGCTCCCCGGCGTCAACGTGACCGTGAAGAACGTGGGTACGGGATTGGAGCGCACCACTGAGACCAGCGCCGACGGCAGTTACGCCCTGCCGGAACTTCCCATCGGCACTTATACGGTGACGATCACCCAGACCGGCTTTCAGACCTTTGTGACCACCGGCGTGGTCGTGGACGTTTCCACCGAGCGCCGTGTAGACGCAGCCATGAAGACAGGCCAAGTGTCGACGAGAGTCGAGGTCGCTGGAGACCTCTTGCCGCAAGTGGAAACTACGACCAACGACCTTGGGGGCGTAATCACTCAGGAGACGGTCAAAGATCTTCCCGTGAATGGCCGCGACTACACCAAGCTCATCTTCCTGAACCCCGGCGTCGCCGGCTCCCCTGACATGATTACCGATTCTCCCGGCTCCTTCGGCGAGTTCTCGATGAACGGTGCGCGCGGCCGGTCCAACAACTACCTGCTTGATGGCACCGATATGAACGACGGCTTCCGTAACGACCCCGCCATCAACGAAGCAGGTGTGTTCGGAACTCCGGCCACGATTTTGCCGCTCGATGCAGTCGCCGAAGTGCACGTTGTCTCCAACTTTCAGCCGGAGTATGGGCGCAACGCGGGCGGCGTGGTGAACATCGTAACCAAGAGCGGCACGAACCAGCTGCACGGAAGTGCTGGCGAGTATTTCCGCAATGACGGACTGGATGCTCGCAATTATTTCAATCTTGCCAGCCAGCCCAAGGCTCCCTTCCATAACAATCAATACGGTGCCTCGATAGGCGGCCCCATCGTAAAGGACAAAACATTCTTTTTCTTTGATTATGAGGGCCAGCGAGAACCAGTAGGGGTGGTCACCATTGCAAGTGTTCCAAATACTGGTAGCGGACCGAACGGCCAGCTCGCCCCCGCCGATTCGACGAATCCGGTCATACAAGCGCTGCTCGCTCGCGATCCATGGCCGGCGCCGAACCTGCCAAACGTGCCAGGATCGTCGGCCGGGCAGGCGTCCATTGTCTCGCCTTCATATAACGATCTGACCAGCCTCATCGCCAAGATCGACCATAGCTTCAATCAGAATAATTTACTTACCGGGCGCTATTTCTTCGGTGACAGCGTACAGTCTTTTCCTCTGGCTCTGACGGCGAGCGGCGGCCAGCTTCCCGGCTTTAATACCTACACGCCGACGCGAGTTCAGCTCGTTTCATTGTCTTACGTCCGCACTATGGGCGCGAACAAAACAAACGAGATCCGCTATGGCTGGAATCGTTTTGCAGAAGGTTTCTTCCCGGCGGATCAGACCTTTCATCCCAGTTCAATCGGCCTTTGCGCCGCCAGCACTTTGACGGGATGCCCCGGTTCCGGGGTTTCCGATTCGGGTCTTCCCATCATTCTCGTGAGCGGTGTGGCCCAGCTCGGCGCAAGCTCCAGCGATCCGCGCCACCGTGTCGACAGCAACAATCAATTCGTCGACAACTTCGGCTGGAAGATCAATAAGCACGATTTGAAGATGGGTTTCGATTTCCATCGCACCAGTGTCAATCAAGGCATCGACGGCCACTGGTTTAGAGGCAGGCTGAAGTTTACGGGTGGCGATACCGGGACCGCGATCGGCGATTTCCTGGCCGGTGACGTCGACAGTGGTCTGCAATATTCGGGGAACTCGGCCCGCGATACCCATGAAAACAATTACGGGCTCTTTATTCAGGACTCTTTCCGCGCACGCCCGAACGTGACTATCAATTATGGCTTGCGCTGGGATTATGCCGGCGTTGTCGGAGCCAAGAATAATCTGTTGAGCAACATCACCAGCGTCGCACCGGCGACCGGAGACGGAACGTTCACGCTAACCCAGGTCGGCCAGCCGGGCTTGAGCGGCTTGTACAATCCTCAGTACCACAATCTCGCTCCGCGCATCAGCGTTGCTTGGGATGTCTCGGGCAAAGGCAAGACGGTGGTTCGCGCCGGGTACGGAATCTTCTTCGACGCATTTTCGCAGGATATGGTCATGGGTCACCTGCCCTATCCGCCTTTCTTCGACCCCGGACCAGCCTACAACCCCGTGGGGCCCAGCCAGTATCAGATCATTTCCGCAGTCGCTACCGGGTCGATTCTACAAGGAGTTCCCGTCTACTCCGCGCCGAGTTGTGCCAGCCTGGAATGCGACACTTTTGCTTTCGACCGCAATATCAAGACCCCCTACATGGAAAATTTCAACATTAACTTCCAGCAGCAGTTGACCGGTAAAATGACGCTGCAGCTGGCCTATGTGGGAGCGCAAGGGCATCATCTGTGGCGGTTCTTCGACATCAACCAGCCCAGCGCAGCGACCATTAATCAGGTGGACGCGACCGTCGGCTTCCAGGACTTCGGAAGCGCCGCCCGCCCGTTTGGAGGCTACTGCACTGGCAATCCGTACTGCTCGTACTACGTCCTGCAGGAAAACTCCAGCGGCCAGTCAAACTACAACGCATTCCAGGGCAGCTTTCGGATTACGGCTTGGCACGGCGTCACTTCTATCCTGAATTATGTCTGGTCGAAATCCCTGGACAACTCAAGTGACGGTGAGGACTTCGAACCCAACGCCGCTCAACCGCAGGACAGCACGAATCCCCAGGCCGAGCACGGTCCTTCAAACTTTGACCTGCCTCGGCGGCTCTCCTGGATATTTGCTTATGACATTCCGAAGATGGGCGGAGGAATGCAAAAGTTAAAGAATGGCTGGGGAGTCAACAGCACCCTCACGGTTCAGACCGGGCAGCCGTTTCAGTTTAACTACAACTGCGAAGATGACTTCAGCGGCGGCGGCGATTGCTACGACCGGCCTGACGTTGTAGCGCCAGTCACCCAAAACAACCACAATCCCTATCAGTTCATGCCGTTAAGCTCGTTTGCGATTCCGTGCACAGTGACTGCGGCGACTGGGGTCGCTTCCGACTGCACCATCGGAACCCGCCACTACGGCAACGAAGGTCGCGACGAATTCCGAGGGCCGAATTTCCGTCAGTTCGACTTCGCTATTTACAAGAACACTCCTCTCACCGAACGCGTTGCCTTGCAAGTTCGCGCTGATATCTTCAACCTTCCGAACCATCCCAACTTTGCCAATCCATTTCTGCCTGCGTTCATTGCTGACCCGGCCTTCAATGGACTTACTCTAGGTCCCACTGGAACCCGCGAAGTAGGCCAGGGCTTCTATCCAATCACCGCCACCGGCGACGTGGGAATCGGCAACCCCTTCCTCGGTGGAGGCGGACCGCGCGGCATTCAGCTCGCGGCTAAGTTCAGCTTCTAGCCGGCTCCGAGTTCAAATTAAAGTTCAAGCCCCTGCCGCATCGTCGGCGGGGGCTTTTGTTCTTTAGCTTTGGCCCTCCCTCCCGTCCCATTGTGTGACTTCCGTCACTAGGTAACCTGATTCCGGCGATGCTACGCTTCGAGTTGTAATCTTTCCCCCAAAGCGTCTGTTGCGGAGACCTCGATGCGTCGCTCCATTTGCGCTGTTCTTGTCGTCGCCTGCTGCGCGTGTGTTTCCGCGCCGCTCTATGCCCATCACGTCAAGCAGTCCGATGCTGCTTCGCTGCCGGTAAGCACCTCGTCGGCCGAGGCTCGCGCACTCTACGCGAAGGGCATGGCCGACTACGAGAATCTTTACCTGGAGCGCTGCAACGATGACTGGCGCGCAGCCGTCAAGGCCGATCCCAACCTGGCCTTAGCCTGGGCCTGGATTGCCTTCAACAGCAGCGATCCCAAGGAAGTGAGCGCGGCCCGCGAAAAGGCCAAGGCGCTCGCGCCCAAGCTGACTCCGGGAGAACAGTTGATGATCGCCTGGATCGCCAAAGTTCAGGAAGGTGACTTCATCGGTGGCATTTCCGCCATGAACGACCTGCTCGAGATGTATCCCAAGGACAAGCACCTGCTTTATCTCGCAGGGAACTGGCTGATGGGAGAAGACGGCGACGAACAGGCCCTCAGAATTATGCAGAAGGCGCTTGCCCTCGACAAAAATTATCCGGCCGCGCTGAACGATCTGGCGTACCTTTATGCCCGCAACCGGCAGTTTACCAAGGCCTTTGTCGCCATGGATCGCTATGTCGCACTGTTGCCTACCGAACCGAATCCGCACGATTCGTACGGTGAACTGCTCCGCATGGCGGGAAACTTTGAGGGATCGCTGCAGCACTACCGCGCCGCGCTAAAGATTGATCCTGACTTTGTTACTTCTCAGGTCGGCCTGGGAGATACCTATGCCCTAATGGGAAACCAGGAACAGGCGCGGATTGAATACGACAAGGCCGTCCGTTACGCTCAAAACGAGGCGGATCGGCTCGCCTACAGCATGCAGAAGGCGATGACCTGGGTGCGCGACGGCAAGTTCGCCCAGGCCGACGCCGCGTTCCAGGAGATTGCACAGACGGCCCACGCCAAAGGGCAGGACCTGCAGGAAGCGCAGGCCTACCGCCACCTGGCCGAGTACCAAACAGACGATAAAGTGGCGTTGCAATATCTGCAGGACGCAGAGGAGTCCCTGGGACATCGCAGCGCGATTTCCAAGGGTGATAGAGATGAAGAACTTTCCCGCATCCTGCGCAATCGTACCGTGCGATCCGCGCATGCCGGCAACCCGGCGCTGGCCGATGAGTCCCTGAAACAACTGGAGGCCATCGCGACCGGTAGCCGCAATCATGTCATCCAGAGTTCCTACAACGGCGCCGCCGGAACCTTCCTCATGGATCAGGCGAGACTGAGTCAGAACGGTGTGGATCAGAAGAAGCTCGACGAAGCCATCAGCTATCTGGAAGAGGATCAGGCCAATCCCCTCACCTTGGAACTTCTGGTGCAGGCCTACTACCAGACCAATCAATCTGACAAGCTGGCTCAGGCCGAGGCCAGGCTGCGAGGCACCAATGTTCCCACCATGGAGCAAGCCCTCGTAGTACCCGCCGCACGCCTGCGCCGCCCGCAAATATAAGCAGGTTGTAACGCATCCTTCTAAATTGGTCTATACTGTCGAACGCCAGACGGCAGTTTCCAGTTTCCGGTTTCTAGTTTCCGGTTCCGGGTCTCCAGTTTCTGGGGATGCTGCGACTGCAGGAAACAAAAACACAAAAACTAGCAAACTAGAAACCGGCAACTAAAGATTAATGGCTTCTAAGATTGATCGCCGTTCCCGCTCCAGAGTCGTGGCCAAGCTGCCGGTGCGCGTCCGCAGCACGGTCGCAACTGCCGAGTTAAGCGCCCAGACTCGCGATGTCAGTACGAATGGCGTATTCCTTTATACCAACTCCCGCATGAAGGAAGGCTCCGACGTCGAATTAGTCCTCATCCTTCCTCCTGAACTGACCTCGGGGGAGAAGTGCTGGGTGTGCTGCCACGCCCGCATATTGCGCGTGGAGCAGGGCCTCGGCAACGACTTCGGGGTCGCCGCCGAGATCCAGCGCATGGACATACTGCCGGAGATTCCCGCTTAGTCTTCTCGCGTGGTCCAGTCCTCGCACAAGAGCATTGCACCATTTTTGGTGCAATCGAATTCACTCCACGACCCGCGCCAACCCAGGACGAGGTGCGGAAGCTCGACCAGATGTGCCCAGACTCAGGCAAGAGTTGCCCGGCCCTCGATAGATTTCTCGGGAATCTGTGAAAAATTGCTTCCCCTCGCACCGACCTTGGTGCAATAATGGCGGCCCTGGAATTGCTCTGGCCAAACTCAGTAGTCAGGTGGGCCTACGTATGTGGATTGAGAAACTTGCGGACGGTGTGGTGCAAGTGCAGACCCCGATCGGTCCGCGTTATCTGATGCCGTCTTTTCTTCAGCGCGTGTATTTTCTCTGGATGTTTCGTCACTTTCCCATTCTTCCTCACGCCGTGCTCAGCTCGGCGCAACAGCGAATGATCGATCGGCTGTGTTCCGAGCAGCGGTTCGTCTCCATGGCTTACGCCGATGGCATGGACGATGCTCCCGTAATCGGTACGGTCGAGAGGCGCCCCAACCCGAGGATGGGGCCGGATTCGTTGCCTCCACGCCGCCCCGTGTCCAGCGAAAGTTCTGCCGGCCTGCCCGCCGAAGCGCGCCAGCGGTCGTAGGATAAAATCTTCGACAACGCCGGGGAACCCGGCGTTGTCTTCAACCCAGCGCTGCGCGCACCGAACCCTGCAACCAGTGTGAGCGATGACCGGCGTCCGCGGAGATGTTACAATCACAAATTGTCCCGCCACCAACATTCCCCATCGTGGGCGCGTAGCTCAATTGGCAGAGCAACTGACTCTTAATCAGTAGGTTGGAGGTTCGATTCCTCCCGCGCTCACCACCATCACCAGTAAACTTCACGTCTCCCGCACGTCGGGTTGCCGCCCGGTTCCTGTCCAATCTTGTGTTCGTTTCGTATCCGTTTCATCGAGTGATGTGGAAACGGATGTACTAGGGCCGCTGGGACTGGCTACCTGACACAACTGATGGACATCGAATGGGGAAAGAGGGAGAATTATAACAATGCGGCCCGCCAGCGAATTTTCGCGGTACGAACGGAAAACAGCGGCATGCGCTCGACGCTGGCGCAAGTCCGTGCTCTTGATGGCGGCAGCATACATTTGTTCTTCATGCGCCGTTTTGGCGCAAACCTCGAATTCCGGGGATGGCGATTCGAGTAAGTCCTGGACGTCCACGACCGACGCGAGCGCAGACTCCGCAAATCCCACTCGCAGGTTTGAGAGCCACACGCAGAACGGCAATCGCACAGTTGACGTGCGGTCGCTGCAGACCCGCGGAGCCGACGGGAGCTTTCAACCTTATCAGGACATTGAAACTGAAACCGTGCGCGTAAACGCCACGACCACTCAGACCACAACTCGTACATTTGTGCGAGACAGCAACGGGGCGAAAACATTGTTTCAGGTCACCGCGGAAGAAAAGCATACTGTTCCGGGCGGCGACTCGAAGGTGGTGCGCACCACCTCGAATCCGGACGCGAACGGCAATCCGCAGGTAGTTCAGCGCGAAGTTCAGGAGACGCACAAGATCAGTCCGAACCTGGAGGAGACGAAAACCACGGTGATGCTTCCCGGCATTGAAGGTGGCCTCGCACCCGCCATGCAGACGCAGGAACGCCAGAAACGCAGCGGGAATACGGTTGAAATTCAAAAGACAACCCTGCTATCGGATGGCACGGGCGGCTGGCAGGTCGGTGAAACACGGCAAACGACGGTCAAGGACGAGGACAAGACTCACAGCAGGGAAGAGCGAGTTTCCCGCCCGGATGGCGAAGGCCAGCTCCAGGAGACCACCCACACTGTAGGGAAAGAATGGGAAGACGCTTCCGGCGTGAAACGCGATTCGGAGGAAACCTTTTCGGTCGACGTTCCGGGAACGGCCCGGGACGGCAGCCTGCACCTGGTTCAGCGAGTTACGACTACACAACGCAATAGTTCCGGCAATCAACAAACTACGAAATCAGTGGAGCGGCCTGACCCGGGCGATCCCGACGCCGGCCTGCAGGTGACCACAATCAACACTGACACTGTGCGCTCGGGTTCCTCCGGAGCGCAGGCCACCCAGACTATTCAAATGCGCGATGCGAACGGGAGTCTTGGCGTGGTCTCCGTCGATCTGACGAAGTCAAACGGCGCTCAAGCCGTGGAAGTTCAAATTGCGCCCCCCACTCCGGCGCCTGCCAAGCCAAAATAAAGCGACGGTAACAGTCATTTCGCCCGAATCCAGTGTGCCTTTGACACGCCCATGGGGGCGGGCTAGACTCTGGTGCCAGAATTGGCACACCGGAGGACGCTTGAAGAGTTCTGTGTTTTATCGAATCGCTTCTGTTCTTCTGCTGCTATTTGCCGCCGGACATACGTTTGGGTTTCGCCAGAATAATCCGGAATGGGGAGCGGACGCGGTTCTTGGGTTAATGCGCTCCGTCCACTTTGACGCGCAAGGATTTACCCGGACTTATTGGGACTTCTTCAGCGCATTCGGGCTTTTTTTCTCCGTGTTTCTTTTGTTCGCGGCGGTATTGGCGTGGCTGCTGGGCGGACTTCCGGCAGAGACTTTGGCACGCGTGCGCAGCATTGCGTGGGCGCTCGCCATGTGTTTTGTCGCAATCACAGCTCTGAGCTGGAGATACGCCTTCACCACCCCCATCGTTTTCTCAATCCTGATTACAGTGTGTTTGATTGCGGCCGCGTGGCTCCCGGCGAAGCCCAGGTCAGGGTGACGGTGGACGTGCCTCGCTGAGCGCTCTCCATCCTTATCATCAACGGTTTAAACCGATCAGCAAAACAAAGATCGCGAGATCAGAGAGCGAGGTCAGAGCCAGAACAACGGGACAAGTCCGAGAGCAGCAAGAGCAGTCAAGAGAAAGAGGCTCTGAGTGCCGGTCTTTCGATCCGCCTGGCTGTAGGCATAAATCCCCTTCATGAGGTTGTTGCTGGCCGCAGAAATCAGAACCGCCGCCCCCGCAACTTTCAAAGGAGTGAGCGAGCCCGCGGCTTGGGTCATGCCCATGATGAAGGGATCTACGTCTGTGACACCCATGATTGCGGCAAGAGCGTTCACTCCCGCTCGTCCCAGGTAGGTAACGGCCAACTGCGTAGCTACCAGCATTGCCAGGAACAGAATAGCGAAAAGAAAGGCAGCAACAAGTTCCAGTGGATTGTTCGGCTCAAATTCCCGCTTTACCGCATCCGCCTTCGCGTCTGGCCGACGCGACCAAGCCCAGCCGACGGCGATTGCCAGACCCGCGAGCGCAAGAAAGGGGATCGCCAACACGGACATCAGTTGACGATTGAAAAGCGCCAAGAGGGCGACTAAACGCAGATACATGACACCCGATGCGATCAAGATCCCGCCCGCGAAAAGGTGGGGGCGCTCCTCACGAGCCGCTCTTCGTGACATAACGACTGTGGTCAAAGTGGATGAGTATGCCCCGCCGAGAAAGGCCGCAAGCACTACTCCACCGTGTTCCTTGGTCAGCTTCTGCAGGATGTAACTGCCATAGGAAATCGCGCTTACGGCGACCACGACAAGCCAAGTCTTAAAGGGATTGAGGTGAAACGCGCCGAACTCACGGTTAGGCATTATGGGCAGGATGACAGCGGTGAGCAGCAGGAACTTTGCGGCCGTGAGAATCTCTCCTGGGGCGGCGCGTTTGGCGAGCTTCTCGAGACCCGCCTTGAGTTCCAGTAACAACAGGCTGGCCACGCTTAGGGCGGTGGCAATCCAAAAATGCTCGTAGTACACCAGCGCGCCCACCAGATAAGTCGCGAAACCAGACATCTCCGTGGTCACGCCCGCGGCCTCTGCGGTAGAGAGCTTGTGCCAATAGGACAGCGAGAGAAAGCCGCCAATCACCAGGAAGCCGAGGATCACCGGAAGTAGTTGCGCGCCCGAGAGAAGTGCAATGGAGTAGCCAATCAATCCGATGAGCGGAAATGTGCGCACGCCCCCGAACGCAAAGTTCCCGGCTTCGGCCTTGTGCTCCTCACGCTCCAGCCCGATTAGAAAGGAGAGGAAAAGAACCAGGAGAATTTTGACGGCTTCGGCCGGTAACCACCGATAGAGGTCCACTGCAGGGATGTCTCCGATAAGCAACTTGCATTTTGCCACAATTCCGTCACAGCGGGCGTGAAAGCGCTGGTCCCTCGGGCAGCGGCAGACAATGTTGCCTCCGCGATGAGTGTCAGAATGAGCCGCTCTGAACAAAATTCCGGAACGGAAGGGCGAATCTATTACGCCGCAGAAGTCTTGCTCCACCGGCTATTTCATCGGCGGCAGATACGGAATATAGCGCGCAAACAACCAGCACAGGAAGAACACGACGGGATGTGAACGATCAACTGCAGCACTCCATATCCCACAATGTCGCGCGCCTTCAATTTCAGAATTCCGAGCAGAGGCAGCATCCAGAAGGGATTCACCAGATTCGGCAACGCCTCCGACGCGTTGTAGATCTGCACTACCCAGCCCAAATGCACCTGATGCAGATTCGCGGCCTGTAATACATACGGCGCTTCGATGACCCACTTGCTGCCGCCGGAAGGAATAAAAACGCCGAGCACCGCCGAATACATCGCCACCAGCAACGGATAAGTGTTGTGAGTGCTGACCGAAGCGAAGAGCTTCGCCAGCGCATCTGCGATCCCGGTTCCAACGATCATTCCAAAGATCACGGCATAGAACGGAAACTGGATCAGCACGCCGCCGGTGGCTGGAATGCATTCCGCGACGGCTCGCATGAATCGCTTCGGGCGCCAGTGCAACAAAAGTCCGACGGTTATGAACATGAGATTGTAGGTATTGAGATCGAGCGCGGCCAGCGCGCCTTGCGGAGAAGTACGGAAGACGTCGACCAAGATACCAGCACAGCAGCGCCGCGACCAAAACCGTCAGCAGCGGGCTGTATTCAAGCCATTCTCCGGGTTTGCTTCTTTCCTCTAGGCTAGAGCGAATCGGTGCGTACTCGATGCCGTATGATTCGGCGGTTCTGGCATTTTCCGGCGACGGCGTGGACAAGTAGGCGATGAGCACCGACAGCACGATGAGGATCATCGGTCGTCACGATGCTCTGCCCACAGGAAAAGCGTTTGGGTGAGCGGGATCAGACCGCTAATGCTGAACAATGAAGGCGGCATCGCCGATTTGGTCGCCATCATCATGGCGGCGGAAGACGACAGCCCCATCGCCCACACGGCTCCCAGCCCGAGATACGCAGCCGCGCCCGCGGCGCGGTAGTCCATTCCTTTCACGCGATGAGCCAGTTCCCGAACGAAGAGTCCGCTGAAAATCAGGCTCAATCCCCAGGAGATGAGCGAGGTAAGCATGGAGAACAACGCCACCATCGCAACCGCTCCTCGCGGCGTCTTCGGAATCGCGGCCAGGCCCCGGATGGCGCGATAAACGATCGGCGTCGAGGCGACGACATATCCGCCGACGATGATCATCACCATCTGCATGGTGAACGGCACCAGAGCCCAGAAACTCTTTCCGCCCTGAATGGCCAGCTTGCTGGGGCTTTCATGAAGCAGAAGGCCGGCGATGAAGACGACTACGATTCCCAGCAGCGCAAAAATCAGCGGATCGGGAAACCATCGTTCGCTCCAGTTGGCGAGGCCCAATCCAAAACGGACGAGATGCTGTTCCTGCGGTGCCAACTGCTTGTCTCGCGGCATGTGCATACTCGATCCTCTCGGTTCGGCAGCGGTCTGTGCCCGACATTGTAGTCGGATTTTCGCGGCTGGCAAGCCGTTGTACCGGATTCCACGATGGGTGTAGTATGCGTGCGATTGGGCTGGCGGGATTACTGCCCGATCCGGAGCGAACATGAATACCTTCCCAGTTTTGCTGGGTGCGTTGTGCGTGTATGCCTTGGCCTACCGTTATTACAGTGCGTTCATTGCCGCCAAGGCTCTGGCTCTCGACGATCGCCGCACCACTCCCGCGCACACTTACGCCGACGGACATAACTATGTCGCGTCGCCGCGCTGGGTGCTCTTTGGACATCACTTCGCGGCCATCGCAGGAGCGGGGCCGCTGGTGGGGCCGACTCTGGCGGCGCAGTTCGGGTTTGCGCCGGGCTTCCTGTGGCTGCTGGTCGGCGCCGTTCTGGCCGGGTGCGTACAGGATTTCACCGTGCTGGTGGCGTCTGTGCGTCATCGCGGACGTTCGCTGGCGGATGTTGCCCGCACTGAAATCAGTCCCTTTGCCGGCCTGGTGGCGATGATCGCCGTGCTCTTCATTCTTCTGGTCACGCTCGCCGGCCTCGGCATTGTAGTGGTCAACGCGCTCTCGAATAGCCCGTGGGGCGTCTTCACTATCGGCATGACCATCCCCATCGCCGTCGTCATGGGATGGTGGATGTTCAAAAGCCATGCCGGAAAGATAACCGTGACCGGCCCCAGCATCTTCGGCGTCGTTCTCTTGATCGGCAGCGTGGTCGCCGGACACTGGGTGGCTCAGAGTGGATTTGCCGGAGCGCTCACTTTCACGCCTCATCAGATCACGATCCTCATGGGGATTTACGGTCTGGTGGCTTCGGTTCTTCCCGTCTGGCTGGTTCTCGAACCGCGCGACTATCTCTCGACCTACGTCAAGCTTGGTACGATTGCCGTCTTGATCGTCGGCGTCTTCGTGGTTCATCCCAACATTCAGTTCCCAGCGTTCACGTCGTTCGTTCACGGTGGCGGGCCCGATCATCAAAGGAACTCTGTTCCCGTTTCTCTTCGTGACCATTGCCTGCGGCGCGATCTCGGGCTTTCACTCGCTGGTCGCCTCGGGTACCACGCCCAAGATGCTGGACAAGGAAACTGACGCCCGCTTCATCGGATACGGCGCCATGATCGCCGAGTCGCTGGTAGGCGTGCTGGCTCTGATTGCGGCCTGCTCCATGTATCCCGGCGACTACTTTGCGATCAACACTCCGCCGGCAGGTCTTCAGCCATCTCGGCATGGCCACGGTGAATCTGGATATGTTCTCCCGCGAAGTCGGAGAGAAACTGGCGGGACGGACGGGCGGCGCGGTTTCACTCGCCGTCGGCATGGCGCAAATCTTCCGCGGCCTGCCCGGCATGGATCGTCTGATGGGGTACTGGTATCACTACGCGATTATGTTTGAAGCACTCTTCATTCTGACCACGGTGGATACGGGAACCCGCGTCGCTCGCTACGTTCTGCAGGAACTGATGGGCAAGGTGCACAAGCCGTTCGGCAATAGCGCGTGGTGGCCGGGAAATCTGGTCACCAGTTTTGTTGTGGTTCTGGGCTGGGGATATTTGATCTACACGGGAAATATTTCGACCCTTTGGCCGCTGTTCGGAACCGGAAACCAGTTGCTGGCGACCATCGCGCTGGCGGTGACGACCACCTTCCTCATTAACATGGGCAAGCAGAGATACGCCTGGATTACCGCAGTTCCGATGTGCTTTGTGGGTGTGACTACGGTTACGGCGGGAGTGCTCGCGATCAAGAACATTTTCTGGCCATTGACCTCGAAGCCCGGTCAGGAGTTTACGGGCTATCTGGATTCTGTTCTTATGACCATCTTTATTCTGGGCGTGGTTCTCGTCGTATTCGATGCGGTGCGGCGCTGGATCGCGGTGGCGAACGGCGCGCCCGCGCCGCAGGAGGCCTTCGGTCCTCCGCTCACCGCTACCGGCGAAGTGAAGATGGGCTGCTGCTAGTCGCATGCCGAAAGCTCCAGCGCAAATCCGGACCGATGCCATCGCGAGCTTCCGGCTGCGACGCCACCATCTGTTGGATGAACGTCCCGCGGATGCCGTCACCATCTGCCGCGACATGTGCGGCGTGCAGGCGCAGGTGATGTCGGCGGGCTATCTGCAGCTCTGGACGCGCAATCATGCCCTGACCCGGGCCGGGATTGAGGACGCGCTGTGGAAGACTCGCACCCTGGTCAAGACTTCTCTCATGCGGCAGACGCTGCATCTCATTCCCACCGATGAATTTGCAATCTACATTGCTGCCCTCAGACCAAGCCGCTTCGCTCAAGCCATGCGGGTCATGGATCGATGCGGCATTACGCGCGAGGAGAGCGCGGCACTCATCCCATTGATCATGCAGACCCTCTCCGCGGGGCCGCTTAGCAGACCTGCCATCGCCGCTGCCATTCGTCCCAAAGCGAGCAAACAAGTGCGTTTCTGGATGGAGAACTCATGGAGTCTGGTTCGCCTGCCGATCGCGGAGGGACTGATCTGTTATGGCCGGGGCGAGGGCAACGCAATCGTTTTCATCCGCACGGACCATTGGCTGCCGAAGCTGAAGCTTGAATTGATGTCTGCGACGGAAGCGCAGTGCGCTCTCTTGCGAAAATATTTGCGCGCCTACGGCCCGGCGACGCTGCATGACTTCGCCCACTGGGCGGGCCTCCCGATGCAAGAAGTCAGATCGCTGCCTGCCTTGCTCAAAGCCGAGCTGGTAGAGATTCCCGGGGAAAAAAAGAATTCCTTCTTCCTTCGCGAAGATGTGGCCGCTCTAAACAGCAGTCCTGCGCCAAGAGCCTCGATTCGACTGCTGCCACATTTCGATTCCTATCTGCTCGCTCATCGCGACAAAGATCACCTGTTGAGTGCGAAGCACTACAAGCGTGTCTACCGTAACCAGGGGTGGATCTCGCCCGTAGTGCTGATCGACGGCGCGGTCGCAGGTGTGTGGTCGTACAAACATCGAGGCAAGAAGCTGCTGGTGGAAATCGAGCCCTTCGGCAAGTTCTCCAAAGTCGCGCGCGCCGGGATCGAGCGAGAAGCCGAAAGTTTGGCGCAGTTTTTCGGGAGCGCCCTGGAACTTAGGTTCGCCTAGGGAACGCTGCGCCGAAGGAATCCCGAGATTTGCTTTTGTTGTGAAGGCATATGAGGATATCAGTGCATGATCGTGAACTTCGCGGAGCGGGCACACAATCACAACTGGGAACTCGACCCGGTCACGCGATCCCTGCTCGACACCGACTTCTACAAACTGCTGATGCTGCAGTTTATCTGGAAGCATTACCCGAAAACCCATGTGCAGTTCACGCTCTTCAATCGCTCTTCCAGCGGTCCCGTTGACACTTTCGCGCACGAAGAGCTGATCGATCAACTCGATCACGCCCGCAACGTCCGCTTTCGCAGGTCTGAACTGGTCTGGCTGGCCGGCAACACGTTCTACGGCCGCCGCGGAATTTTTGAGCCAGCGTTCCTGGAATGGCTGGAGCGCGATTTCAGATTGTCGGACTACGAACTGTCGGTCAAGGATGGCCGCTTTCACTTGTCTTTCGACGGCCTTTGGACCGACACTACCCTGTGGGAGCTGTATTCGCTCTCCATCATCAACGAGCTGCGCACTCGAGCCAATCTGAAAAAGCTGAGCGAGTTCGGTCTCGATATCCTGTACGCCGAAGCGAAGACCAAGCTATGGGACAAGATCGAGCGCCTGCGCGGCGTCCCCAACCTTAGCGTTGCAGACTTCGGAACTCGGCGCCGTCACAGCTTCCTCTGGCAGGAATACGTGGTCGAGGCGATGGCGTCGAATCTGGGCAGCGGCTTCACCGGAACCTCGAATGCCTTCCTCGCTCACAAGCACGACCTGGAAGCGATTGGAACCAATGCGCATGAAATCCCCATGGTGCTCGCTGCGCTGGCGCCGCAAGGGGATGACGAAGCCCTGAAGGCTTCGCAGTACCAGGTGCTCGAGATGTGGCAGCAAACCTACGAAGGCGCGCTCCGCATCATGTTGCCCGATACGTTTGGAACCACACAATTTCTCGAGGGTGCGCCCGACTGGGCCGCCGATTGGACAGGCCAGCGCATCGACAGCAAGGATCCTTATATTGCTGGAGATGAATATATCGAATGGTTGCGAGCCCGCGGCCGCGATCCACGCGAGAAGTTGATCATCGCGTCCGACGCGCTCGACATCGACGAAATCATCAGCCTGCACGCCTATTTTGGTGGAACCATGGCCAGCGGAACCAACGTCGGAGATTTCCGCAGCGCGAACGACTTCCATGATCGGCGCAAGTGGACTCCGGGCCGCCGTATTCGTTTCAGTGCAGGCTGGGGCACGCTGTTGACCAACGATTTTCGCGGCTGCGATCCCAGCGGCGATGGCGGCTTTGGTCCCATCAGCCTGATCAGCAAAGTATCTACCGTCGAAGGCCGGCCAGCGGTTAAGCTCTCTGACAACTACGCGAAAGCACTCGGGCCGCACTCGGAAATCGAACGCTATCGGCGCGTATTCGGCACCGTGGGAGTTGCCAACACTCCAGTGATCGCGTAATGCATTGATCTTAAATGGCTTAGGGGCACGCCCAAAGCCGCACGTTAGTATTTAGTAATGGCACACTAGGGCCATATACGTCTTTGTCTTCCTACGGTAGTCTCGTTCTTGAGCAGCACTTGGGGGAGGGCTGATCAACATACGCCTCAAGACTCAAAACAGAGTCTGAGGCGTTTTGTTTTGCCCCAAGCTTCATCGCTTTTACCCTACCCACGATTCGTTAGCAGTCCGTTCGAGTGAACCCCGCCCTGTATAATCTGTCTCCTGCTTATGCGAGCCTCGCTTTCCGTATTGACTTCTCTTTGGACGGGCTTGCTGCTGACCGCGACGCTGTTCGCACAGACTGCTCCTGCCACTCCGGCGAGTTCACCGATAGAAAAAGCGCAAGCGGCCATTCCACAGCCCCTGACGTATTTCGAAGACGTAGCGCAGAAGGCAGGCCTCACGGTCGCGCACATTTCTTCTCCCGACAAGAAATACATTGTGGAGTCCATGAGCGGCGGCGTTGGATTGATCGACTGCGATAACGACGGCAAACTCGACATCATCACCGTGAACGGGTCGACCGTGCAGCGTTACAAGCAGGGCGGCGACTTGATGATCACGCTCTATCATCAGGATGCGGATTCGACGAGTGAAAACGTTCACTTCACCGACATTACCAAGTCCGCGGGCCTCACGCGCAAGGGTTGGGGCATGGGCGTGGCTGTGGCCGATTACGACAACGATGGATTACAAGATATTTACGTCACCGGCTACGGCGGCAACGCGCTCTATCACAATCTGGGCAACTGCAAGTTTGAGGATGTAACGGATAAAGCGGGCGTGGGTGCGGGCGGATTCAGCACTGGAGCGGCCTGGGCCGACTACGATCGCGATGGCCGCGTGGATCTCTTTGTCTCGCGTTACGTGCACGTCGATATCGACAACTTGCCGCAGTTCGGTAACGATCCGCGCTTCTGCCGCTTTAAGGGAGTGCTGGTGCAGTGCGGCCCTTGGGGCATGCCCGGCGAATCGGATCTACTGTTTCACAACAAAGGCGATGGCACTTTCGAAGAAGTTTCGAAGAAGGCGGGTGTCGACGATCCGCATCACTATTACGGCTTGGGCGCGACCTGGGGCGATTACGACAACGACGGCTGGCCCGATCTTTACGTGGCGAACGATGCCGGCCCGAATTTCCTGTATCGCAACAAGCACGACGGAACGTTTGAAGATGTTGGATTGCTCGATGGCGTCGCGCTCAGTGGTGACGGCATGGAGCAAGGCTCAATGGGCGTCGACTGGGGCGACTATCTTCACGAAGGCCGCCTGTCGATGATCGTGACGAATTTTGTAGAGCAGTGCTCGACCCTGTATCACAACCTGGGCAAAGACAATTTCGCCGACGTAAGCGTGCGGGCGAAGTTGATGAAGCCGACCTATCCCTTTGTGAGTTGGGGGACGGCGTTCTTCGATGTAAACAATGACGGATGGCTCGATCTGTTCATCGCTAATGGCCACGTCTATCCCCAAGTGGATACGATTCCCGGCGGCACGCCCTACCGGCAGCCGATGCTGCTCTTCCGCAACCATCGCGACGGAACCTTTGACGACGTCTCGCAAGCACTGGCGAACATGCCTCTGCAATCAAGGCGGGGCGCGGCCTTTGGGGACATCAATAACGATGGCAGCGTCGATATTGTGGTGCTAAACGTGGGTGAGGCGCCATCTCTCCTGCTGAATCGCAATGACAGCCCGAATCACAGGGTGCTGTTCAAGCTGGTGGGGACGAAAAGCAACAAGGCTGCGATCGGTGCACGAATCACGGTGAAAGCCGGCACGCTGGTGCAGTTCAGCGAAGTGCGCGGCGGCGCAAGCTACCTCTCTCAGAATGACTTGCGGCTGCATTTTGGGTTGGCTGCAAACTACAAGATGAGCGAAGTAAGCATTCGCTGGCCGAATGGCGAAACGGAACTCCTGCGCGACGTGCCCGCCGATTTTATTTACACAATCGTCGAAGGCTCGGGAATTCAGCACAAGGTGGCGCTGCCAGCTTTGCCGAGAGATGGAGTCAATGAGTGAAATAGGGATGTTTCGACAACAATCGGCCAACCCGTATGAAAACCAACGTAATGTTTATGCGTGCCGACGGCTCGAAAGATAATGAATTGTGAACTGACGCAAGACTTTGGAGGCGGTAAGCTTGACTTTTCTTTTCTTCATTACGCTAGCGGCCGTTTTCGTCGTAGTGGGAGTCCTCTATCTGCTGTGGAGAGGGCTTCTACGCCCCCTTTCTTTGCATCTCGTCAAGGCAGGTGTCCTTCCGCCACTCGTAGGGAGCGCCACCAGATGCCAGCATTCCGCGACTGAACGTTGGCGGCACTTCATCGAGGCCGGCATTCTCTCAGTGTTACTTGCGGGGGTTGAATTCAAGATCGCGCAAATGGCCACGCCGGGAATGTGGCTCGTGTCCAAGCTCTGCTACAACCCGCTAGGCTCTCCCTGTGACTTGCGGGTCATCATTCTTCTCCCAACTGTCCTGGATGCCGCAATGATCTTCTTAGCTCTGTGGGGAGCGTATTCGGCGTGGCAGCTTGCCCGATCTCACTCTACTCTCTCCTCGACGGCCGCATACAAGATAATCACTGGGATCGCAGAAATATCGGTCTTTGCAGTCGCCGCGATTGTTCTCTACTCTTACGAGGTAAAGGATCTTCCCGCACGGCGCAGGGATGCGCAGTGGCGGCAAGCCTACAAGCAACACGTGGCGGACACTCCGTCGCTGGAAAATCTGGCTGAAGTGCAGCTCCTGGCGTCCGAGCAAGTGCTGATACTGAGTCGATTCGGGGATTACGTGCCGGGTCCCACCCACGCCGGAAAAACAGAGCCAGCAACGATTGTTAACCCCTTGGTGGCCAAAGTGCCTTCGGCTTCCTATGGGGTTAGATACGGTCTTCCCGGCGCGCCGACCAGCGGAGCTAATATCGGCCCCCACGTGGACGTGCAGGTGCGGGAATACCCAAATGCAGCGTGGGCAAAATGGGAAATCACAGAACAAGGATTCGACGTGGGTTTGGGGAACCCAGCAAGGCCTGTGAAGTTCGGCAATCTTCTGTTCGGCCAAGCAAAGCCCGCACTGAAAGGGCAAGACGGGTGGTACATCTGGGAGAGTAAAGATTGGCTCATCCTCGTACAGTTCTCCTCGGCTGATCCGGACGAAATTCTGAAAGCCTATCTAGAAAGGTTCCCAGCGTCCCCCGTAGATCGCTTTTAAGGATTTGTCCCCCGTATAAGCTGGCGCTAGCGATTACACTCACCGGGAATGGAAGTAGCTAGAGAATCCTCGGCCAGGAACCAAACCGGGGGACCCCTTCGCCCCGAAAAGATTTCCACAGCTCAACCTTGTGACATCTGCCCTTGCGCACCGCCTCCATTTCGTTCCATCATTGTCCCGGCAGAGGAAGTAGACCCAGCAATATCGGGAAGGGCGTTAGATGTCAACAATCGACCCGTAAGTCCCATGTTTTCAAGATTTTGACTTATAAGATCTTTGTTATGAATATTTTGCAAGGAATTTCGCGGTTGGAAGTCTGTAAGTTGCTGATTCTAGATATTTTGCGAAATTGGGGGAGGGGGGAGGGGGTAGGGTAACTAAAAGATAAACTTGCAGCCCTAAACGATCCCCATCTGTTTCTGAATTTCCTCCAGCGGCACGCCCTTCGTCTCCGGAACCATGGTCTTCACCCAAATGAGTTGCAGAACCATCATGCAGGTAAAGAACAAGAAAACGTAACCCGTCGGGAACTTGGTGACCATCGCCGGGAAGAAAGTTGTGAGCAGGGCTGCGAAGATCCAGTGCGTGAAGCTGCCAAGCGTCTGGCCCTCCGCACGATGACGATTGGGAAATATCTCGGAAATCAGAACCCAGATGACCGCTCCCTGGCCGATGGCGTGGGCGGCGATGAAACCGAAGATGCAAACCGGCACGATCGAGTAATGGTTCGTGAAGAAGGCCCATGCAACGAGACCGAGCGAGGTGATGTAGCCGAACGAGCCAATATAAAGGAGAGTTCGCCGGCCCAACCGGTCAATCAGCCACAGTCCGACAAACGTGAAAACGAGATTCGTAAGCCCAATCCCAATCGACTGCAGGAGCGCGGCTTTTGCGCCGAGGCCGGTAAGCTCAAATATGCGAGGTGCAAAGTACAAAATCGCATTGATGCCCGACATTTGATTGAAAAAGGCAATCAAGATGGCAAGCATGATCGGTTTGCGAAGACGCCTGGTCCAGAAATGTCCCGACGACGCTTGCTCCGAAGATGCGGCTATGATCGTGTCCGCCTCGGCCGCCACGTCGGCTTTCGAAGCGTCCGGTTCAATTCGTTGCAGCACTTCGAGACCTGCTTCGCGGTCGCCCTTCTTCCCCAACAACCAGCGCGGACTTTCGGGAAGCCCGAAGCAGAACGCTGCGTAGAGCAATGACGGAAACGCAGCCACACCCAACATCCAGCGCCAGGCATTCGGGCCGATGCCCGCCAGCAGCGCGTTCGAAACGAAAGCGATCAGGATGCCAAAAACAATGTTGAACTGAAACATCCCGGCAAGCCGTCCACGATACTTGGGTGGAGCGATCTCCGAGATGTACATTGGGGCGACAACGGTAGAGATGCCGATGCCCAACCCGCCGATGACGCGCGCGACAATGAAAACAGCAACATTCGGCGCCAAAGCCGAGCCCACCGCACCCACAAAATAAAGAATGCCGATCCAAAGCAGCGTGGCTTTGCGCCCGAATCGGTCAGCCGGCCAGCCACCAAGCAGCGAGCCCACGACTGTGCCGTAAAGGGCCGAAGCCATGGCAATGCCGTGCAGTCCGGGGCTGAGACCCCAAAGTGTCTGGATGGTTTTTTCGGCGCCGGAAATAACCACGGTGTCGAAGCCGAATAGAAATCCAGCGAGGGCCGAGGTGAGCGACCAGAAGAAGATGCGACCATTCATAGGGAACCAGGCAAGACCGAGATTCCTCCGCCCCCGGTTTCGCTCGGGGGTCGGAATGACAACGATCTTGCTGAGAACTGAGAACTGCTTCACTCTTTCGTCAGCGGAAAGCCCTTCTCGCGCCAGTCGCGGATGCCGCCGTCCATTGAGATGACATTCGTGTAACCCATCTTCTGCAAATTGTCGGCGGCCAGCGCCGAGCGGAACCCGCCGCCGCAGTAAAGCACAATCTCGGCACCCAGATCAGGCACGCGGGCCTCAATGTCACGTTCGATCACGCCTTTGCCCAGATGAATCGCGCCGGGCAGATGGTCCTTGGCAAATTCGCTCTCTTCGCGCACGTCCACCAAAATGAACGTTCCGCCGAGATCGATCTTCTTCTTCACTTCCTCGACGTTGGTTTCGCGCACACGGGTTTTGGCGTCGTCCACAATCTTCAAAAAGCGCGGAGGATGTTGATGGGCCATGAAAATCCTTTCCCAGTCAGTCGACGATAGACATCCTACCAAGTTGCGGGATACAGTGCATGCGCTCGCGGGAAGTCTCCGTCTTCCTTCGTGCAACTTCGTGTCCTTCGTTGTTCACCGCTTCTCGGTTAGCATGAGCAAGTGAGGAAAAAGGGGAAAGTCCGGCGGATCGGCCTGGCGCGCTCTCTGTCGAAGCTCGGTTACTGTTCGCGGACCCATGCGGCAGAGTTGATTCGAACCGGACGCGTAAGCCTGAATGGAAAGATCCGTCGCGACCCGGAAACGCCGGTTTCCGGGAAGCAGGATCAGATCGCAATCGATGGAAAAGCGGTCAAACCGCAAAACAAAGTCTACTTCATGATGAACAAGCCGCGCGGCGTGGTAACGACCACATCAGACGAAAAGGGCCGGGACACTGTGTACGATGCGCTCAACATATGTTCGTCTAATACAACGACTCGGGTGAACGAAACCCTCCCCTGGGTCGCGCCGGTCGGTCGTCTCGACAAAGCCAGCGAGGGCCTGCTCTTGCTGACGAACGACTCCGAATGGGGCGCTCGCATCACGGCGCCCGAAACGCATCTCGACAAGACCTACCACGTGCAAGTAGGGACGGTCGCAGACGAAAAGTTCCTCCAAGCGATGGTCCAAGGAGTGAAGGCGAAAGACGGGGAAGTGCTGCGAGCTAAACAGGCTCGCCGCCTGCGTTCCGGAGAGAAAAGCTGCTGGATCGAGATTGTTCTCGATGAGGGGAAGAACCGCCAGATCCGCCGCATGATGGAGGCCATGGGCGTCGAGGTGTTGCGGTTGATACGCATCGCCGTCGGGCCGCTGCAATTAGGCGACCTCGCGAAAGGCAAATGCCGCGTCCTAACCGCGGACGAGAAGCGAATGCTCGATCGCGCCATGCGAGGGATTTTGTGAGCAGCCTAAATTTTGTTTCTGCTGTATCCATGGCAGAGCAAATCCGGAAGAAGAAACTCTCCCCAGTCGAACTCATCGACGCTCACCTGGCGCAGATTGAGAAACTGAATCCGACACTAAACGCATTTGTGCAAGTGGACGCGGAGCGGGTGCGGCGGGCGGCTCATGACGCGGAGATCGATGTCATGCAGGGAAAGAAGCTCGGGCCTCTGCACGGCGTTCCCATCAGCATCAAGAGCTCACTGGAAGTGGCAGGGATGCGATGCGAGGCCGGGACCCGGCTGCGCGCGGGACTTGTCGCAACTCAAGACGCCACGCTGGTGATGCGGCTTAAGAAAGCCGGCGCAATTGTCCTCGGCGTGACGAACACTCCCGAGCTTCTAATGGCGTGGGAAACCGACAACCTTCTCTATGGCCGCACCAACAACCCATGGGACCTTGAACGCACACCCGGCGGCTCCAGCGGCGGCGAAGCGGCAGCGATTGCCGCGGGCATGTCCGCAGGCGGAGTAGGCAGCGACGGTGGAGGGTCGATTCGGGTTCCCGCCCACTTCAGCGGCATCTGCGGCTTGAAGCCGACGCCGGGACGCGTCCCCGCAACGGGGCACTTTCCCGTTTCCGCGGGGCCGTTTGCATTGATCGGCGTTGTCGGACCGATGGCCCGCACCGTTTCCGACCTGAAAGTTCTGTTTGAAGTGATGCAAGGTCCCGACATTGGCGACACCTGCGCGGCGCCAGCGCCCGTGCGCTGGCCGAGCGACGATGAAGTTAAGAAACTTAGAATCGGCTATTTCGAAGACGACGGCCGCACGCCGGTAACGCGGGAAACCAGCGCCGCTGTACGCACAGCAGCGGAAGCTTTGCGCAGCGCGGGGTTTCAAGTGGATCGCTTCCAGCCACAAGAACTCGAAGAAGCACGGCGGCTGTGGCACAAATTCTTCGTGGTCGCCGGTGGCATGCTGTTACGTCCCATGTTCAAAGAAGCGCGACACCGATCTTAGTCCGATCCTCAAGCAGTTTCTGGAATGGTCGGCCGCCGAGCCAGCCCACACTGGAGGGACGCTGCTCGACGCCTGGATCCAGCGCGATCTGCTCCGCGCGAGGTTCTTCGCGCAAATGCAGCAGTATCCCATCCTGCTATGCCCGGCGGCGGCGATCCCCGCCTTCCGCCACGGCGAGCGCAGTTGGCAGGTTGAAGGCAAAACCGTCCACTATCTCGATGCCTGGAGTTACGCGGAATTCTTCAACCTGCTGGGCAATCCCGCCGCGGTGGTTCCGGTCGGCCGCTCGCCGGAAGGCTTGCCCATCGGCGTGCAGATCGTCGGCAGACCGTGGGAAGAGGAGCAGGTGTTGTCGATCGCCGGCGCGCTGGAAAAGCAATGTGGCACGTGGAGGATTCCACCGATCACGTGAATGAATCCTACAGCAGAGACGTTTTACCCTGTGTTCCTCTATGTCCGCTGTGGTTAAATCTTTAATTGAATGACTCAACGAATTTCAGTCGCTCTAGCCGGCATACTCCTGGCCGCGTTTGGCTTGTTTGCCACCGCGCTTCAAACTCACTCGAAAACGAATCCAGCCGAGGCCGCACGCCTAAACAATCTGGGTGCCGCCTACATGAACCAGCAGCTTTTCGAAAAAGGAGTCAAGTCGTTCCAGCAAGCGGCCGACCTCGATCCCAAGCTGGCCATCGCGCGTCTGAATGAAGGCATTGCCTTCTTGAATCTGCAGAAGATCGACGAAGCCAAGAGCGCGCTCGAAGACGCGCTCAAACAGGACGCCAACAATCCATACGCGTGGTACAACCTTGGCCTGCTCGCCAAGAATACCGGGGACGCGCAAGCCGCGATTGATGCCTTTCATCATGTAATCGAGATCGATGCGAACGATGCCGATACCTGGTATTTCCTGGGCGCGTCCTACGTGCAAGCCAAGCAATTTCCGCGGGCGATCGAGGCCTTTCAGCATGCGCTGCAACTCAACCCGCTGCACGCCTCGGCTGAGTTTGGATTGTCGCGCGCCTACCAGCAATCGACTGACCTCGACCACGCCCGTGAGCACCTGAAGAAATTCCAGTACATCACGCAAAATAAAATCGGCGCGCCCATGAGTCTGGCCTATGGCGAACAGGGCCAGTACTCACGCGCAGTGGAATCGCCTTCGGCGGTGTTGAAAGCGCCGGCGCAGATCAAGGTGCAGTTTGTGGATGTGACGAAAGAGGCGGGATTGGTCTCTCAACCGTCGCCTTCACCGAGCAAAGACGTGAGCGCGTATCTCGGCCCTGGAGCTTGTTTCCTTGATTATGACAATGATGGCAAGATTGACATTTTTTTGCCCGACAACGGTTCCCATGGCGGCCTTTCGCTATACCACAACATTGGAAACGGGAAGTTCGAGGATGTGACTAGGAAAGCAGGGCTCGATCCCACGCTGCATGGCAGTGGTTGTACTGCTGGCGATTATGACAATGATGGCTGGCCGGACCTGCTAGTGGGAGCAGGGGGGGGCTTGCTGCTGCTGCACAACGAAAAAGACGGAACGTTTCGCAACACGGCCGAGTCCGCAGGAATCAAGGGCAAATATGGGGACGGCATAACGCTTGTCGATTACGATCACGACGGTGATCTCGACATATACTTAACCGCGCTGCCTACGGGCTCCATCCCGCAACCAGGCGAGCAATTTTCGGGACTGCTTGACTACGAATCAGTGCCCAATGTGATGCTTCGCAATAATGGGAATGGAACATTTACCGACGTGACCAAGGAAACTGGCTTGGCGCAACCCTCGCCAGGAATAGCAGCGATCGGATCAGATATTAACAATGACCGCGCCGTCGATCTGCTCGTCACCGGCTATTTCTCCTCGGCGACTGTTTTCCAAAATCCACGGGAGGGGAAATTCAAAGCCACTTTTCCCATGCACGGTGTCCCGACTCCTGAATTCGGAGCTGCGGTGCTGGATTTCGATCACGATGGCTGGATGGATCTTGCTTTTACTCATTTCTGGGGAGGGACGTCTGCGCTTTCCCTATGGCGCAACAATCATGGCAAGACCTTCGATCGCGTCCAACTTCCCGAGACCAACTGGGTCCGCGCTTATGGCGTTGCTGCCATCGACTACGACAACGATGGCTGGGTCGATCTGGTTGCGGTCGGCGAAACGAAAGAGGGCAAAGGCGAAGTACGCTTGTTCCGCAATCTTGGGGCAGATGGGTTCAAGGACGTCACCGCCGATGTTGGTCTCGACAAGATTCAGCTCAAAGAGCCGCGCGCGATCATCACCGGCGATTACGATGGCGACGGTGCGACGGACTTGCTGATTACTCAGAATCACGGTCCCGCCGTGCTGCTGCGCAATGAAGGTGGCAATCAGAATCACTGGCTGCGACTTTCGCTTAAGGGATTGGCCGACAACAAGAGCGCCATCGGGACTAAGGTTGAAGTGTTTGCGGGCGGGAACCGGCAGAAGTTTGAGATCGCCGGTTCGTCCGGATACCTGGGACAGAATTCGACCGACATCGTGGTGGGCTTGGGCGATGCGAAAGAGGCTGACGTCGTTCGCATGTTGTGGCCTACCGGCGTATTGCAAGATGAAATCAATGTTGCTGGCGACCGGCAGCAAAACATCACCGAGATCGATCGCCGCGGCAGTTCCTGCCCGACGCTGTTTGTGTGGGATGGTGAACGCTACGAACTGGTTGCCGACATGCTGGGCGCGGGCGTGGTCGGACACTGGATTGAGCCCGGGCAGCGCGATATTCCACGTCCGGTCGAATACATCAAGATCGATCGCGATGCGATCCGCGAGAAAAACGGCAAGCTCAGCTTCCGCTTCATGGAGCCTTTGGAGGAAGCCGTCTACCTCGATCAGGTGCGGGTGCTGGCGGTGGATCATCCGGCCGACCTGGAGGTTTATCCCAACGAATATTTCGCGTCGAACCCTCCGTATCCTCAGTTCAAAGTCGTGGTGAGCAAAAGCAAAGATGCGCGTCCGCCCGCGGGAGCGTGGGATGAGCATGGCCACAACGTGTTGCCCGATCTTCTGGCGCATCGCTACTTCGGCGATTTCGCGTTGACGCAATTCCAGGGCTTCGCTGAGCCGCACAGCCTGGTGCTCGACTTGGGCGAGGATTACCGTGGCGGACCTCTATGGCTGCTGCTGCATGGCGAAGTTGAATATTTCTCGGCTAATAGTATGTATGCGGCGTCGCAAGCCGGCGTGCAGGCGATCTCTCCTTATGTGGAGGCGCTGGTTGGAAATGGACTGGTTGGAAATGAAAAAGACGCGAACGGCAAGTGGGTGCGCGTCATGGATGACATGGGTTTCCCCGCCGGAGGGCCGCGCACCATGACCGCCGATCTCACGGGCAAGCTGCCGCCGGGTACGCAGAAGATTCGCATCACAACCAATCTGCAGATTTATTGGGACAGCGTTCTGGTGAGCCGGACGTCTCAGAATCAAGGCAAGGCCCAAAGCCCTCGTCTGACACCGGTTCCGCTCGTCCGTGCCGATCTCGGCTTCCACGGGTTTCCGTTCAAGATCGAAGGCACGCCGCCGGGTAACGTGCAATACATCTACGAAAAAGTCAGTGCGACCGGGCCGTACACGCGTCCGGCGGGAACGTACACGCGCTATGGCGACGTGTTGCCGCTGCTGACGGCGCTCGACGATCAGCTTGTCGTTTTCGGTTCGGGCGATGAGGTTCGCCTCGACTTTGATCCGTCCACAGTTCCTGCGCTACCCCAGGGCTGGGTGCGCGATTATTTCTTTGCGGCTTACGGTTATGAGAAAGACATGGACTTCTATGCCGCAGAAGGCAACTACGTTGCGCCGCTGCCGTTCCTCAGGATGGGAGACTATCCCTATCCAACGGGCAAGTCGTACCCGCTCGACGATGCCCACGTGAACTATCTTCTCGAATACAACACGCGGCATATGTCGGGAAATGAACAGCGTGGGTATTGGTTCGACTACGGATCTTCTAAGTAGATTTGTACAGCGGGCGTTCTGGAGTTCTCAGAATTGTTCTGGCCATTTTCTTGCTCCATGCAGCAGGGCGATGATTTCGAGTTTCCCGCGCCGGACTCGATACGCGATGAGGAAGGGTGTGGGGACGATGACGAGTTCCCGAGTTCCGGAAAGTCGGCCAGGCCGTCCTGCTTCGGGAAACCGCTCCAACCGTTCGACGGCCGAGAAGATGCGCTCGAGCATGATGTCGGCCGAATCGGGTGAGCTTGCGCTGGCCCAATAGTCGTAAGCTGCACGTAAGTGCCGGGAGGCCTTGCGCGTCCATACGACTTTCATTTCCGGCGCCGCCAGCGGGCGGCCATGGCTTTCACCTTGCGATGGTCAATCACTTTTCCAGCGTCCGCCTCGGCGATGCCGGCGCGGATCTGTTCGAGCTGCCACTGCTGCGTGTCCAGGTACGCCTCCACTGCCTCGGCAAGAAGGTAGGTGCGGTCGCGATCGAGGGAGCCGGCCAGCGCATCGAGGGCGGATACTTTGTCGGATTCGAGGCGGAAGCTGATGGTCTGTTTCTCCATAATTAGTAATAATACTAGATATTGCGCAGTAATACGACGCATTACCATACAACGGAAGCGCGCTAAAATCGGGGAACATCTTATAGAAACGTTTTAATATTGACATTCTGAGCCCTCCATAATCCAATAGCCGGACCCATGGAAACTGTCCCCGCCATCTCTGTATCGTCCGCACCGCGCTTGCGCCGCACGCTTACTCTTTGGGATCTCATCCTTTACGGAATCATCGTCATCCAGCCCACGGCGCCGATGCCTGCCTACGGCGTTTTCAGCAATGCCGGGCAGGGGCACGTGGTCACCTCGATCTTGATCGCCATGATTGCCATGGTTTTCACGGCCATGAGTTATGGACGAATGGCGCGCGTGTATCCCAGCGCGGGTTCGGCTTATACCTATGTGGGGCGCGAGCTGCATCCCTCGCTCGGCTACGTCACCGGGTGGAGCATGACCATGGATTACATTCTCAACCCATTGATTTGCACCATCTGGTGCGCGAAGGCGATGGCGGATCTGCTGACCGGAACGAGGTATCAGATTCCTTATCCGGGCCTGCTGTGGCCGCTGATTTTTGCCGGGCTGTTTACGGCGCTGAACCTGCGCGGGGTACAGACTTCCGCCCGCATCAACAAGACTCTGTGCGCGATTATGGGCGCCGTGATCCTGGCGTTTTTCTGGTATACGGTCCGCTACATCTTCCACTTGCCGCAGTATCCCGAGGCGTATTTTTTGCGTCCGTTCTACAACCCGCAAACCTTTACGATCAGCCGGGTCTTCCACGGAACGTCGGTGGCGGTGCTTACCTATATTGGATTCGATGGCATCTCGACGCTGTCTGAAGAAGTGGAGAATCCCAAGCGGAATATTTTCCTGGCGACGGTGCTGGTTTGCGTGATTACCGGATTTCTGGCCGCAGCTGAGGTTTACGGCGCTCAATTATTGAGCTACGCGCATTTCGGCAAAGACTTCGGCGTCTTCTCAGAATTTGGGGATGAGAACGTATTCAGCCACGTCGCTGGTATTGCAGGCGGTATTCTGATGACGAAGGCGATCAGCATTACGCTGCTGATCGCGACCGTCGGCTCCGGCATGGGATCGCAACTGGGCGCGGCGCGATTGCTTTACGGCATGGGGCGCAGCGGCGCGATTCCGAAGAAGTTCTTCGGCGCGATCCATCCCCGGACGCGGATTCCCGCGAACAATGTTGTCTTTGTGGGTGCGATTGCGGTGGTGGGAGCGTTTCTCATCAGCTATGACGATGGCGCCAATCTGCTCAACTTTGGGGCGCTGATCGCCTTCATGGGCGTGAATCTGGCGGCGCTCACGCACTATTACATTCGGGGCAGTGATCGTACGCTGGGGCAATTGATTCCGCCGGTTTTGGGGTTCATCATCTGTTTCCTGCTCTGGATCAGCTTGAGTCCGAAGGCCAAAGTATTTGGGGCGATCTGGATGGTGGTGGGAATCGCATATGGAGCGTGGAAAACGAGAGGTTTCCAGAGCGAGCTGGTGAATTTCGATGTGCCGCCGGAGGAGTGAGGGGCATTGGGTAATTTGGTACAGGCGATTTGGCAGTTTGAAACCCTAAGGCCGTTTCATGCGGATTTGTAAGGAGGATGTGCATGCTTGGCTCGATCGACATTGTTGCTTTTGTTCCTACCAAGGACGCTGTGAAGGCGCGCGTTTTCTATGAAGGTGTGTTGGGGCTGAGCTTTGTGAAGGATGACGGGTTCGCGCTCGTGCTCGATGCCAATGGAATCAAGGTGCGGGTGGCGAAGGCGCAATTCACGCCTGCGCCGTTCACCATCTTGGGATGGCAGGTTCCCGACATCGAGAAGATGGTGACTGGATTACAGCGGAAAGGCGTGCAGTTCGAGAGGTTTGGGTTTTTGGAGCAAGACAAGCTTGGGATCTGGACCGCGCCGAGTGGGGACAAAGTCGCATGGTTCAAGGATCCCGACGGGAACATTTTGTCGGTGTCACAGCACGTGTGACAGCGTTGGGTACTTGGGCAATTTGTTAATTGGGCAAGTTGAAACCGCATACGTGGGCAGGTCCGGATGTGCCCGGGGTTTCAGCTTTACCCAATTAACGAATTACCCAATTTCCTTTTGATCCATCGTGTTTTGAATGCCTTACGCGCCCCTTTCTGCTTCTGATCCTCGTAATTGCCAAATTCAATGGTAGTGATCACCACCAACACCGGGAGGCAGCCCCGAGCTATTCAGGGTAGCTTACCTGGTCGCCCTGATTAGATGTCCCTCTGTCCCTTACTCGCATGGGAAGGTTGCGGGGGCCGTGAGTTTCCTAGGACTAGGCACGACTCAACATCCAGGCCTTACATTGTCGAGTCAAACAGAGAGGCTCTGTGGAAGGAAAGGTTAGATGTCACATAGGGAAGAAAAAAGCTGTGGAAAACGTTGGGACGACACCGATGCGATCACCTTCACCGGGCTGCGCCCAGGGGACAGCGGAGGGTGGCTGTCCCGACATGAGCATTGCTGGTGCCGGCAGGTTGCATGGGTCCTTCGCTTCGCTCAGGATGACATGCGTTTGCGGCTGGCGAGCCTTATTTCGCGCTTCGTTAGTTTATAATCAGTGGTTCTGCCGCATACTTTCGGAGTGATCAAAACATGATTCGATTTCTGCAAACTGAAGGACCGTTCAAGAAAATTGTGCTTAGCGGGCTGCTGTTGCTGATTTGTGCCGCCATGGCGATCACCCTGATTCCGGGCGGTTTGGGTAATGATGCGTGGGGCGCACCCGGCAGGGGAATTATCGCCAAGGTGAGTGGCGAGAATATTACGGTGGAGCAGGTTCGCGATACGGCGCGACAGATGGCGGAACAGCAGGCGCAACAATACGGCAAGAACGCGTCGATGCTGCTGCCTTTTCTGACCCAGCAGAACACTCAGCCGGCAGTCGACCGATTGATTGGCCGGGAAGCGCTGCTCACCCAGGCTCAGCACCTGGGGCTGAAGGCTACCCCGGAGGAGGTGAGGGACGAACTGCAGCACGGGCACTATGCCTCGGTCTTCTTTCCGGGAGGAACTTTTATCGGCGAGGCCGAATACCAGGGATTGCTGCAGCAGCACAACCTTACGCCTGCCATGTTCGAAGAGAACGTGCGCAAGGAAGTTCTGATCGGCAAACTGGAGGCGATGATTATCAGCACCGCGTCGGTGAGCGATGCGGCGATCCGGCAGGAGTTCACCAAAGAGAACACCAAGGTGAAGTTCGAGTATGCCGTTCTCAAGCAGGACGACATCAAGAAAGGGCTTCATCCGACGAACGAGGAACTCAAGGCTTATTACGATAGCCACCAGAAAAGCTATGCGAACTCCATTCCCGAGAGGCGCAAGATAAAGTACGCCGTGCTGGACACGGGGAAAATTCAGGGTGGCGTGCAGGTTACGCACGACGATCTGCAGGCTTACTACAACGCGCATCGCGATCAGTATCGCGTGGCCGAGCAGGTGAAGGTCAGCCACATTCTGATCAAGACGCCGCTGGCCGGAGCCGACGGCAAAGTGGACGAGAAAGGCGTGGCCGAAGCCCAAAAGCGCGCGGAGGATTTGCTGAAGCAACTGAAGGCTGGAGCAAAATTTGAAGACTTGGCCAAGAGGAATTCCGAAGATCCGGGCAGCGCCAAGGAAGGCGGATCCCTGGGATGGATCGGGAAGGGGCGGACGGTTCCGGAGTTTGAGAAGGCGGCGTTTTCGCTGCCCAAGGGGCAGATCAGCGACCTGGTGAAGAGCAGTTACGGCTTCCACATTATTCGCGTGGATGACAAGCAGGACGCGCACATGAAGACGCTCGACGAGGTGAAAGGCGAGATCGAGCCCGTCCTGAAGCAGCAGAAGACGCAGGAGATCGCGCAGAAGCAGGCAGAAGAATTGCTGGCGCAGGCAAAGACGCAGGGGTTGGATGCTGCTGCGGGGGCGAAGGGTGTGTCCGTGGTTACTTCAGACTTCTTCGGCCGCAGGGACGTGGTGCCGGGATTGGGGCCTGCGCCACAGTTCATGGACGCCGTTTTCACCGCCGCGGAAAAGTCGCCGCCGGAGATGGCTTCGACTTCGCAGGGTTTCGCAGTGTTCCAACTGCTGGCGGTCAAACCGCCGTCGACGCCCACGTTCGAGGAGATTCGCGCTCGAGTGGAGACCGAATTCAAGAACGAACGCTCGAGCACTCTTCTGTCGCAGAAGACTCAGGAACTTTCCGACCGCGCCAAGACAGAACATGATCTGACGAAGGCGGCAAAAGAGCTGGGCGCGACGGTGAAGACGAGCGACTTTGTGTTGCCTGATGGCCAGGTTCCCGAGGTCGGCTCGATGAGCGGAGAGGCCTCGGTTGCGTTCAGCATGAAGCCGGGAGATATCAGTGGTCCGATCGACAGCGCAGGCAACGGAGTGGTGATTTCGCTGCTCGAAGTGCAGGCTCCGACGGACGAGGATTTCTCGGCCAAGCGCGACCAGATTCGAGAACAGTTGCTGCAGAACCAGCAGCAGGAACTTTTCGGGCTGTTTGTGAATAACGTCCGCGAACAGATGGAAAAGTCGGGCAAGATCAAGATTAACCAGGAAGAGTTGAAGGCGTTGACGCATCCGCAAAACGAATCTGGAATCTAGGAAGCGTTCTTCAAGCGAGGCACACAAAGCCACAGTTTGACGGGGCCGAGGTAATCCAAGTTGCATGCCGTTTCCGCGCGCCGCAGGAATTTTGTTGCATCCCACGTCGTTGCCTTCGCGCGGCGGCGTCGGTGACTTTGGTCCCGCCGCTTATCAGTTCGTCGATTCTCTGGCTGCGGCTCGCCAGGGAGTCTGGCAAGTTCTGCCGCTAGGGCCGCTGGGTTACGGCAATTCGCCTTATTCTTCCATCTCAGCGTTTGCCGGCAACCCGCTGCTGATCAGTCTGGAACGTCTGGCCAGCCACGGCTGGATCGACGCGGCCAAGATTTCCGGGCTTGCCTCCACAACTTCTTCGTCAGTATCTTCCGGCTTCGGAGCGGTTGAGTACGATCACGTCTTTGCGGCGAAGATGCCTTTGCTGTTTGAGGCCGGGCGCAATTTTGTTAGTTCAGCTTCAGACGCTGCGCGGCGACGCTTTGAACAGTTCTGTTCCGAGAATGCGTGGTGGCTGGACGAGTTCGTCCTGTTCGATGCCCTGCGTTCCCAGCAAAAACTGGCGAGCTGGAATGAATGGCCGGCGGAACTGGCGCATCGCGACGCGGGCGCGCTGCAGAGGGCGCGGAAGGATCTGGCAGTCGACCTGAAGATTCGCAGCGCCTTGCAGTTTGCCTTCTACGAACAGTGGCAGGCGTTGCGGCGCTATTGCTCGGAGCGCTCGATTCGCATTGTGGGCGACGTGGCCATCTTCGTGAACTACGACAGCGCCGACGTGTGGATGCACCGCGAACTCTTCCGGCTGAATGAGGATCTCGAACCGGACGTCGTCTCCGGCGTGCCGCCTGATTTCTTCAGCAAAAGCGGGCAGCGCTGGGGCAATCCCCTTTACCGCTGGGATGTGATGAAGGCGCAGGGCTATGAGTGGTGGGTGCAGCGGCTGCGTTGGGCGACGCGGAATTGCGACTACATCCGCCTGGACCATTTCCGCGGGTTCGACCAATTCTGGGAGATTCCGGCGGCCGATCCCACGGCGATTAACGGCCGCTGGGTGGATGGTCCGCGCGACGACCTGTTTCACAAATTGCGCGAGGCGCTTGGGGGCTTGCCATTCTTTGCGGAGGATCTCGGCTACATCACGCCGGAAGTCAATGCTTTGCGGGATCGCTTGCGGATTCCGGGGATGGCCGTGCTGCAGTTCGGTTTTGGCGATGAGGGCGCGCACATGTATTTGCCGCATCGCGCCGCCGGCAAGGTCATTTATACGGGAACGCACGACAACGACACCACGGTGGGGTGGTGGCACTCCGGAGCTGCCGAGCATGAGCGTCGCAATGCAGAGACTTATCTCGGCCACTGCGACGATGGGATTCATTGGTCATTCATCCGGGCGGCGCAGAGTTCACCGGCCGACCTTGCCCTGATCCCGATGCAGGACGTGCTGGGCCTGGGCAGCGAAGCCCGCATGAATACTCCGAGTCTGCACGGAGGAAACTGGAAATGGCGGTTGGCTCCGGAGCAGTTTACGCCAGAATTGGCCGCCAAGCTTGCGCATCTCGCCGAAGTGACGGACCGTCTGCCTCAGCGTTTTCCAGTCCTGACGGATGAAAACTTCGCGGCTTGAGGTGGGCCCTTTCGATTGTGAATGGAGTGTGAAAGAAGCGCCGGACCTTTGCGCCTTGCCTCGAATCGTGTATAGAGGTTACGGAGAGTTTTCTTGGCGACGGAACCCATTATCGAAGCGCGTGCGATTGAGAAGTCGTATCCGCAGCCGGACGGCACGCGCATACAGGTGGTGGGGCTCACGGATTTTTTCATCGAGCCGGGGAAGATTATTGCTCTGCTGGGCGCCTCGGGCTGTGGCAAATCCACGCTGCTGCGCATTCTGAGCGGTCTGGCGCAACCTTCGTCAGGAGCGATCTTTTGGCACGGCAAGCCGCTGGGCGGGGAATCGCCTAACGTGGCGATCGTCTTCCAGAGTTTTGCGCTTTTTCCCTGGCTCACGGTCTTGGAGAACGTGGAGGCGCCGTTGGAAGCGCGTGGAGTAGCTGCGGTGGAGCGCCGCAAACGTGCGCTGCGCACGCTGGATACGGTGGGCCTAGACGGTTTCGAGACGGCTTATCCGAAGGAGCTTTCCGGCGGCATGAAGCAGCGCGTGGGCTTTGCCCGCGCTCTGGTGGTGGAACCGGAAGTGCTGTTCATGGATGAACCGTTCTCCGCACTTGATGTGCTTACGGCGGAAAACCTGCGCGGTGAGCTGCTGGAACTTTGGCTTAACAAGAAGATGCCTACCAGCGCGATCTTCATTGTCACGCATAACATTGAAGAGGCGGTGATACTGGCAGATCGCATCGTGGTGCTGGGCAGAAACCCGGCGCGCATCCGCTCGGATTTCAATGTGCGGCTTTCGCATCCCCGCGATCGCAAGTCTGCGCGCTTTGTCGAACTGGTGGACTACATCTACAAAATCATGACTGAACCGGACGTCGAACATGCTCTGCCCGATCCGGAGAGCACCGGGGAAATCGTGGTGCCGCCAGGAGGATTGAAGAGAGGGCAACCAGCGGTGCGGACGAGCAAATATCAGATACTGCCGCACGCGCGCGTAGGTGGAATCGCCGGCTTGCTCGAATTGCTGCACGATCGCGGCGGGCGCGAAGACTTGTTTCGTCTGAGTGAAGAGCTGGTGATGGACGTCGAAGATCTGCTGCCTATTCTGGAGGCCTGCCAGCTGTTGGGTTTCGCGTGGCTGAAGGAGGGCGATGTGCAACTCTCGAAGCAGGGAGGGGAATTCGCCGACGCCGATATTCAGACGCGCAAAGTTTTGTTCCGACAGGCGGCGCTGGAACATGTGACCATCCTGAAGCAGATCGACAGCATTCTGAGGCGGAAGTCGGATCACTCAATCAACGATGAGTTTTTTCGCGATGTTCTCGACGATCACTTTTCTGACGATGAAGTAAAGCGGCAGTTCGATACCGCCATGAACTGGGGCCGCTACGCGGAGATTTTCGATTACGACCGTGAGAGCGGGCGGCTGGTGCTAACCGAGGCGGCGCAAGCCGACGCGGCGACGGTCGAAGCCGCGCCCGTTTCGACGACGCAGGCGCAACACTCAGTTGAGAATCAGAAATCAACCCCCACGCCGAAGGCCTGATCGGGAGTTCTATCTGAAGGAAGAAACCAGAGCATGAAGAAGAGCATCACCCTGCGCGGATTCTCGGCGTATCGCCTGTGGTCGCAACTGCCGAGCATCGAAAGTTCGCACCTGCCCGATGTCATCATGTTCGCGGCGGGGATCGCGATCTTTTACGGTGTGGCGAGCGTGGGCCGGTCGTGGTTTGGTCCATTCACGCCGACGGTTGAGATTTCGCGCAGCGTGTGGGCGCTGCCGGCTTATGCGGGGTATTCGCTGTTGCGCATAACGATCGCCTACCTGCTGAGTCTGATATTTGCGCTGGTGTACGGCTATGTGGCGGCGTATAACGCGCGCGCCGAAAAGTTCATGGTTCCGCTGCTTGACGTGCTGCAGTCGATTCCCGTGCTCAGCTTTCTTCCTCCCGTGATGCTGGCGATGGTGGCGCTTTTTCCCGGCAGGCAACTCGGAGTGGAGATGGGGACCATCCTTCTCATCTTCACCAGCCAGGTATGGAACATGACTTTCAGTTTTTACGCCTCGCTGAAGGGCATTCCCAACGAGATGCGGGAGGCCGCGACGATTTACCGCTTCAGCTGGTGGCAGCGCTTTACGCAGTTGGAGTTGCCGTCTTCGGCCATCGGATTGGTGTGGAACTCGATGATGTCGGTAGCCGGAGGATGGTTTGCGCTGATGGTCTGCGAAATGTTTGTGCTGGGCCAGCGCGATTTTCGACTACCCGGCCTGGGCTCATATCTGCAGACCGCGGCCAGCGCGGGCGACACGACTTCGATCTTCTGGGGCGTGGCCACGATGGTTCTGTTGATTGTGCTGCTGGATCAGTTTATCTGGCGGCCGGTGATTGCGTGGGCGGAGAAGTTCAAAGTTGAGCAGGTGGAAAGCACCGATGTGCCGCGATCGTGGGTGCTTAATCTGGTGCAGCATTCCAGCGGTCTCGCCAGGATTCGGCAGAAAACGCTGCGGCCGCTAGGGGAACGTCTGCTTCTGTATTTTGCAAAAAAGCGCACGGAAGAAACTCCGGAGGAACCAGCGCCGGCGTGGCGGGAGTGGCTGGTGCGCGCGCTGGCGGTGGTGGCGCTGGCCGGCATTGGCTACGGCGTGGTTCGCGTCGCAATCATTCTCAGCGGACTGGGCAAGGTTGAAATGCATGCGACGGCCCTCGGTCTGGGTGCGACTTTTCTGCGCGTGAATCTTGCGTTGCTGCTCGCTGCCCTGTGGACGATTCCGGTGGGAGTGGCGATTGGTCTGGATCCTCGATTGGCCCGCATCGCACAACCGCTGGCGCAGATTGCGGCTTCTGTGCCCGCAACAGCTTTGCTGCCCGTGATTCTGCTGGTGCTCATTCGTCTGGGAGGAGGAATGGGGCTGGCGTCGATTGTGGTGTTGCTGCTGGGCACGCAGTGGTATGTGTTGTTCAACGTGATCGCCGGCGCGATGGCGATCCCCACCGATTTGAAGGAATGTTGCTCCGTCTTTGGTGTGCGGGGCATCGAGCGCTGGAAGAAACTGATTCTGCCGGGAATTTTTCCTTATCTGGTGACGGGGATGGTGACGGCTTCGGGCGGGGCGTGGAATGCCAGCATTGTGGCCGAATATTTCCATTTCAAAGGGCAGATTTACACCACAACCGGGCTGGGTGCGACCATCCAGCAAGCGACCGACAGCGGCGATTTTCACCTGTTGCTGGCCGCGACCATCATGATGGCTGCGACGGTGGTGACGGTGAACCGGTTGGTCTGGCGCAAACTCTTTGCGCTGGCGGAAACGCGCTATCGCCTGGAAACCTAAGAGCAGTGGTCAGTGGCAGTGATCAGTGGTCAGCTTCAGTGCGAAGACGAAAATGTTTTCGTATGCCGAACGACTGACCACGTGATGCACTGACTGCCACTAGCTACTGACCACTGCTCTTAGTTACTTTCGAGTTTCGTCTCAATACGCATTTCATCAGCTTTTAACCTCTCCTTCATGCTGTCGCAAAGTGCCTGCGTTATTTCTCTAACATGCCATCCAACCGTTTGCACGGAGATGAGACTCGGGCGGAAGTGCTATCGCAGGTTGAGGGATTTGCAGGCATCCCGGCCCTGGCGGAGAAGTTTGTTCCCGTGGACAAAGTGCGGGAACTGTATCGGCGGGTAAAGAAATCTCCCGAAGGCTTCGGGCTTGAGAAGCTGCTGGCGGAGATGCGAGTAGATTTGCGCGTGGATGCGGCTGATACCGGCCGGATTCCCGCCACCGGTCCGGTCGTGGTTGTTGCCAACCATCCCTTTGGCATGCTGGATGGAGCTGTGCTCGCGGTGTTGCTGACGCGTGTACGGCCGGACGTGAAGGTGATGACCAATTACCTGCTGCGCGATGTGCCTGAGCTGGCGCGGCATTGCATATTCGTGGATCCGTTTAAGACTGACGCGTTTCAGACCGACCGCGCAGTGAATGCTCACAGCATCGAGGTGAATCGACGCGCGGCGCGCGAAGCGCTTTGCTGGCTTCAGCAAGGCGGGATGCTGGCTATTTTTCCAGCGGGCGAAGTCTCGCACTGGCAATTTCCGCAGGCGGAAATCGCCGACCCCGTGTGGAACGACACGGCGGCACGTCTAATTCGGAGGACGGGAGCCTCTGCGCTGCCGGTTTATTTTTGTGGAAGAAACAGCGTTGGGTTTCACCTTTTCGGGATGATTCATCCGCGGCTGCGAACTGCCTTCCTGTTGCAGGAATTTCTGCATCAGGAGGGACGAACGGTGGAAGTGCGCATAGGCGGCGAGATTCCCAGTGATTCCATCGCTGGCATTCCGGATGATCGGGAAGCTATCGAGTATCTGCGCTGGCGCACCTACCTGCTGGCGCGGCGGAGCCATCCTGAAAAATCCTGGCCGGTGGCGGTGCGTTCCAAGATCTCCGAAAAAGTACAGCAACCTGTTGCTCCCGCAGAGCCCGCCGAATTGCTTGCGGCAGAAATAAGCCGGCTCGCTCCCGACCGCTGTCTGGCCGAGAGCGGCGATCTGGCCGTTTACCTGGCTAAGGCGAACGACACTCCGCGAATGTTGCAGGAGTTGGGACGGTTGCGCGAAGTGACGTTTCGCCTGGCGGGCGAAGGCACGGGCAAGCGCCGGGACCTCGACCGCTTCGACCGTTACTACTGGCAAGTGTTGTTGTGGCACAAGGAGAAGCGGGAACTGGTGGGCGCGTACCGCGCCGGAAATACGGCGGAGATTCTTGCGGAGCGTGGAGTGAGCGGGCTTTATACGAGCACGTGTTTCCGCTACGATGCGCGCGTGTTCGAGAAGATCGGTCCCGCGCTGGAGCTGGGGCGTTCCTTCGTCAGGCCGGAATACCAGCGGCAATACGCTCCACTGCTTTTGTTGTGGAAGGGAATTGCACGTTTGCTGACGACGCATGTGGAGACTCCGGTGTTGTTTGGCGCGGTGAGCATCAGCAACGATTACAGCAAAGCCTCGCGCGAGATGATTTACCGCTTCTTCGAAGCGCGCATACAGGAAGATGAGTTGGCGGGAATGATTGAGCCGCGGCGGCCGTTTCGTCCGGCAACGTTGCGGCCGTGGGATTGCCGCGCCATGTGCCGCGCTCTGCGCGATCTGGAAGATCTGTCGCAGCCGATCACCGACGTGGAAACTGATGGCAAAGGCCTGCCCATACTGTTGCGGCAGTATGCGAAGATCGGCGGAAAACTGCTGGGATTTAATGTGGACCGGAAGTTCTCGAACGTGCTCGACGGCCTTGTGGTGGTCGATCTGCGCAGGACCGCGCCTGCCGTGCTGGAACGCTACATGGGGCGCGAAGCAGCGGTGCAATTCAGAACGCGCCACAGTTTGTGATTGCGAGCCGCTATTCTCTTGGCCGCAGCTTCGTTGCCTGGTTCGGGAGGATGCAGGACGACGCGGCGTCTTTGAGAGATTCTTCCAAGTTAACCCCGAGAGCTGCTAGTTCTTTTTTGTTCATCAACTGCTGCAGACGTTCGAAGAGCTGGCGTTCTTCTTTGCGGATGTGTGCGGAGAGTCGTGTTGCGAAAGCAGGTAAGCTTTCGGCGGACAGGGTGCGTGCTTTTGCCTGGGCAAACGATTCGCGGAGAGAGGCATGGTCGGCGATTAGTTCTTCGACGAGCGGGACTAATTCGGGGAACTGGCTCGCGGCCGGGAATAGCACTCGTTCTTCGGCGGCGAAATGGATATTGATTTCCTGTTCGAAGTGCTGCTCGATCTCCGCCTGCCAGGATTCAAGATCCGTGGCAGGGATGGGCTGGGCGCGATCGATGCGTACGCATAGAGCCAATGCGCGTTGATGCTGATGGGAGAGCGGAATCAGGCTTTTATCGCGCAGCATCGTGGATTTTTCACTCTGGCACCGCCCTGCGGCTGAAACAATCGTAAAGCAGTCACGCCACGGTCACCGGCTCTGAGACCTCGGGGATGGCGGGACGGACCGTCAGCCAGTCGGTGCGAACGCGCTCCCACTCCTGAATCAGCATGCCGTTGGCTTCAAAGAAGCTGCGAATGCGCGCATGCTGCCATCCAGCGATTTCTTCGAGAATGGGCGCCAGCACCGCCAGAGCGCTCGTGCTCAGCACCGTGCGCTTCGCGATTTGCGAAACGTGGGGCGACTCCGAAACCGCGATGGTGAGGCCGTCGCGCGCGTTGAGTTGCAGCATCACGTGAATATCGGAGCTGCCATCTCCCGAATAAATTACGTGATCGGGCCCGGTCACGTGCTCGGCGAGCAACTGATTGAGAACCGCGACTTTGCCGTAGCCCGCCGTGGCGCGAACGATGGAGTCGATCTCGCCCGAAGGCTTGTAGCGGAATTCAGTGCCGTAAATGTGATCCTTGGGGACGATGCCCTCGAGCGCCGAATGAATCACCTCGACAGGTGCCGCCGAGAGAACGTAAAAATCGAAGGCGTATCCGTCTACACCCTTTTCGAGGATCTGGTAAAGAAGTTTGATATCGCCTTTGAGGCGGATGCGCTTGCCTACCTCGTAAAGATGCTCCTTTCGAACTTTGGCTTTGAACTCGGGGTCGTGGAGCAGAAGGTAGGCGAGTTCCGCTCCTTGCTGCACCAGGTTGATCTTTGCCATGCCTTTGGCTTTGCGTTCGAACTCCGCGGTGGGAATGCCGACCAATTCGGCGAGCACGTAGCCGGAGTCGTTGAAGGTTAAAGTCTGATCGAAGTCGCTTGCGAAAATATAGCGTTTTAAGGGCTTATCTGCCATATGTCTTAGATTCGCGGCGCACTCGGAGGGCCCATTAAAAGAATCAATAGAGATTATATGCGCTTCCGCGTAAGCTTAACGCCGACTCGACAAATTAGAAGGGGATACATGCCAATTGCTACCTTTTCCAGTTTCACCGATGGCCTCAACCGCGACCAAAGGAGCCGTGACCATTTCATCACCAACATCAACCTGGAAGATGACCGGCTGTGGGTTCCTTACGCGGACGGCGTCTGGTTCCAGCCTTGCCACTTTAACGTTACGACTGGAGGATTCAGCGTCGTACTCAAAGGCCTCCCCGGTTCGAGGATAGGAACTCACTATCACGTTGGCACCGTGCACGGCTACACAATGCGTGGTTACTGGCGATATCTGGAACATGACTGGGTGGCTAAGCCCGGGACATTCATCTACGAGCCCGCAGGCGAGGCCCACACGCTGGTCGTCACCGAGGACTCACCGGAGCCGATGGTTGCACTCTTCGTAGTTGGAGGCGGCTTAATCTATCTGGACAAGCCGGAAGACGGTCGCTTCGCTGCCTACGAGGATGGATTCAGCGCCCTGGACCTGTGCCGGAAGCACTATCGGCAAGCTGGTCTGGATGTGCGCCAACTGGATCTGCTGGTTCGCTAACTCTGGTGAAGCGTGAGATCAGCGGCCACGCCTCAGCAGTAAACATCCTCCGATGAGGGAGAGGACCCCGACGACCACTAAGGTCGCCATGCCTGCCAGGAAAGTAAGACTGTGAACATCATCGTGCGAAGCGTGAAGAAAATGGTGATGCAGCACATGGGCGAAGGCCAGCGTCGTGAATAGTACGGCAAGCCCGCTCAGGATGTTCAAGATTCGCATGGCGACCTCGCGTATTCCCGCGTAATGCACGACAGTCTCACATAAATGTCTGCAAGCTGCAACGGTCTTGAGCGTCTGCCTTTACTAAATTCGCGGACACGTCCAAAATAGAAGGTCGGCTCGCGACATTTTTGGTTGACTGTGAACAAGCAAGCAGCCGTCAGAGTCAGCCGGAAAAGCTGACAAATCTACAGGAGCACTCATGCCAGTATCTGGAGAACTGATCCGTGCGATGAATTACGTGGAAGACATAACGACCACGCTGCGTCGCATCTGCATTTACATCCCGAACATGAATACCGAAGAACGCAAGCGCCTGGCGGAAGCCTTGCGCGCCACCGGCGGCGCAATCAATTCCGCGATTGCCGATCTCGAGAAGGTGAGCCCCTAGTGTCGCAGGTGAAGACCGTCACGGTGATTGGCGCCGGAATTATGGGGCGTGGCATTGCTCATGCCGCGGCGCTCGGCGGCTACCGCACCATTCTGGAAGACCTGCTGCCGGCGGCGCTGCGGCGGGCCGAAAGCGAAATCCGGGCGAATCTCGACAAGGCGGTTGAGTTGGGCAAGGTCACCGCGCCCGACGCAGATGCGGCTTTCGGGCGCCTGGAATATGCGGGCTCGGTGGATGAAGCGGCGCGCGAAGCCGATCTGGTGATTGAGGCCGTTCCGGAGGAGATGGAATCGAAGATTGAGATTTTCACTCTGCTCGACAAGATTTGCCGCCCCACGACGATTCTTGCTTCGAACACTTCTTCCCTAAGTATCACAGAGATTTCGAGCGTTACTTACCGCGCGAAGAAGTGCGTGGGCATGCACTTCTTCAATCCCGTGCACAAAATGAAGCTGCTTGAAGTGGTGCGGGCCTTGGAGACCGACGAGGACACGCTCTCGACCGCGGTTGAAGTAGGGAAGCGGATGGGCAAGGAAGTGATCGTGATCAAGGAAGCGCCGGGCTTCATCACTAGCCGCATTAACGCGATGATCGGCAATGAGGCGTTCTATATGCTCCAGGAAGGGATTGCCTCGGCCGCGGATATCGATAAGGCGCTGAAGCTTGGCCTGAACCATCCCATGGGACCTTTCGAACTCGTTGATCTGGTGGGGCTCGATACGCGGCTGAACATTCTCGAATATCTGCACAAATCGCTGGGAGAGAAATATCGTCCCGCGCCGCTGCTGGTGCAGTATGTGAAGGCGGGGCGGTTGGGAAGAAAGTCGGGGCGGGGAGTGTATGAGTATCCGGAGACAGGCGTGGCTGAAAAGCAGGTTCCTCACCAGGCTTGACGCCCGGTCCGGAATGACAATCGTTTCGGGATGGGCGTGCTAGCGCCTGCGACTGAAGTTCAATCCAGACAACGAATCGATTCTTTCCTGCTCGACTCCCTTGCTAGCGATCAGAACGTGGAAGCTCTCACCCATGCCTGCGGGCGTGACCAGATTCTTGAGTTGCAGCGCGACTTTGGCGCGTTCCTGCGGCAGGTGGCATTCTTCGAACGCGTCGGCGAATTGGTTCATCTCGCCGATGCCCATCAAAAATTGGGATTGCGTCACGAGCTTATGCGTCTGCATGCCTTGTTTTTCTGCGGCGGCGGCGAGGGCGGTGAAGTTTACGTCGGCAGTGATGTCCTGCTCGCCGGGGGCTTCGTAGGGATTGGCGCTGATGGAATGCTGGCGAATGGCCTTCAGGGTTCCCCGATGGCGGCCCGCCAGTTGTTCCTCGCGGGTGTAGCCATAGTCGATGGCGAGGAAGAATCCGCGCTGGATGCTGGCGGCGATTTGATCCATGGAGTGTTGTGCTGCTAGAGGCACCTCGATGCGTTCGTGCGGCTCGGGATGGACTGAATAGCGGTCGAGGAATTCCAATTCTTCCGGCGATGCCTTCGCCCAGGTTTCGATGAAGCGGCCGTCGCGCGCATCGACGCGCAGGGATCCCCTCGTGCCCAGGATTTCGACCGGGAAGGCATCGAAGAATTCGTTGCCGAAGACGATAGTGTCAGCAGCCAGCGGTCTGTTCAGCGGGTACAGCGCAGTGAGTTCCGCCTTCCCCGATTCGAAGTGAGATTCCAGCGTTTTGTCGATTCGCTGGCACGAGGCGGGCGAACTTTCCGCCAGAACGTAGCGCAGCGCTTGGAAGAAATCCGGAAACTTCTTTTCCAACCGACCCAGAACATCTTGCGCGAACAAGCCACGGCCGGGGCCGAGTTCGACGAGGTCGATGCGCTCCGGGGAGCCGAGCGCGCGCCACATTTCGTCGAACTGGCGAGCCAAGAGGCGGCCGAAAACTTTGTGGACATCGCTCGAGGTGTAGAAGTCACCCGCCTTGCCGAATTGTTCCGCGTTCCGCGAGTAATAGCCATACTCGGGATCGTAGAGACAGACTTCCATGTAGCGCGAGAAGGAAATGGGTCCGCGCTCGCGGATTTCCTGTTCGATCTTTCGATGAAGCGGATTCACAATCCCTTCCGGAGGCGGTCGGCGCGGTCCTGCGGAGTACGGATGAACATTTCGACGAAGTAGTCGTGCAGGGCGTCGTAAAGCTGGCGCTGGAAACTCCATTCGAACTGTGGGTGGTCGAGGTCGCGAGGATGGAGTTCGAGATAATACGTGTGCATGGGAATAGAAGCGTCTCTGAACTGAATGATCAGTTCGACGCCCTCGCCTTTGGAGCGCGCGGAAAAATTCAGCAGAGGGTGCTCATAGAGGCGGAGTTGAGCGAGAACTCGGTCGAGGCGCGTGGCGGTGGTTTCGGGCACGGAAGAGATTGTATCGCCTGAGGGGATGAGGAACTGGCGTGGGCCCTAGTTTTGCTACTCCAGTTTTGCCGCACCTTTAGCCGAGCCCGGACGGCTTGTTCGGTTTTCGTAACAAATCGAAATAATGATCGCCGGGGCAGGCAGACGTGTGTATGCTTTCCGCCACTTCCCTGGGGCTCTGGCGTGCGTGGTTCAACCGAACTCTGAAAACTGAGGGCAACATGCGCTTCCTAATGACGTTGGCATATTGGGAGGGTGCGATCCTGTTTGGGGGATTGTTCTGCGGTGTGCTGTGGAAGCTGTTGACGGGCGGCATCAGCCTCAGTTACCTGCTTGATGGCGACGTCCGGGATCCCGAGAGCCCGACCGGTTTTTCAACGACTCCGAGCGCCGGGCGCACGCAGGCCCTAATGGTCACGCTCTTTGTGGCCGGGTACTATCTGCTGCAGGTAATCCATAGCCCGAAGGAATTGCCTCCGTTATCACCATGGTTGGTCGGTGTTCTCGGCGGAAGCCACGCCCTTTACCTCACAGAGAAGGCACAAACGTTACTTTCAGGCCGTTGAAAGATCGTTCAGATATCAGATAGGAGAGTGCGATGAAAAACCCAGAATTTGTAATAAGCACAGTTTTGGCAGTCGCCACAGCATTTGTCATCGCAATTTGGGTGCACGGCGACGCCATGACAAAAGTGAAGTTGGCGATAGCCTATGCCGGATTGGTAATGCTCTTCCTCTTCGGCTTCCTGATTCTGGCCGGGATCGCCAGCGGCAAGATCGATATAAGCCAACTGCTGAACGAGAAAGGGCCGGACGGCATCAACGGGGGCGCGAGCATGGGGCGCTTCCAGTTGCTGATTTTTACGTTTGTCATCGGGCTGAGTTTTTTTTATGTGGTTCTCTGCAAATGTGACATGCCACAGATTCCGACGAATGTATTGGCTCTTTTAGGTGTAAGCGCCACCACATACGGAGTCGGCAAGGGCATTCAGGCAACTACCCAGAATAAGGACAACGGAGGCGCGGGTGGTGGCCCCGCGGGAGGCGGCGCTGGCGCTTCAGGCGGCGACTAAGTTATCTGCAACAGACCCGTACAAAGGAGATGAATATGCCTACGCAGCCCTCCAAGACTGGCAGTACTTTTGCCCGGCATGTTGCGCCGTTTGCGCCCGTGGCACTGGCTCTGGCAATGAATTTTGCGCCCTCGAACCGGACCTCCACACCCACGGAAAACCCACAGCCCATCGTCATCAACGGCGTCACCATCGAGGCGGCTCAATGCCAAGACAACATCACAGATTTTCAGGCATGTCACGAGGATTACCCCACCGGCTGCAGTAAGGCTGGCGGGTACGACCCATATCTCAACTACCTTAAGAATTTGACGCCGGCGGCGGCCGCCGGGATTAACTTCCTGGATCAGTCGGCCTTTGACACCCTTAACACCAACACGCCCACCGAGTTGGGACAAGGCAATAACCATGCGACCTACAAAGACCAATTGAGCCAGATGGGGGAAGGGAAGCAGTTTGGGCTTGTTGGTTACCTGTACTATTACGAATCCACTGGAGCGGAGAGCAGCAACTGCGAATTGACGGGCGTCCCGAACGTCGACTTTCACATTGGAATCGGCTTCGATCAAACTTTGACCAGCCAGGTGAACGCTACAACTCCGGCTAAGCCGCCCAAGGCCCTGCAGCAGAATAGCGTGATTGTCGAGATGACTCCACACTACCGTGCGCAATTTGACCCGGAAGCCTGGACTCTGGCCCATCTCCAGCCTGCGCTGGGCCACAAGGTGCGAATTGTAGGGCAACTACTCGTGGATAGCGAACACAACAAGCCCGCGGACAATTGCGCTCTGGCAAACAAGACGGCCAAATGCTGGCGTTATTCCATTTGGGAATTGCATCCAGTGACCAGCTTCGAATATTGCGCAGACGACTCATGCACAGAGGCCTCCGGAAACTGGATTGCTATCGGAGGCGGTTCCACTGCGCAGGCGGGAGCGGGAAATTCGGGCGGAGCGTCCTCAGGCAGTGAATCGACTCACAAGCCGCGCAGTTCTACTCGTAGCGCAGAGCCTCGATCGGGTTCAACCGCGCAGCCTTGATTGCGGGCAACATGCCGCTGATGATGCCTACGAAGCTTAGAATCGCCGTCGACCAGATCAGCGTGGCGAAATCGATGTAGAGGTGGATATCGCCTTCGCTGGCGTTTTCTTCAAAAGCGCTCCACAGCGTGAGCGAGCCTACGCTCCAGGAAACCAGATAGGCCAGCAACACTCCCAACAGGCCGCCCAGAGCCGTGATCACCAGGGCTTCGGTCAGGAACTGGAACAGGATGTGCCAGCGGTGCGCACCCAGGGCCTTTTCCACTCCGATTTCGCGGGTGCGCTGGGTGACCGAGACCAGCATGATGTTCATCAGGCCGACGCCGCCGATGCCGAGCGTGAGCAGTCCGATAAAGCCGAGCAGGATCTTGATGCCAGTGCTGATGACCTGCAGATCGAGCAGGTCGGCGAAGACGTCGAAGACGAAGATCGCGCGGTGATCCTTGGGATCGAAGTTGTGGTGGAAGGCCATGGAGTTCCGCACCGCCGTCACGATCTTGGCGTGGTCGCCCTCGTATTCCATCACGATGGAATTCAGGTAATAAGTTTTGACCAGATCGCTCATGGCGCTGAACGGGACGTAGACGTGGCCGTTGATGTTGTCGTCGCCGTTCTGCACCTGATGCCTGAGTACTCCGATGACCTGATAAGAAATGCCGTCGAGGCGAATGCTTTCGCCGAGGGCATCCTGTCCGGAGAAGAGCTTTTTTCTTACATCCGAGCCGATGATGGCGACGCGAGTATGAGTGAAGTCGTCAGATTCGCTGAAAAAGCTGCCCTCGGCGGCGTCCAGACGGCGCATGCGGCCATACGAAGCGTAGACGCCACTGACGCCGTAGGTCGCGCTGCGGGTGCCGTAGGCCACAAGACTCTGCTTTTCGACCTCGGGAGAAACGTGTTTGAGCAGGGGCACTTCGTCGCGGATGTAGTCAAGGTCGTCGGTGGTCAACCTAACCTGAGTGCCAGCCTTAGTTCCTCCCGCCTGCAATTCGGTGCGGCCCGGGAAGATGAAGACCAGATTCGTGCCAAAGGAGCGGAACGCCACCCAGAGGCCGCGCTCGAAACCCGATCCGAAAGCCAGCAAGAGGACGACCGTAGCGATTCCCCAAGCCATGCCCAGCATGGTCAGCACGCTGCGGCGGCGATTGTGGCGGAGCGCGTTGTAGGCCTGACTGGCGAGATCGACGATCATTATTATTATTCCTGCCTCAACGCTTCTACCGGCTCCATCAGCGCGGCTTTGCGCGCGGGGTAGAGGCCGGCCGAAATTCCTGCGATGGCTAGCGATCCGATAGCCGCCAGCGCGGATGCGGGAATGATTCGCGGCGTATCAAAACCCTCCGGCGCGGGCAACATAGCCATCAGCGTGACAAAGCCGGTGGCCAGAACCAGGCCGATGCCGCCGCTGAAGGCGGTGAGGAAAGCTCCTTCGACAAAGAATTGCGTAAGAATGTTTTTGTGAGTTGCGCCCAACGCTTTGCGCAAGCCGATTTCCTTGGTGCGCTCACTCACCGAAACCAGCATGATATTGATGATGCCGATGGCTCCGAGCCCGAGGGTCACCACGCCGACCACGCCCAGGAACCAATCCATGGCATCGAAGATCTTGCCTACGCGCTGCATGTTTTCGATGGTGTCCCAGTCTTCAAAGGCGTCTTCCAGCTTAGGGTCAAAGCCGTGGCGGCTGGCGATGATCTGGTGAATTTCGTTCTTCGCCTGCGTGTGAAGGTCTTTGCGGATGGGCGCGTAGTTGATAAAAGAAATTGCATCCTCGGAATTGGCCTTGGTCAGACGAAACAGGTTGCGCATGGTTTCGATGGGGATGAAGATGCGCGAGTTGGTACCATTATTGCCATCGCGGCCGACTTTATCGACCACGCCGATCACGTCAAAACTGATTCCATTCAGAAGTATCGTGGAGCCCACGGCGGGGCGTCCAGGGAACATGTTCTTCAGCATCTCCCAGCCCACGACGGCGACACGGCGGCGCTCGGCGTTGTCTTCATCGTTGAACCAGCGGCCGGGACTGATGGGCACATTGCGAATCTGGTTGTAATCTGGGGCCACGCCGAAGACCTGACCATTGGTAGAGCCGTAGTCGCTGACGGCGCGGATGTCTTCACGATTCAACACTGGAGAGACCGCGCCGACGAACTTCGACTGCTGGCGAATAGCGGAATAGTCGGCGTAGGTGAAGTAATAAGTCTGCCCGGATTGTGTACTGCCCTCGACTGCCGGAATGCGCCCGGGAAACATGAACATAATGTTTTGTCCCAGGGTTCTGAGTTGTCTTTCCTGACCACTGCGGAAACCTTCTCCCAAACCCACCAGCAGGAGCAGAGAGCCTACGCCCCAGGCGATTCCGAACATAGTGAGGAAGGAGCGCAGCTTGTGCGCCCATAGCGTCGAAAGCGACTGCCGGACGATGTCGAGAAGTATTCGCATGAGATATCCCCCACGCCTCCGGGGAGGTGCGTGGGGGTTCGGGAGACGTCAAGCGAGGGGTCTCAATCCCGCCAGGCCGTTTCCTTCAAGCACTGATCAGTAATACGCAGCCGGGTCCTGCGAAGTTCCCTGCTGTGATTACTTCCTTAGACCGAGGGAAGGCGAAAAAGGTTAGCCGGGAATGGAAAGTGGGAGGATTGGATCGATCGGCAGCGCGATTCGTCGGGAAAGAGTGCTTTAAGCCATCAGAATTCGAAATATCCTGCGGCTTGCGGTGAATGAGGGGAGCCATCGGTGCCGGTCGCGGGCAGCAAACCTAAGACTCCGCTCAGATTCTCCCAGGCAGCCTGGTTCAGGGCGGGGTCGGAACCGACCAGGTCGCGGATCATGTCCCAGGCGGCCAAGTTGAGAGCGCCCTCGGGCGGTGGTCCCATGGCGAGAGAGACTGAGCATTGCGGACAGAAGGAAATGCGATGGGCTGTGGACTTCTGGCGCGGTTTGATTCCCACCGTCTGCGCGAACATATACAGCGCGACGGACTTGTGGCCGGGTTCGAGTTCGCGATTGCAGCGCAGGCAATGCATGTTTTCCAAGAACTATCTCCCAGGGCGGCTTGCGGCCGACAAGACTATGAATATTGTCTTCGCGGAGTCGCGGGGCGCAAGTGCGTAGAAAGATTCCCGCGAACGCGCAAGCCTGGCATCGGCCGTCAGGTTATTGACGATCGAGAACCAAGCTGTGCTCTAGGCAAGCGCGCGTGGCATCGTGCACTCTGATGCGATGAGCCCAACGGCCAGGAAGGATCAAGCTTCGAACAGATTCATTCGGCTGTCGCAACTTCGCAAGTTATGCGAATGTGAGCAGGCGGCCGCGGTTTGCTACAGGGTGCGCGGAAGTGGAATCGAGTTCCTGCTGGTTCGGACGCGCGGCGGCGGGCACTGGACCTTTCCCAAGGGCAGCGCGGAAGCGGGATTGACCCACGCCCAGGCAGCGGCACTTGAGGCGTTCGAGGAAGCGGGCGTTCATGGCCGGATCGAAGAAGCTTCGTTCGCGCGATATCGCCGTAAGCGGGTCGATGGAGAGAGTCGTGCTTCGAGGTCTGGCGGAAAAGAAGTTGCCGTCAACGCGTATCTCTGCGAGGTGCTACGCCTTAGTCCTCCGCAGGAGTCCAAGCGAAACCGCACCTGGTTCTCCATCGAGGATGCACGGCATCGATTGCGGGAAGGACGAAAGAAGGATGACGGCGCCGAGTTCGTGCGCGTGATTGACCGGGCGGTAGCGCGCATTCAGCAGTTGCGCGGCAGGATTGGGATCGTGGACGACCGTCCGCATGCGGATGGTTCGCGACAGGATCGGGCGCAACGAGGTCGGGCGCAACAGCAGGCGCAACCGTATGCGCCGCAGAAAGACGCGCTGCAGAAGGTGAGGTTCGATTTTGCGGAGGCTTATGGCCGGGCTCAGGAAGTCATGCCACCGCGGCGCCGACTTGGCGACGTCCAGCGAGCCTCAGGGCCTATTGTCGACGTTCATTCCCACGAGGTCTTGCAGTGTGAGGTTCTGGAGTTCGGCACGGCGCGGGAGAAGAAGTCCAAGGCTTTGGGAACCGGCACAAACCTGAAAGGCTGAAGCCGTGCCCTTCGCGAACCGGTCACAAGACTAGTTCTTGCCGCTCACTCTTTGTTCTTGGGCCGCTCGTAGGCCTTGGCCAAATACTTGCGGGCCTCTTCGAGGGCGCCGAAGGTATCGTCGTTGGTCTGGATGGCTTGCCGGTATTCGTTGATGGCGCGCTCGCGCTGGCCGGTAACGTCGAAGATCTTACCCAGCTGGATATGGCTCCAGACTTCGGTCCAACGGGGCTCTCCGTTGCCGTTGATGGCAGCGCGGTAAGAGTTGGCCGAGGACTGGTAGTTTCTCTGCAGGAAGAAAATTTCCGCGATGCGGTAATGGGCCAGGGAGCTGTTCTTGTTGAGGTCGAGTGCCTTGTTGTACTCGGCGAGGGAACCGGACAGATCGCCCTGCTGCTGCATCGCCATGCCACGGAGAATGGAAGAACGGAGCTTCACGTCGGAAGAGTTGGTGAGGACGTGATGTTCGGGATCGACGGCGATGCGCCGCGGGCGTCCGAAGGTTTCGATCGCGAAGGGTGAGTTGGTGCCCACCACTTCGAGCTTCTTGTCTTCCGTTTTGCCGTCTGTGTCAATGCGCAGGTCGACGGGCATGCGGAACAGGTCGAGATCCTGGGAGATCTCCCCGGTAACCCGGAAGCCCGGAGGTCTGGAGTCTTTGTCCTTGTCGTTGGACGACTTGGCTGCGGCTCGGGTTCCGCCAAGACGATAGACCGAGTACTTGACCTTAAATTCTGGGGCGCCGGTGGAATCGAGCCACTGGGAAAAGAACCATGTCAGTTGCTCGCCGTAATATTTCTCGGCGATGGCGCGAAAGTCGTCCATGGTGGCAGATTTGCCGGCATAGGTCTCAGCGAACTCGCGCATGGTCTTGAGATACTTGTCTTCGCCCAGCACCCAGCGCAGCATGTGCAGTATCATCGCGCCCTTGTCGGTCACGAGCGATTGAAACTCGGTGGAGAAGGGATCGAGCTTGCTGGCGCTGGAGAGTGGAACCGTGTCGTAGGCCAGCGCGCCCACCGACATGTCCTTGACAGCTTCTTCAAGGCCCGCTGCGCCAGCGGCATTTTCCACATACATGGCTTCGGAATAGCGGGAAAAGCCGTCGACCAGCCACCAGTCGTCCTTCGTGGCCGGACTTACGGAAACTCCCCACCATTGATGGGCGATGGCATTGGCGAGCAGGCGGTAGTTTGTTTTCTCCGTGATGGAGGGGCTGGCGAGACCGGCTATCTCTGGAGCCCAGGCGTACGGAACCGTGTCGCCCGGCAGTTCCACGACGTTGAGCTTCTGTGACAGGGGAGTTCCGTAAAGAGTGATGTAGTAAGTGAATTCCTGGACTGCGGTGGTGGTGTATTCGGGAGCCAACGCCTGATGGGCAGGCTTGAAGTAGACGTGCAAGTCCATTCCGGCTTCGTCGCTTTTATATTCCTGGAAGATGCCCGCGACGATGGTGCCAGGGAAGCTCGGCTTCGCGTCGACGAACGTGAATGTTTTGGTAGGAAGGCCGTTGGTATTGGGTTTCTTCGAGGGCGGATTGTCGGTCACGGTGGCTTTTCCGCTGCCGATCACGAGCATGTGGGCCGGGACGGTGACGCTGATGGTCGAGGTGAAGCGATTGAGTCCGTAGCCGCTTACGGGGAACCAGCGTCCGGCGTAGAGCAGGTAGCTGGTATCGTCACCAACATAGGCCAGTTTGAGGCCGGGAACCGGGCTGTCATCGGCGGTCTCGAGCTGGCCTTCGTATTCGAAAGTGAGCGCGGTGGAAGCGCCCTTGGAGAGACCGGCAGGTAGCGGCACGCGAACCGTGGAATCCTGAGTGACGCGCTCGGCCGAGAGTGGCTGGTTCTGGTCGTCAAGGACGCGGGTGACGCGCAAGTCGTTATGCAGTTCGAAAACGGCGACGCTCAGATCCTGAAGCGCGGTGAACTTGACCTTCGCCCGCCCCGAAATCTGATGAAGATGAGGCGTGAGTTCGACCTCGATCTGGTAATCGTCGACGCGCAGGTGGGTTTTCTCGGCGGCCCGCAAGGGTATCGCGGCGAAAGCCAATAGCAGCAGGGCGAGGGAACTCGACAGGACGCTCTGAGCGCGCCGAAGGCGAATCTGCATTAAGGAGAGTCTCCAGGAAACGGCTAACCATTCCCTATGATGAAGATTCTCCCCTAAAAGATGCTGGGAGCACAAGATCGGCGGGTTCTGGCTTCTGGCCTCCGGCCTCCGGAGGGCCCGATAACACTCTCGGCGCGGGCCCGCGCTGGGGAGAATTAAGGTTTACCCGCGTCTTGAGCGGACGCGTGGGGCGTGAGCTTACGCAGGAAAAATTCCTGAATGACATTCCCGACTGCGCCGGCGCCGACTGCGATGGCTGCATTCTCAAAGGTTAGCGCTGCTCCATTACGATTTTGGGCGGGATAGTAAAGATTGGAAATACCGCCGGAGGCGAGGTCCCCGATAATAAATGAATAATTCGGTTGCCAGCGCCCGTTGTCGCCCTTGCAGATGACTGAATTTGCGACGGCGTACAGGAACCTCGATTTCCAGCTGCCCGTCCCCTTATAGAAATACCGAGGGTCTTGTTTTAGCAGGGATGGCAGTATCGCACTGCCAATAAACGTTCCCGACACAAAGTCGGCATAGGCGGCGCCGAAGCGCTTCGCATAGCCTTGCGCGCCTTGTCCATATCCACTGAAGGCATTATCGGCCTGTTGAATGCCGGCGACCCCGCCAACGATAGCAAACGAGACCGGATCAATGGTCGTCTTCCAGGCAAGCTGGAACTTCAGCTTCGTGGTAAGAGGGACCGCCTTAGGGTTGTAGGTGACATAAAAGTTCGGAAAGACTCCGAGCAGGCGCTGCTTCTCCTCAACCTTGATCTCATCTTCCGCCACTTGCTCCCGGGATAGTGTCACCTCCACATCCACCGTGTTGCGGGCAACTGCGAGTGCGATCTGGGGAAAGACGAAGTTCTCCCCGGCGTGAAGAACTCCGGATTGCTCGAGAGGTGAAAAACCGGGGGCTGCAAAAGATAGTTGAAATGGCCCCGGAGCTACGTCTGCAAAAACGAAGTGTCCGTCGCCGTCGGAAGACGTTTCGCTTTTTGAGTTCACGCCGGTCGAGGCTGCCCCGGTCGAGGCCATGCCGGGCTGGGCCAGGGTTATTTTCACATTGGCGATAACCGCTCCATCCGGATCAACCACCGTACCGCTTACGCTTCCCGACTGTGAGGGACCAGGCGACGCTTGCGGGACTGCAGTTGTCGTTTCCGGAGCACCAGTTGCGGGGGGTTGTGGTGATGGAGCGGGCTGGGATTGAGCAAAGACCGAAGTGCTACTTGATACGCTAACGACCGCTATCAACAGTATGAGGGTCCACTGGACGGCGCGAACCGGATACCGTAGATCTCTGTTTGCGCCGTTGATGCGCGAGCTTATTCCCGTCAAAGCTAATCCTTATCCATATCCATAGCACTCTTCATCCATGCCACTCGTGTCCATGAAGTCGCGTCAGGATCTGTGTACGCCCAGTCTTACATTCCGGCAACGCAGCCTATGTAGAGAGCTTAGCGAAAACGCATCTCATCTACCAAGTTACATTGGTCTTTAAGTCTTAGATATCTGATGCGAGAACTTGGGATAAAGCTACCTGTGGGCCGTCCTCAATTTTCCGGTGGAGGCGTTGAGAAACGACAAAATAATTGCGGCGGCGCGGTCTGCCGCATGCAGGGTTGGGCCAGCTGCGCCGCTTTGCGGTGGGAGGAGCTGGGTTTTCAGCTGAGTCAGGCCCTCCAGCATCCGACTGCGCGCGGGGCCGTCGGGGAGAATTTCCTGCAGGCGGGTTACAACATTCTGTGCCGTGAAGTCCTGCTGCACGAGTTCAGGGACGACTTGCTCCCCGGCGATGAGGTTAACCATGGCGAAGCGCGGAACTTTGACTCGGGGCTTGCCAAGCATGTAGGTGAGAGGCGAGACGCGGTAGACCATCACGAACGGAGTGCGCATCATGGCGGCTTCGACCGTCGCCGTGCCGCTGGCAATGATGCCGGCGCGCGAATGCCACAGCGCGGGTAAGGATTCGGGGATGAGCGTGATATTTTGCTGTCTAATTTGTCCCTGGAGAAAGGTGCGGTCGAGCATTGGTGCAACAGGCAACAAGAATTCGTAATCCGGGCCGAGTTGAGAGGCAGCCTGGAGGATTGTCGGCAGGTTCATGCGGACTTCTTTGACGCGGCTGCCGGGCATCAGCGTGATCCAATGTTTTGCGAGGTGGAGATGAAATTGCGCAGCGTAGTCGTTGCGGGCAATCGCCGGGTGCGGCAATTCGGCCAGGGGATGGCCGACAAAGGTCGCATCCACGCCACGGTCGCAATAAAACTTTTCTTCGAAGGGAAAGATCACCAGTGCCTTGTCGACGTAGTGGCGGAGGAGGCGAACGCGTCCCTGACGCCACGCCCAGAATTGCGGCGCAACGTAGTAGACCACCGGGATGCCGCGCTTCTTCATCCGCCGCGCCACGCGCCAGTTGAACGCGGGCGAGTCGATGACGACGGCGAGATCGGGCTTGCGCTTGTCGGCTTCTTTGATCAGGTGCCGGTACCGGCCGTAGATATTCGGCAGGTGGCTGAGGATTTCGGTGATGCCGACGACCGAGAGATCTTTCGCGTCGACGACCGTGTCGCACCCGGCGGCGCGCATGCGGTTTCCGCCGACGCCGAAAAATTCGAGGTGCGGGTCGCGGCGGCGTAAGGCTTCGATGAGTTGCGCGCCGTACATTTCTCCGGAAGCTTCGCCGGCTGAGATCAGGATTCGCAAGAGAGCATTGTATAGGCGCGTCGAGACTCAGTCGTCCCCGGCGGTGACTGCAGGACCCGCCGCGATCTCCTGATCCTTGTACTGAAGCTGATAGAGCTTGAAGTAGATCCCGCGCTGAGCCAGCAATTGCTGATGCGTCCCCATTTCGCGCACCTGGCCTTTGTGCATGACGATGATCTTGTCGGCGCGCTGCACGGTCGAGAGCCGGTGGGCGATGATCAGCGATGTGCGTCCCTCGACCATGCGGTTGAGGGCGTCGCGCACGCGGAATTCGGTTTCGGTATCGACGCTGGAAGTGGCTTCGTCGAGAATCAGGATCTTCGGTTCGTGGGCTAGCGCGCGCGCGAATGAGATTAGCTGCTTCTGGCCGGTGGAAAGCGTCGAGCCGCGTTCGCGAACTTCTTCGTCGAAGCCTTTGGGCAGAGCGCGGATGAAGTCGGCAAGGTTCACGTCTTCGGCGGCCTGCTCCACGTCGGCGTCCTGAATGCACTTGGTGCCGAGCCGAATGTTGCCGCCGATCGTACCGCTGAACAGGAATGGATCTTGCAGGACCACGCCGAAACGGCTGCGCAGGTCGGCTAGGTCCATTTCCTTGACGTCTACGCCGTCAATTCTTACCGCGCCTTTTTGGACGTCGTAGAAGCGCAGCAGGAGTGAGATTAGCGTGGTCTTGCCGGCTCCGGTGTGGCCGACTATGGCTACTGTTTCGCCGGGTTCGATGGCGAAGGTTACATCGCGGAGGACCCAGTCGGGGGCTGAAGAAAGATCGCTACTCACCGCATTACTCTCGGGCGCTTCGCGGTAGGCGAACCAGACTTGGTCGAACTCGATTCGGCCGGGGCCTTCGGGGCGCTTGGTCACCGCGGGCGAAACTACCTGCACGGGCGTATCCAGCAGCTTGAAGATGCGCTCGCTGGCGGCCATGGCCGATTGCAGGATGTTGTACTTTTCGCTGAAGTCCATGATCGGCCGGAAGAAGCGCAAAGCATACTGAATAAAGGCGACCAGCACGCCCAGCGACGCCACGGTCGGCACCAGGCGGAATGCGATCAGCGTCTTCCAGTTGAAACTCACGGCAACGCTGGTCACGGGAGTGGCGCGCATCACGTCGCCGCCGCCGAACCAGATTACGCAGGCAATCGCGATGGCGGAGAGAATCTCTACCACGGGGTAGTAGACCGAGTAGGCCATGATCGCGTCTTTGAACGCGTCCATGTGGCTGCGATTGATTTCCGAAAAGCGGTTGTATGCCTTGCGCTCGCGATTGAAGAGCTGTAGCACGACCATGCCGCTGATGTGTTCCTGCAGGTAGGAGTTAATGCGCGCGATAGCGACGCGTATGCGCCGGTAGGAATCGCGCACGCGGTCGCGGAAAATCTTCGTCGCAACGACAATGAAGGGCAGCACGGCAAACGTGATCAACGCCAGCTTCCAGTTCATGCACAACATTACGCCGAGAATGCCCGCGAGCACGAAGAGATCTTCGAAGATGGAGACTACGCCGGAGGTGAACATCTCATTCAACGCGTCCACATCGGTGGTAACGCGCGTCACTAGGCGGCCGACCGGATTCTTGTCGAAGAAAGCAACATGCAGGCGCTGCAGATGGCGGAAGATCTGGCGGCGGAGATCGAACATCACTTTCTGGCCGGTCCACTGCATGTAGTAGGTTTGCAGGAACTCGAGCAGGAAGCTGAAGAGCAGGAGTCCGACATAGATGGCCGCGATCTGGGCAATGCCGGTGACGGCATTTTGGCTGAGCCAGCTCCATATGCCGGATGAAGCCGCGGTTGGCGCCTCTTTCGGCGCCAGGTAACGATCAATCGCCACTTTGGTGAGATACGGGCCGAGCACGTCGGCAAAAGATTTCAGGAGAATCGAGCCCAGCGCGATCGCTACTTGCCAGCGGTAGGGACGCAGATATTTCAGCAGCCGCGCCATCAGGCGGCTGTCATAGGCTTTGCCTAATACCTCTTCTTCCTGAGCCATCGGATTCTTGCGAACGGTTGGTGCAGCCGCGCCGGCGGCGCTGTTAACAGGGTACCTCAATATGGATGGCGGAGGCAGGCGGGAGGATGGAAAAGGTTTGCGCGCGAATAGATGGGATGCAGATGGGATAATGGTTCTGCATGCCGCTTGGCATTTACATTTCGGTGCCGTTCTGCCGCACCAAGTGCAGTTACTGCAACTTTGCCTCCGACGTGTTTTCGCGGGCGGTTTTCGAGCGCTATGTGGATCGGGTTTGCGCCGACATCGAGAACGCTCCGCAGGTCGCGGCGGAATTGGGCGGGAAGATGGAACGCGCTGTGGATTCCATCTATCTCGGTGGCGGAACGCCGACGGTGCTTGAGGCGGCGCAGTTGGAGCGAATCTTTGGCGCTGTGCGGCGTCAGTTCGATGTGAAGCCTTTCGCGGAAGTTACAGTCGAATGCGCTCCCGGCACGCTTACCGGCGCCATGCTAGAAAGCCTGCTGCGCTGTGGTGTCAACCGCGTGAGCCTTGGCGTGCAATCGTTTGTGGATCAGGAAGCGGCAGCGGTTGGTCGCCTGCATACACGCGCGACTGTGCTGGAGGACATTGCGCGGTTGCGGGCTGCCGGCATTGCGAACATCAACGTCGATCTCATTGCCGGGTTGCCCCACCAGACGGTGGAAAGTTGGGAATTCTCTGTGGCGGAAGCGATCCCGACCGGCGCGCCGCACGTCAGCGTCTACATGCTCGAGGTGGACGAGGACTCGCGGCTAGGTCGCGAGTTGTTGGCCGGGGGCACTCGATATCACGCGCACTTTGTGCCCGATGAGGGGGCCATCGCGGATTTTTATCTTGCTGCCTGTGAGCGTCTGCAATCGGCGGGGATTGCTCAGTACGAAATTTCGAACTTCGCGCGCAAGGGTTTCGAGTCCCGGCACAATTTGAAGTATTGGATGCGGCTGCCCTACTTCGGTTTTGGCGTGGACGCGCACTCGATGCTGGCTTCCAATACGCCGGAAAACGAGGCGGTGCGATTCGCGGCGGCGGATTCCCTGGAACAGTACATGAGCAAGGCAACTCTGCTGCGGACCCTGGTCTCGCGAAGGGCGGCCTTGGAGGAGAGTTTCTTTCTTGGTTTGCGGCTGACGCGGGGCATTAGCCTGCGAGAACGCGCTGCGGATTTCGGCGGGGAAGCGATCGAAGGTGTTCGCGCGGCGATTGCTGAGTTGGTTGAGAGCGGGCTGATGCAGCAGCGGGGAGACTTTGTCTGCTTGACCACGCGCGGGCGGTTGGTCTCGAACGACGTGTTCGAGAGGTTCATCCTCTCCGAAGAAATCGCTCGCTGATTCTCACGCCGGCGCGGAAAATGGCTGGAGCCGGTTATTGGCAGACCATCCGGTCGGTTGGTCCAAAGGCCCTTGTACTCACAATCGTCAGTGATTACGGTGCTTGCCGCACTTTTCTTTTTCCCTGCCCGAGGTAACTTTTCCCACTTTTGCCGCTATGTTCTAATCACAAATGGCCGGTCGCAGCGGCGGAGGAATCTTGGATTTTCAATTGAGCGACGAGCAGCAGCAGTTGAAGAAAACCGTCCGTGAGTTTGCCGAGCGCGAGATTTTGCCCAACGTCATGAAGTGGGATGAGGCATGCGAGTTTCCTTTGGCTACGGTCAAAGAACTCGGCAAGCTCGGATTATTGGGAACCGTTTTCCCCACCGAGTACGCGGGCGCTGGTATGGGCTACGTGGAATATGTGATCGCCATCGAAGAGTTGTCGCGTGTGGATGGCTCGGTGGGCATCATTGTAGCGGCGCACACGTCGCTGTGTTCCAATCACATCTTTCTTGCCGGCTGCGAGGCGCAGAAAAAGAAGTACATCAGCAAACTGGCTACCGGCGAATTCATCGGCGCGTGGGGACTGACCGAGCCATCTTCGGGATCAGACGCGGGCAGCGCCCGCATGACCGCAAAGCGCCGCGGCAACAACTGGGTGCTCAACGGCACGAAGACTTTCTGCACGAACGGGCATTATGCCGACGTGATTGTCGTGATCGCGGTGACCGACCGCGCCGCCAATACTCACGGGCTTTCCGCGTTTATTGTGGAGAAGGACACGAAGGGATTCCGCCCCGGCAAGAAAGAAAATAAGCTGGGGTTGCGGGCCAGCGACACGGCCGAAATGATTTTTGAAGATTGCGTGATTCCGGCGGAGAATCTGCTGGGAAAAGAAGGCGACGGCTTCATCGACGCGATGCGCGTGCTCGACGGCGGCCGCATTTCGATTGCAGCTCTGTCGCTGGGTATGGCGCAGGGCGCCTACGAGGCCGCGCTGAACTACTCCAAAGAGCGCAAGCAATTTGGCAAGGCCATTGGGGAGTTTCAGGCGATCCAGTGGAAGCTGGCGGACATGGCTACAGAAATTGATGCGGCCCGCCTTCTCACCATGCGGGCGGCGTCGATGAAAGACGCCGGCATGAAGACCACGATGGAATCATCCATGGCAAAACTCTACGCCAGTGAAGTGGCTGTGAGATGCGCCAACGAAGGCGTGCAGATTCACGGCGGCTATGGGTTCATCAAAGACTATCCTGCCGAGAAGTATTACCGCGACGTTAAGCTTTGCACGATTGGCGAGGGCACGAGTGAAATTCAGCGGTTGGTGATTGCGAGGCAGTTGCTGAAAGACTGATCTTCATAATACAGCGTATTTCTCCTTCTTCGCTCCCTGCTTTACACTGATCGCTTGAACCAGCACATACAGACATCGATTGACCAGCTTCGCTCGGGGGACGTGCGCGCGCTGGCTCGCGCTATTTCTACCGTGGAGAATCGCGCGCCGGGATGGTCTGCGCTACTGAAGGCTCTGTTCCCACATAGCGGTAAGGCTCGCGTGCTCGGCCTGACCGGGCCGCCGGGGGCGGGGAAAAGCACGCTGGTGGATCAGCTTGCCCGCTTCTATCGTAAACACAATCGCACCGTGGGCATTATCGCCGTGGACCCGACCAGTCCTTACACGGGCGGGGCGATTCTGGGGGATCGCATCCGGATGCAGGAGCACTTTTCCGATCCGGGGATTTATATTCGCAGTATGGCGACGCGCGGCTCGCTCGGTGGACTGGCGCGGACCACGGCCGATGTGACCACGGTGCTGGATGCTTCGGGTCGCGACCTCATCATGATTGAGACGGTCGGCGTGGGCCAGGATGAAGTAGACATCGTGCGGCTGGCCGATATCACGATTTTGATATTGGTCCCGGGCATGGGCGATGATGTGCAGACGATCAAGGCCGGCATCATGGAGATTGCCGACATCTTTGTGATCAATAAGAGCGACCGCGACGGCGCTGAGCATGTGGAGCGCGAAATTCGCACGCTGCAATCGCTGGCCACGCGCCACGATGGCTGGACGCCGCCGATAGTCAAGACTGTTGCCAGCCAGGGAGTGGGCATCGAAGAACTGGCGGGTGCGATTTCGGATTATGAGGTTTATCTGCAGAAGGAAAATCTGGCGCTAAACAGGAGCGTCGAGAACTGGCAGGAGCGCCTGATCGAGATGCTGCGCGACACTCTGCTGGAGAAGGCGCGGACGCAACTCGCGGACGGCAACCTGGCGCGGCTGGCGGCGGAAGTGGCCGAGCACAAGCGCGATCCGTATACGCTGGTTGAGGAGATCGCCGCGAAAGCGGGAAAAAGCTGATTGGGTAAATCGAAATGGGTAGATCAAGCATGGCGCAAATCGATCATCTCGGCATCGCGGTGAAGTCGCTGGCTGCGGCGAAAGCGATCTACGAGAAACTGGGCTTGAGTATTTCTCCCGAAGAAACGGTGGAGCAGGAGCAGGTGCGGCTGGTGATGGTTCCGGTGGGAGAGAGCCGATTGGAGCTGTTGGAGGCGACATCGGAAGCCTCGGCGATCGCGAAGTTCATCGCTAAGCGCGGCGAAGGACTGCATCACGTTTGCCTGCGGGTTCCAGATTTGCCGGCGGCCGTCGATACGGCTGAAGAAAGACGGCGTTCGCCTGGTCTCGGAGGAGATCAAGACTGGCGCGGGCGGGCACCGCTATGTTTTCGTGCATCCGGCGAGCACCGGGGGCGTGCTGCTGGAACTGGTGCAAGAATAAAGTCAAGCGCAAGACCGGCCACGGATTTTCACGGATACTCACGGATAGTGCAGTTTTATTCTTTATGCTTCTTCTCGCCATCGATACTTCCGGCAAACAGGGCAGCATCGCTCTGGCGCGAGCGGGGGAGCCGACTGCCGAGGGCAGCGATTTCGAGGTGATCGAGATTGCGCCGTTGGTCGGCGGTACTTTCTCCGCACAACTCATTCCCCAAATCGCCGAGTTGCTCTCGAGCAATGGGTTCATGAAGACCGCTATCGGCGCCTTCGCCGTGGCCTCCGGCCCGGGATCGTTCACTGGTCTTCGGATCGGCCTGGCTGCGGTTAAGGCTCTGGCTGAGGTGTTGCGTAAGCCAATCGCCGCGGTTTCGCTGCTGGAAGTGTGCGTCTTCGCCAGCGGCGCTCAAGGCAAGGTCATGGCTGCGCTGGATGCTGGCCGTGGCGATGTCTATGTGGGGGAATACGAAATCCCAGCCGTTCGCCGGGCAAGTTCCACGAGAGCGCATCCTGACGCGGAGCGAATTTCTTGCCCAGGCGAACGGATGGACGGTGGTGACCCTGGACTCCGTTCTGAGCCGAGGCGGCGGGCGCGGCCGGACTGTCAGTAGCAACGCTACCGTCGATCTCTGCCGCTGAGGTCGCCCGGTTGGGATGGCGCAAGATTCAATCCGGCGAAACGGTAACGCCTGAGCAGTTAGAGGCGAACTATATCCGCCGCACCGACGCCGAGATGCTTGAGAAGAGTGGTTCCTAGCTTGCGCGTCCGACGAGCCAAAGCCGCTGATATTCCCGCCATGATGGATCTGGATCGCCAGAGCCCGGCTGCCGCCCACTGGTCGCGGCAGCAGTATCGAGGCGTTGTTTGCCACCCCGAGTGGTCGGGAAGTCCGGGAGTTGGGCATGGGTAGCTGAAGATGAAACGGCGAGGCGCCTGGAATTCTGGCATTCCTGGTGGCGCGACGGGTTGACGCGGAGTGGGAGCTGGAGAATATTGTCGTCGCCGACGGTTGCCGCGGGCAGGAGTGGGCACCCGACTGCTGGGCGAACTTGTCGCGCAAGCGCGGGCCGAACAGGGTAGCGGAATATTTCTGGAAGTCCGCGAGTCGAATCGAAGCGCCCGCGCCCTTATCGGAAGATGGGTTTCGAAGAAACGGGTTTACGCAAGAGTTACTACCCGAACCCTGCGGAGGATGCAATCCTCTGTCGGTCTAAGCCTTTATTAGGGTTTTCTCATAACGAGACTGCACCAGAATTCGGCATTGAACCATTTTTGGGGCTGTGGTAGCTTGGGCCTAGTAAATCCCCTCTTGGAGGTCTGCCTGGATGCTGACTTCGAATGACGCTCTCCTGACCAACCACGATGAATTCCGCAAGCTGGCTCAGGAGCACATGCAGTATTCCACCCGTCTTGATTCTCTCACCCAAAAACGTTATCTCAGCGAAGATGAAAAGCTGGAGGAAGTTCGGCTCAAGAAGCTCAAGCTGCGGCTCAAAGACCAGATGCAATCGATTGAGCGGCAGTATCGGCAGCAGTTCGGAACTCACGTAGCGTAATTTCTTGGCCATTTGAAGGCGGCCGTTGCCGCTACAGGGATTTTTGTATCTACCCACTGGCGCTCATCGGCGCCTTTCTTTATTTGGACTTACACTTTCCAATCGCCCTGAGCTGGCGCCACTCACCTCTGCACTTCAGCTCTGCCTTCACCTCTGCTCTATAATGGGACTCTGTTCCCATGGTTCGTGACGGCTACTTTTACGCGCTGGCTTTGGTTGCGGCTGGAGTCCTGGTGGGCTGGTTCGCGCGGCCGGCCTGGGCCGTGGTGCCGCTGTTGCTGGCGCTGTTCTTTCTCTGGTTCTTTCGCGATCCGGAGCGGGCCATCCCAGATGCCGCGGGCGCCGTGGTTTCGCCGGCGGATGGCAAAGTCACAGATGTTTCATGCGTGACGCGAGTGGGGAGAAGCAGACGCGCATCAGCATCTTTCTTGAGCGTCTTCGATGTGCATGTGAACCGTTCGCCGATCGCGGGAATCGTGCGCGAGGTTCGCTATCAGCGGGGAAAGTTTCTGAACGCCATGAATCAAGCTTCGGCGGAGCAGAACGAGCAGAATATCGTCCGCGTGGAAGGCGACGGGCAAACAGTCGTCTTCAAGCAGATCGCCGGATTGCTGGCGCGAAGAATTGTTTTCCATCCGAAAGTTGGCGACCGCCTGGAGCGCGGCCAGCGCGTGGGTCTGATCAAATTTGGTTCGCGCATGGACGTACTGCTCGACGCTGCCGCCGCTTTGCAGGTGAAGGTGGCGACCGGGTTCGCGGCGGGGCGAGCATCCTGGCTTACCTGCAGCCGAAGGGCGAACTGGCAAGTGCGGGGCGTTATTCCGCCACGCGAAGGGGCACGCTGATGGACCTTCCAATTCCAAAACGCAGGCCGGACGACCGCCGCCCACGCCGTATGCGCAAGGGGATGTACATTCTCCCGTCGCTGTTTACGACGGGAAATATGGCGGCGGGTTTCTACGCCATTCTCGAAGTTGTCCACGCGAGCGCCTCGAACTACTGGCATTTGGACAATGCCGCCAAAGCGATTGGGTTTGCCGTTCTGTTCGATGGACTGGATGGCCGCGTCGCCCGCATGACCGGCACCAGCAGCGACTTCGGCAAAGAACTCGATTCCCTCGCCGACGTGATCACGTTTGGAGTGGCTCCGGCAATGCTGGCCTGGACGTGGGGATTTCACCTGATGCCGCCCGTCGCGCTCACCGAGTGGAATTGGAACATCAAGCTCACCCAACTGGGGGCGATTGCCAGCTTTCTTTTTCTGATGGCTGGAGCCAGCCGCCTGGCGCGATTCAACATCACCACCAACCCGCAACCTTCCAATCCCGGACGGCCGGGGAAGAAATATTTTGTCGGCATGCCCATTCCGGCGGGCGCGGGAGTGATCGCGGCCGTGGTTCATTTTCAGTCAGGGCTTCCGCTCGATTCCTGGTATACGGCGATCACCTGGCTGGCGATGGTCGCCGCGGTGGGCTATCTGATGGTGAGCACCTGGCGTTTCTATAGCTTCAAAGACATTGATTTCAGCTCGCGCCATCCCTTTCGGTTGATTATTCTTTTTGGCGCGCTGTTCGCCGGCATCTGGTTCTTCTCCAAGCCGGTGCTGTTCGCAGTTGCGCTGCTCTATACGTTCTCCGGAGTGTTCTGGCGCTTGCAGTGGATTTTCCGCCGCCGGAACCAGCCTCCGCCGCCCGCTTACAAGGAGGCTTCGCAGACTTCATGAGTAGTCCGTCGAAAATCCGGCATCGTCCGTCTCCGCTTCTCCGCGCGGACAGCTCTATCGCGCGGCCATCGTGGGCGCCGCCACGCTCAAAGGGAAAGAAGTCGCCGAGATGCTCAACGAGCGCAACTTTCCCGCGGTTGATGTGCGCCTGCTCGACGATGACGAATCGATCGGCCAGCTCGAAGCCACCGGCGACGAGATCAACTTCATCCAGAGTGTGCGCGCCGAGCAATTCACCCACGTGGACTTCACTTTCTTTGCCGCCGACGCGGAATCCACGCGCCAGAACTGGAAACGCGCCCGCGATGCCGGCAGCGCGATCATCGATCTTTCCGGCGCATTGGAAGAGGAAGCCGGCGCGACCGTTCGTTCCCTCTGGGTGGAGCGCGAGCGCGGGCAGATGTGGCAGCCGGAACTGCAGCCGGCTCCCTGCGTGGTGGCCCATCCTGCGGCCGTCGCTCTGGCTTTGTTGCTTCTGCGCGCGCGCAAAGCGGGCGCCATCCGAAGCGCGGTGGCCACAGTTTTCGAGCCTGCTTCCGAACAAGGACAGAAAGGCATGGACGAGTTGCACCAGCAAACCGTCAATCTTTTGTCTTTCCAGCCGCTGCCCAAAGATGTGTTCGATGACGCAAGTGGCGTTCAACATGGTCGCGCGCTACGGGCAGAAATCGCAGCTGTCGCTGGATTCGCTGGAAGCCCGCGTGCGCCGCCACTATCAGAAACTTGCCGGAGCGGATGCGCCCCAGCCCGCGCTGATGGTGCTTCAGCCTCCGGTGTTTCACGGCCACGCTCTGGCCATCTTTCTGGAGATGGAACAGCCAGTCGATCAGGAAAAATTGTCGCAAGCCCTCACTGGCGATCACGTGACCCTGGCGGGATCCGAAGACGATTCGCAGCCGAGCAATGTGAATACCGCCGGTCAACCAATATTATGGTTTCTCTGAAAAGCGAACCTTCGCGTCCCAATGGAATCTGGCTCTGGGCGGCCGCAGACAACTTGCGGGTCGCGGCCATCACCGCGGTGGAATGTGCCGAAAGCATGATCGCAACCCGCCCGGTTGGGAAAAATCCAATGAAGGCTTGCGCGCGCCGTCTGGCTGGCTTGTCTCCCGCGTGCTCGCGGCCAGCGCCGGTTGCGGATATCACACTGCCGGCCACTCCGTTCAGCTTCCGGAAAATGTCAAGACGATCGCGATTCCCGCTTTTATAAACGAAACCAGCACATATCGGATCGAGCAGATGCTTACCGCTTCGGTGGTGCGCGAATTCACGACCCGCACGCACTATCACATTCTCAACGAACCCGGCGAAGCCGCCGACGCCACGCTGCGCGGCACCGTGATTTCCACCTCTTCGTCGCCGCTCACCTACAACTCCACAACCGGCCAAGCTGCCAGCGTTTTGGTGGTGGTGAGCATGAAAGTTTCGCTCACCGACCGGCAGGGCAAAGTGCTCTATCAGAATCCTTCGTATTTGTTTCGCGAGCAGTACGAAGTTTCACAGGATCTGGCCAGCTTTTTCGAGGAAAACTCGCCCGCCTTCCGGCGGCTCTCCCAGGATTTTGCCCGTACCCTGGTCTCCAACATTCTGGAGGGCTTCTAGATGCTTAGAGTTTGTGTGGTCGACAGTCTTTTCGCTGAGTGACGCGAGAGCGGATTTTCTGATGCGGGCTTTCGCCCAGGCGGAGCGGTTTGTCAGCGAACTCGAGTCGCGCAAGCTGCGTCCGGCTTACGTGTTTGTTGGCGATGAAGCTTTCTTCCGCAAACGCTTCCGCGACGCCATCCTCGAGCATCTGGTTCCGGTCGATCTGCGCGATTTCAGTCTCTTCGAATTCGATCTTGCAGAAAACGATCTTGCCGAAGTTCTCGACCGCGCCCGCACGCCCTCGCTGATGGCGCCGTTCCAGGTATTTTTCGTGCGCGGGGTGAAGAATCTTTTTGGCCGCGGTTCGAACGAAGAAAAACTTGCCGCCATCGAAGAGCTATTGCAAAAATCCTAATCCCGACGCGCTCATTGTTTTCGTCGCCGACCATATCAGCATTCCCGCCGACGTCCGCCGCATGGAGATGCAGGACAAAGAGCGCTACCAGCGCATCCGCGAAACCATGGGCCAGTACTGCGGCATCGTTGAACTGGCGCGCGTGGAAGAAGGCGAAGCTGTGCGCTGGATCGCCGAATATTGTGCCAGCCGCGACGTCCGTGAAAATTGACCCCGATGGCGCCCGCGAACTGGTCGACGCTCTCGGCGGCGACATGATGATGATCTCTAACGAACTGGAAAAGCTCATGCTCTACGTCGGCGCGCGGAACCGAATCACGCTGGGCGACGTGGAAACCATGGTGCTGGCCGCCAAGCAGCGCTCGCTCTACGAATTGACCGACGCCATTTCCACCAAAGACCGCGTGCGTGCGCTGGAAATGCTGGATGCGATGCTATCTTCCGGCGACGGCGAAGAGGCCGCCATCGGACATATCTACATGCTGGCCAAAACTTTCCGCCAGATGCTGGTGATTCTCGAACGCAATGTTCGCGACCAGCGCATGCTCTGGGCCGCGCTGTGGCAGGGCTTTCGCGTGCCTCCATTCGCCGCCGACGACATTATCAAACAGGCTCGCCGCTACAAATCCCGCCGCGATTTGACCCGCGCCATCCGCCTGGTGGCGAAAGCCGATCTGGCCCTGCGATCCAATCCCGTCAGCAAGCGCATGGTGCTGGAACGTTTGGTGATGGATTTGACCACCGAGCCGAAGCTGGAAACGCCGGGATGGATGCAGGAACAGTTGCCGGTCTAAGTGACAGCGGACAGCGGCTAGCGGCCTACTTCATCGCATTAACGCGAGCGCCTAGCCGCGACTTATACCGCGCAGCGGTATTGCCATGCAATGTGCCCTTCTGGATGGCCTTGTCGAGTGCGGATACGGTCTCGCGGTAGGTCTGCTCGGCGGCTTGTTTGTCGCCCTTCTCGATGGTCTCGCGCAGGGTGCGCAGCGCGGTGCGCAGGCGGGAGGTGTTGGCGCGATTGGTGGCCGTGCGCTTGGTGGTCTGACGGGCGCGTTTGAGCGCCGAAAAATGGTTAGCCATGTCTGATTCGTTACCTTCGTGTGTACGGAAAGATA
>CAWKNF010000006.1:0-94046 GCA_963850805.1 uncultured Acidobacteriaceae bacterium | reverse complement strand
AACGCGCGCTCACGAAAACCTCGGCAGGCCAGACCGCACCAAGTTCGAGGAAATCGTCCCGAACCTGCTCCAGCACAAGCCCCTCAAGCGTTCCAGAGTCGAAGTGCGCAAGCGGAAGCCTGAGAAATTAATTCCACCACAGAAATAGAAACAAAGGCTGTTGCGATCGTTCGGGATAGCGACTAGCATTTTGTGTCAGTGCCTCAAAATGGAGAACACCGCCCTGACTTCCCATCAAAGGGAACAAGAAGTCAGGGCGTTTCTTCGATTGGGTGAGGAGTTGATCTCGCCCCAGAAGTAATTTCCGTTCGCTGTACAATATCCGCATTCAGAATCTTGAACATGTACTCGGGTCGTCAGCAACGTGGTGCGAGGGCTATAATTGCGCGCGAATCGCTGCTTGGCTTCAGGGTTTGACTGCGTGCCTGCCGAGCAGTCCAAGATCGAAACTTTCTGTCGTAACTCACGGTTGCAAACAACGAATTCGTCTGATTTTCTCGCAATCGTCGCTCTGCTTCTTGCAGGCGACTTGCTAGCCGGACGCCCGTGCTTTTGACGCCCGACGTATGATGGTTGGCAAGGCCGGGACGCTCGTTTGAAATGGAGCTGGATGCATGCCATCGCTGAAACTCCTTGTTGTAGAGGATGACATCGCAAGTTTGGAATTGATGTCCGAGGTTTTTACATCTCTTGAGGCCGAGGTCCGCCCGATCAGCGATAGTCGAGAAGCCGCCGGCCTGATCGATCGGGAAAGGTTTGATGGCATCTTCCTAGACTTGGAAATGCCCAACCTGCATGGTTTCGAGCTTGCCAAGCAGATCCGCTGTTCGTCATGGAACAAAGCCACTCCAATCGTCATCGTGACTGGACGTGATGAAAAACAAACCATGCAAGACGCATTTGCCCTGGGAGCAACTTTTTTCCTTCAGAAGCCCGTAGACAGGCAAAAGCTAAGCATCTTGTTCCGAACCGTGCGCGGAGGAATGTTGGAGAACCGGCGTCGATCTATCCGCGTTCCACTCCAGACCAATGTCACTTGCACGGCGGGCTCTCGAACCGTACGCGGGATGACCTGGAATCTCAGTCAAGGCGGGATTCAGGTGGAAGCTGGTGGCTTGAAGCCTGGGAACGCTGTGCGATTGTCATTTCGCTTACCAGTTTCGCACACGGATATCATTGCCGCCGGCGTGGTGGTCTGGGCTAATGAAACCCGGCAAGGGATTCGTTTCACGAAGGTAAATGAACAAAATCAGCAGACGATTCGAGGCTTTATTTCTGAAGTGGAAGACTAGGCGGCGGTTTGATGCTGACGATTCGGAGCCCCGATCTCCACTATTTGCTAGCTGCCGCCCCTGCCTTCTCATCTCGTTTATCCAAAAGGCGGTCGAGTTCTTCGGCAAGAGAACGCGCATTAACGGGTTTCGGCAGATAGCCATCAAACCCTGAATTCAGGATTTTTTCCCGATCACCGCGCATGGCATACGCGGTGACTGCCACTACCGGCAGCCATGCCAGGCGGGGATTCTCGCGGATTCTGCGTATGACCGCGAATCCGTCCATTACTGGCATGCCAATATCCAGCAACAGTAGATCTGGTTGGGCTTCTTCGATCATGTGAAGCGCTTCTTTACCGTCGCATGCTTCGAGGACCGCGCATTCACGCAATTCCAGCAACTCGCGCAGCAGTTCTCGGTTAACAGCATTGTCTTCCGCAATGAGGACTTTGATCATGACTGCCCCGCAGACTTGGCCAGCTTGTGGCCTCGAATCACTCTCGCAACCTCGGCGATCAGCTGGTTTTTCCAGGATCCGTCTTTCTGCAAGAGCCCCTGTGTTTCCCGGTTGAGAAGAGCAATCTCATCCGGGCTCAGGTTCTTGGCTGTCATGACGAGAATGGGCAGTTCCTTTAAGGCTGGCTCCTCGCGGACATGGCGAATGACTTGAAATCCGTCCATACCCGGCATCAGGAGGTCGAGCAGGATTGCGCCCACAACTTTATGAGCGAGCACCTCCAACGCGCGCGCACCGCTGCACACGGCCTGAGTCTCGTAGCCGGCAGAGCGCAAAGCCTCCTCCAGCAGCTCCAGAGCTTTGGGATCATCATCCACAAGCAGAATGACCGAATCGTCGTCCTCAGGAGATGGAACATGTCTGCGAATTGCATCCAGCAGCGCGGGTTTACGCACTGGCTTGATGAGATAGTCGGCTGCACCCAAGGCGAAGCCCACCTGCTTTTGATCCACGATAGAGAGGATGATGACCGGGATGTCAGCGGTTTCGGGGTTTTTCCGGAGTGCTATCAGGGTCTCAAAGCCGCTGCTGCCAGGCATCATCACATCCAGAGTGATGGCGTCGGGCCGCAATCGTTGAGCTTCTTCAAGAGCCTCAGCTCCTGACTCGGCCATTGCCACACGGTATTCCGGTTCGAGGTAGCTGGCCAGGAGTTCACGCGCTGGAACTTCGTCATCCACGATCAGCACCAACGGGGTCAGGCGGTTCGAAACCATCGTGATAGCGGCTTTCGCCGGCTCCTCGAGCACATGGACTTCGGTCCTCTCCACGGCAAGAATCGTGAAGGTAAACCGGCTGCCCTTTCCTAACTCGCTTTCCAGCGAAATCCTGCCTCCTTGCTGCTCAACCAGCCGTTTCGTGATGGCAAGCCCTAACCCAGTACCCTGGTGAGTGCTGTCGGCCGTCCCCTCGACTTGTCGGAATTCTTCAAAGACGACCTTCTGGTCTTCAGGCCGGATGCCGATCCCCGTATCCGTCACCGACACGCAGACGAAGGCCCCGTCGTCGACACACTCGATGCCGATCAGACCGCCCTTGGGAGTAAATTTGACCGCGTTACTGAGCAGGTTGTACAGGATCTGCTTGAAACGGACGCGATCCGCCTTCATCAGAGATTTGCTTTCCACGTTCTGCTCAACCCGGATGTTCTTGGCCATTGCTAGAGGAGAAATAGTGGAGAGCACTTCCGGCAACGCATCCTTCACAAGAAACTCTTCGCTATGGAGCTCCAGTTGTCCCGCCTCGATCTTGGAAAGGTCCAGAATATCGTTGATCAACTGCAGCAGGTGGGCCGAGCCTTGTTTGATGTGGTCGACGAATCGCTTCTGCTTGACGTTCAGCGCACCTGGAGATCCGTCGGCCAGCAGATCTGAAAAACCCACAATCGCATTGAGTGGAGTGCGCAGTTCATGGCTCATGCTGGCGAGGAACTTGCTCTTCATCTGGGTTGCCCGTTCGACTTCCCGGTTGCGGAGGTCGAGTTCTTTGTTGGAAGCAGCCAACTTATCCATGAATTTTCGCTTTTCTGCTTCGTCTCGCTTTCTCTGCGTAACGTCTACCGCGACAACCACCCGCGCTGCTCGGCCCAAAAAGGTTAGAGCGTAAGAGGTATTCTCTGTGTCGATGACGGTTCCGTCCTTTAGTCGATGCCGCCAGGCGCCGCTGCTCTCATTTCCCTCTCCGAGGGCCCTCACAGTTTCGAGCAGGGAGGGAATGTCCTCGGGCGGACGAATATCTTTGATGGTCATGGCCAGGAACTCGTCCCTGGAATAACCGTACTTGCGCACTGCGGCGGTGTTTACCGCAAGAAAGCGCAGCGTCTCCCGGTCAAAGACCCAAGTCGGATGTGGATTGTTGTCAAACAGTTTGCGGTGCCGCTCGTCGCTCTCCTTCAGCAACTCTTCCGCTCGCCGACGCTCAGTAATGTCGCGGGAGATCTTAGAGAATCCGCGCAGTTTGCCAGCCCCGTCTGACAGCGCAGTAATAATCACGTCGGCCCAATATCGTGATCCATCCTTTCGCATCCGCCAACCTTCCTCTTCATGGCGGCCTTCGGCAGCGGCTATCCGGAGTTCGCGCTCTGGCTTGCCACTCTGCACGTCTTCGGAAGGGTAGAAACACGAGAAATGGCGGCCTATGATTTCATCGGGTTTATAGCCCTTGATGCGTTCCGCCCCTTGATTCCAGCTGGTCACTTCCCCGGAAGGATCGAGCATAAAAATGGCATAATCCTCGACGCTATCTACCATCAGACGAAGCTGCTCTCTACTATCTCTCAATGCTTCTTCCGCCCGTTTGCGCTCGGTAATGTCGCGTGCCACTGCATAAATGGCTTCCTGCTCCGGCACGGAAACGGCATTCCACAATAGCCACTTGTACGAGCCGTCTTTGCACAAATAACGGTTTTCAAATGCAAAAGTGACTTTTCCTGCCTTCAGTCCATCCTTTTCTACGACCGTCGCCGGGCGATCGTCCGGATGTATGAACTCCAGGTAAGGTTTCGCCATAAGTTCTTTCGTGGTGAAACCTAGTGTCTTCTCGAAGGAGGGATTCAAGTTCGTGAAGAATCCGTCGAACCCAGCAACGCAAAACAGATCCACCGATAGATCCATGAAACGATTGCCGGTTTCCAGTTTGGAATAGAGCGAGCCCATGAAACGGTTTATCAAGAGACCGACAACCAGGGCGACGAGCAGGGAGACCAGCAATACAGCAACGACGATTAGAGCGTAACTCCTCAGCCGATCGTTCATCGCCCCCAGGTCGGAGCGGATGTACACGGTTCCTGTTGGTTTGCCCTGGAAGACGATCGAGCGCGCCATCCCCAGATGCCCATCTTTAAACCGATAGCTCTGGGTTTGGCCGGCAGGAATAATGGGCAGAACCCCGGTCTCGCCGGCTCGATCACGCCAGTATCCTGCGAAAGGCTGGCCGTCACGCGTGTAAATCTGGGCGTACATAAGGTTGGGGTTGGCACGCAATGCCGATAGCGTCTTCTCCGCGGAGTGCGGATCGTTGAACACCAGCGCAGAAATGGTATTGTCCCCAATGATCTGGGCTTGCATGGAGACATTGCGTACCAGGGCCAGGCGAAAGCTGTACAAGTCGTAGGCGCAAAAGCCACCACTTGCTAGAAGCAAGGCCACCGCACTCACCAGGACGTTCATCAAGGTGAGCTTTCTGGAGATCGAATATTGCTGGGTTTTAGGCATGATGGTATCAGTCTCCCCGCTGAGGGCTTTTTCTGACAGCAGTCGCCACTTTGAGCAGCTCGGAGCTGAGCGTCAGGCCCGCGCGTTGGGTTGCGGTCAGGTTGACCTCGAAACGGATTCGATTTTCTTCCAAGACAAACTGGATCATGCCCTGATGCTGCGAGAACTGCGGGATATCACTGACGGTAAGGATGGCGCTCTTGTCCAATGCTTCGATGATTTTGTTGAGCCGCTTGGCCTCCGATGAGCTTATAAACAGGATCTGGCAGTCGACCGACTCCTGCAGACTAGAGATTCGCCGCGCGGCCACTTTCTGGTTCGCTATCGTTTCGCCCGCAAGCGTCGTATCCAAAGCTGGTCCAAATGGATCATCGCCGAGAACACAGATGGTAAAGGGGCCGGTGTTGGCAGTCGTGAGTTTGGCGGGCCACTCAACGAATCGACCAAAGTTGTAGAGGTAGGCTGCTTTCACTTGATACTCACCAGGCTTCTCTTGCCCGAGGACGCTCGATGCTGCGAGAAGGAGCCACACAACGGTCGCAACTGTGCGCCACAGTAGAAAGCTGCCATCACGGAACAACACGTCACGTTTTTGGAGACGAGCCCTTGCGCGCTTCATGGGTATTGCTTCGCTACCTTTGTCCCCGTCCCGCCGGGATGAAGAAGAATGCCGAAGAACGATTATCAAAGTTGCCGGGTCACTCACTCCCGTCTTCCTTCCCATGAAGGGATCGAAGAGCTCTCATGAACGCTGTGCTACTTCTCGCCGGTTCGCCAGACGAGCTTTGCGTATACGCTCCTCTTGGTTTCAACGAGCCCGCCGGGATCGCCTCCGTACTGAGCGTAATGCGGCTGCACCAGGTTTTGTCCAACGACCGACAATTCGAGTTCCCTGGTGAAGTGCCATCCGAATCTCGCGTCCATTGTCTGATAGCTTGCAACCGCCTGGGCAGGCAAGGCGCTGACGTATCGATAGGTCTGGTCAAAATCCATTTTCTTTGGCAGATTCACGAAAGACTGAATCACTAGTTGGTGGCGCGGGCTCGATCCCTCATACCCGGCAACGCTGGTGGGGTCATTGCTGCTTGCCTTGTTTTCCAATTCCATATCCAAATAAGAATAAGAGGCCCTGAGTTCCCACCCGTTCACCGGCTTCCAATCTGGCGACACTTCGAATCCTTTCGTGTTGCCTTTGATCCCGTTACTGGTAAGCAGCGGAATGATCGCATGCACCGGAGCAGGCGAGGCCTCGAGGAACGGCGCTCCCACCTGAAAGCTGTAGAGATCGTTGTAATCGTTATAGAACAGCGCGACATCCACGTAACAGTGCGGCGTCACCAGCCTTCGATAGCCGGCTTCATAGGCGAGCAATTCCTCCGATTCGAACCGGGGGTTGCCATTGACACGTAGGTAAATCGGCAGTGGCGTCACTGTTGCGAAGTCCGTGAGTTCAACGTCCGTGTCGAGACGGGACGGAGTTCGAACCGCCCGGGTGACGGAGCCCCACAGGGACTCTCGCGGTGTGCGGTTCCACAGTAAACGTCCGCTCGGTTGTACCTCGAAACCGGTGTAGTTGTTATGTTCGAGTTTCGTCCCTCCAGTCAGAGAGAGCCGGTGATTGAAGAAAGAAATTTCATCCTGCACGAAACCGCTATAGATCAAATCGGTCTGGTGTTGTGGCAGGAAGTCGATCGAGGGGACGCGTTGTATGACATTCCCCGGACTCACACGCACTCCCAACCCCCAGAGAAAGTTTTGCTGCCCCGGCAGGGTCAAATGGTCGAGGAGGTCGACGTCAAAGGTGTCCCGAGTCTCTCCGAATTCAGGCTCGAAATGGTTGGTGCGGTCAACGTACGCCTGCAACTGGAAGTCCGATCCCTGGTTCAGCACTCGCTTCCAGCGGCCGAGCAGATTCCCTCCCGTCAGGTACGCGGTGCCGTAAGCGTTGACCTGAGAGGGCGGCGAATACAATGCGTATGTGGTCGCCTCGCCAGCCCCCTCACGGTAGATGTCACCCTGAAACGTGATGGTATCGCGAACACCCCCATCCCAGTCTGTCCGGAACCCGGCCTGTCCCATTCGCCACTCGTCGAAGTTTGTGCCGCCAGGATGAAACTGCGGACCGCGGTCGAAGCCCATACCGTAGACGCGGTAGTTGAACCCGCGACTGTTCGCATCTCCGTAACGGAAGCTGCCCGTGCCCTGGTCAACGTTGCCGCCACCCAGAGACGCCAGCGCCCCATGGGTGCTCTTGGCGCTCTTGGTGATGATGTTGATAATGCCGTCGACCGCATTTGCTCCCCAAATTGTGCCGCCGGGTCCCCGGATTACCTCAATGCGCTCGATGTCCTCGAGTGGAGTAGCTTGAGCTTGCCAATAGACACCCGCGAACAGTGGTGTGTAAACACTCCGTCCGTCGATCAGTACGAGCAGTTTGCTGGCTAACACGGCTCCAAATCCGCGAATGCCGATCGACCAGTGATCGGAGTCGACTTGCGCCACCTCAACCCCCGGAGCCAACCGCAAAACTTCCGGAATGCTTGTGGCGCCAGACCGGCGGATATCATCCTGAGTGATGACGAAGACCGCCGCAGGCGTCTTCCAAACTTCCTCCGGCTCTTTCGACGATGTCGTAACTTCGACGTTGCCCAGTTCCGCCAAGCTCAATTGTTTGAGCGGTTCACCATTTGCTAAATCTTGCGGAACGGCGAAACTCTGGTTGACCAATCCCATCAGCCCAAGCAAGACGACGAGGGCAGCGCGCGGCACAAATTCCATCGTGCACAACGCACAGGCTTCGGCTGCTGCAGCAGCAGCGGCAGCGTCATTCCTGCTGTCAGCAACGAGCGGTGACCTCAAATTCATGAATGGTTTCATCCTTCGAAGACAAGTCCTGTTCTTACTTGCCCCCTCCTGCTTGTGCGCCTCGCGATAGGAAATCAGCTGTACCGCTCCTGACAAACTGTTCGAAGAGGCCGAAGATGTGCGGGTCCCACCATCCCTTGGCTACTTCCATCTTCATTGTCTGCAATGCGTCGGTTATGGAGAAGGCGGGCTTATACGGCCTTACCGTTGTAAGCGCATCGTACACATCCACGATCTGCAACACTCTGGCTGTAATCGGTATTGCTTCTCCTGCAAGTCCATCTGGATATCCGGAGCCGTCAAACTTTTCGTGGTGGTAGCGAATGATCGGCAGTACGGACCGAAAGGACTTCAAGGGCGCACAGATACGCTCTCCGACCACGGGATGTTCCCGCATGAGTTTCCATTCGTCCGGGGAAAGACTGGTCGGCTTCAAAATGATTGAATCGGGTATGGCGATCTTTCCGATGTCGTGAACCACGCCGGCACGCCGGAGAGCGGTAACCTGGTCTTCCGAAAGTTTGAGGTGTTCTCCCAACGAAGCCGAGTACTCCGCCAAACGCTCGCAATGACCATGTGTGTAGGGGTCCTTCCCTTCAATGCTCCGGGCTAGGGTGAACAGCACTGATTCCGCCCGCTCCAGCTCGTCCGTACGAAGCTTAAGTTTGAGAAGCGAGCGCACGCGGGCGAGCAATTCGGTGCGGTCCACGGGACGGGTCAGGAAGTCATCTGCTCCGGCTCGAATCCCCTCTATGCGATCTTGTCTGTCACACAGGGCGGTAATCAGAATCACCGGTATCAAATAGGAATCAGGATTTGTCTTGATTTTCTCGCATACCGCAAAGCCCGTAAGATCGGGCATCATCACGTCAAGGAGCACTAGATCGATAGGACCGATGGATAACTGCTCCAAGGCGGCTCCGCCGTTTGAAACACTCGCCACTCTGTATCCCTCCGCGGTGAGCAATTCCTCTAAAAGCTCGCGGTTGGCCGCTTGGTCGTCCGCGACTAAGATCGTGCCCGAGACTGGCTGCTGCGATTTACTAAACATCGAGTACCTACTAACTGCAACGAGTACTTACTAACTGCAACAGAAGTTACTAGCAGCGTGGCATAAGCACGTAACTAAATGCTAATTACGGAAGTCATCTTGCCGGTTTGGGTCGGATTTCGTAACAGAAGTCGGACTCAGTGTGGGCGCAGAAACGTGGCTCGAAACCCGTATATCTAAAGGCCCTCGAGGATGTTCCGTGACCGAAGCCGTGGGCGAGCCAGTGGTTTGCAGTGTCTCAGCCGAGCCAATAACGGAGGTTTGTTTCTCATGATAAGTTTCAATTAAACCGATTGGTCAAGAACGGAAGCAAGATCGAGGCACAACAATGGACCCCTCCTCCCGCTATGTAAAGATCCTGGTAGCGGATGATTCCCCGGTATATCGCAAACTCGTCGAACAAACGCTCTCGCAAGAGCACTACGACGTTCTGTTGGCGAAGAGCGGCCGCCAAGCAATGGATCTATTTGTCGAACACCGACCTGCACTCGTAATCACCGACTGGAGCATGCCCGACATCAGCGGCATTGAACTGTGCCAGCGTATCCGCCGCGACTACCAACAGTTCTACGCCTATGTCATCCTCCTGACCGGCAACACGGACAAAGAGGAAGTGATTGAAGGTCTGGCGGCCGGTGCCGATGACTACCTGACTAAGCCCTTCCATCCCGGAGAACTGCAAGCCCGCGTAAGAGTTGGCCGCCGTATCGTCGATCTCCACCGCGAAGTCCAGGACAAGAACCGGCAACTAGAAGAAATGGGCCTAACCGACCCACTCACCGGCTTGCCCAATCGCCGGGCGATCGATTTCTGGGCAAGCCGCCAATTGAGCGCGGCTGTCCGCCACGATTTTCCCATCTGGGTAGCCATGGCCGATTTGGATCATTTCAAGAGCATCAACGACACCCACGGACACGATGCCGGAGACGTCGTACTCAAGCGCTTCGCCGATATTCTCAAATCCAACACCCGCCAGTCGGACATTTGCGGCCGTTTGGGAGGCGAGGAATTCTTGGTGATCATCACCCACGTCGAGAAAGAAAACGTCACGATTGCCATTGAGCGCATCCGGAAACAGTTTGAGGCCCAGAAGTTCACTGTCGCACGTAATACTTTCGGTGCGACCGCCAGCTTTGGAATTGCTGGCATCCGCGCAACGTCTGGTCCTGATTTCAGTTATCTGGTGACTCGTGCAGATGCGGCTTTGTACCATGCAAAGCGTCAAGGGCGTAACCGCGTGGAATTTGTAATAGAGTAAACGACGGTGCTGGTCAACTATTGGCTAGTGTCCTAACAATGCCTTGCTGAGGCTTTGTCGGCCCATTTGTGAAAATCGAGCATTGTGAAAGTCCCACGTAGCTTTTCTGGGAATCGGGCCGGAGCGTCAGCCGGTGTCGTGAAGGAGCTGCCCACAGATGGTGGACCATCCAGACGTGGGAATGCCTACGTTGTAGGTCATACCGCGCACAGCGTCCGGAGCGTCATGGCGATGGGTCTCCTAACCGGGATCCGAGTGGTTTTTCTGTGCGAGGAAGAGCCTATTCAATTCTACGCACTTAGAACAGGTACACACAAAAGTTGGATCGTCGAGGCAAATAAGGTGACCGCATCTAGCACAGATGTCCAGACCGTCCAGATGACCGACCATCGGCGTAGAGTAGTTTCTATCCACGCAATATGGGCATCTAGCGGGTGGGCCGGCATTCATTGTTTTTATCTCAATCCGCTGCGCTCAATTGGCGGTCGCGGTGTAGCGTCATGCGGGGCAGGCCAGCAGCGAGTGCGCACTTCTCTCCGGGATCAGCGCCGCAATGCGGGACACCGGACGGCGAGAGCTTGTTTAGGACTCAGATCACGCCCGACCAAAACTCTCGACCCTCGCCGCGCAGAGTGACTGCAACTGAATGTGAACACCGGCAAGAGCCACAATACAATCTTTTCGCCGGCGGTGGCATCGTCTGGCACTTCTGAAACGCGCGCTCACGAAAACCTCGGCAGCCAGAGGGCGCCGGCGAGCTATCGATGGATTGCATCCAGAGGTTCGCTATTCTATCTTTGTTCATACGGAATCGTCAGACCCGCCCGGCGAGAATGGGAGGCGTTATGCCAAGACGAATTACGGCGTTACCAATTCTAGCCTTCGTTCTGCTGGCCGTTGTGCCTGTAGTGGGCCAGAAGACTCTCACAGCAACTGAAGCCAAAGACCACATCGGTGAACAGTCGACCGTTTGCGGCAAGGTTGTGAGCACTCGCTTCGCGGAAAGCAGTCGCGGCAGCCCAGCGTTTCTGAATTTTGACAAGCGGTATCCCGATCAGATTTTCACACTGGTCATCTGGGGGAGTGATCGCTCAAAGTTTGGTGACCCTGAAACAGCCTACCGGGGAAAGCGCGTTTGCGTGACCGGGAAGATTAGCGTTTTCAAGGGCGTGCCCGAAGTGGTGGCCAACGAGCCAGCCCAAATAAAGCTTCACTGATTCTGGAACTAAAACCGGCGTGATCGCGGCCAGAGGAATCACATCAAGGGAACCAATTCACTCCGCAGTGGTGGGGAACCGGGTCAATAGCGCTTCTATGAGAAGGTCATAAAAGTCAAGGCTTTGGGCGTAGACTGCAGATTTCGAGCCTTGCGGGGTGTGCGTGGACGTGGCTATATAAATATGCACACCATCAAACCAGTACCACACCGCAACCATGTGGGTGGAGCCGTCTGGGTTCTTGGTCGCGAGCGATGCGATGTAACGGCCTTCCAACAAGCGCCGAACTAGAGAATCCGCAAGACAAGCCATAACAGAGGCCCCACTAAACCCGAGCCACGTCAATGTCTTCCAGAGCAAATCCACAGATGCGTTGATCGTCGCGAACAAAAATCTTATCTTCACGGGGCAATTTTGAGAATAGGCGATAGCGCCCCGAACCCCTCAATGAGCGTTATGGCGATTTTATGCCAACAGACTTCCAAGGCGCCGCTCAAGTCCCTTTCACTGATTGACTTGCCCTACCTCCAGTCCTAAGATTTCAGCTCAATGATCGGCCAGACCATCTCGCACTACCGCATCGTCGAAAAGTTGGGCGGCGGCGGCATGGGGGTGGTTTACAAGGCCGAAGACGAATCACTTCGCCGATTTGTTGCCCTGAAGTTTCTTCCTGACGACGTCGCCAAAGACCCACTCGCCTTGGCACGCTTTCAGCGCGAGGCGCAGGCGGCATCGGCACTCAATCATCCCAACATCTGCACCATCCACGAGATCGGACAGCAAGAAGGCCATCCCTTCCTTGTGATGGAGTTTCTCGACGGGATGACGCTGAAGCATCGCATCGCCGGCAAACCCGTAGAAACCGAGGTGCTGCTCGGTTTGGCGATCGAGATTGCCGACGCACTAGACGCCGCCCACGCCGAAGGCATCGTCCATCGTGACATCAAACCGGCGAACATCTTCGTCACCAAGCGCGGCCACGCCAAGGTTCTCGACTTCGGCTTGGCTAAGGTGATGCCGGTGGGCAGCAGAGCGTTGGTGGCGGGAGCAGCCTCCGACGAAACAGCGATGAGCGAGGAACACTTGACCAGCCCGGGAGCTGCGCTCGGCACCGTGGCCTACATGTCACCTGAACAAGCGCGTGCGAAAGAACTAGATGCGCGAAGCGATCTGTTCTCGTTTGGAGCCGTCCTGTACGAGATGGCCACGGGCGCGCTGCCGTTTCGTGGGGAGACATCCGCGGTCATATTCCACGCTATCTTGGAGCGGACACCAATTCCTCCTATGCGGTTGAATCCCGATCTCCCGCCCAAATTGGAGGAGATTGTTAACAAGGCACTTGAAAAGGACCGGGAGTTGCGTTGTCAAACGGCGGCTGAACTACGTGCTGATCTTTTGCGGCTTAAGCGCAGCCTGGAGTCTCGACAAACGACTCCGCGCGTGCCGCGTTCTCGCAAGGCATTTGACTCCATCGCTGTCTTGCCCTTCGAGAACGCTACCGCCGACTCCAACACTGAGTATCTAAGCGACGGAATCACCGAAAGCATCATCAACAGCCTGTCGCACCTGCCCAAACTCCGAGTCATGGCGCGTAGCACCGTATTTCGCTACAAGGGCCAAACTGCCGACCCCCAAAAGGTGGGCAATGATCTCAATGTCCGCGCCGTGCTCACCGGCAGGGTGGTTCAACGCGGAGACTCATTGGTTATCGGAACCGAACTGGTGGATGTCGCAAATGGGTGGCGACTCTGGGGTGAGCAATACAACAGAAAACTGGCCGATCTTGTGGCAGTCCAGGACGAGATCGCCAATGAGATTTCTAGAAATCTGCGCCTCAGCCTTACCGGCGAGGAGAAAAAGCGCTTGAGCAAGAGGCCCACGCTGGATGCACAGGCCTACCAAGACTATCTCCGCGGCCGATTCTACTGGAATAAAAGAACAGAGGATGGAGTCAAGAAAGGCATCGAGTACTTTCAGCGAGCGGTCGAAAAAGATCCGGGCTATCCTTTACCCTACGTAGGGCTCGCGGACTCCTATAACATACTCGGTTATTACTCATACGCCGCTGCCAGAGACGTGTTTCCCAAAGCCAAAGCCGCCGCTTTGAAAGCCCTCGAGATTGACCGCACGCTGACGGAGGCCCACGCTTCTCTCGCCTACGGCCGGCTCTACTACGAGTGGGATTGGTCCGGAGCTGAGAGAGAGTTCGAAGAAGTCATCGCGCGCAATCCAACGTACCCCACGGGGCGCCTCTACTTTGGAAACTATCTTGCCGTAATGGGACGGTTCACCGAAGCTCTGGCACAATTCGAGAAGGCCTGCGAGCTTGACCCGCTTTCACTCATCATCAACACGTCGGTCGGGTGGACGTTGTACTTTTCGCGACAATACGAGCGGGCAATGGAATCGCTGCGAAAGACTCTGGAGATCGACGCCCACTTTGTGCTCGCGCACGCCATGTTGGGTAAGTCCTATTTGCAACTCGGCCGCTTGCAAGAAGCGATTCCGGAGTTTCAAGCAGCGTCCGACTTATCCGGGGCAAGCCCTCTTTATCACGCGATGCTTGGGCACGCGTTCGGGGTAGCGGGTAATTCCGTTGAGGCAAAAAGAATTCTGAACCAATTGAAGGAACACGCCGCTCGATCGTATCTGTCGTCGTACTGCATGGCAGAAGTCTATTTAGGCTTAGGCGATGAAGATCAAGCTTGTGAATGGCTGGAGAAGGCTTACGAAGAACGCGCACGAACGCTCGTTATGCTCAAAGTCGAACCAGAACTCGATCGCCTGCGATCCAATAGCCGATTTGAGAATCTCCTGCAACGCATGAACTTCCCAAGCTGAGTTTTCCTCACTCAAATCCCCGATCCCACACAGAAATCCATGCTTAATCGTAATCCGGAAATGTTGTCCCGTGGTACTTTGGCGGACTGTGTCCGAATCACGAGCTAACCGGAAGTAACTGTTAAGCTCAGGCGATTACACTCATTGAGAATTGGCGGATCTGCGTCAATGAGTGTAATAGAGATTAATGAGATGGTCCGCCGCCGAGTAGGATTTTGCTCGGCAGTTTACATCAGGAGGATCATCACATGCACATCGCATCCGTCGGTATCGATCTAGGCAAGACCACCTTTCACCTGGTTGCATTGGGAGAGCGGAACAAGGTTCTGGTTCGCAAGAAGTTCTCGCGGACACAGCTGCTGGCATATACCGCGAACCTGCCGGCATCGCTCATCGGGCTTGAAGCCTGTGCAGGAGCACACTTCCTGGGTGCCGCATTGCAGGGACAGGGGCACCAGGTGCGGCTCATCCCTGCCCAGTTCGTCAAACCCTACCGCAAGTCGAACAAGAATGACTTCATCGATGCCGAAGCGATCGGCGAGGCCGTGACCAAGCAGAACATGCGCTTTGTGCAGATCAAAACGCAGGAGCAACTCGATTGGCAGGCCATGCACCGCGTGCGCGACCGACTGGTGCAGCGTCGTACCGCGCTGATCAACGAGATCCGCGGATTCCTCCTGGAACGCGGCCTCACTTTCGCGGCGCGGCCCATCCACCTGCGGAAGAACCTGCCAACGGTTATTGAAAATGCCGAGCAGAACCTGAGCCCGCGCCTGCGCTGGCTGCTGGATCGGCTGTGGCAGGAGTGGAAGCAGACGGAGACAGACATTAAGGCGATCACAGACGAGATCGAGCGCATTAGTAATGAGGATTCCCGCTGCCGGCGGCTGCGCCAGATCCCCGGCTTTGGCCCGCTAGTCTCCACTGCAACCGTGGCCGCCATCGGCAACGGAGCTGCTTTTCGCCGGGGACGTGACTTCGCGGCCTGGGTGGGGGTTGTGCCACGGCAGTACTCCACCGGGGGCAAGCAGAAGCTGTTGGGCATCAGCAAGCGCGGCAACATCTATCTACGTCGCATGCTAATCCACGGTGCCCGCGCGGTACTGCTTCGCGTTAAGTACGACACAGGAGGATTCGGGCAGTGGGTGCATCGGCTCGCCCAGCGGGCACCGCGTAATAAGGTCGTGGTCGCGATCGCCAACAAGCTGGCTCGCATCGCCTGGGCGGTGCTGTCCAGCGGCAAGGATTATCGACACCAGCCGCTGCAGATCGCCGCCTGATTGGCCTAGAAAAGACGCTGCGCTTGGAAAGCGCAGAACGCTTTCCACTTTTCCGCCGCCACGACGACGAAGATTGAAGGAAGTTCCACCAAAGTCTGCTGAGGAGAGAAGAAGACGAAACAACAGTCCAACGGCGTGTCGGAAAACCTGCTGGCGATAATGCGGCCCTTGTGACCGAGCGATTTATAAGGACCGACACGTGCGGATCATCATCAAGCGCCCGGAGAGCGATTCTCCACGAAGAGGCCGGATACATTTACGCGGACTGTCCCTTCGCCAACTTCAAACCTCTTGCAGTCCGGCGGCGGACCATACATTATCGCCAACTCGCAGGTGATCTTGACACGCCTTCCGGCGACGCGTGTATTGGTACAATGGAAGCGTCCAGCAACGGCGGGGCTAAGCGCTGGCGAATCTATATCGCCGTGCCGCTCGTCTTTCTTGCCCTCCTGTTCGGTGCACTTTTCATTTTATTCTTCCGTGTGCATGTGGTGCCGCCAATTTCCATTAAGTTGGTGGACGCTCTCACCGGCAAGCCCGTTCCCGGCGTGAACGTTTGTTTGCAGGTCGAAAGCATGACCCTGGGAGGACCGGAACCTCTCAAGACTAAGGAGTCAACCAGCGGCGGGTCCGGCAGGATTTTGTTTTGGCCTTCTGTTTACACGAATGGTTTTCTGACAGGGTGGAGAGGGTACTGGATTCGAGCAACTGACCCCGACGTGCAGCTCGCGCCAGCGTGCGGAACCTATTTGTCATGGACATACATTCACACTGAAGGATGGCCCATCAATTTAGGCCCGAACGCTAGCGGCAGACAAAAGTATTTCCCCGTAGCGCTTCTTCGCGGCTCCGACTCCGACCCAGATTTTCACGGTCGGGGTGCCATGCAGAGAGAAATGGAGTTCCCAGTAGGCGCGCGTATCGCGCTCATTCCTGTACTGGAGAACGCCAGCGATTGCGGACACATTGCCGATGCCTCTCTCGCGGTGTACTGCCGTCAGTTGAATACATACGCGGAAGCAATGTCCCTGCGCGACACAGATGACGAAGTGACTTGGGCACACGCCGAAAAGCTTTGCGATCAGATAAGTGATCCGTTTGCTTCCGGCACCAGCAAAGTAATTTTCCGTAATGCCACGATGTTGCGACGGAGCAGGCCCCCGGCGATTGCCAGACCCTCGGCGATTACCAGACCCTGCAACCCCTTGTTGCGGCCGGACAGGCCCTTCGCGAGTGGCAGCTGCTTTCAGGCGAAGCCGTGCTTTGGCTTGCCCCCTGATAAGTGCGCGCAGATTTTAGACACGCCGCTCGGTAACTCTCGTCGATGAATGAGGTTGCTGGCCATTAGTTGGCGCAATCGCATTGTAAAAGGGCGCCCCTGTTGGAGTAGGTTGTGATTGTCACACCGCCACCTACGAAAAGGAGCACCCTTGTGAACAGTGAAAAGTATATTGGGCTGAGACGGGTGCCCCTAATGCGGTCGGAAGGTCGTTCCTGTCTCCAGCAGAGTCTTCAATCGCGAGAGAATCCGCGGCCACCCATCCGCGTTCTGAGCATATGCCGGGTCGTCCTCGGCCCATCATTGGTCACCACAACCTTCACCGCCTCTGTTTCGGGAGTCAGCTCCACCTTCACTCTCGACATTACCGCCCCATCGCCCATGCCGAACTTGTACTCAAGCAGCTTCGGTGGCTCCGCCCGCAGCACCTCGCCCGTCACATACCGCATCGGCTACCCATCCTTGCCCGGTTGCGCCGAATTGCCTTCCACCGTGCGCGGCTGCCCCACACGCGGACAACACCATACAACGCTACGAACGTCCATAGAAATATTTCCATCACTCGCTCGATAAAGGTCATGTGATAGTGAAGGGATTCATGAAGGCCGTACAGGAAAACAGCGCAGAACATTAACAGAGAGGCGAATCCTCCGAGGCCCAAGGGGATGGTTTTTTTGCTAGATTGGCGCAATTCGGCGTCCCTCGCGTCGAAGCACTTCGAACAGAGTGTCTGGAAGCTGGGAAGATGACACCCGCAATCTGGACACCGAGACATGTTTCGGGTACCTCCGAGGCCCCTTAGGAATTCAAACACCCACCTGTCAAATCTGCCCCTTACGACAGTAACTGTTGCAAACGGCGTTTGCACTCGAAACCTCCGGGTGGGGGTCAATGAGCGAAATCGCGATTTTTCACCACTTACGCGGCGGATGTTCATCACTCCGCTCGTAACTGCTTCGTTAAATGCATTACGAGGTCATCGTCGAGCACTACGCTTGCGCCCTCTTCCACGAAGCGATTTCGGAACGTAATTCCGCGAGCATCTGGGATGTAGCCACGCTTCACATAGAGGCGCTGGGCGGCGTTGTAGCCCGGATGCAGTCCGACTCCGATCCCCACAACACCCGAACGCCGGGCTACTTCCGCTTCTGCGCGTTCCAGCAAGCGACTTGCAATACCTTTTCTGCGGTACGTCGTGAGCACATTGAGGTCTTGAATCTCAGGAATGTTCAGGTCAGCAAATCCAGCATAAGTAGGTCGCCAGCTTACCGTCACGTACCCGGCGAATTGCCGGTCAATAGTAGCGACGAAGCAAGTCCGAGTTCCCGCATCTGTTCTTGCAAGTACCGCTGGTACTGGGTCTCAGGCTTTTTCCACCCCATCTTCTTGAACGCTGCAGCGATGCTCGGCGGGTCGCTTTCTTCGAGAAGCCGAATCTGAATGGTCTCTACGTTTTCCACACAACACTCTATGCCAAAACGCGCCTTACTTTAAACTGCACATTAAATTGACGTGAAGAGGCGATTTCACGTTTTGACGGCTGTTCAGTGAGTGTTAAGGTGATTTTGCAACAACTATCGTCGTGAGCCACCGCCAACCCCACCGCTTTCATTGACTTGCCCTAGCGTCACGCCTACCATTGCACGATTCCATGATCGGCCAAACAATCTCGCACTACCGCATCGTCGAGAAACTGGGCGGTGGTGGTATGGGTGTGGTTTATAAGGCCGAGGACACCTCGCTCGGCCGGTTTGCAGCACTCAAGTTTCTTCCCGACGACGTCGCGCATGACCCACAGGCGCTGGAACGTTTCCGGCGCGAAGCCCGCGCGGCCTCGGCCCTGAACCATCCCAATATCTGCACTATATATGAGATAGGTAAACACGGCGACCAGTCCTTCATCGCGATGGAGTTTCTCGAAGGCGTAACCCTGAAAAATCGCATCGCAGGCAGACCTGTCGAGACAGACATTCTCCTCGGCCTGGCCATTGAGATTGCGGACGCCCTCGATGCCGCGCACTCGAAAGGCATCATCCACCGCGATGTCAAGCCTGCCAATATACTCGTCACCGACAGAGGTCACGCCAAGATTCTCGACTTCGGGCTGGCTAAGCTGAGTTCAGGCAATACCATCCATCCCAACGCACCAACTCTGGCGACGCAGAACGTCGATGCCGACCACCTCACCAGCCCCGGCAGCACCTTGGGCACTGTCGCCTACATGTCGCCCGAGCAGGCTCGCGGCAAGGAATTGGACGCTCGCTCCGATCTTTTCTCTTGCGGCGCGGTTCTGTACGAGATGGCTACGGGACAGCTGCCATTCCGGGGAGAAAGCACCGCCGCCATCTTTGATTCCATCCTCAACCGACCGCTGGTAGCTCCCATTCGGCTAAATCCGGACGTCCCCGCTGAACTCGAACGCATTATCCAAAAGGCCTTGGAAAAAGATCGCGACCTCCGTTATCAGTCCGCAGCCGAACTGCGCGCGGATCTTAAGCGGGTGACGCGAGACGTGGAAAGCGGCCGAGCTTCCGCCGCGTCAAATATTAAGCAGGAATCGCAAGTCAGCTCCCGCCGAAGCCTGGGGATCTACGGCGCAGTTGCAGTCGTGGTCGTGCTGATCTTGGGCGGCTTTTCGGCTTGGCGGTTGTTTTTTTCCGCCTCCGGTCATGGAACCATTCATTCCATCGCCGTGATTCCGTTTGCCAACACCGACAAGCAACCTGAGTTGGACTACCTCAGCGAGGGGCTTTCCGAGGAGATCACGAACTCTCTGTCGCGCATTCCAACCATTCAGGTAATGGCCCGCAGCGCTCTCGCGAAATACAAGTCAGGTCAGGATGATCCACTGAGTGTGGGCCGCGATCTCAGCGTAGACGCCATACTCACCGGCCGCGTGACACAGCACGGCAATGCGCTCGATGTGGATGCGGAACTGGTCAAAGTGTCCACCGGAGCGCAGCTCTGGGGAAAACGCTATGAGCGCGGCATGAAAGACGCGGCCCTGCTGCAAAGTGAATTAACGGATGAGGTTGCTGCGCAACTCCGTCCACAGCTCAGCGGGCAGGACCGGCAAAGCTTGTCCAAAGTCGGGACCAACAATGCTGAGGCTTATCAGCTCTACCTCAAAGGCCTGCACTTCACCGAAAACTACGGCAAAGAAAGTGTGGACAAAGGAATTGAATATTTTCGCCAGGCCGTTCAAGCCGACCCGAACTACGCGCTTGCTTATGCCGGCCTTTCTTACGCGTACTGCGTCGCCGATGATTTCTACCTTTCCCCAGCGGATTCTCTGGCCAAAGGCGGCGAGTTGGCCAAGAAAGCCCTCGAACTGGACAACTCTCTCGATGAGGCCCATTTCGCGATGGGATGCTACGACTTCGCCTACCGGTATGATTGGAGTGGCGCAGAAGCCGAATTTCGGCACGCGATCGAACTCGCGCCCCGCAAAGCTTCCGTCTACGGTTACTACGGCTGGTTGCTGGTCGTCACTGATCGCAAGGACCAGGCCATAGCGATGGCGAGGCGGGGCGTGGAAGTTGAGCCCGTTTCTCCCGAAGCGAACACCTTACTGGGAATGAATCTCTATTTGAGCCGTCAGTACGATGCGGCAATCAAACAACTTCGCTCCACGATCGATCTGGCCCCGGATAATTGGTTCGCACACATGTGGTTGGGACTGTCTTATGAATACACCGGTGACCTGCCGCATGCCGTAGAGGAACTGCAGAAGTCGAGTAAGCTGGTGGAGAATGAGATTCCTTGGCCTTCGGCGGAACTCGGCGGTCTGTACGCCCGTATGGGCAAAAGAGCCGAAGCGGAGCGCATCCTCGCCGATCTCGATCGCTGGTCCAAGCGAACTTATGTGCCGCCCTATTTTTTCGCGATTGTTTACTCAGGTCTCGGCAAGAAAGATCAAGCCTTTGCCTCGTTAGAAAAGGCCTATGCGGACCACTCGATGGTGCTTGCGGCACTAAATGTCGATCCTCATTTCGATCCCTTGCACTCCGATCCCCGCTACGCGGATCTCCTCCGTCGCATGGGTCTGCACATATGATTCCGGCAGTTTCTTTCGCCAGCAAAAGAGAAGGAAGTCAACTGTTGCTACTAGCGTTCGCCACTTGCCGGATTACGGGCAAAACCGGCAGTAACTGTTGTAACCGCATTATAAAGGGCGCCCCTTTTGGAGTAGGTTGTCATCGTTGACATGATCACCTACAAAAGGAGCACCCTCGATGAGCAGTGAAAAGTATATTGGGCTGGACGTTCATCAAGCAACGATCTCAGTCGCGGTAATGGATTCGCAGGGCAAGATCATCATGGAATCCATTCTCGAGACCAAAGCCTCGACGCTTCTGGAGTTCTTAGCTGGACTACGCGGCAGTCTGTTCGTCACTTTTGAAGAAGGCACATGGGCCGCCTGGCTCTACGACCTGCTCGCCGCATGTGGCTGAGGTCCTGGTGTGCAATCCGCGCAAGCTCCCACTGCTCAAACAGGGCAACAAGAGTGACCAGATTGATGCTCGCAAACTCGCCGAGCGGCTGCGCCTCCACGATCTCAAGCCCGTGTACCATGGCGAAACCGGGGTACGCATGCTGCGCGAGCTGGCCCGCAGTTATCTAACCGTGGTCAAGGATCTTTCCCGAGCCATGAATCGGTTGAAAGCCCTGTATCGAGCGGGCGATCTCCTGTGCCGGTCGCGATGTTTACTACCCTCGCCATCGTAGCCAATGGTTGGAGAAAATCCCCGAAGCTGGGACGCGCCGGCGAGCCGAGCAACTTTATCAGCAGCTGGACATGCTGCAGCACTTACGCCAGCAAGCACGGCGCGAACTGCTGGCGGAGAGTCGCAAACATGCCATCACCGCCCAGCTCAGACAGATTCCCTCCCTGGGACTGACACGTGGAAGAAGGGAGAAGACTTCGACATCGACAAACTGAACTAGCAAGCCGCTTGAGCGTCTCGGGTAAGAGCCTTTTCCATCTCCGATAACTCTGGTTCGGGGAGTGGTGGATCGGTTCTTGAGATGCTCGGGTTCGAGAGTGAGTATCCTTAACGCCTGTAGGCAGGAAGTGCCCATCGGGCACTCAGCCTCCGTGTAACCCCTATACCCTCTCGGACAACCCAAGAAAGCACTAGGCCACGAGCCTCAGATAGACCTATGGGTTGCCACCCAGGCAACCGCCACGGCTTGCCAGCTTCAGAAACCGATCGACGTCGTCGCTGCTCAATAAGAATGCAATCGAGATGGAACCACGCAAGACCTGCGGCAGGACTAGAGGGCAGAAAACCAGAAGCCAACGGCGCGCATAACGAACAGGGGCTGGAAGTCACGGAATCTCGCTCTCCTTCCGGTCGAGGGACAAAAATGTCCTTGACATCCCCTCTTATAGACCAGGCGTTTACACTCATTGAGAATTGGCGGATCTGCGTCAATGAGTGTAATAGAGATTAATGAGATGGTCCGCCGCCGAGTAGGATTTTGCTCGGCAGTTTACATCAGGAGGATCATCACATGCACATCGCATCCGTCGGTATCGATCTAGGCAAGACCACCTTTCACCTGGTTGCATTGGGAGAGCGGAACAAGGTTCTGGTTCGCAAGAAGTTCTCGCGGACACAGCTGCTGGTATATACCGCGAACCTGCCGGCATCGCTCATCGGGCTTGAAGCCTGTGCAGGAGCACACTTCCTGGGTGCCGCATTGCAGGGACAGGGGCACCAGGTGCGGCTCATCCCTGCCCAGTTCGTCAAACCCTACCGCAAGTCGAACAAGAATGACTTCATCGATGCCGAAGCGATCGGCGAGGCCGTGACCAAGCAGAACATGCGCTTTGTGCAGATCAAAACGCAGGAGCAACTCGATTGGCAGGCCATGCACCGCGTGCGCGACCGACTGGTGCAGCGTCGTACCGCGCTGATCAACGAGATCCGCGGATTCCTCCTGGAACGCGGCCTCACTTTCGCGGCGCGGCCCATCCACCTGCGGAAGAACCTGCCAACGGTTATTGAAAATGCCGAGCAGAACCTGAGCCCGCGCCTGCGCTGGCTGCTGGATCGGCTGTGGCAGGAGTGGAAGCAGACGGAGACAGACATTAAGGCGATCACAGACGAGATCGAGCGCATTAGTAATGAGGATTCCCGCTGCCGGCGGCTGCGCCAGATCCCCGGCTTTGGCCCGCTAGTCTCCACTGCAACCGTGGCCGCCATCGGCAACGGAGCTGCTTTTCGCCGGGGACGTGACTTCGCGGCCTGGGTGGGGGTTGTGCCACGGCAGTACTCCACCGGGGGCAAGCAGAAGCTGTTGGGCATCAGCAAGCGCGGCAACATCTATCTACGTCGCATGCTAATCCACGGTGCCCGCGCGGTACTGCTTCGCGTTAAGTACGACACAGGAGGATTCGGGCAGTGGGTGCATCGGCTCGCCCAGCGGGCACCGCGTAATAAGGTCGTGGTCGCGATCGCCAACAAGCTGGCTCGCATCGCCTGGGCGGTGCTGTCCAGCGGCAAGGATTATCGACACCAGCCGCTGCAGATCGCCGCCTGATTGGCCTAGAAAAGACGCTGCGCTTGGAAAGCGCAGAACGCTTTCCACTTTTCCGCCGCCACGACGACGAAGATTGAAGGAAGTTCCACCAAAGTCTGCTGAGGAGAGAAGAAGACGAAACAACAGTCCAACGGCGTGTCGGAAAACCTGCTGGCGATAATGCGGCCCTTGTGACCGAGCGATTTATAAGGACCGACACGTGCGGATCATCATCAAGCGCCCGGAGAGCGATTCTCCACGAAGAGGCCGGATACATTTACGCGGACTGTCCCTTCGCCAACTTCAAACCTCTTGCAGTCCGGCGGCGGACCATACATTATCGCCAATTAGGATCTAACACGACCTGACAATTCAGACCATTCCGATCGTCCGCAGCCATGTCTCCACCAACCGAGGCCATTCCGTTATTGGGAACTTCGTGCGCCGTAGTCCAAATGCATGCCCGCCCTGAGCATACAGATGCATCTCCACCGGAACCCCAGCCTTCTTCAGCGCAATGTAGTAGGCCAGCGAGTCGTTTACATTGTCCATGTGGTCATCTTCTGCCTGCAGCAAAAACGTAGGCGGAGTCTGATGGGTGACAGGAATATCAGGATTCAGCCCCAAGTCTTTATCGGCGGTCGCCGGATAATGAATTACAAACTTTTTGGTGCCTTGCTTTGCGTCCCACTCCGCCGCGGACAGCGACAGATGGCCCGGATAAACGGCCACTGCAAAATCCGGGCGGCAGCTCTCTTTGTCGGCGGCATCGACAGCCGGATACAAACGCTTCGCAAAATGCGTGCTCATCGCTGCCACCAGATGACCGCCTGACGAAAACCCAAGCACACCAATCTTGTGCGGATCAATATGCCACTCCGCCGCGTGAAAGCGCACCAGCCCCACCGTCCTCTGCGCATCTTCCAACGCCATCGGTGATTCCGGATAAGGTCCTGATTTTGGATACGGCGCGGGCTTCGGATACCCCGGCTCACCCGGCACGCGGTACTTCAACAGCACACACGCAATCCCCTTGGACGTCAGCCAGTCACAAACCTCTGTGCCTTCCAGATCGATCGCCAGATCCAGGTAGCCCCCGCCCGGAAATACGACGACGGCAACGCCCGTATTCTTTCCGTTTGGCGAATAGACCGTCATCGTAGGGTGCGACACGTTGCTTACCCCCACCGCTGGCCTGCCTGCAACCAGAAACTCCTTCCCAGTTGTCCTGGCGACCTCCAGCCCCGCAACAGGCTGCGCATCAGGCGCAGCCGCCGGCCATATTGGCACTTGGGTATGACCCGGAGATGGTTGCCAGGCCGTCTGCTGCGCTCGGAGAATGCCACACATAAACACGACCGAAAGAACGAAGATCGAATGTTTAGTCACAATCCCACAGCTTATACCAGTGAGTGCGTGTCCATAACGAATTGTGGGAAGCAACCTGACGTTGTGGAGAGGGCCGTTAACTGGAGGTAATGTCAATTGCTGTAATCAATTGCTGTAATCGCATTATAAAAGGGCGCCCCTGTTGGAGTAGGTTGTGATTGTCACACCACCACCTACGAAAAGGAGCACCCTTGTGAACAGTGAAAAGTATATTGGGCTGGACGTTCATCAAGCAACGATCTCGGTAGCGGTGATGGATCCTAAGGGCAAGGTAGTCATGGAATCCATCCTGGAAACGAAGGCGGCAACCATACTGGAGTTCTTGGCGGGACTGCGTGGAACGTTGTCGGTGACCTTCGAAGAAGGCACCTGGGCGGCCTGGCTCTACGATCTGCTCAAGCCGCATGTTGCCAAGTTGGTGGTGTGCAACCCACGCAAGAACGCGCTGCTCAAACATGGCAACAAAAGCGACAAGATCGATGCTCGCAAACTGGCCAATCTGTTGCGGCTCAATGATCTCGAGCCGGTTTACCATGGCGAGACTGGTGTACGCATGCTGCGGGAGCTCGCCCGCAGTTATCTGACTATCGTCAAAGATGTTTCCCGGGTGATGAATCGGTTGAAAGCAATCTATCGCAGCTGGGCGATTCCCTGTGCCGGACGGGACGTCTACTATACCCGCCATCGCAGGGAGTGGCTGGGGAAAATTCCCGAGGCCGGCACTCGCCGCCGAGCCGAGCAACTGTATCAGCAACTGGACATGCTGCAGCCCTTGCGCCAGCAAGCCCGACGCGAACTGCTGGCGGAGAGTCGCAAGCATACCATCACTGCCAAACTGCGGCAGATTCCGTCCCTGGGGCCGATTCGCTCGGCTTTGGCGGTGGCTCTGATCCAGACCCCGCATCGTTTCCGCACCAAGCGACAACTCTGGACCTACAGCGGACTGGGGTTGGAAACCCGCGACAGCGGGGAATACCACTACGTGCAAGGCCAAGTGCGGCGCCGCAAAAAGCAGGGGTTCATTCGCGGTTTGAACAAGGATCACAACCATGATCTGAAAGGTCTGTTCAAAGCTGCCGCCACCCGGGCCAGTGTGCAGCCCGGACCGTTCCAGGATTTCTACCAGCGATCGTTGGCCAAAGGCATCCAGCCGACCATGGCGCGTCTGACGCTGGCCCGCAAGATTGCAGCCATTACCTTGACTCTGTGGAAGAAGGGAGAAAACTTCGACGCTGAGCAACTAAAAGCACAAGCCGCTTGAGCGTCTCCGGTAAAGAACCCTTTCCATCGCCGCCCGATTCTTTCTCTGGTGGTGATCGGTTGGTTCTTGAGACGCTCGGGTTCGAGGGTGAGCATCCTAAACGCCTGTAGGCGCACAAGGTGCCGCTGGCACTTAGCCTCCGTGTAATCCCTATGCCCCTTCGGATAACCCGAAAAAGCACTAGGCCACGAGCCTCAGATAGATCCATGGTTGCCACCATGCAACCGTACGGCTTGATGCGTTTCGAAACTGATCGGCGTCGTCGCTACTAAAGAAGATGCAGCTGCTGCGATGGAACAAAGAAGGTGCAGGACACCAGGCGATCTTCCATGGTGACAGGGGGCTGGATGTCGCGAACCAACCCGCGTTTCCGGCAAAGGGAGAAAAATGTTCTTGACATGCCCTTTTATAGATCAGGCGATTTCACGCTTTGACGGTCGTCAGTGAGTGTTAAGGCAATTTATCGATATTTGACACGTGCGCTGGAAGCGAGACACCACTCAGTTCGCGGCCATGTGCAAGGCGACAATCGCAAGGATGGCTCCGGCCGTCAATGTCGTCGCGGCGACAAAGAGCATCGCCCGGTCCGCGCGAATTGCGGCTAGCGTCTGTTGCACAGCCTGCGGCAGTTTCATATCATCGCACAAGTTACGCGCCAAGGTTACGCAGCCGGTGACCAGTACGGCAAAGGGCAGAGCAATGAGCAGCACCCATAGAGTCCACATTCGGGCCGCGTACCACATAACAAGCTGCTGCGCGGTGTGCGCCGGTTCGTTCTGCAGCGGCTGTAGCTCCCGCACGACGAGCGCGCCCATGAAGAGGATGGACGGGAGGATGAGCAGGAGTAGTGCGGCGATGACGGGGCGTTTGACAGCGTTCATAACGTCAACTTTATAGCATAAAGTTGTCGGCAACGCAATGCAATGGGCCGGCCGTGGGAGCGACGAGTGGACTTTTGTTGTACTCGCAACAGGTGCTGATTGGCGAAATCAGATGGGATGAGAAGGCCGGTCTCCGACGGGATGCTGTACGCTCCCAGGTTATCGACGCGCTCGAAGCGCAAGAGATAAAGGAGACCGGCAATGAAGAACGCTCTTCGAAAGGAAAAGCAAAAGCCCAAAGCCGAGTTTCGGTGACTGCGTCAATCGCCTGGCCCGACTTCCATTCCTACGAATGGAACGAAAGGTCGAAAATCAGGTGGCAGCACCGACTGAAACGAGAACACCCAACTGGCACCGAGCGAACAGAATCGCTGCTTGAAGAGTGCGGATGGAAGGGTGGCGACAGTGGCGACTCGGCGGGAGAAAAGTCTTGTCCAACGAAAAAAAACAAGAACCCACTTGACTCCGACCGGCCTTCTCATGGAAGGCGTTAGCGCTCACTGACTCGCCAATGAATGTTAAGGCGATATTTCGCCAACTGGCCTCGGGTTTCTGCATGCAACCAGAGTAAAATTCGTTAAGTGTTGGCATTTTGAGACATCAGGAAATTCCCCGTTGAGCATTCCATGCGTTACTGTTGTCGGAAGCTATGCGACCGGCCTGACGTTGAAGGTAAAACGTCTTCCTACCACGGGCGAAACCGTTTTGGCCTCCGGTTATCGCGTGGACTACGGCGGCAAGGGCTCCAATCAAGCTGTAGGCTGCGCGCGGCTTGGAGTGAACGTTGCTTTCGTCGCCAAAATCGGGGAAGACGCATTTAGTGAAAGCGCACTGCGGCTTTATCGCGAAGAAGGAATTGACATCGGTTTCGTCCACCGGACCGCTGAGCGTCACACCGGAGTCGGCTTCATTCTGGTGGAAGCCGAGACCGGGAACAATTGCATCGCGCTTGATCCGGGAGCAAACGAACTCCTGTCGGCTGCCGATGTTGCCCAGTGTTACCGCGTTTTGAAAACCGCTGGAGTAGTGCTCACCCAGCTTGAAATTCCTGTGGCTGCGGCTGAGGCTGCCCTTTCCCGCGCACGAACTGAAGGTGCCATGACAATCCTGAATCCCGCGCCTGTCCGGCCCTTGCCCTCTTCAGTTTTGCATTTGGTGGATGTGCTCACTCCAAACCAGACCGAGGCCAATGTGCTCACCAGCCGAAGTCCGGGTGCCGAAACTGAACCGGAAGAGGTGGCTCGCGATTTGATTCGGGCAGGCGTCAGGAACGTTGTCATGACCTTGGGCGAAAGAGGAGCGCTCATAGTGACAGCGTCATCATCCAAACACATCCCGGCAATGCGGATGCTTGCGGTGGATACCACAGGGGCGGGAGATGCGTTCAACGCAGGTCTTGCGACCGCGCTTGCATCGGGCGAAAGACTTCAGTCAGCGGTCGAGTTCGCCGTGGTCACTGGCGGCCTGGCCGTCACGAAGGAAGGCGTAATCCCATCTCTGCCGAGGCGCGAGGAAGTTGTGCAGTTTTACCGGCAGCGCGGCGTGAAGCCTCCCAGTTGGCTGCTGTCCCTTGAACATACCAAGAGAGTTTGAGCATTCGTCATGAGCGAGTCAAAAAACAATTCTGAAATCTCGCAGGCCGCGGCGTTGCGCTTAGCGAGCCGGATTCAGTCCACGATAATTTCGAATACGCTGACGTATACGCGATGGGAAGAGCATGTTGCCGAATGCCGAAAATATCATTTTCAGGCGGCCATGATTCCTCCCGCTTGGGTGAAGAGGACCGCCAAAGTTCTCAGCGGAACGGGGATTAGAGTCGCTTCGTTCGTCGATTTCCCATACGGGACGATGACCAGTGCGGGCAAAGCTTATGAGACCGAGCAACTAATCGCGAACGGAGCGGAGGAAATCGATCTGATGCCGAATGTGGGTTTCCTTCTCTCGGGCATGGAGCGAGAATACGCGGAAGATATCAGCGGAGTGGTGAAGGCTGCCGGAAAAGTTCCCGTGAAAATCATGCTTGAGCTTCCACTCCTAAATGCAGACCAGAAGGAACGCGCCGTAGCTCTCAGTGTCGGTGCAGGTGTAGCGTACCTCAAGAACGCCAGCGGCGGAGCCGTCGGGGTGGCAACGCCAGAACAAATTGCATTTCTTCGCCGGCTTGCCCCACCTCACGTTCGGGTTAAGGCCTCGGGCGGGATCAAGACTGCACAGCAGGTGCTGAACCTCGTGCAAGCCGGTGCCGACCTGGTGGGAACCAGTTCTGGCGCTCAAATCATGTCGGAAATACAGGGCGCCGGCAAACTGTACGCTAAGTAATCAGCGCACCCAGCACCTGCCAAACACTCCAGCCCGGTTCGCCAAGCACCCGCTTCCACAGCGGCCGAAGCACAGAAGCGCGATCCCCAGCAACAATGTATTAGATCAGTACCGAGAATTGACCGATCCGGGTCAATGCATTATGAGAGAGCGGCCCGTATAGCAATGCGGCAACGCATAACGGAAGGAGCAGGTAGGCAAATCAGCTGAAGAATGGCACTTTACCTTGAGGGAAAGACTCCGTTGACGCGAATGATCTTTCCCTCAAGGAGGCAACTGCATGAGTCGCGACATCAAGTATATCGGCATGGACGTGCACAAGGAAGCGACCGTGATCGCGGTGCTGAACGGCAGTGGCAAGCTGGTGATGGAGTCGATCGTGGAAACCAAAGCCAGCAGCATTCTGCAGTTCATCCACGGTCTGCGGGGCGAGTTGCATGTCACCTGGGAAGAAGGGACCTGGGCGGCTTGGCTGTACGATCTGCTGCAACCCCAGGTCGAACGAGTGCTGGTCTGCGATCCGCGGCGCAATGCCTTATTAAAGGAAGGCAACAAGAGCGACAAGATCGATGCGCGCAAGCTGGCCGACTTGTTACGCACGGGAATGCTGCGACCGGTCTATCACGGGGAACACGGACTGCGGACGCTGCGCGAGCTGGGGCGCAGTTATCAGACCCTCAGCCAAGACCTGAACCGGGTGATGAATCGGATCAAAGCTCTGTATCGTGGCTGGAGCATCCCTTGTGCGGGGACCCAGGTCTATGCTCCGCGTTATCGGGAAGAGTGGCTACAGAAGATCGAGCATGCCGGCGTGCGCCGGCGTGCCGAGCTGCTCTATCAGCAGTTGGATGGATTGCAGGCGTTACGGCGAACCCTGCGTCCTGAGTTACTGGCGGAGAGCCGGAAACATAAAGCCTCGAAACTGCTGCGCCAGATTCCCTGTATCGGTCCGATTCGAGCTGCCCGCTTGATCGCACTGATGCAGACGCCGCACCGGTTCCGGAGCAAACGGCAACTCTGGACGTACAGCGGGCTGGGCATTGAGACCCGCGACAGTGCGCAATATCGCTACGCGCACGGACAACTGCAACGCTCGAAGAAGCCGCAGCAGATTCGGGGTCTGAATCAGAATCACAACCACGAGATGAAAGAGATCTTCAAGGGCGCCGCGACCCGAGCCAGCTGTGGTATGGGTCCGTTACGCGACTTCTATGTGGCGTTGCTGGCGAAGGGCATGAAGCCCGAGATGGCACGTCTGACCTTAGCCCGAAAGATCGCGGCCATTGCTTTGACACTTTGGAAGAAGGAGGAACGTTTCGACGCGGAACAACTGAAGCCGCAAGCAGCTTGAGCGTTGCACAGAGCTCAGGTGGTCTCCCAGGTTTCACGCCTCGGTGGTGACCCATCGGTTCTGGCGATGCTCGGGTTCGAGGGAGAGTATCCATGCGCTCATTAGGCGTTCGGGTGCTGCATCAGCACCCAGTCTCCGGGTCAATCCTATGCCCCCTCGGATAACCCAAAAAAGCCATAGGCCTTGAGCCTCACATAGGATGATGGTTGGCACTTAAGCCAACGGTGGGCTTGCGCAGCTTCGCAACGAATGGTGTCGAGACCGCCGCATGAAACCACTCAAGGGAAACCAGCAACTGCGATCCGTATCCCCTGTCGTATTCTGTGGCGCTTCAGGCGTTAAAACCAAAATCCTTTCCACGAAGAAGAAGGGGCCTGGATGCAAGCACCGATCGAGGTCTCACGGAGAGGAGTGGAGAAGTGTTTTTGCTTGACATCCTCTCTCATAGGATGAGCGTTATCGCGATTTTTCACTAACTGACGGCACGCTCGAGTCAACTGCCATTTTTAAATCGGCAATACTCCTCCGGAAGCTCGATGTCATATTTTTCGCAGAGGGCGGAAACATCTTTGTAGTCCTTTTCCGTCAATACATATCCGCTGTGGAATCTGACCATCCATTCAGGGAAGATGCAGCGCTCAGGGTACCCCTCAACCGTGCCACTGCCGCTAAGGGAATCGGCTGGATACGCTGCCGCTCTTTTCAGGGAGCAATTCCGTTTCATTCACCCGTTCGACTGCAAATCGTAGGAACGCCACCGCATCAGCCTGCCGCTTCATCTCCCTGCCGTACGCCCATTGTTCGGCTTCTTCTATCAAGTTTTTCCACTGGGGATACGTTGCTTTGGTCCATTGACCAGCAACCTTTTTAGAACCCGGCTGGCCATGAATAACCGTGTGCAGGATGCGGCACAGATTCAAAACCAGATACGACTGATAATGGCTATTCGAGAGCCACGCGCGGTCTTCAATTTTCGGTACCCATTCTTGAAACAAATCTCTGGCACTGGCTTGTCGCACGGTGTGGATGTCAATCGGTGGTATCAGCCTGCCGAAAGCAGGCCCCTCAAGAGCGATGCCGTGCTTGGAGAGAAGGTAATGATTGATGATCCATTCATTCCCGGCTGGTGCCTCGGCATACAAAGTTCCAAATCCCCACCACGGGCGCGGTATTGCAGGAGGCGTCAATTCAGACATGAGTTCGAGAGGAACGTAGGAGCACTCGATCCGGGCTGCCCATTGGGGACAGTGTCCCTCTATCTGTCTGTGCAACCGTTCAACCGATCTGAGTTCATCTTCCGTCAGTGGACTCCGAACGACTGCCTGCAAATCTATATCGCTTCTTTCCGGCACGAAATCTCCACATGCCAGCGAGCCGGTCAGATACAGCCCGACAATCTTCTTTCCGAGCGAGCGCTTCAGTCCCTCTGCCCACTCGGTCAGCACAGCGTTGATCGCAGGATATCGAGTTATGTCGTTCATTCGCCAACTCTGCCATACCAATCTTAGCGGCAATCGAATGTCAACTGACAAGAACAGGCGATAGCGCAAGCTTGCGCCGTCTGTTCGCCTCGGAGCCGGGTCAATGAGATATCGCGATGTTGCAACAGCTATTGGAATGGCAAGCTGATCTGTGCTAACCGATGCGAATCTCTCAATGGTATGGCGGATCTGTGCGTCGAAAACTGGAATTTGTCGCTTTGACAAACCCGATAGAAAAGCGATGCTTGTTCAGCAGTGGAAAGAGCCCACCCATGTACATGCACGATAAGCTCCTCAAGGCTAGAGGAATCGTTTACACCATCGGCTTCGCTGTTGTGGTCGTGACCGTATTATGGAAGCTTATCGTTCGATGAATTTGGTTCTTCAGCTGCGCAAAGACTCGGGCATCAAGGCGATGAATTTCTAAGCTGTCTTCGCCCATCAATGGCGGCCTGTCGCAAACAGGCCTTTACTGTCACGCAGGGACTCCCATGCGACTGTGGCATCGGGACTTGCTGCCAAAACCCGCAGGACAATGACGCGTCTCAGCCTGAATCTCTGAGTGCGTGGATCGTGAGATTGATCTTCATCCGAGTGTGGCGGCGAATACGGGCGGCGACCGTCATCGCCCTTTCGCGGCAGGCGCCCGCTCAACTTCCTTTGCCACGCGCATGACGGTCTTCTTCATGCGGTTCTCACCGGCCCAATAGATGCTGATCTCGTGGCCATCGGGATCGTTCAGATAGGCGTGACGCCAACCCCAAGGCGTCATGCGCGGCATCTGTGTTATGTAGAAGCCCTTGGCCCGCAGTTTGCGGCAGAATTCATCAACTTCGCGAATCTCGAAGTACAACCGCACACCATCACTGGCAAGCGGCGTCCCCGGCCCCGCCAAGTGCAGCGCGATCGTGCCGTCGCCTCCAGGTGCGCGCAGCCGCGCATAGATGAGTATACCTTCGTGGCGGAATTCGTCCACGAGCTTGAATCCCAACAGGTCGCGGTAAAAGCCTAGCGCGCGTCGCACGTCTGCAGCATAGACCATTGCATGGTTGAAGGTCAGCTTCTCGCCGCCGACCTCCGCTGCCCGCCGCGGCGCAGTGATTTTTTTTGCCGGACGCAGGGCCTCCTTCCGCTTTCTCGGCGGTGATTTCTTCGTTTTCTTGCGGGAATTCGATTTTCTCTTCGTGGATATTCTTGCCATAGCCATGCCTCGCAGGGACTCGGGGGACATTCTACCGGAACGGTCGTTCCGAGCCCGGCTCGGACAGGCGATGTTTGACTGATTGCCATCCTTACGGTCCGGTTCCCATTCTGAACGACCTGGCGGTAGCTGATTTAACCAGGCCATAGCGCTCAGAATGTAGGTCAGGCCGCGTCCTCCGCTAGGAATTTGGCAGAAGAACGGATCGGCTTTAGCTTGCGAGGCCAGAACCAACTTGCACCCTCTCACTTTTACACAATCAAAGTTACGTCATCAGAAAGGCGCTTGTTTTGACATCCCCGTGACAACTGCGGACAATTGAATGACTAATATTCCAACGCAGTTCTTGCTACACAAGCTAAACGGGGGAGGCGATCGATGAAGACGGTTTGCAAGCTCTTGACTATTCTCTTAACGGCGATCGTCGCCGTTCCCAGGCTTCGATCGCAGATCGCCGCAGATTCGCATGCAGCTCCGGCTGCCGGTTCCATCTTCAAGGTCGTGAAAACGCCCAATGGGCATGCCTTCCCTTTCCAGAATGATTTACATTCCGTCTCCGCGTCTTCGAGGTCCGACATCTGGGCCGTGGGGCAGACTGCGATTCACTTCAACGGCACCAAGTGGTCGGCGTTTACCGTCCCTGACATCAAGGGCGACAACACCAGCCTGTTGGGCGGGATGGTCGATCTTTCCCCCACCAATGTTTGGGCGGTGGGCCTTATCAATAAAGATACTGAAGGGAAGCAGCCGAATCAGGTGATCGAGCATTACGACGGCACTGCGTGGAGCGTCTTTCCCGGCCCTACATTTCAGACCACTGACGAGCCGTCGCTGGAATCGGTGACGGCAATCTCGGCGAGCGACATTTGGGCGGCGGGCTTTATCCTGACTGACGATTTCTCGGCCTTGTACCCTCTTTTCGAACACTACGACGGCACTGCGTGGACGGCATTCGAGACACTCGACAGCGACGCTGTCATGTACGGAATATCCGCAGACGCCACGAATGACGTGTGGGCGGTCGGAACCGTGGCGGAATATTCAACTGTGATCGAGCATTACGACGGCAGCACCTGGAGCGTGATTCCAAGTCCGAATGCGGGCGCGGGATGGAATGTGCTGTTCGGCGTAGTGGCACTTTCTCCTACGAATGTTTGGGCCGTGGGCTGGTACACGGCGCAGCCGAACTCAACACGGCCGGAGAAGACTCTTCTCGAGCACTGGGATGGGACCAGATGGTCGATTGTCTCGAGTCCGAACGTCGGCCCTAACAGCCAGTATCAGTCGAACCGACTGTGGGGGATCACGGCGGTTTCGGCGAATGACATCTGGGCGTTCGGTTCGTACTTCGCGGCCTCGGGCTCAGGGGAGCAGTCGACTCTGGTGGAACACTGGAACGGCACGAGGTGGAGCATTGTGGTCAGCCCGAATCCGGTGAATGGCAGTTTTCAGAATGACATTTTGTTTGGAGGAACTGTGATCCCTACTGGAGACTTATGGCTGGTGGGGAATGAGTTTGGAAATACGCTGGCGCTTAACGCTACCGGACAGTAGAAATTCGCGGTGAAGCCCGTAAAGTCTCGCATCGTTATCAGGTGACGTTTGAGAGGGCCGGGAGTACTGGATGAACGCGGTCGTCGCGGCCACGGTTGCCCGATTGGTCTCCGAGGGAGGAGTCCTCCCGTAATTCTCCGATCGTTATTATCCGACCAGCCCCCCCAAGCAGGTCCTTTTTAGGCTGTCATCACCGGTCGTGAAGCACGATAAAGCTGTCCGGCAAAAGCTCCCAAACCCAAGCAAACCACCCCCAAGCGGACCAACCCGCCCAGATACGGGATGAACCCAACGACAGTGAGGATCAACAGGCCCACTAGAAGTCCCAGCAACCAATCGCCCTTCGTCGCGCCAGAGGGCTTCAGAAGTATCCGCCCCAAGAAGGCTCCTACCCAAACCTTCGCCAGGTAGATCGCAGCCAGATACAGTGCGAACAACATTAGCGAGATCGGGATGCCAATCAGCGTGATGGCTATCACGACCATGGCCACCGGCGCACCCGCAAGAACCCCAACTCCCAGCCCGAGGCAGAGCCAGCCTGAGCCCACCGCCTGAGTCGTGGCCCGGAAGAAGCCGGGAAACAGAACCAGGCCCAGCCACCCCACCAGCATGGCGGCAGCGAACCAGATAGCTTGGTGGAAGTAGAATCTCGGGCGCGTGAACTGGCTCTTCCTCACCTGCACCTGGATGTCACGTTTGCCCGCAATGATCGCACGGTCGGCGATGTGCACCTCTTTCAGTTGGTGCACGCGAGCGCTCAGGTTGCCGCCGACCCGGGCTGTGTTGGTCAGCGTAAGGCTGACTCCGGACATAGTCAGATCGCGGCCGATACTGCCGCTCACATCGGCATTGCCACTGGTCAAGATGTCCACACCACGCTTCACGTCGCCCTCCAGGCTGACGTCGCCGGCGGCAGCCAGGATACCGTCACCCACGTGGCCGCGGTCATTCACCCGCAAGGATTGCGCAAAGCCGTAGAGGCTGTGACCCAATTGCCCGTTCAAGTCGAGCGACTCGGAAAACGTGTAGATGCGGCCTTCCACGGTTCCGCTGACCACAGTTCTCTTGGCAAAACTGACCAGGTCGCCCTTGACGGTGCCGCGTACTTCCACGGTCCGGCCGAAAGCCAACAGGTCGCCATCGACCACGCCGTCCACGCGCACGGTGTTGCCGGCGGCCAAAAGGGTGTCGTCCACAGTGTCGGTGGCCGCCACTGTGACAAGGTCACCGTGACGCCGGTCCAGAGCAAAGCCGGGCAACGACAACGCAAGCACCATAATTAGCAAGCGCAGGCCAGGCGGGCGCAGCCGCCCTCGGCGCCCCAGCAGCAGTGCGCTGCTGCCCAACAGCAATAGCAAAAAGAAACCCCCAACGATAGCAGCATACTCAGTCAGCATGGCAGTGCCTCCGTGTGCAAAGTAGTCAGAAAGGTTGAACATCAGGTTCGTGAGGCCGCTTTGGCTGAAGGGATTGAACCATTCCAGCGCTGCCGGAATACTCAGCTTGTCGAACCAACTGGAACTGATCGAACCTAGCGCCAGCACCGCGGCCATCACCGCCAGGTCGCGCCACACCCAAGACCTACGCAGATGGGAGAAGACCGCTGGGCTGGCTGCTTCTTCCGGAAGCTCGTGCAGACTCTCGCTCAGAACGCGGTTCTCAGCCCGCAATGCATCCACTAGCTCCCGGCAGCGCCGGCAGGTGGCTAGGTGTTCTCGCAGGCGCCGCGCCTCGTCCGCCCCCAGTTCGCCGTCCACGGCGAGGGCGCAAGTCTGTTCCGAATAACATTCCATGTCACTTGCTCCTAGGGGCCAGTTTCCGGCGCAGCTCCTGCTTGGCCCGAAATATCAGCGCCGCCACGTTGTTCCTCTCCAGGTCCAACACTTGCGCGATTTCGTCATAACTCAGCTCGCCGTAATAGCGCAGTACCAGCGGCACACGATAGTTCTCCGGCAGGCGTGCGATGGTATCCCGCACCTGCGCTCTCTCTTGCGCGCTGATGACAGCGCCCAACGGCGACGGCTGCGAACTGGCCGTCTCGATGTCAGCAGCTCCGTCTTCAACTTCCACAAACACCTTCAGCCCACGGTGCCGGCGACGCAATGTATCAATACACTGGTTGCCCGCCACCCGTAACAGCCACCTGGGGAATGGTATTGAACCGTCGTAGCTCTCGATGGAGCGCTGCAATTTGAGGAAGACTTCGCTGGTAGCATCTTCCGCACCCTCCCGTGAGCTCAGCATGTAACGACACAATCCGAATACGCGCCGGACATAACGGCGATAAATCTCCCCCTGGGCCTCGGCATCGTGGTCCTGGGCGCGCTCGATTACGCTCTCCAAACCGAGCCCCTCCATCTGTCGGATTTCGCCCTCGCGGGGCTGCGGTTCTTTCGCAATATTCCTTTTGGCATCCATAAAGCAGTACGGTGCAGATCGAAGGAAGTTACAGACATTTTAGGAGACATGGGCAGCCTAAGGCTGGACATCTGGCTCTGGCTCTTGCAAAAGCCCAATAGAGCTAGCGGGGAAGGCAGTTAGTTACTTTCTGTGTTGCGAGTCCATGTGGTCGTTGGATAGCTGTCGTTACCAGGCGCTAACACTCGTTGAGGGTCAATGAGTTCTATAAAAAGGGATGTCAAGAAAAAAGTTCTGCCTCGACCGGAGGCGAGATTTCTTTCTCGAGATCCAGCCCACTGAAGTTTCACTTCTCTGGAGAAGCTTGGCCGATTGCCCACGCTCATAAGTTTCCTCCGCGGATGGTGGCGATGCCGTCGAGTTCGAGAGAGCGGCAAGCCTGACTGCGACTCAAGGTCAACCATGGTTCTATCCGAGGCTCGTGGCCTATGGCTATTTCTGGTTATCCGAGGAGGCATAACGTGCTATGAATGACTCGGTGCCGAAGCACACGCGGCCGACCTCATTGACTGATACTCACCCTCGAACCGAGCTCTCCGAACCGGAGCGACCAATCACCCGAGAAAATCCTGCGATGGAAGCCCTCTTCACCGGAGAGGCTCAAGCGGCTTGCCGATGCAACTGTTGGGGATCGAAACCCACTCCTTTCTTCCACATCGTCAAAACGATTGCGGCAATCTTTCGCGCCAGAGTGAGACGAGCCATCGTTGGCCGTATCCCTTTGGCAATCCGAGCAGCATAGAAATCGTGCAGCGGGCCAGGACGCGTGCTGGCAGAGATGGCGGCACTTTTGAAAAGGCTCTTCACATCCTTATTGTGGTTGTCATTCAGACCGCGCACCGTGATGCGCTCTCGGTTGCGCTGCAGTTTGCCTCGTACACAGCGGTACTCGCCACTGTCGTGAGTCTCGACTGCGAAACCGCTGTAGGCCCACAGCTGTCGCTTGGTACGGAAACGATGCGGGGTCTGCAGCAAGGCCACCAGCAGGGCGGCGCGAATCGGACCGAAGGAATCTGACGAAGTAACTTCACGGCAGCATGCTTGTGGCTTTCGAGCAGGAGTTCGCGTCGCGCTTGCAGACGCACCGGTTGCAGACTATCGAGTTGCTGATACAAGCGCTCGGCTCGAACCCGAACTCCTGGTTCCACGATCTTGGCCAACCACTCGGCGTGATGCCGTGGAGCGTACACCATCGTACCGTTACAGGGAATGGCCCAGCTGCGATAGAGGGCTTTGATCCGATTCATCACGCGCGTGACATCTTTCGTGATGGTCAGATAGCTGCGCCCTAGTTCCTTCAAGGTGCGTACTCCATGCTCTCCGTGGTAGACCGGCTTCAGTTGGTTGGTGCGTAACAGCTCAGCCAGCTTGCGCCCGTCGATCCGGTCACTCTTGTTGCAACAGGGCAGCCTTTCGCGGATCGCAGACCACCAATCGGCTGACGTGGGGCTTCAGAAGGTCATGCAACCAGGCAGCGGATGTTCCTTCCTCGAAGGTCAGCGACAGAGTTCCCTGCAGTCCTTGGATGAACGCAAGGATCGTGGCTGCTTTGGTCTCCAGCAGGCATTCCATGATCAGCTTGCCTTGAGCATCCATCACGGCAACCGAAATGGTGGCCTGATGAACGTCCATGCCGATATACTTCTCTTGACTCATAAAGGCGCTCCTTTTCGCTAGGTTGGTGGTGCGGACAATCACAACCTATCGCAAAAGTGGGCGCCTTTTTATATTGCGTGCTGTCGCGATCTATCGTCAATTGCGCCTGGGTTGCCATTGGCGTCGTTAGTGCTTGGCATTGTCGGGATCGTCCAACCAGCCTGCGGGCTCGGAAGCAGAATCGCCAGCGCTATCGCGTGCCTCATAGGAAATCACGCCCAGAAGACGCTCCGGCACCACGCTGATTTGTGGGGTGCGCTTGTTCGCTTTGGATCGAGAGCGCCTGGTTTATTGTTTGCGGACGCCGTTCGCAATCTCCTGAGAGACGTCCCCCAACTCCGCAAGATCCTTGGGGTAGTAAGCCCGGCCGCCAGATGCCTCCGCAAGTCGCTCCAGAGCAAGCTTGGCCGCGGCTTGGCCTGGGTCGGCTTTATTCAGCAATCCGATGGAGTAAACCCGAACACCGCTGTTCTTGACCTTGCCCAGCAACTGTTCCTGAGTTACCGTGCTTGAAGTATCGTTGCCGTTGGTGACCAACACGAGGATCTTTCTGTCATTGTGAGCCGTCTGCTCAACTTGATCGATTGACGTGCGGACAGCGTCCCGCATAGCACTGCCACCCCGCGAGTCGATATGCGTGAGCGCCTTTTCCATTTCCTTGATATCGCTGGTGAAATCTTCGCCGTCCGGGAGGCCGTTGAGAGCCTCGTCGTTAAAATCTACAATGCCGACTTCGTCGTGGGCTTTGGACGCTCTCACCAAAGCGAGCGAAGCGGCTATCACTCTTGCTCGCTTGTCGCGCATGCTGCCACTATTGTCGATAAGGATGCACATCGTTATGGAAGGGGTCCCGCCTTTGGTCTCACCTGACACGCGCTGAGATGCTTGAGCATGGCCGAGCAAGCCACCGGCAACCACAATTGAGATTAGAAAATGCTTCATATCGCCTCCTAGCGGGTCTTGCTTTTGGGTTCGATGCTACTCATAATCGGTTGGTTCATTGGCAGAAATTATAATCTTCGCCTCAACAGTTGCAACGAGGCGATAGCGCTCAAACCCACCAGAGGTATTTTGAGTGTAACGGGATTTTGCGACAGTAGTCGAATGCCTGCTCGGGTTCAGTCGCGAGTTCACTGGGACTGAGTGGCCTGACGGCCTGTAATCGTGCCGACATCGGCCCAACTATCTCGGTGTTGATCTGAGTCCACCAGAAACTCGATTCCGTATAGATACAGAGCGCGATGGCGAACGATCCCACAAACTCGAACCCGTTCTGTGCATCGGGGGGGAAGAAATTCAACCTGAATTTGAGACCCCAAGGGCAGATTCGCGACGGCAAACAGGCGCATCCCGACATCGCTGAGATTGATGCCAAGAGCATCCACGTGGGCAGAACCGGTGAATACTTGCACGCCGGTGTTCAGCAATTGGCGTTGCCGGCGACGCCTGTCTTGTTTGGAGTTGCGTTTGAGACTCATCTGGTAGACCGGTGAGAACAAGGTAGCGCAGTGATCCGCGAGGGCGAAGGTTACGGAGGTTCAATGGCTGCGAATCGGGCTTGGACTTTCCGTGAACAGGTTTGTCACTTAGAACTCAGAACCCGTCAATGAGTGCCTAAGGCGATATTTCAACAGTTGAGGCGGAGGACTCGGTACAATACCCAGCCAGATCTGGCTATGCAGAGAACCCATGCTAGTTATACGTGAGGCTACTAGGACAGACGCACAGCTTCTTGTGACGATGATTCGTGAACTTGCCGAGTTTGAGCGTCAACTGGAACATGTCGACATTTCGGCTGAGGACCTCCTGCGCGACGGGTTTCGGACAGACTCGCGCTTCCATGCGCTGCTTGCTGAGTGGGACGGACACCCAGCTGGCTATGCTGTCTATTTTTTCACTTATTCGACGTGGGTAGGCCGCTACAGCTTGTTCGTGGAAGATCTCTTCGTTCGGGCGCAGTTCCGCAGGAATGGAATCGGAAAGGCGCTTCTGAAGCACATGGCGACTATTGCGCGCAGGCAGTCCTGTTACGGCATGCGTTGGGAGGTGCTCAACTGGAACACCTCTGCCATCGACTTCTACCGTTGTCTTGGTGCCGAGTTACAGCGCGAGTGGTTCCCGGTGCTCTTTATGGGCGAGCGCTTGGAACAGTTTACCCGCGGAGATGATCAGCGATGAAGCCCAATTGCTGAAATCAGGCGATAGCGCAAGCTTGCGCCGTCTGTTCGCCTCGGAGCCGGGTCAATGAGATGGAACCACGCAAGACCTGCGGCAGGACTAGAGGGCAGAAAACCAGAAGCCAACGGCGCGCATAACGAACAGGGGCTGGAAGTCACGGAATCTCGCTCTCCTTCCGGTCGAGGGACAAAAATGTCCTTGACATCCCCTCTTATAGACCAGGCGATTTCGCTCAGTGAGGGGTTTTGGTAAAATCGGATTTTTCACGGGCTAGGCTCAGGTGTTCCGGTCAACCCGTTCGCAAAATCTGAACTACTTTATTGATTGGACGGGCGGCGTTTCCTGGGCGAGGACTTTTCCAGGATGTTATCGTCAACAACGACTCTCTTCGGAGAGCGGCCCGCCGAAGACACTAGCTCAGCATTTTTGCTCTCCATCGAAGCCGCGGTCTGCTGGATATAGGAAGACAATTCTTCCCCGAGCCGATTCATGTCGGAAATGTCGTTGCTCAAGGCTGTCAGCTCCCTTTTACCTTCGCGCGACCCGGGTGGGAGCAGCGAATCTAGAGACTCGCAGACCACCGTCAAGTCTTTATACAGTTTAAAGGTCGTGGAGATGCTTCCCCCAGAGGCTTGCGCATCTTGAATCAAAGCCGGCACAGCAAATTGGAGATTGCGGCGCAACGCTGCTGTCATTTGGGACAGTTGGGCTTTGTCTCCCCGCCAGAATGTGACCCAGTGGAGTCTCCCACCCTGTTGCTGCAGGCTCGTCAGGTCTTGGCTGGTTGCCGGAACCGTGCGCATCAACTCCGCCAAGGTTGAATTCAGGTCGCGTGCAACTGGAGAAGGTGAAGTCGAGACTGCGGCTGGCCTTGATTGTGCGAACAAGCCTATGCAGAAAACAAGGACGAAAACCATGGCGGGAACACCCAAATACGCCCGGCGAGTAGTGGTTGTCATAAAGCAGGCTCCTTCGTCCAACCGCCCAAGCATAGCCTGATTCCACGAGAAACAGGCTGTTACCGACGTCTAATTGCCCAAATGTCAACGGGTATTGTCCGAATGGGCGGATCGCTTACTGGTCTTGCGGTGCGGATGAAGTGGACTATCCCGGCGACGGCGGCATAGTGGAACTGCGTGGGAAATATGCGTTTACAAACTCAAACCCCTGCCCGACGCATTTTGAGTGAAATCGCGTTTTTCATCAATCATCGCTCAGGAAAGTCTCGAAGCGACGCCAAGTCGACTACAGGATTCGACTGATTGACATGTGCGGCAGCAAGACATAAACAGTTATCCTTGGCAAACTCGAAGGGAGTGAACCTTATGAAGTCAGCGGTTGAGTTGTGTATGGTTGCATTTGCTATGACATGTATTGCGGGGGCGCAGGATTCGGCAAAACCACAGCTGCAGCAGGGAATCCATGTGGAAATGGCGGAGGCCAGCCACACGATACAGATGCCCGCAGCAGACAAAGAAGGCGCGACCGTGGTGAGCGTAACGGCAGACGGGAAGGTGTTTGCCGGTGTCAAGCCGGTGGACGTAAGTGCTCTGAGCAGTCTGAATGAAGGAGCTGTCTATGTGAAGGCAGATGCGCGGGCACCATATCAGAACGTACTCACGGTGCTGGACGCATTGCGTGGGCGGTCGGTGGTGCTGCTTGCTGCGCCTACAGCGAAAGTCAAGACGGATGAGATTGTGCCGCCGTATGGGCTCAAGGTAATGGTGAGCGGTCAGTGAACTTTCGGGAGGAAGAAACCAGTTCCAAATGATTGGCGTAATCAAGCTAGCGCTCATTGACCCGTCGATGAGTGATAAGGCGATGTTTCAACAACAATCCTTTTGAGCCACCGCCAACTCCACGCCTTTCATTAACGATGCACGGGCACGCCTTCTGAGATTCACTGTGGTCACTTCTGCACAGAAATGGCGGATCGGACCGGAGTATAAACCATTCTTTGCCCGGCTGGTGCTTCCGTCGATTCACCAGCCGAAGACACTTTCGCAATTTGTGAGTAGGTTGACGTTTGTTCTCGGAGGTAGCTCATGGCTCGCATCGCGTTAAGCATCCGCCTGCTGCTGATCTGTACGATTCTCACCTTGCTCTCGTCATTCGCAGTGGCCCAGTACGGAGCGAGCTTGGAGGGCACCGTGACTGACAAGAGCGGGGCCGTTGTCCCAGGCGCCACGGTCACCATCACCGACCAGGCGACTGGCGTACGCCATAGTACTGTCACTGGTGAGGCTGGTTTTTACCGCATTACTGAGCTTCCCCCGGGCACTTACAAAGTCGACGTGGAAGCCGCCAGCTTCAAGAAGAACTCCAGATCCGGGGTGCAAGTTGGCTCCGAAGCCGCAACCGCGGCGAACGTCACATTGGAGAACGGGTCCGCCAATGAAACTGTAACCGTGACTGGCGCGCCGCCGATGCTTGCAACCGAAGACGCCACCGTCTCGGGAACGCTCTCATCGGTAGAGGTCGAGAGTCTTCCGGAAATCGACCGAGATCCCTATGAACTGCTGCGCCTGGCTCCCGGAGTTTTCGGCGATGGCGCGCGCATGGGCAGCGGTCAATCCGCCGGATTTCCCAATGGCGCTGGCGGCAATGGTGGCTCCGCCGGACCCGGTGGATCCAACACTGCCATCTTCCAGGTCGAGAACCAGCAGCCCATCAGCGCCAACGGACAGCGCGTTACTTCGAACGACTATCTGGTGGATGGCGTGAGCGTGAACAGCCTGGAGTGGGGTGGCGCGGCTGTCATCACTCCCAGTATTGAATCGGTGCAGGAGATCACGGTTCTCTCTAACGACTATGACGCTTCGGATGGACGCAGCTCGGGCGCTCACATCAAAACCGTTACCAAGAGTGGAACGAATGCACTGCACGGCGGAGGATTATTCCTTTACCACGACCCAAACTTTAATGCCTACAACAAGTTCAGCGGCTACGACACCGGCACAGGCTTTACACCGCCGGTACGAGATGACGATGCCTACCGCCAGTTCGCCGGCACCCTCGGCGGACCGATCATTAAGAATAAGCTTTTCTTCTTCTTCAACTATGAGGGTCTGCGAGCCAGCAACACGACTTTCGAAAACAATTGGGTGGAAACGACACAGCTCGATGCCCTTCTTATAGCGGATCGGCCGGGTTCACCCGAGTCGCACACCTGCTGCGGGATCGCGACAATTCTTCAACAAAGCGGTCTCGCTCCGCGCATTAAGCAAGTGCTCGGTACGGACTGCACCCTTTGGATTCAGGCCGGTCAACCCTGCGCAGTGGTCACAGGAGGCATCGACATCGGTTCTCCTTACGCTAGCTACGGTACCTACAATCCCAGCTTCACGGGAGGCAATCCGGCGCAATTTGCTGGAGGAGGCCTGGACGGCAGCCCGGACTTGGAATTCGCCCAGATCGCATTGCCGGCAACTACCACCGGCAATCAGTACAACATTCGAGTGGACTACAACCAGGGCAAGAACCTGTTTGCTGCCAATACCTTCCTCACGTTCTACAACACCCTGGCTGCCGACGGTGCGGCCCAAGGACGGCCCAGCGCGGACTTCGGCACCAAGGCCTTCAGTCCCAGCGGGTTCCTTTCCTGGGTGCGAACCATCAACTCGACCACGCTCAACGAAGCGCGGCTGAATTTCACACGCTATGCCTACAATGGCATCACTTCGAATCCCCAGGTAAACTTCGCTATCCCGCGTATCGAAATTCAGGGGTTGCCCCTGCCGGGCGGCCAGCGCATTCGCTATGGAGCGGCGCAGGGAGACGACTCTCCGGGAATCCTGGCACAGAATACCTACGCGTTCCGCGACGTGATCTCCAAGTTGATGGGCAATAAGGCGTTGAAGTTCGGTTTCGAGTACAGCCACGAGCAAGACAACGACGCTCTAATCGGTGGAGCCCGCCCCGACCAGGTTTTCAACGGATTCTGGAATTTCGCCAACGGAACACCGATCTTCGAACAGATCGAAGTGAATCCATTGACGGGTGCCGCACCCACCACCCGCGGACAGTACTATCGGTCGTCCGATTACGGCGTATTCGTGCAGAACGACTGGAAACTTCGCCCGAACCTTACCGTGAACATCGGCTTACGCTGGGAATACTATGCTCCGCCGACCGAAGCGAAACGACATCTGGCAAATTTCGAGCCCACCAACGATCCCATCAATGGGCTACTCGACGGAGTGGCCACAAATCCCAGCCGAGTGTGGAACCCGACTTGGCGTAATTTCGGCCCACGCCTGGGTCTTGCATGGAGTCCTAAGAAGTATGACAACAAGATTGTCTTTCGCGGCGGGTTCGGGATGGCTTACGACCGCTTCGATGACAATGTCTTCAACAACACTCGCAATAATCCACCGTTTGTAGCGAACTACGGCATCTGTTGTGGAACAGAGGCAACCGGATTCGGCACCCCATTCGTAAACGGCCAGATCGCTTTCAACGTAGGCACCAGCAACAACCCACAGAGCTATCCCACGAATCCAGCCTTGATCACGCCGCTGAATCCGGCCAACGGCCTCCCTACAATTCTTACCGGACAAAGCCCACCCAATATCTATTCGAATCCCACAAACATGCCTGTTCCTTATACTTACCTCTATTCGGGGCAGATGCAGAACAGCTTGCCAAAAAACTGGGTGTTCACGATAGGTTACCAGGGCAGTGCCGGCCATCACCTGACGCGTATCAAAAATTTGGCCTACTTTTATCCAGCGCAAAACCCCGATATCGCTAATGTGTATACGTTTACGCCAGACACCAACTCAAATTTCAACGCGCTCACCGGGCAGCTCGAGCATCGCTTCAGCCATGGTTTCACGGCCAACGTCCTGTACACCTGGAGCAAGTCGTTCGACCAACTTTCGGCGGAAGGACCGGGCTCTACCACCAACCAGACCTACCCGATAGACGATGCCACCGAGCGTGGCCCTTCGGACTACGATGCCACGCACAATTTCCGGGCTTATGCAGTTTGGGACCTGCCGAACTTCAGCAACCACAACGGTGCCCTGCACAAGCTTGTCGGCGGATGGCAGCTCAACGGAATTTTCCAGTTCCACTCCGGCTATCCTTGGACTCCCGTGGCTAACAATGTTTGCCCGGTACTGGGAGCGACCAATCTCTGCCCGATCAGGCCGATCGGTTACAACGGCAATGCCGGCGACAACCACGATACGTCGGCATTTCTACCTCCCACAGCAGGAAACTTTCCGCTGGCAGCTACTGCCGCTACTGCCGGTATGCAGAACCCTTACTTTACCCTGCAGACCTCGGGGAACACTCCGGACTTCCCAGGGATAGGGCGCAACACCTTCCGCGGCCCACGCTATCAAGACATTGATCTCACTGTCGCAAAGGAGTTCGGACTGCCTTCGATGAAAGTCTTGGGGGAAGGTGCGAAGCTCCAACTGCGAATGACCGCTTATAACACCTTTAGCAAACTCAATCTCGCGCCGTTCACCTTTGGCAGCACTTCCACCGTTGTTAGTTACTTCAACAATGGTTCCGGGGTGCCGGTAGCCAACCCGCTGTTCGGCACAGCTATTAGCGGACTGTCGGGGCGCGTGCTCGAACTTCAGGCGCGCTTCAGCTTCTAGCCCCTGGAGTGTCGCTAATCACTTGGCCCTGAGCGCGAACCAGGTTCAGGAAGCCAACTAAGCCGGCGCGTCGTTGCCTTCACGACCTCCGAGGCCGGGAAAAACGACCATCGCCGCAAACAGGTTTGTGATCGTCCAGAACCTACTCCAGCGCAACCCTGAGAAGTTAATTCCATCACAGAAATAAAGGCCGTTGCTATCGTTCGGAATAGCGACTAGGATTTGATATCAATACACCTCACATGGAGAACACCGCCCTGACTTCCCAATCAAAGGGAACCAAGAGTCAGGGCGTTTCTTCGATCGGGTGAGAAGTTGATCTCGCCCCGGAAGTAACTCAGTTCGCTGTGCAATGTCCTCCTTGAGAATCTTGAACAAGGCTTTCATCCCCGTTCAAAGTGCTGTAGTGCTTCCGAGCCTTCTGTGTATTCCGGCTGTTTCTTGTATTCGTGCGGAAACGATGACGTGGCGTTGACCGCCGAATGATCGCCACACAGCAATCTTAACAACGCACCACCGGAGTCTAAAGACTCTTGTTATGTTTGCCAATAGGGACTAGCTTTTCGTTCCAAGAACGGCGTAAGGGCTCCTGACTTCAATTAAAGGGGATTCCGAAGTCAGGGCCCTTTTGCGTTTCAACGCAGCAGCAACACGCTATTAGGAGTTCCTCTTGTAATCGTTCGGGATTGGGACTAGCAGTGCGTTCCAGACCAATAAAGCGCGCCATGCCCTGACTTCATAACTTAGTTGACACCATATCGCGCAGCGTTCGGAGCGTCATGTTGTCCTGCTAATAAAGGGGAGGCGTTGAACCGGTGCAGTCGCAATCGACATGCCAACTAGGTCGGCGGCACCTAAGCTGCTGACAAAGCTGGCGTTGTGAAAGTGAGGCGAAAGCTTCCTATGTTCCCGACGACATCGAATGCTTCCACTACCATGGCGGCATGACGGTCTGTGATGCTAAGCGTCTGCGATCCTGGAGCCGGCTTCGTCGTGCTCCCACGCCTGTGAAGGCTTATTCTCGGGGATAGGTCTAATGTCCGAGTTCTGCATGATCACGCGCGCACAGGTGTTCCATCGGAGAGTAGCATCGTCGTTTCCTGGTTTCACAAAATTCATGGCTTTCTCATAATGATCCATTGCTTCCCGCAGTGCGTGATATGCGGATGCGCCGGCTCCCGCGCCGCCGTGGCGAATGCGCGCATTCCCTAGGCGCTCCCAGACGATGCCCTCGTAGTAGGCCCGCTCATATTCTCCCTTAATTTGTGCGAGAACCTCTTGGGCGGGCTTCGCGTCCACATGCGAGTGGAATTGATCGGTTCGCGCGAGCAGCAGCGAAATCAGCGCTTGCTGATGGTCGGGCACGATCGCCAGAATGTCGAGGCAGATGCTCTCAGCGAGGTTGGGTTCATTCAACAGTCTGTAGCGCTCCACCTTCGCCAGCGCTTCGGGAATACTCTGCTCAGAAATGGATCTTAGTTCGAAATGCATAACATCTCCTAGTCTTTATCTTTTCGAATTACTGAATACCCGGAACAGTTTCGACAGCGGATCGAAGAAACGGTCCACGACGCGTTCCTTGAGCGGAATGATCGCGTTGTCGGTGATCGTGATGCTTTCGGGACAAACTTTGGTACAGCACTTGGTGATGTTGCAGAGACCTATGCCGAATTGCTTTCTCAGATCTTCAACACGATCGCCTACGTCCAACGGATGCATTTCGAGCGCGGCCGCATACACCAGAAACCGCGGCCCGACGAATTGTTCGTGCATGTGATGGTCGCGCAAGACGTGGCAGACATCCTGACAGAGATAGCACTCAATGCACTTGCGAAACTCCTGCACCCGTTCGACATCCTCCTGGGCAATGCGCCAGGTGCCATCGGGCGCGTCGGGCTGCCGCGGATGGAACTTCGGGATACGCTTCTTTACCTCGTAATTCCACGATACGTCCGTGACCAGGTCCTTCATGTGCGGAAATGCCTTCATGGGTTCGACGGTCACAGGCCTGTCCAGCGGGAGCGTGTTCAGCCGCGTCATGCACATCAATTTCGGCATGCCATTGATTTCCGCCGAGCACGAGCCGCATTTCCCCGCCTTGCAGTTCCAGCGAACCGCAAGATCGCCGGCCTGTTCAGCCTGGATTTGATGCACGGCATCGAGGACCACCATGCCCTCTGAGACTTCTGCTGTGTAGTCCAGGAACTTCCCCTGGCCTTTTTCCCCGCGCCAGATCCGAAACGTGGCCGCCGCCATTACTTCATCTCCTGGATGATTTGCTGCAGATCCTCGCGCATCGTGGGGATGGGCTCGCGGGTGAGCTGCATTTCTCCACCCGCGCCTTTTCGCACCACGATGTTGAAGCCGCCGTACTGCTCGGCCTTGGCGGGAAAGTCATCGCGGAAATGGGCCCCGCGGCTCTCTTTGCGCTCCAGCGCCGCCCGGGTAACAATTTCCGATACGGTCAGCAGGCAGTGCAGGTCGAGTGCCGTATGCCAGCCCGCATTGTATTCCCGGTTTCCGTCCACGCCGACTCGCTGACTGGCAGTTTTTAACTCTCGAATGCGCTCGAGCGCTTGCAGCATCTCCTGTTCCAGACGCACGATCCCCACCAGTTCCTGCATCACGTCCTGCAGCGTGTGTTGTACGAGGTATGGATTGTCGGAGCCCTTGCGCTCGAAGGGCTGCAGCGCCCGTTCTTCCACTGATCCGAGTTCATCCGTATTCACCGCGCCCAGCGAGTTCTCTTTTGCGAAGGCTGCGCTGTACTCTCCGGCTCGCTTCCCGAAGACTAATAAATCGGAAAGTGAATTCCCGCCGAGCCGGTTGGCGCCATGCAGACCTGCGGCACACTCTCCTGCCGCGAACAGGCCAGCCACATCTGACATTTGGGAATCAGCGTCCACCTTGACGCCTCCCATCATGTAGTGGGTTGTGGGACCCACTTCCATCGGCTCCTGGGTAATGTCAATGTCGGCAAGCTGTTTGAACTGGTGATACATGCTGGGCAGCTTCTTCTTTATATGCTCTGCGGCGTTCGGAATTCTGTCTTTGATCCACGCAATGTCCAGAAACACGCCGCCGTGAGGACTACCCCGTCCTTCTCGCACCTCCCGCCGGATGCAGCGGGCCACGTGGTCGCGGGTCAGTAGCTCGGGCGGGCGTCTCGCGTTCTTATCTCCCTGCGTGTATCGCCAGCCTTCTTCTTCCGTATCGGCGGTCTGGTTGGCGTACAGCGGCGGAATATCCTTGAACATGAATCGCTCGCCATTCCGATTACGCAGCACTCCTCCGTCGCCGCGCACTCCTTCCGTGACCAGAATGCCGCGCACGCTGGGTGGCCAAATCATTCCCGTAGGATGGAACTGCACAAATTCCATGTCCATCAGCGCCGCACCGGCATGGTAGGCGAGCGCATGGCCATCGCCCGTATATTCCCAACTGTTGCTCGTGATTTTGTAAGCCCTCCCAATTCCTCCCGTCGCCAGCACCACGGCTTTGGCGCGGAACACGTGAAATCGGCCGCGCTCGCGATCGTATCCAAACGCGCCCGCGATCCGACCGCCGTCCTTCAGCAACGTGACGACTGTGTGTTCCATGAAAACGTCGAGACCGAGATGGATTCCGTGGTCTTGAAGAGTGCGCATCATCTCCAGTCCGGTGCGGTCGCCCACGTGCGCAAGGCGAGGATACCGATGGCCGCCGAAGTTCCGTTGAAGAATTCGGCCGTCGCTGGTGCGATCAAAAAGCGCGCCCCAGGCCTCCAATTCACGCACTCGCGCCGGAGCCTCCTTGGCGTGCACTTCCGCCATTCGCCAATCATTCAGGTATTGACCGCCGCGCATGGTGTCGGCAAAGTGAACCCGCCAGCTGTCCCGGTCGTCCACATTACCCATCGCTGCGGCTACGCCACCCTCGGCCATGACGGTGTGCGCTTTGCCGAGAAGAGATTTCGAAATGACCGCGACCCTTACACCGGCGGCCGAAGCCTCGATGGCGGCCCGCAGACCGGCGCCCCCGGCTCCAATGATCAGAACGTCGTGCTCATGCGTGACGTACTCACCCACTAGACGATCCTCCAATCCGTCCAGATACCTAACGAGCACATCCGCACATATAAATCGGAAAACGCTACCGAGAAGAGGCTGCACCAGGCAAACAGCATGTGGCGCCGGTTCAGGCAACTCACGCAATCGTAAACTCGCTTGCGGGCCGGCGCCCCCGCCAACCGATCGCGAAAACCGCCGCCCAAATGACGGAAGGAGTGGCATCCCAGAGTGTAGGAGGTCAGCAGCACGAGGTTCGTCAACAAGACAAGAGTGCCGACACCGATGCCAAACCGGCCGCCGAACCAGAATGCATCCCACACGTCCCGTCCCAGAATGAGGAGAAACACCAGGGCCAGGTAAAGAAAATAGCGGTGGACGTTTTGCAGGATCAAAGGAAACGATCGTTCGCCGAAGTAAGTCTTCCGTGGCTCACCCACGGTGCAGGAAGGCGGATCTGCCCAAAAAGCCTTGTAATACGCACCGCGATAGTAGTAGCACGTAACTCGAAAACCGCCCGGCGCCCATAGGATGAGTACCGCTCCCGTAACCCAAATAGGCATCCAGCTTGGGCCTGGACCAAACCAACCCTCGTGGGCGGGGCCGAACAATTCTGGCGAATAAAACGGGGAGAGATATGGTCCGAACCTGAAATGCTGCCCCTGCAGCGCAGCCCATGTTGAGTAAACGATGAATGCCGACAAACCAAGAAAGACAACCAGCGGCTGTACCCACCAATTGTCGGCTCGCTGTGTCTGTCCGAAACCCGCGCGCGACAATGGAACGTCAATCTGAGACATCGAGCCTCCTCACGACTTCGTGCCGACATCCGCTATCAAGCGCTAGCCTGCTTCCGCTCGAAAATACGGGCGGTAGCCATGATACAGCGAAATTCATTGTCATTGTTTTCGGAAACGATACCTCAAGTAAAACGGACAACAATGAGCCCGCGAGCACGCACGCCGCACGCGATCAACCTCTGGCACGAGCGCGCTATGGTACAGTTTCGGGGACCGCCAATTCAAAGACTGGCGGTCCAGCTGGACGAACGATGAGTACAGGACGTGAGATTCGCAGCTACGACTATGTGAACCGTCCCTACGAACTTGTTCGCGATGCGTTGAAAAAGAACGCACTCACGGTGTTCCAGTCGGCTACGAAGGCGGCTGCTTCCCGGGCGCAATCGGTCGCCGCTGAACTGCATGTCGACTTTGGCAGTATTGGGGTGAAGACCGACATCAATATTTCCATCAGAAACATTGAGGAAAATATCGTTAATGCGACTTCAACTCCCACCACGCGGTTGCAATTGGAATGGCAGGCCGCGACCAGGCCGGGATTGTTTCCGCTCATGAAGGGTGAGCTTTCCGTGTACCCGCTGACCTCAACCGAAACGCAATTGGATTTCTCCGGCGTCTACGAACCGCCTTTCGGCGCCGTAGGAAGAACCATGAATGCGATCGTCGGCCACCGCATCGCAGAGGTGTCGGTGCATCGCTTTGTTAGTGACGTAGCAGGATATCTCCGGAAGGCCCTTGCTTAGCATAGTTGGTTGTGTCTGGGCTAAGATAGCTCCGCTACGGAGTCAACTTTTCTTCAAGGCACCACGGTTACCGCAACCCGCACTCCCGGGTGCCGCACATTAAACAGAAAATACCGGCCTTCGACGAAATCGATATAGCAGTGGTCGGTGTATGCCCATCGAGCAGGCCAGGGCTGTCCGATTTCGAACCGGTAGCCGCCATACCCGAAGTGCGGATGGCCTGCCACCACAGTCACGCGGCCAACGGTAAAGTAGTGCTCACGTCCAAAGTGAGCGCGAAAATGTTCATCTGAAATTCGCCGAAGCTCCACGCGCCTCTCTTCATGTGCAACGCGCTCCTCATGAGCCACGTGCCGCTCTTCGGCACGCCGCTCTTCATGCGCCTCGTGCCTCTGTTCTTCATGGGCTTCGTGACGTTCTTCTTTGCGCACCTCTTTTCGTTCTTGGTGCTCGTCCTGGGCAACAGCAGATACGGCCCCTCCTAACAAAAATGACGCAGAAATGGCGACAACGGTTGCGAATTGCTTCATGGTCCCTCGCAGAGAAATTGATTTCGACACCGGACGCGGTCCAAGGCGCGTGCCTCAGTTCAAGTTAGCAGGATAAGTTTCAAAAGAAAGTTACCGAAGAACAAGGAATCGTTAAAGCTCAGGCTGGTTTGGGACTCGATGTCAAGATCTACATGCACTTCACTCTGCGCGGTGAAAGTCGAGAGTTTTGGTCGGGCGTGCCGCAACCGAATGTGAACACGGTCAAGAGCCACCAATACAATCTTTTCGCCGGCGTTGGCATCGTCTGGCAGTTCTGAACGGAAGCTTGCACCCTGCCTGAAATGTCTACTACTTGTCTTATAAACGCCCGAGGTTCTGTCCCGATCTAACCGGTCCGCCGAACCCCCTCGTTGAGCGTCACCCCAAGGTCCTCGCTGCGAGACCCCGTTGATCTAGAATTTCGGCGGCACAGAACCGCCGGCTCTCACCTACGCCGCCTGGCGGAGGCCCGGCTGCGCGTTCGGACCTGCGCAGCAAGCCTCAGGGCAGGATATTTACGATGATCGCATCCGGGCGGGGGTATGCCCATAATCGGGGTATGCCCGGGCTACCCACATAAGCGCTAACTTAAGGATTCCGCTTTACCCGTTACCCGACAATTGAGATCGCCACGCAGCGTTCGTGTTGAACCGGCCGACGTGCCGTCCAATCGAAGTTAGTTAAAAATCGAGCTGACGTTCTTCGAGGCCCACTGCCGCGGAGCGATAGGTTTTCTACCCAAGATCCGCTCGACACGGTCGGTGGTGGTTGCAAACGGGGGAAAGAGCGCAGGCGCGGGCGCTAGACCTCACGACCTTCAGTCATCATCGGGATCGTTGGGGGTCGAGTCAGCCATGCACGTGGCGTTGTTAGAGGGCGCGGAAATGGCCGTAAACGCCATCGGCGGCTGCGTAAAATTGAAAAGGTCGGAGAGATCGTTGAGCGCGTTAGTATCCGCGTAGCCCAGCGGCGTCAGCCCATAGTTGTTCTCGACAAACTTCAAAATACTTCCGAAGTCATGATTGACGTGGGAAATATAACCCTGCTTCCTGATGTAAGGCGATATCACAAGCAGCGGCACACGGAACCCGTACACATAGCCGCAACCCCACGACGAGCAGTTCACCAGCACATTAGGCGGTGGAACGTGGTCGTACCAGCCTCCCCAGTCGTCCCACGTGAGAATGATGACCGTGTTTGACCAGTAAGGGCTGTTTCCGATGGCATTGACGATCGACGTTACCCACGACGGACCGCATCCGTCGTTGCTCTGGGCGTGGTCGGAATCATCGCCCGTCGGAATCACCCAACTCACATCCTGGAGTTGATTGCTGGTGATGTCAGTAAGAATCTGGGCGTTGCTCTGGGTTTGGTTGAGCACAACCTTAGGATTAGTGGCCGTAAAATCCGCCCCCGTACATGTTCCTCCTGCTGCCTCACTTGGGACGCACATATGCTCAATTGCATCCGGAGCGGTCCAGATGGAACCCTCCGACGGCGCGTAATAACGCCAGGTAACGCCGGCGTCGTCCAGTGAATCGGTAAGGGTTGGGTGTTCGAAGCACGGGTAGATTGGTGCATTGTCGGTCTCGCTGCCCGTGGAGTCGATCACCTTAACGGTTGTTGTTGCCAGAGCGACGCATCCCGCAGCTGTAGCATTAGGGTTCTCGGAGGCAAACAGAGTGCTAGTCGCCGTAGGTGCCGATGTCCCCGAAATTATGAATTGATGGGCCGGGAAGCTCGGGCCCTCGTTGGTCTGGAACATGTGATCGGCAAAGGCGTAGGTCTTGGCCATCGTGAGGTAAGGCTGAACGTCCGCTGGAATCACGTACATGAACTGAGCGTTCGCGGGTGGCGGGCAGCCCACTGTTCCCTTTGAGCATGAAATCGGGATCAGATCAGCGCCATCCATCTTGCACACCCCGGTGGACGGGTTCAGGTCGCACATGTCGTCGAAAGCGCTGTGGGCGTGGCTCAGGTCGTAGTTATCCGGGCTGCTGCCGGCCGTGCCCAGGTCGATAGGCATGAACGAAATGGTTTGACCCTTGGAATTGACTCCCAAACTGACGATGTCGTACTGGGAGCTGCTCGGGCTTGTGCTGCAGGAACTGCTTGTGCCGTTCGGCGCAAGACACAGTCCCTGAAATAAATTGTCGGGCGTGCGGTTTTCCTGGAAAATAATCACCACGTGCTGCACTGCCGCCGCCGCGATCAGAGTCAGCCCCTGCGGACCATTGCTGGGAGCAGTTTTGTTAGCATCGCTGCCTGTCACGGTAATGGCGTAGCTGCCCCCAGGAGTGCTGCTCGTAGTCGATACCGTTAGCATCGAAGTCACCGCAGACGTTCCGCCGATCACGACCGGAGACGTACTGAACGAACAAGTCGGAGCCGGGGTTCCACCGGTGACACTGCTGCAGGAGAGTGTGACGCTGCCGGTATAGCCATTTGCTGGAGTCACGGTAATGGTGGAAGTCGCGGTGCCTCCCGCGGTAACGGAAGCTGGGCTTAACGCCATAGCAGTAAGCGTGTAGCCTGATGGTGGAGGTACTGTTTCGAGTGTGGCCGTGTTCCCACCGCAGCCGTTAAGACCCAGCAGAAACCCGGTCAGCCCAAAAAGGCTGCCGGAGAGAAATAGAAGACGAACGCGACTCATCAGGATGCCCTTTCACACATCTGAGAGATTCTCCCCCATCGACCCTGAACCCGGCCGCAGAACTTTCCACTCGGTAAGTTGGGAATTACTTAACGGTATCAAGGGGCCAGGATCCCAGCCCCGAAGTGGTGGCATGTGGAAGCCCCGCACGGAAGCGCCGGGGCAAGTGGGAACGTAGAACGAGTCCCGAAGGGACAGCACGAGCCAGCGAATCTCACCAGGAAGCGAAATCATTGCTACTCACGCGAAAACAGGAACCAGCGCCATTTCCACAACTGTTTCCAGACGGGGTTGCCCGTGATCCAGCCACAATTCCTAGAGCGTCGCACATCGGTTGGGAACGAGATGGCTTCTACGCGCGTTCGGTGTTACTGACGGTGCTTCATCAATGTCATGTTAGTCGCCATGCTTGTTCGCGTGGCGTGCGGTGCTTGGAGACTCGATCCTATCGATAACCACCAGAAAGCGAAAAAGCCGGAGCGCCGGCTCCGGCTGTTCGTTCGGGCGAGTCGCCCTTCAGTTAAGAGCGATCAAGATCTCTTCGCTGGCGCTCGGTTGGCCGACGGCCCGCAGTTCCTTCTCCAGGTTCATCTCCTGTTTGGAACGAGGGATCACCTTCCCAGTGGTATCCGGGGCTCCCCAGATCTCGGCCAGGAAATATTGCCCAGCCAAACGGTGGAACACCAGCTTGGGGCCCGTGTTCCTGGGAGGATCGTACTGCACCACAGACAGCGCGCCCGCCTTGCTATTACGGTTCTGGATCGTGACTGCGTTATCGCTTATGGCCTGGATCTCGTAGGTGCCGGCCGGAAGCTGTGCCCGTCCCACCTTGAAGGCGAACGGCACATCGGCTTTTACTCCCTGAGCTTGCGCCGTGGCGATCATCATCGCCGACATCACCACCAGCGACAGGATCCCGATAAGGTTGCGTTTCATGACATCCTCCTTGGGGCTCCTTGCATCGGAACCCAAACTGAATTTGCCACTCAAGCTCGCTTGCATTCGCTGAAAGCTCGCTGTGACGCATTCACATATTGCACACGCCCTGCCAAACGCGAACCGTCGCTGATTCGCTCCGATTCTGCTGGATTTGCAACAACATAAGCTCGGCCCGCCCCCCGGGCGTGTTCAGCAGGCGGCCAAGCGGGTCGTTAAACGGCTACCCCGGGGAGCTTTTTGTTTCCGCAGAACACGGAATCGATTCGGCGATGCATCTCCGCCTCTTTCGGCTACACTGACATGCGGGAGACTGAGTTGAACAACCCCAGGCTGCTGGCGATTTCCGGATTTCCAAAGGAAGCGGTCAGGTTCGTGATGGATGGCCCGCTGATTCTGGGAAGAGATCCCTCCAACCAGGTGGAGGTGAACGACCCTGCGGTTTCACGAAAGCATTGCTCGGTGAGCGAGGTCTCCGCCGGTGTTTTTGAAATCACCGATCTCGACAGCCGCCACGGGACTTTCGTCAACGAAACGCAAGTAAGCCGTAAGACCCTCCAACATGGAGACCGGATTCGTATTGGGAGCAGCGAGTTTGTGTTCCTCGCCGGTCCCGACGACGACGACGCCCGGCTGACATTGCGCCCCGGCTGGGACACGGCGACCGCTGAATTGAAGACGATGTCCCTCGATCCCTGCGGCCTGCCCACCGATGATTCCTGGATAGGCCGAATGGCGCGCGATCTGGCTGCATTTTTCAAGATTGCGAACGTCATCAATTCCACCCGCGACGTGCAGGCCCTCGAGCGCGATTTGCTCGAGTTGATCTGCGAAGTGATCCCCGCCAAGCAGGCTGCAATCCTCCTTCAGCCGAACCCGAATGACGAAACCGGTCCCTCCTGCACCTGGAATCGAAAAAACCTGGCAACGGAGCAGATCGTCGTTCGGGAAGAGTTAGTGCGGCAAGCGACCTGGGAACGCTGCGCCGTCGTGGCAGCCGCTCCCGCCGCCACAACTTCCGCCGAGCATGTGTTGTGCGTACCCCTGGTCGCGGTCGAGAGAACCCTCGGAGTGATTTATCTGAGTGCGCCCGCTTCTTCGCCGCCCTTCGGTGAGGATCACGCGTATTTCGTCAGCTCGATTTCCCGCATCGCAGCAGTCACACTGGAGAGCCTCCTGAAGCTGGATTCTCTACGCGCGGAGAACCAGCGCCTTCGCGCCGTGGTCGAAGCCGAAGACACGCTCATCGGTGAAAGCCGGCCGATGCGCAGAGTCAGCGAGTTCATCGCCCGCGTAGCAAAAGGCGATTCTACAGTGCTAATTCGCGGCGAGAGTGGAACCGGCAAAGAACTAGTCGCCCGCGCCATCCACGTCAACAGTGTGCGCGCCGGCCAGCCATTCATAGCCATCAACTGCGCTGCCATCCCGGAAGCTCTGCTCGAGAGCGAACTCTTCGGTCACGAAAAAGGAGCTTTCACCGGCGCAGTCGGCACCAGGAAGGGCAAACTAGAGGCCGCCGAAGACGGCACTCTCTTTCTCGATGAAATCGGAGAGATGGCTCCCCTACTGCAAGCCAAGCTCCTGCGAGTCCTGCAGCAGCGCGAATTCGAACGCGTCGGAGGAACCCGCCTGCTCCCATTTAACGCGCGCGTTCTAGCCGCGACCAACAAGAACCTCGAGCAGGCCATCAAAACCACCGAGTTCCGCCAGGACCTGTATTATCGGCTGAATGTGGTTTCCGTAGCTCTGCCTCCGTTGCGCGAGCATCGCGAGGACATCCCTCTGCTGGCTCTCTACTTCGCCAACAAGTACGCGGCGAAGTGCAAGCGTGCCTTCAAAGGCATCGCGGCCGAAGCGCGTTCGCTGCTGATGCGATACAGTTGGCCGGGCAACGTTCGCGAATTAGAGAACGCCATCGAACACGCGATCGTGCTGGGACTGACCGATGAAATTCTTCCCGAAGACCTACCCAACGCGCTGCTAGAAGAACAGTCGTCTGGACTTGGCGCCGCGCGGTATCACAACACTCTGAACGAGACGAAGAAACAACTTGTTCTAGCGGCGCTGGACGAAACCGACGGCAGCCATGTCGAGGCCGCCCGCCTCCTGGGGATTCACCCTAAGTACCTGCACCAGCTAATCCGGAATCTTAATTTGAAATCTGAGGTGAAGAGACTGGCGTAACTACTTCGAGCTGGATGTCGCCGTTTTTTGGATTCACCTTGCGTAGGGCATTTGCATCCAAACAGGCGAATGATTCCTAGGCAGTCAAGGAGCGCGGAAGTACGAGGGAGCGGCGGAGCGGGGGCGGACTGCCGAAACGTCGGCACTCTGCCGAAATGTTGGCACTTTTGGCCTGCATCAGCTCCTAAATCACTGCAAATATTGATAGGCTTTGCGGTCCTTACCGTGCAGACCGAGGATCGTATACGGTCAGTCTCAAACAACGATGGGTGGAAGCGAGTCGAGCGACTTGTGGCGGAACTACGAGCAGTCGAGCGCTGGGACGTTGACAAATGCCGGGAACATTGATCCAAGAACATACGAAATGCTTGCTTTTGTGGCTCGCCGCAAAAGACGTGCCGAAAGTCCGTCTCAATTACTCACCCTTATTGCGCGATTGGATATTTATGCGAAGGGGCACCTTGCCGATTCGCGGAAAGTTTGTTCCATTTCCGTAACGCGTAAAAAACAACCGATGTTGACGCGCCGAACATCGAATAGCATATTGCCTTTCGCGAAACCTGGGCCTCGTGGGCATCCTTAAGCATTTGAAAGGGGCCAATCATGACATCCTCGGCGGCGGCCAAGAAACTCAGCAAATTTGATCCTCAAACATTCCTTTCGACCATTGATCGCGGCAGGACAATCGCAGCTTTTCCCAGGAAGCAGACGATTTTCGATCAGGGCGACGTGTCCGATGCTGTCTTTTATATACAGACAGGAAAAGTAAAACTCACTGTTCTAGCGAAGAACGGAAAGGAAGCCACAATCGGCATTTTGAACGATGGCGACTTCTTCGGAGAAGGTTGCCTTGTGGGGCAACCCATCCGCATGTGCTCCGCTACGGCAGTGGTCGATTGCTCCCTGATGCGAATCGACAAGAAATCCATGATGGAAGTGATTCACCGGGAACACGCATTTTCCGAGATGTTCGTGGCATATTTGTTGACACGAAACATCCGATACGAAGAGGATTTGGTTGACCAGCTTTTCAATTCCAGCGAGAAGCGGCTTGCCCGCATTCTCCTCCTGCTTGCTCACTTCGGCAAGGACGGAACACCAGAAGTTGCGATTCCCAAGATCAGTCAAGAAACACTCGCTGAAATGGTGGGCACGACTCGCTCGCGAGTCAACTTCTTCATGAACAAGTTCCGGAAGTTGGGCTTCCTTCGATACAACGGCGAGCTCGAAGTCCACAGTTCACTTCTCAACGTTGTTCTGCACGATTAGGTGCCGTGCGTACTCTTTGGAGCGATGCAAACGTCGCAATGTAACGTCGACGAGAGATTGCCAAAGTGGCCATGTCCGACCGCGCGGTCCAGTGACCACATTTGATGTGCATAATTGAACGATTGTTTTCGCTTTGAAGGAGACGACCTTTTCAACAGTGACTGTGAAAAAGCCAATGGCACGCGTCTTGAAACCCGTGACTTCCATGACCTTCAGCTGTTTGCACCTGAACAGAGTCATGAGTTCAGGAACTGTTCAATTGTGCACAGCCTGCTCCCGGATTCTTCCAAATAGAAACCTCACCTTGTGGAGCAAGACTCTCATAGTCGAAATCTGAAGTTTGGAAACCCCTATGTGAAATGGGCCGGACGTTGTTACGAAATCCGAACAAAAGCCCTGGCCCGCCTTGTGCCGAAACTGAAGTCCACCACCAGTGAGTTGAAGGCTCAGTTAGATCGGGAGGGCATTTCTCAAGGGAAAAGTGGCCAAGGAACCAATCGTGTAAATAGGATTGCACCTAGTACTGTGCAGTTTTGAACAGACAGAGTCAAGGCATTGGTTTAGCCTCGTTGGATAAGTAACGTCAAGTAATACCGCTTCTCGGGGGGGCAGAAAGCAGTAACGAGGATGCCTAAGATCTTATTGGCAGAGGATGACGACGCAGTCCGGGGTATGCTACAGGCAGCACTGGAACGTGATGGCTTCGAGGTAGTCGCAGTATCAAATGTACGGGAAGCGCTCAGCCGGATCGCGGCAGAGGATTTTGACGCACTTCTCTCTGACCTGCACATGCCGCGTGCCGGTGATGGGTTTACCGTCGTAAGCGCGATGCGACACACGCATCCGGAGGCGGTAACGCTGGTGCTCAGCGGGTACCCACAGCTCGACGAAGCGCTCTCTGCCATCCGACTGCAGGCTGACGAGATCCTTGTAAAGCCAATCGAAATCTCCGCTCTCCGAGAACACATCCGCCTGAAACTCGCCAACCCCGTACGCTTCAGGCCCCTGCCCACACAAAGTGTGGCCTCCATACTGGAGCATAACCTTGACGCGACGATTCGGGACTGGATTGCACTGGTAGAGCACGATGAAGAGCTGACTTGCATCCCATTAAACTTTGAGGACCGCACCGGTCATCTTCCCAATCTCATCGCTGATCTGATTCACCGCTTACGCCTCCCTCGAAATGAGAAAGCAGACATCTCCATCCCGGCCCGCCAGCACGGAGATCTGCGCCGTCAACAAGGCTACACTGTCGCGATGGTGGTCGAGGAATCCCGCATCCTCCAGGTCAGTATCTTTAACACGCTACAAAATAACCTAGATAGGGTGGATTTCAGTAAGGTGCTGCGCGATGTTATTACCATCGCGGACGAAGTGGACTCGCAATTGAAGCAGGCCGTGCTCAGCTATGTCGAACCCGGCCGGGCTGCTGCGACCGCGGCCTAGCCAGAAAGGCATGAGTATGCGGGAGTCCGATGTAATCCCGGCTGTTCTGGCAGTCCAGCTGGCGGATCGGATCACCGAGCGGAGCAAACTGGAACAAGAAGCTCGCAATCAGTCCGCAGTCGCCCCGCTTCGCACCGATGCTCGCCGCCAGCCCCGCTTCCCGATTGAGGTTGATATCACCATCAATTCTCGCAACGTGCGGTGTGCTGAAGGGGAACACCTTGGACATTAGCGAATCCGGGATCGCAGCCATGCTAAGAATTGAAGCTCCCTTGGGCGAGGTCGAAGAGTTGACATTAACGCTTTCATGCAGCCTTGTGACGATTCATGCAATAGGTCGTCAAAGAAACGCTTTTCGCTACGGCTTCGAGTTCCTTAATTCTGATTCCGTGAATGACATCATTCGTCGTACATGTCGCGATCTCGCGGTTGCGCAATCCCTGATATGGCCTGATCTCTAGTGAACCGGATCAGGGATCGCCGATCACGATTTTCACAGCTTTTCCAGGCGGTCAGCGAATAACCAAGCGTTTCTCGGGTTCGCGAAGTCTCTGGACCGTAAGTGTTTGTTTAGATTGAGGTATCTTTGCGTTTGATTGTGAACTAACAGTGCACTGAGGGTAACTTTAGTTTGGAGTCATACGCGGATAAGCGACTACACTTGAAGTTATGAGACATTACACCGTCAAGATGATGAATGGCTTTAGCACGTTTAAGTGTCCACTTTGTAAATATTCTATCACCACGCAGGAGTTCAGCAGCCTGAACGGCAACTGCCGCACCCAAGCGGCTAAGGCTATGAACGAGCACGCCGCGGCTGCACATGCGCATGGTGCGGCAACGTCACCGCAGGACACGCAGATGCGGCACGCCCACTAAAACGCGCATTTCGCCAGAAGCAATGAAAGACAGTGCAGTATGGCACCTGAAACATATTACACAATCCGGCGAATCCACTCGCCCTGCGGACCTCGTGCGACAGTGCTCTTCGATCTAACTTACCGGCGCGTGTGGCGTCCGGAACTCGGCGATGAAGGTCAGTGGTGTGACTTTTTGGTTGAACAGAAGGAAGTTGGGACGGGGCGATTAATCACGTGATAACTGATCTCGGATCGAGGAAGTCTTAGAGACGGCTACCAAGCTCAGAAGAAGGATACGTCTCACAAACATAATCATTGACCCGCGTCGGGACAAATAAAAGTCTTGATTGTTAAGAAGCGCACATTTCCAGAGGAGCTTTGCACGCTAGGCCGACGCGGAGGAAAGATGAAAATACTTCTAATCGAAGACAGCAAGTTCCAGCGGGCCGCAAATGGACGGGCGCTCATTAGAGCGGGTTACGATGTCATCTATGCGGCTGACGGTGAGGAAGGTCTCGGTGCCGCTCGCGCGAATGTTCCCGATCTTATTCTGCTCGATATGATGTTACCCAAAATGTCGGGACTCGATGTCCTTCGGGCTCTTAAGGCCGACGTACTCGTAAAGCACATCCCCGTCATCGTGCTGAGTGGACTTGGGCAAGCTAATCAAGCCAAACTCTTGAAAGAGGGTGCAGCGGCATTTCTTATGAAGTCAATGGAATCGTTCGAGAATAACTCAGTTGCCCTGATTCAAGCTTTGCAAAGCCTATTAACAGGAACCAAAACCTAGACGCTAGACATGGCTGCGGTCAAGGACATACGCGACTATAAGTACAACTCCGCTTCAGGAAATACCTTCATCGTTGGTCTGCGTGGGCCGTCCGGCAGCTGCAAATCGAAGCGGGCGTGGGGTTATCGCTCGCCGCAACTTTCGACAAGGATGGATTCTCGCCAGGTCACTCTGCGCCGTGAAGGTCGGGGGTTTTGGTCGGGCGTGCCGCAACTGAATGTAAACACGGGCAAGAGCCAATACAATCTCTTCGCCGGCGGGGGCATCGTCTGGCACTTCTGAACGGAAGCTTGCACCCTGCCTGAAATGTACCGTCACGTGTCCGCAATGAGTTTATCGCCATGCTTTCCCCCCATTGTCATCGTTGCTGACTCGGCAACACACGTTGATAGGAACGGCGCGGTATCCATGGTTGGCGACTGCAACGGAGTGACGGTTTCCGGAGTCGGTGGCAGGTGCTCACGTCCACGTTGCGTCTATGAGTAGGCTATTCCGCAAGGAAAGCACCGCTACCGATCCGGAATTCGGTGAGGGGTATGAGATTCTTCTTGTAACCGCGAGTAACTGCGTATTCCTTCCCACCTTTAACGCGGAGACCATACTTTCCAGTCGAGTACGGCTTGATCTCTACCACAAACGAGGTATTCACGAGCGCAGATCGGTGGATCCGAATGAATCCGTACGGCTTGAGCTTTTCTGCCACGATCGAGATTGACTCGCGCAGCAGATAGGAGTCCGATTCCCGCTGCAGTGACACATAATTGCCCTCAGCTTGAACTGCGACCACATCTCCAGGATTGATGAATAGAATCCTTCCTTCAGCTTTGATCGCGATCATCGGGTGACCCGGACGAGGCAGCTTCTGCAACTGCGGCAAATCTTCGATCAATTGTGCGGCTCGCTCGCCCTTTGTTCTCCGAGAGGCCCGGTCCAAGGCTTGGTTGATGCTTTCGTCCGAGAAAGGCTTTAGCACGTAGTCTACGGTGTGCCTCTCGAAGGCTGCGACCGCGTGTTCAACCTGTGCCGTTACAAACACGATAGATGGCAACGGAAGGTTTCGCTCTCTAAGCCGATCTACGAGTTCAGTGCCCGTCAGGGCAAACACATTAATGTCGAGAAGCAAGACATCGTAAGAGTCTGTGGCCAATTTCTCGAGCGCTTCGACCGCGTCGTTGGCCGAATCGAAATGCTCCACGTCGCTCCTTGCCGACAGGATATTTGCCAGAACCGTTTGGGCCCGGGGTTCATCATCCACGATCAGCACTCGCATAGTTTCCACTCACCATTCATCTCTATTCCGTCAGGCGTACACGTCTTGGCTAACCGCTCGGAACCCTAGCCTTAAGATTTCGCCGATCTTTTTCGCATGGTCATGACTTGAATTCGCGTTGAAATCGGACGTCAGTGAGCATGATCGCCCGAGTCCGCCGATCCGTCCGATCACTTGCCTACCGGAACGTCAATTACAGTAAAATGACCCACTGCGTCCTCGTGCGCGTCCAACGGAACGCCGTCCCCCAAGCCGGATCCCAAGGATAGGTCTTATCTTTGTAAAATCGACTTCGCCTCCGCATTCGTAAAGACTTGAACATCGAGCCGCGAGCTACGAGCACGACAAAGAAGCGATGCCGCGCCGTTCGTTGCCGACAACCGACGGCTCCTCACTTCCCCAGAAACTCCAGCAGCGCGCGGTTGAATTCTGCCGACTGTTCGATCTGCGGGACGTGGCCGCACTGTTCAAACACCACCAGCTTGGCCCCCCTGATGCCGTCGCGAAGCTTCTCGCCGCTGGCCAACGGGATCAACTCATCCTGCCGTCCCCACATCACCAACGTTGGTGCATGAATGGAGGCGAGCTTTGCGTCTTCAAACTGGGGTGTGGCGAATCCCGCCACTGTACGCTGGATCGTATATCCATCGTTGTTGCGCATGCGGTCGGTAAAGACCCGCAGCACAGCACCGTCAGAAATCATTTTCTTGTCATAGAAAACAGACTCTATAAGCGTGCGCGTTGCTGCCATGGAAGAAGGATTCAATTCCGCTAGAGGTCGCTGCCAGGCCAGTCCCGCGGAATCCACCAGCACCAGTTTTTCCACCATGCTTGGGTGCTGCATGGCAAAGTCTAGCGCGATCCAGCCTCCAAAAGAGTTCCCGACCAGCGTGGCCTTTCCAATGTTTTGCGTCTGCATGAATGCGTAAAGAAAATCCACAAAAGTGGCGATTTTGTAATCCAAGAGTGGCTTGTCGGAATGGCCAAAGCCAATCTGGTCGATCGCGTAGACGTGATACCCGGCGGCAAGTGCGCCGAAATTTCCCATCCACGATTCCTTGACGCCACCCATTCCGTGCAACAGCATTACAGCCGGTCCCTGACCGGCTTCGAAGTAGCGGATGTTCTGACCGAAGACCACCGCGGTTTTTTCCTGCGGAAGGGACTGGTCTTGCGGCAATGCAAAAGCTATGGATACGATTAGCAAACTCACGATCATCAATGTGAGAATGCCATTCACAATTGGCGTACTCTTTCGTTTCGGTTCTTGAACTTCGACTTGAGTTGCCGCACTGCTTGACCGGGTGCCGACAAAAGTCGTCTTCATCTCTCTCGTAAGCTTCATGTTCGTTTCTCTTTCCTTCGCAAAAATAGCGGACAATGACGAAGCAAAGTACCCCACGCAAACATTCGCAATAGCTCCAAGAACGCTACTTCGATGCCGGTGTTGCAGGTTCCTTCTGATACGAGGCGCTGAGCGTGCCTTTGCTCTTGGTGATCGGAAGCAGAGTCGGATAGAACTGAACAAAAGTGGTATCCACCGCTGCGTGTCGGCATGGCAGCTATAGCAGACTTCGGTTGTGGGTATCATCTTCGCGGTCCTAGGTTTTTCAAAACCAAAGAGGGCCCATTTCCCACCTACACGAACACGACTGGCTGCCGCACACTCCTTCAATGCCCGCTGGTGTTGAGCGGCGATGGTGTTCCGTCTGACCACGTGCTTACCGGAACGTCAATTGTGGTATAACGGCCCACTTTTTCTTCGTGAGCGTCCAGCGGGACGTCGTCCCCCAAGTCGGATCCCAAGGCTTTAGGGTCGATTTCGGGGACAAAAAACATCACGTGGGGAAGCCAGGGTCCTTTGACGCCGGCATTCAAATACCCTTGCTTTGACAACATGTAGGACACCGAACCGGGTTCGGGCGTGGGCAACTTACCTTTCGCGATGCCGTCAATGATGGCATCCTCTATCTGAGTGTTCGAACGTCCGGCAATCGCCAGTTCGGTCTTCTTGAGGTAGATCGGAAGAAAAGACCGCGCAGCGGCAGCGCCAAGGCAGATCGGACCGTGTATCTTCGGATCCCAAAAAGCTGGATTATTTTTAGGTAGGTCCCATGATCGTCCCACCGCGCATACGAAATCGTTCTTCCCCTCCACGGCCGTTTCATAGCCATGCCGTCCAAGGACCAGCACCTTGGCCCCGCTTGAAATGGAGTTCGGGCCGGCGCTGCGGGCCATGGCAATTTCCGCGTCGCGGTCCATCAGATATGGATCGATTGAGGCCATCGTGGTGGGAAACGGATTCTTGGCGTCCTGTGCTTGCGCGTGCCGAGCAGCGCCCAGCGCAAGCGCCAGCGCGAAGCACGCCAATACGATCATCTTGACTGTATTTCGTTTCATTTGGTTCTCTCCTTGAATCCCTCTGGTGCAGATTTAAAGTATGGCTCCAAACCTATGACAGCGAACACCGTGGGTTCGGCCGAAGATTCCTTTTGTCCTGAATATCGTCGTCATAACGAGACGTATCGTTCGATAAGTTGCGCCACCGCTTCGGGTTGCTCGTCTGCAACGTAAAGCACGCTATTTTGGCGAAGTCATTGTGGCGTTCCATCGATCTGTCGGTTCATTGATCTTCCCTTTCGATACGGATTCCAATACACCTTCGATGCCTATGATGATTGAACCCCTTTGGATTGGTCTCCCGATTTCCACTCCCTGCTAGCTGGAGTGAAACCGCTGTCGCGCTCCTTCTCATTGAGACATTCCTACATAACCGGTGCAGTCGTTCCATCCGACCATTTGCCAACCGGAATCACGAACTCGGTGATGGGCTCCGGACCGTCACGAAACTGCGGATTGAGTGTGACCGGCGAGTCGGGCAGATCCGCACCCCAGGCGGATTTGTCTGTCAGTGGAAAGTAGAACATCAGATGAGGTACGTAGTGCCCAAGGGCGTCATTAAGGTAGCCTGCCCGCGACATCATGTAACACATCGCGCCCGGCTCTGGTGCCGGTAGCTCTTTATTGTTGAAGCCGGTTTTGATGCGGTCGATCATCTGAGCTTTCGACATCCCGGCTAATACCATCTCCGTCCGCTTGATCGTGAGCGGCAGAATGGATCGCGCGGCTGCGGGATTGAAGCAGAGCGGCCCACGTGCCTTGGGGTTCCAGAACTCCGCGGAGTTGAATGGGGACATCCATGATCGTTCCACCATACAAACAAAACCGTTCTTTCCTTCGGTGGCGGTCTCGTAGCCCCGCCACCCGAGGACCAGGATCTTTGCGTCGCTGGATATAGCTGCCGGGGCAGCGCTTCGCGCCATGGCGATCTCGGCGTTGCGATCCGGTATCAGGTATTGCTCGATCGAAGCCATGCTCGGATACGATGTTGAGCGATCCTCATTCCGATTGCGGCTGGTAAGCGTTAACTTCAGTCCCACAGCCACGCAGACGAGAGCCAAGGCTCCGGCCCAGACCCAGCGGCTCGTCATCACTCTGTTTTCCAATCTCGGCGAGCTGATCTTTGCCGCTTCCCGCTTCTGGAGGCGCTCCCCAAGCGCCGCGTCGATCTCCGAGGGGATGCCTACTTCTTGTGACTCAACTTCCCAGGCCATTAGTTCTTGGGAAACACCCCGAAAATCGGCAGCGAAGGTCTGGCACTCCGGACACAGGTCCAGGTGTGACAAGGCCTCGGTGGCTCGGTCCGCGGGCAGTTCGCCGTCGAGATAAGCCATGAGTTCTTCCTGTTCGATCAGATGTCTGTTCGTGCTCATTGCATACCTCGTCTTCCCGGGTGCGGCTGCCCGGCGCTCGCTCTCAGGGCAGGATTAGTTTTTGCCTCTGACTCTAGGTAACTTTTCAATGCGAGACGCGATCGAAAAAGCCTGGAACGGACCGTATTTACGGGAATTCGCAACAGCTCCGCAATGTCGGAGTAACTTAGCTGTTCGTATTCGCGCAGCATCAAGATTTCGCGCTCCGGCGCATCCAGCTTTTCCATGGCTTGCCGGACCCAGAGCACGCACTCGGGAGTTCCGTCAGTCTTAGGCTCCGGAGCGGACTGTCCTAATGTGCTACTCGTCAAGAACTTGCGCCGTTCCGCAGCCAGCAACTTCAACGCAATGCCATACAGATACGTTCGAACCAAGGCTCGCGGCTCATAACGGGAGGCTGCGCGGATCACCGCGAGGAAAGTTTCCTGGGCGAGATCCTCCGCCCGCTCGGGGTTGTTCAGCCGGCGCCCGAAGAAGCCGTACAGTGGCTTGTGATAACGGGCAAACAGCTCCTCGAAGGCGGCGCGTGATCCACCCTGGAATTCCAGCATCAAGGCTTCGTCGGTAGTCATAGTCGGTGCGACCGGTCAATCCGTGCAATCCTTCTGCGGCATTTTTCCACATCGTTCATGCTTCTTTAATGTCACAAGAAAGTCAAAAGTTCCCGCTCCGTTCCGTTCCTTCTGTGTTTTGTGAATCTCGTCCACATGAATCTCCACAGGTCGGGACTAGGGCAAGGAAACTCAAACGCCGTCCGCTTGCCCCAGACCCCTACGAACAGCAGTCTGCCGAGGATTTCCTCGCAACGGAGCGTGGTTTGTGTTATTCGTACTCAACAGCATTCGGCTTCGGCTGTGGCGGGGAAGAGTGTCAGCCTGAAGGTAGCGCTAGCTTCGGTGAGTTCGCGCTTAACTGGCCTTGAGTGAAGCTCTCATCGCACAGCAGCTTGGGATATCAGACCCTGAAGGCGTTTGCCGCTGCCCAGGCCGCGAGCGTCTACACAGCTGAGCGAGAGGCAATGGACTCAAGAACGCCGTCTCTTGTGATATACGACAGTTGACCAGTTGTGACTGGTACCGTAGTCGCACTCCGAAACCCATTTTTCACATCTGAATTGTCGAAGGCCAATGTTCTTCCGGCTTTCCGAATCGCGGACCCAGTTCCACATCCGGCTTCCCGAATCTCAGAGCATCACCGGCGATCTCTACTGATATCCGTATGAATTGAGCAGTGAGCTTGTTTTGCTTGGTTTCTATAATTGGTCAATTCGTCACTCTCTTTTTTACTTTGTTTCTATGATTAGTCGATTCGTCACTCGTTAATCCCGTAAACACGTACCTGAGCGGCGGAACCTCACGTATTCCCCTCCAAAGACGGCCCTCGGCCTGCCGTGTACCACATCAGCACTCTACGCGGGTGCACCCGCAAAGTTCGTCAGCCAGTGTTTGCGGTCAAATCCAGTGTGATGGAGGAAGCTAATGAGTCTTAAGCTGAAATCTCAGCCCATGTTTAGTCCCCCTCGCCTTAGCTCACGATTTACGCTGCTGGCGCTGGTTGCTTTATCGGCGCTGCTGTTGTGTTCTGTGGCATTCGCCCAGACCTCAGTATCGAACGGCAGCATTTCCGGAACGGTCACTGACGCCACGGGCGCAGTCGTGCCCAACGCCAAAGTCACCATGACCGGCTCCACCGGACAAACCATCCATGCTACGAGCAACAGCGCCGGAACGTATTCATCTGGCGCACTGGTTCCGGGCACGTATTCCGTACGCGCGGAAGCCAGGGGCTTCAAGACGATGCAAATGTCGGTGGACGTTCAAGTGAACAACACCGCCAACGGCAGCATTAAGCTTGAGATCGGCCAGGAAAGCACCGTGGTCGAAGTGCAGGCGAGCGAAGTTGCCGTGAACACGGAACAGGCCGAGGTGCAAGGTATTCTTACTGCCTCGCAAATTGAAAACCTGCCGGTCAACGGCAGGAACTTTCTTGATCTGGCGCAGCTCGAACCCGGCGTCCAGATTCAGGACGGCGCCAACTTTGACCCGACCAAGGTCGGCTTCTCTTCGATCTCATTCGGCGGACGTTTCGGCCGCACGGCCCGCATCAACGTTGACGGTATCGACGTCAGCGATGAGACGGTCGGCACCACCACGGAAGACATTCCGGCCAGCGCGATCCAGGAATTCTCGCTAGCGCAATCCAGCCTGGATCTCTCGAACGATCTGACTTCGTCTGGCGCGGTCAACGTCACTACCAAGTCGGGAACCAACGCGTTCCACGGGGAAGCCTTTGGCTTGTTCCGCGACAACGCTGCCGGCGGCGCTGCGCTGCCTTCGCCGGTGGACGCTGCAACGGGAACGCAACTCCCGACCTCCTACCAGCGTAACCAGGAAGGCGCCAACGTTGGCGGCCCGATCCTAAAAAATAAACTGTTTTTCTTCGCGGATGGCGAGCGCACTTTGCAGCATCAGCAGGTCGCCGTGCCGCAATCAGGCCCGTTGGATGTTTTATCCGGCACCTATGCGGCCCCCTTCAGAGAGCGGGAATTTAACGGCCGCCTGGATTACTCTCTGACCAAAACCGCACGCCTCTTTGGGCGCTTCAACTACTTCGACAACTCGGTCTTTGCCACGTTCTTCCCCACAAGCTACAACGTCTACAACAACACGGATTACACACGCAACGATGTGGCCGGTCTGGATTTCAATACCGGGAGCTTCACGCATACCATCCGCTTCTCGTATTTGAAATTCCAGAACCAAATCAAGGACGCCGTTCGGGGATCGAACTTGCCGTTTGCTAATTTCCCGGCCGACATTGCCGTCGGGTCTTTTACCGCGGGGCCGAATTTTCTGGCGCCGCAGAGCACTCCGCAAAGCGACCACCAGATCAAGTATGACGGCAGCAAAGTGCTGGGCAAGCACATCCTCCGCTATGGGGTTGGCTTCAACCATATTCAGGGCGGAGGCTTTGCCAAGTTTTTCTCCATAGCTCCTAATATAAACGGTTTAACACCGGCGGCGGGAAGTGCCCCCCCTGGGTTCAACCCCGCAGATCCGACCACGTATCCGATATTCCTTGCAATCATCGGAAATGGCCAGGGCTTCTCGACTACCCAGCCTGCTTTTGGCTTCCCCGCGGGTGGTTTAGGTCCGGATAATCGGACGGCCCTCTACTTCGGCGATAGCTGGAAGGTACGCTCGAACCTGACTATCGCTCTCGGCCTGCGCTGGGAACGTGACACCGGCAGAACCGACAGCGATCTGGGTGCAATTCCGGAGCTGAACGCCGCTTTCGCCGGATTTGGCAATCCGGTGCATCAGCCGAACAAAAACTTCGCCCCACAATTGGGCATTGCCTGGGATCCGAAAGGCAATGGCAAAACCGTGGTTCGCGCCGGCATTGGGCTCTACTACGAGAACGTGATTTACAACAACGTTCTCTTCGACCGGCCTCTGCGCCTGAAAACGGGCGCCTTCCTCCAGTCCCCCAATGCTTGCCTGCAAGGCAACCCACAGGCCATTGCCGGTTATCCCCTGGAAGTAGGGCCCGATCCAACGCAAATCGCTGCGGGTCATACGACCGCGTCTGCCTGCTCGGATACCATCGGCAATGCGGCCTCGACCATATTTGCTTTTCAACAGGCTTATCAAGCTGCGAATCCGTTTAGTCTTACGACCGCCAACCCCAACTATGTTGCTACCCAGCTGGGTAATCTCGCTACAGGCGGCACAACACCAGGCGTTAACCTACCAACAGCGATGTTTGCTCCCAACTACGTCAGCCCGCGCGCAGTCCAGATGAACTTCGGGGTACAGCACGAGATTCGGCATGGGATGGTGTTCAGCGCCGACTTCTTGCGCAACGTGGAAACACGCGCGCCGCTGGGTGTGGATGTCAACCATGAAGGGTCTATCGCCAACTTCAACGCGACCAACGCGCAAGCCGCGATCAACAACACAATAACGGCCTGCGGTGGCAGCACACTGGCTGGCATCATTGGCACTGCGGGGTGCCCCCTTCTTCACCCCGCTTCTGGCACGAACCCAGCAGGGTCGGCTACGATCAGCGATTTTGCGGGATTTGGCCTGAGCAGCTCGACGGATATCGGGCATGCTTGTCAGTGCGCTTTTGGTGGTGTGAATAACAACTACGGCCAAACCCCGTTCCTGATGCCGATCAGCCGCTCGGTCTACAATGCTCTGCAAACGAAGCTGACGCAGAACGTTGTGAATCCGATACCGGGAGTCAAGGCCGCGAACTTCCAGATCTCCTACTCGTTCTCGAAGTTTGTGAACCCCATGGGATTCCAGGGCAATGTGCCTGCAGCCGCTCCAGTGGGCAACAGCGATCAGGACTTTGTTCTGAGCGCGGCTGACAACACGAACCCGCTCAAGTACATGGGGCCATCGCTGCTTGACCGCACCCATCAGCTTTCGTTCGGCGGATCGTTTGAAGTGTCCTATGGTTTCCGTCTGGGACTCATTGGACACTTCTACAGCCCCCTCTCCAGCCCGGTAGTCATTGGCTCCACGGGTTCCGGCGGTCAAATCTTCCAGACCGATTTCACGGGAAGCGGAGTGCCAAGCGATCCAATCCCTGGAACGACGAATGGCTCCCTTAATCGCCAGTTCGGCCTTAACGGGTTGAACAACGCGATCAACAACTACAACTTAACTGTGGCGGGACATCCGACTCCGGCAGGCCAGATGCTGGTAAACAATGGCTTGTTTACAGCTGCGCAGCTAGCCCAAATCGGAGCAGTTGCGCCGTTCGCCAATCAAGCTCCTACGGACCAATTAGCCATTCCGTGGGTAAGGGCCGCGGACTTCAAATTGAGCTGGAGCCACCGTTTCGCCGAGCGCGTCACGGTTGAGCCGAGCCTCGGAATCTACAACCTGTTTAACTTCACCAACTACAACATTCCCCCATCTGCCATGAATGCCTGGGTGGATGCTGGGGGCACTGGCAGCTCGGTCAACAGCGTTCACACGACTCCTCAGCCTGGTGAGATCGGTCCGGAGAGCCTGGTCTACCGCACCGGTCTCGGAACTGGTGTGTTTGGTCTGGGTTCGCCGCGAGTGATGGAATTTGGTATGCGCCTGACCTTCTAACCAAAACTGCTGTAAGTTGGATTTCGGGCCACCAGTCAACGCTGGTGGCCCGTTGTTTGGCGGCGTTGACGCGTCCCCATGAGGGAATCGTCTAGAACCTGCCCCAGCACAAGCCCCTCAAGCGTTCCAAAGTCGAAGTGCACAAGCGCAAGCCTGAGAAATTAATTCCACCACAGAAATAGAAACAAAGGCCGTTGCTATCGTTCGGAATAGCGACTAAGATTTCATATCAATACACCTCATATGGAGAACACCGCCCTGACTTCCCCCTCAAAGGGAACCAAAAGTCAGGGCGTTCCTTCGATTGGGTGAGAAGTTGATCCCGCCCCAGAAGTAATTCCATTCGCTGTACAATGCCCGCTTTGAGAATCTTGAACAAGGCTTTCACGAATGTAAGGAAGGCCAAAGAGGTGAGCGACCCAAGGGACATTGCAACCTGAGGGTGACGGACGTATGATTTCCGTCATCGGTCAGATCGAATCTTCATTCGCCGCGGCAACTTGCAAAGGAGATTACCCACATGCCTACGATTAGAGAATTTACTATTCGGCTGGGGGACAGGCCGGGGACTCTGGGAAAGGTCTGCCAGGCCCTGGCTGACCACAATGTGAACATCGTCGCGTTCCAAACATTCCCTTTAGAGGGAAACAGTCTGGTTCGCTTCGTTGTGGACCACCCGGAGGCGAGCCAAAAGGCCTTAGACAATGAAGGGCTGAGCTACATAGAGACCGAAGTGGCCCAAGTCAGACTTCAACATCGACCAGGCGAGTTAGCACGGGCGGCATCGCGACTCGGTGAGGTAGACATCAACATCAACTACGCCTATTGCGGGATAGATCCGCGTACGAACATCCCCATGGTTATCTTTGGCGTCGCGGAAGCCGAACAAGCGGCTATGATTCTAGACCGGAATGCCGCCGCAGCATAACGAGTGTTGCCCACCACGATACAGTATTTGCTGTAGCCCCAAATTTTCTTGGTTCTTCGCCGAAAACTCTCGGTTGTTCGAATGATCAGCCGCTTACCCCGCACAAAATACAAGTTGTAAACAATGGCACGACGCGTGCAATCACAACAAGCGGCTAGGGGTGGACAAGAATATGCTGAGTGTCCATATTGACAACATCGGCGAAATGGCAGTCATTGAGTGCGAAGGCCGAATTGTCCGGAGCGAAGCCGCTTTCGAATTACGCAAGGCCGTCACCTTACAAAGCGATGCGCGCATCATTGTCCTCGATTTCTCGGAAGTCAGCGCCATTGAAGGTGGAGGGCTGGGCATGCTCGTGTTTCTGCAGCGATGGGCTCGGGACCACGACATTCGACTTAAGTTGTTCAATCCTCGTCGATCTGTGCGGGAGAGGCTGGAGCACGCCAGTTCGATGCGAGAATTCGACATCGCTACACTAGACGAAATGATGGCTCTCCTGGCTTGCGCCGATCGCCTATACGCACAAGCTGCCTGACTCGGTTGCGTAACATAACAATGGTCCATAGGCCTGTCCGAACAGTTCGAGACGTTAGCCCCGGTCAACGAGAGTCGTTGCGCACAGTAATGCAAGTGGAATCCGAGAGGGGGCCGCTCCGACAGCCTGGGAATGTATCAGAATGACTGAGTGTCCAGCGGGCAGACAGCATTGATCTGAGACTGTAGAAGTCTCTGCTTGAAGCTATTGCCATGATTACCACTGTGTCACATCTGCCAATGTGTTACATCTGCAATAAGCCCGTAGCGTTGGAACTTGCCAAAACTGATGAACATGGCAGGACAGTTCACAAAGGCTGCTACTTGCTTAAGATCAACCCCAAGCACACGATCCCTTCCCCCAAAAACTTGCGACGAACTGTTCAGGATTGACCATTCTCAACGAACGGCATCGGGATATTATTTCCCCCGCCATGATGAACAAAGAACGCAGCCCAAAAGACGCCCTTACTGTCTCATGTCCGACCTGCGGAGCCGCGCCGAGGGAGAAGTGCGAATTGAGCACAGGCCAGCCCCGCAGCGAGCCCCACCGCGACCGCCGAGTGATTGCCAAAGACCAATCCTAGCAACGCACTGTTAGAACTATCCTTGTATTCGTTTTGGGTGGGGACTACCATTGCATTCAGTGACAGCTTCGTCGCGCCCTGACCTCACTGCCCTCCCTCTTGTGGGAACGCGAGAAGTCAGGGCGTTTTAAGCAGCAACGCAGTGTTAGCACACTGCATTCAGTCGGTAAATGGCACCTTGGAGCCGGACGCCACCACCTCCAGGACATTGCACAACAAGCAGAGGAGCCGTAGTGTGCGGAGGCTGGCGGCTAGGCACCGAAGGGGCGGTGACAAAGCGGAACGTTCACCTCTAAACGCCTTTGCCGCCAGTCCAAATCCACAGTCTTATGTTGGGGAGATGTCATGACTGACCGACTCCCAACGAATTGGCGCCTTGACAAGCCCCTGCGATGAGTGGAGAATGCGTTTGCATCAGGGTGAGCGCCAGCAATTTCGCTCACGAACGCAGGCTCCTGCACGCTAGCTGTCACCCACCCGTACATAACTGTGGCCCTCATTCACTGCTCTCATATCTTCGTTCTTGGTCTACAAATGCTCGTGGAGGTGCTGAATGTTCACTCCGCTGCGTGAACTCTGGCTGGAAGATAAAGGGCAGGACATCGCCGAATATGCGGTGATGCTCGCAGTGATTCTGGTGATCGTGGTGGCTATGGTTCGGCTGATCGGAAGCAATGCGAACAACGTATTCTCGAATGTAGCGAGTTCGATCCAGTAAGACGCTCGTGTGGTAGAGGCACGTTCTCATTCACAACTCGGTGCGTTCTGGGATTGAGAAAGCCTCACTCGATTCGGCGTGCTTCACGGTGGGGTTGGCCGACATTCCCACCCGTTTCACTTCGTGCCATTGCATATCGCCGCGTAGATATTGCCAGATGCCGTGCAGACGCCAGAACATCGTCAACTGCCGGTAGGGAAAATGTTCGAAAAAGCAATAAAAGATTAAACGAGTGACCTCGCGCCAGTCGCTATATCGGCGAAAGGTCATCTCTTCCAGAAGGACGGAACCTATGGAGATCAGTGTGGCGAAGGCGTATCCAAAAAGCAGAAATTGCAGAAAGAAGCCTTGACTGAGATCGCCCAGTAAGAATGCAATAACGATGGTCGAATATCCGACCAATTCGACGATCGGGGCAAAGAACTCGAAGATCCACATGTAAGGCAGAACCATCCAGCCCACGCGCCCGTAGCGGGGCCGGAACAACATGTCCCGGGCTGGCCAGAGTGCATCGATCAAGCCTTTATGCCAACGAGCTCGCTGTCGCGCCAGGGAAGCCAAGTCAGAGGGCGCCTCCGTCCAGCAGGTTGGGTCGGGAATGAAATTGATGTGATAGGGACGGCCTTCCTCCTGCAAGCGACGATGAAGCCGCACCACCAGGTCGAGATCTTCCCCGACGGCATGAGTGCGAAAGCCGCCGACCTGCTTCACCAAGTCGCGTTGGAAGATTCCAAAGGCTCCTGAAATGATCGGCAGCATGTTGAAGCCGGCCCAGGCTTCGCGTCCCACCAGAAATGCGCGCAGGTACTCAATCACCTGCAACACCTCAATCGGTTTCTTCGGCAGGCGCACTTCTTTCAGTTCGCCCTCTGACACGGTGCAGTTGTTCAGGATGCGCACAATCCCCCCGACCGCAACCACCCGACTGGGATCGGAGAATATGCCGGCCATGATGCGCATCAGCGATTCCTTTTCCAGAATCGAGTCGGCATCCACAACGCAGATATAGGGGCTGGTGGCCGCGTTGAGTCCAGCGTTAATCGCGTCGGCCTTACAGCCAGCCGCCTCCTTGTCCAGGACCAGGAGTTGGGGCTCGGTCAGACTGCGGTAGATTGCGCGCAGTGGCGCAGTGGCAACATCCGGAATGTAAAGAACCCGGGCGATTTGAAGCTGAAAAGCCTGTTGTAGCTTTTCGAGAGTGCCGTCACGCGATCCGTCGTTAACCACAATGACTTCCAGGGCGGGGTAGTCAAGGCTCAACAAAGCTCTGACACTTGCTACGATGCTGCGTTCCTCGTTGTGGGCCGGGACCAGCAACGTGATGGGCGGCGTAAATGGAGAGGCTTTGAGGAGTTCAAGTTTCAGACTGGCAAGGCGGTGACGGTGGATCGTGTTCTTGAAAATGGCTGTAATCAGCAAAACTAAGTAGATGACGTTGGACAATAGGTAATAAACAAAGAATGTGTCATTGGAAATCGACAGGAAAAGCCGCATTAGCGTCCACCTGCCGCGACTGCCGAGGCTTTGCTATTCGTGCCGACGCGGCTCCTTGCGGCGGCAACCACGTCCCGCAAAGTCTGGGCGGAGCCGCGGCCAGGACCCAACTCCATGGCACTGATAACTTTCTCGATTGCTCCTGAACGCTCCAGTTCGGAGATAAATGCCTGCAAAGCATACTCGTCGTTAGTCGCCACCACATCTTCAAGAATCTGCTCCAGTTGTGGCTCCATGCGTCCCAGCGCCCAGGCGGCACGCTGACGGACGTAGCGGTTGGTATCGCAGAGCGCCCTTAGCAGGGTCCGGATCTTTCCGATGTTCTCTACCTGTCCCAATGCCACTACTGCTCGCAAGCGTACAAACCATTCCGCATCGTTCGCCAACGAATGGAGCGCTGGCAGGGTGAACGTCTCGTTGGTATGGCCTAAAGCTCGTGCAGCGGAACCCCGGACTTCGGGCAGTGCGTCGGCCGCCAGTACAAGCAATTCTTCGCCCAAGTCAGGCGACGCCAGTTCTCCCAATACGCGGGCCAGCAACTGCCGGACCGGACCTCCTGATCGCTCGACATAGTCGAACAGTATGTCAGGGTGGCTGCGGCAGCATTTCACCAATGCACTCTTCAGAGCATGTTCAGGCACGTCGAGTTGGATCAGCATGCGTTCCAGGATTGGGACGGCGGCCTCCATGCGTGCGACGCGACCCAGCCCACGAACAGCAGCGATGCGGGTCTCTCTTGAGTGCGAATCCAATGCTTCAGCCAGCGCGGGAATAGCCTCGGAAGCCCGGGTGCGGCCCAACGCAATTAGCGCAGTCCGGCGTTGCCATCCCCGAGCTACTCTCGTTTCGCACACTCGCATATCGAGCAGTCCACTTTTGCGCAGACAATCTAGCAGACTGGGCAGCGTCTCAGGAGTCCCCATTTCAATGTTGTCGAGCAAAATGGATTCCACAATGTCACAGTCGAGTGCTTTGAACCGCCAGTCGACCGGCGGGATTTTGCCCGAAACAATGTCATCCCACTGCGCCCGAAGTGCCATGGTGCGCTCAGTTCTGCGTCGGAAATAACGTCCCCTGTACCAGCGTCGTAGGATGATGAATCCGACCAACAATAGGATACCCAGCAACGACACGAGGATCGCCTGCAGAACCAACCCCGCAGGTCCGAGTTTTTCGATCGCGCTAGAAATGAATCCCATAGCTCAATCCAAAGCTGGTTATTGTCTCGTTCAGGTTCAGATCCTGGCGGGACATGTATCCGGTGAGGTCCTGCCGTTCGGCCAAGGGGCAACGCAGTCCGCCCCCGTAAGTGTGCCCGGCGATCCGGCCAATCTGGTCAATCTGAGAGAAGTTCTCTGTGCCTACCGCATAGAACACGTTGCCCGTGAGATGACGTGGAAGCGGAAACCCAAGCTTGCTCCAGCCAGAAGGTTCCCAGGCCACGCTAGTGCCGGCGAACCCGGTACGCGCTTCGATCACCGCCAGGGTCCAGGTCCAATCCCTGGGTAGGTAGACAATCTGATTAGTCGTGACCGTCAGAACATGTGCGCCGCTATACCAATACCAATGCTGCTGATAAGAACTTTCCAACCCGTGCACCCAATGGTTGCGGAAGCGGAAAGCGTGTCCGTATTCGAAAAATCCTTCGTGCGTGGGCACCACTTGCTGCTCATTGGCCAGGGCGCCGCCCACATTGAGCCAGTCGTTCTGGGTAAAGTGAAATGCTGTACTGGCTAAGAGCTTGGCTGCATTCTCTCCGAAACGCTGATAGATGCTGGTCCCGAAGACCGTCGACCATTGCCGGTTCCAACGGGAACTTAGGCTGATACTTTGCGTTTGGGCTGCGCCTGTGTAGTTGAAGAAATCGACGTCATCTCCAACTCGGAGTTCGTGCACGGTGTGTTGTCCAAGGTCTGCCATTGCCGTCTTGGCAGCCTGGTTCTCGGGATCGAACCTAAGGGTTTCCTGATACTCTGAGCGTGCTTCGGGCGCGCGGTCCAACAAGCTCAACACTCGGGCACGGCGCGCCAGAACCTCAGGGTCCGAAGGAGAGATCTTTCGTGCCTGATCCAGAACCCGCAATGAATCCTGCCACTTCTCTTGCCAGAGCAGAACGTCAGACAAGCAGGTCAGAACATCCACATCGTTCGGAACGCGCCGCAGAACAAGCCGGTATTCAGCTTCGCCTTCCGGCCAGCGGCCTTTCCATGCCAGCAATCGGCCTCGCCACCCGTGGGCCTCGAGATCATCTGGCGCTGCTGCCAAGCGCTGATCGACAATCGCAAGAGCCGTGTCTAGGCGCTGTCGTTGAACTTCAGCGCGCACGCGCGGTTGCCAGTCATCGCTCGTTTGCCCCGACGCGGGAACTGTCGCCAGGAGAAACAGAATCGCGATGCAAACTGCGGAGAAACACTCCCTCGGCAGATAACTCGGTTTTTTCTCGCTGGCACTCAATGCCGAACTCTGGCGAATTCCATCGATGGATTTTCTATCTGTTGAGCATCGTTTGGCAGTACTTTGACTGGCCGCACGAGCGCCCAATCAGCGCTACACCTGATTGTCCTCGGAAAGGAACATCAACATAAGTTACTGAAGTAACAGGACTTAGTGTCAACGTGTAACGGAGCCTCGCGACCGTGCGGGGGGAGTCCTAACCTAGAGTCGCGGGAAGAAGCAGCACTTCAATGGTGATAGGTCACTCGCAGGGAAAATGTTTGGCCCGGCTTCAATTCAGGCAGTACGATGCGCCTCTGGTCCGCCGATAAGGTGCCCCCGCCGGTAACGTTAGCCACCAGACGCTGGAATTCCAGTGTAAGACCCGTTAAGGCTTCTTGTGAGGTGAGTTGCAGGACATCTGTCGAACTTGAAGCGGAGACCACACGCCACTGCAAACGGTCTCGGGCACGCCAGAATTTCGCAAAATTCAGCATGTCCATCTTGCCAATATCGTTAGGGAGTTGGCGAAGCATTTCCTCTTCCGCCGCCGCTTTTGTCTCGGACTCATTGCTGTGGACGAGAACGACGCTGATTGCGCCATTCTCGGCGTTGGCCCGGATTACCTCCAAAGCCTGCGGCACCCGCTTCGCGTAACCCGGAGCCTCTTCGTCCTCTATCGTGACTGGGAACTCGTAGATGCCACTGTCCTCCTCGAACCCTTGGTCGAGAGTCAGCGCATAGGGAAAGTTGCTGAGCACGTCATCGGCGGTAAACGAAGAGTCGAATTGATAGCCAGAACGCACCAGAGCTTCCGCTAATGAACGCGGAACCCGGAGATGCCCAGCTCGAAAGAACACAGTCTGCTGATCCGGGACTTGTCCATCCAAAAGTTCCTTGCTGACACGAACCTCCCCAAACACTGTCGCTCCCGATGCCGTGTCGAATCCCATTCCACGTGGCTGATAAGTGGGATACGTTTCCTGACCCGTTCCCAAGTCAAATTTGTTGAAGCCGCGCGAGTGAATAATTGAATGGCTGCCGACGCTGGATCCCTGCTCTTTTAGCTCACGAAGAAACGTGAGGTCGGGATCAGAAAAAAATGCCTTGCTGTTGGCATCATTCACGTACTTGGTCTGGATAAAAAAGGTACTACTGGCCCGGTTCTCCTTCTCAACGCGCACAAAATCCAGGCCGGGCTTAAATGAATCCTCCCAATCCACATCGTGCGAGAGCAAAACCACCGACCGCTGGCCATCCGGGATTGTCGCCAGACGAACCCAGTCCTTCGCATATCCTTCGTACCAAGCTCTGACCACGAGCAGCCACACATCCGCCCCCGGCTCGAACTCATTCACATAATGACGCTGGGCCTCGAAGTCACGGTTGTTCTGGCATCTCAACACTGCATCCACCAAGCTCATTCCGAGAAGGTAAGCTTTCCCTTTGCCCACCGAGTTGCTCAAAAGAGCCGCACTTCCATCCTCAAATCGTGCCAGTACCTCAGTCCCTGCCTCAGCCATGTAACCATTACTCCAGATGACCTCGGGAAAGTTCTGGCTTCCCAAGCTGATCTCACTTTCCTCTGGTCGGTTCAAATACTTGGTGACGGGATCGGGCGTAGCCGCGAATGTCAGGCGGTGGCGCTTGCGCGAAGCTGTGAAGTCGCGGAAACCGAAAAGAGGCTTTAAACCACCCCAATACACGTTCTGCGCGAAGATGTTTCCCCCTTGCCTTACGAACGTGATCAACCGCTGGGCCTCCTCTTTGGTGAACGTCCGCGGTCCCACCTCAGGATAAAGAATTACCATGCTGTGTTTCAGCGCTTGTTTCAGGTTGCCCGTGACAAAAAATGGAATTCCCATTTCCTTGAGAACATGCACAAGCGCGAGCGGAGTCTTCGGACCTTCTTCTGTTGGCGTCCAAAGCACCGCCACCTGCAACGGGAAGGATTCCGGAAACTCTTGCGCGAAGTTCGCATCCCGATGCATAAGTGGTAACAGAGCTAGCTCCGCCGCATGCAAGCGCGGTTCGGATTGATGCATCCTCCAGGCCACTACGGCACCAAGCAGTCCAAATACTACTAATACGTAGATGACGTATGGTTTCAGATCAGTATCCTTAAGACCTCATTGTATCCGGAGCGGTTCTGGCTTTCGACGATCTTTCCGACTTGCAGTCCGACAGGTTAAGATCGCGGACCGCCCGCTATGGCCAGCCGCCCTCGATCTTTGGACAGTGGCGGGGGGCATTACTGACAGCCGAATCTTCTGGCGGTCGCCGGATGCTAGTATAGGGATGTCGGGTTTGCTCACTGCGGCGGCCCGAGCCGGCCCGAACTTGGCGCAGCGAGGGATAGTTCCGACTATTTTGTTACGAATTCCGAACAGCCTTCCCGCTCTGGGACAGTCTGCCTTGGCTCCGTGTTAACGTTCATTTGGCTGCGTGCTGCGCTTCCCCAAGAAGGGCAGGATGGGCAAAAGTAGAACAGCCAAGGTGTGTCCCTATTGCGGCGGGAAGGGTTACGTTTCTGTGTCAGCAGACCTTCCTCCCGACGATCACCCCAGCAAAGAACTGAGTAGGACGACCTGGGTCCGCAAACGCTGTCCATTGTGTGACGGAAAAGGTGGTATCTCCGGAGACGATTCGGCCCCACCAGCGCGGGCAGCCAAGCTCCTGGATCGGCCCTGCCGATATTTCGGCACTCAGAGGACGCTTCGGCAGTTCCGCACTCCCAACTTATCGCACGGTAAGAGGAGAATTGCGGCCCCATATTTGCAATAGGGAAGCGTGTGAGACAGATGGTCTTAAGTGACGAAGCATTTGAGCAAATGGAAAAGCTCGTGAATGAACTACGAGCAATTAGCCACTGGGATGATGAATATGGGCGGCACAGACGCCCGGAGTGGTACGAAACAGTCGCACTTATATCCCGGCAGAAAAGACGCAGTGAGATCATTCGTCAGCTCCGACGACTTTTCCCTTAAAAACCTCTAACAAAACCCCAAAGCCACGTGATTCAGCACGCTTATTCATTCTTGCGTTACAACAGAACTCTGATGCGATACTCCTTGATTGGGAGCCGGCGGTTCGGAATAGCCCGCTATCAGAAAATGGGACGCTCCGCACGCCGATGGAATCGTTTCAAGTTGGGGGGAACCTGCTTCAGGAAGTGGAAGGAGCTGCTAATTTCTCATCCAAGCTGACCGCAGCGGGCCGAAGCCCATGCCTCATTGGCAGCGGCTACTATGTTTTATGATTACGATTTTCTCACCGCAGAAAGAGAGTTCGAACGGTCCCTTGAACTGAACCCGCGCTACGCCACCGCTCATGAGTTTTTCGGCTTATGCCTTTCTTTAAGCGGACGGTTCGAGGAGGGCTACACCGAGATGAAACGAGCGATTCGTCTCGATCCGCTTTCAAGCGCGATGTATTTTGGCATGGGGTGCGCTTGTTGGGCCGCGCACCGCTTCGATGAAGGCATCGAGGCGCTCGAGAAAGCCGTTGAACTCGAGCCCGAGAACGCCCTGGCTCGCGGCGTTCTCGGATACCTCTTCATGTACAAGACGCAATATGAACGCGCTATCGAGGAACTGGAGCAAAGTGTTCGGCTATCCCAGGGTGCATCGACAATCGTCGCGTCCCTGGGAGAGGTATATGCCGTGGCTGGGAAACGCGATAAAGCGCAAGCCATCCTAGAGCAGCTGGAGCGACTCTCAAAGCAGCAGTACATTACAGCATACCCAGTGGCACGAATCTACATGTCTCTCGGCAACAAAGAGGAGGCGTTCCGCTGGCTGGAGAATGGTTACGTCGAGCGCGCTGCAATGATGGTTGACTTAAAGGTTGATCCAAGGTTCACCGAACTACACGCCGAACCCCGTTTCCGGGACCTCCTGCAGCGCATGAACTTGGGAGAATAGTCTCGAATGCACCATTCTCTCGTCATTCCGCGTGCGTCGCGATGCCGCACAGTTATGGTTTTTCCAGTCGCCGTGCTAGAAGGTGAGGCGCGCCCCCAGTTGCAACTCTCGCCGTGGCAGAGCCGCCGTGTACGCCAAAGGTTCGCTTGGGAGGAGGCTGGCTGTCCCGCACGAAGACGATAACGCGATCCTTATAGGGGCCGCCCTTTGCGCTCGGTCGTTCATAGTGGGAATGCTGGGATGAGCTGGACGAAGGAGCCGGAGCGACAGTCGCTGCACTGTGTGGGAGCGCAGCAATCCAATAGGCGGCAGCAACAAGAACGCTAGTCAGTGGCGACATTCTGGAAGCTGGCTTTATTTAATCATGGCGGCGATTCTCGCCAGTTTCCACGTGCGAACCGCTGATGATTTGTTTGGAGGGCCTCAGGGAAGTCCCCGGAGTGACAAGTTAATTGCAGCCTCAGTTCAATGGGCGCAGGCAATCATGCGGAAGATTGATAATGTGTTCTCGGGCTGAGGTCGATAAATAAGGAGCATTTTACCTTGGGCGGACGAGAGAGCGCCGCGACAGTTCGGAAACGCAAACTCCGTTGGAGGGAGCGGAATCGCAAGGCGTGGCGGCGCAACCGTGCAAACCAGAAACTCCGTTATTATCGGCAATTTCAAAAACAACACCCGGCACAAGGGGAGGCGATGGACTCCTGTCGAAGATGCGCGGATCACTGCTGAGGATCGCCTGACCGACCGCAAGCTAAGCAAAGCATTAGGCCGCTCAGCGCAAGCCATTCAGCAGCGACGTTACGTGCTGTCACGGAACCAAAAAAACATGACCCTGGATGAATTTCGTCAATCACTCACCGCAGCCACGCCAGGGTAGTGGGTCAGTTTGATTTCCAGAGGACTTCCCGTGTCCATGACAAAGCGGATTGACAAGGGGCCTATCCTGAAAGCACTCGGCGAAAAGATAGGTGCATGACAACATTCAAAGCCATCTGGTTTGTGGTAATGATTCTCGGATTTGCGGTCTGTGGTTGGCTGTGCGTATTTAGGACGGACATGCTGGTGACGTGGGGACGGAAGAATGCGAAAACGAAATTCGCATGGTCTCCGTTTTCAAGCATACCCATGAAGCCTCGGTACCCCACATACATTCGTTGCGCTGGAATATTCCTTTGGCTCTGGGCAATCGCCATCATTTACGCAGTGGTTGTCCTCCATTTCCGTAGCCTGTGGAAATCAAACTAACCCACCCGCCCGCCACCAGCACGATTTAGCCTTCTCCCTCGTCGCCCTGAAGCCTGACGCAATGAAACCGCTATTTGTCTTCCGTTAGAACCGCGCTTCACTCGCTAGGCGTTCTGACTGTCGTCCATCAGATCGCCTCTGTGGGCGTCAAATGCCGCTCTAATTTCGTCCTCTACCTCATCTTCTGAACGCTTATTGGACTTGAACTGAGAATTGCAACCTTCGCAGACGCCGATGGCTGGCAGCGGAGGCTTTAGGATGCGGAGCTTGCGGGTGTCCATGACCGCAGTCTAGCGCATCCACGGGGCCTGCGTTGAATCTTGTGGAAATCAAACGAAGGCTGCCCGAACAACTGCATGTGCGGTAGCGTACAGTGTCCGCCGTATTGAATCGCAAACTCAAAAGCGTATGGTCGAGGTAAGCCCTTCCTCTAGCGCTGTACAATCATGAAAAACGAAACACCCGAATCCGAATTGACGCGGCTCCGCAGGGAACAGAGGAAGACGCGATGGGATGAGGTCTTCGGAGGGCTATCGGCTGCAGAACGGTCTGCTTACGAGATCAAGGCGGATCGCATTCACGAACTGGAACGCGCCTTGGATGAGCGAGTCTATGGGAGTTTGCGGAAAGCCTCGTGAACAGGATGCCCACAGGTTTCTGTCAGCGCCGGGATTGTTTTTTGGAGACTTGACCAACCACAAATGGTGCCGCTTCGCCAAAGGAGGCACCTTGGAAAACCATCACATCGAAGAACTGCGGGCTGAACTTGACGGCCTCCTTAAGAAGCAAGTCGAGGTTTTGGAATTACGCACGTTTGGTGGAGCCACCGACACCGATATCCTGGAATACGAGATCAGACAAGAAGCGATTCACGAAATCTGCAATCAACTCGCCAACTCTACGGCCGCATAGAAGAAATACCCTGCTCGGGACAAGCTCCCGTCAGAATTCATGGTCGCCGCCGCTCTTCGGTACACGTGAGCAAAGATTGATGCGGCGTTTCGAGAATAACGTGCAGCTATGTCTCGGTGTGCCAAGCCCATGCTAGATGCAGTCCTTGGCTCGTGATCCTTCTATTCTTCCGTTCTGGAAATGGCGGATTCTTCTGCTCGGAGCCGGAGCTTGAGGTCAAGTCCTGGGGGTCAAACTTGAGAGAACGCTCCAACTTAATTGCTACGATGAAACCTCCACTTACCTTCGGCTGCACCCGAAGAACCTTGCCGCGAGCACTCAAGAGCATGCCGGGACGGGCGGGCGCAGGAATGCCAACCGCTACCCCTACCCTGCAACCCTCTGGTATTAGAAACCCGCTAGAAAGCAAAATGCCTCTGAGGCTGATGTTTTCCGAGTGGGCGTGTAATTCCTGGTGGGCCAGTGTGAGCGAGACAGGCAGGCGCACGGGGTAGCGAGGTTCGCGACGTTCTATCCGTTGGGGGGAGTTCACTCGGAAAGAGTAGGCGGAACCTCCGTATTGTTGACAGGTAACGGTGGTGCATAAGGGCGCGAGCAGAAGGTCAGTGTCGGAGACAATAAGATTGATCCGCGAGCGGTGTCTCAGAGATTTGGGGTCTTGCGAATTCGAATTTGGGCTACGCGTGGGCAGCCCGAAGGGAGCAAGGCACGTCAGGACGCCCGATATCCGAACAACTTTTGGCACTCTGGTTTCATGAAATGGTCGAAGACCGGAATGTGAAGGTTCCCCATTTCAAGGACGAATTTGCAGGAAATGAGACAGGCACGCCATTTGAATTCCTCGGTACCATGCTTCTCGCCGTACGCAGTGATGTCTTCTTGGGAAACGCCAAACACCACCGCTCCTATTTTCGACCAGACGCAGGCGCCCGCGCACATAGCACAAGGTTCGTGAGTGGAATACAACACGAAATCCGGAAGGTACCGACCGTAGCCGGAGGAAACATATTTCAGTGTTTCAAGTTCTACGTGCTTGATAGATGAGCCCGAAGTTTTTACACGGTTGCCAGCGGAGGCGATAACCACTTCCCGTGTCCCAACAAGCCGTGTGATGACCGCACCGATAGCATAGTCGCCCCGGTCGCGGGCGCGCTTTGCCTCCGCGATCGCCAGCTGCATGAACTTTTTCTTCGGTTTGTAGGTGGGAGGAATCATTTTCTCCCCGAATCCGCTGCCCCTACGCCGCCTTCTTCTGCCCCGCCCTCAACCGCGCCCATCTCGCCTTTTGCGCCGCCGCAATTCTCTTTCTGCCTGCCACTGAGATCGTGCTCTTGGGTTTCGGAGCTTGACCTCTCACCTTCGCCCATCGCTTTTTCTGCGCCAGGCTAATCTTCTTCCGAGCGGCAGCCGATAAGCTGCGCCGACCGTTTGAATGTGAGCTGCCCAAAGCCGCGAGAGCGGCAGTGAAGCGTTGGACTTCCTGCTGTGCTCGACCCAGTTCTTTCTTCAGTTGCTGGACTACTCCAGACATATTTCCCATGGATTCCCCCTCGGCTGAGGATAATAGCAGGGCATGGGGCGGGACCGCTTGGAACGGAACAACCTGATACCACTAACTCACGAAGGGGCTTAATCTGCGGCACTCCGGTTGCCGGCACCGCAGGTTCTCGCGAGAAAACATTGTCAGAGGGATTACTGCCGCCGTAAACAACAATCCCACTACAACTAACACAGTCTTCAACGCCCGTTCTCGAACCATGCTGACCTCCTTATTATCGCCGCAATCACTACATGGTAGCGCGAATGGCTATTGCAGCTTCGCGTACTCCGCTTTGGCTTCTTTCAGGATGGGGATGTCGAGGTCGGCGTCTTTCCAGAGCGTGAGGAAATCCTTGTAGGCGGCGAGGGCGCGAGTGCGGGCGAGGTCGGCATCCGCTCCTTGGGAGGTTCTCGACTCCAGCGCATTGGCCCGAGCCACCCCGAGATGCGCCAACGCTCCCGTCCAGCAGTTCCAGACAATGCCGCTGTGGTCGATGATTTTCTGAAACTCGGCGGCTGCGGCAGCGCCCTGTCCGGCAGCTAGGTATGCCTCGCCACGTATGTACACATGATAGAGGCAGGAAATATTCAGGACGAAGTCGATTTGCCCTAACTCAAGCGATGTGGCAGCTTGCAGGGTAGTGAGAGCGGCAGTTGGGTTTTTCCTATCGAGAGCCAATTGTGCCTGGATCGCAGGCAGCCAAACAAACTGCATCTGTGTGTTCATCGGGGAGCGTTTGTTCAAGTCTTCTGCTAAAGCCTCCGCTCGCGTCGTATCGCCCGCCATGGCAAACGAGAGGGTGGCTTCGGCCTCAACATCCTGACTGTTGGGAACCAGTCTCAGGCCATTCGCCGCGGATCGTTTCGCTTGCGTCATGTTGCCGAACGCGGCCTCGCGCAGAGCCGCATTCTCCAGCCAGATCGCTCCGGTTTCCTTGTTGTCAGCGCGTACGGCAGAATCTACCGACTGCTTGGTCAATTGCTGTGCTTTATGCAGGTGACCTGAATAGGCTTCAGTATCGGATGCGAGCGAAAACCCATAGTTCTCTTCTGGCTTGCCCGCGAACCACTCTTGCTGTTCTGACATGTTGGGGGGGTCTCCCCGAATGAATCCCATAGCGTACATATTTATGTGAAGACCTACGTTGTCAAGCTTTCGTGCGTGCGCTTGCTGAATCGGCTGTTGCGCCTCGTCGAAATGCTGCAACGCAAGCATCATATTGGAGACCCCCCAGTAGTCTTCATTATCTGGGTTGAGGCGGAGGCTCTGGCGGTATTCTTCCGCCGCCTTTTCATATTGTCCCTGTTCGGCGTACACGCGTGCCAGACTTCTATGGGCTCCGAGGTCGCGCTGGTAATTCGAGGCCAATTCCTGATCTGTTTGGATCACTTTTTCCAGTTCTCCCGTCACATCCAAATAGAAGCTGGAAGCAATAGCCAACTTTTCTCGCTCGCTGGCATGTTCCCGCAACTCGAATGCTTTGGTGAAATACTCGCTCGCGCGTCCGACCTCACCAAGCTCGGAGTAATCTTCGCCCACTGCGTTGTAAGCCATGGCGAATTTCGGATCAAACTGGATGGCACGTTGATCGTAAGGCAGGGCAGCGGTCGCGCCTTTCTCGTCATCCGCCTTTCGTCCAAGACTGTATGCTTTCAGAGCTTCGAGCGACGACGTAGTGGCCTGTTCCAACGGAACGTCGAACTTCTGCACCGTCGCCAGCGACTCGCCCAACTCCTTGCGCAGCTTGGATGCCGCCTCGCCGAGGGCATCCAGCACCTTCTCCTTGGATGCCGCCGTCACTTGCTTCTCGGCCAGCAAGTCTCCGCTTTGGCAATTCACTACCCTCAATCCCAGCACGTATTGGCTGCCGAGACTGGCAATCGACCCGGTAAGATATGCCTTCCCACCCGCCCGCTGGCAAAGCTCACGGGTTACCTCGGGTGTGAGTGCAGTACTCGCGGGACGCGCCATCAGCCGGAGAACCGCTCCAACCTTGTCGCCGGAAAGGACATTCAAGAACGGCGATTGCCGCAAAGCAACGCTGAGGGCCGTCTTCAGCGTGTCATCGAACACCGCATCGCCCGTGCTATTGGCGAAGTCGGCGAGAACGATGGTGTCCTTCTCGGTCAGGCGGTGCGCGGTCTCGCGCGAGCGGAAGTAGAATGCTCCGCCGATTGCAAGCGCAAGGACTACGGCTGCGGGAACCAGAACCCACCAGAGTTTCCTGCCCGCTCCAGGAACTTCGGCGACCTTCATCGGGGACGAACCGGATGCAGGCGACGGCGGTTGGGCGACCGTGGGTTGGGTAAGTCCGAAGCCGCTTTCCTGTACGACTGCCAATGTGCCAGAACTAGCTGCTTTAGTTCGTCCCGTTTCTGTATCCCGCTTCAACCGTTGCAACTCGGAACGCATGTCGGCTGCGCTCTGGTAGCGCAGATTGCGGTCTTTCTCCAGTGCTCGGTTGATAATCCGTTCGAGTTCGGCTGGCACATCGGGATTCAGCCGCACTGCCTGGGTGGGAGCTGCGTCGAGAATGGCTTTGTAGATAACCGCAGAACTCTCCCCACGGAAAGGTAACTGTCCAGTAGTCATCTCATAGAGAACGGCCCCAAACGAGAACAGGTCGCTGCGCGCATCCAGTTCCTTCGCCCGCACCTGCTCCGGCGACATGTAGGCCACCGTGCCCAACATCGTGCCAGGACTCGTTAGATGCTCTGCGTCCAGCGAGCCCGACTGCGTGTTGAGAGCCGCAACCTTACTTGAAGAACTGGGTGTAAGCATTACTTTGGCCAGCCCGAAATCCAGAATCTTGGCGCGCCCGCGTTCGGTCACGAATAGGTTTGCAGGCTTGATGTCACGGTGAACGATTCCCTTGGAATGCGCAGCGTCGAGTGCGTCCGCAATCTCGATGGCCAGCGCCAGAATCAATTCAGTTTCCATCGGTCGCCCTGCAATCCGATGCTTCAGCGTCATGCCATCCAGGAACTCCATGGCGATGAACGGCTGCCCCTCGTGCTGTCCGATTTCATAGATCGTGCAGATGTTCGGATGATTCAAGGCGGAGGCAGCCTTGGCTTCGCGCTCGAAGCGTGCGAGTGCCTGAGGGTCTTTGGCTACGTCGTCAGGCAGAAACTTGAGAGCCACAAAGCGTCCGAGCTTCACATCTTCGGCTTTGTAAACCACGCCCATACCGCCGCCGCCCAGCTTCTCGACGATGCGATAGTGCGACATGGTCTGGCCAATCATGGGGTGGCGCAATCGTAGGCGTGATGTGAGGGCAAGTCAATGAAAGCCTTGCCGTTGGCGGTGGACCAAGACATTGATGGCGAAATATCAGCAATCGCTTGATCCGCCGCTAAAGTCCCACCAACGTTGTTCAACCAACGTGCAGGAGGGCGGAACGGGGCGTAGAATCCTTATCATTCTCGACTGTCAAATAAGGAAATCTCGGGTTAAGCTTTTGCAACCTATCAACCTAGTATCAAATCTTGATCACATCGTCGCGGCGCTCCGTAGCGTGCGACTCCGTGGGGGATGCAAGGCGCGGCTGATCGCCATCAGTGGTATCGACGGATCGGGGAAAGGTTATGTGGCTGCGCAGCTGGTGGATAGGCTGACGGACAAAGGACACCACGTGGCGCTGATCGCCGCCGACGGCTGGCTGAACCTGCCTCATGTTCGCTTTGGCGGCGATGAGCCGGGCGAGCACTTCTACTCACACGCTTTCCGGTTCGAAGAGATGTTCTCTTGGCTGATTGATCCTCTGGTGCTTCACGGCAGCGTGCATCTGCTCGCCGACTTCACGGAGGAGACGGCATCAGAATATCGCAAGCACTTGTACTCATTTGAAAATGTAGATGTGGTGTTGCTAGAAGGGATTTTTCTGTTCAAACGGGAGCTCCGGCAGCGCTACGACTTCCGTCTATGGATCGATTGTAGCTTCGAGACGGCGCTGGAGCGGGCTGTTGCTCGCTCACAGGAGGGGCTGGCGGACTCCGCTACGATTGCTGCCTATGAACACACTTACTTTCCGGCCGAACGCGTGCACTTCGAGCGCGATGCTCCCCGCGACGGCGCAGACCTCATATACGAGAACTAAAGCCCGTTGCTGTTGAAATACCCCTCCCCCAACTCGGCGGTGTCAAACACTTTTCGATCTTCTGTGCCACTGCGGTGCTAATCTTCTTCATTGCCGGTCTCCTTTATCTCTTGCGCTTCGAGCGCGTCGATAACTTTGGGAGCGTATATGGCATCCCGTCGCCTCTTGTTGTTTTCATGGGGGAAGTTGGCCTAGAAGTCCTGGTTCTGCCATTCTTTGACTTGCCGTTGCAGCAGTCCATAGCAGTCGCAGGCCGCCTCTTCCAGCCTGCGCCGGTCGTGGATGGTAACATTTCCCCGCGTGTAGGCAATCAATCCGGCTTTCTGCAGCGCACCGGCTGAAACCGTCACGCTTGAGCGTCGTGTGCCTAACATCTGTGCCAGGAATTCCTGCGTCAGGGGAAGATGCTCGGAGCCGACGCGGTCTTGTGTCATCAGCAGCCACCGGGCCAATCTCTCATCCACTTCGTGCAGCCGGTTGCAGGCGGCGATCTGGTTACCTGTACCGCCAGCAGCTGCGTATAACGGTTGAGTAGCCGCTCCAGCTTGGGGCACTTTGGCAGCGCAGAACGCAAAGCATCGGCATCCATTCTGAAGGCAGTGGCTTCGGCTTGCACCACAGCTCGAGTGTCGCTGGTGCGAAAGCCCACAACTATTGGGGTGCCCGAAAAGCCTTCCTTGCCGATTAGTCCGACCTCGACACTCTTACCATCGGGCATAACATTCAGGATCGAGAACATGCCAGAATTGCAGAAATACACCGATCTCAGCGTCTCGCCAGCTTCATGAATAACTTGATGAAGCATCATTCTCACGAATTGCAGCTTCGGCATAACCGTTTCAGATTCCGTGCGCGGCAGGGCGAGCAAGACTTCGTTGTGAACTTGATTCCCATCGCCATCTTTTCTGGATGACCAGAGACACGACCGTTGCCATCTCGCATCGAGGAAGCCGTTGTTCGAGTAGAGAGAGGGAGAAGATTTGGCCATAACGGCTCCTTGCGCAGCGCACACGCTGTCAGATTTTGCAAGGAACCGTCTCCCGAAATGGGGCACGGCGGAAAGATGCTAGAAGACACTCCCCCAGGATACTCCCTTTTTCGGGGTTATTGTCGGAACTTAGGAGGGAGGCGTTGAAACATCGCCGTTACACTCTTTGACCCCGCTCGTTGACTCTGCAACTGGGATTTTGAGTGCTAACGCCATTCTCGACAGTTATTCGCCTAAAAAACTAAACAGTGGTTAAACCTCATACTGTCTTGATGTCACAAATGGGGGCTGCGAAGAAGAAGCCAACTGTACCAGACTGATCCGTGGCTTGATCGTTGCTTTGATCTTTCGACAAGCGTTCTAAGTTCTTCACGGATCGCAAGGACTCGAAACTCCCGCTTTTCATGCTCTGCATTCTCTGCTGGTGAATGGCTCCTGTGATCGCGGTAGAGTCCCTCCTCTTGCTGGATCAGGCCAATCTCTCGACGGAGTTTTTCAGTCCGTCCCGCGATTGAACAATCGTCCATGTGTGAACTCTACGCCTCTGCTGGAAAAACAAAAAGGCTGATCTGGGCGATTTCACTCAAGCCCAGTCGATGTGTGCTAACGCTGATCCGGTGACTTCCGGTTTGCCCGTCAACCAGACGAAACGTGTCAACATCCCTCTAGGCGCTTTCCCGGTGTCGATGAAAGCCTCGGCGATTCGGCGACAACCCCAGGCGCGCTTTCGGAGGACGGCGGATCGGAAATCCGCCGTCCCTTTACATCCAACGGTCACGCCTCACAGCAGTTCGCTGAAAGAAGTGCTCGTAGTGATCCGTGTCGCTGCGAGCGTGCCGGTGAAGGTCACGGTGACGTTCCCGGAAGTGTCGTATGCATTTAGTGTGAAGGTCCCGGAGTACGAATTCCCGTTCGGGCTCAACGTAACCTTCTCGGTCAGTTGAGCTCCTCCCTGCGGATTGCCAATGCCGCCGGGTGCATTCTCGGTGTCATTGCCCTGCCAGGGAATGTGATTGAGGTAATATTTGAGTCTTCCAGTACGGATCCAAACGCCCATGCAGAAATCCCCATCCTGAGGCGGCCGCCCCGAGTTCATGATCTCGGTACCATCGCTGTGCCAGACCGCAATGGCATTGTCGATTGGAGTGCGTTCGGGGGTCCTTCGGTGTTGCCCTCGGCAGTGAACGTTACATGCCACATCCCCACGACGGGCTCCGTCGTGTCAGCAACTCGAGTCAGTAATGCCGCCGGATCACCCACCCGCCAGACCTGCTTATGAAGCTTCGCCGTCGGAGTGCCACACTGGGCGGCGGCCATCGCGGTCAAGAAGGCTCCCATCAACACCAAGCCCAGACCCGGGCGGAACATCTTGGAAATTGCTTTCATAAATCATCTCCTTGTAATTTTTGTTCGAAGAGTTCGGTCAGAAAGAAACTCCTTCGAACTCCGGGCCGCATCGTGTCGCGCATGCCCAAAAATCGCAAGGACGGCAAGGTAAAGATTGGGTGAAGAAACATGAAGCCCTAACCAATTGACGCCAAAAGCCTTTACTCGCGCGCCCCGGCAGTGCTGTAGTTTTGTACCTCAGGGTTGGGGCGGTAT
>CAWKNF010000005.1:0-58582 GCA_963850805.1 uncultured Acidobacteriaceae bacterium | reverse complement strand
CTGGCAGCACAACACAATCACGTCAGTTTCCATAAGCCCTCACAGGAGGGGCAGGTTGATTTGCATTGCCACTCGGTTCGCGAAAGTTCGTAGACGAGGATGGTACGACCACTAACGGGGATCTCCTCCCGGCTTGCATACTTAAATCCGAACTTACGCAAAATGTGTTCCGACGCTACATTCCCCTCTTCCACGTCCGCCAGAAGGCGCGGCAAGCGCAAGCGGGCAAATGCGACTTCAATAAAGGCCCTCGAGGCCTCCGAGGCAAATCCTTGCTGCCAGTAAGGCCGGGCAAAATAGTATCCGAGATGCCCCGCCTTCCCTTCCTCGGCAGCCCGCAGGCCACAACACCCTATGTATCTCTGTTCTGATTTAAGAATTGCAGCCCATAAGCCGTAAGTCTCAGTAGGCCGGCCGAGATATTCATTGCGGAAACGATGCCGCGCCTTCTCCAGGGACCAAGCTGACCCTCCGACGTAACGCCGGACTTCGGGGTCCGTGTGCATGCACACAAAATCGGCCTCATCCGTAGCCTCGTGGGTCCTGAAAAACAGTCGCTCCGTTTCGAGAAAGATCATGGCTTGCTTCGCACTCTATCACCACTCAAGCTCTCGGCCGGCCCTTCGACTGGTCGTGAAGGTCTCGACAGCGAGCACGCAACTTCTACACTGATGGTTTTCCTCTTAACCCGCATCTGCTTGATTCCCTTAGTACTGATCTGGTACTTCACTTGCCACTATGACAGACCGGAAAGCCGCGCGACCATATACACTGATGACGCGATTACTTCGATTCCGGCCCGCATTCGGACTGGGCTGCCTTGCTCTCGGCCTGAGCTTCAGCCTGATGCAAGGATGTGCACACTCCGAGCCGTTGCACCGGAGCGATACTGGTTCTCCCTCTAGTGAACAAGAGCTTCCATTTCACTCAGACGCTGAGCTAGCCTCAGCCAGCGAAGGGGCGCATCCCGCTGTCTCGCCCGATCCGCAAGTCACCAGTGCTCCGCCCTTCCGGACGGGATCGCAATCGCATATTTTGCCCTCTGGAACTCTTCTCACGGTTCAATTGGAAGACGCGCTTTCCGCCGCCAAGGTTCGTGCCGGCGACATTTTCCTGGCGTCTGTGGCCGCGTCCCTTGCAATCGACGGGGATCCTGTCATCGAGCGTGGAGCTATCGCAACGGGACACATCGAGGCCGTGCGTGCGGACGCGCGTTCGGGTTATTTTCAGTTAACCCTGACGGCGCTCACCATCGACGGCAGACAACGTGCCCTTCAGACTTCGAGCCTCTTTGCACGGGGAACCGCCCAGCCGCCAGGCGGGATTCGAGTGCAGAAGGGCCGCCGTTTGACCTTCCGTTTGACATCTCCGGTCAGGCTCGACGAACCAAAATCGGTGGCTGATCGACAATCCCTCAGTCCGGCTATCGAATAAGCGTTTCCCTCAAACTCCTGCCTTTCCGCATCTATTCCTTGCTTATTATTTTCCCATAAATTGCAGAAAACAAACCCCTTGCCGAGTTTTCCACAGGCAATTCCCAATTTTGAGTGACATCTGCACTTCGCAACGGCGGATCACCACTCCTATAGTGGGCTCGATGCCGGAAAGCGGGCGCCGACGCGGCTACTTGCTCCCGTTTTAGGAACACGGAGGTATCGGATACCCAGTCGTGGGCTTCCTTCCGGGAATCGTCCCGCGCCACAGTAAGTGTTATGAATACTGCGACTCCATTTCCGTGGCCAGATTCTCCGGCGGAGGAGAACTCAAGCACGACGTTCCGGGCCGCCTTCCAGCACGCTCCCATCGCCGTAGCCCGCTGCAACCCGCAAGGGGTGATTGTCGAGATGAATCCAGCCTTCGAGCGGACCCTCGACCGCGGCGTGGCCAGCCGGCGCTGGTTGCGGCTTGGCGAATTGGTTCGTCCCCAGGACCGCGACCAAACTGAGTTGCTGCTGCGCGATCTCCTCGATTCCCGGCGTGAGAGCATCGGCATCGAAGCCCGCGGTGCGGGCCATGGGCAGACCAGCGCGAAGTGGACCGCATGGCGCCAACCCGGCCGCGCTGGAGAGGCTGACCACGCCTTGCTCATGGCCGAACCCGCCAACGACGTGGTTCCTGCGGGGGAGAGCCCGCTTCAAACGCAGCGCTGGGAAGCGGTCGGCCGACTGACCGGCGGTGTGGTCCACGACTTCAACAACCTGCTGACCGGCGTCATGCTCTATTGCGATCTGCTGCTTTCCAATCTGGAAGGGCAAGACCGCCGGCGGCGCTATGCCGATGAGATTCGCTCGGCCATCGTGCAGGCTACCGGCCTGGTGCGCCAGTTGCTTGTGTTTGCCCGGCCGCAACCCGCGCCCGCTCGGGCCTTTTCCCTCAACGAAATTGCGCGGGCCATGCTCGGTTTGCTGACTCGCCTGATTGGTGAAAACATTGTGCTCGACCTGCGTCTCGATCCGGAGCTTGGTGCAGTCAAGATCGACCGGGCCCAGGCCCAGCAGATCTTGCTGAACCTGGTCCTGAATGCTCGCGATGCGTTGCCCAACGGCGGCCGGATTACCGTCGAAACCAGCAACTGCAAGTTCCAGCCCGTGGCCGCGACTGTGCCCAGCGGCCCGCCTGCTTTTCCCTGTGTCCTGCTCGTGGTGGGCGACAACGGCCACGGCATGGACGCCGAAACCCGCCAACGTCTCTTCGAGCCATTTTTCACCACCAAGAATGCCGGCCAGGGTACTGGCCTGGGATTGACTACGGTCCGCGGCATCGTCACCACCAATGGCGGACTCATCCACTTCGAAAGCGAACCCGGCCACGGCACTCGCGTGATGATCTTGCTCCCCCGAGCATCTCAGCCTGCCGACTCAGATCTTCCGGACACAGATCTTCCCGACAAAGATCTTCTGGACCCGGCCAACCCAGAGCAAGGGGCCCCAGCATCAACACCATTTCAAGACATCAAGAAGGAATCACTTTTATGACGTCAGCCGCCGTAACTCACTCCATAGCCACTCCTCAGATCATGGCCGCCAATTTTCTCAACCTTCTCATCGTCGACGACGAACGCTCCATCCGCGACGCTTGCCGCGAGGTCGCCCTATCCCTGGGCTTCATCGCCCATGTCGCCGATTCCGCCGAGCATGCCTACCGCCTGCTGCAGAACCAGACCATCGACGCCGTTCTCCTCGATCTGCGCCTGCCCGGCGCCGGCGGCCTGGAGGCTCTCCGCCATATCAAGTCCCAGCGTCCCGAAGCTCTGGTGATCGTAGTGACAGGATATGGCACAGTGCAGTCGGCCGTGCAGGCCATGAAGAACGGCGCTTACGAATACGTGACCAAACCCTTCAGTATCGACGAACTAAAGCTATTGCTCGAGCGAGTCTCCAACCACCTCAAGCTCAAAAGCGAAAACCGCATGTTGCGCGAGAAGCTCAAGTCCAAGCAGGGCTACGGCGGCATCGTCGGCCGCGCTCCGGAGATGGAGAAGCTCTACCGCATCATCGCGAAAGCCGCCAACAGCTCGCACCCTGTGCTGATTCTCGGCGAGAGCGGCACGGGCAAGGAAATGGTCGCGCGCTCCATTCATTACTCCGGGCCTTTTCACGACAAGCCGTTCATCCCCGTCGACTGCGGCTCGCTCGTGCCTACGCTGATCGAGAGCGAACTCTTCGGCTACGTCAAGGGTGCCTTCACGGGCGCCAATCAGGCCAAGGACGGGCTGCTCGCCATCGCCGAGGGTGGAACCGTGTTTCTCGATGAAGTAGGCGAGTTGCCCGTAGACCTCCAGGCCAAACTTCTGCGAGCGATTCAGGAAAAGGAGATTCGCCCGGTCGGCAGCACCCGCCGCATTCCCATCAACGTCCGCATCCTCGCCGCCACCAACCGCGTGCTGGAACAGGCTGTGACCGAAGGCACGTTCCGCCGCGACTTGTACTTCCGCCTCAACGTTCTCAGCCTGCGCATCCCACCGTTGCGTGAGCGCCGCGAGGATATCCCCCTATTGATCGCGCACTTCATGGAGCGCACCGCGCGCGCCTCCGGCCAGGAAAAAATCCTCACCGACGAAGCCATCAAAGTCATGTTGGCCTACGACTGGCCGGGCAACGTCCGCGAGCTGGAAAACTGTCTCGAGCGCACTTGTGCCTTTACCAGCGGCCCCTTGATCCACATCCCCGACTTGCCTCCAGCCATTGCCGGCGCGCAGATTACGGTGCCCTCCAATGGCAACGGACACAGCCAACCCAGAATCGTTCCCATGGCGGAACTGGAACGGCAGACTATTCTCAACGCGATCGCGGAACTCAACGGCGACAAGTTGCAGGCCGCCCGCCTGCTAGGCATAGGCAAAACAACTCTATACCGCAAGCTGAAAGACTACGCAGTCCAGACCTAGCAGTGATCGTTTGGTACGTCGCCTTGAGACGGTAGCGCCGCCGTCTCGGCGGCTGTCCCTTCGGCAAGCTCAGGGCAGGCAGTGGGGGCGTCCTCGCCCCCACAGGAGACGACTAGACACCAAGCCGGGAGGTTTCCAGGGTATTCGAACATGCGAGTTCACTTATGAACCGACTTCTGCCTAAATCGTTCCACAACGGGAAGAGTGCTCACAACATCGCTCTCTAACCCACGTCTTTTCAGCGCAGCCGCAGATGGTGCCTAGCGTGCAATAGAAAGTGCATGATCCTACTCATAACCCCTTCGGCACGCGGCCAAGAGTGTGCTGCCACTCTAAAAGAAGGCACCGGCGAAGAAACTCACTGGGCCGAGAACCTTCCCCAAGCCGTGGCCCGTCTGCGCGAACAGCCTTACACCGCGGTAGTTCTAGATCAATTCCTCCTGGAGAATGAGCCCGCCGAAAGCGACCAGGTGCTTGAACATCTTGGCACCGCCTTTCCCGTCTATCTAAACTTCGCCGTCAGCGGCATGGAGCGCCTGCTGCGCGAGGTCCGCTCCGCGCTGCACCGCCGCAAGCGCGAAGAAACTCAGGCCCGCCGTTCGGTCGAGCAACAGATTCGCAGCGAAATGTGCGAGTCGCTCACGGTAATGCTGCTCTCCTGCGAACTAGCCATGGCCGTGCCCGGCGTCCCCATCCCCGCCGCCGAAAAAATCCGCATGATCGACAATCTAGCCCGCGACATGCGTCTAAGGCTCACCGTTAACTGAGATTCTCTATTATCGACGCCTCGTCATCTCAGCCTCCTCCGCACTTAAGCCACAACCCATTCCTGTGCAAGGCTTTGCAGATGTCCCGTCCTGCGCAAAAAACTCTTCTACTCCTCTCCCGATTCGCACTAGAATAGGCCAGCGCAACACGCCGGACGCCGCATCCACCGCGGCGTCCCGCAGACTCCCGGGGAGGCACTGTGCACGTTCTGGTCACAGGCGATACCATTTCCGGCTCCTGGACCTACACCCGCGAACTTGTCACCGGACTGGTCACGCGCGGGGTCCGAGTTACGCTGGTCAGCTTCGGCGAGATCCCGCTACCCGACCAGACCGCATGGATGGATCTTCTCCACGGCCTCGAGTACCGGCCCACCGCCTTCCGCCTGGAGTGGATGGACGACGCCCCGAACGACCTGCCCGAATCGTCTGCGTATCTGGCAAACCTGGTGCGCGAAGTTCATCCTGACCTGCTTCACCTCCACCAGTTCTGCCACGGCAATCTTCCTGTTGACATCCCGCGCGTGGTGATGGCCCACGGCGACCTCATCAGTTGGACCGAAGCCGTGCAGGGCTGCAGCCCGCGCCCCACGCGCTGGTTGAAGTGGTATCGCGATACGATCGTGCGCGGCATCGCCGCCGCCGATGCCGTGGTTGCACCCTCGGCTTGCATGCTCGACACTCTTATCTCCGCCTATACTCGGCCGCGCCGCGCGGTCATAATCTATCCCGGACGCAACCCTATCTTCTTCAATCCCTACGTCAGCAAAGACGATTCCGTGCTCTCTATCGGCCGCCTGCTCGATGCCGGCAAGCAGGTTTTCCTGCTTACGCAGCATGCCCATCCTTTCTCGGTCTGCATCGTGGGCGCAGAGCAAACCGTTCCTCTGCCGCGCATTCCGATCCGCGCCGATGTGAAAGTCTCGACCGACCAGAGTTGCGTTGCCATTCGCGGTGCGCAGACCGAGGCTCAATTGCGCGCGCTCTACAGCCGGGCCGCCGTCTATGCCGCCACTTCGCGCTACGAGCCGCTCGGCATGGCCCCGCTCGACGCTGCCTTCTCGCGTTGCGCCATCGTTGCCAACGACATCCCGAGCTTCCGCGAGGTCTGGGGCGACGCCGCCCTTTATTTCCGCACCAACGATGCCCGCAGTCTGGCTGACACCCTTCGCCAGCTCGACGCCGACCGTGCCCTGCGCCACGCCTATGCCGATCGCGCCTACGCTCGTGCCCGCGAACGCTTCACCACCAAGCGCATGATCAACGATTACCTCGAGCTCTACCGCAACCTGGTCTCGGCAGATTCCCTGGCTGCCTGAGCAACGATTGATCCGGTGCGGCATTGTGAATCGCTCTCCCATTGGCCGCATCTCACATAGGACAGGAGAAATTATGTCTGCGAAAAAGAAGCACGGCCGCGATGAACTTGGACCGGATTCCGCCGGGCAGTCTGGCGACATTCAGCAAATATCGGACACTGCCGATGCGGACTCCGAGAGTGTGGAAGAATTACTGGAGGAGGGAAACTCCTTCGAAGCCGGCGTCGTGAGGGGCGTGGAGAACGCCAGGGATGCAGATGTGTCTGAGGTGACGACGCACGAAGTGCCGGAGGACGACGTCCCGGAAGAGTACCTGGACGACGACCGCAACTAAGGCCCCAACCGCGCCGGATTCAATTCCCGACCGGGATAGGAGATACGCCATGCCACAAAGCTCGAATGCTCGGGCCGCAGAACTCCACAACCTTGCGGCCCACGCCCACGCCGCCGCGGCCGTAGCCCACGGCGAGGGAGATCATCTTACCGCCCACGAACTCAGCAAGCAGGCCCACGAACAGTCCATGAACGCCCTCAAGCTCGCCGAGGAACTTGCCAGAGACGGCAAGAAGTCCACGAAACTCTAAAACGCGGCAATTCGCTTAGTTGAGAGTGGCCTGGGTGATGTTCCATCGCACTCCCGCTCTCCAGGAAGAAAACTCTTGACATTCAGTACTGTGTGATATATAGTGTATGTCATACACTATATGTCGCCTAGCATAAATGCCGACACGCGCAACGATGACCGCTTCGAAAACCTGCGGCAGGAACTTCGCCGCGGCAGCCTTCCGCTCGCCGTCCTGGCGGCGTTGCGCACCGAACACTATGGCTATACCCTGCGCAAAACCCTGGCCGATCACGGCATGGCCATCGACGAAGGCACTCTGTACCCGTTGCTTCGCCGCCTGGAGACTCAGGGCCTGCTGGTCAGCCAGTGGCGCGAGGAAGACAAGCGTAACAAGCGTTTCTACCGTCTTTCTCCCGGACGGCAAGTTGATTCTCAAACAGTTGTTGGTCGAGTGGAAGAGTATTCACACGTCTCTAGAGGACATTTTCTGAACGCACGAATTTTAGATGCATCAGGAGCCCATTTTATGGAACTCGTCGATCGTTACCTTCATGCCGTTAAGTTCTGGCTGCCGCGGAAACAGAAAGATGACATCATTGCGGAGCTTTCCGAAGATCTTCGGTCGCAGATCGAGGAGAAAGAAACCGAACTCGACCGCAAACTCACCGACGCCGAAGTCGAGCCCATCCTCAAGCGGTGCGGCTCTCCCATGGCCGTGGCCGGGCGCTATCTGCCGCAACAGTCGTTAATAGGGCCGGCGCTATTTCCCATTTACAGTGTCATCATCCGCGCGCTGATCCTCTACTTCCTGCTCCCCTGGCTGCTGCTCTGGCTGGGCATAACCATCTTTTCCCCAGACTTTCGCGCAGACCACCCCGGAGCTGCGCTGTTCGCGACCTCGAGCCCTGGTGGCTTGCCTGCACCTGGTCACTGTCTATCAATACCCTGATCTTCGCCGTTCTGGATCGCTCTCAGGCGCGCTCGCACCTCGTCAACGATTGGAACCCTCGCGCGCTTCTCGCCGTGCGCGACCACAGCCGGATCTCACGCGGCGCGACCATCTTCGAACTGACGATCACCGTCGCGACTCTTGCTCTCTGGCTCCAGCTTGATGCCTTTCCCCGCGTGTTCCACATCTTCGGCGTGACGATCACCCTCTCATCCCGCTGGCCGTATTTTTTCTGGGGATTGGCGATGCTCACCCTGGCCGGCATCGGCATCTCTTGTCTGCATCTTGCGACCTCTCGCTGGACGCGCCTCAGCGCCAGTCTCCGACTCGGCATTGACTGCTGCTCTTTTGGACTGTTCTATTGGCTGTGCCGGGCCGACATGCTGCAATCGCTGAGCGGAAACGACGTCTCTTCCACCGACGCGATCAGACTCGTCAGCTCCCTCAACCACGGGATGGCAAGCTCAGCCATCTGGGTGCTCCTAATCGGCGCGATAGTCGTCGTGTTTGACGTCCGCCGCATCCTCCGCGTCGTGCCTACAGCCTCATCGATATATCAGGAAAACAGCGGTGTATAAGTGGTGCCGCGGAAGTTTAGTCGCACCCTGGTTTTTCTCGCCGGTCAAGAATCTTGTTCCATTTCGGGACTCTAGGCGATCTCCGAAACTCGCTCGCGTGACCTGCATCACAGATCTGCTTCGCTTCGCCGCCAGAGAATTTGAACCGCGGGGCGCTACTCCTGAAAAAACTACACGGCGGAACTCAAGGGCGCTGCGCGGACTGCTCCGTTTTTCGGGAAGTGTGCAATGTTGCACAGTACCAGCACATTGAGCTGTCCTAGGATTGACGCTGTCCAAGGGAATACTAATGACGACCGCTGAACTCGAACGTCCCACCGCGAGTGCCGCTGCTCCGAGTGCCACCATGAAAGCTCTGGTCTATCACGGTCCCGGCAATCGCGCATGGGAGGACAAACCGCGCCCCACCATCCAGGAGCCGGGGGACGCCATCGTGCGCGTCACCACCTCGACGATCTGCGGCACCGATCTCCACATTCTGAAAGGCGATCTCCCCGCCGTGACCGATGGACGCATTCTCGGCCACGAAGCCATCGGTGTGATCGAGCAGATCGGAGCCGGTGTCTCGGAGTTTCACGTCGGAGAGAAGGTCATCGTCTCGTGCGTGACTGCCTGCCTGAAGTGCGACTTCTGCAAACGAGGCATGTATTCCCACTGCCGGCACGGCGGCTGGATTCTGGGCTACACCCTCGACGGAACGCAGGCTGAGTACGTCCGCATCCCCCAGGCCGATGGCAGTCTCTACCGCTTCCCGGCCGGCGCCGATGAAGAAGCCATGGTAATGCTCAGCGATATTTTGCCGACGGGCTTTGAGTGCGGCGTTCTGAACGGCCAGGTCAAACCCGGAGACGCCATCGCCATCGTAGGCGCCGGCCCCGTGGGGCTCGCCGTTCTGCTCACGGCGCAATTCTATTCCCCAGCGGCAATCTTCATGATCGACTTGGACGACAAGCGCCTCGCCGTGGCCAAGCAGTTCGGCGCCACCACATTAATCAACAGTTCCGACGGACACGCCGCCCATCAGGTGATGGAATTAACCGAGGGAGCCGGCGTCGACGTGGCCATCGAGGCCGTTGGAGTTCCCGCCACCTTCGCCATCTGCCAGGAAATCGTCGCCGCCGGCGGGCGCATCGCCAATGTTGGGGTCCACGGCAAGCCGGTGGAACTCCATATGGAAAAACTCTGGGATCGCAACATTTCAATCACCACGCGACTGGTCGACACAGTAACCACGCCGATGCTCCTGAGGGTCGTAAGCTCCGGCAAGCTGCAGCCGAACAAACTCGTGACTCATCGCTTTGCCATGGACGACATCATGAAGGCATACGACACTTTTGGAAATGCGGCAAAAGAGGGCGCGCTCAAAGTGGTTCTCACCAACGGCGAGCCTAGTCACTGAGAAGAGTTCGTGAACCGGATCACGGTCAACTTCAAACTGTGAGCGTGCCGAGGGACGTGCCAATGCCAACCAACAACAGAAGCTCCCGATCTCTTCTCTTCTCGGTCCTGTTTCTTCTCGGCGTCACGTTTGCTCCCGCCCAAGCCAGCCCGCCAGCCGCTAAGAACGCTCAGTCTGCCCCGCCCCCCAGCGCACCCGCAGCCAGCGCGCCTTCCGTCGAAGGCTCCAAGTATGTGGGAGCGGAAACCTGCAAGACCTGTCACGCGGACACTTACAGCTCCTGGGAAAAAACCCCGCACTGGAAGACCACCCTGAACATAAAGGGCGGTCCGGCAAAGCAAGGCTGCGAGGGTTGTCACGGTCCCGGAGCCGACCACGTGGCGGGCGGCGGCGACAAAACCAAAATATTCGTGTTCGAGGGAAAATCGCGACAGGAAACCAGCGCTCGCTGCCTGACCTGCCACGGCGAAGCTCACGAACAATCCCATTTCACTGAATCCGCTCACGCCAGCAACGATGTCGGCTGTCTCGATTGCCACTCTCCTCACCACGCCAAAGACCCGGAGCACCTGCTGGTCCAGAACCAGCCCCAGCTGTGCTATGGCTGCCATACGTCGGCCAAAGCAGATTTCGCCAAACCCTATCACCACCGCGTCAACGAAGGCCTGGTGCAATGCGCTGACTGCCACAACCCGCATGGGACGGCGACCGTACGCCAGCTGCGGAGCCTGCCCAGCGGCGATGCCATTTGCTATAAGTGCCACGTCGATAAGCAAGGGCCCTTCGTGTACGAGCATGTGCCGGTAAAGACCGAGGGCTGCAGCAGTTGCCACACTCCCCACGGTTCCACGAATCCCCGGCTCCTCAAAGTGATGCCGGTGAACATGCTCTGCCTGCAGTGCCACACTTTCTCGTCCACGTTGACGGCCGGCGGGCCAATCGGGCCGGCGCACAATCAGTCGGCGAAGTATCAGGCCTGCACCATGTGTCACACGCAGATTCATGGGTCCAACTTCAGCGATGTTTTTTTCAAGTAGGGAGTGCCAATGGAGCCGCCCACAAAATTCGTCCTCGTCCTACAGCTTTTGTGTGCCATGGTCGTGTCGTTACCAGAAATAGCCGTCGCCCAAGCTCCCACCGCGAGTCCGACCCCGGCCGCGCCCGCCGAACCCGATGGCGTGACCCGCGGCGGGTATCAGATTCACTCCTCAATCGAGTTCGGCTACCGCTCCAACGATGTGACCGGCAGCGGTGATATGTACGACACACTGGTGAACCTGCAGTCTGGCCCGCGAATCCTTGACCAGACGCTTTCCATGCAATCGGTTGATCACCAGGGCCTGCTGTTCGACGATCTCTACCTCAACAGCTTCGGATGGGGAGGTGACCCCAACAACGCCGTGCGCCTGCGTGCGGACAAGAACAAGTGGTACAACCTGCAAAGCAGTTTCCGTCGCGATCAGAGTTTCTCTGACTATGACTTGCTCGCGAATCCCCTGAATCCCCCAACTTCTACTCCATCGGTTCCGATACTGACCTCACCCCACTTGTTCGCCACCACGCGACGCATGAGCGACTTCGACCTTACCCTGCTTCCGCAATCGAGGGTCAGCTTTCGCCTGGGGTATTCGCACAACAACATGACCGGGCCTTCCTACAGCAGCATCCACGAGGGTACCGAAGCCCTGCTCCTGCAGAACTGGAATACAACCATGAACTCCTACCGCCTGGGTGTGGACTTTAGAATCGCGCCGCGAACCGTGCTCAGCTACGACGAATTCCTCGACTACTACAAGGGAGATACGGATTACCAGCTGGATCCCATTAATGAAGCGCTCGTGCCCACAGTGCCGGTAAGTTCCGTTTCGCTGGGCTTGTCCTTCGACACGGTGAACAAGGAACCTTGCGCCGTAGTGCCGCCGGCCACCAGTCTGATTGTCGCCGGGACCGTGACCAATGTCATCTGCAGCGCGTACTCCAGCTACGCCCGCAACCAGCGCATCCGCACTTCCACTCCCACCGAGCGCATCAGCCTGCGCAGCAATTACTTTCAGAAGTTGGACGTGCTGGGCTCGTATTCCTATAGTTCCGCCACTTCCAGCACGCCGTTGGACGAGTCCTTTGCAGGTCTGATCACGCGCACCAACACCATCGCCTTCGCCGGGACTGGGACTGCCGCCGCGAACCGCATTTCCGACGTGCTCGATCTCGAGGCTACACTGCACTTGACCCAGCATCTGCGCCTGATCGAGAAATTCTATTTCTGGGCCTACCGCATTCCGGAGAATGCCAATTTCACTGAAATCGACAGCGATTGTCCCACGGTGACCCCGCCAGCGCCGTGCACACTGCTGACTCCCCTGAGCGCGACCGCGCCGACGACGATAAGCACCCTGACCCAGTCCTCGTTCAATCAGACCTGGACGAGAAATCAGACCGAACTCGCATGGGACATTTCGAAAAAAGCCGGCGCGCGCATCGGTTACCGCTGGGGCGACCGTGAATTTAACCACTTCAACGATTTTCTGCCCGGAGACGAAGACCATTTCGTGGGCATCGAGAAAACGGCACTCCTCGGGCTCTGGGCACGGCCCAGTCATAACTTGCGGTTGAATTTCGATCTGGAGCACACCAACTACAACGCTGTCTTCGTTCGTATGTCGCCACGCAAGGAAGCACGCTACCGCTTCCAGACTACCTACCAACCGCGCTCGTGGGCGACCCTGGCCGGCTCCGTTAACATCCTGCAGGAATCGAACGCCGACTCACAAACCCAGTACGTGGCCCACAACCAAAACTACGGGCTGACTGCGTCGCTTGCACCCCGCCAGCGCTTCGGGCTGGATCTGGCGTACAACTTCAACAGCGTCATCCAGAATGCCCTGATCTGCTTCAACGACACGCCGCCCACCGGCGTGATCCTTCCCTTCGTGGCAAATGCCGCTAACAATGACTGCGCAGGGAACGATACCGCCAATCCGCTGTCGGCCAATTCGTACTATACCAACCACACTAATTTCGGAATGACCACGGTCAGGTTCAAAGCCACGAGGCGAGTAACGGTCAACGTGGGTTACAGCATCACCAGTGTTGACGGCAGCGTACCGCAGTTCAACATTCTGCAGCCTCTCGGCTCTTTGCAGTACAACTACCAGCAGCCGGTAGCCAACCTGAGCGTGGATGTTGGCCATAAGCTGTCCTATAACATGGGCTGGAATTACTACCAGTACGGGGAAGGTTCATTTGTCGGCCCCACCGCGCCACGCTACTTTCACGCCAACGCGCTAACCGAGTCCCTGCGCTACGCATTCTGAGTTGCTGATGTGGGGACGGCTGCCTCGACTGTCCAGCCGAGCGCAGCGAGGTGTTCCGGTGCCCTCCCCGCGACACGCGCCCTCGCTTGGTGGTATCGTTTTAGGCTTACTAGAAACCCGTAAGGTTGGAGGAATCAAAGTCATGGCTCAGGTAAAGATCACCATCCGTCCCAATGGCCCATACCGCGTGGAGGCGCCCGAGGGTTCGATTGAACTCGTAGACGTGAATGGAACCCAGTACGACCTCACCGGCAAGCCCGCCTTTTCTCTCTGCCGCTGCGGCGGTTCGGTGAACAAACCGTTCTGCGATGGCACGCACAGCCGCATTGGATTCCAGGGTGCAGAATTGGCCGTTAAAAAGGCCGAAGGGTAGCGACCAGCGTCTTTGCAGGATTGTTTTCGGGAAGGTTCGCGGAGCGTTCGTAGTTGACTCGTCCGAAGCGAAGTGGAATGCCGTAATGATGGGCAGCCCCGATCGCGCCGACGGCTAGCGCAAGAATCACGACAACGAAGATTGCTGCTCGGCGGGGGGCCTGATCCTGCTGCGGAGCGATCAGGGCGACCAGCGCGCCGACGATTAATCCCGTGACCAGGCCGCCGATGTGGGCCGTGTTGTCGATGCCCGGAATGATTGCTCCGAAGATAAGGTTGTAGACCACAAATGCACCCAGGCTCCGCAGAGTGCCCGAGAGTGCCGAGCGCGGCACCGAGAACTCTCCTAACTTGAAAGCGGCGATGAGCGCGCCGGCTAAGCCAAAGATGGCTCCCGAGGCGCCGACGCTGGGCGTGTACGGGTGCCAGGCCGCGCTGGCGAGACTGGCTCCCAGGCCGCAGATGAGATAGATGGCGGCATAGGTCCAGCGTCCGTAGAGGGATTCGCAGAGTGCCCCCAGATTCCACAAGCACCACATGTTAAAGGCGATGTGGATGATTCCGCCATGAACAAACACGCAGGTCAGCAGCCGCCACCATTCTCCTGAGAACGTGAGCACGCCTACGTTAGCGCCCCATCGGATCGACTCTTGAATTGAGAAGTCCATGACGGTGGACCCAGCGAGCGCCATCCCCAGGAATACGGCAACGTTGATGCCGAGGATTATCTGGGTGATGCCGATGCTGGTTTCACGGCGGACCCAGGGCGTGGGCATGACGACCTGGGGTGTTTCGTCGGCGAGCTCGCCGCGCTGCGCGGCTTCGTGCTGCACGCACCACTGGCAGATCTTCTTGCCAAAGGTCAAGCCGGGAAGCTGGCGGCCACATCGAATGCAATTTGCCATGAATAATAGAGAGTATCAGCAGGGGCGAGAAAAATCTTTACCACAGGGGACACAGAGTAATGCCCCAGGGTTTTGCTCAGTGAATCGTCTTGGTCTTCCGCGACATGTAATCCATCAGCAGGTATTGGCCTAGCGTATAGGGCGTGGTGAAGTAGGCTTTGCCGCGGCACATCTCGGTTACTTTCTGGACGAATTGCACGAGGCCATAATCTGACGCAAGCATGAAGGTGTTGATGAGGACGCCGGCGCGCTTGCACTTCGAGACTTCTTCCAGCGTCTGGCTTACTACCAGCGGGTCGAGGCCGAATGCATTTTTGTAGATGCGTCCGTCTTCGAGGGTGAGGGCGGAGGGCTTGCCGTCGGTGATCATGACAATCTGTTTCATGTCTTTTCTCTGCCGCTGCAAGATTCGCTGCGCCAGGCGCAGGCCTTCACGCGTGTTGGTGTAATAAGGGCCGACCTTGACGCGGGCGAGCTGCGAGAGCGGGACTTCCTCGGCAGAGTCGTGGAAGAGCACGAGCGAGAGCGAGTCTCCGGGATACTGCGTGCGGATTAGATGGGAGAGCGCCATGGCAACTTTCTTCGCGGGGGTGAAGCGGTCTTCGCCGTAGAGAATCATCGAGTGCGAGCAGTCGAGCATGAGGACTGTGGCGCAGGAAGATTGATACTCGCATTGGTGAACTTGCAGGTCGCGGTATTCGATGTTGAGCGGCAGGGTGAGACCCTCGCGCTGGATGGCGCTCGATAGCGTAGCCGTGATGTCGAGGTTGAGCGTATCGCCGAACTCGTAGGTTCTGGACGCGCCGCTGGCTTCGATGCCGGTGGCAAGGTCGCGAGTGTCGTGTCGTCCAAAGCTGGATTTACCGAGCGAGCCGAGCAGGTTGCGAAGAGATTTGAAGCCGAGGAAGTCGAGACTCTTGTCGGTGATTTCGAACTTGGCTTGGGGCGCGTTTTCGCCAAGCTGGCCGCCAGTTCCGGAGGGACGTGATGGATCAGGAGGCTGGTCTATCGAAATATAGTCTTCCTGCTGCATGCGCTCGATTAATTTTTCGATGAGTTCGTCGAGTTCGCCATCCGCTGCCATTTGCTGCAGACGTTCGCGCATGTCTTCGTCGAACTGATCGCCTTCCATCAAGGCTTGTTCGAGGGCGCGGCGAAGGTTGTCGAGAGTTTGCTCGCCCTCGGGCATCTCGTACCACATGTCGCTCTGGAAGCCGCTCTGCAACAGGTAGTCGGAAAGCGCGCTGAGCAGGTCTTCCATGCTCATTTCGCCCGCCGGGTCGGGGACGTATTTCGAGTAGCGGATGCGCTTCATAAAGCGGGCTTCGGGCTTCGGCTATCGGGCTTCGGCAAAACCTTTGGCCTCCGGGCCTTTGGGTTTCCCGAAGCCCGAAGCCCGAAAGCTGAAGGCCCTAGTTAAACTGCCTTCTCTGCCGGTACGGTGGTTCTTCTTTCTCGAAACTCTTTTCGCGTTGCGGCTCGGGCTTTTTTTCTCCCGCCTTGAATACGCGTTCCTCGTTGCGGCCGATTCGCCTGTGCGCGTGCAGGCCTTCCAGAATGAATTCAGCGGCCGAGACTTGCTGCTCGGGGCTTTCCTTCTGCGAGACGCCGAGCGGGCCTAGCTTGTCGATAAGGCCCTGAATCTCTTTCAAATTTTCCAGCGCTTCAAGGGCGGAGACGGAATCGGACAACTGAATCTCGCCGCCGAGGTCGAACCACTGCACGATCTGCTGCACGTTGGCTCCGGTGAAGTATTCGTCGTAAGTCTTGGCGATGGCGGAGCGAATCAACTCGCGGCCAACGAAGTCAGCGCCTTTCATCTCGCCTTCATATTCGAGTTCAAGTTTGCCGGTGATGGCGGGCAGCGCGGCGTAGACGTCGCTGACGCGCGGCACCACCAGCTTTTCGTCGTTGCGCAGGGCGCGGCGCTCGGCGTTCGAGATTACGTTCTCCATCGCGGAAATCGGCAGGCGCTGGCTGACGCCGGAGCGCTTGTCGATTTTCTTGTCTTCGCGGGCGGCGAAGGCGATGCGCTCGATGACTTCCTGAATGTAGGTGGGAAGGTGCATCGGATGGCCGTTGCGGCCAATCCAGGCCTCTTGCGCGGTGATGGCGATGCCTTCGTCCACCGTGGCTGGGTAGTGGGTGCGAATCTCAGAGCCGATGCGGTCTTTGAGCGGCGTAATGATCTTTCCACGGGCAGTGTAGTCTTCGGGATTCGCGCTGAAGACGATCGCAACGTCGAGTGGCAAGCGGATGGGATAGCCCTTAATCTGCACGTCGCCTTCCTGCATGATGTTGAAGAGGCCGACCTGAATTTTTCCGGCGAGGTCGGGAAGTTCGTTGATGGCAAAGATGCCGCGATTGGCGCGAGGCAGCAGGCCGTAGTGAACCGTGAACTCGCTCGAAAGTTCGTGGCCGCCGCGGGCCGCTTTGATGGGATCGATGTCGCCGATGAGGTCGGCGATGGTTACGTCGGGCGTGGCGAGTTTTTCCACGTAACGGTCGTCGGGACTTAGATAAGAGATTGGAGCGGCATCGCCCAGGCGCGCGACTTCTTCGCGGCAGCGGCGGCAGATCGGGGTGTAAGGATTGTCGCGAATCTCGCATCCGGCGAGGTAGGGCATGTGAGGATCGAGTAGCGTCGTTAAGGCGCGCAGGATGCGGCTTTTGGCCTGGCCGCGCAGGCCGAGCAGAATGAAATTGTGACGGGAGAGAACGGCGTTTACGATTTGGGGCACGACGGTGTCGTCATAACCGACAATGCCCGGGAAGATGCCGGAGTCATCGTGCTGACGCAAGCGAGCGATGAGATTGTCGCGGAGTTCGTCTTTCACGCGGCGAATGCGCAGCCGTTCTTCGGGAAAAGCACTGCGGCGCAGTTCGCCTAGTGTGCGCGGAAGACTCATGAGGGAACCCCCGAATACTTTTCTTGGATTATACGCGGAAGGGCGGAGCTTCGGGCTTCGGCTACCGGGCCTCGGCAAGACATAAGCGACGTTGCTGCTTCCGGTGTCTGCCGCAGCCCGAAGGCCGAAAGCCGAAGCCCCGTCAGAGGACGTGGCCGTTGCCGCCCGCCTTTTCGCGGGCAGTGGCGGCGCGTCGAAGATTGGGGATGATGGTCTCAAGATAACTGATAAGCAGGGATAGACGCTCCGGTTCGGAGCGCAGAGAGAGGAGTTTCTGTTTGAAGTCCAGATCAAGGGGCAAGGAACCGGCTAGATAGAAGGAGAGCAACTTAGGGTCGGCAGCAGATAAATCCTGTCTTGCGCCCGCTATCGCCAGCAGTTCGGAGTGCAACTGCACCGCGCGCGAGGTGTGCTCCGGCGGCGTGGTGCCGGGTTCGTCGTCGATCAAGAGAACCTCGGCTTGCAGGAAGGAACGTTCCTGATTGACGCGCACCAGCTCGAAACGCGTGTGGCCTTCAGTGATGAGGTCGAGGCGGCCGTCGGGATACTCTTTCACGACGGTGATGATTTCGGCAGTGCAGCCCACGTCGGCGAGACCCTGCTCGATGGCGCGCACGACGCCGAAGGGCCGACGCCCGGCAAGACATTCGCCAATCATTTCTTTGTAACGCGGTTCGAAGATGTGCAAGGGCAGGGGAGTGCCAGGAAACAGGACGACATCGAGCGGGAACAGGGGTAGAAGGGCGTCCAAATCGTCTCCGGTGGCGAGCGCGGGATGAGTTGCGAAAACGAGCCCGAAAACCAGTACTCCGTCCTGATTGTAACGCAGTGCTTGACTTCACAAGTTGCATAGGAATAAAAGCGCGCTATGGAACTTTCGGGGAAAGTTGTGGTGGTAACGGGCGCTTCCATGGGAATTGGGGAAGCGATTGCGAAAATCTTCGCCGATTGCGGGGCCAGCGTGGTGATGCTGTCGCGCGATGCAGGTCGCGTGGAAGGGGCGCGGGGCCGGGTGGGTCATGGCGAGCGAACCCTGGCCATGGCTTGCGACGTGCGGCACCGCGAGGATGTTGACCGCGTGATCGGCCTGACGCTGCATCATTTCAAGAGGATCGATGTTTGGGTCAACAACGCTGGGCATGGGCTGCTCGATTCCGTGGCGCAGATGGATATGGCGGCGTGCCGGGAAATGTTCGACACGAACTTGTTTGGAGCAGTGGGGGCGATGCAGGCCGTGATACCGGTGATGCGGCAGCAGGGCGGGGGGACGATCATCAATATATCGAGCGTGGCGGGGCACATTCCGATCCCGTTTCATGCGGCTTACAGCGCAACCAAGTTTGCGCTGAATGCGATGGGCAAAGCTGCGGGGATGGAATTGAAGAAGGACGGGATCCACGTGCTGACGGTTTGTCCGGGCCGAGTGCGGACACCGTTCGGCGAGAATGCAGTGCGAGGCAATGAGGTGAAGCAACTGGGGTCAGGGCGCGGAATCAGCGCTGATCGCGTGGCTCGGACCACGCTGCGGGGATATTTGAAGCGGAAGCGGGAGGTGATTGTGCCCTGGACGATGAATATTCCGGTGAGGATCTATCAGCATTTTCCAGGCCTGGTGGAGCGGGCGATGGGGAGGATGGCCGGGTGAGTTGCTGTGACCTCCGCAACACAAACCTTTACCACGGGGGACACGGAGGTCCACAGGGTAAACGTGGGGCTATCCCAGCTCGGCGAGCATGGCTTCCATCTCACCCTGGGCATGCAGGTTGCCAGTGCGGCGGGCGGAAGCAATGCCGTCGGTGAGCATGCTCTTGGCTTCGGTGATTCGGTCGGCGCGGGCGAGCGTCTGCGCGGCCATGAAATAGCCGGGGGTGTAGTCAGGACTCCCTTTGAGCAGGATGGAGAATTCGGCGAGCGAGCGATCGAAGTCGCCCTGCTTGGAATATTCCATCGCCAGGCCGTAGCGGGCGAAAGTGTCGTTGGGATTCTGGGTAAGGACGTCGTTGAGCGCGGCGATGCGGTCCATGGGCAGTTCTCAGTTCTCGGTTCTCAGTCGAAATGAGGTTACTACAAACGGCGTGTTCCCTTCCGGCTCTCATGTTACTTCGCATTGGCCTGGATTTGCTGGGGTGAGTAGAATAGGCAGTCCTTAACATTTTCTTCTTGCGGGGGCTGCGAGTGGCTTGTCCATTTTTCATGCCGGTGGAGAGGTTGGAAAGCGGGATCTGGCCGCATGCGAAACGGCTTCCCCTGGGGTGCGGGTGGAGTGGACAATGCACTGCGCCGGGACATGAAGGTGAGACTCCATCGCAGGAAGAATTGCGGGAGTTCTGCAACCTTGGCTATGCGGAGGGTTGCTGCCGGTTGCCGGCTGAGCGAGTGTGGGATTCCGTGCGGTTTGCCGCTCGTACCGTGGGGAGTGAAGACGGGAATGGCGGGCGCATTCAGGTTCGCTACGTTTGCGAGCGTGGGCATTGTCCCGCGGAGCACGGAATGCTGGAGTTCGATCCGGTGGGGGCGCGGTGGGAGCAGCAGCATCGCGACCGCCGCGTGCAGCGCATGGCGGAGTGTTTTCTGGAGTCCTACGTGGAGAAGAGCAGAAGGCGGGAAGTTGTGCGAGCGAGTTAGAAGTGATCGCGGCAACTGTCGGGCTTCGCGCGGCGGACAGCCGAGGGCGGCTATCCCCACATAAGAATTACGATCGACTGGAAAGAGGGAACACGATTATGAGCAACGAGCTGCTTATGCCACGGCCGGTGAGGGACTCGCAATCGGAGATGACGGAAATTGTTCTGCCCAATGATGCCAACCCGCTCGGCGCCCTGCTTGGAGGCCGGTTGATGCACTGGATCGATCTTGCGGGCGCGATGGCGGCCCACCGCCATTCGCGGAGCCACGTGGTGACGGCATCCGTCGATCACATTGATTTCCTGGTCCCGGTCAGGATCGGCGATCTGGCAATTCTCCGCTCGTCGGTGAACCGCGTGTTTCATACCTCGATGGAAACCGGGGTCAAGGTCTGGGTGGAGAACTACATTGCCGACACCGCACAGCACGTGGCGTCGGCGTATCTTACGTTTGTGGCGATCGATGGCAAAGGAAACCGCCTGGAGGTCGCTCCGGTGATTCCCGAGACGGAAGAACAGCAACGGCGCTATGAGGACGCGGGGCGGCGGCGTGAGATCCGCCGGGCGGAAATAGAACGGCGGCGCAAGGCGAAACGGTAATCCACAAGCGATGTGATCGGCGTCACAGCCCACGCTCCGGGAAACAGGTAGACTGCACCGTGCCCCAGAGGGATTTCCATGGATAGTGCGCTTCTGGTTCATCGCATTCACTTCGCCTTCACTATTACCTTCCACTATCTTTTCCCACAGCTCACGATGGGTCTCGCGCCGCTGATCGTGGTGCTGAAGACGCTCGCCCTGCGCCGCAAGGATGGCGATGAGACCTACCACGAGGCGGCGCGATTCTGGGGGCGGATTTTCGGCATCAACTTCGTGATGGGCGTTGTGACCGGGATCCCCATGGAATTTCAGTTTGGCACGAACTGGTCGCACTTCTCGCGTTTCGCCGGGGGTGTGATCGGTCAGACGCTGGCCATGGAAGGCGTGTTCGCTTTCTTTCTGGAGTCGGCGTTTCTGGGCCTGTTTCTTTATGGAGAGAAGCGCCTTAGCCCGCGGGCGCACTGGTGGTCGGCGGTCGCGGTGTTTCTGGGATCGTGGCTCTCGGGTTTCTTCATCATCGCAACCGATGCGTGGATGCAGCATCCCGTGGGCTTCGTTGGGGCTGCCGATGGCTCGGTGCAGCTTTCGAGTTTCTGGGAACTGGTGCTCAATCCGTGGGCATGGTGGCAGTATGCGCACAACATGAGCGGAGCCGTGATTACGGGCGCGCTTGTGATGGCGTCGGTGGGTGCGTTCTATCTACTGTGGGGAAAGTTCGAGGCGCACGCCAGGATTTTCGTGCGAGTGGGCGTCGTCGCCGGATTGATCTTCAGCGTTCTGCAATTATTTCCGACCGGCGACGGCCAGGGGCGAATGATCGCCGAGAATCAACCGGTCACATTGGCCGCCATGGAAGCGCTGTTCGTGAGCCAACCGGGAGCCCCTCTGGTGATCATCGGGCAGCCCAATGTGGATCAGCGCAAGATCGACAATCCCATTGAGGTTCCCAACGCACTCAGCTTTCTGACTTACCGGGCGTGGAAGGCTGATGTGCAGGGGCTCGACTCGTTCCCGTCGGATATGTGGCCGGAGAATATCGCGCTTCTGTATTACAGCTACCACATCATGGTCGGGCTGGGAACGATCTTCATCGCCATCACGCTGGTAGCGGCGTTCCTGTTGTGGCGCGGCAAGTTATTTTCCGCGCGGTGGATGCTCTGGATCCTGGTGCTCGCCTTGCCGTTCCCTTATATCGCCAACACCGCGGGATGGATCACGGCGGAGCTGGGCCGGCAGCCGTGGCTGGTCTATGGCTTGATGCGCACGGCGGATGGATATTCGAAGATGGTGTCGGCGGGCAACGGGATGTTTACGCTGCTGGGCTTTCTAGGTATGTACACGGTGCTGGGGATCTTGTTTCTGTTCCTGGTGCGGCGTGAAATCGAACAAGGGCCGATGGCGGAAACGAGTTCGCATCACTAGAGGGTGGAGTAGGCCTTCCAGGCCTGCGTCAAGAGACGAATGAGAGGGCTTTAGCCCCTGAGGGACGTGATGGAGACCTTGTGGTTCATGATCATTGCCGTGATGATTGCGGCCTACGTGGTGCTGGACGGTTTCGACCTCGGCGCCGGCGCGATTTACCTGAGCGCGGCCCGGACGAGCGACGAGCGGCGAAAGATCCTCCGCGCCATCGGTCCGGTGTGGGATGGTAATGAAGTCTGGCTGCTCGCAGCCGGCGGAACGCTCTACTTCGCCTTCCCGTTGCTCTATGCCTCGAGTTTCAGCGGCTTCTACCTGCCGCTGATGATGGTGCTGTGGCTGCTGATGCTGCGCGGCATCGGCATCGAGCTGCGCGCGCACATGGAGAATCCGGTCTGGGTGGGTTTCTTCGATTTGATTTTCGGTGCGTCGAGCGCAGCGCTGGCCATCTTCTTTGGTGCGGCGCTGGGCAATGTAGTCCGCGGCGTGCCTCTCGGCGCCGACGGCTATTTCTTCGAGCCGCTATGGACGAATTTCAGGGCGAGCGGCAATACTGGAATTCTCGATTGGTATACCGCGCTCACCGGTGTGATCGCGTTGGTTACGCTGACCGCGCACGGGTCGTTATATATCGCCGTCAAAACCGATGGCGACTTGAATCAGCGCACACGGGCCATTGCAAAATGGGCGTGGCCGTTGCAACTGATTTTGACGATCGCAGGCCTGGTCGCGACGTGCTACGTGCAACCGACAGTTCTCGACAACTATAAGCATCATGTCATCGGGCTTCTGATTCCCGTGGCCGTGTTCGGCGATCTGAGCGTGATGATCTTCGCCATCCGCAAAGGGCTGGACAAACTGGCTTTCGTAGGCTCGGCGCTTTACATCGTGGGGATGCTGGTAGGCGCGGCTTTTGGGCTCTATCCCGTGGTGCTGCCGGCGAGCACCAATCCGGCTTACAGCCTGACCATCTACAACGCTGCAGCAGGACGGCACGGGCTGGTGGTCGGCCTGACGTGGTGGACTCTCGGAATAATTCTGGCGCTGGGATACTTCGTCTTGCTGTTCCGCATGTTCCGGGGCAAGGTGCGGCTGGAAGGCGAAGGTTACTGAGGTTTCTCTCCGTGTTCCGCGGCCGTTTTCCACGCTCCCCTCGTTTAGGCTCTACTCTCACTGCCGTGCGACAACACAATCGCGCAGTTCGCCGAGAAGTGTTGTGGAGAGCGCTGAGACAGTTCTGATCCTGTCACCGGCCTGTATAATTCAAGTGTCTGATCCATCCTGACTAATTCTTGGAGTGTGATCCTTTGAGTGCACATATGCCGTCTCATCCCGGGCAAGCCGCGCCGGGGCCGCAACCGTTGCCGGGAGTCGATGCCATCATCGCCGTAGGTTCGGGCAAAGGCGGAGTGGGCAAGACCACGCTGTCAGTGAATCTGGCCGTTGCGCTGGCGAAGATGGGGCACAGAGTCGGCCTGCTCGACGCCGATGTGTACGGGCCAAACGTCCCGCTGATGCTGGGCGTGAGCGGACAGCCGAAGATGGTCGGCGAAAACCGAATCGAGCCGCTGGAGGCCTTTGGGCTGAAGGTGATTTCAGTGGGCTTCCTGAATCCCGGGGACAAGCCCATCATCTGGCGCGGTCCCATGCTGCACCAGATCGTGAAGCAGTTTCTGGGGATGGTGGAGTGGGGACATCTCGATTACATGGTCGTGGACCTGCCGCCGGGGACGGGCGACATCGCGCTGTCGCTGGTGCAGTCGGTTCCGCTGACGGGCGCGGTGGTGGTTTCAACGCCATCCGACGTTTCTTTGCAGGACGCGCGCAAAGCCATCGAAATGTTCCGGCAGATGAAAGTTGATCTGGTGGGCGTAGTGGAGAACATGAGCTATTTCACGTGTCCGCATTGCAACCACGAGATCGATATCTTCTCGCGTGGCGGCGCGGAGAAGATGGCCGCGCAGTTCAGCGTGCCGTTTCTCGGAAGCATCGAACTTGACCCCGAGGTGCGGAAGTCTGGCGACGGCGGCAAGCCAATCGTGCTCGAGGGTGAGAACTCGCCGCATGCCAAGTCGATATTCGCGTTTGCGCGGAAGGTGGAGGCGCGCGTGGGAGAAATCAAAGCAGGCGAGTCGGCCAGCGTGATTCAGATTCAGTAGCGAAAATCCTTAACACAGAGGTCACAGGCGAACACAGGGTAAAACTCACGTGGACTTACCCTGTGTGCCCCCGTGCCCTCTGTGGTGAAGATTTTCGGCCCGTTCGCTACGAAAAACGTGACAATCGCCAACTCGCGTCCGGTTCAAGATTCCTCAGGATCAGTCCCGCCATCGTTTCCCCGATTGCCGGCCCATGTTTGAACCCGTGCCCCGAGCCGCCTCCGAGCAGCCAGACATTATTCATTCGGGGATGGCGATCGACGATGTAGTGGCTGTCGGAAGTCTGTTCGTACTGGCACACGCGCGTCTCGATCAGCGGAGCATTTTTCATCGCAGGAAAGCGGAACGCCAGATATTCGCGGGCACGCTTCAGCGTTGCCTGGCTGATAACTCTTTCCCCCAAAGTGGGATCGAACGATGGACCACGCGTGTCGTCGGCCACCTTAAAGCCGCGGTGATCGTTTCCGGGGATGCCGTAGATAAATCGTCCGCCGTGATCGCCCCACACCGGGAGTTGCGCGTCGGTGAAGCGGGAATCTCCAGCGGGTGGGCCGAAGAAGAAAATGTCCTGCTTGGTGGAACGGATGACGCCACCCAGAGTTTCAGGGAATAGCTTGCCCAGCCATGGTCCGCAGGCAAAGACGTAGTAATCGGCCTTGAGGCGTGAGCCATCGGAGAGCGTCAAGCCTCGCAGAGTTTCACTCTCCAGTCCATCAGCCGTCACTGCTAGTCGCCGATATGCGCCGCCTTGGGCAACGAATGCATCGACCACTGCCTGACAGCTGGCGCGGGCGTCGAGGTATCCGCATTCAGGTTCGTAGATTCCCCAGCGAACGCCGGCAAAGTTGATCTGGGGCCAGCGCTTTTTCATCTCAGCCGTGGAGAGTTCCTGAAACTTGATCCGGGCCTGGCGAAGCGGTGCCAGCGAACCGTGTTCGAATGAATCATCGCGGCTGCTCGCCATCCAAAGAACGCCGGTTTGGTGCAGGAAACGTCGCTTCCAGTACCGTTCATATTTCTGCCAGAGCTTAAGGGCGCGGGCCGCCATCTCAGTGTAGGGCTGGTCGGGGCCATAAGTGCCACGCATGATGCGAGTCTCGCCTCCAGAAGACGCGCGCGAGTTGCCCGGACCCCAGGCATCGAGCAAGGTGACGCGGGCTCCGCGTTCTAGAAGGTGAAGTGCAGTCCAGCCGCCGAAGGCGCCCGCTCCGACCACGGCGATGTGAGGTTTGGATTTCATCCTCCCGCCTTCAGTTCTTCGACCAGGGCGGGACCACGCCGGTCATGCGCGCATACGCGATCAGTTGACCCATGTGCTCGTTGGCGTGAACGATAATACGGAGATACATCCCATCCACCGTCGCATCTCTGTCGGCGATGTGGACTTTGTGCGCAAGGTCGTCGGGCTTTACCGCTAAGTGAGCCTGTTTAACCGCGTTCAAGGAGCGTTTCAGCCAGTCGATGACTTCGGCTTTGGACGTAACCGTTTTCTCCATGTTCTCTTTGAGGTCCGCAGGCATCTTGGGACCAGTTACGCTCAACAGATAGAAATTCGCCATCGCAATGTGCATGTACACTTCACTGGTGGAGCGGACTCCCGCCGCGGGACGCCATGCGAATTTGTCCGCTGGCGTCGCCTCGGCCAGTGCCATCAACTGCCGGGAAACATGTCTCCACTCCCCATCGTATCCCTGCCAAATCCCCTCCGGCGGAGCCTGCGCAAACGACATTGGCGTGCTCAACAAAAGACCCAGCAAGAATGCTTTCACAAGGTATGTTTTCACGATGCAGCTCCTCAGTCAGTGTTGGCCACGAACATTCGACGTGATGCACAAGGCCAGCATGGAGTTTACAGCAAGGGCCAGGCCTGATCGCTATCCCCTGCGGTCCTTGACAGGACGGTGGTGCGTTCCTAGAATCCAAGCAGGACGCGCTCCTTGCGTCCTAAGGTAAGTTTCTGCATCTAAAATACTTAGCTGGATGGAGTTGGCCGCAGGCCTGATCGGTCCCCAGAATACGAAATGCCATCTGATCCCAATATCGGCAAGCGGGAACGCGAAGTTCTAACCGCGATCGTGGAAACCTTTATTTCCACGGGCGAGCCGGTCGGTTCGCGTACGCTGTCGCGGTCCAGCCGGGAGGGTTTGAGCCCGGCAACCATTCGCAATGTGATGGCGGACCTTTCCGAAGCGGGCTTTCTCGAGCAGACACATTCCTCGTCGGGGCGTATCCCGACCACCGATGCATACCGCTACTATGTGGAGCAGATCACGGGAACGGCGAAGCTGGCGCCGCAGGAAGAAAGCATGATTTCTGACTCCCTGGCGGGCATCAGCGACGTGCAGGAGTTCATGGAGCGCACGTCGCATGTGTTGTCGCTGATTTCGCGGAACGTGGGCGTGACCGTGGCCACGGGCGGTGCCAAGAATGCGCTGGAGCATGTGTACTTTTCGCGCTTGGGCGATCAGAAGGTGCTGGCGGTCTTGGTCACTCGTTCGGGATTGGTGCGCGACCGCGTGTTGAGGCTCGATCTTCCGCAGCCGGAACTCGATCTGGCCGCGCGGTATATCAATGAGAACTTTCGCGGTTGGACGATGGAATCCCTGCGCGCGGAACTCGGTCGGAGGATCGAGCAGGAACGCAGCGAGTACGACCGTCTCATGAATTCCATCGAGCAACTTTACAAGCAGGGCGCGCTGGCTGGGGAAGCCGGCTCGCAGGTGGTCTTCGTGGAAGGCGCGGCCAATCTGGTGACCGGGCAGGAAGACCGCAAGCGCCTCCAGGAGATGCTGAAGACGCTGGAGGAAAAGGAAAAAGTTGCGCAGCTGCTCGGAGCTTATCTCGACGTGAAGCAAGAGGCCGTAAGGGTGGTGATTGGGCTGGATGATGCGCTGCCATCGATGCAGAACTTCGTGCTGATCGGAGCCCCGGCGCGCTCCGGGAGCGACATGGTCGGGTCGCTGGCGGTGATCGGCCCGACGCGCATGGATTATCAGCACACTATCACCGCAGTTTCCTACATTGCGCGCCTCTTTGACAAAATTTTGAATGAATCGGAGTGATCATAGGCCGTTTATGGGCAAAGTGAACGGAAAGTCGGAACCAAAGAATGCGGGGCTGGATTTAGATCACGAGTTGCCTTCGGGCGATGGAGATGATGACACCACCGTCGAGATGGCAACCGGGGAGTCTTCTGCTCCCGAATCGGAATTGCAAAAGCTGAAGGCGGAGCGCGATGAACTGCGCGACCGGCTGGCGCGGGCTCAGGCGGAATTCGATAACGCGCGCAAGCGGTCTATCAAAGAGCAGCAGGAGTATCGCGATTACGCCGCGGCGGACGCAATCAAGTCCCTGTTGCCGGCGATGGATAGCCTGGAGCGCGCCTCGCAGGTGAAAGCGGACGCGGCGGAATTGCGCAACGGCGTCGAACTGATTTACAAACAACTCCTCGCCGCTCTAGCCAAGCTGTCGGTGCATCCAATTGTGTCGAAGGGCGAAGCTTTTGATCCTCGGTATCACGAGGCCATCGAAATGGTGGATACCGCCGACGCCCCCGATCATCAGGTACTGGAGGAGTTGCAGCGCGGCTACAAACTTAAGGACCGCCTGCTGCGGCCGGCGATGGTGAAAGTTGCCAGGAATCCCGGGAAGTAAGTTCCGGGCCCGGTAAGCTTCTCATTGTCTTCTTTTATTCATTGGGAAAGATCAATCAGGAAAGGCGCCTATTCTGGCCACGAACGCAAAACGCGACTATTACGAAGTATTGGCGGTAAGCCGTACCGCAAGCGAAGGCGAGCTGAAGAGCGCCTATCGAAAGCTCGCCATGCAATACCATCCCGACCGGAACCCGAACAATCCCGATGCGGAAGAGCGCTTCAAGGAAGTTACCGAGGCTTACGCGATCCTGGCTGATTCGGAGAAGCGCTCTCTTTACGATCGCTTCGGCCATGCCGGCGTGGGCAGTGCTGCCAGTCCGAGCGGGGGTTTTGATGCCACGACGTTCCAGGACTTCGGCGAAATCTTCGGCGAGTTTTTCGGTTTTGGCGACGCCTTCGGAGGCGGCGGTCGTCGACGCAACCGGGTGCAGCGCGGCGCGGATTTGCGCGAAGACTTAACCATCGAGTTCGAAGAGGCTGCGTTCGGCACCGAGACTCGAGTCATGGTCCGCCGTCACGAAGCTTGCGAGGATTGCCACGGTTCGGGAACGGCCCCGGGTAAAGGTCCCACAACTTGCCGCGCGTGCAATGGCCGCGGGCAGGTGCGCTATCAGCAGGGTTTTTTCAGCATCGCGCGCACTTGTTCTTCCTGTCAGGGAGCGGGCAGCGTGATTACTGATCCGTGCCCGAAGTGCAAAGGCGAAGGCCGGCTTCTGCGGCAACGCGCCGTGGACGCGAAGATTCCGGCCGGCGTGGAAGATGGCACGCGCATTCGCTTCACCAGCGGCGGCGAGGCCGGACCCTTCGGCGGGCCGGCAGGCGACCTTTACGTCGTCCTGCACGTGAAGGAGCATCCATTCTTTGTGCGGGAAGGGAACGACCTGCACTGCGCCGTCCCGCTGTCGGTGGCGCAAGCGGCGATGGGCGCGGAGATTCGCGTGCCCACCCTCGAAGGCGAACATACCCTCAAGATTCCCGATGGCACGCAACCCGGCACCACGTTTCGAATTCGCAACAAGGGCGTACCCGTGCTGAATGGACACGGCAAGGGCGATCTCTACGTGGAAGTGCGCGTACAGATTCCAACCAAGCTGAACAAGCGCCAGAAAGAGCTGCTCCAGGAACTGGAAACTACGGTGAAGGTCGACAATCAGCCCATGATGCGTTCCCTGCTGGGCAAAGTAAAAGATATGTTTGGTTAAAGCAGTTGCCAGCCACCGGTTGCCGGTCTTTCAGACGAAGCTCCGTGCCTTACTATCCTCATCGAGAGCGTTAGCGTTTTGATATGGCTTTTACTGGCAGCTGGCAACTGGCCACTGACAACCGAAGTTAATGACCCGCCGCCGCTTCATTGCCGACGAAGTCTCAGGTGATCGCGCTGCGTTAATCGGTGAGCATGCGGATCATCTGTTGCGCGTGCTCCGCGCCCGCGTCGGACAGGATTTCGACATCGCCATCGGCAAAACCGTGCGCCGCGGACGAGTTATATCCATGGCCGGCGCTCGTGTCGAATTTGATTTAGGGGAAGAAATATCCCAAGCCAGCGTCGCCGAAATCACTCTAATTCTCGCGGTGTTCAAGTTCGACCGCATGGAGTGGGCAATCGAGAAATGCACGGAGTTGGGCGTCGCGCGCATTGTGCCGGTGGTCGCGCACCGGACGGACTCTCATCTGGCTGCCGCTTCAGCGAAACGGGTCGAGCGTTGGCAGCGGATTGCACGGCAAGCCTCGGAGCAATCGCGCCGCTCCGCTCCGCCGGAGATTGCTGCGCCCATTAAGTTTTCCGAAGCCGTGAACTTGCCAGGAGCTTTGCGCATCGTGCTGGCCGAATCCGAGGAGCAAACTTTGCTCCGCGAGGTTGTGAAACCGCAGACTGCAAACGACAGAGTCCTTCTAGCGGTTGGCCCCGAAGGCGGTTGGACCACGGACGAATTGCAATCGTTTCAGCAAGCCCGATGGATTTCCGCCTCGCTAGGCAACACCATCCTCCGCGCCGAAACTGCCGCAATAGCTGCCACCGCGATCGCCGCTTCCGCGTTGAACTCGCTCTGACTTTTTTTTCGCGTTCGGCACGCCGCTGATCATGGTGGTATTCTGGGCCGCGATGGCTGTCTCCAAATCACAATCTCCCGCGCCGTTTGTTCCCGACGATCACCAGCTCGAGGCGATTGAGCATGTCCACGGCCCCATGCTCGTGGTCGCGGGCGCGGGCACGGGGAAGACCTCGGTCCTGATCCGTCGCATTGCCCGTCTTGTAGAGCAGGGGCACGCGAAGCCGGAGGACGTGCTCGCCCTTACCTACACAGTAGCGGCTGCCTCAGAGATGCGTGATCGCGTGCGCGCCCTCCTCGGCAAGCCGATTCATTCGTCGACGTTCCATGACTATTGCTTCGACCTGCTGAAGCGCGCCGGCAAAAACTTTGGCGTACTCGACGAAAAAGATCTCTGGATCTATCTGCGCAAAAGAATTCATGAGCTTCATTTGGAACACTACGTTCGGGCAGCAAATGTAGGACAGTTTCTCAGCGATTTACTCAGCTTCCTGACCCGCTGTCACGACGAATTGGTCACTCCGGAAAAGTACGCGGAGTATGTTGCGCGCCTGGAGCGCGGCGAATCATCAATCCCCCGGGTCGCCAAATCCAAAGATCAACTGAGCGACGACGAAGTGATCGCCCGCTGCCAGGAAATTGCCCGCGTATTTGCCACGACGGAAAAGTGGCTGCGAGAAGAAAATCTCGGCACATTCGGCCACATGATCACGCGCGCCCACGAGTTGCTAGCCCGCGACGAGAAGCTCCTGGCCGCGGAGCGCGCCCGCAGCCGCTTCATTCTGGTCGACGAATTTCAGGATGCCAACTTCGCGCAGATCGAGATTCTGGCTCTGCTGGCGGGCGCCGACGGGAACGTCTTCGGCGTTGGAGATCCCGATCAGGCTATCTACCATTTTCGCGGAGCATCCAGCGCGGCGTTTCATCTGTTCCGCCGCCACTTTCCGCAGACCAAGCTGGTTGTCCTGGGTAAGAACCGGCGTTCGACCACCCCGATCTTGCAGTCAGCCTTCGCCGTAGTCGACAAGAACCCTCCGGTCTTTGCCGCGAGCGAGCGCGCATTTTCCTACCGCCGTACTCCCCTGCAATCCGCGCGCGAAGAGGAATCAAGGAAAGAAGGAAAAACCTTGCCCACGTTCCCCGTGGAAGCGATTTCGTTTGCCGGCAAGGATGCGGAGGCGCCCGACGTAGTCAGCTTGATCGAGGACACGCGGCGTCGCACGCATTGCAAATGGAAAGACTTCGGCGTCCTGTACCGTTCTCACCCCCACCGCGATGAAGTAGTGCAGCGGTTGGCGGAACGGGAGATACCTTTCTCGATCGAAAACATGGACGTGAGTGATACCCCCGAGGTGCGGGATCTGTTTGCTTGCGTCGCCGTCGTCGTAGACCTGGGATCCGACGCCAGTCTTTTTCGCGTGGCGGCATTGCCGCAGTTCGATGTGGATCCGTTACAACTGCGGGCGGCGCTGCGCGCAATTGCTAAGGATTCGAAGGATGGAACAGTGACTCCGCTGGCTTCAGTGCTGGACACGGTAGCTGGCGGTAGGGCAGTGTTGGACTCCGTGCGCCAGGCCCGCGATGAAGTGAGCCGGAGACAGGCGAAAACGCACGCGGCGCTGCGATTGATCGCAAAACAGTTCCAGCTTGACCTCAATTCCGCCATCCTGCAGGCGGCGCTAAAGTTTGCCGCCGCCTGGGAGGAGAAGCCGAAAACCGAGACCAAGGAACTCGGCGAATGGATCGAGTACCTGAATTACTTTCGCGAGGCCGGCGGCGTAATCCCGCTCACTTCAAACGACGACGAGGATGCCGTGCGTCTGATGACGGCGCACGGAGTCAAAGGTCTCGAGTTCCCTCATGTCTTTATCTTGCGCGCCACCAGCCCGTCATTCCCCGCCAGTTACAAAGAGAGACTGGTGGAACTTCCCCCGGAGTTGCGCGACCCCGACTCAGCCGCGGGCGGCGATGACAAAACACTCCACGATCAAGAGGAGCGCCGCCTTTTCTACGTAGCCATGACGCGGGCCAAAGATTCACTGCACATCTACGGCAAGCAGGGAACCGGACGCGACAAGACGCCCCCGGGATTCATGCGCGAACTGATCAACAACCCGGGTTTGCAACCATGGCTCAGGTCGCGGGCGGCGCTACCCTCTCAGCCTGAATTGATAACGATCGCGGCCGCCGCAGACCCCGCTTATCCTGCGGGCTCCCGCTTGCCGGCGTGGCTTGAGCTTGCGCCCATCGAAGGGCTCGGCGCAAGGTTGAGTGCCTCGGCCGTTGAAGCGTACGAGACTTGTCCCCTGCAGTTCAAGTTTGAACGAGAGTGGAAACTGTCGCGCCAGGTGCACGCCGCCATGCAGAACGGTGCAGCCATGCACCGCGTGCTGCGCACCTATTATGACTCCGTGCGCCTGGGCAGGCCGAAGACCGACGAGGAATTGATCCAGCTTTTCCGGGATGACTTGTCCACGTCCGGAATCCAGGACGAATATCAGTGCCACTTGTATATGGAGCAAGGTGTGGAGCAGTTGCAGGATTTTCTGGCTGGCACGCACTCAAACCCCGCACCCGAGGTTCTGCACACAGAGGAATGGTTTGACGTGCAGATTGCCGGGACCAAGGTCGCGGGACGAATCGACCGCATGGACCGCGCGCCCGATGGCAGCGTGAACATCGTCGACTACAAGACCGGAAAAGCTCGATCGCAGGAGGACGCGGACGAGAGCCTGCAGCTTTCCATTTACGCCATGGCCGCACGCGAGAGGTGGGGATACCGGGTGGGTGCGTTGTTGTTTCACAATCTCGAAGGCAACGTTCCTGTCTTCTCCAGGCGTACGGAATTTCAATTGGAACAAGCGCGGGAACGAGTGCTGGCTGTGGCGCGCGGCATTGCCGAGGGGAACTTCAAACCCAAGCCTGATTTCTACTGCAACTTCTGCGCGTTTCGCGGCCTGTGCCCGGCTCGTGAGAAGCGCGTTCCGAATCTTTCCCGCAATCCCGAGAAGGATGGAGGGAAGACGACGGACTGACGAAACGATCGACGGATTTATTGTCATCCTGAGCAAGCGTTCTTTGCGCCGCGAAGGATCTGGGCGAGCCGCGCGAAGTGTCGCGTTCTTTGCGACACAATAATCACGCGTTTGGCTCGCTTCCTTATCGCAGTGCATACTACCGAGCCCGCCACTCTTCCGCGCAAAAACTTAGGGGACGCTTTCGGCGTCCCCCTTTTTGACTTCGTACTGACCTTGTTAATGCTTCTTTTTCTTCTTTGCCTTTTTCTTGGTTGCCATTGGTTCTATTCTCCCTTCCATTTTTCATGGAAAAATCTGCAACGATCATTTGTTGCAACTAATTGATTGTATAGAGTTAATGAAAAATGAAGTCAAGAAAAAAATGCACGACGTGAACGAGCGGTGTTGTACCAAAGTTACCGAGAGACGAAGGCGAACAAGAAAATCTCCAACCTCGCGCACAAAAACGCGTCGCGAGCATGCCATGGCAACAGATGAGAAGGCAGCAGAGAAAGCAGCGGCGATCCAACGCGACGGTAGCAAACATTCCGCGCAGACGATCGAATGCCGACCCAGCCGATTCGCAGAAGTTGATCATTTTCGTCCTCCCGTGCATCTATAATGAAGTTGCGAAATCTTCGCGGGAGCATGATCAATGGCGGCTTTCGATGATGTTGTCATCATTTCTGGTTGTCGTACGGCCGTAGGAAAATTCCAGGGCAGTCTCAGCGACTTGAGCGCTCCGCGACTGGGTGCGATCGTTGTGCGCGAAGCCGTGAAGCGCGCTGGCTTGCCCTCCGATCAGGTCGACGAATGCATCATGGGAAACGTTCTTCCTGCCGGCCTGGGGCAAAATCCCGCGCGCCAGGCCGCAATCTTCGGGGGATTGTCCCCCGCCACAGGTGCCATGACAATCAACAAGGTTTGTGGCTCCGGATTGAAGGCAGTGGCTCTTGCGGCGCAGGCGGTGCAGACTGGCAACAGTTCCATCGTTGTCGCCGGCGGCATGGAATCGATGACCAACGCTCCCTATCTGCTGCCGCAGGCGCGCAAGGGATACCGCCTGGGCAACGGCCAAGTGATCGATTCCATGGTGCACGACGGCCTTTGGGATATTTACAACGACTACCACATGGGTATCACCGGCGAGAACGTAGCCGAGAAATACGGCATTACCCGCGAAGAGCAGGATGAATTCGCTGTCCACTCGCACCGCAAAGCGATCGCGGCCTGGAAAGAATGCCGGTTCAAATCTCAGATCGTGCCCGTAGAACTTCCCGCGAAGAAGAAGGGCGAAGCCCCGGTGCTTTTCGAAAAAGATGAATCCCCGCGCGAAGATACGACGATCGAAGTGCTGCGCTCGCTGAAGCCCGCGTTCAAAAAAGACGGAACGGTAACCGCCGGCAACGCTCCCGGAGTGAATGACGGAGCCGCCGCCGTGGTGGTGACCAGCGCGCAGCGGGCGAAAGACCTGGGCGCGCAGCCCATCGTCCGAATCGTAGCGCAGGCAACTAGCGGCGTCGAACCCAAATGGGTGATGATGGCCCCGGTCGATGCAGTAAGAAAGATCTGGCAGAAGACCGGCTGGAAAAGCGACGACGTCGATCTCTACGAACTCAACGAAGCATTCTCAGTGCAGGCGCTCGGCGTGATGCGCGAACTCGGGCTCGATCCCAACAAAGTCAACGTGAACGGCGGCGCCGTCGCCATCGGACATCCCATCGGAGCCAGCGGCGCGCGCGTCCTGGTCACTCTGATCTATGAAATGACCCGCCGCAACGCCAAGCGCGGCATCGCCGCCCTCTGCCTCGGTGGAGGCAACGCCGTAGCCATGGCGGTAGAAAGAGATTAGCTAAACACTCGCGCTTGAGGCCACTGCCCGCAACGTAACCGTGAACACCGCTCCCCCGCCCGGCGCGTTCGCGGCTTCGATGGTGCCGTTGTGTTCCTTCATCACCGACTTGCAGATGCTGAGGCCAAGCCCGGTTCCGCGCCCCGGCCGCTTCGTCGTGTAGAACGGATCGAAGATGCTGGCCAGCGTATCGGCCGGAATTCCCGGTCCGTCATCCTGAAAGCTGGCCCAAACCGACTCCCCGGCATTCCCCAGCCGGATGCGCAACGTTCCCTTGTCGCGTGCCTCGCGGATGGCCTGCTCCGCATTCAAAATCAAGTTCAGGAAGACTTGCATCAACTGGTGCGGATCGCCTTCCACGTAGGGCAGCCCAGGCTCGCGCAGAAAGTCCACGGTGATGCTGTTTTTCCGCAGCGAGTACGCATGCAGATTAAGCGTCCGCTCGACAACCTCCCCAAGATTGACGGGAGTCTTCCCCGGCGCCGGCGGCCTGGAAAAATAAGTCAGGTTGTGAACAATCTCGGCGGCGCGGCGGGCCTGTTGCTGCAGTATGGCAATCTGCTTGCGCGCCGCGTCCGTAGTCTGACTGTCCTGCAAGAGTTCGCTGACTCCCAGAATGCTGGTCAGCGGATTGTTGAGTTCGTGGGCCACGCCACCGATCATCGCTCCCATGGCGGCCAAACGCTCGCTCTGAACGATTTGTTGCTCCAGCTTTTTCTCCATGGTGATGTCGCGCACCGAAATGATCACGCCGCCGAGCTTGGCATCGGCGTCAAAGAGCTGGCTTGCCGAGGCTCGCATCGTGCGCCAGCTTCCATCGCGGTGACGGGCGCCGTATTCCGCGGATCCAAAAATTCTGATTCCTGAAACCACATCGTGGTAAAGTGCCGCCAGTTCCGGCGAGTGATCCTCGATCCCCGAGATCTTTTTCCCCATCAGATCCTCGGGCTGGTATCCCAGCAAATCCCGCACCCGGAAGCTCACGAAGGTGTAGCGCTCCTCGAGATCCACCACAAGAATCAGGTCCGGGAAGCTCTCCAGCAAGCGCCGCCGGAATTCCTCCTGCTGCAGCAGTTGCCGCTCCAGCTTTCGCCTTTCCGTCACGTCGACCAGCGTGCCCTGGTAACGAATCAGCTTGCCCGCCGCATCCCAAACCGCGCGCGAGGACTCAAGAAAAACTGCGGCGGTCCCATCCTTCTTGCGGAGCGTGATCTCGCGCGCCCGTACGCCACCGCGATCGTCGGCAGCCCGGCCGAGCACGGGTGATTCCGCGGCATCCACGTTCAGCTTGCCGGGTTCAAGCGCCAGCAACTCTTCCTTCGTGGCATAGCCCAGAATGCTCACCAGCGCGGGATTGGCGTCCAGCAGTTTGCCCTCCGGCGTGCTGAAATAGGCGCCTTCCTGTAGGGTCTCAAACAGTTCGGTGAATCGCAGCTCTTTTTCGTGCTGTCCGGTCACATCCCGTCCCAGCACGCTGGCCCCAACCACCTCGTCGCTCTTGACGATCGCACTGAGAACGCATTCGAAGTAGAGAGGCCGTGCGTCGCCCTTCAAACGCAAGCGAACCGTGCCTGCCCAGTGTCGCTTCTCCAGAAAACGCGCCAGCCCGGCTTCTACGCTCGCGCGGGTTGGTTCGTCGACGAAGTCAAAAAACTTCTTTCCAACGATCTCGGGGTAGGGTAGCCCCACAAGTTCGCTGACGCTTCTGTTGACCGTGCGCAAAGTGCCGTCCAGGGACACGGCGCAAGCGGCGTCCTCGAAGGAGTCAATCAGTTCCTTGAAACTGCGGTTGGAGCGCGCAATCACGTCGGAAAGCTGATCGAGTTGCGCCTCCGAGGGAGCGGCGCCCACATGTTCCTGCAAACCCTGCAGCAGCACCTTAAGTTCGCTGACTTCCTTCCGCCGCCCGTAGGCATACACCGCCAGAAGAACGGATAAGACCAGCACCCCCAACGCCATCGGACCTAAATGGTAAGGCAGCGTTTCCAGCCGCTCCCAGGCCAGCGCGGCGAAGCCCGCCGCCAAAAGAACCATGAACAAGAGAATCCATCGCCAAAGCTGCGATTCTTCGCGCTCAAGCTTATGCGGCTGGCGGGAAAGCTGCGGTGCACCGGGAGAGACAGGGGCCATGGGGGAAGTCACCTGGTTTCGCGTTCGCAGAATGAAGAACGGCAAAACCGAACACTACAAGCATCGTAATCATACTAACCGGGCGGAACAACCGTTGTTGTTGGAGAATCTGGTACGTCGTGACACATTGTGTGTCGCCCCTCTTTTTCCACAGCCCAACCCTGTGACATCCATCACAGCCACGCACGCCTCCTCCCGCGTACCCTAACTACATTCCGGAATCAGGCCTTGGTGTGCCGACGGCGGCACAGAAAACGAAGACTGTCTCGCCCGGAGCACCCATGCTCTACAAGACCCTCAGCGCCGCGGTCTACGGCATCGACGCCAACATTATTCAAGTGGAAGTCGACTGCTCCGGCATCAAGACCGACCAGGACCACTTTCACACCGTCGGCCTGCCCGACGCCGCAGTCCGCGAGAGCCGCGACCGCGTCCGCGCCGCGCTGAAAAACTGCGGCTACGACATCCCGCCCACCCACATCACCATCAACCTCGCCCCCGCCGATATAAAAAAAGAAGGCTCGGGATTCGATCTCCCAATGGCGCTAGGCATCGTAGGAGCCTACGGCGGCCTCACCCAGAAGGCTATCGAAGATTGCCTGTTCGTAGGAGAGCTATCCCTCGATGGCGGAGTGCGCGGCATTCGCGGCACGCTCCCCATCGCCCTCGAAGCCCGCACTCGGAAGATTTCCAAGTTGGTCGTTCCTGAAGCCAACGCCCGCGAAGCCGCCATGGTCGGCGGAGTCGATGTCTACCCCGTCCGCTCGCTGCTGGATGTAATCCACTTCGTGAATTCCGGAAACGGAATCCTCCCGCTGAAAGCCGATGGCGACGCGCTCCTGAAAGAATCGCAGGAATTCCTGGTCGACTTCAAAGATGTTCGCGGCCAGCAGACCGCCAAGCGCGCCATCGAAATCTCCTGCGCCGGAGGTCACAACATCCTCATGATCGGCCCGCCGGGCTCCGGCAAAACCATGCTAGCCAAGCGCATGCCCACCATCCTGCCGCCGCTAACCTTTGAGGAAGCGCTCGAGACCACCAAAATCCACAGCGTCGCCGGAGTTCTCGACGCCGGCAGCGGCCTCGTAGGCAAGCGCCCCTATCGCTCGCCGCATCACACCATCTCCGATGCTGGCCTAATCGGCGGAGGCGTAATCCCCCGCCCCGGCGAGGTCTCGCTCTCTCACAACGGCCTGCTCTTTCTCGACGAACTCCCCGAATTTCCCCGCAACGTCCTCGAAGTCCTCCGCCAGCCGCTCGAAGACGGCTCCGTCACCATCGCCCGCGCCGCCATGGCCCTAACATTCCCCGCGCGTTTCATGCTGGCCGCAGCCATGAATCCCTGCCCCTGCGGCTTCCGCAACGACCGCACCCGCGAGTGCCAGTGCACAACGCCAATGATCCAGCGCTACATCTCGAAAATCTCCGGCCCGCTCATGGACCGCATCGACATTCACATCGACGTCCCCGCCGTGAACTACAAAGAAATGCGCTCCACCAACGAACCGGAAAGCTCGGCGAAGATTCGCGAGCGAGTCATGCGCACTCGGCAAAAGCAACTGGAGCGCTTCGCCTCTTCCCGCGAAAAAATCTATTGCAACGCGCAGATGTCCTCCCGCCACATCCGCACCCACTGCGAACTCTCCGCCGATTGCGAGCGCCTGCTAGAGCGAGCCATGACTCAACAGGGACTAGCACGACCGCATCCTAAAAGTCCCGCACTATCGCCGACCTCGAAGAAACCGCGAGACAGCCAAAATAGCGTCCAAACGCACCTGCGCCTTTCTTTGCGCCCTTCGCAGCCTCTCTTCGCGATTTTCGCGGTTAAAGGCTCTCGGATTTCCGCCCGATCCGCGTCTTGCCGGAGCCCGAAAGCCGAAAGCCGAAGCCGGAGCCCCGCTCCATATCGGAACTGTTAACCCTTAAGGTACGTAAAGATCCGTAAAGACTATTGACGGGGCTTGCTTTTCCGGGTACATTGTGTTGTTCCACGGACGTCCGGAGTCTCTAGGTCTTATTCTTAGATACCTCGACCTGTGAGCCCAAATCAGGAAAAACGAGCATCTTCGGACCCCGGTCACGCATCTATTCTTGGGTAGGAATTGCGCTAACTCCTTTACAATCTTAATGGAATCAATGGCTTAGGAAGACCTGTGGGGTTCCGGCCAGTTTCTTGGGACAAGGGCGAAGGCGAAAATGCCCATATTATTAAGGAAGGAGTCATACAGATATGCGCTCTGACCGTGTGTTTGACGCTTTACAGACATTGCGGAATCGTTATATGCTTTGCCAGCTTGCCTCTAAGGCCACGAGGAAGTTCCATCGGCCCAGCACCAGAATCCAGGAAACCATGAACGGCGTGTTGGACCGGATCGCGGGCAAGGAGCGGCAGGAAGTTCTGTCGGAGCCGGAGAATTTTGCCGAGGCACAACGAAGGGCTGCTTAACGCAGCCCTGTCCGCCTGCCTCCTGTTACTCTTGATCCAGTAACTCTTGGATTTTTACTCTTGGATTTGTATTTTTGGATCTAGTATTTTTGGATTTTGTCTTCCCTGAATACCCTCCTTTGAAAATCTCCCGCAGTCACTAACGAATACGTCTTAGTGCACGGGTTTAGGTGAATCATGACCATTGCTGAACTGAAAGAAAAAAACATTACCGAGCTGACCAAGATCGCAAGGACCTTGGAGTTGCCCGGCGCCAGCGGACTCCGCAAGCAGGATCTAATCTTCAAAATCCTCCAGGCCCAGAGCGAAAAAGAAGGCCACATCTTCGCCGAAGGCGTCCTCGAAATCCTGCCCGACGGCTACGGATTCCTGCGCTCGCCCGATTACAACTACCTGCCCGGTCCCGACGACATTTATGTCTCGCCCTCGCAAATCCGCAAGTTCGACCTGAAAACCGGCGACACCATCAGCGGACAAGTCCGTCCGCCCGCACGAAGGCGAAAAATATTTCGCGCTCGTCAAGATCGAAGCCGTAAACTTCGAATCGCCCGACGAAGCCCGCAACAAAATCCTCTTCGACAACCTCACGCCCCTGTATCCGCAAGAGCGCTTGAAGCTCGAAACCACGCGCGAAAACTCCAGCGCCCGCGTAATGGATTTGCTGACCCCGCTAGGCAAGGGACAACGCGGTCTCATCGTTTCTCCGCCCCGCGCCGGCAAAACCATGCTGCTGCAAAACGTCGCCAACTCCATCACCACCAACCATCCCGAAGTAGTCCTGATGGTCCTCCTGATCGACGAGCGCCCCGAAGAAGTCACCGACATGCAGCGCTCGGTAAAAGGCGAAGTAATTTCCTCCACCTTCGACGAGCCCGCCGCCCGCCACGTGCAAGTCGCGGAAATGGTAATCGAAAAGGCCAAAAGATTAGTCGAGCACAAACGTGACGTAGTGATTCTCCTCGATTCCATCACGCGTCTCGCTCGCGCCTACAACACAATCGTTCCGCCCTCCGGCAAAGTCCTTTCAGGCGGCGTCGATTCCAACGCCTTGCAGCGTCCCAAGCGCTTCTTCGGCTCTGCCCGCAACATCGAAGAGGGCGGCTCGCTCACCATCATCGCCACCGCGCTAATCGACACCGGCTCCCGTATGGACGATGTGATCTTCGAAGAATTCAAAGGCACCGGCAACTCCGAAATCATCCTGGAGCGCAAACTAGTAGACAAGCGCGTCTTCCCGGCGATCGATATTCAACGCAGCGGCACGCGTAAAGAAGAGCTGCTGATCCCCCGCGAAGACCTCAGCAGAATCTGGGTCCTACGCAAAGTCCTGAACCCGCTGTCGCCGGTAGAAGCAATGGAACTCCTGATCGACAAACTAAGCAAAACCAAAGGAAACGCCGAGTTCCTATCAAACATGAGTTCCCTATAAGCCGTGTAGAGCGGGCGCCCTCGCCCGCTGCCCTTGATGTTGCGTTTGACTTTGACATGATCCGCTAAGCCCGCACAATCCTTGAGCAGCGCTTCAGCGGCTGCGATCCAGGCGAACCAACACTTCCCGTACGATTCCAAAAAATGTCATACTTTCCCCAACGGGCACACCCGTCCCGAGGACACCGTGCGACTCCAACCCGGCATCTGGATACTCTCCATCTGTTTGCTCTTCGTGATTTCCGCCCACGCGCAAAGCCGAAACCCGCCGACATCCCCGACGGTGGAGCCCTCGCGGGCCAACGGTGGCGCAGACGAGGCTCAGCAGCGCCTCGCTAGCGACATGGCCAAGAAAGCCAACCTGCAGCGCCATGCCGCGCTCAAGGCTGATACCGACAAACTCCTCAAGTTGGCCGTCGAACTAAAAGACTCCGTGGACAAGTCCAGTGAGAACGTTCTGTCCCTCGACGTGCTCAAAAAGGCCGAAGAAATCGAAAAGCTAGCCCACAGCGTAAAAGACAAAATGAAAGGCCCCAACTAGCCCGCGGAGAGCGGGTGCCTTACCCGCTGCTTTTGAAGTTGTTTTTGATTTTGCCTTTGCTCTTGCCTTTGGGTGGCGCAGTGCTTCAGCGTTGCGATTCAGACGAAAAGAGGCCAGATTTACCCTGTGATCCCCCGTGTCCGGAGCCTGCCCTGAGCGAAGTCGAAGGATGTTAAAGACTTTGAAGTTGGTCCCGATCTGGACCAAACAAAAACGCCATCTGGCAAAACCGGATGGCGCCTCTTGTTTCACGTGGGGACAGCCGCCCTCGGCTGTCCGCCGGGCGCAGCCCGGCTGTTCTCCATCCACCCTGAACCCCTACGCCCCGCTCCGAATCCGCATCCCATAAAACGACCGGTAAACAAAGAAGAACGAAACCAGAAAGAAAGCCAGAGCCAGCACGTTCGTGATCATCGGCCCCTGATCGCGGGTAAGCGTAACCGCCAACTCCACCGCCAGCAATCCAAACAAGGTAGTGAACTTGATCACCGGATTCAAAGCCACCGACGAAGTATCCTTGAACGGATCGCCCACCGTATCCCCGACCACAGTAGCATCATGCAGCGGAGTCCCTTTCTGCTTCATCTCCACTTCCACAATCTTCTTGGCGTTATCCCAGGCCGCGCCGGCATTCGCCATAAAAATCGCCTGGTAAAGCCCGAAAATCGCAATCGAGATCAGATAGCCGACGAAAAAGAACGGTTCCACAAACGCGAAAGCCAATGTCCCGAAAAACACCGCAATAAAGATGTTCAACATCCCCTTCTGCGCGTACTTTGTGCAAATCTCGACCACCTTCTTGCTGTCGGCGACCGAGGCCTTCACCACGCCGTCCAGCTTGATGTTGGCCTTGATGAACTCAACCGCGCGGTAAGCCCCGGTTGTAACCGCTTGCGTGGAGGCGCCCGTGAACCAGTAAATCATGGCCCCACCAGTAATCAGCCCAAGGAAGAAAGGCGCATGCAGCAGCGAAAGCTTTTCCACGTTCTCGGTAAGTCCGCCGGTCAACGCCATGATGATGGAAAAAATCATCGTGGTAGCGCCCACCACGGCCGTCCCGATCAGCACCGGCTTAGCCGTAGCCTTAAACGTGTTTCCCGCGCCATCATTGGCTTCCAGCAAATGTTTGGCGCGCTCGAAGTTCACCCCCATGTTGAAGTCTTTCTTGATTTCAGCTTCAACGTTCGGCACCTGCTCGATCAAAGAAAGTTCATACACCGATTGTGCATTGTCGGTAACCGGACCGTACGAATCCACCGCGATGGTCACCGGCCCCATACCCAGAAATCCAAAAGCCACCAGTCCAAACGCAAAAACCGCCGGCGCCAGCATGGTAGCGGCCCCCGCCAATCCCATCGTGCTGAAGTAATAAGCAATCGACATCAGCAGAACCATCGAAAGCCCAAGGTAGTAGCCGGAAAAATTCCCAGCGACAAAGCCGGATAAGATTCCCAGCGAAGCCCCGCCTTCTTCCGCCGAAGTAACCACTTCCTTAACGTGCCGCGATTCCGTCGACGTGAATGACTTCACCAACTCCGGAATCAGCGCCCCCGCCAGAGTTCCGCACGAAATGATCACCGCCAGCTTCCACCATTGCGAAATATCACCGCCCAGCTCCGGAATAATGTAGTAAGACACCAAAAAAGTCAGCCCGATCGAGACAATCGAAGTGAGCCACACCAGCGTCGTAAGCGGCGTCTCGAAATTCATTTCATCCGCGCTCCCGAACCGCCCCTTGGCGATCGCCGCATTCAGGAAGTAGGAAACCGCGCTGGCCACCAGCATCATCACGCGCATCACAAAGATCCAAACCAGCAATTGCACCTGCACCGTAGGACTCTTCACCCCCAACAGAATAAAAGTAATCAGCGCCACGCCGGTAACGCCATAGGTTTCGAATCCGTCCGCGGACGGCCCGACCGAATCCCCGGCATTATCGCCAGTACAATCCGCAATCACGCCAGGATTCCGCGCATCGTCTTCCTTGATCTTGAACACAATCTTCATCAAGTCCGACCCAATATCGGCAATCTTCGTAAAAATACCGCCCGCAATACGCAGCGCAGCCGCTCCCAGCGATTCACCAATAGCAAATCCAATGAAGCAAGGCCCCGCATAATCCCCGGGCACAAAAAGCAGAATGATCAGCATGATCAGCAGTTCCACGCTGATCAGCATCATCCCAATGCTCATCCCAGCCTCCAGTGGAATCTGATAAACCGGAAACGGCTTTCCCGGCAAGGCCGCAAAAGCAGTCCGAGAGTTCGCGAACGTGTTCACCCGAATGCCAAACCACGCCACGCCGTAACTCCCGCCAATCCCCACCAGGCTGAATCCCAAAATAATCGCAACCCGCATCGCCTCCATATGCTGCAGCACGCCAAAATAAAGCAAAATGATGACCGCAATAAACACCCACAGCAGCAAAATGAACTTCCCCTGCGTCACCAGATAAGTTTTGCAAGTCTCGTAGATCAGCTCCGAAATCTCCCGCATCGACCGATGCACCGGAAGATCCTTAAGCCGCATATAAATGACCATGCCAAACCCCAGCCCGAAGATGCAAAACAGAATCCCAATCATCAGAAGCCGGTGCCCGTCGATCGCCCCATTCAAAAAAGACACCGAGGAAAGGTCCGGCAATTTCAGCGAAGCTTCGCCGCCAGCTTCGCCAGCAGGCTGAGCCAGCGCCCGCCCGGCGGCCACACCCAGCACCGCCACCAACCCCAAAGTCTTTTTCAAAAACCCGGACGCCGCACGGCATCCTTCAAACGCAGCAGTAGCCACCCAGGAACGCATAATGAGTCCTCCAAATGATTCGGTTTTCAGGAATACAAACGTGTTTAGGCACCGCCTCCCGGTGACTTCCCGCGCCCGAGCACGCCCAGTGCACATCGCAGGATTCACTCACCGGAATTCCGAACACGCTTCCACCGCAAAACCTGTAACGGAGTGTTGGAGCTTGGCCGCGTCGGAGTCAGCGCCCGAACCAGAAATAGCCTTCCGCCCGGACGCCATCGTAAAACGGGCATTTATAACACGTTGCAACAAAAGGGTCAATCGCAGATACAGCTGGTCAGCGGGTCAATTTCCGGTTGCCCGTCACAGCGGCGGCTTTATGTCGCCGTATTCGTAGCGTGCCGACGTGTGCACCTTGTCGACATCCGTCTCGATGCGCAGCGGCAATCCCTTCGCCTTGGAAATCCACATCTGCATGTCGACCTTCCCCTTCGGCGTCTCGTCGTGCGAGCTGTATACCGCCGCCATTTCACCGTTTACCGGCTCGTCCCTTACATAACGGCACGTCACGTTGTCCTTGTTCTTCTGCCGGTTCTCTTGTTTCAACCGCTGCATATCCTTGATAGACTCGGTCACACTCCATTTGCCGTTGCTCTTCCCATAGATGGAGCCGGCGGCGTATATCGACTCAGCGGTCACGGTTTCGCTGCCAACCTTCATGGTGACGTAGACGTGAGCCGAGGTGTTGTCGAGCTTGCTGTCAGCGCCCAATATCGCCTTGCAATCGTCCTGGGCCGCCAGCCCTGACGCGCCCATCACCAGATACCTAATTGTGAAAATGACCACGATATATCGCAATCTCGTGCGCATAGTTTCCATAACCCCAATCCTCGCGCCGATAGTAACCTAACCTCCCGCTTCCGGCCAGTCTTAAACAAGTGCAACGCAAAAATCGACTCGGGTAATCTCAAAGCTCAGCGTCTGGCCTCAGCCCCTCTGCCCACTGCCCGCCGACCACTGACCCCTGACCCCTGACCCCAGCCCACTAACCACTGCTACTCCAGCCGCACCAGCACCGCCACATCCAACCCCGAATAATATTTCTTAACATCCTCAGCCCCATACTTCTCCCGAAACTTCTCCACCACCGTCTTCACCGCTTTAGCCCCAGTCACCGGGACAGCCCGGAACTCCCCCGCCGCGTCCCGCGCTTCAATCCCAATCGAAGGATTCTTCCGCACATTCTTGTACCACTGCGTCTCCGACCCCGCCACCGGCAGCAAGTGCAGCTCGTCGCCTTCCAGCACAAACCACACCGGAATCGAAATCCTCCGCCCCGATTTCCTCCCAATCACGCTGATCTTGATCTCCCGATACCGCCCCAACCGCTCCTTAAGAATGTCCCTCGAAGTCGCCACGGCACCCTCCCTGTGGTTCAGCCCAATCATTCTATTCCCGCAGTGCACCTTCCCCGACGAGGGTGCCCCAAAACTAACCGTTCACCGGTCCAGGAACGCGGGGTACAATCTTCAAACGGCGAAAAGGAGGCCATGTGAGAGAGGAGAGCGTTCCGAATCCGATTCAGGCCTTCGAACTCGAAAGAATGGCCGCTGTCCTGCGGAAAAGAGCCGAGCAGGCAAGAGTAACGCTCCCAAAGGATGTGGCGTTCTATCTGGCGAAGAACATCCGGTCAAGTACAAGAGCGTTGGAAGGTGCGCTCCTCCATCTCATTGCCCATGCCTCGATGACCGGCACGGCGATCACCCTGACCTACACTCGACTGGTGTTGAAGCATTTCATCGACGCGCAGACGCACAAGGTCCCCTTCGATTCTTTTCCGAAGATGCCCCCTGAACAAAGCGGCACCGTAGAGGCCAACATCCGACGCCAGGATCGGGTCGCGACAGATCACGATTCCGCTTTCTGGTTGCAAACACGGGTTGGAAGAAACAACCGTCGAGTCAGACACCAACTGGAAGTGAACCTGCGCGAGAGCGAACGTGAACGGCTGGCACGCTGGGACGCATACGAGCGGGCAATGGAACGCCGTGCGAAAACGCGAAAGCAAGCGTAAACCTCCGGTAATGAGCACGCCTTCTCTGCCCGTTGGTGAACTGAAAGTTTTCCCGCCCGGAATCGCTAACGAAAAACAGGCGATTTACACTTATTGAGATTTGGCCAATCCTCGGTCAGTGGGTGTAATTGATTCCATAACAATGTCGGCTCCCAGGCCCGAGTAAGCTTTGGTGGTGCGAACCAACCAAAAGGCTCGGGAGAAAGGAGCCGAACAATGATGATTATAGGATGCGATTACCACCCGGCCTTCCAACAAATTGCTTTTGTGGATACCGACACTGGGGAACTGCAAGAGCGGCGACTGCAGCACCGCGAGGAAGCGGAGAAGTTCTACCGCGATCTCGCGGCCCAGGGAATAAAGGTGCGCGTGGGAATGGAAGCCAGTGGACAGGCGCGCTGGTTTGAACGACTACTGGCGGAGCTGAACTTCGAGTTGTGGATCGGGGATGCGGCCGAGATCCGTACCAAGCGAGTACGCAAACAGAAGACGGACCGCCAGGATGCGCAGCTGATCCTGCGTTTGCTGCTGGAGGATCGTTTCCCCCGGATCTGGGTGCCGAGCTGGGAGAATCGCGATCTGCGGCAACTGCTGTGGCACCGACACCGGATGGTGCAGGCGCGCACCCGCATCATGAATCAACTGCAAGCCGTGGCGCTGAACGAAGGGCTACGCTGCAAGAAGCGGTTGTGGCGGGAGGCGGGACGAGAGCAACTGGAGTCGTTCCGGTTAGCTCCGTGGGCGAGCCGGCGACGGCACGATCTGCTGGAGCTTGCTGGATCGGCTGAATCCCACGATCACGGATCTGACGCAAACCATCGAGCAGGAAGTGGAGAAATGTCCTGAAGCGCAGCGCTTGATGACGCATCCCGGGGTGGGTCCACTGACCGCACTGGCCTTCGTGTTGATCATCGGGAGAGCGGATCGGTTTCAGTGCGGCAAGCAGATCGCGAGCTATCTGGGTCTGGTGCCATTGGAGGAGTCGAGCGGGAATCGGCGACGGCTGGGACACATCACGAAACAAGGCAACGCGCTGCTGCGTTTCCTGTTGGTGGAAGCGGCGCAAGTTTCGGCACGCAGCATCCCGGAATGGCGCAATAAGTACTTCCACCTGGCGATGCGGCGAGGACGGAAGATTGCCAAGGTCGCCATGGCCCGCAGGTTAGCGGTTCAGATGTTCTGGATGTGGCGCAAGGGATGGGATTACGAGCAAGTGAAAAAGTTCGGTTCGCACGCGGGACAGCCCGGAAATCGCGATGGTGTGCAGTCCAACACCGAGTAATTGATTGGGCGTCCCGCTCCTCTTCACCGGGAGGAGTTCGAAGTAGTAATCATGATCGAGGTTGTGGACCGAAGAGATGCATGGGTCGGACTGAGTTCCTGACCTGAATACTGATTGCGAGCGAGCCTTGGTTGGATCGGCACATTTTCAACGAGAGCGAAATGGCGCTCTTCACCGAGTGCATGCTGTAGTGTGCTCGAAAAATGCTTGACACCGCCGACATTGTTAGAGACGCGATATTTCGCCATCTTCCTCAGGGCGCCGCCTGGGCGACCTGCAGCAGGGCATTTCTCTCGTCCCCTGGCGTAGAATGTCCATTGCCGTGTCTGGGTTCGCGCGGTCAATGGCTGAGAACGAAAAGCTCTGAGAAAGTAGAGGGTATTGAAGTGGCAAGAAGACCCAAGGTGCTGGCCGCAGCCGCGCTCTGGGGGGCCTGCGCTTGGTTCCTGAGCTTGGATGTAGATTTCCTGGTGACGAATCTCCGCCGCGCTCCTCATTGGCTGCTTCAGGGTTCCCGTGCTCTATTCATGGGAGTGAGCGTCGCCATCGGCTATGCGATATATAGGAAGTATCTGCTGGAAATACGGACCCGTAGCGAGAAGTATGCTGAGATTCGAGAGGAGATTCGCCGGCTTCTTGCCGCTCTGCTCACCACTCCCGACGAAGACTTGATCCGCCAACTGCACCGCACGATCAAGCGCATCGAGCAAGTGCTCAAACGTCACGACCCCCAGGCCGCTCATCTGGGTGGGGAACGGAAAAAGCCCAAGGTTGCGTGAAGCACCGGGAAGTACGCTTGGGCTGCTCCCACGCGTCACGCGTCGCAACAAACACCAAGCCGCCTGGATTCGTCCAGCATGCCGAAAGGCATACTGCGTACAAAATCATCAGCTCGCACCCGGCCGCGCCAGTCGGAAGAACCTAGTTCATCCCTTTGAAACCGTCGAACAGCGTTGCGCTTCCCGTTTGCAGATATCGTCCTACGATCAAATTGCTGTCGGTGAGACCATCCGCCCGGGTGCTCGGGCTGTTGGGGAAGTCGAAAATGTAATACGACCCGCTTTCCAAAATCGCCGCGTGCTCCACCCCGTAGAAGTCGAACCAGGTGTAGACGATATTTCCTGACTTGTTGATGGAATGGGCGCTGCTTTGCAGGGCGCCGGGTACGTTGATCGTGGTGAACGTGGTTCCGTCGTACAGGGATGCCTCGAAGTAATTGTTCGAGTCGTCCCAATCCAGTGTCATAAGTCCCGACGCGCTAATGCCCCAGGCTTCCGTAGCCACTGCGCCTGGTACGTCAATCTGCGTGTAGGATCCGGCGTTGTCGGTGAAGGCGTGGAAGGTGTTGCTGGAATCCTCAAAGTAGCCCAGGATCACGCCTGAGTCGTTAATGGTGGAGGCCCAGGAGTTGATCGCTCCCGAGGGGCCGATGTCGGTGAAGGTTCCGCCGGAATACATGAATGCCTGGGTTGCGTTTGACAAGGTTGTGTAAAAGCCCACGATGGTTCCGGCCGTGTTGATGCCATAACACCAGGTAGTTCCAGCCATCGCCTTGGGATCATCGAGGTTCGTCGGTTTTGCGCCCGACAGCATGAGACCGTGCGTTTTGCCGGATCGAATTGGTGTATTGCCCAACCAACACCCCCGCGTTGTTCACGCCAATAAGGCTGGTGGATTGAGCGTTCGAGACCACCTTCTCCGCGAGGGACTTCATGGTGTGCGGGGAAGCGAGGTAGCCGTAGGCTTCGCCGTCCGGCGCTCCTGGCCCGATGTAGTAGCCGACGAACGATCCGCCGTTATTGATGCCGCTGGCGCTGATGAAGTCCAGGGGGGTAAAGACTCCGGCATTGTCGAGGAAGGTGTAAAACTGGTTCGAGCTGTTCTCGTACCACCCGCTGATCAGGCCCGAATCGTTGATACCGTTGCACGACGTCTGCAACGCCCCGGGATAACTGATTTCGCTGATCGTTCCCGTCGCGTCGCGGTAGAAGCAGTGCGCGTTGTTGCTCGAGTCGAAAAACTGCCCCACGACCTCGTTGTTGTTATTGATGGCGAGGGCAAAGGTGTTGTCGGTGCCGCTCCCGAAAAACTCGGTGACGGTGCCGCCGATGTTGACAAAGCCCTCGTTTGGCCCGCCGCTGGATACACCCGTGGAGCCGACAAAATCTCCGGCGTTATTCACCCCGAAAATCGAGGTAGAAAACGTTCCCAGGCTGATATCGTACTGCGTGTATTTGCCTTTGATCAGCGTGAAGCCGTGATAGAACTTGTCTGACCCAAAGAAGTCGCCCACGATCTCATTGCTATCGTTGATTCCCCAGGCGCGGGTGAACTTGTGGGCTTTCGGGAAATTCACGAACGAGTACGTCTTGCCGGCCAGCCTGTAGCCGTGAACAACTCCTCCGGAATCGACGTACTCGCCGACGACTGCATTGCTTGTGTTCAAGCCCAAGGCGTACGTGGCGGTGGATCCCGTCGGATTGATTTGCTCAACTTTGTAACTCGTGGTTGCGCTGTGGGCAGGCGCGGACAACATGGCCAGAACTGCCGCAGATCCGATCATGGCGCGAACCTGGACCCAGGAAGTATGGGCGAAGCTCATGATATTCCTCCTTATCCAACCGTTTCCCCCAAGGGCCGAGCATGCACTTTCAGGACGGGAACCGAGGGCCGGAACCGAAAGCAGGGCCGGAAGCCCTTCTCGACCCCAACAAATGGGTGCCATTATGCCGCCAAGCCCTTTTCGCGTCAATGTGAAACATTTTTCATCCCGATCGCCCTATGTGTTGACGCTGCTCTTGACCTCGACCGCACCACTATCAGACGGGGTGCCCCATTTCTCGCGTCCTTTGCGAGAAGTGGGAAGCACGGACGCCCGCAGCGCCGTTCTTGACGTCGACGGTCGCCGCTGCTCATAGAGAACGGACACTCCCCAACCACTCCCAAGCCTCCCGATACCCCTCCCACCGCGGATTCCGACTCTTCAAATCCGGGAAAAACCTCAAACTCTTAACCCCCTCAAAAGCCGCGATCGGCAGCAAGTACCAAACTTCTTTCTCCCCAGCCATCACATGCGCCGCCAGCACATCAATATCGGCAGCCGTATAAGTCTTCTTCCCCCCACTCCGTGTAGAACAAACCGGTTGCACATCGTATCCCCCGCGATACAACCGCCCGGTCCCCTTAACCTGCACCCGCAAAAGCCGCCCGCCCGGCCGAGCCCAAACAATAAAGTCACACTTCTCGCTATCTCCCCAAGGCAAAGCCAACCCAAACCCCAACCGCTGCGCCCGCACCAAAAACGCCGCCTGCGACAACTCCCCCATCCGCTTAGGATTCCCCCCAGCCCGCTCCCACCAGGACTCGCGAGCATCATCCGCCACAGCCATAATCCAAGGCAAATATCCCGGCACCGCCTCATCCCCGCAGCCATCCCGCTCCACATCATTCGACATTCCGCATCTCCCTCTTTGATCTACCGGCACTCCCAGAATAAGCCCTTCCCATTTCGGAACCATGTGAAATCCAACCATCCCCGCCCTGTGGAAATAACTGGCATGGTAAACAAGAACTTTGTCATTCCGAACCGGGCCAAAGGCCCGGTGAGGAACCTGCTGTTGACTTTCGGCGTCACCGCGGCCCGCTGTCGAGCGGACACTCCTGCCCGCTGCCCTTGACGTTGATGTTGACGTTGATGTTGACTTTGACTTCCCCTCCCAAGAAACGCCGAGGGTGCCCCATCCTTGCGCGTTCTTTGCGCAAGAGCCTGCCCTGAGCCTGCCGAAGGGGTGGGGAACACGGACGCTCGCAGCGCCGTTTTGATGTTGATTTTTCCTTTGACCTGACCTGAATTGGAAGGCACGAACCGGGAAGGGCGCGAAGTTCACTCACGCCGCAAAGCCCGCACCACCGTGGAAGAGCGGCGCTTAAGCGCCGCGTTAAGCTACGGGGTGGAGCAGGCCTTCAGGCCTGCGTTAAAGGCCATCATTTTGAATTGGGCTTCAGCCCCTGAGGGAAGTGCCACGCATTCATGGGGAAAGGCCGCAAAACGAACCACTAAACCCCAGCCGCAAGCGGCGACAGAATGCAGCCCAGAGCCTGCCCTGAGCTTGCCGAAGGGGCGTAAGCCCTAGGTAAGCCTACTTCACCCCCAACTGCCACCACAAAAACCCATAAACATCCGTCAACTCCTCAATCCGCTTCCCCACCGGCGTCCCCACCCCATGCCCACCGTTACTCTCCACCCGCAACAAAACCGGCCGCTTCGAAACCCCCCTGCATCGCCGCCGCCATCTTGAAAGCATGCATAGGATCAACCCGCGAATCCGAATCCGCAGTCATAAACAAAACCGCCGGATATTCCACCCCAGCCCGAACATGGTGATAAGGAGAATAAGCATAAAGCCACTTGAACTGCTCCGGATTCTCCGCCGTCCCATACTCCGGAATCCAAAGCCGCGCAATCTGAAAATTCTGGTAGCGCAGCATGTCCAGCAAAGGAACCGGGCACACCACAGCCCGAAACAACTCCGGACGCTGCGTAATCATCGCCCCCATCAACAACCCGCCATTCGACCCACCCTCAATCGCCAGATGATTCGCGTCAGTGTACTTCTCGGAAATCAAGATACTCCGCAGCCGCAATCATGTCGTCAAAAACATTCTGCTTCTTATCCAGCATCCCGGCCCGATGCCAGTCCTCCCCAAACTCCGCCCCGCCGCGCAAATTTGCAACGGCATAAATCCCGCCATGCTCCAGCCATAAATAAATGTCACTCTCGAACGAAGGCGTAAGGCTGATGTCAAACCCGCCATACCCAGTCAAAAGCGTAGGATTCGACCCATCCTTCTTCAATCCTTTCTTGTGCACCAGAAACATAGGCACGCGAGTCCCATCCTTCGAGTGATACCACTCCTGCTCAACTGCGTAAGCCGCAGGAATCAATCCCAGGCGCATCCACCTTGGCCCAAAGAGAGGAAGACCCATGCTCCACGTCGTAACGGTAAATCGAAGGCGGAACCGTGAAAGACTCGAATCCGTAAAAAATTTCGTCATGATCCCACTTGCCCCCGGAGCCCGAAAACCGTACCGATCGCAGGCAAAGCGAGATTGCGGACGTTCTTGCCTTGCAGATCGAATACTTTCAGTTCCGAACTCGCATTCTGCTCGTACTGCGCGAAAATCTTCCCGCCCCAAAGTTCAGCATCCTTCAAAACCCCGCCCGTCTGCGGAATAATTTCTCTCCAATCGTCGCGGTCGTACTCACCCGCCTCCGTCACGAACATGCGAAAGCGCGGAGCATCTTCGTTCGTAACGATGTAAACCCGACCGTTGTAAACCGTACGCGCTGTATAGAAAATTCTTCCCAGTAGTGATGCGCGTAGGCGGCGTGCCTTTCTTCAAATCCATCAGAAACAGCTCGGTCTTGGTCCAACCCTGCGACACCGTGATCAGCAGCATGCGCCCATCGTTGTCGAGACGAACCTCCGGCCAATCCTCCGCATCACGCCCCTCCCCAAAGATCTTCTCATCCTTCTCCGGATCAGTTCCCAGCTCGTGATAAAACACACGCCGGTTGTACCGCTCCTGTCCCTCAGGAACGTCGCCCTTCTTGGGATAACGCGTGTAATAAAACCCGGAGTTGTTCGTGCGATCCATGCGATGCTTGCAGCGCGCGTGCGCCCAATCGTATCCGGCAAAAGATTTCCCGGTCTTGGTCTCGATAATGTGCAAAGTGCTCATCTCCGACCCGCTAGAAGAAGTCCCGTAGGCAACATATTTTCCGTGCACAGCAGGCTCGAACCAGTCCAGAGCAACAGTCCCATCAGCCGCAAGCAAATTCACATCGACCAGCACGCGATCTTTCCCATCAATCCCCTCCCGCACATAAAGCACAGGCTGGTTCTGCAATCCGTCGCGCCGCGTATAGAAATAATATTTCCCGCCAATCCGCGGCACCCCAATGTCCCCAATGCGAAGCAGTTCAGTAAGCCGCGTATGAATCGCCTCCCGCCCCGGAAGCGGATCAAGCACAGCCCGCGTATAAGCCATCTCCTCCGCAACCCACTTCCGAGTCTCCGGACTAGTCGAATCCTCCAGCCACCGATACTTATCGACAATCTTGGTCCCATAAATAAGTCTTCCTCCAGCGGCCGCACCTCAGCCCCAGGAGGCACCACCGCACGAGAAGCCCACCTGCCCACCACCACGCCAGCCAAAATGCAGCCACGCGATCCAAAAGCAGCGAAAAACCACAGCCAACAAACGACAACCCTCCACCCATAACCACCTCGCAACAAACCAAGCGCGCGCTTCGCGCGCGCGCCAGAACGAAACCCGCCCCACCACTGCAGCGTACACAATATTTTCAGACCGCGCAGCAGGATGCTATGATTAACAAGCTAAAATGTCGCGCGCGCGAAGCAGACGCGCTGCGCCAACACTCCTCAGTAGCTCAATGGCAGAGCATCCGGCTGTTAACCGGAGGGTTGTAGGTTCGAGTCCTACCTGAGGAGCCATTTCTTTCCCGCATAAAACCTGCCATCATTGACTTCCTCCTCAACTGTACCTAGATTGTCCTAATCTCCGGCGGGAAGGACTCATGAACATCACGATTTGGAGGCGTCACTACGGCGGACGTCCTGCGACAGCACGAACCGCTACGACCCCGGTGCGGCTGCCCTTGTCGTTCCAATTCGTCTGGAAAGGTGCACCACGCTATTCGAGGGCAAGAAGCTCGCCTACCAGAACAAATGGTCATCGGAGACCCGGAGCTGGTCGGAAGCCCAGGCCAAGGCGAAGGATTTGGAAAAGCGCCTGAAGGACTTCGCCGAAGGCAAAATGTCGCACAAAGGCATACGGTCGAGGCCGCCGTGAAGGAATGGCTGGAGTTGCGCGAGCAGAACAGACTGGACAACACGAAAGCGAAGCTCATGGGGCAGAAGCTCATCGACTGGTGCGAGAAGAACGGCGCTCTGCTGCTGACGGCTCTCACTACAGACCGGTCATGAAATTGCGCATGTCGCTGCCGTTCCGTACTGGGGACAGCAGCAGCCTGAAAGTCCATTGGGCCGTCATCAACGGATTTTTTAATTGGGCGAAGGGATGGGATACATCGACACAAATCCCGTCCCCACATCCCGAGCAGACCGCAGTTTGCCATTCAGTATGACAAGAAGGAAGTTGAAACCGCCGACCAAGAAGCAAATCGAAAAAGTCCTAGCCACGGCCACCGGAAGAGTCAAGCTGCTCGCTCAACTAATGCGTGAGACGGGGATGGCTCTGGTGGACGCTCAAAAGTTCGATCCAGCAAATCTGGAAGACGGCACGCTGATACGCGGCAACCGCACCAAGACCACAGAGCGATACCGTGTTCGCATCTCGTCGTCGTTGGCGAAACAGCTTGACGCTCTAGGTTCCCCCGCCTTCCCCGGCACGTATCGGGAATGGCGGGAACGACTCTACAAAGTCTTCCGGAGGCTCGTGTGGAGATGACGCCGCACGCCTTCCGTCACTTCCGCATCAGCGAGTGGTTGGCGCAAGGCGTGTCAGTGGCGGACGTGAGCAAGTGGGTCGGCACGTCAGAGAAAGAAATCCGAAAGACATACGAGCACTGGATTAAGGAAGCAGAAGACCGTCTGGACGAAGTGCAAAAGCAAGCGTGGTTGGTGCAAGGGCTGGACGAGAACGGCAACCAGAGGAAACAAAAACTTCAGTAACTTCGATTCTGACCACCCGGCGCCGACATTTCTGGTAGGAAACCGTAGGGAAATCCGCAAGAAAACCGTCACTGACACGTACTCCAAACCCCACGAAAACGTCGTCGGGACGTTTCGGGCGATCTGGGGCGATTTCGGCACATGTTTTATTAGGAAATCCTTAGGACAAAACGCGGTCCAAATCGCGCTGTTTGCCCGCATACGATCACCCGTTCACGACTGCCGATCCCCGCTCGAAACCCCACGTTGATTTTCTGCCGCCCGGCTTGAATCGCTGCCTTGATGGCCGACTCCGGCGTCGGGAACGTGTCGGACAAATAGAACTGAGTTTCGGTCACGCCGGACGCATCATGTTCCTCGACGGAGAACTCTGCAGAGAATCCGCCGTCCTTAAGCTCGCATAACCGAGCCTCGATCACATAGCCCTTGTACCCCTGCCTGCTCTTCATGACTGCAACCTTTTCAGATTTCAATTATTGCACTTTGGTGTGGAGCAATTCTGGTCAGAGAGGTGGCACCGCCCAATTACGGCCTTCTACAAAGGACCAAAAGCTCCTTTGCGTGGTCGCTGTCGCTCGGCAAGGGTTCGTTCCAAGAGCCCGCTTTTACAAAATGAGTCCAAATCATCTCAAGGCCAGCATTGTGGCAGAGAACCTCGATTTCCTCCGCTGTGTATCGCTTATCCCTCACCAGCAGCTCTTGCGGCAGGTCGGCGCCTGCCTCAAACTGCTCCTTGCGGTACACGATTCGCGTCTCCTTGTCGATCATGTAATACTCTGGGTTAAAGATTTCTCCGTCGTTTCCATCATTCTGCTGGGTGAAAGTTTTAACAATCTGTCAGGATCGGTGCCGATGGAAAACCAATGTTTTGCGCGGCGTTCGGTGAATTCCAGGTTCATCACCGACAGCAGGATGAAACCGCCTCGCCTGACATGCCGAACTAAATTCTGAAGGAGTTTCAGATTCTCGTTCTGTTCTACGTAGGTACCGACGACATCGTACAAACAAATGCCACCGTCAAATTCCTTATCCAAGTTAACTGTTCGACAATCAGCAGCTTCAAACAAAGCGTTGGTTAGGCCTTGAGCACTGGCCTGTTCGCGGGCAGCAGCAATGAACTCCTCGACATAATCAACCCCGACTGCATTGATGCCGAGGGACGCTAGCCGCAGAACGTGCCGACCACGTCCGCAGCCAAAGTCCACGATCGAACCCGGCTTTGACCCGGCACATTCACTCAAAATGAAATCGACTTCGGTTTGAGCATGTTTCGCCCATGCGTGATCGCCGCCGTTTAAAAGCATCCTGGAATATGCGCGCTTTGTTACCTCGTCAGATGCTTGCAACATCTGCTGGAGTTCTTGGGCAGTCAGCCCAATTTGCTCCTGATCATGAAATGTAAATGCAAACCATTCCCAGCCGTCTGGTAAACCACCTAGCGTCCATTGTTGTTCCTTGCTGGCGCGAGACAACATTTCGGGCAATTCGGAATGGTCGAGGAAAAAAGCTGTGTTTATGCGCGACTCAGTTGTCGTTAGCCGAAGGTGCGCCGATTCGTTGATATAGGGGATCGCCTTAATGCCGAACCTGAGCAATGTCTCTTGATTTCGTTTTATCCGAGTTGGCGAGGCTCTTCGGTGAGTCTTACCTTTCCTTCCTTTATGTAAAAAACAGCATCGGACGCATCGCCCTGAGCAAAGATCGTCTTTTTCTTCGGAAAAGCTTCGATCTTTCTACCGCCGTTGATGGTCGAAAGAAATGTCTTGGGATCGAACTTGCTGAGTTTCTTGGACGCTGCCACGAGCGTCATAATTTGGCCCCCTCTCAAGGGTTGCGAATGCGCAAAAGAAGACTTCCTATGATGAAGGATGAATGAATGCGCAAGAAGGGCGAGAACAACATCAAGCCTCCGCGGAGTAAAGCTGCGATCCGCTCGACCAAATAATGATTCCACCCTTGGTGTCGAAAGTCAATCCGTCTCAAGCCACGCCTGGTTACATCAGTTAACAATTCGCCCCCGCTTCCCATCCATTTCAACTCTAGCCCTGCGCAAGGTCAGTTAACTACGCGGCGGTCACAGAGAGCGCACGCCGCTGAATCTCTTCGTAGAGCTGCCAGAATTTCTGCACTTCAGCGTCGTTCAGCACTTCTCCCCGAGCCTGCGCGAGCACGCGAGCGAGCGCCTGCTCCAGCTCCTCATCTGTGTAAGCGTCTAGGTCTGTCATTGCGTTTGTCATGTTCTCCCTAGTTTCCCCACTGCACCCATATCACATGCCAATTCTGATGGTCTGTCGGGCATCCCACATACGCAGAAGAGTTTTGTTGTTCGCACGCCCGATTTCGGGGCCTTCTTATAAAGTAGCGGAATCACTCTTAGCTGTTGGTCGCGCGTTTCGTGCGCCGTGAGGCGATCAGTATTGCTCAGTATCGGGGGTCGTATCCAGCATAGTGTTGCCAGGTCTTCGAGAGGTGGGTCACCATGCCCGACCAGACTTCCTGTCTCGCACCCCATAACGGACGAGTTCATTCCCAGCCTAGCGAGCGGACGAATGCCGCAGGAAGCAAGTCAGGAACATAATACTTCTATCGATCTCCGATAGCGACTACAGCTCCCTGCGTCCTCATCTCGAATACGTCAGCTTGCCAAACCATCTCGTCCTTCACGAGGCGGGTGGAAAGCTGGAATTTGCATATTTTCCGAATCGAGGTTTGATTTCTCTTGTAGTCGTAATGAAAGATGGAAAGACCGCCGAAGCCGGCATCGTTGGCAATGAGGGCTTTACAGGAACACCGGCGGCAGTTGGCCTGAGCAGGGGCCCGCTTGAAGCGGTGGTACAAATCACGGGGGATGGGTTTCGGGTAAAGGCCGGAGCTTTGCAAAATACTTTGGAATCCGCTCCACACCTTCAATTGATGTTGAGCCGCTATGCAGTAGTTCGGGGTATGCAGGTTGCACAAACAGCCGCGTGTAATCGGCTGCACGATATTGAGCAGCGCCTTGCGCGGTGGTTGCTGATGACTCAGGATAGAGTGGATTCAGGGGCGCTGCCCATCACCCATGATTTTCTCGCAACGATGTTGGGGACAGATAGACCTACCGTGAGCTTGGCAGCTGGTGTTTTGCAGAGGAAAGAGCTCATCGAGTACACCCGTGGTGCAGTGAAGATCGTGAACCGCAAGAAACTTGAAGACTCCGCCTGCGAGTGCTACGGGGTTATCCGACAGTACGATGGCGAGCTTGGCTTGAAATAAAACCGCCCGTGAAGACCCGCCCTGTTTTAATTGCCGGCAGAGCGCGAGTCGATCCTAACGTGTCGCCAACGGATAGTTAGGCAACAAACGGACGGAAATTCAAAACAACCCACTACACATTTCCGGCTT
>CAWKNF010000004.1:0-243979 GCA_963850805.1 uncultured Acidobacteriaceae bacterium | reverse complement strand
CCATGGCCGAACTGATTTCATTGGCCCAGGCTTCGCAGACCGCCTACATGTGTGCCGAGCGCGTATACTTCCGCTGCCATCGCATGCTGGTTTCGGACTGGCTGTTGGCGCACGGACATGAAGTGAAGCACATTGACGGGACCGGCCCGGTGAAACCTCATCGCCTCACGGCAGAAGCGCGAATGCTAGAGGGCAAACTGATTTATCGTGGTGACAGGCTCTTTTAGGGCGTGGATGCAATTAGCCGGCGCTGCTGTTTCGCGGCGTAGACCACGGGAACCATGCTGATCATCTTTGGCGGACTGCCGGGAGTGGAAAGACAACGATTGCCAAAGAGCTGGCTCGTCAGCTCGGCGCGCTGTATTTGCGCATCGACTCCATCGAGCGAGCCATCCGGGATTGCGGCAAGATGAACGGGCCACTTGATGAGTCTGGGTATTGCGTTGCCTACGCGGTCGCCAAAGACAATCTTCTCCTCGGTCGAACTGTGGTTGCAGATTCCGTCAATCCACTTCGAGTGACTCGCGACGCCTGGGCTGAGGTCGCGAGTCGGCCAGAGTGGGTAAGTTTGAAGTCGAAATTACGTGTTCCAGTCCGCAGCTACATCGTCAACGCCTGGATGCACGTCCAGCCGACATTGCCGGACTGCGCGCAACGTGGGAAGAAGTTCTCTCCCGCGAATATGAGCCCTGGAACCGCGAGCATATCGTAATCGACACGGCTGCCACGAGCGTCGCGGAGGCCGTCGCGAAGTTGCAAAAAGCATTTGTGGAGCGAGCAACGTGAAAATATGATCATCGGCACCGGTATTGATATCGCGGAGGTCCCGCGCATTCGGCAATCCATCGAACGCTTTGGCGATCGATTTCTGCTGCGAATCTATACGGAGGGCGAAATCCGTTATTGCGACTCCAAAGCCAACCGGGTGGAACGCTATGCCGCCCGCTTCGCCGCCAAAGAGGCGGCGATGAAGGCTCTGGGCACAGGCTGGAGCCACGGAGTGCGTTGGCGGGATTGCGAAGTTGTCCGCTTGCCGGGCGGACGCCCGACCATCGCTTTTCACGGAAAAGCCGGCGAGATTGCCGCCCGGCTGGGCGTAAAGAACGCCGCACTTTCGCTCTCCCACACCGCAGAGCAAGCCATCGCGCAAGTCATATTCGAGAACTAGGACGTATCGGGTAAGGCGTGTACTAAAACACGCTTGTGGTACCGCTTTCCAGCGGGCCGTCTGCTAGACTGGCGAATCGCAATTCGTCATGTCTGCAATCATTCAGAGTGCCTCGGCGGTTTCTTCGTCCGCTGAAATTCCGGAACACACGCTGCTCGCAGGTTTGGGGTTGACTAGCTTTGCCGCATTGTTGCTGGAACTGTCGCTGACTCGATTGTTCTCCGTAGTGCTCTTCTACCACTTCGCGTTTCTGGCGATTTCGATTGCGCTGCTGGGACTGGGCGCAGGCGGTGTGTTCGCCTACCTGCTGAAGAAACGCCTCGCCAGGACTGGCACGCGTGCGCTGGCGGCGCGCCTGTGCAGGATCAACTCGGTGGTGGTGTGGGTGGTATTGGAAATCGTCCTGAATGTGCCGGTCGCACTCGAGGTGTCCTGGAAGAATTTTCTCAACCTTACTGCCCTCTATCTGGCCGCAGCCGTGCCTTTCTTCCTTACGGGATTGCTTTTCTCGGTGGTTTTCGCGCGCGAGACCTGGCGCGTTGCACGGCTCTACGCGGCGGATTTGAGCGGCGGAGCGCTCGCGTGCCTGGCGGTGGTTCCGCTGCTGAACTGGCTGGGAGGACCAAATACGATTCTGGCCTCGGCCATCGCGATGGCTGGGGCCGCTATGATTTGGGCACCCTCCTCAAGCGCGCGCAGGCTGGCCGGCGCGCTCGTGGCTGTATTCGTCGTACTGATCGCCGCGAACCATTCCAACCGGCTGATCGACGTGATCTATGCCAAAGGGATGTTTCGCGATCGGGGTTGGGTGGAATTTGCCCGCTGGAACGCGCTGTCGCGCGTGGAAGTGGATCGCCAGGGTCAGGCCAAGGCCATCGTCATCGACGCCGATGCTTCCACTTACATCATGAATTGCGACCTGGCGCACTGGCACGACACAGTTTGGGAGCGCGCTCTCATGTCAGCTCCACCGGCGCTGGCCAACGTCCTGCGTCCGCACGGGGAGTTCGCGATTATTGGGCCGGGAGGCGGGGTGGACGTGTTGCGCGCGGTGGCGAATGGCAGCCCCGGCGTGACCGGAATCGAAATCAACCCCATCATTGCCGACACCATCATGCGCGGGCGTTACGCCGACTACTCCCAGCATCTCTACCAACGTCCTGAAGTTCACATTCACGTGACTGACGGCCGCTCCTACCTGCGCTCCACGCCGCAGCGCTTCGATGTAGTTCAGATGACGCTGGTGGATACCTGGGCCTCGACCGCGGCCGGCGCCTTCGCACTCAGTGAAAACAATCTCTATACCGTGGAAGCCTTCCGGGAATATTTCGAACATCTTAAACCCGACGGCCTGATCGCCATCACCCGCTGGGAGTTCCGCCAGCCACGGGAAGCGCTGCGTGTGGTTTCGGTCGCGATGCAGGCCTTGGACAGTCTTGGCGTGGCGGATCCGGCGCGCAACTTTATCGTGGCTTCGGAAGGCCCGCTGAATGAAGATGGCATTCCCGTGGTGGTGCTGGTCAAGAGAAATGCCTTTACGCGAGAAGAAGAATCCGCAGTGCAGGCTCATTTCAGACAATATGCCAAACTCCATCCGCTCTACCTGCCGTCGAATCCCGCCAGAAATCCGTTTGCCGATCTGATCGCGAGCAATGATGCGTACCGGTTCGCCCAGAGTTATTCCTATAACGTGGCTCCGGTCACCGACAACGCGCCGTTTTTCTTTTTTACGCTCAAACCCGGGCAAATCTTCGGCGAGGAAGGGCTGCAGCGGCATGGAATCGACTGGAAGGTGAACCTGGGAGTGCTGGTTCTGATTCTCGTGCTGGTCATTTCTCTGGCAGCCGTGCTGGCTTTTCTGATTCTGCCGCTTGCGCTTCAGGGAGGCCGGCACTCGCCGCTTCCACTGTTTTATTTTGTCGCCGTGGGCCTGGGTTACATCCTGGTGGAGATTGCTTTCATCCAGCGCTTCGTGCTTTTTCTGGGGCATCCCACGTATGCGCTGACGGTGGTCATTTTTTTGCTGATGCTGTCGAGCGGCGCTGGGAGCCTGTTTTCGCGCCGCTGGCTTTCCCAGACAGACCTGGCCTGGATGCCGATCATGCTGGTGATCACCGCGCTGCTGGTGGACGTCTTTTTCCTGCCCAATTGGCTGGAAGCATGGGTGGGACTCGGACTTTACTCGCGAATTGCGGTAAGCGGCCTGCTGTTAGCTCCGCTCGGCTTCGTGATGGGGATGCCGTTTCCGACGGGCTTGCGGACGCTGGCTGCGGACCCCGTGGTTGACATCCCCAGCGGGACGAGTAGCAAAGACAACGCCGTGGAGTGGGCCTGGGCGATGAATGCCGCCGCCAGCGTGCTCGGCTCAGTGCTGGCCATGGTGATCGCCATTCAACTTGGCTTGACCGTGACCCTGGCATGCGGAGTTGCGGCGTACCTGCTTGCCCTTTTGCTGCTTCCAACCCTACGGCCGCAACACTCTTAAGAGTAGGGGCCGGTTTTTGTTATGATGCTGCGAAGGGTTTGCAGGGCGTGGGGCTGTTTCCGTGCGTCGTCGTGAACGGCGCAGATGGCAGTCTGAGGAAATCACTTGCCGAGTCAGAAGCAACTCAAATGGTCGCAACTTCGCGTCGGCATCACGGTGATTGTCGCCAGCCTGGTGTTGGCACTGCTTTTGTTTCTGATGTCCGGAACCGGAGGCTTCTTCACGAAGCGAATCACTCTGGTCGCGTATTTCGACAATGCTGAGGGATTGCGCCCAGGCGCGCCGGTGCGGCTTAGCGGCGTGGATATCGGCAACGTCTCGAAAATTGTCATTGTCCCCAACAAAGACAAACAACTCACTCCCGTCGAAGTGGTTATGAAGGTGAGCACGAAGTACAGTTTCAATCTGCGCCGCGATACCAAGGCTTCTCTCGAGACCGCCGGGGTGTTGGGTGAAACCTTCATGGATATGGACAGCTCGCAAGCCGACGGACCGCCGGCGCAGGATGGCGACACTCTTCCGACCAGCGTGCATCCTGACTTCAACGAGGTAGTGCGTTCCAGCCAGAGCACCCTGCAGAACATGGACGCGCTGCTCAAACGCGCAGACCGCATCCTTGCCTTCGCGGAAAGTGGCAAAGGATCCCTGGGCAAGTTGATTTACGATCCCACGCTCTATGACCGCCTTTCGCAGACGGTCGCAGAACTCAAAACGGTTGTCGACGAGATCGCCAAGGGACAAGGCAGCCTGGGCCAACTGATCAACAAGACCGATGCTTATGACAAGTTCGTTGCCACGCTCGACAAGATGAATGGCGTGATCGATGACCTGCAACAGGGCAAAGGCACGGCCGGAAAATTCCTGAAAGACCCGACTCTTTACAACAATGCGAACGACACCGTCGCCAATTTGAAGAAGGTGAGCGAAGACCTGAATGCGGGCAAGGGAACTGCGGGAAGACTGCTCAAAGACGAAGAACTGGCAAAGAAGATCGACACAACCATGACCAAGCTTGCGGCGCTGACCAGCGACCTAGAGGCTGGCAACGGCACGGCGGGGAAGCTTTTCAAGGACGAAACCCTCTACAACAACGCCAATCACATGCTGGAAGAGACGCAGGGTTTGATAAAGGCGATCCGGGAGAACCCCAAGAAATATCTGAGCATCAAACTGCACATTTTCTAAGCGCGAACCGCAATCTTTGCCACGGATCTTCACGGATTACCATTGGATAAGTCAGAAAGTCTTCAAAGAATTTGATCCGTGAGAATCCGCGCCGATCCGTGGCTGAGTTTTCTCTTTCGCGCCGCCTCAGTGCTCTCCAATCCCGAAAACCGCGCTCAGCAGCAGGATCGCGAGCACTCCAAACGAGATTGCCCCGTACTTCCAATCTTTTTCGCGCAGAAACAGAACGCCGGCAACCGCAACGCGTACGACCGGCGTTGCCAGCATCAACAGCACGCCCGCGCGTTCGATCTCCTGCGGAATCCGGCCAGGAAGGAAAAATCCCACCAGCAATCCGGACAGCATGATGAAGAAACATCCGAACGCTCCCACGCGCAGCACCAGCGCGACTACGCGATCAAAGTTGGGTTCGCGTAGCTGGCTCATGCGGCGCCTCCCGTGAACAGGTGCACGAGCAAGTGGCCGGCGAGATAAAGCATGATCGCAACCAGCAGATAAACTACATATTTCGTTTGAATGCGCGGCGCCAAGCGCGCGCCCAGCAGTGATCCCACGAACACCCCGACTGCCAGCGGTGCGGCGATCTCCACCAGAATGTCGCCGCGGCGATAATAAACCATGGCGCTGGCCGCCGCAGTCACTCCGATCATGAAATTCGACGTGGCCGTCGCCACCATCAGCGGAACATTCATGAAGAGGTACATCACCGGAACTTTGATGGGACCACCGCCGATGCCGAGTAAGCCGGAGAGTCCGCCCGCCATCAGCGATGCGCCCAGTCCCAGCGGATAGTGCTGCGGCTCGTAGGGTGGAATCGCGGTTTCCCCATTGCTCCTCGCCGGCGCTTCTTCCTGATCTTTCACTTTGCCGCCGCGCAACAAAATGGTGCTGGAACTGTACAACAGGAAACCGGCGAACAGTCCCTCAAGCGCATTGCGGTTGAAGTAGCCGACCAGATAAGCCGTAATGGCTGCGCCCAAAGCCGTTGCCAGTTCCAGCGTCATGCCGAGGCGAATATCGGTGGTGTGGCGCTGAAGATGCACGGAAGAACTTGCCGCCGAGGTGGTAATCACGGCCACAAGGCTGGTGCCAATAGCCTGCCGGATAGGGATTCCGAAATGCAGCGCGAGGATGGGAGTGAGCAGGACGCCCCCGCCGATGCCGGTTAACGCTCCCAGCAATCCAGCAAAGAAACCCAGTAGCACCAGGAGCGCGCTCAGCATGCGTCGTCTATGACACAGCCTGCGGCGCGGAGGTAGACTCGGCCTGTTCGTGCGCGTGGTAGCTGGAGCGCACCAGCGGACCAGACTCGACGTGGCGGAAACCGAAGCGCAGCGCTTCATCCCGCAGTTCCCGAAATTCCTCGGGTGTGTAGAACCGGGCGATAGGCAAGTGATCGCGCGAGGGGCGGAGATATTGTCCCACAGTAAGAATGTCGACGCCGCGGCCGCCGAGATCGCGAAACACTTCGATCAGTTCTTCCGTGGATTCGCCCAGCCCCACCATTACGCCGCTCTTCGTGACCATGCCCGGAGAAAATTTCTTGGCATTTTCCAGTAGGGTGAGAGTGCGCTCGTAACGGGCGCCGGAGCGCACTGCGCGATAAAGACGCGGCACGGTTTCCGTATTGTGATTTAGAACGTCGGGCTGCGCCGCGAGCACAATCTTCAACGGTTCTTCCAGACCTTGAAAATCTGGGATCAGCACCTCGATGCGGCAGTCTGGAATCAGCTCGCGAATCTCGCGAATGGTCTCAGCGAACACTCTGGCGCCGCCAACGTTGTCATCATCCCGGTTCACGCTGGTCACGACCGCATGTTTCAGACCCAGGGTGGCCACAGCCTCAGCCACGCGGCGTGGCTCGTCCCAGTCGATAGGCTCCGGCCGGCCCTTGGGCACGGCGCAGAATCCGCAGCGCCGCGTGCAGATATCGCCCAGTAGCATGAAGGTCGCCGTCTTGTGATTCCAGCACTCGCCAATGTTCGGACACTGCGCCGACTCGCAAACCGTGTGCAGCCCCAATCCCCGCGCCAGCTTCTTGAGGTTGTGAAAGTTATCTCCGACGGGCGCTTTCGCCCGCAGCCAGTCCGGCTTGGGCATCCGCGGCGGCGGCCCCAGCTCGATCTGAATCAGTTGTGATGTGCCGGCCACGGTTCGATTCTATCAGTTTGAACCAAAGCCTTGAGTGAGAGGCCGCGGCAGCATAGAATGCGGCGGAATCTAGGAGCAGGGGGGCGTCGATGAAGCGATTCTGGAACCGGCTGGGCCTTGGCTTGGTAATTCTGGCAGCAGTCCTGATTGCCGCTATCAGCTTAACCATTGGCTGGAGACCGTTCCTGGGTCCGCGAGCGCGTCCCCTCACCAACCGCAAGTTCGAATCGACGCCGGAGCGGCTGGCGCGCGGGCACTATTTGGCCAATGCCGTGTCAGGCTGCATGTTCTGCCATTCGGAACACGACTGGAAGTCGCCGGGCGATCCGGTGGTGGAAACCAAGCTGGGCGCCGGCCAGATTTTCCCCGTCGCCGACATGCCGGGAACGGTAGTCGCTCCCAACCTTACACCTGATCCCGGAACCGGAGCGGGCACGTGGAGCGACGACCAACTGGCTCGAGCCATACGCGAAGGCATCGGCTACGACGGCAGAACTTTGTTTCCCCTGATGCCCTACGAGCACTTTCGAATCATGCCGGATGAAGACCTCGCTTCAGTCGTCGTGTATCTGCGCTCCCTGCAACCGGTGCAGAACCCGCTGCCCCGAACCGAGATCATATTCCCCGTAAAATACCTGATCCGGAATGCACCGCAACCTGTAACCTCGCCTGTTCCCGCCGGCAATTCCGCCGATCCGGTCGAGCGAGGCAGATATCTGGTGCAGATCGCGGGCTGCTCCGATTGTCACACGATGCAAAAGCAAGGGCAGCCTATCGCCGCTCTGGCCTTTGCCGGCGGCTTTGTGCTGAAAGGCCCATTCGGAACCGTGACCAGCTCCAACATCACACCCGATCCTTCGGGCATCTCCTATTACGACGAGAACCTGTTCATCCAGGTAATGCGGACCGGAAAGGTTGGAGCCCGACCTCTGAATCCCATCATGCCCTGGGACGCGTACCGGAATATGACGGATGACGATCTTAAGGCCGTGTTTGCGTATCTGCGCACCTTGAAGCCGGTCCATCATCGCGTGGACAATACCCTGCCTCCGACCGCGTGCAGGATTTGTCGGGGGAAACACGGAGCGGGAGACCAAAACTGATCGCGCTTCCTAACCCACCTCCACCAGCCCGTAAGTGTGCCGCCAGCGCGTGCGCAGAGCGACCAGGGCTCGGCTGATTTCCACCTGCGTCACTTCAGAGTTAGGCCCGGCCATCACCGCCGCGGCTTCGCGCTTGGCCAGTTCCAGCAACTGGCGGTCGCGAATCAGGTTGGCCACGCGGAAGTTTGGCATCCCGGCCTGCCGTGTGCCGAAGAATTCTCCAGGGCCGCGCAATTCGAGATCAAGTTCGGCGATCTGGAAACCATCATTGGTGCGCACCATGGCCTCGAGGCGGCGCTCGCCCTCTTCCGTCACCTTGCCGCCGGTCATCAATATGCAATAAGACTTCGCGGCGCCGCGCCCGATCCGTCCGCGCAGTTGGTGAAGCTGCGCCAGGCCAAAGCGTTCCGCGTGCTCAATAACCATCACGGTCGCGTTCGGCACGTCCACGCCCACTTCAATCACCGTGGTCGCCACCAGAATCTGCAACTCGCCTTTCTGGAACATGCGCATGACCTGATCTTTCAACTCGGAATCGAGCCGCCCATGCAACAGCCCGACCTTCAGGTCGGCGAACACTTTTCCGCTAAGCTCGCGGTACATCTTGATCGCCGCCTTCAGTTCGCTCTCCTCATTTTCCGCGATGACGGGATAGACCACGTATACCTGATGCCCCTTCGCCACTTGTTTGTGGACAAAATCCCATACTTCAGGTGAGCGCTCATCGGTGATTCTTCGCGTGACGATCGGCGTGCGTCCCGGCGGAAGCTCGTCGAGCACGCTGAGATCGAGATCGCCATACAGCGTAAGCGCCAGCGTGCGGGGGATGGGCGTTGCAGTCATGACCAGAACGTCAGGTTCAGCAGGATTCTCGTCATCACTGCCCTCGCCCGACTTCTTCATCAGCTTCAATCGCTGCAAAACGCCGAAGCGGTGCTGCTCGTCGACGATAACCAAACCAGGTTTCGCGAACTCAACTTTCTCTTCCAGCAAAGCATGTGTGCCAATTACCAGCTGCGCATTCCCCTGCGCGATGTGCCGGCGAATCTCGCGCTTGCGGTCGGCCTCCAGAGAACCAGTCAGCAGAACAATGCGGTATCCAGCATTTTCCAGAATCCTCCGCGCAGAAAAATAGTGCTGCTGCGCGAGAATTTCCGTAGGCGCCATCAGCGCCACTTGGCAACCGTTTTCGATGGCGATGATCGCCGCCTGGAACCCGATAATGGTTTTCCCCGATCCCACATCCCCCTGCAGCAAACGCCGCATGGGATGTGGCTTTTGCATGTCATCGGCAATCTCTTTCAGCACGCGCTTCTGCGCCGCTGTGGGATGAAACGGCAGAACTTTCTTGATCGCCTGCCGCACCCGGTCGTCTAAACGAAAGGCGATGCCGGTTTGCGCTTTCTGCTGGCGGCGCTTGAGTTCCAACCCCAGTTCAGTGAAGAACAATTCTTCAAAGATCAGGCGCATGTGCGCCGGCGTGCGCGCAGACTGCAAGTCTTCGAAGCTCTCCCCAGCCTCGGGCCAGTGCACTTTCCACAACGCCTCACGCGGCGAAACCAGCGCCAGACGCTCGCGCACAGCTGCCGGAATAGTTTCAGCAAGGTCGGAAGTCAGATCGTCAAGTGCCGTACGGATGACACGGCGAAACCAGCGTGCCGTCACGCGCCCTTGCCCCGCCGACTCGTAGATGGGCACGATGCGCCCCACTTCGAGCGATGCTGCCGCTTTATCCTCCGCGCCGTTTCCGCTGGCATCGCCCAGCATTTCAAACTGCGGCTGCACAATCTGCAGCTCTCCGCTGCGCGAGTCTTGCTCCACCTTGCCATAGAGCGCAATCAAATGGCCGGGCTTGAACTTATCCTGTAGATAGGCGCCGTGGAACCACAGGCAACGCAGCTTCGATCGTCCCTGGCCCACGGTCAACTGAAAGATCGGCATTTTCCGCGTGCGAAACAGCCCCGAGTTGCGAACCTCGCCAATCACGGTAGCCATTTCGCCGGCACGCAATTCTGCAATCCCGCGCGGATTCAGCCGGTCTTCATAACGGAATGGCAGATAATTGAGAAGATCGCCGACGGTGGCAATGCCCTTGGTGGCAAGAATCTCCGCCAGGCGCGGACCAATCCCCTTGACGTACTGCACGGGCGTGGTGAGTTCGAGCATCGCAGAGCTTCCCAAAGAATGTTAGCAGCAAGTCGGATCATCGATGCCGTGATCAGTTCTTGCTGGCGAAATGACACGTTGCCAACCGTCAACCCCAACCGCATGGGAGAGAGGATATAATTCGCTGTTCGACCAAAACGCTAAGGCTATGGACTACGTCAAGGGCATTCTGAGCGGGTTAGCCGCGATATTCCTAGCGGAGTCTGTCCCGGGTCCTTGGTCAATTTTTAAAGGGATCAGTGAGCAAAAGGCAACAGGCTTGGCCTTCGTCGCGGGTGGACTTACAAGGAGTGCCCTTTCGCCTTTCTTCTGGGCTCTCGCGCTTCTGTTCTTTGTATTGCTTTTGGGAGCCAGCCGACTCGGAAATAAGATTTTAAGGGTATTTTTGTTCTGGATTCCGACGCTGACGGTCTCTGTGCTCGGCATGGCGATTGTGGCACTGTCAACATACATGTTTATACATTTCAGAGATCGTTAAGGCTGCGTGATTTCGAATACCTGTGATTCCTCCGCACCTAGCAACCGACGTTCCCTTTTCAAACTAACGAACTAGGCAATTCAGACCGCATGACCCCGGTGTCTAAACCCTCGGTGCTCCTAAACTTGATACAAGCTCTGGTTGCCATCATCCTGGGCAACCTGGCCTACTTGCTTCTCGCACCGTCCCTCCGACTGCCGCGCCACCGGCCATTCCAACTCGATGCTGGTCTGATCGTAGGCTTCTGGTTCTGTGTCGTAGCTTATGGGCTGATTCGGACCGCAAGAAGGTGGAAATAGGCAGCAACTCTTCGTAGGCGCTACGTTACTTTAGGAACCTCGGCCAACCGTCTTCGTCACGTTACCATAGCCCTTGAGCTACGAATAAATAGCTGTCAATAAAGAACCATGAATAAAATCGCGGTCCTGTACGATGCGGGCCAGGCCGTGCTCTCCACCTTTGATCTGGACGAGGTGCTGCAGCGCATCCTAGGCATTGCGCGGGACTATTTTCATCTGCGGAACGTGGCGATCCTTCTGCTCGACCAGCAGTCGCAGCAGTTGTACGTCCGCTCACAGATCGGTTGGGACGAAGGGCAAGACAAAATTCGGTGGGCCGTGGGCCAGGGAATAACGGGCGCCGCCGCGCTTAAGAAACAGCCCGTTTATGCCCCCGACGTCACCCAGGATCCACGCTACATCTGCTCCGCCAAGTCCACCCATTCCGAACTCGCCATTCCTTTAATGTGCCGGGATGAAGTGGTCGGTGTGCTTGATTGTCAGACCGACCGCGTCGACCATTTCGACCCGGAGACCATCGATCTGCTCACGCTTTTCTCCACCCAGGCATCGATAGCTTTGCAGAATGCGCGGCTTTACTCTTTGGAGCAGCAACGCGCCCGGCAACTGCAGGCGATCAACGCCATCGCCCAGCAAACCACCGCTGTTCTGGATCTTGAAGATCTGCTCAGCAGAGTGTGCCAGTTGATTCAGGATGCGTTCCGTGTCTCGCACGTCTCGCTATTCCTACGGGAAGACCACGACCTGGTGCTGCGGGCTCATCACGGCACGCTCACACCTCGCATCCCGCAGGGTGGCCGCTTCCCGGCCGAGCCCTGGGCAGACATCCTGGCCAGCAACAGCACGGTGACCGAAACAGATTTGCGCAGCGGCCCCACCAGCACGAAATTCTTCGCGGAATCGGCCTCGCGCATGTGTATTCCCCTGGTCTCGTTCGGACACACGCTGGGAATTCTCGCGCTCGACAGCGCCCTATCCGATGCCTTCCGCGACGGCGACCTGCAGTCGCTTGAATCGGTCGCCGACATCTGCGCCACTGCCATTCAGAACGCCCACTACGTCGAGCGCGTAAAACAGCTTGCCTACCTGGACGGTCTGACCGGCATTTTCAACCGGCGCTTTTTCGAATTGCGCTTCATAGAAGAGATTGATCGCGCCCGCCGTTACGGCACCGGTATGGCCGTCATCATGGCCGACATCGATCAGTTCAAGCGGCTCAACGATGAGTTCGGACACGTCCTTGGCGACGAGGTGCTCCGCCAGGTTTCCTCCCTGTTCCACCAGCAATTGCGGAAGATTGACGTGGTGTGCCGCTATGGAGGCGAGGAGTTCGGGATCCTGCTCACGCAAACGGATGCGCACCATGCAATGGGCGTCGCGGAAAAACTGCGTAAGATGGTCGCAAGCTGGCAGTTCCCAGGTGTGCCCCGGACCGTCACGATCAGCGCCGGAGCTGCCGCCTACCCCGATCATGGCACCTCCCGCGACGACTTAGTAAGGGCGGCAGATTCCGCCCTCTACGCCGCCAAGCAGGCAGGACGAAACAAGGTCTGCCTAGCAACTTTGGCGCGCGAAAAATCAGCAAGCAGTGGCCAGTGACAGTGATCAGGTGATCAGCGGCCAGTAAAATCAAATTGCGGGCTAGGGTTTACTGACCACTGACCCCTACCCACTGACCACTGGTTTTAGATGTCGAATCCTTCGCCACGCATCTCCAGGCGAAACTGCTCCATCTCTTGCTGCAGCTTCTCGCGGCTCTTCTGGAGTTCTTCCTGAACTTTGGGCCCGAGTTCCTGCCTTAGCTTCTCGGCTTGATCTTTCATGGCTTTCTGCTGGGCGCACATAGCCTTGCGCGCCTCCTCCGAGGCCTTGCGGCCTTCTTCCTTCGCCAGCTCCATCGCCTTGGCCAGTTCGATCTGGGGCCGGAGTTTAGCAAACTCGTTCTGCACCTCACTCAATTCCAGCTGTCTTTCCGCATCCAACTCGGGTGCTTCCAGGCTTTCCTCAATCACCTCGCCGGAATCCTTGCGCTCAGGCAAGGTAAGGGTAAGAGTCTGTTCTTTCTTGTCGCGGATCACTCCCACGCTCACCGATCCCGCGCTCAGGGAATGCAAAGCATGAGTGAAGTCGCTGGTGTCGTGGATTGGCTGGTCGCCAACGCGAGTAATCACATCTCCGGCGCGCAGGCCTGCCCTTTCAGCGCGGCTTCCCTTATCCACCGATCGCACCAGCACTCCATTCCCATTCTTCGCGCCGAAGAATTCGCCTAACTGCGGCGTGAGATTCTCCACCATCACGCCGCTTCTCATCGACGAATGCACGTAGACGACCCCAATGTTTGGAATATCGAAGTCAAAGTTGGGGACCGGCGGAATCTCGATATGGATATCCTTGTTGAAGAATTTTTCCTTCGGACCAACCAGGGCGAACTCGTTGCGTCGATCAGCCAGTTGCACCTTGATGGTCATCGCCTGTCCGTCGCGGCTCAGTCCCAGCGTCACCACGCGTCCCGGCGGCGTTTCGTGGATCATCCGCTGCAATTGCGTTTTGCTTTCGATTGGCGTTCCGTTCATCGTCAGGATAACGTCGTGCTCTTTGATTCCGGCTTTGCCCGCCGGAGCGTCCTGGTCGACCATCGTCACTTCCACGCCCTGTTCTTCCTTCAGCTTCAAAGCTCCCAGCCGGTCGGTGGTGATATTCGCGATGTCCACGCCCAGATAGGAACTCGTGTCCGAATCTTCGCTGGGATAGCCGAAAGGCTGCGAGGAATCAACCGTCCATCTTTGTGCGGCCTGCCCCGGGTTGAGCAGCAACGGCAGCATGGCGATCGTTGCCAAAATGTGTTTACGCATGACCAGCCTCCTGAAGTTTTTTTACACAGTCAAATCTTTGTCATTCCGAACCGGGCGCCAAGCCCGTTGAAAGCCTGCCCTGAGCGAAGCCAAAGGGAACCTGCTTTAAACCCGCGCGTAACCCTCGCTCTTCGACTAATTCGCCCGCTTGAACCAGATATTCCCGGTCGTAGTCCGAACCTTCAGCACCGGACCGCCTCCGTTCACCTTCCCCTCCGCGGTGAGCGTTCTCGGCCCCCATTGGTCGCCTTCGCTGGCGACATGAATGTCAGAAAAGTCGGAGGTGATGTGGTGCCCGTTGCCCAGATCCACGCTGGCGCGCACCGAGATGGCAACATCAGGCGCAATGTAGACCGTAATATCGCCCGCGGAAGTTTCGAGCACAGAATCGCTGCGCTCCGCCGCAGTGTTGATGAACTTCACCGTAATCCCACCCGCGCCCGTCTCCACCCGCGCCGAAGGAACGCCATAGAGTTCGATGGACCCGGCGCCGGCATTCGCACCCACTCGCCCTTTCGCGGAAGTCAGGTGAATGCTGCCCCCCGCGGTCTCGATGTCCGCAGGACCGCCGATGTCCCCCAGGTTGATACTGCCCCCGCCCGTCGACGCTTTCACTCTCCCCACGCAACGCTTGATGTCCACGTTTCCGCCGCCCGCCTCGATCACAACACCCTGTTCACCGGAGAGCACAACCACATTGCCTCCGCCGGTTTCCGCCTGGATTTTCCCTTTCACCGCCCCGATCGAGATGTTGCCGCCTCCCGTTTCCAGCTTAAGATCTCCGCCAACCGTTCCGACGTCGATCGAGTCGCCCCCGGTCTCAGCGTTCACCGAGCCGCCAACGTCATCCACTCGCAACTTGCCGCCACCGCTTTCAATTTCCACCTGCCCGGTAACGCCCGTCGCTTCCACTTGGCCCCCGCCCGTTTCGATCTTCACCAGTGCTGTGTCGCGCGGAATGTTAATCACAAGCTCAGGAAAGCATTTCCGCTCCGCACCCACGGCAATCGTCATTCGCGCCGGACCCATATGAATGGTGTGGACACCCCGCCACTCCCCGACCACCCACACCGTGTCTCCCTTAACGTAAGTGCTCACCTTGTAGCTTTGGAATTCGCGCCGCGCCTCTTCCTCGGAGGACTTGCTGGAGAACATGTGAAAGGAGTAATCGATACCCGGCCGCTGCGCGCCATGCACGGCCACCGATCCTGCATCTACCCTGACTCTCAGGTTCTTGACTCCGGCCAGCGATCCCGTGACTAGCTGGCTCCAGCCGGCGCCGTCGCGCGATACATGTGTCTCCTGCGCCACGGCCAGCGACGCAAGTAAGGCCACACAAAGCAAGCCGACGAATTGTGGCGAACGCTTCAAAATAAACACCTCAGTTTCTACTTTGTCATTCCGAGCAAGCGCTTTTTGCGCAGCGAGGAATCTAGGCGAGCCGCGCGAATCCACGGAGCCTGCCCTGAGAGAGCGCAAGCGACCGAAGGGCGCGTTTGGCTCGCTTCCCTGTCAATCAATCTCCGGCAACTGCGCCAGCATGGTGCGGGCCTGCGACTTGATGTACTGGCTCTGATCCTTGGCTGCCAGCGTCATCAACACTCCACGCACGCTACCGTCGGCTTTTACGGGCTCAATCAGCCGCAACGCCTCGGTGCGCACGCCTGGGTTTGCATCGTTCACTAAAGCTTCCAGTACCACATCCCGCACCCGCACATCATCTTTCACAAAACCGCCCAGCCCATCCAGAGCCTTCAGCCGGACTCCTGGATTCGTGTCGTAGCGCAACGCATAAATGAGCGCATCGCGCACCTGCGAAACATCGGGCTTCTGGGTCAGCAGATCAACAGAATCCATGCGCACGCCCGAATTGTAGTTATTCCGCGCGGCAAACAGCAGCAGTTGCTGGATGCGCTGGTCGTTCATCGATCCCTGCGTCTCCAGCGTCGAAACTGTGTCGTACTTGATGTCAATCTTATTGGTACCGGGCTCCTGAGTAATGGAACGGATGCCGGTGATCGAAGCCTCCGCGGGAGCGGGAGTCGAGACCGTCGGACTCTGAGGCGGATGAGCGAATACCCGGTAGGAAGTTCCCACTCCACCGGCGAAACCAAGAATCAGAATCGCGGACGCCAGCGCTGGCGAAAAGCGCACCTGCCGCAGCCAGTTCGCGGGATCGAAAGCCAAACGCCGCCAGAATCCGCCCGGCTCGGCCGTCTCCAGCGCTTCCTGCAGCCGCATACGTGAAGCCGCCAGCAGGTTCGGCGTCGGCTCCGCCGCCTGGTCTTGCGACAGCAGCGCATGAAACTCCTGCTCCGCGTTCAGTTCAGCCGCGCAGTCGGCGCAGCGCGCCACATGCTGCTCCAGTTCATGACGGGCATCATCGGCCAGTTCGCCATAAACCTGCAGCGTGATGTTCTCTCGAACCCATTCGCACTTCATAAAGTTCCACCTTGTGGCCTAAGGTGCTAGGTCTTAGCTCTTGGGCCTAAGACCCGACACCTAAGACCTCACCTCATATCCGCCAACTGCCCCCGCAACTTCTGTGTAGCCCGAAACAAAGTATTCTTCGCAGTCTCTTCCGTCGTATGTAAAATCTCACCCACGGTCCGCAGCTTCAACCCGTGATAATGCCTCAACTCAAAAACCATGCGCTCGCGCGGCGTCAACTTTTCCAGCGCTCCTGAAATCCGCGCCCCCAACTGCCGCCGCATCAAGTCCCGCTCCGGATTCGCCCCCGCCCGCCCATCCGCCACCTGATCCAGCAGGTCATACTCCCCGCCGTTGCCATCTTTCACCACCGGCGCATCTTCCTTGCGCACCGTCTTCTTGCGCAGGTGATCCAGGCAAAGGTTGGTCACAATGCGGTAAATCCAGGTATAGAAAGAGCACTCAAACCGAAAACTTCCAATGTTTTTATAAGCCTTGAGGAAGGCGTCCTGATAGACGTCCTGGGCGTCGTGCTCGGTCCCGGTCAGATGCATAGCCAGCCGCAACACCGACTGATCGTAGTGACGCACCAGTTCCTCGAAGGCGGCGCGGTTCCCGCGTTGCGCCTCGCGGATGAGGATCGTATCGTCGATGCGGCGTTCTTGCCCAGCCATGCGGCCCCGCGTGGGGTCCCGGTTCTCATTGACTCCGTTACCGCTGACCTTCTCCGCCCGATACTTCGCTCTCGAGAGCGCCCCTTCACCAACCGCAAGTGTCACTGCCCAAACATCGGCCGGCATGTTTTGTCGTTTCCTATACCGCCCGGTGTCAATGCCGTACCCGGGCTTGCACTGGAATAGACGGAGAGTCAGCGGAACCGTGAGCAGAAATTATAGGCTGCCGGGGATTTTTGTGCGCCCTAGGTGATTCTTTCGTAATGGTTTAGCAGGAAAGGTAGAACCGATCACGGTGAGGAATGCGAATTTGGCAAGGCAAATGCCCTAGGCGCGATGCAAATCCTCCGGTCGAGGATCGAAGAGCCTTATCATCAACGCCGCACGTTTGTCCTTCGGAACCCCATCGTAACCTTGAGGACTCTAGTCGAGCTTGCCAGAATAGCAACGGTTGGACCCGGAGAGGACACAATGAGCCGACTCTTGATGATCGCATTATGTGTGTTGTCAGCTCGTACGCTCTGTGCACAGCAAAACGCACCTCGGACCTCTTCGGCGGGTGGGAAGACCATCAATTACAACCTCACCGTATTCAACCCGCCTGTCCCAATTCAACCCGACCCCGCCAAACTGAACCAAGATAGCGCTATCAATTGCACCATCTTATTCTTGTCGAGACTGCACCAGGGAGATCTAAAGGGAGCTGCGGCAGCGACCGAAGATCCTGACACGCAAATAAAAATGTACGAAGCATACAAAACCAGAGTCGGCGACGCCGAATTCTCCAGGAACATTTCACAGCTCTTTGAAGAAGACCGCTACCTCTATGAGTTGAGGATCGGCTCCGAGCACGTCCTCATTTCAGAAAAACATCCGGAAGGCGCGCAGATCCTGATCGAAAAGCAAGGGAAAGTTTTGGTTGGAGGACGGGCTCGCGCATATTTCGCCCTGAACTTAAGAACATGATGGAGTTAGTGAATGCCCGGGCCGCAGGGAAGCTGCAGTTCAAGTAATCACTCCTACTCCGCCACCGCTTCCTTCTCAATCACAACCTTCAAATGCGCGGTAACGTCCTTGTGGAGCTTCACCGGCACGGTGAACTCGCCCAGAGTCTTCAGCGGCTCATGAAGCTGAATCTGCTTCCGGTCGAGATTGATCCCTTTCTTCACGACAGCATCGGCAATGTCGCCCGAAGTGACAGACCCGAACAACTGATCGTGCTCGCCCGCTCGCTTCTGGAATGACACCGCCAGCCCCTCAAACTGCTTGGCCAACTCCTCGGCCTGCGATTTCTCCTTGGCCGAGCGCCGCACCGAGGCCGCCTTCATCTGCACGATGACGGCTTTGTTCCCGGCGGTTGCTTCGATGGCCAGCTTGCGCGGCAGAAGGAAATTGCGCCCATATCCTTCGGCGACCTTCACCACGTCGCCGCGCGCTCCCAGCTTGCTCACATCTTCTTTAAGAATGACTTCCATGGTATGACTCCGATTTCAGAATTCTTTTGCCACGGATTCACACGGATTACCACGGATAAACCAAAATAGATAAAAAGCCTTATCCGTGTTGATCCGTGCAAATCCGTGGCAAATGTCTACGATGCCCTTCCTGCGAACGGCAGCAAGGCAATATTGCGCGCCTGCTTGATGGCCGCGGCCAGCCGGTGCTGATGCGGCGAGCACACGCCGGTCAAACGCCGCGGCACGATCTTGCCGCTCTCTGCCACAAACTGGCCCAGCAGCCGGTAATCCTTGTAGTTGATGTCGGCGATTTTCTCCGTGCAGAATTTGCAAACTTTCTTGCGCCGGAAAAACTTGCGCCCGCCCTCGCGCGGCGGGCCACCGGGCCCGGAACGCCCACCACCGCCGCCTCCGCCGCCAAATCGCGGACGGTCTCCTCCACCGGACCGCTCGCCGAAAGGCCGCGATGGCCGCTCGGATGCTGGCGTTGGTGCTTTAGTCTCTTCAGTCATAACGCTCCTTCTAAAATCAGGGATTAGGGGTCAAGGGTCTGGGGCTAAGTCGTCTCCTGCCACTCACGAATGCAGTCGGGAATGACTAACCCATAATCCCTAGCCCCTGCTTTCTTAAGCCGTCGCTGGAGTCTCCGCCGCCGGCGGCACAGCAGCTTCTTCCGCCACGGCCGCGGGCTGCGCGCTTACCTTCTTTTTCGCGTCGCGCAGCTTCTTGATCTTGTCCAGGCGCTTCTGCTCCAGGTCGATGCGCACGGTAAGAAACTTGATCACCGGCTCAGTAACCCGCAGACGGCGCTCCAGTTCGTGCACCACCGTGCCCGCGCCTTCGATCGTCATCAGAATGTAGACGCCCTCGCGGAACTTGCGCACCACGTACGCCAGACGCCGCTTGCCCATGCGATCGATACTCTTGATCGAACCGGCCGCCGCAGTCACGGTCGACTCCAGGTTCGCAATCAGCTTGTCGAGATCTTCGTCCGCCATATCCGGCCGGACAATAAACATCAGTTCATAAGTACGATTCATGCTGTCTCCAAATCTTTGCCACTGATCTTCACGGATCACCACGGATAAACCACAAGGTTCTCAAATATCTTGATCCGTGAGAATCCGTACAAATCCGTGGCTAATCTTTTTCGTCCGGCTCCTTGCGGTTAAACCGGTTCATAGCCGCCGCAGCACCTTCGGCTAAAATCGCCTTCACCGCTTCTTTCGCGGTGTCAATCATCTCGTCCACCACCGCCAAGTCGGCTTTGCGAAACGGCGACAGCAAATACCGCTCGCCGTCCTCCACCTTGCGCTCCGGAGCCACGCCGATCCGGATCCGCAAAAAATCCTGCGTACCCAGCGCTCCGATGATCGACTCGATCCCGTTATGCCCCGCCGAACTTCGCCGCGTGTGAATCCGCAACGTGCCCAGCGGAAAATCCAGCTCGTCCTGAATCACGATCAGGTCCGCTTCCGGCTGCACTTCGTATTCCGCCACCAGCTCCCGCACCGACAACCCACTCAGGTTCATGTAGGTTTCTGGCTTGGCCAGCAGCACTGGCTCGTCCCCAAACTGTATTCGCGCGGTAAGCGCCCGGCACTGCCGGTTCCTGATCTCAACTTTGCGCTCGCTGGCGATTCGATCCACCACCAGAAAACCCAGGTTATGCGGCGTGAACTGATACTCGATGCCAGGATTGCCAAGACCAACAATCAGTTTCACGCCACCATCCCAATCCATATGGTGACGGCCGCCTCGGCCGTCCAGCCGAGCGCAGCGAAGCGCTTCGGGTCCACGGAGTTACTTCTTCTCCTTTTTCTCGGCCTTCTTCTCTGCTTTTTCCGGCTTCTCGGCCACCGCCGCCTCGCCCTCTTCCTCGGTCTCCGCCTTGCCCTTCTTGATGACTTCGGGCTCGGCCGGAACCGCTCCAGCTTCTGCCGCCACCGCTTCCGGCGTGGCCACAACTTCTTCCTTCACGCTGGTCACGTGGGCTACGGGCTGGTTCGCGTCTGAAAGGAACTTCAGCTTGGGATTGTGCGGCAAATCCGACACCCGCAGCACCTTGCCGAAAGTGAGATGGCTGATATCGACATCGATGTGGCTCGGAATATCGCCCGGCAGGCACTCGATCTCCACCTCGCGCAGCATCTGTTCGAGAATCCCACCTTCCGTCTTCACACCCTCCGCCACGCCCTGCAAAACGATAGGCACGCTGACCCGCAACGCCTTGTCCATGGCGATGCGCTTCAGGTCGATGTGCAGCAGATGGCCTTTGATCGGTTCATATTGCCAATCCACAATCATGGCCTTGGTGCGCTCGCCGCCGTTTAGCGCGAGATCGAAAATCGTGTTGTGGCCGCTGTCCGAGTGCAGAATGCGCAGCACGTGCCGCGGATCCACGCTCACCGCCAATGCTTCCTTGCTCGCGCCATAAACCACGGCCGGGATTTTGCCTTCGCGGCGCACCCGCCGGGCCTGGTTCTTCGTCCCAGCTTCCCGCGGTTGCGCTTCAAGAGTGTTCTGTTCCAATGTAGTTGCCATAATTTATTCCCATCCAAAAACTTGTCATTCCGACCGGAGCCGGACCCTGAGCGAAGCCGAAGGGGCGGCGAAGCGGAGGAATCTGCTGTTTGCCGTAAACACCACTACATTCGCTACATGAATAATTTGCTGACTGAAGTCTCTTCGTGAATCGACTGGATCGCCCGCCCAATCAATCCCGCAATGGAAAGCACCATAATCTTCGCTTCGGCCTTCGCTTCCGCCGTCAGCGGGATCGTGTTCGTAACCACAACGTGCTCGATCGCGGAGTTGTGAATGTTTTCCACCGCCGGATCGGACAGCACCGCGTGCGACGCGCAGGCATACACCGAAGTCGCTCCATTTTCCAGCAGCGCCGCCGCCGTCTTCACCGTCGTCCCCGCCGTATCGATCAGATCGTCGATGATCAGGCAGGAGCGTCCCCTGACGTCGCCGATTACATTCATGACCTCGGCCACATTCATTTCCACGCGCCGCTTATCCACAATGGCCAGCGCTGCGTCGACCTTCTTCGCGAAAAAACGGGCCCGTTCCACGCCGCCGGCATCGGGCGAAACCACTGTAAGGTTCGGCAAATTCAACTTCCTGAAGTGGTCTACGAGCACCGGCGAAGCAAACAAATGGTCCACCGGAATGTTGAAAAAGCCCTGTATCTGCGGCGTGTGCGGGTCCACGATCAAAGCCCGGTGCGCTCCCGCCGTGGTCAGCAAATCCGCCACCAGCTTCGCCGAAATCGGAGCGCGCGGCTTATCCTTGCGATCCTGTCGCGCATACCCGTAATACGGAACCACCGCCGTGATGCGCCGCGCCGACGCCCGCTTCAGGGCATCAATCATCAGCAGCAGCTCCATCAAATGTTCATCCACAGGCCGGCAAGTCGGCTGCATCACGAACACATCGCAGCCTCGCACGTTCTCCTGAATCTGCACATACGCCTCGCCGTCGGCGAAGCGGATCACCTGCGCCTGCCCGCGCTGCATCCCGAGAAACTGGCAAACCTCGTCCGCCAGCGGCTCGTTCGCCGTCCCGCTGAAAATCTTGAACTTCTCGTCCACCCGCACGCGCTGCTTCCGTTCCAGCTTTTCCTCGGGCGTGGGTGGGACGTTCTTTTCCGTCTTCTCTGCCTTCTCGGTCGGCGTAACCAAAGTAGCCATAAGAAGTTCTCAGTTCTTAGTTCTCAGCCTTGGGCTTCAGCTCTTAACCGAGAACTGAGAACCGAGAACTGAGAACTGTTTTCTGGCTGGGCCGCTAGGATTCGAACCTAGACAAAGTGCTCCAAAGGCACTTGACCTACCATTAGTCGACGGCCCAGTACTGCAGTTTCAAGTTTCCGGTTTCCAGTTTCAAAATCAAAACCGAATGCCGGCCCTGGTTGAAAGCGTGATAACTCTATTAAACAACCAGAAACTAGAAACTGGAAACAAGAAACTTTTTCCAGTACTCCCGCCGCGTCAGCGTAACCGTCGCCTGAGCCGCCCACCCCTGCCTCCGGAGCTTCACCGCCGCCATGCGCGCCGCCTCTTTCGAAGCAAACAGTCCGTACAGCGTTGACCCAGAGCCCGACATCGACGCATACTTCGCGCCCGCGCGCTCCAGCGCACTCTTGCCTTCACTCAGCTCGGGATACTCAGGAAAGACGACCTGTTCGAAGTCGTTCTTGATCCCGGCCCGGACAAGCTCGAGAAGCGGATTCTCGGCCCGGCCCCTCCTGGGTTTCACAACACGTTGAATCTGACGAGGAGCACCGGAGTAACTCTCGCTCAGCCACGCCGACAGCCTTCGGCCAAGCTCAGTCATTCTATCGGATGCCCCCGCCATCGTCAATTTTCGATCCCACTCCGCAAACGCCTTCGGAGTCGAAACTCCCACCTCCGGCGTCACCACCACGCACGCCGTCGCCGGCAAATCCTCGAGCGGATACACCAACTCCCCGCGCCCCACTCCCAGCACCGTTCCCCCCAACAGAAACAGCGGCACGTCCGAGCCCACTTCCCCCGCAATCCGCAGCCGTTCCGCCGCCACCAAAGATTTCTTCAGCACTCTTTCCAGCCCCAGCACAGCAGCCACAGCATTCGCCGAAGCCCCACCCAGCCCACCTTGCACTGGCAACCTTTTCTCGATCTCGACAACCACACGCCCTTTCGCGCGCAGAGCCCGCATGGCTTTTTCGACGATGCGATAGCAGGTATTCGACTCATCTTTCGGAACTCTGGGGTCCGCGCACCGAATCTCAATCCCGCTCCCGCGCTCCAGGCTCACCCGCATCACGTCATGCAGCCCGACCGTCTGATACACGGTCAGCAACTCATGAAATCCATCCTCGCGGCGAGCGCCAATGCGCAACCCAAGATTGATCTTCGCGAACGATCGGACCTGCACTGTCATAGCAGCAAGATTGTAAGCCATCCCAGATCCTGTATGAGCCCGCCAGCCGAATGTTCCCATTCTCCGGGTCTATGACTTGGGTAATCTCGACTTCTCCCCATTGTTGAGCGCATTCTAATGGTGATTCCAACGCCAGCCGTCTCTCCCACGGTCTTCCGGTTGGGATTGGGAACGACCGCAAACACGAACGCTACCCGCCCCTAAGCGGGACCTGTGAGCGCTATCCCGCAAGTTGGGTGTAAGCCGTTGCCTGCGGAAAGCAAGAAGAGTTATCCCAAATTTCGGCCCGCGTTGCACGTAACTTCGCAAGCACAAGCAACGGGCGGTGGGCTATCAGGGGTTTGTATGCGGAATGTGATCACTCGTTGTTCTTTGCTGGTTTCGCTTCTTGCGGCCACAACCATCGCCGCCGCGCAGAGCGGCTACAAAGTCATTCCCGTCACCGACGGTGGAACCATCTCCGGCACCGTCAAATGGTCCGGACCAGTGCCCCACGAGCTGGATTTTCCCGTCACCAAGGATCCGCAAATCTGCGACCCCGATGGCAAGAAGACTGTCAGCCTCGAGCGCCTGATCGTCGGACCCGAGGGCGGCGTGGCCAACACCATCGTCTTCCTCAAGAATATCTCCGCCGGAAAAGCCATGGAGCTACCCGAGCAGAGGCGTCACCTGGATCAGCACCACTGCCACTATATTCCGCACATTCTTCTTGTACCTCAAGATGCGGAGCTTCAGATGCAGAGTTCCGACGCCACCCTCCACACCATCCACATGGACGGGGCAGCCAGCTACAACCTGCCATTTCCCTTCACCAATCGGGTCACCTCGCGCCCCATGTCCACCCCCGGTCTGGTCAACCTCCGCTGCAACGGCGGCCATGTCTGGATGAATGCCGAAATGATGGTCGTCCCCCATCCCTATTACGCCGTGACCGACGAGAGCGGCCGCTTCGAATTCACCGGCGTGCCTGCGGGCACTTATCAAATCGTCGCCTGGCATGAGGGCTGGGGTCTCGCTGGCAAAGAGCAGGCCTTCGACGTTCTCACCGAACGTAGCGTGCAGCGCCCCGTCTTCACCGAACCGAAGACTTGGGAAAAACCGGTCAGGGTCACCCCCAATCAGTCCAGCACAGTAAGTTTCGTGATCGGAAACAAATAGGAATTATTCGGCAAGTGTGGGTCGGACACTCCTGTCCGACCACCGCCGGCAGCGGCGAAGATTCGGGGAATCACCAAGGCATCGATCGCAAGGGTTTCCAAAGGGTAATAATCCGTGGAGATCCGTGGCTAAAGGAAGTTAACCTCTCCGCTTATACAGCACCGCAAACTCAAACCCGGCATTCGCCGGAAACAATTCCGCAACTTTCCTCAATCGCTCGGCCAAAGCCGAGGGCGCGAGCAACGGATAGTCCCGCTCCCTCAAGTCGTAATAATCCACATCCAGATACAGCGAAAGCATGTAGATCGAGATCGTGTCGGAAAACGTCGCCTCGAAGTATTCGTTCTTGAAACGCTCCGCATCCGGCCCGCCAGCCGTCGCCAGCTTCCGCGCTTCCCAGGCGTCAAGCGAAGTTTCGCCACGCGTTCCGGCCTCTACCTGCTTCCACGCCAGATCGATGAATTCGTCCGAAACTCCCGCAATCTCCACCAGCGCATGCCCCACGTTGATATAAAACTCGAAGGCCACGGAAAACTTGTCGTCCGTCAGCCGCGTAGAGATAAACACGCACTGCGAATCGCCCAGATTCAGGTTGCGATGGCAAACCGCATTGTCGCTGAGCGCCACATCATAGCGATCCGCAATCAGGATCTCTTCCCCCTGGCTGACCGTCAGCGGGACAAAGTAATAAGCCTTGCGCTTAAGTGCCGAAGCAATCTTGGTAGGAACCGCCGAAATCATGCGCTCCAGGTCAAACGACCCGACGGAGTTCTCCCCCGCCACGGCATAACACACCCCGTTCGCCGCCTGCGAAACCGGCGTCATCCGGACCACATCCGCGGGGCTCCGCGTAATAGCTGGCGCTGCCTGCGACATACCTGCTCTTTTATACACCACCGTGTGGAGCGGGCGCCCTCGCCCGCTGCCTTTGACTCAGCTCTTGCCCTGGACCTTGTCTCCGCTGAACAACGAACGATTGTGGGTGACGCAACCCTTCAGCCCTGCGATAAACCGAATTCCTTGTAGAAGAAGCAGAATGGGACGACCTGACTCCAGCCCCGTTAGGGGCGGCAAATGACAGCCCCGGACGTAAGTCCGGGGTAGAAAAACGAGAGGTTGGAACATGTCTGTCAGAGCCTGCTCCTGTTCTACCGAAGCCCCGAAAGCGAAGCCGAGGTGGAGCCCGACGCGGACGACAGAAAATCACATCGCGATCAATGAATCATCGCCAATAATTCCCTTGACTTCGATCCCCAGAGCGGCGATCCTATCTCTACACGCATTAGCTCTTTGATATCCGAATAGCAATGAGATAACTACCGCAGATTCAATATTTTGCGGTCTAGCCGCTGATTCCAAGGCACTTAGCCAAAGCAGAATCGCCTAAGCCCTTTGAATGGAATATTTTACAAGCAAGTCGTTTGTTTCCAATATTTTAGCCAGATTCGGACCGGGTAGGCGCGCTGTAACTCATTGATTCCAAATATTTTAGCCGGATTGATCTGTGAATTTTTTTTCCAGATCCGGATCTGACAATCGCCGCGACAGATGGTGTAGCTTGGAAGCATGCCAACCCCGCGCCCACCCCGTTGGTATGCGATTCCAGTGCGCGTCCTGCTGGTCACGTTCATCGGCACGCTCATCTCTTTCGCAATCGGCCTGCTCGTCGGCATCATCGGGACCGTGATCATTTCAGCTATACGCCACGTGCATCCCAACATGACCGGCGCTTATCGCAACTTCGGCTTGCCCGTGGCCGTGGTCGCCGGCAGCATCATCTTTGTGCTGACGCTGGCCATGGAAATCCGCCACTACCGCCAGTCAAAAACCCTGGCAGCAATCGAAAAGATGAACTGAGTTCGGAATATGTGGAGATAGCCGCCTCGCCTGCCCTGAGCGAAACCGAAGGGGCTGTCCCACGAGCGAGGCGAGGAGCGCCGTCGCCGCACGCTGGCGCTACAATCAAATCATGCCGCCCCGCATCGCCATCCCCATGCCGCACTCGATCGATCGCGAATACGCCGAGCGGGCGATTCCGCAATACGAGAGCGCCGTCAAGCAAGCTGGAGGCGAGCCCATCCGCATCCCGCTCGACCAAACAGCAGCCGAAGTTAAGAAGATGATCGAGAGCTGCGACGGAGTGCTACTGCCGGGCAGTAACGCCGATGTCGACCCTGCGAGGTTCGGCGCAAGCCGCTCCCCGCACACGGCCGCCGGCGACCCGCGCCGCGACGCCGTCGACGCACTCCTGCTCGAAGACGCCTACAACCTGTGCAAGCCCATCCTCGGCATCTGCTACGGCCTCCAGAGCCTCAACGTCTACCGCGCCGGATCGCTAATTCAGCACATCCCCGATTTTCTGCCGGAAGAGTTGCGCACGCGCGTCAATCACGAAGCCGGAAAGAAGGTCGCGGTAGCGCACGCAATCGAGATCGAGGAGGACTCGAAGCTGTCGGAAATCGTGAACGGAAAAGACAAAGACAACAACAACGACGGGCGCGGACTCGTGCTCCCAGTGAACTCTTCTCATCACCAATCAGCCGACGCAATCGGCAACGGCCTGCGCATCGTCGCCCGCTGCCCCGACGACGGCATCATCGAAGCACTGGAAGGCACCGCGCCCGATCACTTTGTGCTGGCGGTCCAATGGCATCCCGAACGCTCGGTCGACCAGGACGAACCCTCCCGCGCGATCTTCCGCGCCCTGGTCCAAGCTGCGGAGATCGAAGCCGCCGAGATCAAATCAGCGAAGACCAAATCAGTGAAGACCAAATCAGTGAAGATCAATGCGGCGGAGACGCTGCCGAAGTAGCTCAATGCCCCTTCGTCCTCGTCCGCGCCTTCTTAGCAGTTGCGAGCTTCTCCAGCAGCACCACCACATGCGCGACCGCGGTGTTCTCCAGATTGAGCCCTTCCGGGGTCTTCGCCTTCAATCCGACGCAGTCGGCGCTAACGCCCAGCAGCTGTGCCACGCGCGCCCGAATCGTTGCCGCATGCGGCCCAATCTTAGGAGCGGCAAGAATAAGGCTGGCGTCGAGGTTCGCTACGCCATAGCCCGCGTCGCGCACGCGTTTCAACGCCTCGCGCAGAAAGACGACCGAGTCGGCGCCCTTCCATTTCGAGTCCGACGGCGGAAAAAGCGCCCCAATATCGGGAGCAGCCACAGCCCCAAGTAGTGCGTCGGTGATCGCGTGCAGCAGGACGTCTCCATCCGAGTGGCCGCCCAGCCCCTTGTCATGCGCCAGCGCGATGCCGCCAATCTTCAGCGGAATGCCGGGACGAAACTCGTGCGAATCAAACCCGTAGCCGATCCGAGTCGATGGGCCCGTCGTTGGTCGTTGATTGTTGGTCGTTGGCATTCCTGCTCAGTGCTAATCCGCACTCTTCAAGTAGAACTCCGCCAGTTCCATGTCTGCAGGCGTGGTGATCTTGATGTTTCGCGGTGATCCCATAACGACCGCAACGTCGTGGCCCGATCGTTCCACCAGCGAAGCTTCGTCGGTGCCGAGGAAACCGTCCGCCGAGGCTTCATCGAACGCCTTCTTGATCACGCCATAGCGAAAGCCCTGGGGCGTCTGCGCCATCACAATGCCTGCGCGTGGAATCGTCGCTTTGATGAGCGCGCCCTCGGCCGTGCGTTCGACTTGCTTCACCGTATCGAAGGCGGGAAGGCCGGCAATCGCCGCACCATATTTCTTCGCTGCCTCGATTACTTCCTGAATGATTTCCCGGGTCACCAGCGGACGCACCGCATCGTGCACCAGAACGATATCATCCTCATGCGCGGCGGCCGCTACCGCGTTCAGCGCGCTCTCCACCGACTGCTGGCGGTGCTCTCCGCCGACGACGAGTTCCACTTTCTTGCTCAGAACATCTTTCGCTTCGCTCTCCAGCCGCGCGCGAAACCCCGCAAGCTCGTTCTCCCGCAGAGCGATCCAGATCTCGCTCACGGCATCGACGGCGGCAAACTTGCGCAGCGTGTGGATGAGAATTGGCGTGCCGCCCAGTTCGGTGAACTGCTTGCTGGGCGGCGATTTCTTCTGCTTACCTTTGGCGCCGACGGGCATCGGAGCCATGCGGGTTCCAAGCCCCGCAGCCGGAATGATTACTACAACCTTCATAGCGGGCTGTAAGTATACGAGTGGGAACCTTGGAGTTCAAATCTAGATGCAATCACCGCCGACCACTCCGCAGGGTCTAAGGCTGAGGCTTGGTCTCCACCAGCGCGCTCGGAACCACGGCCGGCGTCACCGCCGTGCCCGTGACAACCGGTACTGCTGGCTGTACCACCACGCTGTTTCGGCTGAAGGCGCGTTCATCCCATTTGCCGAAGATCATCTTTCCCGCCGTAGTCTGCAGCACCGACGTCACCGAGACGTCGATCGTCTTGCCGATCATCTTCCGGGCATTGTCCACGACCACCATGGTGCCATCATCCAAATACGCGACGCCCTGGTTGTATTCCTTACCTTCTTTCAGGATGAATACCTTCATGATCTCGCCCGGCAGAACGATGGGCTTGAGCGAATTGGCCAACTCGTTGATGTTCAGCACCTCGACGCCCTGCAACTGCGCCACCTTGTTCAGGTTGAAGTCGTTGGTGATGATCTTCCCTTCGTAGACCTTGGCCAATTCGATCAGCTTCAGATCGACCTCGCGGACGGCGGGGAAGTCGTCTTCTACTATCTGGATCGACAGCGTAGCCATTTTCTGCAGGCGCTGCAGCACGTCAAGGCCGCGGCGGCCGCGGTTGCGTTTCAGCGAGTCGGCAGAATCGGCCACGAGCTGCAGTTCGCGCAACACGAACTGGGGTGTGACGATGATGCCATCGAGGAAGCCAGTCTCGGCAATATCGGCGATGCGGCCGTCGATGATGACGCTGGTGTCGAGGATCTTGTAGCTCTTTTTGCCTTGCTTCTCACCGCCGAAGATGCCGCCCAAAGCAGCCAAGTTCAGCAGGTCACCCTTGCTCGCGCCCACGATCAGGCCCACGTAGGCCATCAGCAGCATCACCAGGATTTGCAGGAAACTTTGAGTGTTGCCGACAGGGACACTGCTGCGAATCACCAGGGAAAACAGGTAGGCGCCGCAGATGCCGAGGATGCTTCCTATGGCTGCGCCGATCAGCCGCTTCAGGCTCACCGTCCGCAGCTTCCACTCAAACAGAACTATCCCCGCGCCCACCAGCGCACCTACGCCAGCGTCTTGAAGCCGGGACAGCCGGAACGGCTCAATGAAGTAACACGCAACTGAAACTACAATGACAAAAAGAAGACGTACCAGAACTAAATCCACAATATGACCTCCCCCGGATGCAGCTCCGCTGAACCTCTGGCGCGAGGCACCGGTGCCATTTCCTCGCCGCCCCGGGCGGGAATCGGCAAATCAGCATGCGGGGCGCGCATGAATTAGGGGGATGAATGTACGCCCCGTCCCGGCCCGTGGAGGCGTAGCCGGGAGGACCTGAGTAAACCTACGCCAAGAGTATATACCCGGCGGCAAATGGGCGGCGAAGAAACTACGCTTGCACCAGTCAGCGCTAGGCAAGCAGTTTCGGAAGTTATCCACCCCTACAGTGTCTCCGGTTCGCTTCTACAGCCGCGTACCGCAGCTGAATTGGCTGCCTTGTGCATCTCAAGCTGGCAATCCGCGCAAACTGCTGAACGAACATGCAGATGGCCGGTCGATGAAGCCGTCGTCGATTCAGGTATCGTCGATTCAGGTATCAAGGATTGCCTCGGAGGATGTTATGCGAGCTTTAAGACTTTTGAATGTCGCGATTCTTTCAGCGCTGGTCGGGTGTACGGCTTTTGCCTACGCACAAGACGACAAGGCGCAGGACGATAAACCCGCGCGGCAGGAAGAACCCAAGCCCGAACCCAAGCAGGATGAGGCTAAGCCTCCCAAGCAGGACGATGCCAAACCTGCAAAACAGGACAAGCAGGAAGAGAAACAAGATCAGAAACGCGATCAAGACCAGTCCCGCGACCAGATGAAACCGGAAGGGCAGCAACATCCGGAACAGCGGGCGGGGAACGCGCGTCCGGCCGGCAAGGGTGGCCACATTCCGGATGATAAATTCAAGGCTCACTATGGCCGCGGCCATCATTTCAGCGCGAGAGGCGTGATCGTGGAAGGGCAACCGCAGTTCCAGTACGGCGGCTACAGTTTCGAACTGGTGGATGCATGGCCAGCGGACTGGGCCTACACCGACGACTGCTACATCGACTACATCGATGGAGAGTATTTCCTGTTTGATTTGCGACACCCGGGCGTTCGAGTCGCTCTCATCGTTGTGCTGTAACGCAACGCAGCCGCTGCTTTTGTACCGAAGGTGGCCCTCTGAGCCGGAGGATTCAGTTCTGCTGGATTCAAGCTCAGAGGGCCCACCTTCATTTTCTTGCTTGGCGACGTGATTCAAGGGCAAAAACGCGGGGCAAATCCATCCTGCTAAACTCGGTGGCATGAAAGCCCTGGTGATCACCAGCCTCTCCGGCCCGGACGCACTTGCCATCCAAGACGCTGCCGAACCTGACCTGAAGGCGGGACAAACGCTGGTCCGCGTCGCAGCCGGAGGCCTGAACTTTGCGGACGTCATGACCATGCAAGGGGGCTATCCCGGAACACCGCCGCCTCCACTGATCGCTGGGCGGGAGTTCTCGGGGATCGAAGAAAATAGCGGACGCCGGGTCATGGGCTACGTGCAATGGGGAGCCTTCGCCGAGAAGGTCGCCGCTTACGCTCACATGCTTTGGCCCACCCCGGAGCATTGGACCGACGAACAAGCCGCCGCATTCCCCGTAAATTACTTCACCGCATATCTCGGCTACTGGCAGGCCGGCATGACAGAACCGCCTGCGGCAGGCCGCAACCATCGCGTCCTAATCCACGCAGTGGCCGGAGGCGTGGGCACAGCGGCGGTGCAGATCGGACACATTCTCGGCATTGAAATGTTCGGAACTTCGTCTTCGGAGGACAAACTCTCGCGCGTGAAAGAACTCGGTCTGCAGCATGGCATCAACTACAAGCAGGACGATTACGAAGAAGTTGTGAAGAGCCTCACGCGAGGCGAAGGTGTGGACGCAGTCTTCGAAATGCTGGGCGGTGAGCACACCGCCAAAAGCCTGCGCTGCCTGCGCGATTTCGGACGCGTTATCCAGTACGGCACCGCCACCGGCAAGCCGCCGCAACTCGATGTAAGGGCGCTGTATGCAAAATCCGCCAGCCTGCAGGGACTGTGGTTGACCTACCTCTCGCAGAAACACGAGATCATGGAACCCGCATGGAAGCAGCTCTCGGAATGGATCGTGCAGCGCAAGCTGGCTCCCGTGATCGGCCAGGTTTTCCCGCTCGATCGCGCCGCGGAGGCTTACAGGCTGCTGCAGGAAGGCAAGAACTACGGGAAGCTTGTGCTCAGGATTTGAGAATCAAGACTCTAGAATCAGTCTCGTCCAAGGTATCGAATGCGTCCTGTGAAGCCGCGCCCGGCGCCGTCGACGAAAGTTGGGACGGGGTGGCTGGGATCGATGGTTGAGACGGCCCCGATGACAAGGCCGTGATTGGTGATGTCGTCGAAGCCGGCACGCAGGGCCCAATAGCGTTTGAAGAGATGAAGCCGCTTTTCCGCCTGCAGATTCAGGGTGTAGTACGTGGGTAACCGCAAAGATGAACTGGGAGCATAGCCGGGAGCAATCTCGCCTTGATCGGTGGTCCCGTAGAAAGGCAACCCATTGCGCGCCTCGGCCGAGTAGACGATGTCGAACTTGTGAATGACGGGCAGATTGAAGCCCGGCAGAATTCCCCAACCCACGAAACGGTTTGGAGTGTCCCATCCATAAGGACCGCGCAGTTGAGGGCTTAGCAGCGTGGTATCCAGGCTGAAGTCGAAGATCTGGTTGCTGCGGGAACTGGAGCGCGTATAAGCTCCGAAGACCTCGTACTGTTGGCGAAAATGGTGGCGCACGCTGACCGTGAAGGCATCGTAGCGGTCGTCTCGTCCATTGCCGAGCAGATAAACACCATCCACCGCGCCATTCAGCGTGTTGTAGGCATAGGCATGCACACCGCGTTTGTCCATGAACTCAAGCTTCAGGAAAATGTTGTACGGGAGTTTTTTCTCGAGGCTGGCGCTCGAGTTTATGTATCGCGGCATTTCGAGCGCACTTCGGTCCACGACAAATGTAGTCTGAACCGGGATCGGCTCACTGATCTGTTGGCCGTTCGCATTGCTCGGCTCCATTGTGCAAGTGGTCGAGGAAGGCGGGAAGCATGCAAAGAAATAATCTGACCTCTGCCCCTCCAGCGGTTGATGGATCAAACCCAGGTTGGTTGCGTCGTAGATAATCCCGATTCCCGCCGACAGCTTGGTCGTACCTTCCGCGTCCAACCTGAATGTTCCCGCCAGGCGCGGCGAGAGCACCGGAGTGCGCACGAGTTCATCCCAATCCAAGCGCACTCCCGGCTCAAGGAGCAGGCGATTCGTGATGAGCCAGCGATCCTCGGCGTAGGCGCTACCCTCGACGTTATAGAGCGCGGCGTAATTGCCGCCGGAGAAAACCGAATAGCGCGTGCAAATGTACGGGGGCATGGGAACGCCATTTGCGTCGGTAGGGCAGGGCTGTACCGACGGACCCGGACCCTGCGGCTCGAACGAGATCGGCTGCCGCAGAAACTGCGCGTCGTAGTTCAAACGGTCCACATCGACGCCGACTTTGATGTCGTGCCGTCCGTGCCATTGATGCGGCGGAATATAAAGATTCGAAAAGCCTTGCACGCGGCGTGCGAGCGCGTCCTCGTGCAGATAATAGTTGCCCTCGGCTGCGAAGAACAGAGCGACGTATGGACTGTCTCCTCGCGGTGTCAGCGTCGTGTTGTACTGGTCCACGCCGAATCCGGTTTCCAGCAGCGCTCCGTTGCGGAAAGAGTACTGATCCTTTAAGGAGCCAAAATAAGCGGTCTCGACTTGAATGGGAGTGGCCGGCTGCGGAACCAGAAATCCCAGCCCGGCGTATTCATCGTGATAGTAGTTCGAAAGAAAGCTGGCGGTGACAATGTTGCGGGCGGTGAGGTTGGCTTGCACCTTCGCCAGGTTGTCCACGCGCCAGACGTAGTCACGATCTGGCAGGGGCCGGAGCTGGGTATCCACATCGGCGTCAAATTCGCCATCCAGGGCGTCGATAAACCACATCTTTCCCTTGATGATCGGGCCGGAAAAGGTGTCAATCGGGGTCCATGAACCAGAAACCTGGCCCTTCGTGATTCCGGGTCCTGGCAGGAAGTCGGTCGAGGTGAAGCGATAGCGGTCCTTGCCCATCGCGGTGTTCAGGGTGAGGACTCCGCCGGAGCCTTTGCCCAACTCAGCCGGCTCGCGGCTGGGCACGACTTCGATAGAACGGAATGACTCGATGCTCGTGCGAACCGCCAACTGGCCATTCGTCGGCTGGCTCACATTGAAGCCGTCCAGCAAAACCAGAGTTTGGTAGTTCTCGGCTCCCGCGACATGCAACTGGCCAAGACTATCGGGTGTGACTCCGGGGATGAAGTTCAGCGCGTTGTGATAGTCGTGTGACCCTGGGTAGGGAATGTCGATTAGCTCCGAACCGGTGAGCTCGTCCTTGGTAGAGATTTGCGCGGGGTCGATCGCCGGCGGGGATTCCACCACATTTACAACTTCGCGTGTTCCTTGCTGGTGGGAGAGCGTCACGTCCACATTGGCGGTGACGCCGATTTGTACATTGGACTGAATTAGCGCGTAGAAGCCGGTCTTCTCGACGCGGAGTTCGCGGGTTCCTGAGGACAAGCCAGTGAACTCACAATGCCCGGCGAAATCGGTTTCGCAGCGCAGGGGAATGGCGGGCGGCGGGGGTTGCAATTGCACGCGGGCGAACGCGACGGCTAATCCGTTTTCGTCGGTCACTGTGACCGTAAGATTTTGCGCCGCCGCAGGGTGATCGGGAGAGATGCGCTGCGAAGACGAGGGTGCAGATGAAGAAGTCTGGGCCGGGGATGGCATCACCCACCACGCAGCCAGCGCCAGCAAGAGCGCGCATTTCACGGCTGGGCTCCGCCCGTGCATGGCTCAAGTATGAAACTCATGGCGCGTTTCCGCCGGAGAAGGGAGTCCGTGGCGAATTATAACCTCGCACCGTAGGATGCAGTTGTCAAAGGATTGTCACGAACAGTGTGGGATAAGGCACTGCCCCCAAGCGCCGCGCAAGCGCACATCGATATCGATATCAATATCAATGCGTGCGGCAGTGGATGGTTACAACCGAGGATCATCCGGCGAGAAGGCTTTTTTGATTACCGCGGAGTAGCGTATTTTGGATTTGGAACCCGCAGTCGTGGAACTAATCAGTGTCAAAACTTAACTAAAGAAAGAAAGCTTCGTGTTCTGGTTTTTCACCTTCTTCTTCATCTCGGGGTTCTGCAGCGTCCTCTACGAACTGGTCTGGCTGCGCTTGTCGATGGCGCAATTCGGCGTTACCAGCGCCATGGTTTCCATCGTGCTGTCGGTCTTCATGGCCGGCCTGGGTTTGGGATCGTGGGCCAGCGGGGTCTGGATACGCCGGCGGGAAGAAGAAAAAAAGATCGGCTTCTCACCGCTCCTGCTTTACGCGGCGATTGAGCTGCTGATCGGCATTTCCGGAATCCTCGTTCCGTATGAGCTTCGATTGGGACACAGCCTTCTGGAGCGGCTCGGCTCGACTTCTTCCGCGGAATACTACGTGGTCTCCGGCGTCTGGGTCGCCCTCACGTTGATTCCGTGGTGCACGTTAATGGGAGCGACCATTCCGGTCGCCATGCTCGCGATCAGTCACATGTTCCCTAGGGAATCTTCCCGGTCGTTCAGCTATTTGTACATGGCCAACGTGGGTGGCGCGGTCGTGGGAACTGGTCTTCCCCTGATTCTGATCGAGTTGCTGGGATTTCACGGGACCTTGAACGTAGGGGCAGCGTGCAACGTTCTGATTGCGGCTCTGGCTCTGATGGTATCGAAGAGTGCGCCGCGGAATGAAGTTGGCGCAGGGACTGGAGAATTACGGGAAAAAGTTCCGCAGCCCGCCACGCACCCTGACCGAACCGGAGCCGGCGGAAGATCTCTTCTAGCACTGCTGTTCGCCACCGGTCTCACGAGCATGGGCATGGAACTCGTCTGGGTTCGCGAATTCACGCCCTTTATCGGAACGGTGGTATACGCGTTCGCCTCAATTCTGGCAGTGTATCTGACCGGGACTTTCGTGGGATCGCGTATTTACCGCAGTTGGAACTCACCGCATGTGAATGAGAGCACTCTGCCCTGGATTCTGTTGGCGCTTTTCTCACTGTTCCCGTTACTGGCGGCCAGCCCAAACTTTACTCCCTACGCCTCACTGCGACTGGTGGTGGGCATCGCGCCCTTCACCGCCCTGCTCGGCTATCTGACGCCCATGCTGGTCGACCGCTGGGCGGGCGGCGATCCCGCGAAGGCGGGAAAAGCGTACGCGGTGAACGTTGTAGGTTGCATTGTTGGTCCGCTGCTGGCCGGCTTCTTGCTTTTGCCCTGGATCAGCGAACGCTGGGCGGTGGTGCTGCTGTCGCTGCCCTGGCTGATCGCTGGCACTTGCCTCATGCGTCTTTCCGGGTCGGCGCCAGGTTTCGTTCCCCGCATGGCGTCTTTCCTGCTCCTGCCCGCTGTGTTGGTGCTGTTTCTGAGCAGCAACAGCTATGAAAAGCAGTACGCCCACGGTCAGGTTCTGCGGGACTCGACCGCCACCGTGATTGCGAACGGAACTGGGATGCAGAAGGCTCTGCTGGTCAATGGCTACGGCATGACCATGCTGACGCCAATTGCGAAGATGATGGCGCATCTGCCAACGGTCTTCCTGGACCATCCTCCGCAAAATGCTCTGGTGATTTGCTTTGGCATGGGGACGACTTTCCGCTCCTTACGCTCCTGGGGGATTCCGGTTACAGCGGTGGAACTGGTTCCCAGCGTGCCGCGCTTGTTCCCCTATTTTCACGGGGATGGCCCCGCGCTTCTGAGTTCTCCTTTGTCTCACGTCGTAGTCGACGATGGCCGCCGCTATCTGGAACGGACAATGCAGCAATACGACGTGATCACGATCGATCCTCCGCCGCCCGTGGAGGCCGCCGGGTCCAGTCTGTTGTATTCCGAAGATTTCTATTCCGTCATCCGGCGGCGCCTTCGTCCAGGAGGCATTTTGCAACAGTGGCTGCCGATCGGTGATGCCGAGGACGTGGCGGCCGTCGCACTCGCCCTGCGCCAATCTTTCCCCTATGTCCGGGTGTTCGCTTTTGGAAAAAATTGGGGATTTCATTTCCTCGCCAGCGATCGTTCCCTGCCCAATCGCACTGCGAGTGAATTGGCCCAGCGTCTTCCGGCCGCCGCGGCTGCGGATTTGGTCGAGTGGGACCCGCAACCCGACGCAGAAGCCCGGTTCGCGCACCTCTTGAACTTCGAACTGCCCATCGATCAGCTCATTTCTGCGTCTCCCTCCACACCCGCTCTCAGTGATGACCGGCCCATCAACGAGTACTACCTGCTGCGTCAGGAATTGCGGCCATAGAACGGAGGCCAAAACCAGCCATCACCAGTATCAATAAGGGAACCAGACGAGTCTGATTCGAACGATAAACTCAATCGTGAATAGATGGCTCTGGTAGGCTTTGAAGGAAATTCACGTCTCGTACGAGCGATAATGGCTCGGCGCTGACGGCGTAAATCTGCGGCCCATGACCAGACTTCTGCGATTCTTTCGCCCCTCGCACCAGCACACGGCGTTCTCGGCCACGCTGCTGTTGATGTCGGCGGTCATGCTCTCGCGCGTGATCGGCTACGTCCGCGAGGCCTACATCGCCTTCGCGTTCGGGGCGGGCCCGCAAACCGACGCCTACGTCGCCGCCTTCACTCTGCCGGACTGGCTCAACTACATCGTGGCCGGAGGCGCGGCTTCCATTACATTTATCTCGATCTATACGCGGTTTCTAGCGGAAAAACGCGATGCCGACGCGCAGAAGACTTTCTCCGTCGTCATCACGGTCATGACCACAGTGATGATCGTGGGCACCATCGTCAGCGAAATTCTTACGCCGCAATTCGTGCGCTGGATGTTTCATGGTTTCTCCCCCGCGCAAGTCGACCTGACCGTCCATCTGACTCGCATTCTGCTGCCGGCACAGATCTTTTTTTACGTCGGAGGCGTCGTCTCCGCCGTCCTGCTCTCGCACCGTCTGTTTCTTTTACCGGCATTCGGGCCGCTGCTCTACAACATGTTCATCATTGCCGGAGGAGTGATTGGCGGACGGCACCTCGGGATTGCGTCGCTGGCCTATGGCGCGCTGGCGGGAAGCGTAGCGGGTCCGTTTCTGGCGAGCGTGATCGGCGCCGCGCGCATCGGCACTGGCTACCGTCCGTCGTTCGACGTGACCAATCCCGCGTTCCGCGAGTGGGTGAAGTTATCCATTCCGCTGATGCTCGGGGTGTCGCTGGTCACCGCCGACGATTGGATCCTGCGCCACTATGCCTCCAGCGGCGTGGGTGACATCGCCCGCCTCAACTACGCCAAGCGATTGTTCGCCGTGCCGATTGCTGTCTTAGGACAGGCGACCGGGCAGGCCTCTCTGCCGTTTTTTGCGCGCTTGTTCAACGAGAAGCGCCTGCAGGAATTCGCCAGCACGGTAAACGATTCCGTCTACCGCGTCTCCGCCGCGTCGCTGCTGGCTACGGGATGGATGATGGCCGCCGCCTTCCCTCTGATCGATCTGGTTTACCGCCGCGGACGTTTCCTGGTTTCCGACACGCAAAGCACAGCCGTCTATTTCTTCTGGTTCTCGCTCTCACTCGCTCTCTGGTCCGCCCAGGGACTTTACGCCCGCGCCTTCTACGCCGCCGGCGACACCCTGACTCCAATGGTTGCGGTCTCGGTCATCACGGGCGCGTCGTTGCCGATATATTCGCTGCTCTTCCACAGATATGGAGTAGTCGGCCTGGCTTTCGCATCTGACATTGGCATTGGAGCGAATCTGCTGGCGCTAGCGCTTCTGCTCCATTACCGCAAACTGGTTTCGCTCGGAACGCTGCGTTGGGATGAGCTGGGGAAATCCGCGGTGACGGCGGTCGTCGCGGGAGGCTTAAGCCTGGAGGTGGCACGAAGTGTCACGCCGTTCATTTCCGGCCACGGCAGCCGCGTCGCCGACGTGCTGCAGTTGGGATTAATTTCAGTGACCTGGGCCGCCGCGACCACCGTGGGCTTGTGGCTGCTTCGGTCGCAATTGCCGAACGACCTGCGCCGACGCAAGGCGGCGGCATATCCCGGTGTCGCCGAGGGTGAGGGCAAGGAAATCATGGGAGCAGGAACGCAACCGTAACGGCCGGAAGAGTACCTGACTCAAGACTGTGCCCGCGCCAAGAACTCGGACTATCTTTAATTTTGTTACCAGTAAAGACAGATCCGCATGAGCATTTACGTTGAGATTCTTATCCGCGGCAGCATGGATGATCTCTGGCAAAAAACCCAGGAGCCGAAGCTGCACGAACGTTGGGATCTCCGCTTTTCGCAGATCGACTATCTTCCTCGTTTGCCCGGAGAACCTCAGAAGTTCCTATACTCAACCCGCATCGGCGCGGGCCTGCGCATCAGCGGCGAAGGCGAAAGCACCGGAGAGCGGGACGACTTGGCTGGCCAGCGGACTTCAGCGCTCAAGTTCTGGTCCAAGGATCCGAAGTCGTTGATCGAGGTGGGTTCGGGCTACTGGCAATACACTCCGAATGAAAACGGCATTCGCTTTCTCACCTCCTATGATTACCGAACTCGATTCGGCCTGGTCGGCAAAATCGCCGACACGCTTGTGTTTCGGCCACTGATCGGTTGGGCGACCGCGTGGAGCTTCGACCGGCTTCGCCTCTGGATTGAACAAGGCGTCTCGCCGGAAGTCTCTCGCGATCGGGCATTCATCTATGGCTTGTCTCGACTAACCCTCGCCTTCATCTGGCTTTATCACGGAGTGGTTCCGAAACTGCTTTACCACAGTCCGGACGAACTGAGGATGCTGGCCGATGCGGGCGTGCGAAGTTCTCAATTGCTGAGATTCGTGTCGTTGTTCGGATGGCTGGAAGTTGGTTTCGCCGTGATTCTGATTATCTTCTGGAAGGCGCGCTGGCCGCTTTGGTGCACCATTGCTGCCATGTTCGCGGCCACCTTGGCCGTGGCCATAAACTCACCCGCCTATCTGACTGCCGCCTTCAATCCAGTGACTTTGAATCTGGCGGTAGCAGCGTTGGCCGCCATCGGATTGTTGGTCGCAGGAAACCTTCCAACCGCGAAGAACTGTCGGAGAAGTCCGCGGGAAAATGAGCGATGAGGTCAATCTACGAACAGGCGCTGGGTGAAAAGTTCAAGCTTCTCCATCCTCGTATTCAGGAAAGGTTCGGGTTCAGCAGCCGCGACCATGTCGCGTGCATTGGGACGGGAACGATGGAAGAGCTTTGGCACGGAAAGCCTTATACGCTTCCTTTTCTTTATCTCGGAAGCGCGCGCCGCATCATGTTTCCGGAACGCGGCCGGTCCGTGCCCTTCACGATCAGGAACTATGCGTATGTTGACCAATACGGGCGCGAGACCGTGACCTGGATTCGAAACTTTGCCACCCGCCAGCCGCGGCGCTTTGACGCTTACATGATTTTCAGCCAGCAACGCCGGCTAATCGTGGACTATCTGGGGACGCACCAGCATCTCGCTGTCGATATCGATTTGTCGGTCGATGAACGAGGCGGGCTTCGCCTTCGGTCAGGGGCGCAGCGTTTCTACGAGGGTTGGGTCGAATTCAGTTTCCCACCGCTCTTCTCCGGCGTCGCGGATGTCTGCGAGTGGTACGAAGAAAAGGACCAGCGTTTCCACATCGAAGTGAATGTCACAAATCAAACCTGGGGCCCGCTGTTTGGCTACCGAGGTTCCTTCGACATAGAGTGGCGGACGGTGAAGAACGCCGAAATCCCCGCGGACATCCTGCCTGCGCGCTGCGAACGAAGGGAGTAGAAATTCAAGGCTTGTCATGTTTCTTCTCTCCAGACCCGGCGAATCGCGGATTCAGACAATTCTTGCCGGCCAGCGAGCCAGCAACTTTTCTTATCCGGAGGTCGGCGCAACTCGAGGCGATGTGCCCGCCGGCTACGCGGTGCTCCGCGGCCACTTCGATCTGGGCAAGGGTTCCACAACGTTCGACCGAGCCGCGGAGGCGCTGCGTCGATGGAAGATGTTCACTGTCCCAGGCATGCAACTCTGCTGGCCGGCTGCTGCCATTCAGCCCGGGGAAGCTGTCGCGGTAGTCATCAAGCATTTTGGGTTTTGGTCTCTCAACTGTTGCAAGATTGTTTACGTAATCGACGAAGATGATCCCGTCCGGCGCTTTGGATTTACGGTTGAATGGCGTCGCAGTTCAGATCTGGTTTGTTACGAGATCTTTTCTTTTTCCCGGCCGGGAAACATCGCGGTGAAAATGGCGTATCCGTTGGCGCGCAGACTTCAGAATCGCTTTCTGCGGCGCTCGTCTGCTGCGATGGTAAATGCCGTGCGGACTGAGTAGGCGGCGAGCCGCTATTTCCCTAACAACAAAACGGCGGACATTCGCATTCGCTGCGAACTCCGCCGCCAATCTCTTCACGAAACCCGACGAGACGCCGCTACTGCAAACCTTACGCGCGCGCCGCAGCCGCAGCCGGCTCGGGCACGGGAGCGCTCTTGTCCTCGCCGTTGGGCTTCGTCTGGGTGGGCTGGCCGCCCTTGCGGATATCGATGCCGCCCTTGAAGTAGGCGCCGTCTTCAATCGAGATACGCGCCGCCACTACGTCGCCGGTGAGCGAGCCGTCGCTGCGGATATCGACGCGGTCACTCGCGGTCAGATTGCCGCGCACTTTGCCGAGCACGACGATCTCGCGGGCGTTGATGTTGGCCGCGACCACGCCATTGCGTCCGATGGTGACGCGGTTGCCCGCCAGGCTGATCGAGCCCTCGACCCGGCCGTCAATATAGAGCGACTCCGAGCCTGTCACCTCGCCCTTGATCACCAGCGATTTGCCGATGGTGGCCTGATCCGCAGTGGTAGTGGTGGCAGCTACCGGACGCGGCGCAATGGCGGGCTCATTCGCCATCATTGCAGGCGCGCTCGGAGTAGACATGGTGGGACGCTCAGGTTCGCCTGGGCGCCCGGGGGTCTGAGGCTGATTCGTCGGCTTCCACATGGATGAAAATTTCCTTTCCTTGTTGGGATTAGAAATCACGCGCCGCACTTGCGTGACCAAATCGAATTGTACTCCCCAGTCTCAAAATGAGCGCTGTGGAAAAGCCTTTATTTTCAACAGAGTTTCCTAGCTTGGTACGTCCTCCAGTGTTTCCGTAGGATGTACCCTGAGTCAGTTGACCCTCCATTTTGGCTCTCTCACTGTGTAAAGGATTCCCGAAAAAACTCTGCCGGTTAACAATTCCACATCGTTCTCGGAGTATGCTCATGTCCCGTACATTTACCGAAGATGATCGTCAAACACATAATCCAGTTCGTAAGGAGTCAAACATGCCGGAATCAGCCGTCGTTACTCCTCCAACATTTACTATCGCCCGTCCTCAGCCCGGTGAGTACGCGCCCTATTACGAACGCTACATTTGTTTGGTTCATGGCGAGGACATTCTCGACACGCTTGACCAGCAACGCCGCGAAATGATGTTGCTGCTCTGCGCCCGCGACGATGAGGAGGGAGACTTCCGCTATGCGCCCGGTAAATGGAGCGCCAAGGAAGTGCTCGGCCATGTCTGCGATAGCGAGCGCATCTTTGCCTACCGCGCCCTGCGCATCTCGCGTGCCGACGCCACGCCGATCGAAGGCTTCGAACAGGACGACTACGTGCGCAACGGACCGTTTGCGCAGCGTCCGCTGGCCGATCTGGTCGAAGACTTTATCGCCGTGCGCCGTGCCACGCTGTCACTGCTGCGCAACCTTGACGAAGCCGCGTGGTCGCGGCGCGGCATCGCGAACAAGAATGATGTCAGCGTGCGGGCGCTGGCCTACATCATCGCGGGGCACGAACTGCATCACCGCAGACTTCTGAAAGAGAAGTATTTTGCCGCAAACCGCGGATGATTCTCCCCGAAGATTCGGTCTTAGGTCTCAGGTCTCAGGTGTTAGGAACCTCGAGACCTCAGACCTAATATCTTACACCCCACAGCTTCGCATGCTTTCCGACGCGACTATCTTGAAACACGTTGCCCGCCAGCCCAAGCGGTCTGCCGGATTCAAGCAGTTGGTGCGCGAGCTCGGCCTGCACGGCGATGCACGCGGAGAGCTTGACGCGCTGCTTCAAAAGCTGGTCGCGGCAGGCGAACTGATTCAGCTCAATTCCGATCGCTACGCTTTGCCACAAGCCGCACCAGACAAGCATGACAAGAATCTGGTCGTCGGACGGCTTACCATGCACCGCGACGGCTTCGGCTTCGTTATCCCCGATGCAAGTTCGTTGAGTGCGTCTCTCAAGTCGCGCCTCGCGGGAGACATCTTCATCGCACCCCATGCGATCGGCAATGCCATGCACGGCGACCGCGTGCTCGTCGACATCACCGCTGTTCGTCCCGACGGCCGCGCCGAAGGCCGCATCGTGCGGCCGGTGGTGCGCGCGCATCCCACCGTAGTCGGGATTTTTCACTACGGCAGCCGCCACAATTTCGTGAAGCCGATCGATAGCAAGATCACGATGGACATCGTGATCCCGGCGGATGCGGAGTATCCCGAAGCTGGCTTAGCGCGGTCCCCGGAGGCCCTCAAGGAGGCCGGCGTCCCGCCGGCGCTACGAAGAAAATCCGTGGACCGCGTGCTCGGCGACGAAGCCGCTCGCCGCTCGCAATGGGACGATCTCGAAGGCGTGGTGGTCGATGTCGAACTCACTGACTGGCCCACGCCTACGCAAAATCCGCGAGGCCGCGTCATTGAAATCCTCGGCCGCGAGGACGACTTCGGCGTCGACGTCGAAATCACCATCCGCAAGTTCCACCTGCCTCACCACTTTCCGGCGGCCACGCTTGAAGAGGCGCAGAATATTGCCGCAGTCATCCCGGCGCCGGAACTTCCCCACCGCCGCGATTTCCGTGCCCTGCCGATTGTCACCATTGATGGAGAAACCGCGCGCGACTTCGATGACGCCGTGACGGTGCGCAGTCTCGCCGGCGGCAATTTCGAGTTGCAGGTGCATATCGCCGACGTGGCCCAATACGTCACGCCCGACTCCGCGCTCGACCAGGAAGCACGCCTGCGCGGCACCAGCGTTTATTTCCCCGACCGCGCCGTGCCCATGCTGCCCCTCGAACTCTCGACCGATATCTGCAGCCTGCGTCCGCACCTCGACCGGCTGGTGCTGTCGTGTCTGATGCGAATCGATCCGCGCGGCGAAATCATTGGCTATGAACTCAGCGAAGGCGTGATCCGCTCGGCTGAGAGAATGACCTATACTGCGGTCAACGCCGTGATTGAAGGCGATTCTGCCGCGCGCGAGCGTTACCGCGCGCTCGTTCCGACATTTGAACTCATGCGCGATCTCGCGCTGATCCTCAACCGCAAGCGCCAGCGCCGCGGGTCGATCGACTTCGATCTGCCCGAGCCGGTCATTGAGTTCGACGAATTCGGTTTGATGAAGAGCATCACGCGCTCGGAGCGCAACATCGCCCATCGTTTGATTGAAGAGTTCATGCTCTCTGCCAACGAATGCGTCGCGCAGTATCTGGAATCGAAGCGTGTCGCGTCTTTGTATCGCATCCACGAAAAGCCGGACGCCAAGCGCGTCTACGATTTCGAAGTGATCGCCGCGACCTTCGGCTATTCTCTCGGCGTCGGCGCACTGCCCATTCATCGAGTGCAATTTAAGACCGACCGCCGCGCCGCTCGCGGCACCGGCAAGCAAGCACGCACCATCGAGGTTCCCAAGGAAGTCCACATCACGCCGCGCATGTACCAGAAGCTGGCGGCGAAGATCGCGGGCAAACCGGAAGAGCGCATCCTGAGCTACCTGATGCTGCGCTCGCTCAAGCAGGCGCGGTACTCGGAGGAGAATCTCGGCCACTTCGCCCTGGCGGCTACTAGTTACACGCATTTCACGTCGCCGATCCGCCGCTATCCGGATTTGATCGTGCACCGCATCTTGAAAGATGTGCTGCGCGAATCCGCGGAAGAGTGGGACGGCGATGTGCCGGTTGGAGTTTCAGGTGCGGTCGACGGTAGCGCGGAGCAGAACTCTGCCGGCGCTACGCCGTGGTCGAAGCGCCGCGAACACACCACCCATCCCGAATCGCCTCAGTCGTTGAGCGGGCCGATCAAAGTGGAAGAACTGCACGAGATCGCAGAAGAGTCCAGCCAGTCCGAGCGCCGCGCCGACGACGCTGAGCGTGAACTCATGGAGTGGAAGAAGGTCAAGTTCATGCAGGACCGCATCGGCGATGACTTCGACGGCCTCATCACCAGTGTCACCAAGTTCGGGTTCTTCGTCGAACTCACCGACATGTTCGTCGAAGGCCTGGTCCCGCTGAACACGCTGACCGACGATTACTACACTTACCACGAGAACACTCGGCAGATCATCGGCCAGCGTTCACGCAGGACCTACAGCCTCGGACAAAGAATTCGCGTCCTGGTCGACCGCATCGATCCCGTAGAGAAGAAAATTCAGTTCGCCATTCTCGAAGAAGCGCCACCGCGCCCAGCGTCAAAATCGTCCTCGCGTAAGGCGAAACGCAAGGCTAGGTAGCGCCGCCGCGTGCCCTGAGCGTGCCAAAGGGTCCCACCGGCTCTTCCTTTAGAACCTCAATTCTCCCGCCTGGTGTAAACTGATAGGCGAAGCCCCATCCGCTGCGAATGCTAAGCAGCGGGTTCCTTCCTCGTCGGGACGTGGCTCAGCCTGGTAGAGCACTCGCTTGGGGTGCGAGGGGTCGGCAGTTCAAATCTGCCCGTCCCGACCATTTATCTGCAACGTGTGCCGCACAAAACATGCAACGTACACGTCCAACAACTACCCACATGAACCCCTCACCAAAAGGGAGTACACGGGGATCATTTGGTCTTAAGTGTTGGGTGTTGGGTGTTGGGCGTTGGGTCTCAGGTCTTAGAACCGAACTTTTCGATTTTCACCTTTCACTCCCGCCCGGAACCAAGAAAAGCACTTTGACCCGAGCCGTCTCTCCCGCACAATCGAAGTCAGTCCCAGTATCAGACTGGTCGCCGTGCCGCTCTCGTCGCAGTTCTTTCCTAGCCGCAGTTGCAAGTAGTTCACACGGGAGAATTCTTATGTCCGGGCAAGTCATTCTGGATTTCGAGGACCAGGCCGACGCGTTGCGTTTTGCTTTGGCCGCAGGATCGGTGATGGCGGGCGACGACGCTCGCGCCACCGACAATCTGGTTCAGGAAACGTCACGCGTCAGCCGCATCCGGCTGGATGCCACGAACGCTGGAAAAATCAGAAAGCCCACTCCCGAGCACTTGGCGTGAAGGTTGCGCTTTAGGTCTTGAGGATTAGTCCTCGGAACTCAGGGCCGGACAACAGTCCATAGGTGTCAGGGAACCCAAACGCCTAAGACCTACGACCTGCTACCCCGTGCGCCGAGTCGAGAGCAGGTTCAGAATCTCGCGCAGACCCTGGCGGATGTGCTGGATCTCTGCCACCGACTGCGCGGGGAATGGAATCGCGGACTGCCCTTTCTCGGTTTTCGCCTCGGATCGCAATTGCTGCCGCGCACCCACGATGGTGAATCCCTGCTCGTAGAGCAGTTGCTTGATGCGCAGCACGCCTTCCACGTCGCGTCTCCGGTACATACGCTGCCCGGTGCTGCTTTTCACCGGCTTGAGTTGCGGAAACTCGCTTTCCCAGAAGCGCAGCACGTAGGCCGGCAGGCGGCACAACGTAGCCACTTCGCCGATGCGGAAGTAGAGTTTATCGGGAATGAAGATTTCATCCGTCTTGTTCTTGCCCGCGCTCTTCTTCCTGACATTCATGTTCGATCTCACGGGTATGTCTTGACAATTGTGACACACCGCTGCGTGATCGACATGAAGAATTTTGAGAGGAAGCATCAGCCATTAACAATTGTCAGTTAGCAATGAGCAATTAGCTGGCTGGAGAACGGGACTCGACTGAGGGAAGACTAAATGCTGATTGCCAACTGCCCAAAAACGAAACGCCTCTCAAGAAGTGCTCCTCCTGAGAGGCTTGGTTAAATTCTCGGCCCATGCGAAGTATCGTTTCGCAGACGGTTAGTGCTTCTTCTTTTTTGCCTTCTTCTTCGTTGCCATGAAGGTTCCTCCGTGAACGATTTTCCCTTGCAAAGGGTGTCACAACTTACGGGACCTGATCGCAACCCACCCAATTTGTAGTACGGGCAGCGTCCTTAACACAAGATATTGCGGCAGTATGAACGCAGTGTCAACACAATTATGCACTGAACGACAAGAATTCTCAGTCAAACGCGTCGTTAGTCGTTGGCGGCACACTGCTGGCAGCGCGAGAGACTCGCTCCGCCCTCCAAGCTGCGGCTTGAAACCCGCCGCTTCGCGTGAACGATGTTGGCGAACAACCAACGACTAACGACCAACGACGGGTTTCCGGTAAACTGCGCTTCATGCGGCGCGATCCCGTCGAACTGGAAATCTTCAAGAACCTCTTCCACTCCATTGCCGAGGAGATGGGCGCGGCTCTGCGGCGTACCGCGTTTTCCCCCAACATAAAAGAACGGCGCGACTATTCTTGTGCCGTATTCGACGGCGCGGGTGAAGTCATTGCCATGGGCGACCACATGCCGGTGCATCTGGGCTCCATGCCAATGTCGGTACAGGCAGCAATTGCAGACCGCACGATGGCTCCGGGGGATGTGGTCATGCTGAATGATCCTTTCCGCGGCGGGACCCATCTGCCGGATATCACGCTGGTGGCGCCGGTGTATGTGTGGCACGGACGCCCCCGTCCGCGAAAAGCCGGCAACCGTCCCGACTTCTACGTAGCCTCCAGAGCTCATCATGCAGACGTGGGCGGAGCCTATGCCGGCTCCATGGGTCTATGCCGCGAGATCTATCAGGAAGGATTTCGCATTCCTCCAGTGAGAATCATGCGGTCGGGCTTGATGGATCGCGATGTGTTGGCCCTGCTGCTCAACAACGTGCGCACCCCCGAGGAACGCGAAGGCGATTTGGGGGCGCAGATCGCGGCCTGCCACACCGGGGCCACGCGCCTAACGGAAGTGTGTGCGCGTTACGGCATCGATCGAGCCAGGCGCGCGGCGCGGGAACTCCTGGCGTATTCCGAGGAACTGATGCGTGCTTTCCTGCTGCGCGTGCCGCCTGGCACTTATTCCGCCGAGGATTTTCTCGACAACGACGGCATCAGCGATAAGCCAGTGAAGATCGCGGTCACTGTGAGCGTTGGCCCAGGCAAAGTACGAAGCCGGGTCTCCGCCCAGCCAGCAGTTACGGTCGATTTCACCGGCAGCGATCCGCAGGTCGAGGGCAGCGTAAACGCGGTCGAGGCAATCACTTACTCGGCGTGCTTCTATGTTTTCCGTTGTCTGCTGGCTGAGGACGTTCCGGCAACCGCAGGCCTGATGCGGCCCATCCAGGTGATCGCTCCCGAAGGAACCATTGTAAATGCGCGTCCACCGGCGGCGGTCGCCGGCGGCAATGTGGAAACCTCGCAGCGCGTCGTGGACGTCTTGCTGCGCGCGCTGGCGCAAGCCATTCCAGACCGGATTCCGGCGGCGGCATCGGGCACCATGAATAACCTCACCATAAGTGGAGTCGATCCCCGCACGGGCGAACCCTTCGCTTACTATGAGACGATCGCCGGCGGCATGGGAGCGCGGCCAATTAAGCCCGGCGTCTCCGGCGTGCATACCCATATGACGAATTCGCTGAACACTCCAGTAGAGGCTCTGGAGTATGCGTATCCCTTGCGGGTTCAGCGCTACTCGCTTCGGCCCGGCAGCGGCGGCGCGGGGAAGCATCACGGTGGTGACGGAATTATCCGCGAGATTGAGGTGCTGACCGATTGCGAGGTCACGCTGTTGTCAGACCGGCGTACTCACGGGCCTTGGGGATTAGCGAGCGGAAAGGCAGGCTCCCCAGGAAGAGCGAGCATAATCCGCCAAGGCGGCTTGATCGAAGAGATGCCGGGAAAGTTCAGCACGCGGCTGCGAAAAGGCGAGCGCATTCGGATCGAATCGCCGGGTGGCGGCGGCTGGGGACCAAATTGATGCGAGCAACTTCGAAGGTTCATTAGTCATTCCGCTCGTAAGCCCTGTATCTAATTCATAGAGGCAGGAGTTTTATGAATGAACTCGCTTCTCACTATCTCGACGAAGCCCACCGCCAGTTCCGCGGACACAAGCGCCTGGCCGAGGGCGCGATGGCGCAACTCAAGGACCATGAACTGTTCCTCGCGCTCGACCCCGAATCGAATTCCATCGCCATCATCGTGAAGCACATGGCCGGCAACATGCGTTCGCGCTTCACCGACTTCCTCGCTTCAGATGGAGAGAAACCCGACCGCAACCGCGACCAGGAATTCGAGCTTGGCCCATCAACCACCCGTGCGGACCTCACGAAGATGTGGGAAGAAGGCTGGAAACGGGTCTTTCAGACGATCGAGGCGCTCAAACCGGAAGACGTCATGCGCAAAGTGACCGTCCGCGGTGAACACCATACCGTGTTGCAGGCTATCAACCGCCAGATCGCGCACTATGCTTACCACACCGGGCAGATCGTGTTCGTGGCTAAGCACATCCGCTCCGGCAAGTGGAAGAGCCTGAGCATTCCGCGAGGTAAGTCGGAAGACTACAAAACGGCGGCGCCGAAGCCTTACAAACCCATGAGTTAGAAACGAGCGGTCCCCCACGGTGCTAGAATCATACGTTTTGTGTCTAAGTCCGAATTCATAAGGTAGCGTTTATGGCATCCACGATGCGGGCAGTGGTCAAGCCGGAGGCTGCGCCGGGCGCGGAAATTCGCGAGGTCAAGATTCCCGCATTCGGACGCAACGACGTCCTGGTCAAGGTGAATGTCGCCTCCATCTGCGGCACCGACCTGCACATCTACAACTGGGACCGCTGGGCGCAGAACCGCATTCATCCTCCGCTGATCCCCGGGCACGAGTTCTGCGGCGAAGTGGCCGCATTCGGGGATGAAGTCACCAGCGTCAAGGAAGGCGATTTCGTTTCCGCCGAGATGCACGTGGCTTGCGGCAAGTGCCTGCAATGCCGCACCGGCGAAGCTCACATCTGCCAGAACGTAAAAATCATCGGCGTAGACACCAACGGCGCCTTCGCCGAGTACGTGGTCATTCCCGAGTCGAACATCTGGAAACTCGATCCTGCCATTCCGCAGGAGTACGCATCAATTCTCGATCCGCTGGGCAATGCGGTACATACCGTGCTCGCGGGCGAGATCGCCGCGAAAACCGTGGCCATCACAGGATGCGGTCCCATCGGCCTGTTTGCCATCGCCGTGGCGCGCGCCGTCGGCGCAACCACCGTGTTCGCCATCGAAGTGAACGAACACCGTCGCAAGATAGCGCGCGAGATGAAAGCCGATTACGTGCTCGATCCCTCAAAGGAAAACGCCAGTGCGATTGTGATGGAGAAAACCGGCGGCCTTGGCGTAGACGTGGTGCTCGAAATGGCCGGCCATCCCGACTCCATTCGAACAGCTTTCGATATCGTGCGGCGTGGCGGAAGAATTTCCCTCCTCGGCCTGACCTCCAAGCCCATCTCTCTGAACTTCTCCGAAGACATTATTTTCAAAGGCATCACGGTGCAGGGCATCAATGGACGCCGCATGTACCAGACCTGGTACCAGATGACCGCGCTCTTGAAAGCCGGCAAACTGAATCTCCATCCGGTGATCACCGACCGAATCGCAATGAAAGACTTCTCCAAGGCGATGGAACGGCTGAAAACCGGCGAAGCCAGTAAAATACTGGTGTATCCGAACGGAATAAAATGAGGTTGTGGCAAGGCCCGTGTGGTGCGGGCGCCCTGGCCCGCGACTTTTGCAGCCAACCACGCAGCCGCGGGACAAGAATTGCAATCGGAAGTGATTTATGGCCCTTGATGCATTCGTACGCTGCACCTGCATTCGCGACGGCAAGGCCAAGCCGCACCCGTTTCCCGACCGCCTCACCTTCGACGAGTCCGGCGAGCCGTCGCTGACCGGGGACCCCTCCGAAGAAGAGTGGGACGCGCACGATCACTGGCTCGCCGATTCGTGCGAGCACGAAGGATTTATCCTGTCGTTCTTCCTCGGCAACGTCACCAAGGTGGGAAATCTGCGAAGCTTTCTGCGCCACTTGCAGGGAAAACCGGGGCCACGCTTTCCGATTCTGTTGGAAAAAGTTCTCTATGACGGCACGCACACCGGCGACTTTATCCCCATCAAGCAATCGCCGGCGCTGCTTAAAGAAGTCAATACCGTGCTCCATTCCAGCGACATCCTGGCCGATTCCGAGAAAGAATTCTTCACCAACATGAAGCTTCTCTGCGAAGCCAGCATCGCAACCGGGAACCCGATTATGTTCTGACCTGTTTCTTCGATCCGCGTTGATCCGTGCGAATCCGTGGCAAAGAAGTTTGAGGCAATCATGGCCCCTGCAACCCGCACCAACCCGCTCTCCTATCTCACCACGCAGCTCAACGACCTCAAAGCCAAAGGCACGCACTTCAAGCTGCGCGTACTCGACGACGAGCAGGCCCCAGTCTGCACCTACGACGGCAAGAAAGTAATCAACCTCGCCTCAAACAATTATCTGGGATTGACCACGCACCCCAAGCTGCGCGAGGCGGCGCTCGAGGCTACGCGCAAATACGGGGTGGGATCAGGCGCCGTGCGCACCATCGCCGGCACCATGAAGATCCACATGGATCTGGAAGAAAAGATCGCGCGCTTCAAGAACGTCGAAGCCTGCGTGGTCTTCCAGTCCGGCTTCGCGGCCAATGCGGGCACAGTATCGGCAGTGCTGGGCAAAGAAGATTTCATCATCTCCGACGCACTCAACCACGCCTCGATCATCGATGGTGCGCGCTTGTCCAAAGCGCAGATTCTGGTCTTCCGCCACAAAGATGTCGCCCACGCCGAAGAGCAACTGGCCAGCGTGAAAGACCAGCCCGGCAAAAAGCTCCTGATCACTGACGGCGTCTTCTCCATGGATGGCGACATCGGCCCGCTCCCTGGTCTCTGCGACGCGGCGGAAAAATACGGAGCAATTATGATGGTCGACGACGCCCACGCCTCCGGCGTGCTAGGCCGCAACGGCCGCGGCACCGTCGATCACTTCAACGTACACGGCCGGGTGGATATTCTGGTCGGAACCTTGTCGAAAGCTATCGGCGCGCTGGGCGGCTACGTCTGCGGGACCCGCGATCTGATCGACTTCCTCTATCACCGGGCACGCCCCCTCCTGTTTTCGACATCGCATCCGCCGTCGGTAGCCGCCACTTGCATCGCAGCCTTCGATGTTCTGGAAAACGAACCCGAGCGAATGGAAAAACTCTGGGAGAACACGCGCTTCTGGAAGAAAGAACTCGGCCTGCTCGGCTTCGACATCGGAGGCCGCGCCACTCCAGCCAGCGAAACTCCGATCACGCCGATCATCATCGGCGACGGCAAGCTCACCATGGACTTCTCCCGCGAACTCTTCAAAGAAGGTGTCTTCGGCACCGGCATCGCCTTCCCCACCGTGCCCGAAGGCAAAGCCCGCATCCGGACCATCGTGACCGCAACGCACACGAAAGAAGAATTAGATCAGGCGCTAGAGGTACTGGGTAGAGTCGGGAAGAAGATGGGGATTGTGAACTGATCAGTCGGCGCGGTACACGACCCCCCCCCCCACAATCGTCGCCACAACTTTCCCCGTAAACTGCCATCCGTCAAACGGAGTGTTGCGCGACAGCGACCGCGACTTGGCGGCCTCAAACGTCCAGCGCTTCTTGGCGTCGAAGATGGTTACATCGCCTAAGCTGCCGCGTTCGAGCGATCCGCGGCCGCGAAGATCGAAGACTCGCGCCGGTCCTGCGGAGAAAAGTTCCACGATACGGGTGAGCGGAATTTTGTGCTCGCGGTGTAGCTTGGTGATGGCCAGAGCCACCGCGGTCTCAAGTCCCGTAATGCCGAAAGCCGCGCGCTCAAACTCGACTTGCTTTTCGTGCGTGGCGTGCGGGGCGTGGTCGGTCGCGATCGCGTCCACGGTGCCATCGGCGAGCGCGACCAGAATGGCTTCGCGGTCTGTCGCCGAGCGCAGCGGCGGGTTCATCTTGAAATTCGCGTCGTACTCGCCTACGTCTTGGTCGAGCAGGGTAAAGTGGTGCGGCGTGACCTCGCAGGTAACGCGAGCCTTGCCGCGCTTGCCGCGCCGAACCGCCTTGAGCGCGTCGGAAGTGGAAAGATGCGCCACATGCAGGCGCGATTCACGAATCTGTTGCACGAGATTCACGTCGCGGTCGACGACCCCGGCTTCGGCGGCGGCCGGCATGCCGCGCAAGCCAAGACGAAAACTTGTCGGTCCTTCGTGCATGGAGCAGTGCTCCGTGAGCCGAGTATCTTCGGCGTGCTGCACCACCGGCAGGTTCAATTCGGCGCCGAGGCGCAGCGCGGCGCGCATCACTTCGTCGTCAAGGATCGGTTTGCCGTCATCGGTAACAGCCACTGCGCCCGCCCGCTGCAGCGCGGCAAAATCAGTGAGTGCCGCACCCCGTGAGCTACGCGTGGCAGCGGCGATGGGGAAGACGTTAACCACGGCGCCGCGTTCCGGATGCCGCAGCCACGCGACCCATTCGTCCGTATCCACCACCGGCACGGTATTCGGCATGGTGCAGACCGAGGTGAACCCTCCGGCGGCAGCGGCCGCCGTGCCGCTCGCGATCGTCTCCTTGTAGCTCTGTCCCGGCTCGCGCAGGTGAACGTGCAGATCGATGAATCCCGGAGCGACGATCAGACCGCGCGCATCGAACTTCTCGTCGGCGCCGCCACGCACCTTATTCGGCAGCGCAACCTCGGCAACGCGGCCATCGCGCAGCAGAACGTCCATAGGCGCGTTGATCTTCGCCGCCGGATCGATCACATGCCCGCCTTTGATCAGCAGGCTCGCGCTCTCTCGTCGTTGGCTCTTAGCACTCAGCATTCGGCCAGATCCGTGATCTGTGCAGATCCGTGGCTCAATTAGCTTTCCCCAACGCCCGCGCCAGAATCGCCATGCGCGTCGGCACGCCATTGTGAACTTCGTCGATGATCACCGACTGCGGACCGTCAGCCACTTCAGCAGTCAACTCCAGTCCGCGGATGATCGGTCCGGGATGCATGACGATGGCATCGCGCCGGGCCAGCTTCAGCCGCGCCGCCGTCATCTGGTAGCGCGTGACATAGTCCTGCAGGCGAATCTTCAGGCCGGCGAGGCGTTCTTTCTGCAGACGCAACAGCATGACCGCATCCGTCCCGCGCAACGCCTCCTCAATATACCGCGTGACGCGCAGACCGGGGGCAAGAGTTGCGGCAACATCAGGCACGAACTCGACCGGGCCGCACAGCGTCACCTTCACTCCAAACTTCGACAGCAGATGGCAGGCCGAGCGCGCAACGCGGCTGTGGAAAATGTCCCCGATAATCGCCACCTGCAAACCTTTGAACGATTTCTTATGTTTCAGGATGGTGAAAGCATCGAGCAAGGCCTGCGAAGGATGCTCATGCATGCCGTCCCCGGCATTGATGACGGGAATGTCGAGATGCTTCGCCATCAGGTGAGGCGCTCCTGCACAAGGATGCCGGATAACGATGGCGTCTGCGCCTACCGCGCGCAGAGTGTAGCCGGTGTCGAGCAGGGATTCGCCTTTCTCGATGCTCGATCCCGAGGATTGCACCAGCGTCGTGATCGCGCCCAGCGACTTGGCTGCAATCTCGAAAGAAGACCGCGTGCGCGTGGACGCTTCATAAAACAGCAGCACGATGCGTTTGTTGCGTAACAGCGGTCGCGCCTTGAGCGGATTCATCCGTCGGGCCAGCTTCAGCAGGCCTAGGATTTCCTTCTCCTCGAGGTGCTCGATGCCGAGCAGTGAACCGCGTGCCGGCTTGTTCATTGCGTAAGGCTCATCGCGTAACGTTCATCGCGTAAAAATTCAAACGGTGCATCATACGCGGCCAGCGCGACCCCCGGCAAGGCGGGGTTTACCCGTCGGTCACACCGCAGAATGTGGGTCGGCGGCTTCGGGCGTTAGAACAGGGAAGGTGACGGCCTACGGCCGGTTCCGGCGGCCGAAAAAGGCGCCAGTCAACGCCCCACCGATGCTACCCGCGGCGACGGAAATCAGAAACAAACCTACCATCCCGAGGCTCAACTTGGCGGCCAGGCCTTCTGGCTTGCTTAGAAGGTCAAGGACGGCTTGCACTTGCGGGTCGTGCGAGCGAGACGCCACCTGCTGCAGAGCTTCGATCATCTCCTGACGAACTTGCCCGCCGGATTGCAACACCGCCAGGAAGATGACAAAGAAAATGGCGAATACCGCCGACGAGAGAATACCGGTGACCGCGCCCAGTTGCGCTCCAGAGCGGGCGTCGACTCCCGCGGTTGGGTTTCGGCGCTGGTAAAAAATGACTGCCAAGCATCCAGCCCCCAACGTGGCCAACGGCGGAACCATCAGCCGCAGGAACATCACCGCGATGGAGATCAAGGCGGCAATCGCGCATGCGCGAAACGCCCGCCGCCACTCGATCCCCGTGGAAAGCCCACGAACACTCAGAGGCGCTGAAACACCAGGCGGGTCCAGGGAGAAAACGGTCGGATCGCTTAGCGAGACATTCGACGAAACATTCCCCGCGACGGGTGCCACCGCCGCTTCCGGCATGGCCACGCGAATCTGCGGCGCGCCGCACTGCGGGCAGAAGGGCTTGCCGTCTTCGATATTGTTCCCGCACTTGTAGCAGGGATGGTCCATCGGAATTTCGGAGCAGAGGGCTAGCCTGAAGGTATCGCACGATGAGCGGCAGGCGCAAGGCGGAGCCAGAAGCCCGACGCACAGTGCGATCGATCACCCACGGTCGATCATTCCGCCATTGCGTTGCACCGGATCTCCTGCTTAAATGTGGGCTCCGATTCAAAATACATGGTTGGAGCCGATCCCGCGATGCGGTGGTACTTCGGGTTCTTCTTCGTGTCGGGTTTTTGCAGCATCCTCTACGAGATTATCTGGGTTCGGCTGGCCATGGCCCAGTTCGGTGTCACCACCGCGCTGGTCTCCATTGTGCTTTCGGCGTTCATGGTGGGCCTGGGCCTTGGCTCCTGGGGTTCTGGATACCTCACGCGCAGATATGGGGACAGAATCCACTTTCCCGCGCTGCGTCTTTACGCAGCCACGGAACTGCTGATCGGCGTCTCTGCCGTGATTGTGCCCCACCAGTTGTCGGCAGGACGCCAGCTAATTCAGCAAACCATCAGCCCGATGGCTCTGTCATCTTCTGGATATTACTTGTCGGCCGGTCTTTGGATTGCCCTTACCTTGATCCCGTGGTGCGCATGCATGGGAGCGACATTCCCCTTCGCCATGCTCGCCATCAAGGGCAATTCTCCGCCAGATAGCGGCCGGTCATTCAGCTATCTTTACGTGGCCAACGTTTTAGGAGCGGTGTCAGGCGCCGTTGTTCCTCTGTTCCTGATTGAACTGCTCGGCTTTCACCGCACGCTCTATGTGGGAGCAACTCTGAATTTCCTGCTGGCCTGCTGCGCCTTCGCGCTGTCGTTGGGCAGGCCGGCTGCGGTCAGACGCGAGATCGTCCCGCCATCGAAGCCGCGCATCGAGATTACTCCGATTCAGACTACTGCGATCGAGGGCGCGCGCAGACAGGAAAGTAAATTGTTGTGGTTACTCCTGGCAACCGGCCTCACCAGCATGGGGGTGGAGATCGTTTGGATAAGAATGTATACCCCATCCCTCGGCACCGTGGTCTACGCCTTTGCCGCGATCCTCGCCTCTTACCTCGGCACGACCTATCTCGGCTCCTGGGTCTACCGCTTGAAGCGCAACCAGTTCAGCTTGGAGAACAGCTTTCTCTGGACTCTCCTTGGATTCTGCGTTTTGTTCCCGTTTCTCACTGCCGATCCCAGGGTGCCGCTGCCGGCGCTGCTGCGGCTGGTGCTGGGCGTTGCGCCCTTCTCAGCCCTGGTCGGATTCCTGACCCCGATGATTGTGGATCAATACTCCCAGGGTGATCCGGATCGTGCCGGCAGTGCATATGCAGTGAACATCATAGGCTGCGTGCTCGGTCCCCTGATCTCAGGCTTCGTGCTGCTGCCATGGATTGGCGAGCGCTTGGCTCTCTGCGCATTTGCGCTTCCGTGGTTCGCGGTCGGGTTGCTCCTCGCTCCCCAGTCCATACGCAAATCTTCGCCGAGCCTTGTGGCGGCGTCTATGCTGGTCCTCGCTTCGCTGGCTTTGGTGGTCTCCACGAAAGGATATGAGGAACAGTACAAACCGCGCCTAGTCCGCCGAGACAGCACGGCAACCGTCGTCGCAACGGGTTCTGGCTTCGGCAGGCGGCTCTTGATCAATGGCCAGGGGATCACCACCTTGTCGCCGGTGACCAAGATGATGATTCACCTGCCGCTGGCGTTTCGGCCAGGGCCGCCCACAAATGTGCTCATTATCTGTTTCGGAATGGGGACCACGTACCGCTCGGCGCTTTCCTGGCACATCCCGTCGACCGCCGTAGAGTTAGTCCCGAGCGTGCCGCCTCTGTTCTCCTTCTTCCATCACGACGCGCCCAGCCTGGATGCCCACCTGTCGCGCATTGTGATCGATGACGGGCGCTCCTTTCTGGAACGCTCTCGTGAACAGTACGACGCGATTGCCATCGACCCGCCTCCGCCCGTGCAAGCCGCCGGCTCCAGTTTGCTCTACTCGAAGGAGTTTTACGCCATCGCGAAGGCGCACCTGCGAGCCGGAGGGATTCTCGCGCAGTGGCTGCCTGACGGAGATCGTGCGACTCGAGCATCGGTAGCCCGCGCCCTGCAGGAATCGTTTTCTTACGTCCGCGCCTTCGGATCCGTGGAGGGTTCCGGCATCCATTTTCTGGCGAGCATGAGCCCCATCCCGCCGGAATCCGCTTCGCAACTGGCTCAGCGCCTGCCCGCAAGCGCTGCCGCTGACCTGGTCGAGTGGGGGCCTGCGTCTTCGCCGGAACAGATGTTCAAGGTCGTTTTAGACAGCGAAATGTCGTTGGCAGGCATTATCCAGGAAGACCCCGAAGCTCCAGCTCTGCGGGATGATCGCCCGGTCAACGAATATTTTCTGGTTCGAAGGCTCCGCGATCCCCGCTTCCTGCAAACCATCGCGCAGCGTGTATTCAACCGGAAAGAATATTTTTGACGAAACTTGCCCGGCGAGAATGCCTGCGTCCTCTCGCGTCAAGCCACGAGCGGGACACCCGGACTCTCCGCTCATGCGTGCAGCAAAAGCTAAGGTCGCGAGCCTGGGCTGTGCATTTTGGACACACATGGGTGGCGGACTTACACCCGCCTTTTCAACAGCGGCGGTGCAAAAGTTGCCGTTGAACGTCTAGAAGCCCATGACCACCATGCTCCTGACCTGTTTGCACCTAAGAGGAGTCATGAGCGACGAAGCTGTTCAAATATGTACAGTTCGTCGACAACGGATTCTTCAAGGAGGCAACCCCACAAACCCTACTCGTGAAGTACGACGTCGAGCAGCGAACTGTGAACCTCCAGCCCGCCGTTGTAGCGGATGAGGCCAAGCTGTCTGAACCGATTCATAAAAAAGTTAACCCGGGCCCGGGTCGTGCCGACCATTTCCGCCAAAGTTTCCTGGCTTATCTTCGGAATCACGTTCTCGGATCGTCCTTCCTTTCCAAAACGAGCCAGCAGCAACAGAGTCCTGGCCAACCGCTTCTCGGCGGAGTTGAAGAGCTGATCAGCCAAGTCTGCCTGAGTCTGATTGTAGCGGCCCACCAGATAGGCGACAAACAAGTCTGAAAATGTGTGCTCCCGGTGGAGAACATCGAGCATCGCAGGCTTTTCAATTCTCAGCACACGACAATCTGTAATTGCGGTGGCAGAGGCCACGCGTCGAGGCTGGTCAGAGGTAATACTCGCTTCGCCGACGAAGTCTCCGTCTCCCAACAACGCGATGGTGGCCTCTTTGCCCCGCGAGGATAGGACCGTGAGTCGTGCCTGGCCGCTTTGAATATAGAAAACCGCATCACTGGGATCTCCTTGCGCGAAGATTACCTTGTTCTTTGGACACTGTAGGATTGTTCTTCCCAGTCCGGTTTGGGCGAGGAAGACCTTGGGATCAAATACGCGTGCTTTGCGAGGCGACACAAAAGCCTCACGGGGAGAAGACCCCTACCGGTAAATTGTCCATCGCGCCCAGAACAATGGCACTAAAATCGCATGTCTGTTACGAAATCCGAACAGGCTTTTTGCTGATCGAAGAAATTTCGACGGGTGGGGCCGTGGAACCTCTTATGCCAATTCCCGCCCCAAGACGTGTGCAATTCTGAACAGACAGAGCTGGCGAACTTTCGATACTGTTGCGAGATATGCAGGGCCATGTGTGAAGGGGCAGAAAGCTGTTTGCGTATGCCTAAAGTTTTACTGGCTGAGGACGATAGTGCTGTCCGCGATATGTTGCGTGCGGCGCTGGAGCGTGATGATTTCGAGGTCGTTGCCGTAGCGAATGTATGCGAAGCGCTTAGCCGCATTGCCGCGGAGAGCTTTGATGTATTGCTCTCGGACCTGCACATGCCGCTCGCCGGAGACGGCTTCACGGTGGTCAGCGCCATGCGCCACACCCATCCCCACGCTGTAACGCTGGTGCTTAGCGGTTACCCGGAGCTGGACGAAGCCTTGGCGGCCATCCGCTTACAGGCTGACGAAGTGCTAGTAAAACCGATCGAGATCGCCTCCCTCCGGAAAATTATCCGCGAAAAGCTCAAGAACCCGGTAGCTCGTCCGCGGCTTCCCGCAAAGAGCGTGGCCTCAATACTGGAGCAGGACCTCGAGGCTACGGTTCACGCCTGGATGGCCCTGGTGGAGCGCGACCAAGAGCTGACCTGCATCGCTTTGAACTTTGAAGATCGTACCGGCCATCTTCCCAACCTGCTTGCCGATTTGATTTACCGCTTGCGCATGCCTCCAACCGCTAAGGCCAACTTCTCCCTCGCCGCGCACGAGCACGGAAATCTGCGACGCCGTCAAGGCTACTCTGCGGCGATGATGGTCGAGGAATCGCGAATTCTGCAGGTCAGCATCTTCAACACGCTACAAAACAATCTGTGCAGCGTGGACTTTAGCCAAGTTTTGCTCGACGTGATGACGATCGCAGACGAAGTTGACTCGCAACTGAAGCAGGCCATGCTCAGCTTCGTCCAGCCCGAACCCGGCTCCGCCCAGCCGGATGCCGCCTAGGGCACGAATTTCTTTTCTCTGCGCGACACGCGAAGTCCTGCCAATCCCCGACGATTTCATCCCAGCGCAGCTCAAAAACCGCGGGCGAGGGCACCACACGCTCACCCCAGCAGCTTGGCGGCGTCCTTGGCGTAGTAGGTCAGGATAATGCTGGCCCCAGCCCGCCGTATGCTCTGCAGAGATTCCAGCATGACGCGGTCGCGCTCGATCCAGCCGTTGCGGGCGGCTGCTTCGATCATGGCGTATTCGCCGGAGACTTGATACGCGGCCAGCGGCACGTCGAAACGCAGGCGGGCAGCGGCGATCACGTCGAGATAAGGCATCGCCGGCTTGACCATGATCAGGTCGGCGCCTTCTTCAATGTCGAGTTCGATTTCGCGCATGGCCTCGCGCACGTTCGCTCCATCCATCTGATAAGAGCGGCGGTCCCCGAATTGCGGCGCGGAGTCGGCGGCCTCGCGGAACGGCCCGTAGAATCCCGAGGCGAACTTCGCTGCGTAGGAAAGAATCGGGGTGTTGATGAAGCCGGCTTCGTCAAGAGCGCGCCGGATCGCTGCGACGCGGCCATCCATCATGTCGGAAGGCGCGATCATGTCGATTCCGGCGCGAGCGAGCGAGACCGCAGTGCGCGCCAAAAGTTCGAGGCTCGCATCGTTATCGATTTCGAACTTCGATTCAACCGCGCTGGCCACAATCGATGCCAGCTCGTCGATGACCTTCAACTTCTCCTCGTCGTTCTTGACGGCCACCGTTCTCGTTCCTCGCCTGGCATGCAAGGCGTCTCTGGCGGCTGCTCCCAGCGACATCGGCGTGGCCGCAGATTTCACGATCCCGCAATGTCCGTGCGACATGTACTCGCAGAGGCAGACGTCACCCATCAGAATCAGGCCAGGGACTTCGCGTTTCATGGCGCGGGCAGCCTGCTGCACAATCCCGTCGTCGGCCCAGGCTCCAGTTGCCACGTCATCTTTCTTATCGGGAAGGCCGAACAGAATCACCGCCGGCACGCCCAGGGAATGAACCTCCTGCGCCTCTTTCACTGCCTCATCTACCGAGAGGTTGAACACGCCCGGCATGGATCGAACTTCCTTGCGCACACCTTCCCGGGGGCAAACGAACATGGGGTAGACGAAAGCCTCGGGAGAGAGTCGGGTTTCACGCACCAGGTCGCGAAGCTGCGCGGTGCGGCGAAGACGGCGAAGACGGGTAACAGGAAAGGCCATGGAAACCACCTGGCAAGAATTAAGCGCCTTTCAACCCTCGATTCTAGCAGGAGTAGCGCACCTCAAGGACGGGTCTTGGGGCATCGCTGTCAGGTCTTAGGCCAACCAAAATTTCATCTCGATCAATGCTGTTGGTCACTCAAAGGCCCAAGACCTGACACCTAAGGCCGAAGACCCGATTCTCCAGGTGACGAAAGTAACCCGCCGGCTGGGAAGCAAGGCAAGAATCCCCCATCTTGTCCATAAAATGAGAGGCGGATGAGTCTGTTCAGGCGGCATCGCTGGTTTGTGCTCGCGGGCGGAGTTACGCTGGCGTTCGCCGTAGTGTCGCTGACGGTACCGCGCGGTCCGGTCTTGACCGCGATTTTTGACGTTGGCTATCTACTGCTCACGCTCGCCGTGGGCGGCGTCATGCTGGCCAATGCATGGTCGGCACATGGCGCCAACCGCCGCTTTTGGGCCCTTATAGGATCGGGCTGCATTCTCTGGGCTTGCAATCAGGCGGCATGGGTCTATTGCGAGGTCTTGCGCCACATAAGCTTTCCCGATCCGTCGATCATGGATGTGTTTTTGTTCCTCCACCTGGTTCCCATGATCGCTGCCGTAGGGCTGCGTCCGCACCGCAGCGAAGCCGGTCAGAAATTCCGCGTCGGAGCGCTGGATTTTCTCATGCTCGTGGTTTGGTGGGTGTTCCTCTACGCGTTCGTTGTGTTCCCGTCGCAATACGTGTCGCTAAACGTGGCAGAGTACGACAGAAACTTCGGCCCGCTCTACATGGTCGAAAGCGGCGTGCTGGTGTTAGTGCTGGGGATCGCCTCCCGCGGCGCGTCCACTGGGTGGAAGATGGTCTACCTGAATCTGATGGGGGCCAGTGCGCTTTATGCGCTCGATTCGCAAGCGGTAAACCTCGGACTCACGACCGGGGCCTACTACACGGGAAGTCTCTACGACGTTCCCCTGCTGGGCGCAGTGAGCTGGATGTTGGCGACCGCTCTGGCCGCCCGCGCATCGCAACCCGAAGCCGCTCCGCCCAAAGTCGAAGACAAGTGGGGTGCGATGGCGTTGCGGCTGGCCATGCTGGCGATCCTTTCCCTGCCGGCCCTCGGCCTGTGGGCCTATCGATGGGACGATTCCCCCGCCCCTGCCCGCACGTTTCGCCTCTTCACCATCCTGGCAGCCATGCTGGTGCTGGGCGCGTTCGTCTTCATGCGGCAGTATCTTCAGGATCAGGCCTTGATCCGTCTGCTTGAGGATTCGCGTAGCAGCTTCGACCACGAGCAACGGTTGCAGAGCCACCTGGTGCAAAGAGAGAAGCTCGCTTCCTTGGGCCAGTTGGTCGCAGGAGCGGCGCATGAGATCGACCATCCGCTCACGGCGATCATGGAGTACTCCGAGAAGCTATGGTCGAATGAGCGCCTCACCAGCGAGCAGGACGTGCTCGTGCGCAAGATTGTCAACCAGTCCCAGCGCACTCGCGAACTGGTTTCGAACCTGCTGAGTTTCGCCCAGCAAGGTTCCGGAGAGAAGACGATGGTGGATTTGTGCACCCTTCTGCAGCGCAGCGTGCAAATGCGCGGGCTGCAACGGCACGATCAGAAAATCCGCATCGAATCCGCCATCACGCCGGACCTGCCCAAAGTGTGGGGCGACGGCCACCAGTTGTTCCAGGTATTCGCCCAGATCGTCGAGAATGCTTTCGACGCCCTCGAAGAAGCCGGCGGAGGCTTGCTCCATGTAAGCGCCCACCTGCAGGACAATGAAGTCGTAATCCAATTTTCCGACAACGGCCCCGGCGTAAAAGAGCCGCATCGCGTCTTCGATCCTTTCTATACCACCAAGCCCATCGGCAAAGGCACAGGTCTCGGCCTGAGCGCCGTCTACGGCGTAGTGCAGGATCATCGCGGACAAATCACCTGCCAGAACAAGCCCGAGGGCGGAGCCGTGTTCACGCTCCACCTGCCCGTGGCGAATCAAGCCGAATCCCACGCGCTCGCAGCGGCACAGTCGTAGGCCAGTCTGATTGTCATCCTGAACAAGCGTTTTTTGCGCAGAGAAGGATCTGGGCGAGCCGCGCGAAGCTGCCTGCCCTGAGCAAAGCCGAAGGGTCTCGTTCTTTGCGACACAATAATCGCGCGTTTGGCTCGCTTCCTTATCAACTGCGCGACCACCCTCATCTCGCCATTCCTGTAACATAAATTCAATGCCTCAACCGCTAATCCACAACTCCGCGCGCGTGCTGGAGTTCGACGCCCTGCGCGACCTGCTGCGCGGATACGCATCCTCGCCGCCAGGCCAGGCGAAGATCGCGGCGCTTGCCCCTTCCATCGATTCCGCCTGGATCGCCGGGCAACAGGAGCTGACCGCGGAAGTGCGAGAGTTCCGCCGCGTAGGCGGGCGCTTCGATTTTTCCGGCCTGCTGGATGTCACAACTCTGGTAAAGAAGTCCCGAATCGCGGGCGCAGTGCTCGAAACCACGGAGATCCGAGACGTAGTGCTGGTAGTGGACCGCGCCGCGGAATGGCGCGAGATCGCCTTTCATCCTCCCGCGAACATGCAGACCGAATGGCGCCGGACGCGAACGCTTTCAGAAAGCGTTCCCGACTTCACTGAGTTCCTGCGTTCTTTTCGCAACAAGATTCAGCCCGACGGAACGCTGGAAGACCGCGCATCGCCCGAACTGGCGCGGATTCGCCGCGAGATCGAAAAGCAGAGGCGCGTGATTCAGGAGTCGCTGCGCGGATATCTGCGGCGTCTCGCCGAGGGCGGCGCGGTGCAGGACGAGTTGATCACCATCCGCGGCGAGCGCTTCGTCATCCCGGTGAAAATCGAACAGAAACGGCGCGTCCAGGGCGTGGTGCATGGAGCGAGTTCGAGCGGCCAGACCGTGTTCGTAGAGCCGCTCGAAACGATCGAGCAGAACAACGAACTGGTCCGTCTGCTCGACGAAGAGCAGGCGGAGATCCATCGCATTCTGCTGGAAATGACGCGGCGCATCGGCGAGCAAGCCGAGGCAATTCTGGCGTCAGCCGAAGTGCTAAGCGAGTTGGAACTCCAGTTCGCCAAAGCCCGCTTCGCCGAAGACTACAACTGCGTCTCCGTGCAGTTAAGCGGCTCCGCAAGCCAGCAAGATCTATGTGGGGACAGCCGCCCTCCCGTCCTCGCGGCCGAAGCCCCGAGCGAAGCCGAGGGGGAAGCTCGCTTGCTTTTGCACAACGCCAGGCATCCTTTGCTGGAGCGAAACTTAAAGCTCAAGGGCGTCGCCGTAGTCCCAATCACCATAGAGCTCGAAGGCGCCCGCCGCCAGTTGGTAATCACCGGCCCCAACACCGGCGGAAAAACAGTAACGCTCAAAACGGTAGGCCTGCTGGCGCTAATGGCGCAATCAGGAATTCCAGTCCCCGCCGACCGCGCCGAGATGCCGGTCTTCGACGCGGTGCTGGCCGATATCGGCGACTATCAATCGATCGAGCAGAATCTCTCGACCTTCTCCGCGCACGTCACCAACATCGATTTCATTTCGCGCACCGCAACCGCCAACTCGCTGGTGCTGCTGGATGAGCTGGGTTCGGCCACCGATCCCGAAGAAGGCGCGGCGCTGGCGGTGGCGATTGCCGGCTACTTTGCCCGCATCGGCTGCATGACCGTAATTTCGACGCATCACACTTCGCTGAAAGTTTACGGAGCGAATACGCCGGGCGTGATCAACGCGTCGGTGGGCTTCAACGAGACCACGCTGCAGCCGACCTACGAATTGAAGATGGGAGTGCCCGGCGCGTCGGCGGGAATCAACATCGCGCAGCGCCTGGGATTGAATCCGGCGATCATCGAGGCAGCGCGGGCGCGCCTGGGCACGCAAGCTCGCGACGTGGGCGAATTTCTGGACAAGCTTCACGCCGGACTGCGCGAGATGGAAAACGAGCGCCTGCGGCTGCGGACGGGCGAACAAGATCTTGAGCGCGAAAAGAACCGCTTAGCGGTTGAAGGGAAAAAAGAGCAGCAGGCGAAGGTCCGCGAGATGGAAAAGAAGCTCGAGAGCGTGCTGCGCGACTTCGAATACCACGCGCGCGAGGCGGTGAACGCCGTCCAGGACAAGGCGGCGGCGCAGAAAGTTTCGAAAGAAGCCGAAAGAAGAATCGCCAAGTTGCGCCGCGAATTTCGCGAGCAGTTCGATTCCACGGTAGTAGCGCACGCCAGCGGTGCCGACCAGGGCGATCCTCACGCGCAGCCGCAAGTGGTGAAGCACGTCTCCGAAGGTGACACCGTCAAGCTGAAATCCACCGGCCGCGCAGCCACCGTCGTGCGCAAGTTGGATGACTCTCACTTTGAAGTGGCGATGGGCGCAATGAAGATGAAGATCGCGCGCGACGATATTGCCGAAGTGTTCTGCAACGTGCGCGGGCGGGCAGATTCTCCGGTGAAGGCAGCGCGAGCGCGGGGAATCTCGGTGTCGCTGAATAACGAAAACGAAGGCCAGAACGCGCCGTCTGAAATCAATGTGATCGGCTATAACGTAGACGACGCAACCCGGGCCGTAGAAAAATTTGTCGACCACGCATTTCTAGCCGGACTGCCGCGCGTGCGAGTAGTCCACGGCAGCGGCATGGGCATCCTGCGCAAAGCCCTCCGCCAGGCCCTGCAGCAGCATCCCCACGTAGAGTCAGTAGCCGAGCCTCCGCAGAAGGCGGCGGCGGGGCGACCGTGGTGGAGTTGAAGACGGGCGCAGTGAGCTCGAGCATTACCCTGTACTCTCATTGTAAATAATGGGTTCATGCTATCCTGTACTCTATTCATTCCAATTGGAGGATAATGAGTACGATAATTAGGGGACAAATGTATGGCGATCCTCACCCCGTCTCACTCGACAGAAGATCTCGACGACCATTTCGTCCGTGACATGTTTTCCAGCATCTTCTGAGCAATCGATTCAAGATGGCAAAGCTCGAAATCTGGCGGACGCACGCCATTGACCTGGCGGTTGAGCAATTGATCGTCTACGAGAATCGCGAGCGCCTCGCCAATGACACCGCCGCTTATTTCGAGAAATACGACGACGAAGAAGCTGCAGAGGAACAGAAACTGGAAGCTGCGCTCTCCCAGAGTGCTGCGGGAATCGAACTTTGACCAAGTAATCCAATGCCGCGTCGAGGCGAAGATATGGACTGGACGACTTCGGTAATCCGCCATCGCCATTCGGTACTGGATCGTTTCTCTCGACCAAAGAAATCTCAGCGACCGCAGGGATTCCCGTCCTGATCGTTCCCTTCAGTCAGCAGAAGGAGCCGGAGGGCGCAACCGTAATTGAGATTGCTCCTGGCGAAACTGGCTTGCCGGACCATCTTTTGTGAAAGGGCATTACATGCAGGTCAGGCTGGCGAAACGGGCGCTGCTCGCACAGGAGAGGCGCGATTCCTTCCGGCACGCGCATGCGGGAAATCGTACTGGCGATCCGCTGGAGTAGCTTCGATCCGGACGCGCCGTGGCCCAGAGCAATAAAGTCTGCTTTTCCTCTAGGGCATCAACGGGATATCCGCATATTCCACAGCTTCTCCACAGCAATCCGGCTCCGGTATATTCCCATCAGCGGCACTCTGGCTCACAATCCCAAAGGGAGAAGTGTCGTCCCGCAGCCCATCCATCCATGCCCACTGAAGATTTCAAAGAGACGGTGAAGCAGCAGGCGGACATCGTCCGCATCATCGGCGACTACATCAAGCTGAAGAAGGCTGGGGCGCAGAACTATTCCGGGCTTTGTCCGTTTCACGGGGAGAAGACGCCGTCGTTTTCAGTGCATGCCACGCGGCAGTTTTATCACTGCTTCGGCTGCGGCGTTTCGGGAGACGTGTTCAGCTTCGTGCAGAAGATCGAGAACATCACCTTCCCTGAAGCTGTCCGCGCTGGTGGCGCAGAAGCTGGGCATTCCGCTGCCCAAGGCCACGTACTCGAGTCCGGCGGAAGCCAGGGATGCCAAGCTGCGCGCGCAGTTGTTCGACATTCAAGAGCGCGCCGCCGCATTTTTCCAGGAATGCCTGAAGCGTCCCGAAGGAGCGCGAGCGCGAGAGTATCTGGCCGGACGCGGGTTGGATGAAGAAACGATCGCGCGCTTTCGCATCGGCTACGCGCCGGATTCCGGCTTCCTGCTGCGCGACCGCCTCGCCGGCGAGTTCAGCGAAGAAGTGCTGCGCGAGAGTGGGCTGTTCTCGTGGAAACAGGAAGGCGGGCTCCGGCCTCGGCCTCCGCCTTCGGACGGACCGGCAGCTGCCAGCGAACAGCAGTCTCGGAGATGCCAGTCGAATGACAACGTCGGGAGCCGAAGCCCGAAGCCCGAAGCCAGAAGCCCGAAGCCGCGAATGTACTCCAAGTTCCGCAACCGCGTCATGTTCCCCATCGCCAACGACGCAGGAAAAATCATCGCCTTCACCGGACGAACCCTCGCCACCGACGAAAAGTCCGGTCCGAAGTATTTGAATTCGCCCGAGACCGGAATCTATTCCAAAGGCCGCGTTCTGTTCAACCTCGACCACGCGAAAGAAGCGATCCGCAAGCTGGATTACGCCATCCTGGTCGAAGGTCAGATGGATTGCATTTCCGTCTACGCCGCCGGATTTCACAATGTGATCGCCAGCTCCGGCACGGCGTTCACCGAGATCCAGGCGAAGCTGCTGGGCCGCTTCAGCAAGAACGCCGTGGTCAACTTCGATCCCGATACGGCCGGAGCCAAGGCCACCGAGCGCACGCTGGGCTTGCTGGTCGAAGAAGAATTTCAGATCAAAGTCCTCACCCTCGAGCAGGGCTTCGATCCCGATCTCTTCATCCGTCGCAAAGGCAAAGACGCTTACGGCGAAGCTCTGCGCAGCTCGCAAAAATATTTCGACTATCTCATCGACCGCGCCCGCAGTCATTTTCCAGTGCGCAGCTCCCGAAGGCAAAGTAGAAAGCGGTGAACTATCTGCTGCCGCACATTCAGCGCGTCCCCAGCCGCATTGTGCGCGACGAGTTGAGCCAGGAGATCGCGCAGAAGCTGGGCATCGATTCGGCAGTGTTGCGGCAGGAGTTGCGGCACGTGGCTGCCGATCGTTCGGCCGCCACGGTGAAAGCCCCAGCTCGAGGCCCAGGCCACCGACGCCGAGCGCATTCTCATCCGCGCCCTGGCTTCGGCGCGCCAGATGCAGCCCGGAGCCGAGCATCTTTCCGCCCGCGACGGCGCCCGGAGATGTTAAAGAAGAAGAATTCGATCCCGCTCGCCAGGCGCAGTTCGCGCTCCAGAGCGAAGGCCTGCATCGCGGGCTCGCCACCGAATCGCTGGTCGAGGCCCTGCTCAATGCCGGAGCCGAAGTTGCCGATGTAATGGAAGTGCCTTGCTCCGACGGCGAGCGCCGCATGCTGGCTTCCATCCTGTTGAAAGAGGACGAAGAACTTACGGCAGAACGGCTGGAAGGCGCGGTGCGCGCGCTGCGCAGGATTCACCTTTGCGCAACGGTTGGAGCAAGTTCAGCGCGAACTGAAGAAGCGCTGAGCGCAGCTGCGATCTAGGGCACATGAAAGAATTGCTGAGTGCGGAGGCGATGCGCCTTAAGCCGCGCTCTCAGAGACCCGAGTCTGGCCGAAGGTGGATCGGTAGCCGCGCGCCCTGAAACACAAAAAAGTGCCTGAAACAAAATAGCGGTTAGAACCATCTAAGTATTTAGCAGAATTAGAGATAGCGGCGGGCGACGGGGAGATCAGCGGGGCAAGTGATAGACGGAGCAGCACTTATGTGCTAAACTCTGTAAGTTTGTGCTAGGTGCACAACTCCGCGCTACCCCAGATTCCCACCTTTAAAGGCCGTACCACACGCTCCGCGCGAGCGAATTGAAGAATTTGAGGAACACCTCTTGGCTCTTGAAGACAAGTACGACGACATTAAAAAGCTGGTCGATGCCGGCAAAGAGAAGGGCTATCTGACGTATGACCAGGTAAACGACCTAATCCCTCACGATGTGGTTAGTCCCGAAGACCTGGACGACCTGCTGACTACCATCGGTACGCAAGGCATCGACGTGCTGGAAGGCCCCAAGCTGCCTTCCGCCGCGCTCGATAAAAAATTCGACGAAGGCGAAGAGGGCGAGGACGTTGAACTCGACCTCACTCCCGGCGCGCTCGAAAAAACCAACGATCCCGTCCGCATGTACCTGCGCGAGATGGGAACTGTTCCCCTGCTCACGCGCGAAGGCGAAGTCGAAATCGCCAAGCGCATCGAGCGCGGCCAGATTCGCGTGCTCAAGGCGCTCTCCCGCTCGCCGATCGTGATCCACGAACTGCTGGCCATGGGCGAAGACCTCAAGAAGGGCGTGCGCTCCATCAAAGAGGTCGTCACCTTCGACGAGGAGGAGATCACCGACGAAATTCTGCAGAACCGCTTGAACGAATTTACCGGCAAGATCGACGCCATGGCCAAGCTCTACAAGAAGGCCGGCGTTCTGCAGGAAAAGTACGCGACGGTCTCGCAGAAGAAACGTCCCAAGGATCATCGCCGCGCGCGCCGCAACCTGGCCCGCGCCATCGTGCGGGTTTCGCTCGCCGTGCGCAAGCTGGGATTCACCAACGCCGAGCGCAAGCGCCTGATCGACCGCGTCAACAAAACCGTCGACAGCATGCGTTCGCTCGACCGCCAGGCGGGCAACCTCGAGCGCAAAGCCGACGCCACGCGCAGCGAAGATCAAAAAAAAGAATATCGCCGCCAGGCCCGCGCCGTACGAGGCGAAATCGAAAAGCTCGAAGCCGAAGCCGGACTCTTGTTCCAGGAGATCAAGCGCACGCAGCGCGAAATCATCCAGGGCGACATGGACGCGGAGCAGGCCAAGCGCGAGCTGATCGAGGCCAACCTCCGTCTCGTAGTTTCGATCGCGAAAAAGTACACCAACCGCGGCCTGCAGTTCCTCGACCTCATTCAGGAAGGCAACATCGGCCTGATGAAAGCCGTCGACAAGTTCGAATACCGCCGCGGCTACAAATTTTCCACCTACGCCACGTGGTGGATCCGGCAGGCGATTACTCGTGCCATCGCCGATCAGGCGCGCACGATTCGCATCCCGGTGCACATGATCGAGACCATCAACAAGCTGATCCGCACCTCGCGGCAACTGGTGCAGGAACTGGGACGCGAACCCACCAGTCGAAGAAATCGCCAAGCGCATGGACATTCCAGTGGCGAAAGTCCGCAAGGTTCTGAAGATCGCGCAGGAGCCCATCTCCCTCGAAACCCCAATCGGCGAAGAAGAAGATTCGCATCTAGGCGACTTCATCGAAGACCGCGCCGTAGTCTCACCTGCCGAAGCCGTGATCAACGTGAACCTCAAGGACCAGACCGGACAGGTCCTGCGCACGCTGACCCCGCGCGAAGAAAAAGTAATCAAGATGCGCTTCGGCCTCGAAGACGGCAGCGAGCACACGCTGGAAGAAGTAGGCCAGTCGTTCGCAGTAACGCGCGAACGTATCCGCCAGATCGAAGCCAAGGCGCTGCGAAAGCTGAGGCATCCGTCGAGGTCGCGGAAGCTGAGGGCGTTTATGGATGGAGTAAGAGACTAAGAATTAGCCACGGATTTGCACGGATCAAGACGGAGAAACAAAAAAGGCACGGCTTCGGTCGTGCCTTTGATTTTTGGCGCAGCCTTCCCGAAACGGCATTCGGTCCCGAAAATATTGTCCGTTTTGATCGTTCTTGCAGATCAGCGGCCCCTACAATGAGGACGGACGAATAGTGTTTAGGAGGTATTGCCAGTGGGTACTGGACGCTGTTCGCCAAACAGTCGAGTGGTTTTCAGCCACTAGGGTTCGACTCCCTTGCCCTCCTCGGTCACTCGACTTTACCGAAGTTGCTTGACATGGCGCGTGACTCATCTATCATAGATAGTGTTTGGCGAACAGTGTCCGGTACTTAAAAGCCCCGAGGAATCCTCGGGGCTTTTGCTTTTGCCTTCGTGGTGCCCACCCTTAGAAAATCGCGGAGGGTGGGGCAGCCTCAGTAGTGGCGGCGCAAAGATAGGGCCAGCCCCATATTCATCCACAGCTCTGGCGTGGTGCCCAGGCCGGCCGCCAGCCGGATGGCCATGGCGGCGGAGATTCCGGCCTTGCCGTTGAGCACGCGCGAGAGCGTCACGCGCGTAATCCGCAGATGGGCCGCTGCCGTGGTCACGGCCAGATCCCCCAGATATTCGCGGAGAACCTGGCCGGGATGAGGTGGCTTGTGCATGCAAGTTTGTCGGACCTTTGATTGTAGCCGGAAAATACGACCGCCGGGGCTGAAGCCCGGGTGGTTCTGGGCTTTACGCAGCGCTGAAGCGCCGCTCTTCCACGGCACTGCATGCGTTCTCGATTTGTTTCAACTTTGTGATGGCGCCGACATTAGCGGACGGGGGCGCCCGCTCCACACCTGCAATTCCCATTTTGGGAATCGCTCCGACTTTTTCTTAGAATTTTCTTGCCTTCGTTTGCGAATGGCTATTCAATAAATAGATGAGGCGGCATTCGCGAGTTTTTCCCGAATGCCGCCTTTTTCGTTCTGAGGTGGTCGATGAAGAAGCGGATACCGAAAGTGATTGGCAAGAAACTTCGCGGCGAGTGGACCGAGATGCGTTTTATGGTGCGCGTGGCAGAGCTTGGTTTGCCGATCAGCAAGCCTTGGGGAGACTCGAGGAGTTTTGACTTTGTGGTGGGATGGCCGCGTCACTTTGTGGCGGTGCAGGTTAAATCCACCATCTTTGAGTTGGAAGAGGGTTGGATGTGCACGGTGTGCAGCAGCAGCCATCCGTATCCGCCCGGGTCGTTCGACTTTCTGGCGGCGTACATTGTTTTCGAGGATGCCTGGTACATCATTCCCGAGGAGAAGATTCTGGGGATGAAGTCGGTCTCGCTGCATACCAAGTGCAACCAGTCCCGGTACGAAAAGTACCGGGAGAACTGGGACTTGCTGCAACGATCAGCCGGTGCAAAGCCAGAGGCCGAACCCGAGCCGGGCCAGATCGACGACATTCAGGGGTGCGCCGAGGAATTCTCCTCGGCAGTGAGCGGTATGGTTTCGCGTATCTTGCGCGACGCTATTTTCTTCACCGCGTCTAAGGTAAATCCCCTGCAACTTCAGGGGTCGCTCTCCGCGATTTCTCCCACGGTTTTCCTCAGACCTCCACAGAGAAGTCTCGTCCTGCACAGCTTCTGCACAAGCGGGAAATATTTTTCTGTTGCGAGGCGAAACATTCCGGACGAGAGTGGGTTCAGCGAATACGTGGCATTCTCAAAGCTTGCCAACGGATGATTGCGGTGACGGCGGTGGCAGACTGGCAATTCTCGAGGGTGAATTGCCAGGGGGAAATTCGGAGACGCGCGAGAGTGCGTGCCGGTTGCCCGGGCATTGCGGCCTCCTCCTCGGCCTGCTCCCTGAGTAAGGCTGAACCGTTGGTTACGGCAGGGGTTGCAGAGAAGTGATTCTTCGAATCACGTTTCTGCAGTCAGTACTGGTAAAAGTGGCACTCTGCGCGAGCGCTGTCGGACCAGTACCATCGTCCCGCTGCTCCTAGCGGCGGGAAGGCAAGACGAGAGATCCACGAACGATGCGGCTGGGGTGGCTGGCCCCGGCCGCATTTGTTTTTTTGGCGGTTGTCGCCACGGATTTTCGCGGATCTGCGCGGATGAACCTTTAGCCTCGAAGAGCGCGGTTTTTGTATCGGACGCGTTTTCTCGTGTCTTCCACAACATATTGCCCGCCTTCACAGGTTCTGCACAATTCATTTGGCGCTTCGCTTTGTCTTCGCTTATCCTAGTTGAGAGTTTACGACACAGTGTTGTACGAAACTAATGGCGACTACCGATTACAACATCAGCACTCTTCCGGCGAATGTGGAGGCGGAGCGTTCGATTCTGGGCGCGATTCTGCTGGACAACTTCTCTTACAACCAGGCGGCCGAGCATTTGCGGATCGAGGATTTTTCGCTGGATTCGCACCGGCGGATTTATGGGCGGATGGTCGATCTGGCGGAGTCATCGCGTCCGATCGACATGATTACGTTGATCGAGGAGCTGGACCGGCACAAGGATCTGCAGGCGATCGGCGATGTGGGCTACGTGTCGAGCCTGCTGGACGGGGTTCCGGACCGGCCGAGCATTGAGCACTATGTCAAGATCGTGCGCGACAAGGCGCTGCTGCGCGGGCTGATTCATGCGGCCAATACGGCGATTGCGCGGGCGGCCGATCAATCGGATACCGCCGAGGAGGTGCTTAGCGATGCGGAGGCTGCGATCTTCCAGCTTTCGGAGAAGCGCATTGGGCGCGGATTCATGGGCGTGCAGGAGATTGTCCGCGAGTCGTTCGGGTCGGTGGATGCTTTGCTGCAGCGCGGGCAGCGCATCACTGGACTGGCCACGCACTACGAAAATCTCGACGAGATGACCAGCGGATTGCAGCGCTCGGATCTGGTGATCATTGCGGCGCGGCCTTCGATGGGCAAGACCGCGTTTGCCATGAACATTGCCGAGAATGCTTCGATCAAAGATCAGCAGGTGGTGGGAGTGTTTTCTCTGGAAATGTCGCGCGAAGCGCTGCTGCTGCGCCTGCTGTGCTCGACGGCGGAGGTGGACGCGCACAAAATGCGCACCGGATCGCTGTGGCAGGATGATACGCGCAAGGTGGTGCGGGCCATGGAGCAATTGGCGCACGCGCCCATTTTTATCGATGACACGCCCGGGATTTCGTTGAGCGAAATGCGGGCGAAGGCGCGGCGCTTGAAGCAATCGCAGGGCAGGCTTGACCTGATCATTGTGGACTATCTGCAACTCATGTCGGGCGGAGGCAAGCGTTACGAAAATCGCACGCAGGAAGTGTCGGCGATTTCGCGCGGACTGAAGGGGCTGGCCAAGGAACTCAGTGTGCCGGTGGTTGCGCTCTCGCAGTTGAGCCGCGCTCCGGAGAGCCGGGGCGGCGACCATCGTCCGCAGCTTTCCGATCTGCGCGAGTCAGGATCGATAGAGCAGGACGCTGATCTGGTGATGTTCATCTTTCGGGAGGAAGTTTACCGGCAGGACGATCCGGAGTTGCAGGGGAAGGCGGAGATCATCATCTCCAAACAGCGAAACGGGCCGACGGGCAAGCTGATGCTGGCCTTCCGGAAGAACTGCACCAGGTTCGAGATGATGGCCGAGGGCGGGATGGAGCCCGAGGAGTGAATCGTGGCGGTACAGGAATCCCTGTAATTTGGATTACAGGAATGCCTGTAGTTTGAACGGTTAAGTGGCTTAGGGGATTCGAGTTGTGCTTAGCGGTCGCGCTGTGGAAAAGCTTGTGGAATGCTGGCCGGGCCAGGAATTGCTAACCAAAAAGAAGGTTTGAGCGATCTGGATTCCCCGGGCTTCTGCTTCTTAAAGTCCTGAGTAGTAACCAGTTAGGCAATTCGCTCGGAATTAACATAGGGGGAACCAGCGGAAAAGCGGCTTATTCCCGCTTTGGAGATTTGCACATTTTGCGCTCCCGATCCTTGAATTCCGTGTCTCTGAGCGGCGCAAAACCATCGTAAGGGCTAACTGAAGCGTTTTGGCCTGGAAGATGAGGGACGCTATGGCCCGGTGGTTCCTCAGGACGTGACTCTAGGACCATCCGGCGTCGGAGTGCTTCGGGTAGGAGCTCATTCACTGACTAAGCTTGAATACTGTTCCTTGACCGCTTGCGCCACCTTCGGTTGTAGTGCCGTAGAGGTTGCCGGCAGCGTCGCTGACGAGGGGCGTGAGGATATCAGAGCCATCTGACCCGCCAAAGTTATGCAATACGGTTTCTGTGCCGTTCCTGCTTACCTCGAAAGCCACACCTGCACCGACGGCACCGCCGAATTCGGTTGTGCCGAAAAGATTCCCGCGCGAGTCTCGAATGAGGTTCGAGGAGGGATAGGAGCCGTCGCTTCCACTGAACGTATAAAGAACAGTTTCATTGGCCGACGTGTCGAGTTCGAAAATTAGCCCTATCCCGTTTCCTCCGTAAGGCACACCGCCGTACAAATTGCCTGCCGAGTCGACCACGACGCCGCCGAAGGGATTGCTCCCGCCTGAACCTCCGACAAAGCTGAAAAGCACGGTCTCGTTCCCCAGGGAATCGAGTTTGAAGATAATTCCGTCATTGACAGAGCCGCCGAGTTCGGTGGCTCCGTAGAAATTACCCTTCGAATCGTGGATCATACTCTGCACTGGATATTGCCCGTCGTTGGGATTTCCGGCGAAATTGTGCACGATTGTCTCTTTGCCGTTTCCATCCACTTTGAAGATGGTTCCGAAGCCGGCTTTTCCGCCTTGCTGAGTTGTGCCGTACAGATCGCCTTTCGAATCGAAGGTCAAACTCGCGCTCGGAAATCTTCCGTCGTCCTTGGTTTGACCAAAACTGTGCAACACGGTTTCCTCGCCGCTGGCAGTTACCTTGAACACCGTTCCGTATCCAGCGGCGCCACCTAGCGTGGTGGTGCCATAAAGATTGCCCACGGAGTCCCGGATCACACCTGCTTCGGGAAATTCTCCGTCCGAAACTCCTCCCTTGAAGCTGTGCAACACAGTCTCTTTGCCTGTCGCTGTCACTTTGAAGACCGTGCCATTACCATAAAAGCCGCCTTCCGAGGTGGTCCCGTAGAGGTTACCCTTTGAATCTACGACGACTCCGCCTAAAGGATATTCACCGCTGGCCCCCTGGAAAGAATAGAGGGAGCTGAATGTATAGGTTTGCGCTTCGACAATGGCTGGCACAGCGAAAACGAAAGATGCGAGAAGAGCGCCGGCCGCGCGCAGGGAAGTTCTCGAGCATGATCCAGAAATTAGCCGTGGATTTGCCATAAGCTTCCTCCTTCGATTTCAGCGCTAACCATGATTCCAATCGAGGGGCTAACGCACTGCGACTGAGACTGGATCGGAAGCGATGCCGTTTGCCACCACCACAATCGCGCTCGCGCCTGTTTCGATATCGGCCGGCACGTCGAAATAAGTGAATACGTTCTTATCCCCGGTCGCTACTGCCATCGTGCTATGGTCGTGAGTTCGCGCGTAGAAGACATGGCCACTCGCGCTGTTGGTAATCCGCACCAACGGATAGTTTGTAGCCGTCTGCACATCATCGCCATACATGGCACCCTGCGAAAGTCCGTTGAACTGCTTCCCCGCAATGACGTATGTCTGGTTGCGCTCCAAGCTCCTGGACACTTCGGTAATCGCGGGCGCCCAAGAGCGTTCAGCCTTTCCCGACGATGTATAGATCTCCACATCCCCCGAGCCATCTGTGAAGAGAATCTGACCTGTCGGGAGAACGAGCATTGCGCCGCTGCCTGAACCCTCGAAAGGCGCATTGGGTGGTGCAGGCACACGGACGAACTCCGTCCCGTTGTACTCATAAAATGAGACGGGAGGGTTGCCGTAGCCCGGGCTGGTATCGCAGAGTACGTTGCCATTCGGGAGCAAGGCCGCGGGCGCGTCCGCCATATCGTTTCCGTTCGGAATATCGGGACCCGGAACCCAATATCCCGGTTCAGAGCGGGTGGCGGGCGGATGATACACGGAAGTGAGGCCCGGCCCGTTGGAGCTAGCGCCAGTGGCGAAGACCGTCCCATCTGGCCGCAATACCGCCGGCCCTATCTCTGCCGTTGATGGGTCTGATAAGAGGACGACCGTGCTGCCAGCGCTGACCCATTCTCCCAACTCCGGAATGTACTTTTCTGCGTGAGTAGGGTGCGCCGCATTTTCCGTGTCGACCGTAAGCACGGTTCCGTCGGGAAGCAACGTCCAACCTTCCTCATCATAGGAGTCCTGCTTCCCTGTTCCGGTTGGAGTCCAAGTGAGGGTTTTGGCGTCCAACAAGGCGGCCAGGAAGGGGAATGAGCAACAATTGGCGACCATGAATGTTCCATCCGGCAGGACTACACTTTCAGCGTCGCCAAGGGTATTCCAACCGCCCGGAGGATTGACCGTTGTCCACTCATCGGTCCAGGGAGTGTAAATCGCCCCCTGATTGGTCCAGACAAGTTGAGAAAAATTGTATTCGCCACCCTCCACAATGACTCTTCCGTCGGGCAAGACTGCCGAGGCGAAAGCGGAAGGAGCATATCCTGAAGGCAGCGAGGCCAGTTGTTTCCAGGTGCCATCTACGTAGCTGCCGGTCAGATCGGGGGTCAGTTGCCACCAATCGTACCCATTAGCAAGTTGCACCATGACGGTGCCGTCGGTGAGCAAGAGAGGAAGACTGGCTCCAAACTTCGGCTGGTGCTTCAGTGGTTGCCACGATTGCGCAACGGTAATGGCCGACAAGGCCAGGCACACAAAGCATGAAATTCCGAGCGTTCTCGACTTTTGCATTTCGTTGTCCTCCGATCCCGCGACTGGAAAGCAGGGACTCGGCCCGGCATTACTTGAGAATCCGAAAGGACTCTGAACAAACGTGGGGAACCAGAAACAACGCGGCGAGCATTATCGACGGGCGTCCCAAGCCTGTCAAGAGCACATCTATGTCGGTCGGCGGGTATGACGGGCAATGATGATATTGTTCATGCGCGGGTATTCCACGAGCTGGCCATAGCGGTCAAGGCAATGAGCGACCGCCTGTGGAAGCAACTCTATTTGTTGGGCGGACTCGAGCGCATGCTCATAGAAATCGGAAATGTGGAGGCGATCTTCCGGTATCCCGTGAAGTCCATGGGTGGCGAACAACTTGAGGTCGCCAACCTGGGCTGGCACGGCCTCGATGGTGACAGACGCCTAGCATTGCGGCGGAAGGATGATCGCAGCGGGCTCCCGTGGCTAACAGCAAGCAAGCTTCCCGACCTGCTTCGGTTTGCACCGCTGCGTCGCGAAGGTGATGTTCGTGAAGACGGTGCTCAGGGAGACCCTCTTCTCCCCACGCATATTCGCACGCCGGATGGCGAAGAAATGCCCGTCTTCGGGGAGGAGTTGGCCACGGAGGTCGGACGTCGGTACGGGTCTCCGGTGCAGATGATGCGGTTGAACCAGGGAATCTTCGATGAAGCGACCGTCTCCGTGATCGCCTTCGATACGGTGCGCGAGATCTCTCGACTCGCGGGGCGGACCCCGGACGTGCGACGATTTCGCCCGAATGTTCTGGTTCGTTTACTGCGATCGGGTCCGTTCCAGGAGGACGAGTGGCTGGGGGGTATGCTCTCATTCGGCGAGGAGGACGACGGCCCCGCCATCGCCGCCACGATGCGCGACGTACGCTGCTCGATGGTGAACCTTGATCCCGACTCAGCCAGTCCGGTGCCAGAAATGCTGAAGGCGGTCGTTCGTGTGCACCAGAACACCGCGGGATTTACGGCGCGTCACTCGCATCGGTCGACTGGCTGTCGGACAGACCATATTCCTGCGTGCGGCGACCGGGAAAAGGGATCCTGGGTGATCGAAAGACAATTTCCCGGAACGCCGCCAACCCGGCCTTGAGGCAAGCAGGGTGACGGGCTAGCTGGAAATTAATTCTTCTCCTCAATTACTGTCTTCGCCGACCTTCAGGACGGCGAGGAAGGCCTCCTGCGGAATATCGACGCGACCGATCCGTTTCATTCGCTTCTTGCCTTCCTTCTGTTTTTCGAGCAGCTTGCGCTTGCGGGAAATATCGCCGCCGTAGCACTTGGCGATGACGTTCTTGCGAATGGCGGAGACGGTTTCGCGGGCTATGATTTTTGCACCGATCGAGGCCTGGATTGCCACTTCGAACATTTGCCGGGGTATGAGTTGCCTCATTTTTGAGACCAGCGCCTTGCCGCGCTCATAGGCAAAATCGCGATGCACAATGATGGAGAGTGCATCGACCGGCTCGCCGGCCACGAGGATGTCGAGCTTGACCATGGGCGACTCCCAATAATCGGCGAGGTGATAATCGAGCGAAGCGTAGCCGCGCGAGACTGATTTGAGACGATCGTAGAAATCGAGGACGATTTCATTCAGCGGCAACTCATAGTGCAACATGACACGCGACGAGCTGACGTACTCGAAGGTCTTCTGCTTGCCGCGTTTGTCTTCGACCAGTTTCAGAATTCCTCCGACATATTCTTCGTTGGTGAGGATTGTGGCGAGAATCACGGGCTCTTCGACTTTCGCGATCTCGCTGGGATCGGGCCAGCGCGAGGGGTTGTCGACCTCGATCATTACACCATCAGTTTTGTAGATCTTGTAGCGCACGCCGGGCGCGGTGGTGATTAGTTCGAGCGCGAACTCGCGCTCGAGGCGCTCCTGAATGATTTCCATGTGCAGCAGGCCGAGGAAGCCGCAACGGAAGCCGAAGCCGAGCGCTACTGAACTTTCCGGCTCGAAAAAAAAAGACGAATCATTCAGCCGAAGTTTCTCGAGGGCTTCACGCAGACGCGTGTGCTCGTGCGCGTCGACGGTATAGAGGCCGGCGAACACCATCGGCTTGATCTCTTCAAAGCCGGGAAGCGCTTCGAAGGCAGGGTTGGCGTCGTCGGTGATGGTGTCGCCGATTTTTGTGTCGGCTACGTTCTTGATATTGGCGATAAGAAATCCCACTTCGCCCGCTTTAAGTTCTTCGATCTCGACCGGCTTGGGGCTTTGCACTCCGAGAGTCTCCGCGTCGAAAGTTGTTCCATTCGACCACAGGCGAATTCTCTGTCCCTTGCGCAGCGTGCCTTGGAAAACGCGGGTGAGTATTACAACGCCGCGGTAGGCATCGAACCAGGAATCGAAAATAAGCGCCTGAAGACGGCTGTCGGGATTGCCTTTTGGCGGGGGAATGCGCTTCACAATAGCTTCCAGCACGTCGGGCACGCCCTGGCCGGTTTTCGCGCTGATTAGCACTGCATCGGACGCGTCGAGACCGACGGCGCTTTCGATCATCTCTTTGGTGCGCGGGATGTCGGCGCTTTGAAGATCAATTTTGTTGATGACGGGAATGATTTCCAAGCCGTTGTTGATGGCAAGGTATGCGTTGGCGAGAGTTTGCGCTTCCACTCCTTGCGAAGCGTCGACTATTAAGAGCGCGCCTTCGCATGAGGCCAGCGAGCGTGAGACTTCGTAGGAAAAATCCACGTGGCCGGGAGTGTCGATCAGATTTAGCTGGTAAGTCTGGCCGTCGTGGGCGGTGTACATCATGCGGACGGCGTGGGCTTTGATGGTGATGCCGCGCTCGCGCTCCAGGTCCATGGAGTCGAGGACCTGGGCTTGCATCTCGCGCGCGGTTAGCGAACCCGTCAGCTCCAGCAGGCGGTCCGCCAGCGTGGATTTACCGTGGTCGATATGCGCGATGATCGCAAAGTTGCGGAGGAAAGCGGCGTCCATAGTCCAGTTGTCAGTTGTCAGTCGCCAGTCAGACCTAATCGCAACTGGGAACGACGACTGCTCTTTAGAGGTTGTGGCTAATCCTTGATTTTAGCAGGCGGCCTGAGATTCCCGTTCCGGGCTTGGATTCAGAAAAAGTCTGACCCATGCGTAATTCTCGCCGTGGGCTGGCTGTATTGTTTCTTTGGGCCCGTGGTGTAATGGAAACACAGCACCTCGCGACGGTCGCAGATGCGGGTTCGAATCCCGTCGGGTCCACGCTTCCAGTGCGAAAGCGTTGGTTCTGTGGGGGGCCAAAATGCGAGGATAGGCCTCCCAACAAAAGTAACTTGATTCTTTCAGATGGCAAGGTCATACTGGTCTTGTCGCGGGGTGCTGTGTTTTACCCAACGTATTGAGGCCTCGAAGGTTCGAGGCCTTTGCTTCTGAATTCCGCCGATTCTTCGCTTTTGGCGCGGCGGCCACTCCATCCGTTACAATCTTTGCGCTTCTGAATTCGTATGGCGGGGGCATCCCATGCCGAAGTATTCGTTTGCAATCGTGTGCTTACTGACTGCCAGTTTTGCATTCTCCCAAACTCTCTCGCCGCAGGTGCGTGCCTTTGTGAAAGTGGACTCGGCTGTGGTGGCGTTGACCCACGTGCGCGTGATTGACGGCACGGGTGCGGCTGCGCGCGAAGATCAGACTGTCGTGATCTCCAAAGGGAAGATCGAGTCGGTTTCCGACGCCGCATCGGCGAGTGTCCCCAAGGATGCCCAGGTGCTCGACCTGCACGGATATAGTGTTATCCCCGGTCTGGTTGGCATGCATGACCACATGTTTTATCCCATGGGCAACGGCATCTTTGGCGCGATGGGGTTCAGTTTTCCGCGCTTGTATCTGGCCGGCGGGGTGACGACGATCCGCACTACAGGTGCGCTTGAGCCCTACACTGATCTTGAACTCAAGAAGCAGATCGATAAGGGTGAAACGCCGGGCCCGAAGATCCACGTTACGGGACCTTATCTTGAAGGAGCCGGCAGTTGGGCGCTGCAAATGCATCAGCTCACAGGGCCTGACGACGCGACGAAGACCGTCAATTTCTGGTTAGACCAGGGCGTCGACAATTTCAAGGCGTACATGTTCATTACTCCGGCGGAACTTTCTGCTGCCGTGGCCGCGGCTCACAAGCGCGGTGCGAAAGTTACCGGACATCTTTGTTCCATCGGGTTTCGGGAAGCGGCGGCGATCGGCATCGATGATCTTGAGCACGGCCTGTTCGTCGATACGGAATTTCTTCCCGCGAAGAAGCCGGGAGAATGCCCGAACCCATCGGAGAGCCCCACTCTTATGGCCAAGCTAGATGTGAATGCGGGGCCGCTACATGAGATGATCCTTGACCTGGTACAGCACCACGTCGCGGTCACCTCGACGCTTCCGGTGTTTGAGATGGGAAGTTTTGCCGGACGTCCGACGCTGGAGAAGCGTGTTCTCGATGCGCTTTCTCCCGATGCACGCAACGCGCTGCTTTGGAACCGGGTCCGCTCCAGCGACACCAGCGGGTTGCGGCAGCAATATGGAAGCGACGTCTCGCCCTGGCCGGCCGCGTTCCAGAAAGAAATGGAATTCGAGCATGCCTTCGCGCAGGCGGGCGGCTTGCTGCTGGCGGGCCTCGACCCAACCGGTATGGGAGGCGTGATCGCGGGCTTTGGCGATCAGCGCGAGGTCGAGTTGCTGGTGGAGGCTGGATTTACTCCGGTGGAGGCAATTCACATCGCCACCGCGAACGGCGCGCAGTTTCTTGGAGAACTAGACCGCATTGGGACGATCGCTCCCGGCAAGGCGGCGGATTTGGTCGTGATCAAAGGCGACCCGTCGAAGAAGATCGAGGACATCGAGAATGTGGAGACCGTGTTCAAGGACGGCGTCGGCTACGATTCTGTGAAGCTAATTGAGTCCGTCCGCGGCGTGGTTGGGAGCCGGTGAAGTGGGGTGGTTAGTGTTCAGTGGTCAGTGGTTAGCTTTTAGAATTTGATTCGCATGCTCATTCTTGCTTCTGCTTCGCCTCGGCGCCAGGAATTGCTGCGCTCCGCTGGGATTCCGTTTACGGTGCAACCCGCGGACATTGATGAGGCGCCGCTGGCTGGGGAATCGCCACGGGATTGCGCGAAGCGGCTGGCGCGGGAGAAGGCGTTGGCGGTTTTTCAGAGGAATCCGCAGCAATGCGTGCTGGGCGCGGACACGATCGTTGTGGTCGATGACGTTATTCTTGGGAAACCTCGCGATGCGGACGATGCTGCCCGCATGTTGCGATTGCTTTCCGGGCGCACGCATGCTGTGATCACTGGAGTGTGCGTTGTGGGGCCAGTGGCCAGTGATCAGTGGTCAGCGGCCAGTAACCTCAAGACCGCTTCCGAGACTACTTTGGTTACCATGTGCGAGATTTCCGAGGAGGAGATTCGCTCCTACGTCGCTACCGGCGAACCTATGGACAAGGCGGGGGCTTATGCGATCCAGGGCTTGGCTTCGCGGTGGATCCCGCGCATCGAAGGCGACTACAGCAATGTGGTGGGACTGCCCGTGGCGCTGGTGTATGCGATGTTGCGTGAACGGGGGACAGTTTGAATGAAGACGCTAAGAAAAATTCAGAGTGAATCGCAACAGAGCTAGGACTTTTTTTCTTCTTCTTTCTGCTCTTTTTTTTCCTCCTCAGGATCTTTCATCGCGGCTTTGAAGTTGCGGATGCCTTCGCCCATACCCTTGCCCAGCGCGGCGAACTTACTGGTGCCGAAGATCAGAAGGATGATGGCTATGATCAGGATCAAGTGCAGCGGCTGAAAAAGACCTTCGCCCATAATTCCTCCACCGGGTTTTTCGAAGGCTCGCGGCGACTGCAGCGGCGGCTGTCCGAACTCCCTGCGGAAAGTCTAGGCCATGCTCACTTCGGAGTCAAAGCGCAGCTCGGTGAAATTTACTATGAAGCCGAAACTACGGGCGCTTACCAAGCCGCGCTCTTGAAGTCTATGCTTAGAGGCTAAGGCTGCCGGAGGCTCTGGTGACTCTCATACGTCGTGTTTTAATGCTGGCGCTGCTGGTTTCGTGCCCGGCTCTGTCACTGTTGCCCGCTCAAAGTCCTCCTCCAGCCCCGGCCGCTGCGCCGAGCGAACATCGCAAGACCAGCCAGCCTTACACGGGAGATCTCTCCATTTTCGATTCGCCGGGGCGGGATGAACGCCTGCAGGTCAATCGCGTCATGGACATTCTGGGCATCACGGCCGGAAAGGCGGTAGCCGATATTGGAGCTGGATCGGGCTGGTTTACGGTGCGCGCGGCGCGGCGAGTGGGCGAAGGCGGCCTCGTTTATGCGGTGGATATTAATCCGGAGTCGATTCGCTACATCGATGATCGTGTGCGGAAAGAGAAACTGCGCAACGTGAAGACGATTCTTGGCAAGGCGGACGATCCGCTTCTTCCCGCGGGCGCAGTGGATGCTGTGCTGCTGCTGAAGACGTATCACGAAGTTGCGAAGCCGGTTGCTCTGTTGCGGAACTTGCGGGTGTCGCTGCGGCCCGGCGCCAGGGTTGGGATCATCGATCGCAATGGGAATGGCGAGGATCACGGCGTGGGCCGGGACGTTGTCCTGCGTGAGGCTGCGCAGGCGGGATACCGGTTGCGGGAACAGTATGACTTTGTGAAGGGCGACAAGATGGATTACTTTTTGGTTCTGGTTCCCAGAGAGTAGTTTTTCAAACACGCTCGATCATTCCCGCGAGGAGCAGCGCGCGTCGGGGTAGTTCGGAGATGACGATGAATTCATGGATAGCGTGCGCACCGTCGCCCACGCCGCCCATGCCGTCGAGCGTGGGAATGCCCATGCCAGCGGTGAAGTTTCCGTCGGAGCCGCCGCCCACGGATGCTTCTTCGAGCTTCCATCCCACATGGCGACCAATCTCCTGGGCTTTCCTGTAGAGCGCGGCCACGCCGGCGGTTCGCTCCATTGGGAGGCGGTTGATGTTACCCGTCATCTCGAGCTTGCAGTGCTTATCGAAGGACTTGAGAGAGCGCAGCTTGCGATCGATGCCGGCTGCCTGTTTCGCAAGCTTGATTCGTACGTCGATGCCCACGGACGCCTGGGCCGCAATCACATTTGTGCGCGTTCCGCCTTGAATCACGCCGGGGTTCACTGACAGGCCCTGGCTCAAATTGTTCAGCTTTGCTACCACCGTGATTTGCCGCGCCAACTCGAGGATGGCGCTGTGGCCTTTGCCGGGGTCGAGTCCGGCATGTGCCGCGATGCCCTTCACGCGGAGCGTATATTCGCCCACGCCTTTACGCGCGGTTTTGACGGCGCCTCGGAGACCGGCGGCGGGCTCGAGCACCAGCACCCCGGCGGATTCTTTCGCCAAGGCCTCGGTGATCTTTCGCGAGGAGTGGCTGCCCACTTCTTCATCCGACACCAGGAAAACCGTGACTGGCCGTGGCAGTGCTCCGTGCCATGCCTGCAGCGCTTCGATGGCATGAAGCATGAGCGCGATGCCTGACTTCATGTCGAGAACGCCAGGCCCGTGCAGGCGTCCGTTGTCGAGTCGGCACGGCATGTTCGTGAGCGTGCCCAGCGGATAAACGGTGTCGTAGTGGCCGAGCAGCAGAACCGGCTTGCGACTGGCCTTGCCGGCGAAGTCGATCTGTAAACTGTCGCCGAAGTTGCTGCTGCGATGGAGTTGAGTTCGTCCGGCGAGCGATTCGAACTTGGGGGCCAGGAATGCAGCAATGCGGTCGACTGCCTCCTTGTGGTCGCTGGGGGATTCGATTTCGACGAGTTCGCGAATCGTGTTGACCATCTGGTCTTGATGATCCGAGAAGTAGCGCAGGCGCTCGGCCCACTCGGGCTGGGCAGCTATAGATTCTGTTGGCCTCTTACTAGACAAGATTCCCTCTCGCGGGTCGAGTTGCTCCGCCATGAATGCAACGCGGTACAGTATAATCTTCAGGCTGATTGAGAATGAAGCATGATTGAGAGCACTCCTCCCGTGATCGAAGCGGCCGCACCGAAGGCGGCGCTTGACATTCACGACATCCTGAAAATTCTGCCGCACCGCTATCCCCTTCTGCTGATTGACCGCGTGCTTGAGTTGAAACGCAAAGAGCGCATTGTGGCCATCAAGAACGTCACCATCAACGAACCCTTTTTCAACGGCCATTTCCCGGGATTGCCCATCATGCCGGGGGTGCTGATCGTGGAAGCCATTGCGCAGGCCGGCGGGGCGCTGTTGCTCACCGAAGTGGAAGACCGAACCGACAAGGTTATGGTTTTTACTGGGATTGAGCGAGCGAAATTCCGCCGTCCCGTGAGTCCCGGCGACCAGTTGCGCATTGAGGTGGAAGTGAAGGGCTGGCGTGCAATTGCGCGCATGATCGCGGTGAGAATGCAGGGTATCGCGTATGTTGATGGCAAGAAAGTGGCGGAAGCGATGGTGTCGTGCCAGCTCATCGACAGTTCGCGCGGGCGCGGCCAGGGTTCCGATGGCGGTGAGGGCGCCGAGTGAAGCGGTGTTCGGCTTCCGGCGTTCGGCTTCCGCGAAATCCGTCGATCTTGCTTAGTTAATCTGCTGAGTCGATCTTGCTGAGTCGATCTGTCGATGATTCAATGACTCGATCATGAACGTTCATCCCACCGCCATCATTGATACGCGAGCAAAGGTGCCTGCATCGTGCCTGGTCGGCCCTTATTGCGTGATCGGTGCTGAGGTCGAACTCGGCGAGCGGTGCCGTCTGGTTTCGCACGTGGCTATCAGTGGGCCGACGAAGATCGGCGGCGATAACGCCTTCTTTCCTTTCTGCGCCATCGGGATGGATCCTCAGGATGTTACCTACAAAGGCGAACCAACGCGGCTGGAGATGGGCGACCACAACGAGATCCGCGAATGCGTCACCATTACGCGCGGCACGGTGAAAGGCGGCGGCGTCACTAAAGTTGGCAGCCACACGCTGATCATGGCCTATGCGCACATTGGGCACGACAGCGTGATTGGCGACCACTGCATGCTGGTGAACGGGGCGACGCTGGCCGGACATGTGACGGTGGAAGAATGGGCCGTGGTCGGCGCGCTTTGCCCGGTGCATCAGTTCGTGCGCATCGGGGCTCACTCCTACATTGGCGGCGGGACGACGATCACGCAGGATGTTCTACCGTTTTCGATGACTTCGGCCGCGCGCGACACGCATGCGTATGGGATGAATAAAGTCGGACTTGAGCGGCGCGGCTTTTCGAAGGAGCGCATCCGCAAGATTCATCATGCTTACAAGACTCTGCTGGCGTCGAAGATGAACACGTCACAAGCGCTGGGGAAGCTGAAGTCTGAACCCGAGCGCGGCGAAGACGTAGAGATGTTGATCCGTTTCATCGAGGCCTCGGAACGAGGAGTGATTAAATAACAGTGGTCAGTGGTCGGTGATCAGTGGCCAGTAAAATCTGGTACTCATCACTCACCACTGACCACTAAGCACGACCACTGCTATGCGTATTGGGCTTATCGCTGGCAACGGCACGTTCCCCCTGCTTGTGCTGGACGCGGCGCGCACGGCGGGATACGAAGTTGTGGTGGTCGCGATCAGGGAAGAAGCTTTTCCCGAGATCGAATCTCATGGCGCTGCCTCGGTTCACTGGCTATCGCTGGGCGAGCTTTCGAAGCTGATCGAAACCTTCAGGCGGGAAGGCGTGAGCCGCGCCATCATGGCCGGACAGGTAAAGCATAAGCAGATTTTCTCTGCCATACGGCCGGACTGGCGGATGGCCAAGCTGTTGCTCTCACTCGCCACGCGCAATACCGACAGCCTGCTCGGCGCGGTGGCCAAGGTCCTCGCCGAAGAGGGCATCACGCTGGAGAATTCCACCGCACTGCTCGAGCCGCTGCTGGTGAAGTCCGGAACGCTCACGCGTCGTGCGCCCAGCGAACAGGAACGCAAGAACATTGACTATGGCCGCGCTGTGGCCCGCCAGCTCGCGCAGCACGATATCGGGCAGACCGTGGTGATTGCCGAATCGGCTTGCGTGGCGGTCGAAGCCATGGAGGGGACCGATGCCACCATCGAGCGTGCCGGGCGCATTTTGGGTTCGCTACACGGTGACGCCTCCACGCTCAGCCGCGAACTTACCGTCGTTAAAATCGCAAAGCCGAATCAGGATATGCGTTTCGATGTTCCAGTGGTCGGAATGAAGACTATCGAGGTCATGAAGTCGGCGGGCGCGACCTGCCTTGCGCTGGATGCCGGAAAGTGTCTGTTGCTCGATGGGGATAAGATTCTTGCCGCGGCGAATGCTGCGGGGCTCGCGGTTGTTGCGGATGCGTTTGTCGGTGAGCGAGCAAGGAGCTCTTAACCGCAAAGATCGCAAAGAAGAGCCGCAAAGTGCGCAAAGCAGACCGGGGATTATGCAGATCAGTCGATGTCAAGGAGAGCCAAAGTGGAGCGCATACGCGACTCCGAGGCTTTCTCAGCAAGGAGACCATAAGACATGACTTCTCCCACTTCCGAATCCGCCCTGATCGCCGACCAGCTTCGCCGCGCATTCGAAGGCGATGCCTGGCATGGCCCTGCGCTGCTTGAACTGCTGCACGTTATGGATGCCACCACGGCTGCGGCCAGGCCTTTGCCTGATGTTCACAGCATCTGGGAGCTTGTGCTGCACGTCTCCGCATGGGACGGCGCTGCTTACCGCAGATTAGGCGGGGAGACGGTCCAGCTCACGGGCACGGCGAATTTTCCGGTGGCTCCCAAACCCACGCAAGCCGCGTGGCGCGAGGCTATCGCTCATGCGAAACACACGCACGATGTGCTGGTGAAGTCGGTTGCGGCCTTGCCCGAATCCCGTCTGCGCGAGCGGGTTCCGGGCAAGAGATACGATTTCTACTTCATGCTGCATGGAGTGGCGCAACACGCGCTGTATCATGCTGGACAAATTGCCATCTTGAAGAAGGCGCAAAAGCGGATTGAGTGATTTTGCGATCGGGTCATCGAGCAATTGAAAAGTTATTCTGCAAGGGCTTTTACATTCCTCAAATCACCCGATTGCCAATTACAAAATTCTTCTCACCACTGCTTGAAGATCACTGCTACTGCGGCGACGATCATGGCGAATCCGACGGCGTGGTTCCAGCGCACCGGTTGCTTGAGGTAGAGGACTGAGAAGACGGAGAACACGATCAGCGTAATAACTTCCTGAATCGTCTTGAGTTGGGCCGCGCTGAACTCGTAGGAGCCGATGCGGTTGGCCGGCACCTGGAAGCAATATTCAAAGAAGGCGATCATCCAACTGATCACGATTACCTTGAACAGCGGCACATCCCGATATTTCAGGTGGCCATACCAGGCGAAGGTCATGAAGATGTTGGAAACGGTGAGCAGCGCAATGGTTCGCATTTTGTGAGACGCTCCTAGTTTGGTGATCGCAAAATTACTCAATCTGTTCCAGATGCTCTTTCCTGGCTTTACGTTTACAATTTATCGTTCCTGTCTGGCAACCGGCCGGCCGAGATTCGTTCCTGCAAACTGACAATCCGATTTCCGTCGCGGTAGTGGGGGTGGGCGTCTTTGGACGCAACCACGCTCGCGTCTACAAGGAACTGGAGCAGCAGGGCGAGCCGGTACGGCTGGTGGGCGTGGTCGATCCCAATCTTGACCGCGCCGACGCAGTGGCGCGCGAGTTCGGCTGCCGGGCTTTCGGTTCGGTCGAGCAGATGCTGACCACGCACAGTGAAGTGCGCGCGGCTTCGGTGGCGGCGCCGACGGTGCATCATCTGGCAGTGGCCCGCGCGCTTATGGAAGCCGGGGTTGATGTGCTCATCGAGAAGCCGATGGCCGCGTCGCTGGACGAGGCTGATGAGTTGGTGCAACTGGCGGCCACTCGCAAACGCATTGCGCAAGTTGGACATCTTGAGCGCTTCAACCCCGCGGTGCGCGCCACGATCCCGCTGCTGAGCCGGCCGATGTTTTTCGAAGTGCATCGTCTGAGTGTTTTTACGCCGCGCTCGCTCGATGTCGATGTAGTGCTCGACCTGATGATCCACGATCTGGACATCGTGCTCTCCTTTGCCAATTCTCCGGTGAAAGAGGTTCGCGCCGTAGGTCTGCCGATCCTTACCGGCAAAGTGGACATCGCCAACGTGCGGCTGGAATTTGAATCAGGATGCGTTGCCAACTTCACCGCCAGCCGCGTCTCTACCGAACGCGTGCGCAAGCTGCGTTTCTTCCAGCCTCAGCAGTACGTTTCGGTCGACTATGGACGCCAGGAAGTACTCGTCTTCACCGTCGGGGCCGATGCGGCGGCGGCTGGCGCTCCCACCGTCAATCCGCAGATTAAGGTGGCCAAGCCTGCAGTGACTTCGGAAGAACCTTTGCACGCGGAATTGAAGTCGTTTCTTCACGCAGTACGGCAACGCTCTACGCCCATGGTACCGCTCGAAGACGGCCGCCGAGCGCTTGCACTCGCCCTCGACATTGTGGCGGCGATTCGCGCGCATGGGAAGAAAGTCGGGCTTGGCAGCCTAGCCAAAGAAAAGCCCTGAGAAACGCGCCACAATTCACATCGCTGAGACCCATCTAAGTGCTGACATTTGCATGTTTTACAAATGTTTACACACCTAAGTCCCGCCTCATCTGCCAATGAGCAGAATCCCTTGAAAGATGCGAAAATAAAGGAGGCTTGGCCGCGTCTGGGCGCTGGGGTCATCCGATAGAAGGTCGGATGCAACAAAGCGACGGAAATGTGTGTCTAACCGACAAGCTTAGCAGGATACGGTCAGTTCATGCCCATCACGCAAATTCCATTCCAGGATCCAGTGGCTCCTCCGGAGAAGCCGCAGCCGGAGCAGCTCGGGCTGTACGATGCCCAGGGATGGGAGACGGCCTACCGCGATGTGGATGACGATGCGGCGCGCGTGCCGCACCTGCTTATCCAGTTGCAGGACGATCTGGCACGGTCGCGCCGCCGCGAAGCTGCGTGGATTTCCATTATTGTCCACATGATTCTCATCCTTTTCATCTTTAATATGGAGAGGTTTGAGAAATACCTTCCCTGGCACCCAGCCGTGGTAGCGAAGAACTTGAACAACCTGAAAGATGCGACCTTCCTGGAGCTGCCGCCGGACTTGCAGAAAGTGCCACACAAGACAACCAGCAACGTCATCTCCGATAAGGACCGGACGGCGATGACGCGGCATCCTCAACTGGATGTCAAGGAGTTGCGCAAGATTCTGGCGACACCGCCTCCGGGAGCGCCGGGGGCGAGCGGGCCGCAGATGGCGCAGCAAGCGCCGCCTCAGCCGGCTGCCAATGCAGCGCAAAATGAAGCCGCGCCACAGCAGGCGCCCCCTCAGATCGCGCAGTTGCAAACTCCCAAGCCAGACATCAGGAAAGAATTCAGCAAGTATGGCGCCTCCATGTCCGCGGGCGACCAGATTCAGGAGGCGGCTCGGGCAGCCAGGGCGGGCGGCGGAGGCCAAGGTAGTGGCGGCGACTTTGGATTAGGCACTGGCGCGCGCGGACGCCCGGTGGGCAATCTTGAGATCCTCAGCGACACCATGGGAGTGGACTTCGGCCCCTACCTGCAGCGGGTGCTGCATGACGTGAGGCAGAACTGGTATAACGCGATTCCAGAATCCGCAGCGATGAAACACGGAAACCTGATCATCGAATTCGCGATTACTAAAGATGGAAAAGTCGCGGGCATGAAGCTGGTTGCTACTTCCGGAGACGTCCCTCTGGATCGCGCAGCCTGGGCGGGCATCACGGGCTCAGACCCATTTCCGGCGTTGCCCAGCGAATTCGGCGGACAATATCTCGCGCTTCGCTTCCGTTTCTACTACAACCCCACGAAGGGAGAAATGGAAGGGTTGGAATAGTTCCTCTAAAATCCTCCCACACCCACGACAGCTCTCCACCAACAAATTCCTTCTACCAGATATTTTCTTCTACCAGACCCGGCAACGGTTCTGATTTACCATCGGCGATCCCGCCTTGCAGTGAAACGCCTCCTGGAATTCGGGCATGTTCGAAACCACCCCATTGGTCCGGTATTTCTCCGGCGAGTGCGGGTCCACCGTGGCGCGCAGCCGCTTGGTCTCGTCGCGAGTTTGGCCGCACCAGCTTTGCCCGTACCCCACGAAGAATCTCTGGTCGGGAGTGAGGCCGTCGAGCGGTTGCAGCGTCTCTCCCTTGGTGTCGGCCTGCCATGCCATATAAGCCAGAAGCAGCCCGCCCAGGTCGGCGGTATCCTCGCCCAGCGTTAGCTTGCCGTTGATCTTGATGTCATCGATGATCGTGTAAGTTGAATATTGATCTGAGATGCAACTGGCGCGCTTCACAAATTCTTTCTCATCGTCCGCGGTCCACCAGTCGCGAAGGTTGCCCTGAGCGTCGAACTGGCGGCCTTCATCGTCGAAGCCGTGGGTGAGTTCGTGGCCGATGGTTCCGCCGGTATCGCCGTAGTTCGGCGCCGCGTCAGACTTGGGATCGAACGCCGGCGGCTGCAGCACTCCCGCTGGAAAGTTGATGTCGTTCATCTGCGGGTCGTAGTACGCATTCACGGTGGGCGGAGTCATGCCCCACTCGCCGCGATCCACGGGCTTGCCGATCTTGGCGAGTTCCCGGTTGAATTCAAATTGCCGAGCCCGTTCCACGTTGCCCAGTTCGTCTCCGCGCACGATCTCCAGCTTGCTGTAGTCGCGCCACTTGTCGGGATAGCCGATCTTATTGGCCATTCCATGCAGCTTTACCAGCGCCTGCTGTTTGGTCGCCGCTGACATCCACGGCAACGAGTTGATGTCCTGTTCCATCGCCGCTTGAATTTCCTTCACCATCTTCAACGCTTCCTGTTTGGCCGCCGGACCGAAATATTTCTCCACGTACACCTGGCCCAGCGCTTCTCCCAGGTCGCCATCCACGTACTGCGTGCAGCGCTTCCAGCGCGGCTGCAACTCCTGCTGGCCGCGCAAGGTCTTGCCGTAGAAAGCGAAATTTTCGTTTAGAAACGTTGAAGAAAGAAACGGCGCATCCGCATGCACCAGGTGCCAGCGCAGGTAAATCTTCCAATCCGCCAGGCTTTCCTTGTCGAGTTCCTCATTCATCGCCTTGAAGAAGCCGGGGGACGCCACATTCAGCGAGGCCAGCGACGGCAGCCCCACCTTGGTGAAATAAACCGGCCACGAAAACCCGGGACTGATCTTTTCCAGTTCGCCGCTGGTCATCTTGTGATCCAGATTCTTAGGTTCGCGCCGTTCTACCCTGGTCATCGAACCTTTGGCCAGCGCGGTTTCGATGCGCATCACGGTTTGCGTTTCCGCGGCGGCTGCGGCCGGTTGATCTCCCAGCAATTCGAACATCTTCTGCACGTGCGCCACATAGCCTTTGCGCAACTCAACTGACTTCGCGTCCTCTTTAAAGTAGTAATCGCGGTCGGGAAGGCCCAGACCTCCCTGGTCCGCTTCCGCGATCACTTGCGAAGCATCTCTGAAGTCCTGGGTAGAGCCGAAACGAAACAGGATGTTGTCATCGACCATGGCTGCGGCCACGTCAGCGATCTCTGCCTTTGAATTGATCTTCGCGATGCGCTCCAGATCGGGCTTGAGCGGTGCCGCGCCATTGGCCTCGATCGCCTTCTCGTCGACACAGGAAGCATAGTAGTCGCCAATCTTCTGCGTGGCCGCGTTACGCTTGGCGTCAGGCGCGGCGGCAGCTTCCAAAATCCCGCGCAGCCTCACGCGATTCTCATCCTGCATCTTCGCGTAGAGACTCCAGGAAGACTGGTCGGGAGGAATCGGATTGTTCTTTAGCCATCCGCCGCAGGAATATTGGAAAAAGTCCGAACAAGGATCTGCGCTTCGATCCATCGAGGTAACATCCAGCGCCGGCTCATATTTTGAGGTGGTGGGTGCGGGCTGTTGTTGGGCGCTGGCCATTGAGACCAGGGATATAACCGCAAGCGCAATTACGTGTGTACGCAGAATTGCCATGAAAGGTCCTCTTCCGTTGGAAGTTGAAGCGTTGGAGCCAAAAGTACAAGGCTTGGCTCAGGCCTTGTTCGGAAAGCTGCACTCGAAGTGTGTAGCGAGCCTCCGAAGACCGGACGCCGAATTCGCCTAGCTCTTCCGCAGCCGGATCGATCCATCCCCGGTATGAATCACCAGCAGATTTCCGCCGCCGTTCAGCTTGCCGCGGACCTCGCCTTCGCGAATCTTGCCTTCGGTCGTGACCGGCATTTCGAGATCAATGTGGCCGTCTCCCGTGTGCAAGTCGACGTCTGCCGCCAGGTTTGCCGGCACCTCGAGAGTCACCGTGCCATCGCCGGTTTCGAGCTTCCAGCCCGTGGCCAGCGCCGATCCGGCCGTCGCCCGCGCGTCCACGCGCCCGTCTCCCGTCTTGAGGTCGAGTTCGTCAAAGCGGCCATTGGCGTGGATATGGCCATCCCCGGTCAGCGCCCGCAGTTTGCCGTCTACGCCGTCAATCTCCTCCGAGCCATCTCCGGTGTGCAACAGCATCTCGCCTTTGAAGTTGCCCAGTTCGATCTTGCCATCGCCGGTGCGCAAGTCTACGCGTCCCTCGCGCGGCATGTGGATGGTAATGTCGACGCGATGATTGGCCCAGCCGATGGTAACGCCGTGATGCGGGAACCGTACCTCGATCTCGACCGCGTCCCCCGTCTGATGCTCCTCGATCCGAATGCCATCGGCACCGATCTTGTAGCCCGTGGTCGTCACCTTGGCCTCGATCGTTTTCTGATCCCAGGTGGAGACGTGAATGTCGGCGTCGGATGTGGCCACACGCAGATCGGGCTTGCCAGTAAGAGAATAGGTTTTCGCCCATTCATCAGCCCGCGCCGGCACTGCGGCCAATGAGCAAACCAAACCGCCGAGAAGCAGAAACATGAATAACCGTTCAAAACCCATGCGTTTCATTAGAATCCTCCGCCGGGCACACAACTCCCCCAGCCCCTTAGACGAGATTACGCGCATTTCGTGAGTTTGGTTCCATGGAAAAATCGCACAAACCCGCGGCCGGTCACAGCAGACTTATTCGTAGACCCAGATGTCCAGGACTTTCCCGTTAGTGCCGCTGACCCAAAGCTTGCCGCCAACGACGCCGCTGCCTGTGAGGGGGTGATCTGCCGTCAAAAGGACGGATTGCGCGGTGTTCACGTTCCAAATGGACCTGTGGTCCGGTTTTTTTCCGTCGACATCGAAATAGTTGATCATTGCCTGACCATCGGTTCCGAACGTGCGTATCAGTTCAACGACGTCTGCATCTTTGGCGAGCTTGTGAAGCTCGGCACCAGTCGAGGAATCAAGCACCGTGATGTGATCGTCCGGGCCGCCAACGAGCACGCTTCTGCCGTCTGTGGTGAAAGCGACCGCAAAGCTCTCAAGCCTCAATCCGCGATCTTCATGCAGCATTTTCCAGGTAGCCGCGTCGTAGAAGCGGATCACGGTGTCGCCGTCGGCAGTGACCAACAGTTTTCCGTCGGGGCTGAAACTGCACGCGATCAGCCCTGCAAAATCGGAGTGCAATGTTGCCACTTGTTTCGGCGTTCCGCGTAGGTCCCAAATCTGTCCGGGGCGGTCTGACGCAGCCACGACAATTCCGCTGGAGTCGGGCAGGAACTCCAAGGCTCCGATGCCGCGCGTATCGCTCTTCCAGCGCTTGCCTTCGCCCGTTCCGGAGGAGGGCACAACCTCTAGCGTGCCGTCACCGAAACCCACGGCAAACCAGCGGCCGTCGCGCGAATAGTAGCCTGCAGAGACTCGAGGCTCCGGACCGAAGGTATGCGCGGTTGTTCCCGAGTGAACATCCACCAGTCGCACGGTTTGATCGCTGCACCACACGGCAACCTGATTTCCTAACGGCGAAATCCTCTCCCCGTGGGACTCACACGGCATGGGAACTGACGCCACCGTCTTCAACCCAGCGCCCGCAGCAGGTCGGGCAAACGACGCGATCACTAGCAGCAGAATCGAGCCGGTCAGCATGATTTTCGTCAGCATCAGGCTTTCTCCAGAACGATGTCGAAGGCCACCGCGGCAACCACCTGTTGCGGATCGCCTTTAAGCACGACCGGGCGCACTAGTTCGCGGCTGGTGATCAGCGGGTCGCGGGAGAAATTCTTGTCGGGATCGCCATCGAACACCGGATCGCTCCCGAAGTAGAGCTGTGTGGTCAGCGGCTTGTGTCCGGGCGCGGTCACGAGATAGTGAACGTGCTGGCACACGCGTTGGGGATAGTGTCCCGGCAGAACGCTCTCGAAACCGTATTTGCTTTTCGAGTCGGACTCCAGGACCGAGCGGTAGTGATAGCCCGCGTTGTCATAGTGGCCGAAGTGATCCGTTTGCCAGATTTCAAGCTTGGCATTGGGAAGAATCTCTCCAGTGACGCTGTACACGATTCCAGCAACGGATAGAGGCATGCCGGGATCACCGGGCGCGCGCAACACCGAAACATGCGGCGCATCGCGCTTGTAGAACGGACCGAGTTCGTTGAATGGGGTGGGCTGCCGCTTGGTTTCAGCCGCGTCCCAGGCTCTTGCAATCGCCGACAGCGAAGCGGAAGTCGCAAGCGTTACCGCTCCGAGCGCAACGCACTTCTCCAACATTTCCCTGCGGGTTTGATTCATAAGCACCTCTCTCAGGCGCACCGAGTATAGACCAAATTTGCTGGACAGGGAATCTGAACTGGCAGCGCCCACGGCTTCTGCGCGGCGTACAATGAGGTCGTGGTTAGCGCTCGACGCCAGAACGATTCCCACAAGCACCAGCGGCACGCGATTTATGCCTCGGAAACTTCCGGCCTGCTGCTGATCGGCTTACTGCTGCTCGCCCTCACTCTGATTCGCTACTGGCACACCATTCACTGGAGCGTGCGCTGACGGTGCCTTCGGCGCAGCCTGAACCGCTGCTGGTGGTTGTGCTGGGCCCAACAGCCAGCGGAAAGACCGCGCTTTCTCTTGCTCCTGCCGAGCGCTTCCACGGCGAGATCGTCAATTGCGATTCGGTCGCGATGTACCGCGAGTTTGAAATCGGCACCGCGAAGCCGACTACATCCGAACGAGCCCGAGCCCCGCATCATCTGCTCGATTGCGTCCCGCCCACCAGCAACGTCACGGCCGGCGAATATGCCCGCCAGGCGCGGCAAGTGCTCGAGGAGATCAAGGCGCGCGGCCATTTACCCATCGTTGTGGGCGGCACCGGCCTCTACCTTGCGCGCCCTGCTCGAAGGACTTTTCCCCGGTCCGCAGCGGTCTGAGGAATTGCGCGTGCGATTGCGCGAACGAGCGGAAAGTCGCGGCTCCAGTTATCTTCATCGCATTCTGCGGCGCCTGGATCACGCAGCCGCGGAGAAGATCCATGCCAACGACATGCCGAAGCTCATCCGCGCCATCGAAGTTTGCCTGGCCTCGCGACAGAAGATGACAGAACTCTGGCAACAGCACGGACGCGATCCGTTGCGCGGCTTCCGCATTCTGCGGCTCGGTCTCGATCCCGATCGTCAAGCTCTTTATGACCGAATCAACCGCCGCGCGCAACAGATGTTCGAAGCTGGCTTGATCGACGAGACTCAACATCTGCTTACGAAATACGGCGACGCCGCGGTACCGCTGTCCTCGCTCGGGTACAAGCAGGCAGTGCAATTCATTCGTGGAGAACTCACGCGCGAACAGGCGCTGCAAGCCGCTCAGCAGGCTCACCGCAATTACGCCAAGCGCCAGATGACCTGGTTTCGCCGCGAGCCGGACGTCACCTGGCTGAACGGCTTCGGGGATGACGTTCAGATTCAACAGACGGCGGCAGCTCGGGTCGAGTCTCAGGTCTTAGGTCTTAGGTCTTAGGTCTTAGGCCCCAGCTAACGGCAACTTAGTAGAGTTGAACCGTCTGCGCCGCGCCCTAAGACCAAACACCTAACACCCAGGACCTGATTTTCCTTTCCCGGTGTGTGACGGATGTCACAGCGCTGAGCCTTCGTCATCCGTTATGGTTGTGCAATTCGGAAGAGGTGGAACCGTGCAAGGAACCTACGAGGACTTGAAAGTCTAGCGTCGCTCCATGGACTTGGTGGCTTGAGGTTTATCGCAGCACGAGTTCGTTTCCCAAGCAGGAAATTTATGGCTTGACCAGTCAGATGAGGCGAGCCGCAGTTTCGGTGCCGAGCAATATCGCTGAAGGCAAAGGGCGCTTTTCCCGCAAGGAGTTGTTACAGTTTTTGTTCCACGCGAGAGGTTCTCTGCTGGAACTTCAAACCCAGATTACGATCGGACGCGAACTGGGATTTCTCGCCGCGGCAGAGGGGCAGAAGCTCACAAACTTGGCTTCGGAGGTGGGACGTCTCCTCAATGGGTTGGTGAACCGATTTCAGGATGAGCGCACCTTTGACACTCCGGGTCTTAGGTCCTAGGTCTAGGACGCTGGTTGAATCTGTTCTGAGTTCAAGCCTAACACCTAAGACCTAAGACCTGCTTTAAGACCTGCCCTTCTGCTATCGTTTGTGCATGCAACGCGGACTCGTTTTCTTCCTGCTTGCTTTCGCCCTGACACCAGCAGCCCTTGCCAAGGACAAAGACAAATATCAGCGCCCCGGCGGCATCCATCTGACTCCGGCAGGCGACAAATGGGCCCAGAAGACGTTGCGCAAGCTGACTCTCGAAGAAAAAGTCGGCCAGGTATTCATGATCTGGTGCCGCGCCAGCTTTCTCAACGTGGAGAATCCCGAATACCTGCAATGGCGCGAGGACATGCAGAAGTATCACGTCGGCTCGTTTGCCATGACCGTCCATGTGGACGGTCCGTACCTTCTGCGCAGCGAACCTTACGAAGCCGCGGAACTTCTCAACCGGCTGCAGAGCGAGTCGAAGCTGCCCCTGCTGTTCGCCGCCGATTTTGAACGTGGCGTCCCCATGCGCCTGATGGGAGCCACGGTCTTTCCGCACGCCATGGCTTTCGGTGGAGATGGCAAAGCGGAAGATGCTGAGATGTTCGGCCGCATCACCGCCGAAGAGGCGCGCGCCATCGGAATTCACTGGAATTTCTTTCCCGACGCCGACGTGAACTCGAACCCCGCCAATCCCATCATCAACACGCGCTCCTTCGGCGAAGATCCCAAACAGGTCGGCGATCTGGTCGCGGCCTACATCAAAGGCGCGCATGAAGGCGGGATGCTGACCACGGTCAAACATTTTCCCGGTCACGGCGACACAGCCACTGACTCGCATCTCGGCGTGGCCAGCGTCAACGTGGACCGCGCCCACCTCGACTCCATCGAACTGCCGCCTTTCCGCGAGGCCATCGCGGCGGGGGTCGACTCGGTCATGGTGGCGCACGTGACGGTGCCTGTGCTCGATCCCGATCCGAACCACGTGGCTACGATCTCGCCGGTGATTGTCTCCGACCTGTTGGAAAAACAGCTTGGCTTCAAAGGCATCATCGTCACCGATGCGCTCGACATGGCCGGCCTGACACACCTTTTTTCGAACAACATCGGCCGGGCCGCGGTCGAGGCTTTCAAGGCCGGCAACGACTTGTTGCTCATCCCCGCCGACTTTCCCGCCTCGTATAACGCCATGCTGAAGGCGGTGCAGTCGGGCGAGATTTCCCGCGAACGGCTCGATCTCTCGGTGCTTAAGATCCTGAAGGCAAAGGCGTCTCTCGGACTGCAGGACGCCCGCCTGGTGGATATAAGCGCTGTCGCCGACCTGGTGGCCAAGCCTGCCAACCTGGCTTTCGGACAGCAGGTGGCCGATGCCGCAGTTACACTGGTGCGCGATAACGGCAAGGTTCTTCCGCTTAGGTCTTCGCTCAAGAATGGGGGAACCGCGAAGGGCGCACTTCCGTATACCACAACAGAGGAGACGCACAATGACGTGGTTGCGGTGCTCTTCTCCGAAGACGTCCGGACGGAATCGGGGCGAGTTTTCGGCCGGGAATTTCGCGCTCGCATCCCGGATGCGCACGTGATTTACGTGGATCCTCGCATCGCGGCTGGCATGAGCGACGAAGTGCTGAAGGCAGTGGATGAAGCGAAGACCGTGGTAGCCGCGGTTTACGTGGTTCCGACGGCGGGCAAAGTTGGGAACACGGTCGCGATGGCCGATGCAGCCGGCGCGCTGCTGCAGCAAGTCCTCGATCACGCGGCGGAACGGACTGCGGTCGTCGCCGTGGGAAATCCGTATCTTGCCGCGGACTTTCCCAAGATTGAGAATTACATGTGTACGTTTTCCAATGCGACGGTGTCGGAGCTAAGCGCGATCAAGGCGTTGTTTGGGGAAATCGCCATCCGCGGCCATCTTCCGGTAAGCATTCCGAATGTTGCCCAGCGGGGCGTCGGCATTGAACGTCCGGTCCGTCCGGTCCGTGTTGCCGCTGGAGGGTTTCATGATGCGCAACAATAAATTTTCGGCATTCGTGATAGCCGCAGCCAGCCTCGCGGCGCTACTCCTCCTGCCGGCGTGCAGCGTGAACGTAAAGAAAGAGGCTAACGGGCAAGACAAGCAGGTGGATATCAACACGCCCGTCGGCGGAGTCCACGTCAGCAAACAGGCCGATATTTCCGACGTGGGTCTGGCGGTCTATCCGGGCGCGCGGATGAAAGAAGGAGATTCCCGCGGCAGCGATAGGAGCGCTAATGTGAATATCTCCGGCTTCGGTTACGGATTGAAAGTTGTCGCTCTGGAGTACGAGTCCGACGATGCGCCCTCCAAAGTGCTTTCGTTCTACAAAGAGCAGTTGAAGAAATACGGCAGCGTGCTGGAGTGCCACACTTCCCACCTGAACCTGGACATGAAAATGGAATCGCACGGATCCGGAAATGATTCGAGCGAGTTGACCTGCGAAGGCGAGCACGGCAACAACATCGAACTCAAGGTGGGCCGGAAAGACGATCAGCATATCGTTGCCGTCGAGCCGCAGGGTAAGGGATCGAGTTTCTCGCTGGTTTACGTGCGCACCCACGGCAAAGTTGCCGATATTTAGAATGCCGACCTTTAGCAGATTGCGGAGAAGCCCACAAATGCGTGTAGTACCGTGGAAGAGCGGCGCTTGAGCGCCGCGTAAAGTCGCAAGATCAGCGTTGGCCTTAGCTCCTGGGACCTCCTTAAGGAGATTTATGATTCAATCTATCTTTTTCCGCTCCATCGTCGCGGCGGCCTTCGCCATAGCTATGGTGATTCCCACCTGCGCCCAATCCCAAAAATCAGACAGCGATCAGAACAAGCATCTCGATATCCAAAGCTCTGCGGGCGACCTGCACCTTGGCAATGACGCGGACGCTCGCAAAGCCGGGCTACCGCTCTATCCCGGGGCGCGCCTGCGCCATGATAAGGAAGATAGCGATCCCGTCAATCTCGGCCTTCTCACCGAAGCCTTTGGCATGAAACTGGTGGTGGCAAAATATGAATCCGACGACGCACCCGGCAAAGTGATTGACTACTACCGCGATCGCCTCAAGAAGTACGGCAAGGTTCTCGAATGCCATACCTCTGAGCACGGAGGCGATGCCCACGCCGGCATCGACGACGACAAGGACTCCAAGGGACCCAGGCAATTGAAATGTGACGGCGACAACACCGGCCCGGTAACCGAACTGAAAGTCGGCACGGAAGACAATCAGCACGTCGTCGCCATCGAACCCCGCGACGGCCGCAGCGGCTCAATCTTCGCCCTGGTCTACGTTTACACGCGCGGCAAGCAAGGCGACATCTGAGCGGAGGTTCTGATCGTGTGGAGCAGACACTCCTGTCCGCTGCCTTTGACTTTGACTTGAAGAGTCAGCCGATTAGCAACCCGGCCCCTGTTCTCGGGTTCTAATCCGGAAGGAGGGCGTTATGGCAAAGCTCCGGCTTACGCTCTTTTCTCTCGCTATGATCTTGGCTGCGTCGTTTGCGCTGTCCTGCGGGGCAAGATCACAGAATCAGGATCCACTCCAGTCCATCACGCTAAGCCCGGCAACCGCCGACGCACAGGATTATCCCAACGGGCAGGTGCAGTTCGTCGCTACCGGCTATTACACCGATCCGTCCCACACGGTCACTCCACTATCGGCCATGTGGGGTACCTGCTACCAGGACGCGTCCACGAGTGAAGTATCCGTGACCGCCGGAGGCGTGGCCCGATGTGCGCCGGGAGCGGTCGGTACCTTTACGATCTGGGCAGACGACCCTCCGCTGTCCAACGTGGCATGCCTCGCAATCACCGCCTGTGGCGGTGGATGTTTTGTCGCCGGTACCGCGCAACTCACCTGTCCCTAGGCAAGCCACTCTCGCCGACGGCAACCGGGCAACGCTTTCTCTTCGCCCTGTGTCTTTTCTGCCACTTTTCTGGCGCGTTCACTAACTCGAACCTACTCAGCCATTTGCCGACGCCAAACTATAGCTTTAAGGTGGTTTTCCGAGATTTCCACAGTGTTCCAGTAGAAATGCTTATATGTTCCAGTTGGAGCATTTTGTACATACAATCGCAAAACGCTTCTATGTTCCAGTCGGAACATTCAAGCAATATGTTCCGGTTGGAACACTCGGCCACTACGCTCCCGCGCTCTGGCCCTGGAACTTTACCTCCACCAGCTTGCGGTCCTCGTCGGAGACCTGGAACATGGCGCGCGGTTTCAGGCTCATGAAGCTGGCCACAAACACTTCGGGGATCTGGCCGATGCGTGTGTTGTAGGTGTTGACGTCATCGTTGAAGAACTCGCGCCGGTCCGCGATGCGCTCCTCCAGTTCGCTGATGCGCGTCTGCAGCTTGAGAAAGTTTTCGTTGGCCTTGAGTTGCGGATAGTTTTCCGCCACGGCGAACAGGCCGCGCAGCGCGCCCGTCATCATCAAGTCAGCCGTCGCTTTCTGCGCGATGCTGGCCGCGTTCATCGAGGCGGCACGCGCCTGCGTCACCGCCACCAGCGTTTGCTGCTCGTGCTGCATGTATCCCTTCACGGTCTCCACCAGGTTGGGGATCTCGTCGTGACGCTGCTTGAGCAGCACGTCAATGTTGGCCCAGGCGCGGTCGTTGTCGTTGCGCAGGCGCACCAGTTCGTTGTAAAGAATGACTACGTAGACCAGCACTCCCACTACGAACACCAGGAACGCCGCCCCTTCGATCACGCTTCCGCCCATTGAATTTGACCTCGACCCAGCTTGCAGGAATGACTCCAGTGAAACAGCAGACCGGGCGGGAACGCAAGTAACTTAGGAGGCAGCGTCCAAGGTCACCGAAGCCACTGGCGGAAATTGCTGGTCGCCGAATGCAAAAAGGGCTGAGCCCGGCGGCTCAGCCCGTCAAAATGCTGACTAACAATTCTTATTCGAGCGCTCTCAGCCTCGGTCGCTTTAAGGCCTATGGGGAGTCAGATCGCACTGGTGCCTTACTTCGTCCAGGTTCAAGCCTGCGGGCGAGAACTCGACGATCTTGTAACCAGTCCTGGTTCTGACCTCCACATTGAACACCTGGGCTCCGATCGCGCCGCGAATAGTACCCTTGTCCATAGAGAGGAAACGCCCGGCCTCCCAGTTCCAGCCCTTGTGGTCATGGCTTCCATCAATGCGGACCATCACTTCCATCTTCGGTTGGCCCCAGAATCCCGGATAGTCGGGGCGTCCGAGTCGCGCGCCAGGATCGAAGTTGGCGCGCTCGTACTTGCCGTTGCTGCAGAAGAGTTCGACTCGCGGTTTGTAGTCCGGGTCTTCCTTAAAATAGTTGTTCGCCAGCAACTCGAAGCGGACTTTCTTGGCGCCGGTCATCTTGTCTTCCGACTGAAACTCCAGCCACTTGCCGCCGGCGCTGACGCCATCTTTTTCGTCCTGGTAAGGGCTCATGGCGCCCTGTTGGGCCCGAACCGACACGGCCGCCGCAGCCACCAAGAGAAAAGCCGCCAACACTGCCGCCTGATTGTAAAGATTCTTATTGCGAAGCAAAGCCAATAATTTCAAGGTTTTCCTCCGTACAAACGCACCTGCACCTATTGAACACTGGAGTCCGCCAAAAGTTGCATGGCAAGATGCCACTTTTCGCCTGCCGCACGAGCTTCACCGGGCGTCGATCTTGACGGCATCGATCTTGAGATCAATGTAGACCTGGGGACGATCGTCGAACTGGCTGACGGATTTGGTGTCGCTCTTATGGCCGTTGTACTGAGCATAAACTTCATAGTCCACTGTGGAGAGTCCCGGGAAACGATAGGTGCCCTCCTGGCCGACGATGTAGGTCTTCACCGCGTGGGTGCGCATGTTGGTCAGATAAACGATCGCATTGACCACCGGATTATCCTGCTGGTCGAGCACTTTGCCGTAGAGCAAGCGGCCCTGGGTTTTATCTTTTTTGTCGGGGGCGGCATGGGCCGCAACCGTAATCATTAGAAGGAACGTGGCGACGATGAAGCAGGCGTTCTTGAGAGCCAGGTTGCGATTCATGCCAGTCTTAATTCCTCTTCCTTTACTCAACTGCTCTTTACTCAACTGCTCCACTGCGTCCCGTCTACTCAATCTCTCCGATTGATTAGTGCGTCAGGTGCAAACCAATATCCACACGCTCGTCATACTCTACGTGGACAGGCACCTCTTCCGCCAGATGCAATGATTGGCCGTCTTTAGTTTTCACACCCTTGAGATCGGCCCACACCACATAGTCGGCCTTGCCGGCGGGAACGCGCTGGGCGAATTCGCCGGAATGATCGGAATAGACCTCCCACTTTGGCTTCTTATCGGGCAGGCGGCGAATCTTAACCGTTATGCCATAGACGGCGCGATTGTCGGGACCCCAGACCGTGCCGAAAATGAGGGCGTATGGATCAGTCGGTTTCAGCTTTGTAGTTGCGGGAGAGGCACTGGCCGCCGGCAAGACGTGCGGGCCCAGCGCGGCGAGGAAGAAAAAAAACAGCAGGCAAAAGGAAGACAAGCGGGCAAGCAGAATTGTCTGCCCAAGTCTACGAGTCTTCACCGTCTTCGGTCTCCACTTCTTCGTCCTCTTCCACATAGCCGGCCTCGACCGCCTTCAACTCCAGCGGACTGGTAGTCACAACCTCGAAGTCCGTGCCGCACTCGGGGCAAGAGACGATCTCGCCCTCGTCGACCTCTTCCTCTTCCACATCCAGATCAGTTTCGCATTCAGGACAAAGAACCATGATTCCTCCGCTTCCATTCGATGCCATTTTCTTAGATACGCTTGATAATATTTAGATTCTCCTCCGCCACAGGTCAAGGGGCGGAGGCTGTAAAGGCCAAATTTTTTGCCCGGCCGTAACCTGCCGTGGCCCTTGACATTTCTTATGCCGGAGCCTACATGATTTCTCCTTTGAAGAAAAGACCGTGGATTGCGGCCGTCGCGCTGGCGCTGGCCGTCAGCTGCGCGGCGCGGGCACAAGGCCAGCAAAGCTCTGCTGTAGCGGAGCCGATGGCTGTCGACAGCCGCATCTCAGCCGCGCTGCAACAGGTTTCAGCGGAGCGGATTCGGGCGAATATCGAGAAGCTGGCGAGCTTTGGAACGCGGTCGACGCTTTCAGCGCAGGACTCGGCCGCGATCGCGACGGGACGCGGGATTGGCGCGGCCCGGGAGTGGATCAAATCAGAGTTCGAACGCTACGCCAAAGATTGCGGCGGCTGCCTGGAAGTGAAAACCGACAGCTTCATTGAACCGGCCGCCGACCGAATCCCCCAGCCTACCGAAATCACCAATGTTTATGCGGTCTTGAAGGGGACGGAGGCGGAGAACGCCAAGCGCATCGTGCTGGTGACCGGGCACTACGACTCGCGAAACAGCGATAATTCAAACACCACGGACGATGCTCCGGGCGCGAACGACGACGGCAGCGGAACCGCCGTCAGCCTGGAATGTGCGCGAGTTTTGAGCAAGCTGAAGTTTCCGGCGACGATTATTTTCTTGACCGTCGCAGGCGAAGAGCAGGGACTCAACGGCAGCCATCATTTTGCGAAGATGGCGAAGGATCAGGGATGGAATCTCGAGGCCGTGCTGAATAATGACATCGTGGGCGGAGACAAGAGCGCAGAGCAGGATCACTCTATAGTGCGCGTGTTTTCCGAGGGATTGCCGGCCGCGGCCATGGAGCAGGAGATCCGGCGAATTCGCGGGTTGGGTGGTGAGAACGATTCTGGGTCGCGACAATTGGCGCGCTATATTGCCGATGTGGGCCGAGCTTACGATGTGGCGGTGAAGCCGATGCTGGTCTTCCGGCTGGACCGATATTTGCGCGGAGGCGACCACTACTCGTTCAATCAGCAGGGATTTGCAGCGGTACGCTTCACGGAGTTTCGCGAAGACTTTCACCACCAGCATCAGAACGTGCGCACCGAGAACGGCATTGAATATGGCGATCTGGCGAAGTTTGTGGACTTCGATTATGTGGCTCGGGTGGCGCGGCTGAATGCTGCGACGCTGGCGTCGCTGGCATTGGCGCCAGCACCTCCGGCGAATGTGCGCTTGTTGACCAAGGATCTGGAAAACGATTCGACGCTGACCTGGGAGGCTTCGCCCGGAGGATTGGCTTCGGGTTACGAGATTCTTTGGCGAGCGACGAGCAGCCCGGAATGGGAACACGTTCAAAAGTGTGGCAACGTCACTCGCACTACGCTGAAACTTTCGAAGGACAATGTCATCTTTGCGGTGAGGGCTGTCGATGCCGAGGGGCACCGCAGCTTGCCGGTCGTGCCCTTGCCGGAACGCTAAGTTTGGGTATCTACTGCTAAGAAGAAGCAGTGCTAAGAAGAGGGTGTGGCAAGAGGAGCGTGGAACCTTGCGCAGTCGCGGACGAGAGATGACGTTGAGCTTTCCGCCGTTTACGCGGGCGGTGATCTGGCTGCTGGCGATCAACACCGCGGTGTTCCTGGGTTTGGAGGCCTTCGGCACGCGGGAGGTCATCAATTGGGTGTTTGCGAATCTCGGCCTCGTTCCCAGGACCGTGGTCTTCCACTTCGCGATCTGGCAAATCGTCACCTACAGCTTTGTCCATGTGGGCTTCTGGCATTGGTTCGGGAACATGCTCGGCATCTGGATGTTCGGCGCGACGTTTGAAAGCTCCTGGGGCATGCGGCGATTTCTGGAGCTGTTTTTTGTGGGAGTGATTGGGGCTGCGCTAACCACGATCATTCTTTCTTTCGCGCACATCCTGATTAACCCTGACGTCCCGACGGTCGGGGCTTCCGGCGGCGTGTTTGCCATCCTGATGGCTTTCGGCCTGGTTTTTGGGGAGAACGAGATCATGATGATTCCGTTTCCCTTCATGATCAAGGCAAAATATTTCGTGCTGATTCTGATCGTCGTGACCGTGGCGTTTGCCATCAGCGGAGGGGGAACCACAGCCTACCTGGCTCATCTGGGTGGTCTGCTCTTTGGATATTTGTACGTGAAGTTTGTTCCGGCGCGTGGAATGTCGGGAAAGTTCTCGTTGTCGGAGTGGTGGTACGGATTGAACAACTCTTATTACCGCTGGAGGCGGCGGCGAGCGGCAAAGAAGTTTGAAGTCTACATGCGCAAGCACGACCGCGATGTCCATTTCGACGAGCACGGCAACTACGTTCCGCCGGATGACGATCCACGCAAGGGGAATGGCGGGTCGAAATCGGGCTGGGTGAACTAAGGTCAGTTGGCCACGGATCTGCACGGATTCACGTGAATCTCGCCTTTCAATCCGCGAAAAATGCCTGAAATTCCGTTAACACTTTGGCTGATAGCCCTTCCCGGCCGGCCTTGCCTTTGAATCCTAAATCGTGACCGGCGCCTTCGACAGGCATAAGCCTGGTCTTCGCGGGGATTAGCTTTAAGGCTTGTTCGATTTCCGCGATGGAGCCGAAAGGATCGCGCGTGCCCTGCACAAAGAGACTCGGAGTATGCAGATGGAAAAAATGCTGGGTGCGCAGTTGGTCGGGTTTGCGGGGAGGATGCAGAGGATACGAAAGCAGGAGCAATCCTGCAACTTCTTCCGCAGCTTTTTCCGGTGAAAGCTCGGCGGAGAGCATGCTCGATTGCCGTCCGCCGTAGGAGTGGCCGCCGAGAAAGACGTGGCCCGTGGTCAGATTCTTTACAGCGGCGACTGCATTCTTCAGTCCGGCGCGATCGCGCTTGCCGTCGCCAGGTCCCGGAGGACCGTAGGGCCGATCCTGACGATAGGGCAGATCGCAGCGCAGCACGACGAAACCGGCGCCAGAAAAAGTTTCTGCCAAAGCAATCAGCAGAGGAGCCTGGCAGTTCGATCCGGCGCCGTGAGTCAGAACAAGTCCGCTGCCGTTGGGATTGGCCGGGCGATGGAGAAGGCCGCGTACGAATGGGTCGACCGTGACATCGGTGAAGACTTGCGGGCTGGATTCGGCGGGCAGGGATGGCAGCTTCTTGTTCTTGCTTTTTAGACCATGCAGGCTGCCAAGAAAATTCCGCATAAGAACCTCAGGGCTAAAGCCCAATCCTAAATGCTGCCTTTAACGCAGGCCTTAAGGCCTGCTCCACCCGCTCGGACTCCTCGAGATCCCAGTCACTGCGCCTCGAGGCGCCCGTTCCCACACAGTCTGTTTACGCGTCTACTTCTTCCAGCTTCTCATACACTTTCAGGATTTGAATCTCGTTTCCCAACCTTGCCCAGCAGCGGAGCAGTTCGGGATCCTCTTGCGCAGAGCTGCGGGCCTGCTCGGAGTTCCAGTAACGAAGCAGTACGTAGTGAGAATCGCCGCTGCGGTAGAGAAGATCGCGGCCGTATCCTTTCTTCGAGACGATGGCGTTGAGTTCGCGAATGGTCGCGAGCGCAGCGGCCTCCATGCCCGGCAGAGGCTCCCAGATCGCGACCGATAGAAATTCCTGGGACATACTCGCGATTATAGCTTCTGGCGTGCGGCGGTGCGTTTAGGTTTGGCGTGCGCAGCGGCGCTGGCCTCTTCGGTGGTGACCACGTGCAGGCGCATGAAGTTGGTGGAACCGGAAGCCTGGCGCGTGCCTGCGACCACTCCGAGCACGTCTGCGGCCTGCAGCAGTCCGCGGTTCAACAGCTCATACTCAGCCACATCCACCATGCTGTCGCTGGAGAGACCCTGACCGCACTTCATGGGCTGCACGCCCCAGTACAGATTGGTGCGCTGGGCAACGGTGGAGTTGTAAGTAAATGCGTAGATGGCGGCCTGCGGGCGGTACTTGGAAATCATGCGCGCAGTGTTGCCGGTCTCGGTGAAAACGGCGATAGCGCCCATGGGCAGGTCTTCGGCGGCGTGCGCGATCGATTCGCAAATGGTCTCGGCAACAGAGAGGCCGTGCCGGTCGCGGCGGCGGCGGGGTAGGGTGAACTCTCCCATGTTGCTCTCAGCCTCGATCACGATGCGCGACATCATGGCGACTGCTTCGCGCGGATAGCGACCGCTGGCGGTCTCGGCGGAAAGCATGACCGAGTCGGAGCCGTCGAAAATAGCATTGGCCACGTCGCTGGCCTCAGCGCGCGTGGGGCGCGGGTTTTCGACCATCGATTCGAGCATTTGCGTGGCCGTGATTACCGGCTTGCGCCACACGGCAGCACGGCGGATCACATGCTTCTGGATGACGGGAACTTTCTCCGGGGCCATCTCGACGCCGAGATCGCCGCGAGCGACCATGACACCATCGGAAGCTTCGAGGATTTCTTCGAGGTGGTCGATGGCCTGCGGCTTTTCGAGTTTGGCAATCAAAGGAGTGTCGCTACCGTGGCCGATTACGATTTGCTTGACCATGTTTACGTCGGCGGCAGAGCGCACGAAGGAGAGCGCAACCGCGTCTACGCCGTGCTTCAGGCCGAATTCGAGATCCTTGCGATCTTTTTCGGTCAGGGCGGGGATGGACAAAGCAGTGCCCGGCAGATTGATGCCTTGATGCTCACCCAGAGTTCCGCCGTTCAGGACCTCGCAGACTACGTCCTTGCCGCGCACGGTACGGACGCGCAGCTCGATCAGACCGTCGCGCAGAAGAATGCGCGCGCCGGTGGTGACTTCGCGGGCGAGATCGGGGAAAGTGGTCGAGATGCGCGTGGGAGTTCCGGCGATGTCGCGTGGAGTAATGATTACTGTCGAGCCGCTTTTCAGCAGGATCGGGTCGTGGCGCTCCAGGCGTCCAGTGCGGATCTTGGGGCCTTGCAGATCCTGAAGGATGCAGACGGTGCGGTCTTCTTTTTCGGCAGCCTTGCGCAGGCGTTCGATGTTGCGGGCGTGATCTTCGTGTGAGCCATGGGAGAAGTTGAGGCGAGCGACGTCCATGCCCAGGCGAAGCAGGTCGCGCATCGCGGCTTCGGAGTGGCAGGCAGGGCCGATGGTGCAGATAATCTTGGCGCGGCGGGGGACGGAGGTTACATGAGATGATGCAGAGGCCTCCGGGGTGAGTGAGGTTTCTGCCGCGAGTTCTAGCTTGCTGGACTTCATTTCTTCTCTTCCCTGATCATTTTCTTCTGATTATCCGGCCTTGTCATCCCGAGCGAAGCGCGGGATCTTGGTTTTTGTTTGCGCTATGACATCTCAGTCATTACAGGCAGAAACCAAGATCCCTCGCTTCGCTCGGGATGACAACGAATAGTTTTCGACACGGAGTACTATTTCGCCGTTTTGTGGTCATTAATCGCGGTCAGTTCTTTTCCCAGCATGGCTCGCGGGAACAGCATGGCATTGAATTCCGCGCCCACGAGGACGACCAGGGAAACCATGTACATCCAGACCAGCAGGGCGATGGCGGCGCCGAGCGAGCCATAAATAATGCTGTAGTCGGCGTAGTGCTTCAGATAGAAACCAAACAGCAGGGTCGCCGAGAACCACATGGCCGTAGCCAGCGTGGCGCCCGGGATTACGCTATGCCAGGGCTGAGTGCGTGGAACCGCATTGTGATAGATGAGAGCGATTACGGCGATGCTCGTGAGGGTAGCAATCAGCCAGCGGATGGAGGTCCACATCAGCAGAATGTAGGGGCTGAATTCACGGGCGGTGTAGAACAGGATGTCGGTTTCGATTTTGCTGCCGAATGCCACCAGCAAGGTGGCGAAGGTCATGGGAAGGAGGGCGAAGATAACCAGCAGGAAGGAGATCAACCGCTCTTTCGTCAGTCCCCAGATTTTCGGCAACTCGTAACAGCGGCGGAAACCTTCCATCCAGGAAATCATGACGCCGGAGGCCGTCCACAGCGTCAGCAGGGAAGCGGTGATTAGCAGGCCCACCGGGCGCTGCGCCGCACCCCGCAGGAAATTCATCGCCGCGCCGCTTCCAGCGGGAAGGATGCGGGATAGCGCGTAGGAGATCTCCCGGATGTAAGGCGCGCCTTTGCGCCAGGTCGCGAGCACCGAGCCGACGACCAGCAGCGCCGGGAAGAAAGTAAGAATCGAGGAATAGGCGGAAGCTTTGGCGATGGAAAAGGCGTCGTGCTGGAAGGAACGCCAGAAGGCCAGGCGCAGAAGGCGTAGAAAACGGAGCATAGCCAGCCCCAGCTTAGGGCCGGAAGGCGCGGGTTGCAACGAAGGAAGCGGGCCAGGTTCCTCGATCGGCATGAGCTTTGGGTTTGCGTGCATGAGCAAAAGGAAGCGAGCCAAACGCGCGATTCATTCGTTCGCAAAGAACGCGAACGATTCGCGCGACTTGCTCAGATCCTTCAGCGACGAAAAACCCGTCGCTTCAGGATGACAAGCAAGATCGGGGGCGAACTGGTTCGCCCCCGATCTCGATTGTAGTTTCGCCTTACTCCGCCGCCAGTTCCTCGGTTTCGCCCTCGTGGCGCATCATCTCGAGAGCGCGCTCGGCTTCTTCGTATGCCGCCGAGACTTCCGCCTGCACCTTGGCCGCGGCCTCTTCCATTTCTGGCGAGAGGCGCACGTTGCGGTAGTACTCCATGCCGGTTCCGGCAGGGATCAGGCGGCCGACGATCACGTTCTCCTTGAGGCCGCGCAGGTAATCGACCCGGCCGTTAATCGAGGCCTCGGTGAGCACGCGCGTGGTCTCCTGGAACGACGCCGCCGAGATGAACGAGTCGGTCGCGAGCGACGCCTTGGTGATGCCAAGAAGCAGCGGGCGTCCGGTAGCGGGCCTGCCACCTTCTTTGATCACGCGCTCGTTCTCTTCGCGGAAGTGGAACTTGTCGAGCTTGTCTTCCAGAAGGAACGTAGTGTCGCCGACGTCCTCGACCTGCACCCAGCGCATCATCTGGCGGACAATCACTTCGATGTGCTTGTCCGAGATGTTGACGCCCTGTAGCCGGTAGACTTCCTGGATTTCGTTCACCAGGTAGGACTGCAGTTCTTTTTCGCCGAGCACGGCCAGAATGTCGTGCGGGTTGAGCGGGCCATCCATGAGCGGTTCGCCCGCCTTGACGCGCTCGCCTTCCTGCACGTTGATGTGAACGCCGCGCGGCACTGAATATTCCTTCTCGGTGCCGTTATCGGCCTGCACATACAGTTTGCGCTGGCCTTTCGAAACCTCGCCGAACTTCACCGTGCCATCGATTTCGCTGATGACCGCGGTCTCGTGCGGCTTGCGGGCTTCGAACAGCTCGACCACACGCGGCAGACCACCGGTGATGTCTTTCGTCTTGGTGGTTTCGCGCGGGATCTTGGCCAGCACATCGCCGGGAGAAACCGCGTCGCCATCCTGCACCATAAGGTGAGAGCGGGAAGGCATGAGGTAGCGCTTGCTGGCCTTGCCTTTGACCACGATGGCCGGCTGCCGCTTCTCGTCGGGCGAATCGCCGACGACGTGCCGCGACAATCCGGTGACCTCGTCCACTTCTTCGTGCAGCGTGACGCCTTCCTGCAAGTCCTTGAACTGCGCCGTGCCGCCGATTTCGGTGAGGATGGCGAAAGTGTAAGGATCCCACTCCACCATGACCTTGCCCTGCTGCACCGGGTCGCCGTCGTTGACCTTGAGCTTGGCGCCGTAGATCACGGAGTAGCGCTCACGCTCGCGGTTCTTCTCGTCCACGACCGCGATCGAGCCCTGGCGATTCATCACCACCAGGTCGCCCGACTTGGACTTCACTGTCTGCAGTCCGATGAAGCGCACGGTGCCGTTGTTCTTGGCATCGAGACGCGACTGCTCGGAGACTCGCGAGGCCGTACCGCCGATGTGGAAGGTACGCATGGTAAGCTGCGTTCCCGGCTCGCCGATCGACTGCGCGGCGATCACTCCCGTAGCTTCGCCGAGTTCGACCAGGCGTCCAGAGGCCAGGTTACGGCCGTAGCACATGACGCAGACGCCGCGCTTCGATTCGCAAGTAAGCACCGAACGAATTTTCACCCGCTCGATTCCCGCAGCCTGAATCGATCCCGCGAGTTCTTCGGTGATCTCGTGGTTGATGTCGACGATCACGTTGCCGTCGTAGTCTTTGATCTTCTCAAGCGAAACGCGGCCCACGATGCGGTCGCGCAACGGCTCGATAATTTCACCGGCTTCGACGATTCCCTGGACGTAAATGCCGTCCACGGTGCCGCAGTCGTACTCGCTGATAATGACGTCCTGCGCCACATCGACAAGACGCCGCGTGAGGTAGCCGGAATCCGCCGTCTTGAGCGCCGTATCGGCCAGACCCTTGCGGGCGCCGTGGGTCGAGACGAAGTATTCCAGCACCGTGAACCCTTCACGGAAGTTCGCCGTGATGGGAGACTCGATGATTTCGCCGGAAGGCTTGGCCATCAGTCCGCGCATGCCGGAGAGCTGGCGAATCTGCTGTTTCGATCCGCGGGCGCCGGAATCGGCCATGACGTAAATCGGATTGATGAAGCCTTCCTTGTCGCGCTTCTGCATCTGTCCGAACATCTCGTCGGCAACTTTTTCGGTGATGGCCGACCAGATTTCGATGACCTTGTTGTAACGCTCGCCGTTGGTGATGGCGCCGTCGAGGTATTGCTGTTGCACGGCAACCACCTGCTTCTCGGCGTCCTTAACGAGGGTCTTCTTGCTGTCGGGGATGACCATGTCGTCGATGCCGATGGAGAGCCCGGCTTTGGTTGCGTACTTGAAGCCGAAATCCTTCACTTCGTCGAGCATCTTGACCGTGGTCTCGAGTCCGAACCGCAGGTAGCCGTAGTTCACCAGCGCGCCAATGCCCTTCTTCTTGAGCAAGCCGTTGATGAAAGGCATGCCCTCGGGCAAATGGTCGTTCAGGATGGCGCGGCCGACCGTGGTATTGACGAACGCGCGCTCCACATGAACCGGCTCGGTGTGAATGATGTCCTGATCATCGTAGGCGGTAGTTAGGTCAATCAACTCGCCGGTGTAGCGCAGGCGGATGGGAGAGAGCGTTTCCACTTCGCCCATTTCGAGCGCCAGCAAAACTTCTTCAATGTTCGCGAACACACGGCCTTCGCCCTTCGCGCCCGGCTTGGACTTGGTGAGGTAATAAAGACCGAGCACCATGTCCTGCGTGGGGACGGTAATCGGCTGTCCGGACGCGGGCGAAAGAATGTTGTGCGAGGCCAGCATCAGCACGCTGGCTTCAACCTGCGCTTCCGGAGACAGCGGAATGTGAACCGCCATCTGGTCGCCGTCGAAATCGGCGTTGAACGCCGTGCAGACCAGCGGATGAATCCGGATAGCCTTGCCTTCCACCAGCACCGGCTCAAACGCCTGAATGCCCAGGCGGTGCAGCGTGGGAGCGCGGTTCAGCAACACGGGATGGTCCTTGATGACTTCTTCGAGGATGTCCCACACGATGGGCTCCTGCTGCTCCACCATTTCTTTGGCTTGCTTGATGGTGGTGACGTTGCCGGTCTGTTCGAGCCGGTGATAAATGAAAGGCTTGAACAGCTCGAGCGCCATCTTCTTGGGCAGTCCGCATTGGTGCAACTTGAGTTCGGGGCCGACCACGATGACGGAGCGTCCGGAATAGTCGACGCGCTTGCCCAGCAGATTCTGGCGGAAGCGGCCCTGCTTGCCCTTGAGCGTGTCGGAGAGCGATTTCAGCGGACGGTTGTTGGCACCGCGCAGCACGCGGCCACGGCGTCCGTTGTCGAACAGCGCGTCGACGGCTTCCTGCAGCATGCGCTTTTCATTTCTGACGATGACTTCAGGCGCGTGCAGGTCCATCAGCTTCTTCAACCGGTTGTTGCGGTTGATGACGCGGCGGTAAAGGTCGTTCAGATCTGAGGTCGCGAAGCGGCCGCCATCGAGTGGAACCAGCGGGCGTAGCTCCGGCGGAATCACGGGGATGACGTCGAGAATCATCCAATGCGGCTTGTTGCCGCTGCGGCGGAAGGCCTCAACCACTTTCAGGCGCTTCGTATACTTGAGCCGCTTCTGCAGCGAACTCTCGTTCTTCATCTTCTCGCGCAGTTCAACGGCCAGGCCATCGGTGTCGATGCGCTTGAGCAGTTCCTTGATCGCCTCAGCGCCCATCATCGCTTTGAAGCCGGCGGGACGGTATTGCTGGTCGAGTTCGCGGAACTTGGCCTCGTCTTTAATTACTTCGCGCTCTTTCACCGGAGCGTCGCCCGGCTCGACCACCACGTAGGCCTCGAAGTAAAGCACGGACTCGAGGTCGCGCAGCGAAATATCGAGCAGGTGGCCGATGCGGCTGGGCAGTCCCTTGAAGAACCACACATGCGAGCAGGGCGAAGCCAGCTCGATGTGTCCCAGGCGTTCGCGGCGGACTTTCGAGAGCGTGACTTCCACACCGCACTTGTCGCAGATCACCCCGCGATGCTTCATGCGCTTGTACTTGCCGCAGAGGCATTCCCAGTCGGTTACAGGGCCGAAGATGCGGGCGCAGAACAGGCCGTCCCGCTCCGGCTTGAAGGTGCGGTAGTTGATGGTCTCAGGCTTGGTGACTTCGCCGTGCGACCAGCTCCGGATTTTTTCCGGAGACGCGAGGCTGATGCGGATGGCATCGAAATCCGCAATCGTGTTTTGCATTTCGAACGGGCTCGAACGAAACAAGGTGTTCCTCCGCTTTCCTCGGCAGTGTCGTTGCCGCTTACGGCCCTCGCTGCTAGTTCTCAGTTCCCAGTTCTCGGTTCTCAGCAAAACCGGGATCGAACCTTGCCCTTCATGCGGCATTGAGAGCGAATGCCGCAGTGGCCTTAATTCAAAAGCTCTTCATTCGTTCCCAGCCCCCGATCCCGTCTCAGCCGCAACTGAGAACTGAGAACCGGGAACTGAGAACTGGTTTCTTCAGTCCGCTGCCGCGCTGGCCGTGGGCTTTTTCTCTCCGGCTTTGATCAGCTCTACGTCGAGGCAGAGCGATTGCAATTCGCGGATCAGCACGTTGAACGATTCCGGCACGCCCGGCTCCATGGCAGCTTCGCCTTTGACGATGGCCTCGTAAATCTTGGTACGGCCGTAAACGTCGTCAGACTTCGCCGTCAGCAGCTCCTGCAGAATGAACGCTGCGCCATAAGCTTCGAGCGCCCAGACTTCCATCTCTCCGAAGCGCTGTCCGCCGAACTGCGCCTTGCCACCCAGGGGTTGCTGGGTGATGAGCGAGTACGGTCCGATGGAACGCGCGTGAATCTTGTCGTCCACCAGATGCGACAGCTTCAGCATGTAGATGTAGCCGACAGTGACCGGCTGTTCAAACTGATCGCCGGTCATGCCGTCGTGCAGAGTCGTTTTGCCCGAAGTCGGCAGACCGGAGCGCTCCAGCAGCGCCTTGATCTCGCCTTCCTTGGCACCGTCGAATACCGGCGAGCCCATGTAGACGCCACGCGCGAGTGTGGGAGCGACCGCTTCCAACTCGTCATCGCTCATGTCGGCGATGATGTCGGCGAGTTTCGAGTCCTTGAACAGGGCCTTCAACTCGCGACGAATCGCCTCGGTCCGCGTGTTTTCCTTGAGCAACTGCGTGATCTTCTCGCCCAGGGTGTAGCCCGCCCATCCCAGGTGGGTTTCAAGAATCTGGCCCACATTCATACGGCTGGGTACGCCGAGGGGATTGAGCACGATCTCGACCGGCGTTCCGTCTTCGAGGTACGGCATATCCTCTTCCGGCAGAATGCGGGCGATGACGCCCTTGTTGCCGTGACGGCCGGCCATCTTGTCGCCGACACTCAACTTGCGCTTCATGGCGATGTAGACTTTGACCAGCTTGATCACGCCCGGCGGCAACTCGTCGCCTTTAGTGAGTTTTTCTTTCTTCTCGTTGACGATTTTTTTGAGCACGTCGATCTGGCGCGAGGTCATTTCCTCGATCTCGTCGATCTGCTCATTCACCTGCGGATCCTTGTCGGCGTACTTGATACGCTTCAGGTTGCGGGTGGAGATGCGCTCGATCGCGTCGCGGTCAAGAATGTTGCCCTTCGTCAGCAAACGCTTGTTGGTGCGCTCGTCGTGCAGATCAGCCTGCACTTCCTTGCCGCCGAGAATGTTCTCCAGACGCTTGAGCCGCTCGTCGGTGAGAATCCGGATCTCGTCGGAAAGGTTTTTCTCCAGCTTGCCGATCTGCGCCGCCTCGATCGACTTGGCGCGTTCATCTTTTTCCTGGCCCTTGCGGGAGAAAATCTTAACGTCGACGATCACGCCCTCGATGCCCGGCGGGCAGTAGAGCGAAGCGTCGCGCACGTCGCCGGCTTTCTCACCGAAGATGGCGCGCAGCAGCTTCTCTTCCGGCGTAAGCTGGGTTTCGCCCTTGGGCGTAACCTTGCCCACCAGAATGTCGCCCTGCCGGATGCTGGCCCCGATGCGGATCACGCCTGCTTCGTCCAGGTTGCGCAGCATCGATTCGCTTACGTTTGGAATGTCGCGCGTAACTTCTTCCGGACCGAGCTTGGTGTCGCGCGCCTCGATCTCGTACTCCTCGATGTGCAGCGAAGTGTAGTAGTCGTCCTTCACCATCTTCTCGGAGACGAGAATCGCGTCCTCAAAGTTGTAGCCGCGCCATGGCATGAACGCCACGAGCACGTTGCGTCCGAGCGCCAGCTCGCCGTGATCCGTGCAAGGACCGTCGGCGATCACTTCGCCCTTCAGCACGCGCTGACCCTTTTTCACGACAGGCTTTTGATTAATACAAGTATTCTGGTTCGAGCGCTTGAACTTGGTGAGCTGGTAAATGTCGCTGCCCACCTCGCGCGAAAGCTGCGTGGGATGGTGTTCGCCTTCGACGCGTACGATAATCCGGTCGGAGTCGACTGAATCCACGATGCCGTTGCGCCGGGCAAGAACCACCGCGCCAGAGTCGCGCGCCGTCACGCCTTCCATCCCAGTACCGACGATCGGCGCTTGCGCGCGGAGCAGCGGCACGGACTGGCGTTGCATGTTCGCGCCCATCAGTGCTCGGTTCGCGTCGTCATGCTCGAGGAACGGCACCAGAGAGGCGGCGACAGAAACCAGTTGCTTCGGGCTGACATCGACGTAATCGACTTCGTCGCGGCTCACCAGCACGAAGTTGCCGGCCTTGCGGGCGTTAACCAGTTCGGCCACGATGCGGCCTTTGTCGTCAAGCTCCACATTGGCCTGCGCGATGGTATGCCGGTCTTCTTCCCACGCGGACAGATAAAACGAGAAAGGATCGACCTGCGCCGGCTTCTTGCGCTTCTCTTTCAAATCGTTGTTGATCTTCTCGATCTCATGCTTCTCCATGTGATCGCCGACCTTGTAGTCGCTGTCTCCCGTGTTGACCACGGTGACGTAGTCGATCACGCGCCCGCCCTTGATCTTGCGGTAAGGTGACTCGATGAAGCCGTAGTCGTTGATGCGCGCGTAGCAGCTCAACGAGGAGATCAGTCCAATGTTCGGACCTTCCGGCGTCTCAATCGGGCAGATGCGGCCGTAGTGCGTGGGATGTACGTCACGCACTTCGAATCCAGCACGCTCACGGGAAAGACCGCCCGGCCCAAGCGCCGAGAGACGCCGTTTGTGCGTGATCTCGGAGAGCGGGTTGGTCTGATCCATGAACTGAGAAAGCTGCGACGATCCGAAGAATTCGCGGATCGCAGCCATCACCGGCTTCGCGTTGACCAGGTCGTGCGGCATCGCCGTCGACATTTCCTGGTACACGGACATTTTTTCTTTAATCGCCCGCTCCATGCGGACCAGGCCGATGCGGAACTGGTTCTCCATCAACTCGCCGACCGCGCGCACGCGGCGGTTGCCCAGGTGATCGATATCGTCCACCGACCCAATGTTCTTGCGCAGCTTCAGCAGGTAGCCGATGGTGCCGTAGAAATCGTCAGGATCGAGGGTGCGCTTGTCGAGACTGGTGGCATCCTGGTTCTCGAACAACTTGATGTTGAACTTCAGCCGGCCCACCTTCGAGAAGTCGTACTTGCGCGGGTCGAAGAACATGCCGTGGAACAGCGCCGTCGCGGTGTCGAGCGTCGGCGGATCGCCGGGACGCAGCTTGCGGTAGATCTCGATCAGCGCTTCCTGCGGCGTTTTCACCGAGTCGCGCTTCAGGGTCTGGCTGATGACCGTGCCCACGTCGTCGCGCTCGGGGAAGAACAGGGTCATCTCCGTCACGCCCGAGTCGAGAATCTTCGAGACCTTGTCAGCGTTCAGCTCGCTGTTGGCTTCGAGCAGAACTTCGCCGGTGGTCGTGTCGACCACATCGGCGGCAGCCCATGCTCCCTCGAGATCAGTGACATCCACTTCGATTTCGGAGATCTTCGCCTTCTGAATGTCCTTCAGGATCTGCGCGTTCAGTTTGCGGCCGGAATGTGCAATTTCCTCACCAGCCTTGTTCTTGACGCTGTGCGCCAGCTTCATTCCCAGCAGGTTCGTGGGCTTCTCGCTGGCCGGGTCAAGCGTCCAGTAGAGCTTCTTGTCTTTGATCGCAATGCGGTCGCAAGTGTAGAAAGTGCGCAGAATGTCTTCGCCGGAGCGCAGGCCCAGCGCCCGCAGGAAGATCGTTCCCAAAAACTTGCGCTTGCGGTCAATGCGGACGTAGAGCACGTTCTTCTGGTCATACTCAAACTCCACCCACGATCCACGGTAGGGAATGATCTTGCCAAGGAAATAAGTGCGGTTGTTCGCGGTCTCAAAGAACACTCCGGGCGAGCGGTGCAACTGGCTGACGATGACTCGTTCAGTGCCGTTAATAATAAAAGTCCCGTTCTGCGTCATCAGCGGAACATCGCCGAAAAATACTTCCTGTTCCTTGATGTCGCGGATCGAGCGATTGCCCGTCTCGGCGTCTTTGTCGAAGATGGTCAGGCGCATCGTGACTTTGAGCGGCGCGGAGTAAGTCATGCCGCGCTCCTCGCACTCGGCCACGTCGTACTTCAACTGCAATCCAACCGGGTCGCCGCACTTGTTGCAGAAGTCAGGCGTGTTCGCGTTGTATGTGCCGCACTTCTGGCACAGCACATCGCCGGGATGGAACGGATCGGTGATGACCGTGTTCCCGCAGTTCTTGCAAGTCGTGCGCAAGTGATGCAGGCCCTTGAGGTGGCCGCACTTGCACTCCCAGTTACCAATGGCGTAATCCACAAACTCAAGTTGTGATACGTTGCGGAAGTCGGTGATCGGGAAAACGGACTGGAATACCGCCTGCAATCCACCGTCTTCGCGTTCGCTGGGCAGCTTGTCCATCTGCAGAAAGCGGTCATAGGAGCGCTTCTGCACCTCGATCAGATTCGGGATCTGAATGGTTGCTGGAATTTTGGAAAAATCAAAGCGTTTACGGAAGGCATTATTCTTCATCGTCAAGAAACTCCCAATGTCAGGCGCAGCCGTGCGCTGCGATTACCCGCGGAATGTGGGGCGCCCATCGCGCCGCGCTGCTTAAGACGTTGTTGCGAACCTGTTTATAGCGGAAAACACGACGAAGCGCCTGCGGGGACAGTCATTCCCACAGACGCCATGCAAGGCGTTTCGCCAATCTGAATTTGTTATCTTTCGCGCCAGTTCCTTCGGCCGTTTCCGTTCCGCCTGCCCACGGAACAGTGCCCAAGCTTCCCTGCGGGTCTCGCCCGCGATGAGTGAGGCCAGGGGAAGCGGTGTTATATAGATGCTAACACCACCGCCCCGGCTTCACAACTAGAACGTGAATATTTCCTGCAACTTGCAAAGCCAAAGTGTTCTGCGCCCGGAAGAGCATTCCCGACCGCAAAAGATCCTTCGCAAAGAACGTTCAGGACGACGCCAGCGGGCTCCCGCTTCGCTCACGCCCGCTCAACGGCGTCACTTCACTTCGACGACAGCACCAGCCTCGGTAAACTTCTTCTTGATGGCCTCGGCTTCGTCCTTGGAAACGCCTTCCTTGATGTTCTTCGGCGCTCCATCCACCAGTTCCTTGGCTTCCTTCAAGCCAAGGCTGGTGACCTCTCGGACAGCCTTGATTACATTGATCTTATTGGCGCCAACCTCTTTGAGAACGACGGTAAACTCCGTCTTCTCCTCCGCCGGAGCCGCACCCGCAGCCGCCGCACCACCGCCAGCGACCATCACCGGAGCCGCCGCCGCTGCCGACACTCCCAGTCGCGCTTCCAGTTTCTTCACCAGTTGCGCCGCATCCAGCAGCGACAACCCTACGATTGAATCTTCCAACTGTTGCAGGTCTGCCATGTTCGTTTCTCCACTTTTCAAGTTATGAATTTCTTGATTTCGTTATCCTTAGGCCGGGTTTCCAGTGCGGCAGGCTCACTCCCCGGCGCCAGACAACGCCGAAATCAGAACCGCGCAACCCCTGACCTAGGACAACCAAATCCTTCGGACGGCTTCCACCGCCCCGAACCTGTAGCGCCGGCGTCCCGCCGGCCTTTAAGCCTGCGCCTCAGCAGGCGCGTCGGCTTTGAACTTGCCTTTCTCCACACCCTGCCCCAGCACCACCGCGACGTCGCGCCCCACGGCATTCATCACAGTCACCAGCCGCTGCGCCGGGGAACTGATCAGGAACAGCAGCTTGGAGTAGATCTCTTCCTTCGACGGCATGCTGGCCAGCGCTTCGATCTCTTTGATCGAAATCACCTTGCCCTCAACCACGCCTACCTTGAAGGTGAACTCCGGCGTGTCCTTGGCGTATTTGGTGAGCGCCTTGGCCATGGCCACCGGATCACCCGAGGTATAGGCGATCGAAGTCACTCCTGCCAGGTTCTTCAGCCCTTCTTCGATCTTGGTCCCCTTGGCAGCGCGCTCAGCCAGCGTGTTCTTTACGACCTGGTACTTCGCGCCCGCGCCGCGCAGAGCCTTGCGCAGTTCGTAATCCTGGGCCACGGTGAGCTTGCTGTAGGTAGCCACGACGGCGCTCGAAACATTCTTCAGGTCAGCGCTAAGCTTCTCGACCTGTTCCTTCTTCCTAGCTTTAGTAACTGGCATTGCTTAGTCCTCTAATGATCTCGTGTGGGGACAGACACATTCGTCCGTCCGCGCTTCAGGGGCCGGCGTTAAGCCTTGGCCGCAGTCTCAATCGGAGTCGTATCCAGCAAAATCCCCGGTCCCATGGTCGAACTCAGCGTGCAGCCCTTGATGTACTTCCCCTTCGCCACCGACGGCTTGGCCTTGATCACGCTGGTGATCAGCACGGTCGCATTCTCAATGAGCTTGTCGGGCGAGAACGAAATCTTCCCCACCGGACAGTGCACCAGTGCCGTCTTGTCGGTCCGGAATTCAACCTTGCCCGCCTTCACTTCCTGCACCGCCTTGGCCACATCAACGGTGACGGTTCCGGTCTTCGGATTCGGCATCAGGCCCTTGGGACCAAGAATTTTGCCCAGCCGTCCCACGGATTTCATCACATCCGGAGTGGCGATCAGCGCGTCGAAGTCAGTCCAATTCTCCTTGGTGATCTTCTCAACCATCTCCTCGCCACCGAAGAAATCGGCGCCTGCAGCCTCAGCTTCTCTGATCTTGTCGCCCGAGGCAATTACCAAAACCTTCTTCGACTTGCCGAGGCCATGCGGCAGAACGACCGTGCCGCGCACCATCTGGTCGGCGTGCTTGGGGTCGACGCCCAGCCGTAAAGTGATCTCAACGGTCTCGTCAAATTTCGCAAACTTGACCTTCTGCAGTAGCGGAACCGCGTCCTGCAAAATGTAAGGGCGATGCTCAACTGCGGCATGCGCCTTGGCGATGTTCTTTCCTTCTTTTTTCATTTCGCTTTCCTCGTCTCCCACCGCTCATCGTTGTTCCGAAAAGCCGTAGTAATTTCGACTTCGAACTTGTAGCGCCGGCGTCTGGCCACCGAGCACGCTACCCAATCACTTCAAGGCCCATCGATCTTGCTGTCCCGCGAATGCTCTTGACCGCGGTATCAATAGAAGCGGCATTCAGATCGGGCATCTTCTGTTTAGCAATATCCTCGACCTGCTTCAAAGTAACTTTGCCGACTTTATCTTTGTTAGGCGTACCCGATCCCTTGGCGATGCCTGCCGCACGCTTCAGGAGAATCGAGGCCGGCGGCGTCTTGGTAATGAAGGTAAAAGACCGGTCGCTATAAACCGACACCACGACCGGGATGATCAATCCCTCCATCTCTTTCTGGTTCGTGCGCGCGTTGAACTGCTTGCAGAACTCCATGATGTTGATCTGCGCCTGGCCCAGTGCCGGACCCACCGGCGGCGCGGGAGTCGCCTTGCCCGCCGCGATCTGCAACTTTACAAAACCTGTAACTTTCTTCGCCATCTAAGATTTCCTTCGGGGTTCAATTACTAAATTGCCCAACTACTCAATTCCTACGCCACCTTCTCCACCTGGTTGAACTCCAACTCAACAGGTGTCGAGCGGCCGAAAATCGTCACCATCACCTTCAGCGTCTCGCGATCCTCATTCACTTCGTCCACAATGCCTTGGAACGTTGCGAACGGCCCTTCTGAAATGCGGACGGTTTCGTTCTTCTCGAACTTCACCTTCAGCTTGGGCTTCTCGCGGCTGTCGGCGACTTTGTAAACGATGTGCTGAACTTCTTCGTCGGAAAGCGGCGTGGGCTGCTGCCCGGTACCTACAAACCCAGTCACGCGAGGCGTGGATTTCACCACATGCCAGACGTGGTCGTCCATGTCCATTTCAACCAGTACGTAGCCGGGATAGAACATGCGTTCCGAGGTGTACTTCTTGCCGCCGCGTACTTCGGTGACCGATTCGGTCGGAATCAGCACTTTGCCGATCTTTTCCTGTAGCCCGAAAGCCTGCACCCGCGACTCCAGCGACTCCTTCACCTTGCGCTCAAACCCAGAATAGGAGTGGATGATGTACCACTTCATGTTCGGGTTACGGGGCGGCTCGCCGCTGGCAGCGGAACCATCCGCGCTGGGTGGCTGCGGCGCCTGTTCCCCGCTTGCGGCAGCTTCGTTTTTCTCTTCGTCCTGCATGATCAAGTTAAACTCCGGCCTGCGCTGTCTTAGTGGCTCCCAAAATAGCTGTACAAAAACGTGACGCCCCTCTGGATCACATTATCGATGACGAAAAAATAAACTCCGAAAATGAATACTGTGACCACGACCACCGCAGTCGTGCCGCGCACTTCCTTCCACGAGGGCGCAGTGACCTTGCGCATCTCCGTGCGAACGTCGTTGTAAAACGACTTGATTCGCTCCGGCCAGATTTTGATCCGGTCTATAAAACTCTCACCGGCGGTTGCGATCGAGGTTGTCATCTTCTTTGTCTCCACTCCCATACTGCTCCTGGCCTCTTCCCTGCGTCCTTAAGATCTGGCAGGGGCGGAGGGATTCGAACCCCCAAGTCCGGTTTTGGAGACCGGCAGTTTAACCGTTGAGCTTACGCCCCTAAAATCAGTGGTCGGTGGCCAGTGATCGGTGATCAGTGGTCAGTTGTTCTGGCCGCTGGTCACTGACTACTGCTATTTCACTTCCTTGTGCGGCGTGTGCTTGCGGCAACGGTTGCAGAACTTCTTAAACTCCAGCCGTTCCGTCGTCGTCTTCCGGTTCTTGGTGGTCGAATAATTCCGCTCTTTGCAATCACCGCACTGCAACGTAACAATCTCTCGGGGCATATTTCACTTCCTGTTTGTCTTGTAGCGCCGGCGTCCCGCCGGCATTTCCCATTACTGCACAATCTCCGCAATCGTTCCTGCACCCACCGTGTGTCCGCCTTCGCGAATGGCAAACCGCAAGCCTTTCTCCATCGCCACCGGCGTGATCAACTCAATCACCAGTGATACGTTGTCCCCCGGCATCACCATCTCCGTCCCCGAAGGCAACTCCGCCACGCCCGTCACGTCCGTCGTCCGTAAATAAAACTGCGGACGGTATCCCTTGAAGAACGGTGTATGCCGTCCACCTTCTTCCTTCGTCAGGATGTACACCTCTGCTTTGAATTTGGTGTGAGGGGTAATCGATCCACCCTTCGCCAGCACCATGCCGCGCTCCACATCTTCTTTCGCAATGCCGCGCAGCAACAACCCGGCATTGTCGCCCGCCAGGCCTTCGTCCAACTGCTTCTTGAACATTTCCACGCCGGTGACGACGGTCTTGCGCGTCTCGCGGAAGCCGACAATCTCAACTTCTTCTCCGACCTTCACCTTGCCGCGCTCAATACGGCCCGTCACCACCGTGCCCCGCCCTTGAATCGAGAAAATGTCTTCAATCGGCATCAGGAACGGCTTGTCCAACTCGCGCGCCGGCTGCGGCACGCTCTTGTCCACCGCCTCCATCAACGCGTCAATCTGCTTCTCCCACTTCTCTTCGCCATTTAAGGCCCCAAGGGCCGACAGACGAATCACCGGCACATCGTCACCCGGAAACTTGTAAGTCTTCAGCAACTCGCGCACTTCCAGTTCAACCAGATCCAGTAGCTCAGGGTCGTCCACAGCGTCACATTTATTGAGCGCCACCACGATGTAAGGTACACCCACCTGCCGCGCCAGCAGCACGTGCTCCCGCGTCTGCGGCATCGGACCATCCGTCGCAGCGACAACCAAGATCGCGCCATCCATCTGCGCCGCGCCCGTGATCATGTTCTTGATGTAGTCGGCGTGGCCTGGACAATCGACGTGCGCGTAGTGCCGGTTCGCCGTCTCATATTCCACGTGCGCCGTAGCGATCGTGATCCCGCGCGCCTTTTCTTCCGGAGCGTTATCAATCGAGTCAAAAGATCGGAACACGATCTTCGGATTGTGCTTCTGCAACACCTTCGTGATGGCCGCCGTCAACGTGGTTTTGCCATGGTCAATGTGACCAATCGTCCCCACGTTGCAGTGCGGCTTGTTACGATCAAATTTCTCTTTCGCCATAAAATTGCCGTGCCTCGCTTGTTAGTCTTTCAGTAATACTGATACAGCTTCTTGAACTTGTGGCGCAGCGCCGTGTCGACCGTTTCCAGCTTCGACAGATAAAACTCGCGCATCTGCGCCTGATCAGAAAGCGGCAACGCCTGATACAACTGCCACGCACTTAAACCCGAACCTGCCGCCGATCCGCTCGTGGCACCTTCCAACAGACGGGCCGAAAGCACCGCGTCAAACTCCCGGACGCGAATTCCCTTGCGATCCAGCTGCTTCAGAAACCGCTCCACTTTCTCGGGCAAGAACGCCAGATCCACTGCCGCTTGCAGTTTCGCGAACTCCTGCTCCTTCTCAATCTTGATCGCAGCCTGCTCGAAGCCTTCTCTCATCGCACCTGAACCAAGATTCTGGAGCGGGAGACGGGAATCGAACCCGCGACCAACAGCTTGGAAGGCTGTGACTCTACCACTGAGTTACTCCCGCTCGAAAACAGCCATCAGCTATCAGCCGTCAGCCCTCGGCAAAACTCACGACACAGTCCGGCTGAAACAAACTCAATCTCTGGAGCCGATGACCAGGATTGAACTGGTGACCTCTCCCTTACCAAGGGAGTGCTCTACCAACTGAGCTACATCGGCGAAATCAAAACAACTCATTCCGAATCGCTCTCGCCATCCAGATGGATTACATCCTTGCGCCGCACCCAGCTCTTGAACGCGAACAGGCCCAAAATCAACAGCGTCAGCAACCGGATCCGCGAATCACTCAGCGTGGTATACGCCAGCACACCCAAAACCAGGTACGCAATCAACGCCATTGCCAAGCGACTCATAATTCCTGCCGCACTCGAAACTGGTACAACATATTCTGGTGCTACATATCATGGTGCACAGGGAAGGATTCGAACCTTCGTACCTCGCTAGGAGGGACAGATTTACAGTCTGTTGGCTTTAACCACTCACCCACCTGTGCAAAAACCGCCGGGCGATGCAGCCGTCATCAGCAGGCAACTCGCGAATCCGCAGACCGATGCAGCACACTTCCACTCCGGTCCACCTGGCTACGTTTCGCAAATCAGACTTTCGCAACCCGATTTTTCGCAAAACCGATTTTCGCAAACCAGGGAAACCAAGAATCGCGCTTACGGCTTACCGCGCGAAGATCACTGCACGCCGGAATGTTTCCGAATGAAGTGCGTTGGAAAAACCTGTCGCGCCGCCTAGAGTTCCGCTGCCTGCCGCTAACTCATCTCTAATTTCGTATACTGGAGCTGGCGAAGGGATTCGAACCCCCGACCCTCGGTTTACAAAACCGATGCTCTACCGACTGAGCTACGCCAGCATTCGGGGACAAGTACCCTTCCGGGCACAAGTAGACCCTTGATCCCTTCCAGATGTCCGGGACAATTGATTAAGTTATCATAACCGCATTCTGGGGTGCAACCGCAGTTCGCTTCGGCACGGCTCAGCCCCCAGAGAAGAGACTATGTTGGACATCCACCCTCGGCTCTCCATCCGAGTGAAGCTCGGCTGGCTCTCCACCTGCAGTGTTATCATTTCAGCCCTGACCGCATTCCATGCGAATTAGGCGCACCTTCCCCATCATCCTGGCGGTCGTGGTCATTGCCACGGCGGTGACACTCGCCGTCCAACTGCGAAAGCACGCTCCACCGGAGCCGGCCCGCTTGTTGCCCGGCGGTGATGCGTTTTTCTATCTCAACCTCAGTGCGGCGCGACGAGCGAACTCAGGCAAGGATTTGCCCGCCGTCAGCCACGATCCCGAATACGAACGTTTCATCCGCGAGACCGGCTTTCAGTTCGAGCGCGATCTCGATAAAGCTGCCTTTGCCATCCATTACCCGGCGAAATGGCCGGGCGGCGGCACCGCCGGTTCCTCCCCGGAAGTACGATTCTCCGAGGTGCTCGAAGGAAAATTTCAAGGCGAGCGAGTGATCGCTTATCTCCGACAGATCGCTCAATCCGTCGAAAACTATCGTTCGGTCGAAGTCTTCACGATTCTCCTGGATGGCCGGTCATTGCGGGTTGCGGTGTTGAGCGCAGATTCCGTTGCCGCCTCCAATCATGACGACCCTGCCGTTATTCGAGGAATGATTGACCGGTCCAAGCGGCTGGCTTCGCCATTCGGAGGCCCGTCCCTTTTGCGGCAAAACTACAGGCACGTTCAGCTAGCCAGTCTGGCGTGGCTGGTGGCGCGCATCGATCCTTCCTCCCCCGAAGCTGGCGGTTGGAATACGGTTTTCACCAGGCCGGCCACGCTCGTCATCTCAGGAAGCGCCCTCAACCCGCTTCATCCTATGGCGCAGGCGATTCACCTTCGCGCCGAAGCCTTCACGCAGTCTCCTGAAGAGGCGCGCGCCATCACCGACAAGGTCAACGTCTTCATCGCTCTGAGCCACGCCGCCGAGACTTCCGTGGGAACCCACGGCGCGGATGCCGATGTAAAAGCGCTTTTCCACAGCCTCCAGATCAGGCAGGAGGCTAACCACGTCGTCCTGACCGCCGCCATGCCTTTCGGGTTTCTGCGCAAGATGCTTTCGGGATCTGAGCCCGAGTTGGGCGAGCCTTCCGCCACCGCGCCAGCGCGAATACCTCCGAAGTCACGCTAGACTGGCAATCGGAGGCCTCGTGCAACTAAACCCCGTTCCAAGCGTCTGATTGCTTACGGAGAACAACTCCGGAAGGTACAATTAAAGCGCATGTCGAGCCTCCCACTTCCGATTGCCGCGTTTTTCGCCGGCCTGATTTCCTTTCTCTCGCCCTGCGTGCTGCCGCTGGTGCCCGGCTACCTTTCGCTTATCTCCGGCGCGGGCCTGGAAGAACTGAAAGCGCCGCAGGCTCACCTGATGCGGCGGGTGATGGTGAACTCCATTGGGTTTATCCTCGGCTTCAGCGTTGTCTTTATCGTGCTCGGGGCGGCTGCCACCGAAATCGGCCAGGTACTCGGGATGTACAAACACACGCTGGCCAGAGTGGCGGGCGTCATCATCATTCTTTTTGGATTGCACCTGACTGGCATCTTCAAGATCAAAGCCCTCTATACGGATGCTCGTCTGCACAGTGTGAAAGGAAGCAGCACTCCGGTCGGCGCGTTCGTGGTCGGTTTCGCATTCGCCTTCGGCTGGACTCCGTGCCTGGGTCCGATCCTCACGGCAATCCTGACCATCGCCGGCGAACAAGATACGCTGGTGAAGGGCGTCCTCCTGCTCGCGGTCTACTCGCTCGGATTGGCCGTACCGTTTCTGTTGACATCGCTTTTAATGGAGCGCTTTCTGAAGTTTTACAGCCGCTTCCGCTCGCACATGCATGCGTTGGAAGTGGCCTCTGGCGCATTGCTGATCGCGCTCGGAGTGCTGCTGGTGATCGGCCGCTTTACTTTAATTTCGAATTGGCTTTCGTTCCTGAACCGCTTTGCTTTGTGAGTTCCGTAAGTCTCGCGAAAAAGATCGCGAATGGAGAGTTGACGTGAAACGTAGTCCTCTTGCCCTTGTAGTCGTGGCGTTCGTGGTTGCGCTCATGCTGTACTTTGGCTATCACCAGGCACGGCGCAGTGCGGTCTCGGCGCCCCGCATCACCCTATCCAGCGTCGCTCCCGACTTCTCTCTCGAGTCGCTCGACGGCAAGACCGTGCGCCTCTCCGACCTTCGCGGCAAGGCCGTGCTGCTCAACTTCTGGGCGACCTGGTGCGGTCCCTGCAAAATCGAGATGCCCTGGTTCGTCGACCTGCAGAACCAGTACGGCTCACAAGGACTGCAGATCGTCGGCGTCGCCATGGATGACGGCAGCAAGGAAGACATCGCCAAGTTTGCCAAAGACATGGGCGTAAACTATCCCATCCTGATCGGAAAGGAGTCGGTGGGCGATCAATATGGGGGCGTCCCCGCTCTGCCGGAAAGTTTCCTGATTGCACGCGATGGCAAAATCGTGGACAAGATCGTCGGCCTAAGGGGCAAGAGCGAGATCGAGGACTCGATAAAGAAGGCGCTCGACAGCCGGCCCGCCGCAAGCCAGGCATCGGCTTCAGAAAAGAGTTCAGTTCCACAATGACTATTCATATCCGCCAAACCAACCTGCAGCGCCGGGAACCTCGTCGAACCAGGCGGTGGTGCGTCGTGCTCACGCTGGTACTTCCAGTGGCTGCCAGCCTCTCGTTCGCGCAAACGCCAGGCAAAGCCCCAACCCTTACGGTGGCCGCGGTGCCGCTGGTAACGGCTCAGCGCGCGCAGCAGACCATGGTGAGCCTGAATTTCCGCATCCCTCCCGGCTACCACATCAACTCGAACATGCCCAAGTCGGAGTTCCTCATTCCAACTGCCTTGAAGATGGACCTGCCCACTGACATCATCCTGGGAAAGATTGAATATCCGGCCGGCGAGGATAGAAGCTTTCCTTTCTCGCCCGACGAAAAGCTGAGCGTCTATAGCGGGGACTTCACCATAGCTGTCGCCGTGCATCCGCTGCACACCGTCGTCCCGGGAAAATACGAAATGCGCGGAGTCCTACGCTACCAGGCCTGCGACAACGCCGCCTGCTATCCGCCGAAAAGCTTGCCCGTAGGCTTCGAAGTGAAGGTCGTGAAGGAACCGTCGGAGCACCACGCCAACCCCGCACAGAGCCCGCACGTTCACAACTAGTGTCAGAACGACGCAGTCGTGGAGATCTGTTTAAGTGATAGGTTGGCGGCCGGCATTTATTCGGTCCGTGACGTCGCGCTGGCGAGCGCGAGAATCGCTCCAGCAAAGAGTAGAGTGTCGAAGAAGTAATTGAGACCCTCGACCTTAACGTCCGTACTCGGGTCCAAAAGAGACACGATTAGAATCGGCCCATACACAAAGATGACCAACAGCAGAATCCAGTCGCCGAGATAAGTTGCTGCGGTTCGCGTCTTCCGAGCCAGCAGAGTGCTCACTCCCGCAATCAGCAAAATTGCGCCTGTCAGATAGGCGATGAGCCTGGGACCTGGAATCCAGGCGGGCATCAATTTTTCGAGAGGAACGCCTGGAACATTGACTGGATAAAGAAAGTGCTCGACCCCGTAAAATATCGCTGCGACGCCGATCACGATGCGGCCGACCGTGATGAGATTGCTTGCTAGCCCGTCCTTTCGGGCCAGCGCACCTGCCGCAAGGAGCCAGCCACCTGAACCAAACGAAAGCTCGCGAAAAAGAAGCACCCAGTTAATTCGGTTGTGAGGGTCGGCCAGTGTTCCTGGCAGGTCCATCATCGCCACGAAGAGAAACATCATGACCCCGAACAGCAGGCCGGACCAGCGCACCTGAATTTTTGTGGCAATGCTCAAGGACGCGGTGATCAGAGCGACGCCGACGAAATAGGTCCAGAACAGCGGCCAAGGCATAAACTTGGGCACCAACTGCATGATGCCTCTGGCGGCAGAGAAATGCTCCGCGCCAAAGACCGCGAGAGGAACCGCGAAACACAGGTTGCTCAAGGCGACGATCTTGTCCAGGCCGCTCGCCCGTGCGAGGTCGGTCTTCACGGCCCACAAGCCAATCACAAACAGCACGATGGCGGCGCAACTCATCGAAATCGCCGTTCGTGAGATCTCAAGAAATGTGGCGAGAATGGTTGGGTGCATGGGGATGCCAAGCGTAATAGGATTCCAAAACGGGACGTTGCTCAAAATTAGGCTGCATGCCATCTTGTTTACCACTCACCCGGACCCTGACCTGATTTCTGGGCCCGTGGTGTAATTGGAAGCATATCTGCCTGTCAAGCTCGAAGGTGCGGGTTCGAATCCCGCCGGGTCCACAGTGTTCCCTGGTTTTGGTAGGGGATTCTGTAGAGGAGTCTCCGACAGGCGGATTCCTCAAAGTAACCTTGACTTCTGCTTCGCGTCTTTTGATAATCATGTTGAGCTTGACAGGCTGATGTGCTACCCCGAGTTGAATTCCCGCTCGGGGTTTTATCCTCTAGCCTTTCCCGCCCTGTTTCTTCTCCACCTTCGCCCAAGTATCCTTCAACGCCACGGTACGATTGAACACAGGCTTCTCCGGCTTCGAGTCCGGATCGACGCAGAAATATCCCAACCGCTCAAACTGATACCGGCTGCCGGCGGCAGCGCCCGCCAGCGAAGGTTCCAGCTTCGCGTCCTTGATCACTTCGAGTGAGTTGGGATTGAGATTCGCCGTGAAGTCCTGACCTTCTTCGACTTCACTGGGGTTCTCTTTCGTGAACAAGTTCTCGTAAATTCGCACCTCGGCGTCGATTGCCTTCGCAGCCGACACCCAGTGAATTGTCGATTTCACTTTCCGTCCGTCGGGCGTGTTGCCGCCACGCGTTGCAGGATCGTAACTGCAATGCACTTCCACTACTTCGCCTTTGTCGTTCTTCACAACACTGTTGCATGTGACAAGGTAGCCATAGCGTAGACGCACCTCGCGGCCGGGTGAGAGCCGGAAGTATTTCGGCGGCGGAACTTCACGAAAATCATCCTGCTCGATATAAAGCTGGCGCGAGAACGGAATCTTGCGCGTGCCAGCGCTCTCGTCCTCAGGATTATTTACCGCGTCCATTTCCTCAATCTGATTCTCCGGATAATTGTCGATCACAACTTTCAGCGGACGTAGCACTGCCATCACCCGCGGCGCGTGTTTGTTCAGGTCCTCGCGAACGAAGTGTTCCAGCATGGCCAGCTCGATGGAGCCATTGGTCTTCGACACACCAATCGCGCCAACGAAGTTTCGCACTGCCTCAGGCGTATAGCCGCGACGCCGAATGCCGCCGAGCGTCGGCATCCGCGGGTCGTCCCATCCGCTCACGCGTCCTTCCTGCACCAGTTGCAGAAGCTTGCGCTTGCTCAACAGCGTATAAGTAAGGTTCAGCCGGTCAAATTCGATCTGCCGCGACGGAAAAATCCCCAGTTGCTGGATGAACCAGTTGTAGAGCGGGCGATGGTCCTCGAACTCAAGCGTGCAGAGAGAGTGCGTGACGCGCTCGATCGAATCCGACTGCCCATGCGCGAAATCGTACAACGGATAAATGCACCACTTGTTGCCGGTGCGGTGATGCTCCGCGTGCAGAATGCGGTACATCACCGGATCGCGCATGTTGAGGTTCGGCGAGGCCATGTCTATCTTCGCCCGCAGAACGCGCGAGCCGTCAGGGAATTCTCCGGCGCGCATGCGCTCAAACAAATTTAGATTCTCTTCGACAGACCGGTTGCGATACGGGCTGTCTTTGCCCGGTTCAGTAAGTGTTCCGCGATACTTGCGAATCTCTTCTGCTGTCAGATCGTCAACGTAGGCCTTGCCATCCTTAATGAGCTTGGTCGCCCATTCGTAGAGCTGGTCAAAATAATCGGAAGCGTAAAAAAGCCCGTCCCACTTGAAGCCCAGCCAATTCACATCGGCCTTGATCGACTCGACATACTCGGTCTCCTCCTTCTCCGGATTGGTGTCGTCGAAACGAAGGTTGGTATGTCCACCGAACTCGTCGGCCAGTCCGAAATCGATGCAGATCGCCTTGGCATGTCCAATGTGTAGATGGCCGTTAGGCTCGGGAGGAAAGCGCGTCTGCACGCGGCCATTGTGCTTGTTGGTCTTGAGGTCTTCAAGAATGATGCCGCGAATAAAGTTCGACGGAGCGGGCGAGGGCGAGCCAGCCACAGCTTTTTCTCCAGCTCCGGTTGACGGATGAGACGGATTCATTACCCCTTGATCTTATCGCAAGCAAACGCTACCGTGCGCCTTCGGGGATGTTCTGGAGACGATGTGGAGCCGTCATACTCCCGCCGAAACCACCTGCCCCGGCGCTGCAACAAAAGCCTCACGTTCAGCCAGTCGCCGGCGGTAGTGCACGTGCCTCCACCGCGTAAGCTCCACCAGCGGATGCCATACCGGATTCACCAGGTCGTGCTTGATGAGCAGATGCCAGAAGCGGTTGGAGCGCTTGTACAAATACGACATGGCCAGGTAGAGCGGCACAGCTTGCCAGTCCCCGGGCCGGCGTCGCCAAATGGATGTGTGCGAAAACAGCCGCTGGTAGATCCAGGCATAACCATGCTCAAGGTCTTCGGGCGACATATGCTTCGGCTGAAAGACGGCGTGCCCCGTATCGTAGAGACTCCAGTCACGATGCAAGATTCGCCCTGCCGCTTCCATCTGCCGAAACAACGGCGTCGCGGGATACGGCGTGAGAATGTGAAATGTGGCGCACTCCAACCGGTTCTCCTCGATCCATTCCGCGGTTCGCGTGAATACATCTTTGCGGTCGTGGTCGAAGCCCAGCACAAATGATCCGTTCACCTGAATGCCATAGTCGTGCAGCATGCGCACGCGCCGCGCATAATCGCAAGTCTTGGGCGTCTTCTTGTGCGCGTCGGCGAGGTTGTCGTCCGAGAGTGATTCGAATCCGATGAAAACTCCCGTGCATCCCGCCAGCGCCATATTGCGGATCAAGCTCGGATCGTCAGTAATGTCGATCGTAACCGCGGCGCTCCAGATTTTATTGATCGGCTGCAAAGCGGCGCACAGCGCATGCAGGTAGTCGCGGCGTGATCCGAGATTGTTGTCGATGAAGACCCCATACGGCTGCTTGTCAGCTTTGAACTCGTCAACCACCTGCTGCGGATGCCGCATGCGATAAGGCATGCGGAGGCCGTCGGTCGCAAGATAGCAAAACCCGCACCGGTTATGGCATCCCCGTGTAGCGATCAGGCTGGTAGTGGTGAGGAAGCTATGCCGCGGAAGAACCGAACGCCGCGGCGCGGGATCGTTACAGTAATCATTTTCGTAGGTCGCGACATAGCGGGACTGCAGATGCCCTGCTTCCACATCGCGCAGAATTCTCGGCCAGAGCTGAACGCCGTCGCCAAGCGCGAGAGCATCCGCATGAGGCGCACATTCGTCGGGACAGGACAGAACATGCAGCCCGCCGAAAATCACTTTCGCCCCACGCGCGCGATACCAATCGGCAAGCCCGTAAGCTCGCCGGGCAAAAGTCAGATGCACTGTGATGCCTACCACTTGCGGCATTGGACGAAACGGCGGACGGCCGTCGAGCAGGTTTTCGTCCCAGTATTCAACGCGCCAACACGCGGGCGTGGTGGCAGCAAAGCTAGTCAGGGCCAGCGTGGGCGTAAGGACGTGCTTACCGAAGCTCGCATTCGCGTCCTTCGGATAAAACGGGTTGATCAGCAGCGCGTAGCAAGGTTCGATCGAGCCGGCAGGCGCGTTCGCGTCGAGTGCCGGCGCAACCGTCATTTCCGGAGGAATCCAGCGTTTCTTGACGGGCCGGAGGAAGGGTTCGTCTGCAGCGGTCATCATTGTACTTTACGATACAAAGTACTTCATGTCAATCAAAACAGGGCAGACGGCGAAGGGTCCACCCAGCCGGCTTTACTGAATCCTATGAATCGCCTGCTCGATTCGCGCCAGCGTGGTCTCCCGCCCCAGCACTTCCAACGTCTCAAAAAGCGGCGGCGCATTCTTCCGGCCGCAAACCGCGACGCGAATGGGCTGAAACATCTGTCCCGCCTTGATTCCCAGCTCTTGCGCGGCCGCGCGGAGAGCCTGGTCCAGAGGATCGTGCTTGAATTCAACGTTCGCCAGCACTTCGCGCGCTCGCGTGAGAACCTTCAACGCCATGGCCAAGTCTCCCTTTTGTGGGATGAGTTCAGCCCGATCGTAGGGCGGCAGGTGGTCGACAAAGAAAAAATCGGCCGCAGTGAGCACGTCGCGCAGCAGCTTGATGCGCTCCCGGATCAAAGGCGTGACCCGTAACATCTTCTCGGGCGTGACGTTAAATCCTGCCCCGTGCACAATTGGCAACAGGCGTGCGCTTAAATCGTCTACCGCCAACCCGCGAATATGCTCAGCGTTCAGCCACACCGCTTTTTGATCGAACGTTTCCTCCGGAGTTGCAACCGGCTCCTTGAAGTTCACCACCGCGTTCGACCGGTTGATGCCTTCGAGAGAAAACACCTCAATCAACTCGTGCAGAGACATGTTCTCGCGATCATTCTTCGGCGACCAGCCCAGCAAGCAGAGAAAATTGATGAAAGCCTCGGAGAGGAATCCTGCGTCGCGATAAGTTGTGACGCTGACCACAGGTCCGTGGCGGCGCTTCGATAACTTAGTGCCGTCGGGCGCGACCAGCAGCGGCAGGTGTGCGAACTGCGGCGGCGTAAAGCCGGCGGCTTCGAAGATGAGCACGTGCTTGAAAGTATTCGTCAGATGGTCCTGGCCTCGAATGATATGCGAAATGCGCAGATCGGCGTCGTCCGCGCACGAAGCCAGGTGGTAAGTGGGCATGCCGTCGGAACGCAGCAGGGCAAAGTCTTCGATGTCCTCGGCGGACTTCACCTGCTCTCCGTAAATCGCGTCCGTAAATCGCACAAGCCCATGCTCACGCGGCACACGAAAACGCAGCGCAAACGGCTCTCCCGCCGCCGCGCGGCGGTCACTTTCCGCACGCGAAACTTCGCGGGCACCCGGATTAAACAGCCAGGTTCCTTGCGCTCCAGATTTTTCAGCATCGCCTGTGTGCGCGGGAGTGAAGTCGCGGTAGGCCAGGCCTTTCTCGAGGATCGTCCAAGCGGTCTTGCGGTGCAGTTCGATGCGCTCCGACTGTTTGTACTCTTGGTCCCAGCTTAAATTCAGCCACTTCAATCCCTCGAAAATAGAATCCACCGAGGCTTGGGTGTTGCGTTCAACGTCAGTGTCGTCCAGCCGCAGGATCATCGTGCCCCGGTTATGCCGGGCATAAAGCCAGTTGAAGATAAACGTACGGGCGCTGCCCACGTGCAGAAATCCGGTAGGCGACGGCGCGAAGCGCACCCTCGGCTGGGCTTCAGCGGACGCTGAAAGAAGGGATTCAGGCATAAGCGGTGAAGTAATGAAGTTCGATGTTATGGGGCCGGGAAGGCATCGTCAACCGGCAGAAAAACGATTTCTTGTTTAAGTAACTGATTCCAAGTAACTACGGTCAGGGACACTGTACTTAAATCCTGTTGTGCTCGCACCCTCGCCTGTGAAAACATTGATGTTCGGCCTTCTCCCAAGCTGGTCATTCGGATCTTCGCGGGAAGCCTTCGCCGGAGCTCCATGAATAGTATCGCCACCAGTATCGTCATCATCCCGGGCGTTGTTGCCTTACTGTTGTGTCTGCTGTTCACCTATCTTTACCAGCAGAGCCGCCAGGCCTACTTCCGTGCCTGGCAGATTGCCTGGGCCTGCTATTCCATTCACTACGCGCTCGACGCATTTCGCTATTACTATCCGCCGGCGCACGCCGCGTTCTTTTTCAGTTCTTTGTTTTCGGTGGCGATGGCAGTAAGCATCTTCGTTTCGACGCGCCTCACTCGAGCGCCTTTCCGCTTCCTCTGGTATGACTGGGCTCTGGCATTGGCCGGAATAGCCGCAGCCTGCGTCGATCTGCGTAATCACCTGCTGGGAAACGCACTCGGGTCGGGACAGCACCCTTTGAACCTGGGAGTGCTTTTCCTGAGCGCGGTGCTCTTGTATTGTTCTGCGGCGTTCTACCTGCATGCTCACCGCAAGGGATCGGTCGCATTCCAGTTGCTGGCTTTCTCGCTGGCACTGTGGGCGGTACTGTTAGGGGCCATCCAGTCGAACAGTCCTTGGATGGAAATGTTTGGCAGCGTCGGTCACGTCCTCGGCCCGGTGCCGCAGATGCTGCTCGGCATTGCGATGGTGATGGTGCTGTTTGAAAACGAGCGCAACGCGGTGCAGGAGAATACCCTCGCGCTCTCCACCTTGGGAGTCGACCCGCGGCGCCTGCTCTCGGCTGACGATTTGCTGCCCAGCATGCAGTCGACACTGGACCGGCTGGCGGGCGCCTTGTCCGCGCGGCAGGCAGTCATCTACATCTCGGAACGCTGGCGCGGCCTATTGCCCTCGGTCGAGCGCGGATTTTCCTCGGAATTTCTCCCACTTCTAACTCGGACCGGGGCGGGCGAGTACGTCTGCGAACTGGCCTACCGGCAGGGTGGCCTGTTCACGGTGCATGAAGTGTCCCATATGACGGAACCACTACCGATAGGCTCAACCGGGTCGTTCGCCGATTTCAAAAAGGTCCTCACGGATGCCGGCATCCGCAATCTCACCGCCGTCAGCCTGCAGACCCGCGAACACGCCTTCGGAGTGATCCTATTTCCTCATGCCGAGCGCAAGGCGTTTGGCACCTCGGGCCCGCGCCTGATGGTGGGGCTGGCCCTGCAACTCGGCCTTACGCTCGACAACTACCTGATCGCGCACGACGCCCACCGGCGCACGCAAGAGTACGAACTGCTCACCGAAATCGGGCAAGCGATCAGCTCACGGCTCGATCAAGATGAAGTGCTGCGCACCATCCACACCGAGCTGGGACAGATTTTCAACACCAGCGACTTCTACATCGCTTTTCAGGAGGGAGATGAAATCCGCTTCGAACTTGCAGTGGAGAACGGCCGCACCCTGCCCAAGCGTTCCCGCAAACTGGAGAATGCTTTCACTGAATATGTGATCCGGACGGGGCAGCCGCTGCTCGTACGTTCCGACCTAGAGAAGACGCGAGCGCGGCTAGGCGTCACCTACCGGCCAGAGCACCCCGCCAAGTGCCTGTGCGCGGCGCCGATTCTGCTAAGCAATAAGCCCGCCGGAGTCATGGTTGCCATGAGCACCGAGCGGGAATTTGTGTTCGAGCAGCGGGATCTCGATGTACTCATGACGGCCGCGGGACAGGTATCGGTTGCGGTCGAGAATGCGCGCCTGTTCGCCGACGAGCAACGGCGCTCGCGGCAACTCGCATTCCTCAACAACATCTCGCGCACCGCCATTTCGAGCGACGACCCCGTGCACATGCTGGGGCAGATTGTCGGAGAAATCCAAAAGAACTTCAGCTTTGATCACATCGGCATCGGCCTGCTCGATTACGGAACCAAGGAGATCGAAATTAAGGCTGAGGCTGGAGCCACGGCGCATGCCATGGGCAAGCGCATTCCGCTGGGTGTAGGCATTCTGGGGCGCGTCGCACGTACCGGCGAGCGCGCCCTGGTGCAGAACGGCGTGGAAGGCCAGATGGGCGCGATTCTGCCGGAGTCGCGTTCCGTGCTGTGCATTCCGATCACTTACGGCGAGACGCTGCTCGGCGCCCTGAACATCGAAAGCCGCAGCGAGAGCGCGTTTACGCCGCAGGACGTTCTCATCCTCAACACCCTGGCCGACCTGCTGGCTACTGCTCTTCACAATGCTTTCGTCTTCCAGAAGCTGCAACAGCAATCGATCACCGACGGCCTGACGGGAATCAAAACCCGGCGCTTCTTCTGGGAGGCATTGTCCGCCGAGTGGAAGCGCGCCTCGCGCTCCGGACGGCCGTTCTCCGTCGTGCTGATCGACCTGGACAAGTTCAAGGAAGTAAACGACACCATGGGCCACTTCGAGGGCGACCTGGTGCTGGCTCGCGTTGGACGGCTGCTCGAGCAAAAGTCCCGGCAGTCGAACGTCGTGGCCCGCTACGGCGGCGACGAATTCATCATCCTCATGCCCGAAACCGGCCCCGAACAGGCCCAGGTGCTGGCCGAGCGCCTGCGCCAGTGGATTGTCACCGACCCAATGCTGAGTGAGCACCACATCACCGGCAGTTTCGGCGTGGCCAGCTTCCCGACTCACGGCTTCTCGATCGAAGACATTATCCGCGTAGCCGACGCGGGCATGTATGTTTCGAAGCGTTCCGGCGGCAATCTGGTGTCGGCGGCCGAGGAGTTTGCCGCCGGCGAAGAATTCGCCGTGCAAAGGCAACAGATTTCCTCCTACATCGAGGGCTTTTTACAGCGCGAGCATAACGGGCCCGAGCATCTCGAAGAACTGGCTTCAATGCTCGTGAAACTCTGTGGTGGCGAAGAGGATTGCAACGTCCCGCTGCTGAAGGAATCGATCGAGGTTCTAAGCCGGGCCGCCGAATCCCGCGAACTGCACACCTCAGGGCACGGCGATCTGGTGGCGCGCTATACGGAGATTCTCGCGCGAGCCCTCCGCCTGCCTCCCGAGGAAACTGCCGACTTGGTATACGCGGCGCGCATTCACGACGTGGGCAAGATCTTCGTGCCGGAACGCATTCTGAATAAGCCGGGCCCGCTCACCGACGACGAGTTCTTTCTAGTGAGGATGCACGCGCGAGTCGGAGCCGAGATCGCCGGCATACTGCCGCACAGCGCCATGATGCGCCAGGCCATCGAGCATCATCACCAGCGCTTCGATGGCACCGGCTATCCCGACGGCGCCAAAGGCGAGCAAATCCCGTTGTGGGCGCGCATCATCGCGCTGGCTGATGCCTACGCCAACATGCTGACCGAGCACTCCATTGCTGCGGCACGCACGCCCGACCAGGCGCTCGACGAACTGGCCAAGATGAGCGGCACCGGTTTCGATGGAATGCTTGTGCGCTTGCTTCTACGCGAACTGAAGTCGGAACGGGCATCCTCGGCGAAGGATAGTTTCTAATTCTAGTTTCTAGTTTCTAGAACCTGCCGGGAAGGACATGGCTTCGCCCACTGCGAAGAAAGTAGTACCAATGAACGTGGAAGAGCGGCGCTTCAGCGCCGCGCAAAGCGCACGAATCATGCGGGCTTCAGCCCCTGAGAAGTCCGGACGAGACCGCCTCTCGCTTCCTTGTGCAATCCCGCCGACTTGCAACTCCCAACCAGAAACCGGAAACTAGAAACTATGCATCTATCTCTCTCCGGTAAAGTAGCCCTAATCACAGGCGGTTCCCGCGGCATCGGCGCGGCTACGGTCCGAATGTTCACCTCGGCAGGCGCAAAGGTCGCCTTCAATTATCAGAAGGCAAAGTCGCAGGCCGAGGCTCTAGCGAAAGAATGCGGCGAGGCAAACTGTCGCGCCGTCGCCAGCAACCTCGACAGTCCGAATTCCGCTCGCGCTCTCGTTGCTGCAGCCATCCAACAATTCGGCAGAATCGACATCCTCGTCGCCAACCACGGCGTCTGGCCCGCCGACGATGTCCCCATCGACCAGATGACCGATGAGCAGTGGCGCTCCACGCTTTCCATCAACCTCGACGCGGTGTTCGGCCTGGTCAAACACACGGTTGCCCAGATGAAGGCCCAGCCTCGCACCGCCTCCGCCGCCGGACACATCGTTCTCATCAGCTCGACCAGCGGCCAGCGCGGCGAAGCGTTTCATTGCGACTACTCTTCCACCAAAGGCGCCATCATCAGCATGACGAAAAGTCTGTCCTCGGAACTGGCGCCGATTGGAATCTACGTGAACTGCGTTGCCCCCGGCTGGGTCGAAACTGATATGTCGAAAGCCGCGCTGGATGACCCAACAACTGGCGACAAGGTTCGACGAACAATTCCTCTCGGCCGCGTGGGCAAGCCCGAGGAAATCGCGGCACCGGTGCTCTTCCTATGCACCGAACACGCCGGCTTCATCACCGGCGAGATCTTCAACGTGAACGGCGGGGCCGTCCTGGTGGGATAGATCGAGTAGAGCGGGCGTCCGCGCCCGCTTGCCTGCAGCGCCTAAGACCTCGCGGGCAAGAGTGCCCGCGCCGCACAATCATCCCTGGAAGCAGCTACAATTTCCTTTTCGCGCATCACACTATCTCACCGGCTAATGAAACGTCTGCTCCTAACCATCGCCCTCGCGTTCGTGCTGACAACCTCTGGCCGGGGCGGAACTCAGTCTGCCGACCAGGCGAACTCACCGGCTTCCCCAGGTTCCGCACCGGGCAAGGCCACCATTCCAATCGATCAGGAAAACGCCCACAAAGCTCGCGCTCTGCTCGATCTGGCAATCCAGGCCTTAGGCGGGCCGGCGTTTCTCAACCTCCGTGACATGCAGCAGCAGGGACGCACCTACAGCTTTTATCATGGCCGTCCCTCCGGCACCGGAGCGTTGTTCTGGCGATTCGTCGAGTATCCCGACAAGGAGCGCATTGAGGTCACGAAAGAGCGAGACGTAGCTTATATCTACACCGGCGACAAAGGTTACGAAGTCACATTCAAGGGCCCGCACGCCGTGGAGAAGAAGGATCTCGATGACTACCTTCGGCGGCGAAGATTTTCTTTGGAGATGGTCCTGCGCGTCTGGATTAACGATCCCGGGGTCGCCCTGTTTTATGACGGCACTGCACTGGCCGGCAACCTGGCCGCGCAGCAAGTCACGCTCATCAATTCGAAAGACGAAGCGGTCAAGCTCTTTCTCGATCTCGACACCCACCTGCCGCTTAAGAAAAGCTACACCTGGCGCGATCCAGTCGACAAAGAGCGCGACACCGAGGAAGAAATCTACGACAATTACAAGCCGACTCACGGCGTGATGGCGTACTACAGCTTCACCCGCTACTTCAACGGCGATATGCAATCCCAGCGCTTCATCAATTCCATCGAAATTAATCAGGGGCTCGACCCAGGCATGTTCGATCCCAATTCGGGCTACAATCCAAATAAGCCGACCAAGAAACGCTGAAGTAACTTGAGCGTTAACACCTTCGGTAAGCCGGTCAACTCCCGACATAACTCACTGACACGGCTCTGTTTAGAGGTAATCCAGCTTAGGCCGGGAGGGTTTCTATTCGACATTAAGCCACGCACTGTGGCTTTTTTACCACAGTCGAGGTTGGCCCGGCGGCTGTAATCTGTTCATTACTCGGGACATATCCAAACACCCTTGACGCAAGAGCAGACAGTCCGCTCGGCTGTGGAATGCAGTGGAGTAGGACTCCACAGCGGTGCGCCAGTCTCCATGCGAATTCTCCCCGGTCCTCCCGGAACGGGAATTGTGTTCCGTCGTATCGATTTGGATGGCTTTGAAATCGAGGCCGTCAGCCGCAACGTGGCTCGCGTCAGCTACGCCACCAGCCTCATGAAAAAAGGCGTGCTCATCTCGACCACCGAACACCTCCTCTCGGCGTTCGTTGGCTTGGGCGTGGACAACGCCATCGTCGAGATCGACAACCTCGAACTCCCCATTCTGGATGGCAGCGCTCTCCCCTTTGTCGATCTCATTCAGCAAGCCGGTCTCCGCAAGCAGCGCCGACCCCGCAAGTATTTGAAAATTCTCCAGGAAGTGGAGATGCGTGAGGGCAACAAATTTATCTCCGTCTATCCCGCCGATATCTATTCGGTCTCCTACTCCATCAATTTTCCCCACCCGCTGATCGGCAAAGAAACTTTCCAGGTCGAGCTTTCCAACGGCAGCTACCTGGGCAAGATCGCCGGCGCACGCACCTTCGGCTCGCGCGAAGACGAGAAAGCCATGCGCGACATGGGACTGATCCGCGGCGCGTCTCGCGAGAACTGCATCGTGCTCACCCGCGAAGGAATCGAAAACGGCCCACTACGCTTCCCCGACGAGTTTGTGAGGCACAAAGTCCTCGATCTAGTTGGCGACCTGGCGCTGCTGGGTCACCCCATCCTGGGTAAGATCGTAGCCGACCGCGCCGGTCACGCCATGCACACCGCGCTGGTATCGCGTATCCTCCGCGACAAAACGCTGTGGGACGAAGTAACGCTACCGGAGGAAGAGCACGACCCCGCAAGTTCTTACAGGTCTCAAGCCTCAGCCGGCTCCTCACTGTGATTTCCTAAGTCCAGAGTCGTACAAACTGTCATTCCGACCGGAGTCCGAGGGCCGGCGACGGCGGAGTGGAGGAACCCTGCTGCTTTGTAGATCGCATAACTGATTGATTCTAAATACTTTACAGAGTGGATCTGGCGCTCTCTTAATCTGGATAAACTAATCGAACGCCTAATATCCAAACCGGGAGATTCTGAAGCCGAATCAGTCGGCAGGTTCGCAAGGAATGTCGCCGACATCAGGTCCGGCCTCGGCCTTTTCTTTAAGCAATCGGTCCAGCTCGGCGCGGGTCTGGCTAATAAGAGTTGCGGCAAACTGCCGCGCGGACCGCTGCCTCTCAACTGATAGATCCTTCACTCGCATGTTTAGCAATGGGATATCTTCTTCAAACCTTCGCAGCGCTTTCTGTACACGGGTGATACGGTAAGTGGCAGGTAGCATGGCAATCGCTCTCCAGTAATCCCTCCAGATTGCCATGCGCAGGCGGCGGCACAAAAGTTACAAAGTGAATACCTGGGAATCTCGGGCGGCGAAAGGTGAATGCTTATTGAATGGCTTCCGGACTCGAGGCTGCCGGTTTTTCCGCGCTGGCGGGAAGCTGTTTTTCAATCCGCTCGCTGAGCCACTTTTCGAGCAGCTCCTGAGAACTCTGGGGCACTTTCAGAAAGCGCAATCCAGCGTGTCCTTTGATGTCGGCCCAGGCCACTTCCGCTTCGATCTCCAGCGCCATCTTGGTTTCGGGCAGCGTGAATTGCAGCCGTGGGGTAGCATTCTTGGGGATCGCCTGATGCAACATCAGCGCGATCCCACGTTCGCTGATATTGGTGCTGGTGGCTCTTAACTCTTTTTCGTCCAGCACAACAGTGACCAGCATCTTCACCGGATGGCGGAAATAGCGGCGCCGCTCCCGTTCCATGAAGCTCAGCGCTGCGTGGAAGCAACGCGACGCATTCAGAGTGCTAATGGGCTTTTGCAGGACAAAGTTCACACCCATGCCAAAAGCTTCCTGTGTGGTGGTTTTCTTGCCGTTGAGCACCGCAAAGGTCACGGAATTCCTGTTGCTGGGCGTGGCGCGCAGGCACTGCAATACCTCCAGCCCGCCCCGCATGTCATCGCAGTCCACTATGACCGCATCGAACTTTTCTGAGATGAGAATCTCGCTGGCCTTCTTCGCTTCCTGGCAGATTTCGACCTCAATCGACAGCTTTTCCAGCGTCGGGCGCAGCACACGGACCACCTCGGCATCCCGGCTCAGAATAAGAGACTCCAACGTCATGGTCTGATTCTAATGTTCAGCGTCGCCCGCCAAAAGTGACCAAGGTGTCGGGTTGAATGGGTAAGTATCGCGGGCGAAAGAGGCGCAAAACCCGAGTATGGCAATCGAAGTCAAGGGCAAATGGCAGCGAGATTTCAGTGGAAACCAGCGCAATAAAGCCTGACACTAGCTCCCGTAGTATGTTCAGCCTCGCCTATCTTTCTCTCGGATCGAACGTCGGCGACCGCGAAGCGCACCTGCGCGATGCTCTGGCTCGGCTGCGCGCCGCTGGCCGCGTGGTTGCGGTGTCGTCCTTTTACGAAACCGAGCCCGTGGAGTTCACCCGCCAGCCGTGGTTTCTGAACTGCGCGGTCGCGTTGGAAACCAAGCAGACTCCACGACAACTCATGGCCATGATTCTCCGCATTGAAGGGGAAATGGGCAGGCATCGCGTGCAGAAAAAAGGCCCAAGATCGATCGACATCGACATTCTGCTATTCGACAAGACGATCATGGATTCGAAGGAACTCACCATCCCTCATCACGCAATGCACCAGCGCCGCTTCGTCCTCGAACCCCTGGCGGAAATTGCGCCGGAACTGTTACACCCGATACTCAAGAAGACGATTAGCGAACTCCGCGATGCGCTAGCGGCAGGGCAAGCAGTGAGAAAGACAAAAGCCTGAGCCCGGATTTCACGGATCTAATCCCGGTCTTGGAGGAGTTGGCGCACTTCCTGGGTTATCCGTGAAATCCGCGGCTAAGTTTTCGCTTTTACGGCACGATGATTCGGCTGCCCGCTTCCTGCGGTGTGACCACGGCCGAGTGCTTCTCCGGAAATTGAGCCAGGAGAAAATCGATGAAGGCCCGTGACTTGGGCCGGCCAGACGTGCGTCCGTGGCCCAGTCGCACCAGGAATGCGAGCGCTTTGAGCGCGTCGGAGTCGCGCAGCGTGGAGTATCCCAGTTGTTTCTGCTCGGCTTCACGAAACTGCTTGAGCATCTCTTCCACTTGCGCGGCGGCGTCCTGCTGTGCCGCGCTGGTCAGCGGTTGCTCATAGTGCAGCCCGGAGTTCACCAGCCGCTCATAACGCGTGCACAGAGCCGAAAGTGCCGCGATCAGATCGCGATCATTCAGGCTTCGGTCCACTTGAGCCGCTTTGTTCAGCGCGTAGCTCAGACCCATGAGCAGGTGCTCGCGCTCGTACGTGAACTGCTCCGAAATCTCAACTTGCAGAAACAATGACGCCGCGTCAAACTGGTCCGCGGAACGCGGCTTCTCATGTTGCCGCGCCTGCTGCAGGTAGGGGCAGTCGCTGGGACAATCGAGCGTCACTTCGCGCTGCTCGCCGCAGCACTGCGGGCAGATGCGGCCATGCACCGCCGGACAGAAGCGCTTCTGCTTGCGAATCTCGCAAATCGCGCAGCTCAATTCAGAGTTCTCCTTTTCAAGCATTATGGCACGCCGGAAACGTGAGATTCGTGGAGTAGCGAGAATTGCGTGGAGGGCTGATCGAGATCCCTTGCTCGGCTGCCAATAGCGGCTCTAGTGGGCTTGTTTGGGCCATTTCGGAACAGTGGTTTGCGAACGAGCACGTAAAAATGGCCATTTTCGAGTGCTATCTGTGCAGAACCCGCGTAGAATAAGGGTGTTTTCCACAGGGCTGTGATGTAAGATCAACCCCGCTGGAATTAAAATTCAAGTCTTTCCCCAAGGAGGAAAAATGGCTTCAGGTTTAACCAAGACTCAACTCGTCCGCCATCTGGCCGAGAAAACTGAACTTCCCAACAAGACAGTGGCAGGATTTCTCGAGCAGTTGGCCGACGTGGCTGTAAAAGAAACCAAGAAGAACGGCGTGTTCGTCGTGCCCGGCCTGGGCCGGTTAGTGAAGGCGCACCGCAAAGCCCGCATTGGACGCAATCCGCAGACGGGCGAGCCGATTCAGATCAAGGCCAAGACCGTGGTCAAGTTCCGCGTGGCTAAGGCCGCCAAGGACGCGATCGCTCCCAAGAAGTAGTTTGTATTGAGATTGATCCCGAAGGCCGGCCTTAGGCCGGCCTTTCATTTTCTGTAAGCTTTCCCTTTCGACCACCTATGCTGAACTGGATCGTAGTTGGAATCGGCGATATCGCAACCCGTCGCATCACTCCCGCAATCCTGGCTGAGCCAAGAAGCTGTTTGTATGGCCTGGTCACGCGCGATCCAGCAAAGGCTGCGCCTTATGCCGCTCCTCACGCCGTGTCCAACAACGTACGGTCCTGGACCACGCTCGACGACGCTCTCTCTGATCCCGCGGTTCACGCGGTTTACGTCGCGACTCCAGTCTTTCTTCACGCCCCACAGACCATCCAAGCTCTTCGTGCGGGCAAGCACGTGCTGTGCGAAAAACCCATGGCCATGAACGAGGCCGAGGCGCGTTCGATGGTCCAGGCGGCGGAACAAAGCGGACGCTCTCTTGGCGTGGCTTACTATCGCAGAACATATCCCAAAATGCAGCGCGCAAAACAACTGCTCGAAGCCGGCGCCATCGGCAAGCCCGTGCTCGCCGAACTCACCTGCCACGAATGGCGCGATGAGAAGGACAGTCGTCGCAGTTGGCTGACCGACCCGGCCCAGGCCGGAGGCGGCCCGCTCTACGACATTGCCTCGCACCGCATTGACGCACTGAACTTTTTATTCGGTCAACCCAAACGTGCCACCGGCCACCTTTCGAATGCGGTTCATCACTACGCCGTCGAAGACAATGCGACGGTGATGATCGACTACGCCGGCGGGGTGCGCGGCATCGTAGACGTTCGCTGGCACTCCAAGGTAAGACGGGACGAGTGCCGCATTCGTGGCACCGACGGTGAAATGGAGTTAAGCCCGCTGAATGGTCCCGACTTGATTTATCCCGGCGGCCGCGAGAATCTTCCGCCCCACTCCAACCTGCACTATCCGTTGATCGAGAACTTTGTGGATGCCGCGCTCGGCAACGCTCCCCTGCTGGCGAGCGGAGCATCTTGCTTCTGGACGGATTGGGTCATCGGGCGCGTGCGGCTAAGAGACGGCTTGGCTTAGAATCTCTCTTTCACTTCCCGAACTCGTTCCGCACCATCTCGCCACCTTTCATCACAAACTTCACATGTTCCAGGGTCGTGACATCCTCCAGAGGATTGCCCTCGACCGCGATGATGTCGGCCCACGCGCCAGGCTCAAGGCTTCCCACTTTCCCCGGCCACCCCAGCAAATCTGCGGCGTTCACCGTGGCTGCCTGAATGGCCTGCAACGGCGTCAATCCCAGCTTGACCATGACTGCAAACTCATGCGCGTTCAGTCCGTGAGGATAGACGGCGGCATCGGTGCCGAATGCGACTTTGACTCCGCTGGCGAAAGCGTGGGCGACGTTTTTGCGCGCAGCCGGGATGACCGCTTTGGCCTTGGCCAGCAGGTAGTCGGGCACGTGGTTGCTTTCGGCATTTTCGAGAAACCAATCGCCGAGATAAAGCGTGGGCACCAGATAGGTCCCATTCTTCTTCATCTCCGCGATGTCCGCATCGTCAATGTAGGAGCCGTGCTCGATCGAATCCACTCCCGCCTGCGACGCCCACAGAATGCCCTGCGCTCCATGCGCATGGGCGGCAACTTTTCGTCCCAGGCGATGAGCATCGGCCACGATGGCCTTCATCTCCTCCAGGGTGTATTGCGAGGCTTGCGGGTCGTCGCCTTTCGACAGGACGCCGCCAGTGGCACAGACCTTGATCAAATCCGAACCGTATTTGATGTTCTCGCGCACCTTGTGCTGTACCGCAGCAATGCCGTCGGCCACTCCGTCTCCAGTGGCGTGATATTCGTAGGGCAGCAGGTTGTTGTCGCAGTGCCCGCCAGTGATGCTCAACGCCGGACCGCTCACCAGCATTCGGGGCCCGGGCACGTCGCCGGCGTTGATTGCGTCACGCAGGGCCACATCGCTATAGCCAGACGCACCTACGTTGCGCACCGTGGTGAAACCGGCTTGAAGTGCGATTCGCGCGTTCTTGGCGCCAGTCAAAGTTTCGCGCGGAATGGAGAGGCCGAGCCGCTCATAGCCGAACTTGGGATCCATGGTCAGGTGGGTGTGCGCGTCGATTAATCCCGGCAGAACGGTCGCATTGGGCAGCTCGATACGGACTACATCCGCGGGAGCTTTGGTTTCCGCGGATGGCCCGACAGCCACGATCTTGCCATTTTCGAGGATGAGCGTCTGATTCGAAAGCAACTTGCCGGTTTTCACATCGAGCACGTGCCCGGCCTGGATGACAACGCTTTTGGAACTTTGCTGGGCGAGGAGCTGGACCGTAAGTACAACCAGCGCGATAACAAACATGACGGAGTGCTGAAATCTCTTCATGACACTTCCCCTTTGTTTAAGCGAATCTCTGCTGTAGTCCCTCGAGGCGGAGGGGCATTATCCTCGCCGCCGCCCGTCGAGGCCCCAGACCTGTCCAGCATCGGCGGCGAAGAAGATGATGAATAGCAGCAAGAGAGGCAGGTGATCAAGTTCCGCGCCGAAATAGCGCCAGACCGGCGCACCATGGCCCGGTCCCCACCAGGTGGCCAGCGTGAGATTCAGCATGTACAGCCCGCCTAGAACAGAAGCCGGCCGCACCCAGAGGCCGACCAGCAGGCTTATCCCGATAAAGGTTTCGACCACCCCGACCATATATCCCAAAACTACGGCGTGCGGCAACACGAGACCGGAGAGTACCGGACGGTAAAAACTCACAACTTCACTGGCGATGAAATCCTGGAGGTATCCCTGGAATCCGCCGTGAGCAAAGCCGGGTCCGGCCAGCTTATATTCGCCAAACAGCAGAAAGAAAACTGACGTGGCAATGCGCACGCCAGCGATCGTCTTTGCCGCTGCGGATGAAATAGTCGCCATCAGTTAGTGAATGAGAAGGCTCTTGGAACTAACCTTAGCCTCCGGGCCCATCATTGGAGACGTACTGCTCGAGCGCGTCAAGTTCGTGGCTGAGGTCTTCGACGCGCCACTCCAGCAAGTTGCGGATGGAGAGAATCCCCAGCAGCTTGCCATTGTCTTCCGCTACCGGCAGGTGACGGAAGTGACGCTCGAGCATGGTGGTGAGGGCCTCGCCCGGGCCGGTGCGCCGCGTTGCCATCTCTACCGGCGTGGTCATCAGTTCGCGGACCGGCGTGGTCTGCGGGTCGGTGCGGCTGAGTGCCATTTTGCGCAGGACGTCGCGTTCGGTGAAGATTCCGGCAACCCGGTATTCGGAGTCGACTACGGCTACCGCACCGACGTGGTGGTCGAGCATCTTATGAACGGCGTCGGCTACGCTGGCCTCGAGCGGAACCGCTGCGATTTCCCGGTCACAAAGTTCCAACACGCTCATAAATGCCTCCTCCGGCGCCTTCTTCTTTACAACCCCTTCAGCCGGGTCCCATTCCGAATCAAGAAACGGGATTGATGAATTATGCTCGCGGTAAAGCCGAAGTCAAGTGAATTGAAGCGATTTGGACGATCTTTATTTCACCGGCACCCCTCAGGGTTTATCGCTCTTGAAAACCTTGCCGTCCTTCATCACGAATTGCACATTCCCCAGTGCTTTGATGTCGTGCACGGGATCGCCGTTGACCGCAATAACGTCGGCAAAGGCTCCCGGAGCAACCACGCCAATCTTTCCCTCCATGTCGAGCATAGTAGCAGCCCGCGAGGTTGCGCTGTGAATAGCGTCCATCGGCTGCATGCCCAGATCCACCATGCGTGAGAACTCCTGCGCGATGGGCTCGGTCCAGGGAATTCCGCCCATGTCGGTGCCGAAGACAATCTTCACTCCCGCCTTGAGTGCTTTTTTGAACGACTGTTCGTGCACCGAAGCGCGCAGCCGGTCGCGCTGGCCGGCTGGCGTGTCCGCGGCGGCCCAATCGGTGTAATAGACACTGATCGTCGGAACGTACCAGGTGCCTTGCTTCAGCATCTGGGAAATCGCTGCGTCATCCAGGTCAAGGCCATGTTCGATCGAGTCGCATCCACCGTCCAACGCCCGGCGCAGGCCGATACCGCCATACACGTGGCACGCGACCTTCTTGCCCCAGCCGTGAGTTTCGTCGACGATGGCCCGCAACTCTTCGACGGTGAGCGTGGGCTGTGAGACCAGCTCGCCATTCTTACCCACCCACGAACGATGCGTCATGTAGACCTTGATCCAGTCGGCGCCATGATCGAGTTGCTCCCGCGCCGCTTTGCGCGCCTCGACCGGGCCGTCGACGATCTGTGCGCCTTTGGGCATGTCGAGTTCCGGAGCATAGCCCTCAAGCGGATAACCGCCCGTAGTCGAGATAGCGCGAGTCGAGACAAACAGACGCGGCCCGGGAATGTAACCTCGCTCGATGGCCTGCTTGATGCCCACATCGCCATAGCCGGCGCCTTCGGTTTCTACATCCCGTAAGGTCGTGAAGCCCTGTTCCAGCGCCCGCCGTGCAGAAACCGTAGCCCTTGCCGCGCGCAGGGCTAGCGGTGCGTTCAGGATGTTGGCGTCGTATCCACCCTGCGCCGGATCTTCTCCTTGCAAGAAAATATGGGTGTGGGAATCGATGAGGCCGGGAAGGAGCGTGGACTTCGACAAGTCAATGACGTTCGCGCCAGCCGGAATTTTGGCCGCCGCGGCATCGCTAACATTCTCGATACGATTGCCGTGGATCACAATCACTTGATCGTGCTTTGGCCTGTCAGATTTGCCGTTGATTAAGGATCCAGCACGAATGACCGTCCAGGATTCGGAGGCTCGATTATCTTGCGATTGCACGGCCGCCGAAATCACGGCCGCAAGAAGCAGTATCCACCCGTAGTTCTTCACTGTTGGCTCCTCAAGCTGCTTCAAAGGTTTGGGATTGGTGGAATTCTACTCTCACTTCGTTGCGACATAAGCCTCAGCCTCGATTTCGACCAGCATCTCGGGCGAGATCAACGCACTCACCTGGACCATCGAGGTTGCCGGACGAATGTCGCCGAGGAATTCTCCGTGAGCCTTGCCTATCTTCTCCCACTCCGCAATGTTCATCACATACATGCGAGTGCGGACGACATCTTTCATACTGGCGCCGGCTTTCTCCAAAGCACTCTCGATGTTCTTCAAGGTCTGCACGGCCTGGGCGTAAGGGTCTCCCACACCCACGACCTTACCGTCGGGCCCCGTCGCGGTGGTGCCTGAGACGTGGATATACGGTCCGATCTTCACCGCGCGGGAGTAACCGACAGTAGGTTCCCAAGGTGTACCGCTGGAGATGTTTGTCCGTTTCATTAGTTCGTCCCTTTCTTGCAGAACATTTTCTCCAGAATCATTCTATTCACTTTCAAAGCATTGCAATTAGCAGTCGAGGCGTGCGTGTGCTAAAAACCCCCGGCAACCTTGCAAGTACTTGCGCGCCTCCAAGTGATTAGGAAAAATGATAGTCCTGATAAACAAAAGTCACTTGCGTTTGGGACGTAACTGGGATAACAAGTTACTCATCAACATACGAAAGCCCTGCTGCAGCAGGGGCTTTCGGGGGGACCGAGAGGTATGATTCCGGAATCTCATCCGTTGCGGCAGCTTTTCCAGGAATTAGTTGGACGCCGCTACGCCGAGGAAATCGGTATCCGCGATCCAGAGGTGGTCGCCTACGTTTCGCACTTGCTGGCGGAGTTTTGCGAGGCCGATCAGTTGTTCAAGATTCACGATGTGGCCGATCGGCCGCTCAGTGACGTGGGCGAGATGCTGCTGGAGTCCGATCCCGTCTACGGTCCCGCTCCCTCGTTTGACCGTGAACGCCAGGTGCGCAAGCATATTGGCGACTACGCGTTGTTTTTCACGGGAATGTTTCCCGAGAGCATCAATCATTTCCGGCTGCGCCGCCACCGGCTGGAGAATTTTGTGGAGTGGATGAAGGCGGGAAAGGAAAGCTATTATATCGTCTCGAAGTTCGAGCACTTCGAATACGCCAAGGTGGCGCCGCTGTTTGCTCACCTTTCGCGCGAATTCGAAGGCTGCGTTTACGGCCTGAACATGGTGAAGAACGATCTCCAGGAAATGCAGCACCCGATCGTGCGCCGCGCCGGCGAACTCCTCATGTAGGCTTCAGATTGCCTTTTCCTGCGGTAACTCGCAATTCCTCAACCGTTCAAATCAAGCGTTCAAATCTGGTGGTCCGCCGATGCGGTAAAAACTGAGAGCCGTGTTGCCCTGGGTCAGTTTGCGAACTCGCAGCAGGGATCCGAATTCATTTCCCGGATCGAACTTCTTTTCATGCTCCGCTATTACCAACGACATGGCCCACACCAACGACGAATCGGCCAGCGCCGTAAGCGTTTCTTCGTAGGCATGGCGCATCCGGTAAGGCGGATCGAGAAAAACCACGTCGGCGACGACATGCTCCCGCTGCAGGCGCCACAGGACTCCGGAAAGATCATCTCGCAGAATCCTGTATCCCCGCTCGATTCCCAGGCTTTGCAGGTTCTGCTCAATCACCTTCGCCGCCGCAGCCGAAGTCTCCACGAAGTACACCTGCCTGGCGCCACGGCTGAGGGCTTCGAGACCCACCGCGCCCGTACCGGCAAACAGATCCAGCCAGACGCTGCCCTCGAGTGCCTCGGGATTGCCGGCAGTGAGTACGTTGAACAGCGTCTCGCGCAACCGGTCGGAGGTGGGACGGACGTCCATCCCTCGCAACGAGCGCAAAGGGCGCCCCCGATATTTGCCGGCGATCACTCGCATGACTCTGTACTTCGAGGCCGGAGCCAATATATCCGACCATGTAAAATAACTGTAGCAGCCGAATTATGAGAAGCTGGTCGATTCACGTCGGGCGTTTGTTCGGAGTCGAGGTTCGTCTTCACCTGACGTTCCTGATCCTGCCGCTATTTGTTTTCTGGACGGAATATAGCGTGCATCCCTCAGCCAACGGGCCGCGGGACCTGGCTTTGGTTGGAATCATCCTCGCCTGCGTTGCGGCCCACGAAATCGGGCACATGATCGTGGCCCGGCGCGCTGGATTGATTCCCAAGGCGGTCATTCTTCTGCCGCTCAGCGGCGTGACCGTCTTCGATGAATCGCGCGTGGAGAAGCCGGAGTCCGCCGCTGCGGCCTGGAAGCGTGAATTCCAGATCGCTATCACCGGGCCGCTGGTGAATCTTGTGTTCGCACTGCTCGCGGCGGGAGTGATCCTTCTCGCCGGGGTGGGGGCGCACCTGCGGGAGTGGCCTTTTTTGCAGTCGAGCAACCTGCCGCGCAGCCTGGTCTGGGCCAATCTTTACATCGCCGGATTAAATCTTCTGCCGGCTTATCCTCTGGATGGAGGCCGCATTCTGCGGGCCTTTTTCGCGCGCAGCATGGAACCCGCCGCAGCCACGCGCCGCGCAGTCTCCATTAGCCATGCGCTGGCAATGACTCTGATGGTTGCCGGCTTGTTCAGCAATACCTGGCTCACCATGGTGGGCGTGATAATCTTTTCGGCCGCGCAGCTTGAAGAACGGGCCGTCATCTTCCAGTCCGTGCTGGACAATGTGCGCCTGGAAGAAGTCATGCTAACGGACTTCGCGACGCTTTCACCTGCGGACACCCTCGAAGACGCGCTGGATAAGGCAGTGCATTCCCTGCAGGATGATTTCCCGGTGGTCCGGGGCAGCGACATGGTGGGTGTGATTTCCAAGCAGCGCATTCTGGAAGCGCTGCGCATGGAAGGCAACGGCTACGTGCAGGCGGTGATGAACAAGCTTTTCGAGGTCTCCCCACGCCAGGAGTCGCTGGCCTCCGCGTTTCGAAAACTCACATCGCGCAATCTCAGCATCATTCCGGTGGTCGAGGATCAGCGGCTGGTAGGCATTGTCACGCTGCAGAATCTGATGCGCTCGATGCCTCTGCTGGCGGAGAGTCGCAAGCTGCGGCGGGATGGCGCGGAGTCATGACGCTTTTATTCGTCAGCGACCTTTGGGCGGCGTATAGAAATCGACAAGATTTCCATCCGGGTCGCGGAAGTAAATGGAACGAGTTCCCCACGGTTGCGTGGTAGGCGGCTTGACCCAGATTTTCACAAGATTCTGTAATCTCCCGTACTCTTGATCGACGTTGGCGACCCTGAACTCCAGAATCATGCTCTTGTTCTTCGCAGCTTCTGCCGAGCCGGGAATGTACTTTTCCTGAGCCTCCGCCGAGAAAAGGGCCAGCATTCCTGCGCCAGTCGGAAACTCGGCATAGTCTTTACCGGACCACTTCGCTTTCTGCGCCAGGATTGGCTCGTAGAAATCTACAAGACGTCTCACATCATTTGTAATCACACACGTGTGTTCTAGCATCGGCATGTGGCGAGGCTCCGGCGAGCGGGTATCGCTCTTCTGAGAACTCACTGACCATGCAGCGGCGACCAAGGCCAGCACAGTCGCCGAAGACCAGATGCGAGGCGTCATCATGACTTGCTCCTGGCTGGATTTAGCTAGAACAACCGCACCGCTTTCGCCTGCCGCACGGCGGGAATCTTCTCCAGTTGTTTCAGCACCTCGTCCGGTACGGGCCCATCCACGTGGACTACGGCAATGGCCTCGCGCGGCTCGGAGGACACTTCCGCGCTGCGCCGCCCCAGCGAGAAGTCTGCGATGTTGATTTCGCCTTCCCCAAGAATCGTGCCCACCTTGCCGATCACGCCCGGCACGTCGCGATTCCTCAGGTAGATCAGATCGCGTCCCAGCGGAGCTTCGATGTCGATGTCATCGACGTGCACCAGCCGCGGCGCGGTCCCATGCAGAACGGCGCCTTTCACCATGTGCGTTTCCGTTGAACTCTTCAGAAAAATAGAGAGCACGCTCCCGGCGCCGCCGGTTGAGGCTTTCGCCTTATGCGCCTCATGGACGCGTAGTCCGCGAAGATCGGCCAGGGACGCCGCATTCACCAGATTCGCTTTTTCCTCCAGCGCCTGATTGAGGATGCCCTTGATCGCCCCGTTGCGAATGAGTTCCGTCTTCCACTCTGCGATGTGGCCGCTGTAACGCAACGAGATCTCTTCAATCGAGCCTTCGGAAATCTGCGCCAGAAACGCTCCCATGCGCTCCGCGAGAACAATGTAGGGCTGCATCTCGGCATACTCTTCCGCCGAAACCGAGGGCACATTCACCGCATTCTGTATAACGCCGTGCTTCAGGTATTCCCGTACTTGCTGTGCGATTTGTACGCCTACTGCTTCCTGCGCTTCGATAGTCTGCCCCCCGATGTGAGGCGTGAGAATTATGTTCTCGATCGCTTGTAGCGGCGAGTTCTTCAGCGGTTCATCAGTGAAAACATCGAGCGCAGCCGCGGCCACATGACCTTGTTTCAGCGCCTGCGCCAAATCGGCCTCGTGCACCAGTTCTCCGCGCGCGCAATTCACCAGGCGGACGCCCTTTTTCATTTTCTTAATGGCGGCCTCGTTGATCATGCCCGTGGTCTGCGGCGTCAGGCCCACATGCAAGGTGATGTAATCCGCCACTGCATAAAGTTCGTCCAGGCTCGTGAGGCGGATGCCCTGCTCCTTGGCAACGCCGACGGAAACGAACGGATCGTGCCCGACGATCTCCATTCCGAAGGCGCGCGCTCGGCGCGCTACTTCCATGCCGATGCGGCCAAGGCCGGCGATTCCCAGCGTCTTGCCCCGCAGTTCCGTACCTTGCAGCGATTTCTTTTCCCAACGGCCGGCATGCATGAGCGCGTCGGCGCGGCAGAGATGGCGAGCCATCGCCAGCATCATGCCCAAGGTGTGTTCGGCCACAGCCACGGCATTTGCCCCGGGAGTGTTCATCACCGCGATGCCCTGACGCGTGGCCGCGTCCAGATCGATGTTGTCCACGCCCACGCCGGCTCTACCAATCACGCGCAACTTTTTGGCATGGGCCAGCAGCGTGGCGTCGGCCTGCACGGCCGAGCGCACGATCAAGGCGTCGGCCGACTCCAGTTGCTCCGCCAGCTTGCCCTCAAGTTGGTCGGAGGTAAGCACAATCCAGCCCGGTTCTCTCAACTCCTTCACCGCTGAAGCAGAGATCTTTTCCGCTACGACGATTTTCACTGGTACGCTCATCCTCTCGTTACTTCCGGAACCTCTCTCGCCTGACAAAATGTTGACAGACATTTGACACATTGCTGACACAGCGGTACGTCTTCATTCGTAGACTCCTCCCATGGGCCACTGCCCATCGAGAGATCACCATGAAAACCCTGACGATAGTATTGCTGACCGCGCTGAGCGCCTTTACGCTGGCATGTGGGTACAGCTCCAAGGCCCCCGCTCCCGCGACAGCCGGAACGATGCCGGCCATAACCGTGCTCGCTCCCGACAGCGCCGCTCACGGAGAAGCAGCGTTCGTTCTAACTGTCACTGGCACCAACTTTTCGACAACGGCGGTTATAAACTTCAACGGCGTTGCCCAAACCACCAACCAGGTGAGCGCCACCCAGCTTACCGCGACAATCGCGGCCGCAGACGTCGCGAGCGCTGGAACAGTGCCTGTTACCGTAACGAACCCTGCTGTCGCCGGCACGGGCATATACGGCGGCGGCGGCACGCTGGCGGAGACTTCGGGTCCGATGAACTTTACCATCAACTAGCTTGGGGACCGCTTCACGCGGTCCTCAAGCTTCTGCCAGTCGCCACGCTGGAGAGGCCGTGCGCATACTCCTCTTGCGCCGCTCGCACAGCCGAGCCATACTCGACGGCTCTTCCGGTCGCCCTGGCGAGAACCTGCTCGAGCGCGCCCAGAATGCCGATCGTGTCCAGGTAATCGTAGTAGCCGATGTGCGCAATGCGAAAGAGCTGCCCTTTCATTTCGCCCTGGCCATTAGCCACCACGGCGTCGAAGGACTCGCGGAATTCTTTGATGATCGTTCCGGAGTCAATCCCTTCTGGCGCGCAGATGGCGGTGAGTGCGGCCGCAGGCGACGTAGCATAGAGCTTCAATCCCACGGCCTGGGCGCCCGCCCTCGTCATCGCCGCGCAGAGTTCAGCATTGTCGACCAGTTCCTCTCGTCCCTTGGCAACGTCGCCATTTCCCATCCCCCGGATAAAATCCAGCGCGGCTCCCAAGGCCGCGAACAGCGAGGTCGCCGGCGTGTACGCAGATTCGCCCTTGGCCGCCAACTTGCGTTCCTTGCGCAGGTCGAAGTAGAAGCGTGGAGAAGTCGTGGTGTCCATCCGCCGCCACGCACGCTCGCTGACGGCGCAATACGCGAGACCGGGAGGAATCATCAGCGCCTTCTGCGACCCGCCGATAATCAAGTCCACGCCCCAGCCATCGACATCGAAGTGAGTCGTGCCTAGGCCAGTGATCGCATCCACCACCAGCAGCGCGTCTTCAATGTTGCCGTGCACAATCTTCGCAATGCCTTCCACATCATGCCGCACCCCGGTCGAACTCTCCGTGGCCTGCACGAATACCGCTCGCACGTCGGGGGTAAGCTTCGCACGAATGTCGTTCAGGGAAAACGTTGCACCGTAGGGCGCGGTCAACACGTCCACGTTGCAGCCGAACGCCTTGGCCAGCCCGGTCCAGCGCTCGCCGAACTTGCCGGCAGTGAGGACCAGGACTTTGTCGCCCGGCGACGTCAGGTTTGACACCGACGCCTCCATCACGCCGGTGCCTGAGCAAGCCAGCACCAGAACGTCGTTCCGCGTGCCGACGAATTCTTTCATGTCCGCGAGCACGCGCTGGTATAGCGCCCGAAAGTCGGCGGTGCGGTGATGCGCCGTAAATGAAGCCATGGCCGCTTGTGCCGCCGGCAGCAGGGGTGTGGGTCCCGGAGTAAAAAGACGGTTCTTGCGCAGCATTTCGATAGAGTCCTGAAGGCTTGGGGAATATGGTTCTTCAGTAGTCTATCGGAAACGTTGGCATGTGCTGAAATGCACCGCCGGCTCTGCAAAACCAAACGCGACAGGCTGGGATTAGGCCCTCGTTGATTTCACAGCGAGGACCTCCGGCTTGGCAACATCCGGCGATTTGGAAAAAAGATCCGCGGCTTTGGCGAAGAGCGCCTTGGCAATTTCGCCGTTGAGGTGGGCATTGCGGCCATTTTCGTCGGCGAAGGTGTCGAAGATGCCGTATTTTCCCGGTCCCATTTTAATCGCGTACCAACTGAGTGTGCCCGGTTCACGCTCCGCCAGCGGCTGCGCAGACCTAAGAAATTCTTCCACCTCTTTTTCTTTTCCCGGCTTCGCTTCCAGTTGTGCCCAAATTGCGACTCTGCTCATGATTGCTTCCTCCTGAGCATCAGATGCGGGTCAGCATCGTTTGGTGACGGGTTTGGTCGGAGAATGTTTCCAGCCGTTGGTGTGCTACCTCCTCCCATATAATTGAGGTTATGAGCCTCGTCGAACAAATCCAGAAAGACATTACCGCTGCCATGAAGGCGCGTGAGGAGCAGCGGCTTTCCACCCTGCGCATGGTCAAGAGCGCGCTCCAAAATCGCCAGATCGAAAAGATGGCACCGCTCGATGACAAGGAGTCGCAGGCCGTCCTGACCACGCTGATCAAGCAGCGGAAGGAATCCGTCGAGCAGTTCACCAAAGGCGGACGCCAGGAGATGGCGGACAAAGAAGCCGCCGAGATCGTCCTGATCGAAACCTACCTGCCGAAAGCCGCCAGCGAAGCCGAGGTTCTCGCCGGAGTGAAAGCCGTGATCGCCGAGATGGGCTCGCCTACCATGAAAGACATGGGCACTGTGATGAAGAATGTGATGGCCCGCTTCTCCGCCGCCGGCATTCGTGTGGATGGGAAGATGGTGAGCGAGGCGGTGAAGCGCGAGTTGGCCGGGAAGTAAGTACCGCCCGCATGTCACTTGCTCCTCTGCAGCTCCCGGTACGCCTGGCTCTTCGACATTCCCCGCTCTTTCGCCACTCTCTTCAGCGCGGCCTTTTCGTCTACCTTTTCTTCGGCCATGATCTGCTCAACTCGCTGCCGGATTGAAAATCGGACGGACGAGGCGTCCGCCGCTCCATGAGTTGCTTCTTCGGCTTTACCAATCAGCAATGTGATCTCGCCCTTTACCCCGCCGCGCGCTTGCAGCGTCTGCAGCACATCGCCGGCGCGGCCGCGCAGGAATTCTTCGTGCAGCTTGGTGACCTCACGCGCTATCACTACATGCCGGGCGTTTCCCAGGACCTCGACTACATCTGTAAGTGTTTCGACAACACGGTGGGGAGCCTCATAGAAAACTTGGGTGCGCGGCGACGTCTTGATCGCCTCCAGCGCCGCTTGCCGCTCGCCGCGCTTGGCTGGAAGAAATCCACTGAAGCGGAATGAATCTGTGGGAAGCCCGCTGGCCACCAGCGCGGCCAGAAATGCCGACGCTCCGGGGATCGGCACCACTGGCACATGATGCCGAATGGCCAGCGATATCAGCCGGAATCCTGGGTCGGAAATCCCCGGCATGCCCGCATCGGTCACCAGCGCGACGCTCGCGCCCTCTTGCAGTTCTTTCACCAGCTCCGCCGCCCGCATCATTTCATTGTGCTCGTGGTAGCTGATGGTGCGAGTCGTGATTCCGTAATGGTTGAGCAGTTTCTGAGTCTGCCTTGTGTCTTCGCAGGCGATCTGGTCCACTTCTTTCAACACACGCACAGCGCGCAGCGTGATGTCTTCCAGATTGCCGATGGGCGTCGCCACAAGATAAAGGGCCGGGCCCAGGGCGTGGGAGAACTGCTCCGAGAAGACGGCAGTCTGTGCGGGCTCGTGGCCGGCGTCCTTCATGCGCGAAGTGTAACACTGCGGTCGCCGTAACCTGGAGTGCTCGGCAGGCGTTATGCCAGCGTACGCGGATATTTCCCGGAGAACATCACTCGTGACCGTCAACGATTTTCGCCGCCTGGCCCTTGCTCTCCCTGAGACAGCGGAGGACGCCCACATGGACCATCCGGATTTTCGCGTAGGCGGAAAGATATTTGCGACGCTCGGCTATCCCGCCAAAGGCTGGGGGATGGTGAAGCTCACGCCGGAACAGCAGCATTACTACTCGAAGGACTATCCCGACGTATTCGTGCCGGTGAAGGGCGCCTGGGGACGCGGGGGCGCTACCAGTGTGCATCTTAAGGCCGTCAGTAAGGAAACGCTGCGGAGAGCAATCTCGGCAGCGTGGCGCAATACCGCCCCGAAGCGTCTCGCGGATCAGTTCCCTGCAGAGGCCGATGAGCTGAAGCTGAATTGACGTCATCGAACCTTCGCCCCTAGAATCAGTGGGCAAGTACTTTTCCTCATAACCGTCTCAAAACTCATGCCTCTTTACGAGTATCAGTGCGAGAAGTGCGGTCACCGTTTCGAGAAAATCCAGAAATTCTCCGACAGGATGGTGAAAAAATGTCCGAAGTGCGGAGGCCGGGTGGAGCAGATGATTTCCGCGCCAGCCGTGCAGTTCAAGGGGTCCGGCTGGTACGTGACCGACTACGCAAAGAAGTCTAGCGCGCCTTCTTCTGACGGCGGCGGCAAAGATTCGAGGAAGGAAGACAAGCCCAAGTCGGACGGTTCGTCGAAAGAAAGTTCCTCAAAGGAAGGTTCGTCGACAGAGAGTTCCTCGAAAGAGAGTTCCAGCAACGAAGGTTCTAAGAAAGAAAGCACGAACAGAGTAAGTTCGTCCCGGAAGCCCGACAAGCGCAAGTAAAGGTCTCTACTTCAGCTCCCGCTCAAAGTGATCTTCAATCATGTGGAACAGGTGATCGCGCGCATCGCTGCCGGCAATGCTGTGGGTTTTGTTCGGATAGATCATCAGCCGGAATTGTTTGCCTGCCTTGATCAGCGCGTCGATCATCTGCATGCTGTTCTGGAAGTGTACGTTGTCGTCGCCGGTGCCATGGGCCAGCATGAGCGCGCCATGCAGATTGGCAACCGCCTTGGTCACGTCGGACTGGCCGTAGCCAGCCGGGTCCTCCTTAAGCAAGCCCATGTAACGCTCGGTATAAATGCTGTCGTAGTTAATCTGGTTGGTCACAGGCGCCACGGCAACTCCGGCGCGGAAGCGGTCTGAGTGTGTCATGGCATAGACCGTCATTGAGCCGCCATTGGACCATCCCCAGATCGCCATGCGGTCTTTATCGAGTTGCGGATACTGCGCGAAGAGCTGATCGAGCGCAGTAAGCTGATCTTTCAACTCGATCGCGCCGAACTCGTGCCGAATCGCTGTCTGGAACTTGCGGTCGCGGCCGGGAGTCCCGCGGTTGTCCACGGCGAAGATCGCGAAACCCTTGCGCGCTAGGACCTCATCGAACGGATCGGGCAGGGCTTTCAGAACCATCTGCGCCGCGGGTCCGCCGTAGATATTCACGATCAGCGGAATCATCCCGGTGGCCGGCGCGTCCGGAGGTAGCAGCAAACGTCCGTAAAGAGTCGTACCGTCCTCCGCCTTGAACTCCAGAAACTTCGGAGACCGCAGTCCATATTCCGCGACTGCATCGCGCGCCTGCCAAACCGGAGCGCACGCTCCGCCCATCGCGCATAACGTCATCCGCGGCGCGGTGGTTGGCCCCGCGAAAGTCTCTTCGTAGTGCTTGCCATCGTCGGAGAACTTGCCTGAATAAAGTCCCTCATCCTGTGTGAGCCGTTGCAAACCAGTTCCATCGAGCTTGACCGAGAAAATATGACGTTGCCGCGGGTCACCCTGGTTGGAAGAGAAAAACACCCGGCCCGCGGCTTCATCGACACCGTCGATTCCCAGGACTTCAAAGTCGCCGTGCGTGAGTTGACGCTCCAGCTTCGCGTCCGCGCCCATCGGGTTTTGTTTATCGAAGCTGTATAGGTAGAGATGCATGTTCCCGTCGCGCCAGCTCGGCCACAGGAATCCGCCACTGGAGTTCAGGAAACGAACCTCCACGTGCTCGAAGTCGATCCATGCGCCGGGAGTGGTTTCCGTCAGAACGATTCGCGATTTCCCCGACTTCGCATCGACGAAATACAAATCCATTTTGTCTTCAGTGCGATTGAGCACTTCTGCCCAGATCACTCCGTCGCGCACCCAGCCAAAACGAGGGATGTAAGCTTCCTCATCATTGGTCAGCGAGATCCAGCGTACCTTCCCTCCCCCGGCCTCCACCACACCCAGCTTCACCGCAGGATTGGGATCTCCTACCTTGGGATACTTTTCGGGGTCCACCGTGGGGTGCGTCGGAATCAAGTTGACGAGGGGATAAGTTGGAACCTTGGTTTCGTCCATGTGCAGGAAGACGATCTGTTTGCTGTCGGGAGACCAAAAATAATTGCTTCGCACGTCCAACTCTTCGGCGTAGACCCAATCGATGTCGCCATTGAACAGATCATCTTTAGTGTCTTTGGTGAGTTGCCTTTCGCCCTTCCCGCTAGTCGGCCTCACGTAGAGATTGTGCTTGCGAACATAGGAAACATGGCTGCCATCGGGGGAGAACTTGGGGTCAAGACTAGGGTCAGGCGCCGAAGTGAACTGCACGGCCGTACTTGTCGCCAGATCATAGAGCCACAGCTGTCCCTGGGAATCGAAAATCAGGTGCTTCGAATCTGGCGCCCACAGATAGGCGGCCACGTGATACCGCGTCAGGCGCTCTCTTTCACGCTCATCCTTCACTTTATTGTAGTCGGGCGCGAGCGCTGCCAGCTTGGCGGCGCTGACAAGGATTTTCTTCTCGCCGGTAGCCGCGTCCACATACCATAATTCGCCGTGTTCACCCTCGCCGTCGCGCTGAACGAACGACAGTTTTGTCCCATCGGGACTCCACTCGGAGTTTTCTGGACCGCGCCCGGTCAGACCGCCCGGAGCGAAGATCGCTTCAATGGTGAGCGGTTTTACGGGTGACGACGATTGCGCCCAAAGCGGCGCCAGCAGACCGAGGATAACGGCAAGGACGGAAACAAACATCTGTTTTTTCACGATGGAGCGCTCCGGGAATCAGAAACTAAAGATTAGGACGCGGCGCGAATGAAAGAGTTTACACCCGCCAACGCTTCCCGTGGGGTTGCTTTAGCTCGCCAGTCAAGAGGGAGCATGCGTTTCCGCATGGTAGAATCAAAGCTGAGCCGTCCAGGGATGCTTCCAGAAATAGAAAACCTGTTGCGCCTACAAGAAGCCGACAAGGAAATCCGCCGTCTGCAGGATGAAATCGCCGAACTCCCCAAACGCGTCGCCGCTATCGAACACAAGCTGGCCGATACTAAAGCCCAACTGGAAAAGGCGCAAGCCGCCGTCAAAACCGACGAAGCCGCCCGCCGCAAGCACGACACTGCAATCACAGACCTGCGCGGCAAGATTTCCAAGTACCGCGACCAGTCTCTCGAAGTAAAAACCAACGAACAGTACAAGGCGCTGCTGCACGAGATCCAGTTTGCGGAGCAGGAAATCGCCGCCACCGAAGACAAGATTCTTGAGTTGATGGTAAATGCGGACGCACGCGACAAGGAAGTAAAGGCCGCCCAAGCCGAGTTGAAGGCCGAAGCCGCTGAGATCGAAAAAGAGAAAGTGGAGGCCCGCCAGCGTACCGCCGAAGACGAAAAACAGCTGACCGATTGGCGCGCCAGGCGCGATCAGATGCGGGCCGGCGTAAATGAAGACCTGCTGCGCCACTACGAGCGGGTATCAAAGTTTCGCGGCAGCGGCATCTCCGAGGTGCGCGACCATAAATGCATGGCTTGCCAGGTCATGCTGCGGCCGCAAACCTACAACGACGTGCGCACCGGCCAGCAGACCGTGGTCTGCGATTCCTGCCAGCGCGTCCTCTATTTCAATCCCGCCAACGAAATGCAGGCTCTCGAGCCCGAACACAAACGCTCCCGTCGCCATCATCCGAAAATTGATGCTCCCCAAGCCTGGTACTACCGGCCCGACTTCTCCGACGCGGGCGAAGTCTTCCTGTGCTTTACCAATGCAGCGGGCCAGGCCAGCCGCCGCGTCTTCGACATGCATACCGGCCGCCTCATCGGTGACATCCTCATTCGCGAAGGAGATTTCCGTCACGCCTTCCCGGAAGACGTCACGGGCGCGATCCGCCTGAACGGAAGCTGGACGGAGCACGAGATGGAAACGTGGGGCACCGAAATGCCCATGACGGCCCTCGATTCCCTTCATATCGACCTGGAGGCGGCCCAGTACGAGATGAAGTCCCGCACCTCTGCCAAGGCTGAGAAGCCCGCCGCCGTTCCCACCGAGCAAGCTGCCAGCTAGCGAGTGCGTTTAAGATTGCTGCATGCCTAAGAAGACCGGCAGTCCCAGCGGCCTTACGGTTAAGGTTTCCCCTCGCGGCGCATCACGCCTGAAAGATGGCCACGTGTGGGTCTACCGCTCCGACATAGTTTCGGCCGACGGTGCACCGCCCGGCGCGCTAGTCACTGTAGCCGATCATCGCGGCCAAACCCTTGGCACTGCGCTCTATTCGAGTTCGTCGCAAATCGCCATCCGCCTGATCTCGCGTGAGCCGGTCGCCGACTTCGCGGCGCTGCTTCGCCAGCGCGTCGCCGATGCCATCACCTATCGTGAGTCAATTGTCCAGAACACCAACGCCTACCGCATAATCTTCAGCGAGGCCGATTTCCTGCCCGGTCTGATCGTCGACCGCTACCACGACATTCTCTCGATGCAAATTCTTACCCAGGGCATGGATGCCGAAGTTGTACGCCAGACGCTTACTTCTGAGTTGATCGACCGCCTCCGCCCAGCTTCCATGGTCGAGCGCGTGGACCCGCGGGTGCGGCACCTCGAAGACCTCCCACCACGCCCATCCGGTCTGATCCTGGGCGAAAAGACCTCGACGATTATCGCCATGAACGGCGTCCAGTTTCACTTCGACGCGCTCGAAGGCCAGAAGACCGGAGCCTTCCTCGACCAGCGCGAGAACTACGCTGCCGCTGCCCAGTACGCGCACGGCGAAGCCCTGGACCTCTTCTGCTACCAAGGAAGCTTCGCGCTTCATCTGGCCCCACGCTGCTCGCGCGTAATCGGCGTCGACAGCTCCCGTCCCGCGCTCGAAGTTGCCGACCAGAACGCCACGCTCAATCGCCGCGACCTGAGCCAACCCGAAATCGAATGGATCGAAGCCAACACCTTCGATCTGCTCAAGGATTACTCGGCGTCCGGGCAGCACTATGACACCATCGTCCTCGATCCACCCGCCTTCGCCAAGAGCAGGCGCGACCTCGACGCCGCCCTCCGCGGCTACAAGGAACTCAACCTCCGCGCCCTGAAGATGCTTCGCCCCGGCGGCATCCTGATCACATGCTCCTGCTCCTACCATGTTAGCCAAGCCGATTTCCTCGGAATGCTCGGCGACGCAGCCCGTGACGCTCACCGCACCCTGCGCTTGGTCGAGGTTCGTGGACAGGCGAAAGACCACCCCGTCCTCCTGAACGTCCCCGAAACCGCCTATCTGAAGTGCGTTATAGCTATCGTAAGTCAATGAAAATAGGCATTATGTATATATTGACAATAATACACTCATATTTTATGCTTCGTTTGTGCTTAATGTGCATCCAAGTTAGTGAACGGCACCGCCGAATTACTAAGAAACAGAACAAGAAGGAGACAACTACCATGACCGTACTCACCCGTTTTGAACCTTTCCGTGAGTTTTCCACCCTGCAGGACCGCATCAACCGCGTGTTCCGCGAGTCCTACGCCCCCGCTGGCCAGGATGAGGCCTTGACCACTTCGAGGTTTGCCCCCGCTGTCGACGTCTACGAAGACGAGCACAATGTCACGTTGAAGATCGAAATCTCGGGCATCGACGAGAAAGACATCGACGTGCGCATCGAGAACAACACCCTCACCGTGCACGGCGAGCGCAAGATCGAGAAGGAAGAGAAAGAAGAGAACTACCGCCGTGTTGAGCGCCAGTACGGCAGCTTCACCCGCACCTTCACCCTTCCCACCACCGTGGATTCCGAGAAGGTCTCGGCAACTTACGATAAGGGCGTATTGAAGATCACTCTGCCCAAGAAGGCCGAAGCCAAGCCCAAGCAGATCAAAGTCAACGTGGGCGGGGCCAAAGTGGAGAACGAAAAGACCATCGAAGCCAAGGGCCCCAGCAAAGCCGCGTAAGCTGGCAATGCTCGTGTGGAGACGGGCGACTCGCGGACCCGCCCTGAGCGAAGCCGAAGGGTCCAGTCGAGCGAAGCTCGATTAAGTTGTAAACTCACGGGAGGCGGCAGACACAGCCGCCTCCCATTATTTTGTAATTCGGCAATCGCGCAATTCGCTTTTCAAATTGCCCAATTACCAAATTACAGAATTACCAAATGGAGTTCCCCCATGCCCATCCGTTGGGACAAATTCACCGTAAAAGCGCAGGAAGCTGTTCAGCGCGCGAACGACCTCGCCTCCGAGCACGGCAATCCCGAGTTGCTGCCGGTCCACGTGCTTGCGGCTTTGCTCGAAGACAAAGAAGGCATCGTTCCGCCCGTGCTCGAAAAGATCGGCATCGGCCCGCAAGCCGTTCTCAGCGATCTCTATCGCGAAATCGAGAAACTACCGAAAGTATCCGGACAAGCGGCGCAAGCCACGCTTTCGACCGCCGCCAACAAACTGCTTGAGCAAGCCTTCAAAGAAGCCGCTAATTTCAAGGATGAATATGTTTCCACGGAACATCTTCTGCTCGCCATCACGCACCTCAAACAGGATGCGGCGCAGCAGATTCTCGCCCGTCACGGCGCCGCCAGCGATGCGATTCTGAAAGCTCTGACCGCGATCCGCGGCTCGCAAAAGGTGACCGACCAGAATCCAGAAGCCAAATACCAGGCTCTGGAGCGCTATGCCCGCGACTTAACTGAACAAGCCCGACGCGGCAAGCTCGATCCCGTCATCGGCCGGGACGAAGAAATCCGCCGCGTGGTCCAAGTTCTTTCCCGCCGCACGAAGAATAATCCCGTGCTCATCGGCGAACCCGGCGTGGGTAAAACTGCCATCGTCGAAGGTCTCGCCCAGCGCATCATTTCCGGCGATGTGCCCGAGGTACTCAAGAACAAACGCGTGGTCGCACTCGATCTCGGCGCCATGCTGGCCGGAGCCAAGTATCGCGGCGAATTTGAAGACCGCCTCAAAGCCGTCTTAAAGGAAATCGAAGACTCCCAGGGCCAGATCATCCTCTTCATCGACGAGCTTCATACCCTGGTCGGTGCCGGAGCTGGCGAAGGGGCCATCGACGCCTCCAACATGCTCAAGCCCGCGTTGGCTCGCGGAGAACTGCGCGCCATCGGCGCGACTACGCTCAACGAATACCGCAAATACATCGAAAAAGACGCTGCCCTCGAGCGCCGCTTCCAGATCGTTTTCGTCGGCGAGCCCAATGTCGAAGACACCATCGCGATTCTGCGCGGCTTGAAAGAGAAGTACGAGGTGCATCACGGCGTCCGCATCAAGGATTCCGCGATCGTCGCCGCCGCCACGCTTTCGCATCGCTACATCTCCGACCGCTTTCTGCCCGACAAGGCCATCGACCTCGTCGACGAAGCCGCCGCTTCGATTCGCATCCAGATCGATTCGCTTCCCACTGACATCGACCAGCTTGAACGCCGAGCTACGCAGCTGGAAATCGAAAAGCAGGCGCTGAAGAAAGAGGACGATGCCAATTCCCGGGAACGTTTGACCGTTATCGAGAAAGAGCTCGCCGGGATTCGCGAGAAATCGAACGCCCTCAAAGCGAATTGGAAAAAAGAAAAGGACCTGATCGCCCGCTCCCGCGAACTGAAAGAAAAAATCGAGAAGCTCAAGATCGAAGAGCAGGCCGAAGAGCGCAAGGGCAACCTGCAGCGCGTCGCCGAAATCCGCTATGCCCTATTGCGGCAAGCGGAAGAAGAGTTAAGCAAACTGAGCGCCAAGATCGACGGCAAAGGCACGGGCGCGCCGCGCATGCTCAAGGAAGAAGTGGACGAAGAAGATATCGCCCGCATCGTCTCCAAGTGGACTGGCATCCCGGTCTCGAAAATGCTCGAAGGCGAAGTGAAGAAGCTGGTCACCATGGAAGACCGACTGCGCCAGCGCGTCATCGGCCAGGACGAAGCTCTCGAGCGCGTTTCGAACGCCATTCGCCGCTCCCGCGCCGGACTCAGCGATCCCAAACGCCCGATAGGTTCGTTCATTTTTCTCGGTCCGACGGGAGTCGGCAAGACAGAACTCGCCCGCGCCCTCGCCGAGTTTCTCTTCGACGACGAGCGCGCCCTGCTGCGCATCGACATGTCGGAATACATGGAGAAGCACTCGGTTGCCCGCTTAATCGGCGCGCCTCCCGGCTACGTCGGCTATGAAGAGGGAGGCCAACTCACCGAACAGGTCCGCCGCCGTCCGTACGCAGTGGTACTGTTTGACGAGATTGAGAAAGCTCATCCGGATGTCTTCAACGTCCTGCTTCAGGTGATGGACGATGGCCGACTCACCGACGGCAGAGGCCGCGTCGTGGACTTTAAGAATACGATTCTGATCATGACCTCAAACATCGGGTCGAGTTATCTGCAACCCGACCACGTGCAAACTCCCGAAGAATTTGAGCAGGCCAGCGAACAGGTTGTGAACGCACTGCACAGTCACTTCCGGCCCGAGTTCTTGAACCGCGTCGATGACATCATCGTCTTCCGTCCGCTCGGCAAAGAGCAGTTGGTCAAGATCATCGAGCTGCGCCTGGAAGACCTGCGCCGTCTGCTCGCCGACCGCAAGATCTCGATCGAGCTCACCGACGCCGCCAAAGATCTGCTGTTCACCCAGGGTTACGACCTGAACTTCGGCGCGCGCCCACTCAAGCGCGCCATTCAAAAGCTGATCCAGGATCCGCTGGCGCTGAAGATTTTGGACGGAGAGATTCTGCACGGCGACCACGTAATCGTCGATGCCGACAAGAAAGCCGGCAAGATCAAGTTCGAAGTCAGCAAGCGCGTGGGCGAAAAAGAGCCGGCAAAAGCGAAGCGGTAAACAATCGGATTGTCATCCCGAGCGAAGCGAGGGATCTTGGTGTTTGCTTGCAGCACCTGTATTGTCGGTGCAAGCAGAAACCAAGGTCCCTCGCTGCGCTCGGGAAGACACCCACTTTCTCAGTTCGTCATCCTACTTTCGCTTGAAAGCTTCGACCACTTCGGGTGATGCCGCCAAAAGCCAAGCGATCACGACGCGCACCATGAACTGAACGCCGTAAAAGAAGAAGCGCCAAGTCAGATCCCTAGCGGCCGCCGAAACTGCCGGCACCGATCCCGCGACTCCAATCACCATGAGGAGAATCGCGCACCAGCGCGCCCAATTGCGGAGCCGATAAAGACCCCAACCCACTAACGCCCACCCTGCACCGACAGATAAGGCCGTCTGTGGTCCGGTTAGTTCTCTCCCGTACGTCACGCCAGTTCTCATCGTCATTGCAAACGTGTCTGGCGCCACGAAGTCAGCGATCCCGATCGCGACCAGATATCCCGCGACCAGAAAAAACAGAGCTGCAATCACCGTGACACTGGCGGGGCGTCCCATAAAGATGAGAGTACCGCAGTTTTGCGGGAGAAATGCCGATTGAGACTGTGGCACACTAGCTCTATGCCCAGCCTCGCTCTCGGCGACTTCGAACTCAGCATCTTTTCCGACGGAACCTACCCGCTCGACGGCGGCGCGTTTTTCGGCGTCGTTCCCAAGATCATGTGGTCGCGCAAAGCTGCCGCCGACGAAATAAATTACGTCCAGGCCGGACTCAACTCGCTGCTCATTCGCACCGGCAAGCAAAATGTGCTGGTCGAAACCGGCATGGGCAACAAGCTCTCGGAGCGCATGGTCAAGTTCTACGGCCAGCCCGCGCAGTTGGTCACGAATCTTGCCGCCGGCGGAGTCGCTCCCGAAGACATCGACATCGTCATCAACACCCACCTGCATTTCGACCACTGCGGCTGGAACACCATCCGCGATAAAGATAACAAAATCGTCCCCACTTTTCCGCGCGCGAAATACTATGCGCCGGAAGGCGAATGGCAATATGCACGCCGCCCCAGCGAACGCGACGCCATCAGCTACATCCCCGACAACTACGACCCGCTGGTGCAGAGTGGCCAGATGACGCTCCTCAAAGGCGGCGAGGAAATCGTCCCGGGTATCTCGGTGAAAACCTTTCCCGGCCACACCGCGCACATGCAAGCCGTGATCGTCGAAAGCGGAGGCCGCACCGCCTGCTACACTTCCGACCTCATCCCCACGACGGCGCACATCGACATTACATGGGGCATGGCCTTCGACCTCTACCCGTTGCAGACCATTGAGAGTAAGAAGCAGTACTACGCGAACGCGATTCCGGAGAAATGGCTCACCGTCTTCACGCATGACGCGAAGGTGCCGTGGGCCTATGTGGAAAAGGATGAAATTGGTAAAATGGTTGCAGGAAAAGTCTAAGACAACGGCAACGCTAGCCTGCCCGTCCGCATCTTGATGTCACCAGATCGCGACAAGGGCCCTGTCAGGTGTGCGCCCGCGCGGTTCGTAGTCAAATTCTAAGCGAGGTTCATCATGAAGCGATTCGCAGCAGTTGGCGCCGTTTGTGCCGCGTTCCTGTTGGGAGGAGTAATTTCCGCTCTTGCCCAGGAAGAGCATCGGGACGAAAAAGAGGTTCGACAGGAAGAAAGACACGATCAACATGAGATGAAGCACGAGGAGGTCCGCCGCATTAAAGACGAACACTTCCGGGCGCACTTCGGCCCGGGGCACCACTTTGCCATCCGCCACGTAACTGTCGTTGGCGGCAGACCGCATTTCGGCTACGGCGGGTACAACTTTGAAATTGTTCAGCCGTGGCCGGCGGGTTGGCGCTACACCGACAATTGCTACATCGACTTCGTCGACGGTGGATATTATCTGTTCAATCTAAGGCATCCCGGCGTTCGGATCGCGGTTGCCGTGCTGCCCTGACGTTCCGGATATAGCACGATTTAGTGCGGGCGACTTCTCACCCCTCGCGGGCGAGAGCGCCCGCGCATAACCTTGCATCAAAGAATTCCTCCACCCGCCCCAGAATTTCCAGCGCGCTCTTCGACTCGTAGATCGCCTTGCGCAGCGCCGCTCCCCCCGGCACGCCGTGCGTGAACCATGAGGCGAATTGCTTCATCTTTCCGACGGCGTCCGGGAGTTCCTCTTCTATCAGCATCTGGAAGTAGGTGCGGATCATCTGGTAGCGGTCGGCCTCGGAAGGCTGGTCATAGGAAAGCGCGTCGGACGGGCCGTTGCCGCCAGCGCAGTACTGCTGAATCTGCCGGAAGATCCACGGATTCGAAGGCGCCGTCCGCCCGATCATTACCGCATCGCACCCAGTCTGCGAGACCATGGCGCAAGCATCTCCAGGCGAGCGAATGTCGCCGTTGCCGATGACCGGAATCTTCACCGCACTTTTGATCCCGGCAATCCACTCCCAGCGGGCCTGGCCGCTGTATCCCTGTTCACGAGTTCGCGCATGTAAAGCCACCGCTGCCAGCCCGCACGACTCCGCCATGCGCGCCAGTTCCACGCAGACGATCTCGTCGTCGCTCCATCCCGCGCGAAACTTCACCGTAAAGGGAATCTTCACCGCGGCTCGCACCGCCTCAAAGATGCGGCCGATCGCCGGCAGATCGCGCAGCAGGCCAGAGCCTCCGTTGCACTTCACGACCTTCTTTGCCGGGCAGCCCAGGTTCAGGTCCACGAGGTCGAAGCCGAGCCCCTCGACCATGCGCGCCGCCTCGGCCATCACTTGCGGGTCGCTGCCAAAAAGCTGCGCCGAAATCGGATGCTCGTCTTCATAGAAATGGAGATAGCGCTTGGCCTTCTGATCCTTCTTGCGGAGCACGCCGTCGGCCGAGGTGAACTCGGTCATGATCAGCCCACAGCCGCCCAGGTTGCGGATGAAGCGCCGGAAAACCGTATCGGTAACTCCGGCCATCGGCGCGAGCACTGTCGCCGGAGCGATCTCGATCCCGCCGATGGAAACGCTCGCGGGGACAGGCTGCAATGGCGCCGCATGGCGGGTAGCGGTGCCCGCTGTACACGAGATGTCCCAGGACTTGCGCACAGGTCTATTCTACTTGGCCTTCCAAACGAAAGCCCCCGCTGCGAAGCGAGGGCCTGATTTTCAGGGGTAATCCGTGCAAATCCGTGGAAGAAGTTAGTTCTTCGACGCCTCAGCGGCCTTGGCTGGCGCCGGCGCGTTCTTCGCGTACTTGCGGCGGAAGCGCTCCACCCGGCCAGCGGTGTCCATGAGCTTCTGCTTGCCAGTAAAGAAGGGATGGCAGGCAGAACAGATTTCTACGCTGATGTCCCCCTTGTGAGTAGACCGGGTAACAAACGCATTGCCGCACGCGCAATGCACACGCACTTCGTTATAAGCGGGATGAATGGCAGGCTTCATAAATGGGTTCCAATCTCGATACGAATTCTTAGATTCTATCGGAATGCCCCAGGATTCAGCAATCCCGCCGCGCTCAGCCGTCAGCCATCTCCCCTCAGCCAGGCGGTACTCACGGATTTGAAAGCTGATAGCTGACGCGTCTCAGAAGCGAAACTGATACGAAACTTTCACAAAGAATTGCCGGCTGTCGTTGATATAGCCCTTCGCCGTGAACAGTCCCGCCAGCGGATCTTGCATCAGGTTGCGGTCCAGGTTTTGCAGATCGCTGTTATAGCCCACATAAATCGCGGTGCCTGGATGCACCAGGTACGTGAGCAGGAAATCGGCATTGAACTGCTTCTCCGTGGGTAGGTAGGTATACGGATAGAACGTCGTACCCGGCGTGTTCGCCAGGACCGAGTTGTACTGCAAAATCACGCGCAGGGAAAGCTGGGGAGTGAACTGCCAGTTCCACTTGCTGCGAACAATGTGGTTGTTGAAAATACCTTTCCCAATGGGGATGCCGGCAGGCGCCTGCGCGAGGGCAAGAAGATATTCATTTTCGGTCGCGCGCAAGCGCTCAAACAGATACGTATTTTCGATCTTCAAGGGCTTTACGGGACGGAAGGTCAGCGTAACTGAACCCCGGTCCAAACTCGACAGAAGAGATTGCGGCGTCGCGGTCGACGCGGGAACAAAATTAACCCCGTCTCCCCAGGAGTAGCGAACCCCTATCAAAACCCTGGGAAAGTAGCCCGTTTGGAATGCGGCCCCGCTGCGGTGTTCGTGGTAGTCCTGGTTCTTGTTCGTCGACAAACCAAGAAATACAAAGTCCTGCGGCCGCAACCGCTCCCGCAACTCCTGATAGGGAAGCAGATAGAGAACCGTCTGTGCGCGCCCTTGAATCGCTAAATACGGGTCATAGTAGGTGTCCAACCGGTTTCCTTCATGATCGAACACGTAGCGCTGTTTCAACGAGGGGCCCCAGTCCACGATCCAGCCTTTCTTCGGGCGGAAACGGTAGTCCATCGTCTGGTAAAGTCCGCGAATGTCCACGCGGTTCACGAATCCAGGCACGGACACGAATCCCGGACTGATGTCGTCGTCAATTCCCTCGTAGGTAAAGTGCAGCCCATCGCGCTTCAGATCCAGCTTGCCTGCCGGACCCGCATAATAGTTGCCGTTGCCGACGTTGCCTGAACTGAAGGGATACAGGCCGTACTCGCAGGTGGTCTCCAGGTTGCTGGCGTTGAAGCCCTGCAGGTTGCTCGAAGTTACCACTGCTTGACCTTCCAATGTCCAATTGGCATTGAACTTCAGTCGCGTGTCCACTCCGCCCACGCGGTTAAACTCACCGGTCATTGGACACTCCCAGTCGGTGTAAATCACGCCCACACTCGACTGCTTGAAAATGTCACGGCTCAGCCGCGCAATCGTGAAGTACGATCGAACGCCTGTGAGAATGTCCGAGCAAATCGGGGACGTAGCCGGGCAGTAGCTAGGCACAGCCTTCCCCGGCGCGCGGTCATCGGTGGACATCAGCCCGACCGAATACGGCCCTTCTCTTCCCGTGAGCCGGATTCCTGCCGAAGGGTCTTGGATATTGCGTGTGAAAAACAAATCAAACGGGGTGCGAAAGTAGTCTTCGTTCTCCAGAAAGAACGGTCGCTTCTCCGGAAAATACACCTCGAACCTCTGGTTGACGGTGATCTGCGGATCCTCCGACTCCACCTGGCTGAAGTCGGGATTCGCGGTCATATCCAGCACAAAGTGGTCATGGATCACGAACTTCGCGTCCACGCCCGCCTGCCCCTGCGCCGCCGCACTCTGAAAATAGGGGTTGTACGGGTCGCGAGTGTCCAGCGCCCGGAAGCCGCGCATGATTCCATAAGGAATCAGTTCGAGGTCGCGCCCCGGCGAAATTCCCTCCAGCCCATATAATGTCGCCGCCTGTCCCAGCCGCCCTTGCACTTTGGACGAAATCTGCGGCCAGAAAGAATCCTCGTTCTTGCGAACGATGCCGCGATACAAAATGATGCCCCACTCCTGGTCATGCTTCGCCGGAAACCGCAGACTCTTGAATGGAATCGCCATCTCGACCACAAAGCCGCGGCTGGTCACCTTGCCTCGCGAATCCCAAACCGTATCGAACGAAGTATCCCAGTTGCCGCCGATCTCGTCCCTTGACGCCTCGGTATAGATCGCATCCCACTGCACGCCCAGCGGTGTGGTTTGAAACTCGTAGGCTCGCCGCCGGTCGTGAAAAGTATCGAACATGACTGCGACTTCGTCGTCGTCGGCAATGTCTTCCCGCCGCGACATCCGCGCCCGCACTTTTTTGGGATCGTCGAAACACACGAAGACCAGATACAGATTCTTCTGATCGTAACCGAGATAGGCCTCGGTCTCCTCCGAAACCGTTTCCCCATCATGCGGACTGCGTTGCACAAAGCCCGTCACCTTCACCATCTGCAACGCTACTTCGCCCTCGGGCTTCATCGCCAGAAAGTCTTCCAGGGATGGAGCGTGAGACAAATGCGGAATCGTCAGAGTGGGAGGCCCGCCTGCCGGCTTCGCCTCCGCGTACTGCGTTGACGGCTCGGGTCTTTGGCCCGGAGGCGCAGGAGTATTCTGCGGTATTGCCTGCGAATTCTGCCCGGGCGTATTCTCCGCCACGGCCGCGGTCTGCGGCCGAGACGCGCCCCAGCCAGGTTCCAAGGTCCCAGATAGTGTCGCCGCAGCGGCCAGCAGGAATCTAAGAAGCCTTTTGACGGCAAAACGCCGAGTTCGGCCCAAAGGCAAAGCGCCCTCACATCTCCCGGTTCACGCCTCGAGAGGAATCCAGCAAGATACACCATGAGCGCGTCTCACAGAACAGGAAAGCATTGTCTTTAAGGTTTCCCGAACACGATTGTGTCAGGTTTTCTAGGGGTTGGGAATTGCGAAAGGAGAACGCGGGACGTGTCGCTGCTTATGGCCGAATATTGGAGCCGCAACTCCTAGAACAACGAACTCTGCCGTCGACTCGGCGTGATCCCAAAATGATCGTAGGCCAACTGCGTTGCCACGCGCCCGCGCGGAGTGCGGTTTAAAAATCCAATCTGCATCAGGAACGGCTCGTAAATCTCCTCAATCGCGTCCGGCTCTTCGGCCAGCACCGCCGCCAGCGTATTCACGCCCACCGGCCCGCCCTGATATTTTTCGATGATGGTCAGCAGCAGCCGCCGGTCCACTTCGTCGAACCCGTATTTATCCACTTCCAGCATCTGCAGCGCCGCCTGCGCCGTGGGCAAATCGATCTTGCCCGCCCCGCGCACCTGCGCATAGTCGCGTACCCGCCGCAGCAACCGGTTCGCAATTCGCGGAGTCCCGCGCGACCGGCTGGCAATTTCGATCGCCCCCGCGGCTATCGACCTCGACTCCCAGAATCTCCGCCGACCGTTCCACGATCACGCGCAAATCCTCCGGAGTATAAAACTCCAGCCGCAGCACAATGCCAAACCGCGACCGCAGCGGCGCTGAAATCAACCCCGCCCGCGTCGTCGCTCCCACAAACGTAAACGGCTTCACTTCCAGCGTGTGCGTGCGCGCCGAAGGCCCCTGCCCAATAATGATGTCCAGTTTGTAATCTTCCAGCGCCGAATACAGCAGCTCTTCGAGCACCGGCTGCAACCGGTGAATCTCATCGATGAACAGGACTTGCTTGTCCTGCATGTTGGTAATGATCGCCGTCAGATCGCCCTTGATCTGCAGCAGCGGCGCCGCCGTGGGCTGGAAGTGCACGCCCAACTCGTTGGCGATGATGTTAGCCAGCGTAGTCTTCCCCAGCCCCGGAGGCCCATAGAGCAACACATGATCCATGGCCTCGCCGCGTGACCGCGCCGCCTCAATCGCCACCGCCAGATTCTCTTTGACCTTGGCCTGCCCGATGAACTCGCTGAGCCGCTGCGGCCGCAACTTCAGCTCAAACGAAGAATCGTCTTCCACCGGCGCAGCCGAAACCAGCCGGTCGGCACTGTAATTCAGATTGGGATTGTTCCTAGCGGTAGCCACTGGCCGGATATTACCACGACCCATGTAGAGACAGCCGCCCTCGGCCTGTCTCGGCCTGGGCGAAGCCCGGCCGCGTGGAGCGCGTCCTAGGGCGAGCGAAATCCCTTGACAATGTGACACATTATGTGTCACATTGTTGTTATGCCATCGGTTAACATGAGACAGCTTCGCGACACCCGCCGCTTGAAAAGCTGGCTGCGCGCAGGAAAAACCGTAGAGCTTCGAGAGAGGGATCGAGTGATCGCGCGCATCGTTCCCGAGAAGGCAGAAGAAGAACCGGCGAAGTGGCCGGATTTCGAAGCCCGCGCCAAGGAAATATTAGGAGACCGCGTTCTCCCGAATGTCATCCTTGAAGATCGAGGACGTTATTGAGCGCTTACGTCGACTCCAGCTTCGTAGTCTCCCTATATTTGACTGACGTTCACTCCCCGGAGGCGCGGCAGCGCGTGCAGGGGGCACCGCCGCTGCTCTTGACTCCTCTGCATCGTGCCGAGTGGGCCCACGCTCTCGGGCAGCATCAATTTCGCGGAACCTTGACAGCAGAAGCGGCCCGACGTGCGCATAGTCAGTTTGCTTCGGACGAGGCCACAAACGTTTGGCGCCAGGCCCAGTTGCCTGAAAACGCTTTCGAGCTTTGTGCCGACCTCGCTCGCCGTTACGCGTCCAAGATCGGAATGCGAACGCTCGATACCCTGCACGTCGCCTGCGCGCTGGAATTCAAAGCTGATCGATTCTGGACGCTTTGACGAGCAGCGCAGGCGAAGCTGGCGAAGTCGGGCTCTTTCGCGCTGGCGGCATGAAGACAACGTCCCTGACTCGCTACTCTTCCTCTTCCTTCACCTCACCCCGCGCCGCCTTCGCCTTCTCAATAATCTTCTCCTGCAGCGCCCCGGCACCGTGTCGTAGTGGTGCATCTCCATATTGAAGCTGCCGCGCCCCTGCGTCATCGAAGTCAAATCCACGCCGTAAGTCAGCATCTCCGCCATGGGCACTTCGGCTTTCACCACGGTGTTGCCACCCTTGTTGTCCATGCCCTGGATGCGTCCCCGCCGGCTGTTCAGATCGCCCATGATCGAGCCCGCGAAGTCGTCCGGTATCGTGATCTCGACCGACATCACCGGCTCCAGAATCGTGGGCTTGGCCTGCTCCATCGCCTTCCGGAACGCGATGCGCCCCGCCATCTGGAATGACATGTCGTTCGAATCCACATCGTGATACGACCCGTCATAAAGAATCACGCGGAAGTCCACCACCGGAAATCCCGCCAGATATCCGCGCGACGCCGCGTCCTTGATTCCCTTTTCAATGGCGGGGATGTAGTTCTTCGGAATCGCGCCGCCAAAAATGTCGTTCACAAACTCAAACTGCCCGCCCCGCGGCATCGGCTCCATCTTGATCTTGCAATCGCCGTACTGCCCGTGTCCGCCGGTCTGTTTCTTGTGCCGGCCCTGCACATCCGCTTTGCCGCGAATCGTCTCCCGGTAAGGCACCTTGGGAGCTTTCAAAACCACTTCCGTGTGATACCGCTTCTTCAGCTTCGCGACGATCACTTCAATATGCTGCTGTCCCGTGCCCGCGATCAGAAACTCCTGCGTCTGCGCATCCCGGAAGAATCGCAGCATCGCATCTTCTTCCATCAGCTTATGGATCCCCGGCCCCAGCTTGTCTTCATCCGCGCGGCTCTTCGGCTCGATGGCAAACGTAATCGCCGGCTCCGGCAATTTCACCCGCGGATAAAGAATCGGCGCCGCCTTATCTCCTAGGGTGTCGCCGGTTAGCGTGTCCTTCAATTTCGCCACCGCGCCAATGTCTCCGGCATGCAACTCAGTCACCGGCACTGCCGTCTTCCCTTGCATGATGGAAATATGGGACAGCTTCTCTGCCGATCCGCGCGAAAAGTTCTGCACCGTGGACTCGTTCTTCAGCACGCCGGAGAAAACTTTAAAGTACGAAATCCTCCCGGCAAAGGCATCCGAAACCGTTTTGAACACGTACAGCGACACCGGTTCCGCATCGGTCTCATGCCGTTTCGGCGCGTCCCCGTTACCCGAGGCCACCGGTTCGCCCTGAACCCACTCGTGCTCGGAAGGCGCCGGAGTGTAGTCCACAATGAAGTCCATCACCCGGTCAGCGCCAATGTTGCCCAGTCCCGAAGCAAAGACCACGGGGAAAAGTTTGTCCTCGCGAATCGCATTGTGCAGCGCCGGGATCAGATCTTCTTCCCCGAGCGTCCCCGCTTCGAAGAATTTCTCCATCAGCTTGTCGTCGCCTTCGGCCACCAGCTCGACCAGTTGCTCGTGCGATTCCTGCACCTGCGCTCGCATATTGGCTGGGATCTCCGTCTCTTTGCCTTTTCCATTCCCTCCCAACTCATAGGTGTAGGCCTTCATGCGTACCAGGTCGACCACGCCGCTTAAGTTCTTCTCGCTCCCGATGGGCAGCTCAATCGGAATCACATTCCGGCCAAACGCGCTGATCAGCGACTCCAGCACCCGCTCCGCATTCGCCCGGTCGCGGTCCATGCGGTTCACCACAATCAGCCGCGGAGTTTTGTATTCCTCGCAATCGTTCCACACCCGCTGCGTCACCACTTCCACGCCAGCCACGCCATCCACCACCACAATCGCCGCGTCCACCACGGGCAGCACCATCTTCGCCTCGTGCACAAACATGTTGAATCCCGGCGTATCGATCACATTGATCTTCGTTTTACCCCACTCCACATAGGCCGCGGACGCCGCAATTGACATCTTGCGCGCAATCTCTTCCTCGTCATAATCCGTGGTCGCCGACCCGTCGTCCACCCTCCCCAGCCGCGGCGTTGCCCCCGCCGTGTACAGCATGGCCGACAGCAGCGAGGTCTTCCCCGCGTGGCCGTGCCCCACAATCGCAACATTACGAATATTTTCTCCGGAATAGACTTTCACAAGTAGGCTCCTTCGCAGGCGTGGAAAGAGAGAAGGCCCAGAGTCAGAATCAGAGTTCAGAACGAAGAACAGTGCAATAGACAGGCCAGCCCGACATCCCTTGCCAAAACTTAGGATGCTACCACGCGGGAAGCAGCCGCCTCAACCCGCGCGAAGGAGTGCAAAGAAGCACCCAGCCGGTGTATCATCCTTCCGCCATGTTAGGCAATCGCACCAACGAGCAGTGGATCTCGCAATACGCCTCCAGCCACCAGCATCCCGTGAACCGCGCCTGCCACACCTTGGGCATCCCGACGATCGTGCTGTCAGTCCTGGTTTTTCTCCTCAGCATCTTCTTCCACCGTCTGTGGCCCTACGCTCTAGCTCTATTTGTTATCGGATGGATCCTCCAATTCGTCGGCCACGCCTTCGAAGGCAAGCCCCCGGAATTCTTTTCCGACTGGCGTTTCCTGCTCGTCGGCGTCCGCTGGTGGTGGGCCAAGATCAACGGCAAAGCCTGAAGCCGCCATCTTCCCTCATCGCCTACTCCAATGGCGGAGCCTGCGTGCTCATGCGCTAGGGCAGCTCTTCTTGCTTTCGTCCTCTGCAAGTTGATAAGCTTCGACCAGCGCAAACCATGCATCGCCTGACCGCCAGATTGTTGTTGTTCCTCGCGCTCGTGGGAAATCTCGTCCCGCTGGCGCTCGCGGCTACGGCCGCTCCGCGTGCATGCTGCCTGCGCAAGGGAGTTCATCACTGCCAGGATTCGCAGACCTCAGAGAACGAGCAGCTTGTAATCCGCGACGCCAGTTGCCGCGACCGTGGTTGCGGCCGAGCCGTAACCATCACTCAGGTGGCCCATCTCCAGTCGCGAGCGGTCGCTTTCTTCCTTCAAACCATTAAAACGCGCCCCGCCGCAACGCAAACCAACTCCCCGGCTAGCCCCTCCGCCGAATTTCAATCCTCCCGCGCCCCGCCCGCCTGCTGAATCTGTCTCCAAGCTTGCCTTAGTTTCGTTTGCTTAAAAATGCGTGCTTGTCGCCGGACCTCTTGCAGCAGCCAGAGTCGCCGGCGGCGAACGGCCCCACCCCGATCCATAAGGAGACAAATGACCCGCAGGACGAGCCTCATCGTCAGCCTGGCTCTGTTGCTGACCAGCATGAATGCTTTCGCCAACGTCTACGGCGCCATCCGCGGCGTCGTGCATGACCCCCAGCATCGCCCTGTTCAGGGCGCCATGGTTATGCTGAAAGCGAAATCGTCAGACTGGGCCAAGACCGCCACCACTGACGCTAATGGAGAATTCCAAATCAATGCCGTGCCCCTGGGCGACTATTCCGTTGCTGTCGCGGGCCAGGGCTTCGCGCAGACGGCGCAGGACGTCACCGTCATCTCGGGCACCGTGCCCGTCGTTCACTTTCAATTGCAAATAGCCACGGCAAACACAAAGGTCACAGTCTCGGCCGCGTCCGAAGCTGCGCCCACGGATTCACCTACACCCGTTACGCTTGTCGACCAGCTCGACATCAAGCGCACTCCCGGCGCCGACCGTTCCAACAGCCTGGCCATGATTACCGATTATGTTCCAGGATCCTACGTAACTCACGACATGCTTCACATCCGCGGCGGGCACCAGACGCAGTGGCTGCTTGACGGCATCCCCGTCATCAACACTGCCATCGCGCAAAATGTCGGACCGCAGTTCGATCCCAAAGACCTGGAATATGTTGAAGTCAATCGCGGCAGTTATGGAGCGGAGTTCGGCGACCGCACCTATGGAGTTTTCAATGTAGTTCCGCGCACCGGTTTCGAACGCAACAATCAAGCCGAAGTCGTCCTCAGCGCCGGAAACTTTTACCAGACCAATGACGCCCTCAGCTTCGGCAGCCACACCGAACGCTTCGCCTACTACGCCAGCGTCAACGGCAACCGCAGCGACCTCGGCCTGCAGCCGCCCGTCCCCCAGGTGGTTCACGACGCCGTCAACGGCGTCGGCGGCTTTGGTTCGTTCATTTACAACCTCCATCCCTCCGATCAGCTTCGCCTCGTGACTTCGCTGCGCCGCGACTACTTTCAGGTGCCTTATGATCCGTTCCCCAACGACATCGAGAATGGATCGATCGCGGCCAACGGCTTCAGCCCGCAATACCCCAGCATCGGCCTGCGTGATGGCGAACACGAAGCCGATGCCGGCGTCCTCTTCACGTGGCTTCACACATTCAACTCCCATCTCTTGACCACTGTCTCGCCCTTCTACCACTACAACAGCGGAGACTACGGCGGCAAGCCCACCGACACTCCCGTCGCCAGCACGTTAAACCGCAGTTCCACGTACGTTGGAGGTCAGGCCAACCTCGCCGCCAATTACAAGAAGAACGACCTGCAGGTTGGATTTCTCTGCTTCTACGAAGAAGATAACCAGTTCTTCGGCGCCATCTTCAACGACGGCAGCGGAAACCCAACCATTGCCGATTCCGAACACCCCACCGCCAATCTCCAAGCCTTCTACATCGACGACAAATTCAAACCCTTTCCATGGCTTACGCTCTCCGCCGGCATGCGTCCCACGCACTTCTCCGAAGGCAACTTCGCGGTCACTGCGGCCGCTCCTGCTGTCGACGAATCCGCCATCCAGCCGCGCTTCGGGATCACCGCGACCGTCCCCCGCCTGAATTGGACCTTCCGCGCCTTCTACGGACACTACTATCAAGCTCCGCCCATCGAAACCGTTTCCGGTCCCGCGCTTATCAACTACACCGTGCAGCAAGGCCTGGGATACGCCACGCTCCCCGGTGAGCGCGACGAAGAGCACCAGTTCGGCGTGAACATCCCGTACCACGGATGGGTGCTCGATGTCGACAACTTCAAAACCAACGTCCAGAATTTTCTCGACCACAACAATATCGGCGCCTCCAGCATCTTCTTCCCCATTACCGTCTCGCAAGCTGTGATTCGCGGATGGGAACTCACGCTCCGTTCTCCGCGCTTCGCCCATCGCGGACAACTTCACCTCGCCTACTCCAACCAGATCGCCGAAGGCAGCGGCACTATCACCGGTGGCCTCACCGATTTCACGCTATCTCCCGGACTGTCCCCGCTCGACCACGACCAGCGCAACACGCTCAACGTGGGCGGCGATGTTTCACTTCCCTGGCGCGCCTACGCATCCACCAACGTTTACTACGGCTCCGGATTCAGCAACGCCTTTCCCGGCCAGCCCTATCCTGGTGACTATTTACCCCAACACACCACCTTCGATTTGTCGCTGGGCAAAGATTTCGCCGAACGCTTCACTGCGTCCCTCACCGCGCTGAATGTTGCGAATCGCCGCGTCGAGTATGACAATAGCCTCACCTTCGGCGGCTTCCACTGGAACAACCCCCGCGAAATCTACGTCGAGCTGCGCTATCGCTTCCATTATTGAGTAACAAATGTCCCAGAGAATGAATCTAAGATTCGTATCAGGGTATGCCTTCAGGCATACCGTACCCGCAACACCGTCATCCGCGACTTTAGGCGCTGCGGAACCAGGACGTGCACCAGTTCAACGGAGACTAAACATGCCTCACAAACTCAATTCGTCCACGCAGCGTCTAGCGCTTCTCTGCCTTTTCGCTCTGCTGGCTTTCCCCACAGCCTGCAATCGCGGAACCCCACAGACGACCCCCGCCAACCCTCAATCGTCCGCCAAGCGTTATCCTCTCAAGGGAAAAGTCGTCTCCATCGACAAGCAGTCAGGAACGGCCAACATTAACAACGAACCCATCCCCAACTTTATGGACCCCATGGTCATGCCCTACCCCGTCAAGCCCCCAGCCGCGGTCGATCAACTCCATCCCGGCGACTCCATCACCGCCGACGTAGTAGTCGCGGAGCCGGGAAAGTACTGGCTGGAAAACGTCAAAGTGACCGGCCACGAGAAAGCCCCCGCCGCCAAGCCCAGCGCATCAGGCGAACGTGTGAGGATGAATAAAGAAAAAATTGCTGCTTGCTGATTGAAAATCGAGGCGGGGTTTAATCAGCAATCATCAATTCCAAGGAGAACCGATGAAGTATGTTCTAGTAGCATTCGCAGCCCTGGGGATCGTGGTTTCCGCCCTGGCCCTGCGCGAGCACTACCGCACCGAGGGCGACTCGCCCTGCAGCATCAACGAGCGCTGGGACTGCGGCATCGTCAATCACAGCCCCTACGCCATGCTGGCAGGTATTCCGGTAGCCGCCCTCGGCATCGCCGGATATCTTCTGATCGGCGCGCTAGCCTGGGGCCGCGCCTATCGCATCGTGTTGGCGGCAGCCCTCGCCGGATTAGCTTTTTCTCTCTATCTCGCCCGCATCGAAGCGCACGTCCTCGGAGTGTGGTGCATCTACTGCGTGATCTCCCTCGCTGATATCTCGCTAATCACCTTACTGGCTTTGGGATCCACCCTGGCCTCGTTATTCCACAAATCATCCAACAGTCTGTGATAAACGGTTGGGGAGAAAGCTCATGTGGGGACAGCCGCCCTCGGCTGTCCGGCGGCCCGGGTCCATCGGGCCGCTCTCTCGCCTATTCAACACCCCTTGTCATTCCGCAAAGCAAGGGCATCTTCGTCCAACCCAGCATTGACGAACCCACACGATTCACCTAAGATAAACGCGCTTCCGCCCGCAACCGCAGGCCAGCGCCCACGCACTCATGATCGGCCAAACTGTCTCCCACTATCGCATCCTGGAACTGCTCGGTGGCGGTGGGATGGGCGTGGTCTACAAAGCCGAAGACACCCAACTAGGGCGCTTTGTCGCTTTGAAGTTTCTTCCTGACGATGCTGCCGACGATCCCCAGGCTCTCGAACGCTTCCGTCGCGAAGCCCGCTCCGCTTCGTCTCTGAACCATCCCAACATCTGCACCGTCCACGAAATCGGCCAGCACGACGGCCATCTCTTCATCGTGATGGAGTGTCTCAGCGGCGAAACCTTGAAGCACCTGATTCAAGGCAAGCCGATGGAACTCGATCGCCTGCTCACCCTGTCGATCGAAGTTGCCGACGCCCTCGAAGCCGCCCACAGCAAGGGAATCGTCCACCGCGACATTAAGCCCGCCAACATCTTCGTCACCGACCGCGGCCATGCCAAGATTCTCGACTTCGGCCTGGCCAAAGTCGCCCGCGCCGCCAGATCGACCAGCGGCGATTCGCAAACCATCGCTGACGCGGCCAACCTCGATCTAACCAGCCCCGGAACCGCAGTCGGCACCATAGCCTACATGTCGCCCGAGCAGCTCCGCGGCAAAGATCTCGACCCACGCACCGATCTCTTCTCTTTCGGCGTCGTGCTCTACGAAATGGCCACCGGCGTTCTCCCCTTCCGCGGAGAAACCGCCGCCGTCGTCACCGACGCCATTCTCAATCGCCAGCCCACCGCCGCCCACCGCCTGGCTCCCGAAGTTCCTCCTAAGCTCGATGAAATCATCAGCAAAGCTTTAGAAAAAGATCCTGACATGCGCTGTCAGACGGCCGCCGAACTCCGCGCCGATCTCAAACGCCTCAAACGTTCCATCGATTCCTCTCGCACTTCGGTCGTCACCGAAAAAGAGCCGCAGCAGCAGTCTTCCTCGGCCAGCGTTGCCGTTTCCGCTCCAGTCCCGGTGCAGCGCAAGAAGTTTCCCGTCGCGCTGATTTTCGCTCTGGGCTTGCTCTTGGCTGCGGCGCTCGGCCTCTTCGCCGGCAAGAGATTCTTCGCCTCCGCCCCGACGGAGCCTCCCGTCTACCGCCAGCTCACTTTCCGCCGCGGCAGCATCCGCTCCGCCCGCTTCGCCCCGGACGGCCAAACCATCCTCTACAGCGCCGCCTGGCAGGGCAATCCCGTCGACGTCTTCACCGCCCGTCCCGAAGCCCCCGAGTCGCGTTCCATGGGCCTCAGCCGAACCCAGCTCATGTCCATCTCTCCCACCTCCGAAATGGCCGTCTTGCTCAACAGCAGGGCCATCGGGGCTTATGTGAGCATGGGCACCCTCGCCCGCGCGCCTCTATCTGGAGGAGCTCCCCGGGAAATACTGGAGCACGTCCAGTGGGCCGACTGGTCCCCCGATAGCAGCGGCTTGGCCGTCGTTCGCGATCTTGGCGGCCGCAACCGTCTCGAGTTTCCCATCGGAAAACCCTTGTATCAGACCGGAGGCTGGATCAGCCACCCCCGCTTCTCGCCCCGCGGAGACCTCATCGCCTTTGCCGATCACCCCCTCCAGGCCGACGACACTGGCTCGCTCGCCATCGTCGACATGGCGGGCAACAAGAAGCTTCTTTCCTCCCAATGGTTCACCATTCAAGGCATCGCTTGGTCCCCTGATGGCAAGGAGATTTGGTTCACAGCCAGCCGCTCCGGCTCGGACCGCACCCTCTATGCCACGTCCCTGGATGGCAAGCAGCGCATCGTAGCTCGTCTGCCCGGTGCTCTCATGCTGCTCGACATCGCCAAGGATGGGCGTGTGCTCCTGGTTCGCGCTTCCTTCCGCCGTGAATTGCTCGGCGTCTTTGCCAACGATCCCAAACAGCACGAACTCTCCTGGCTCGACTACACCTATCCCTCCGACCTTTCAGCCGACGGCAAGACTCTGCTTTTTGACGAGGAAGGCGGCGGCGGAGCCCTGGCCTACTCCAAGTCCGCTGGCCTCACTTACGCAACCTACGTTCGCCAGACGGATGGTTCCCCTGCGGTCCTGCTGGGCGAAGGCGGTGCCGTGGCGTTGTCTCCCGATGGAAAATGGGCCATCGCCCAAACCCAGGAATCACCCTCCCAGTTCAAGCTCTTGCCCACCGGTGCCGGCGAACCCAGAGATCTCACCAAAGACAACGTCAACCACAGTTGGGCGCACTGGTTTCCGGACGGAAAACGCATCCTGTTCACTGCCGACGAGCCGGACAAGGGAGTTCGTTTCTACGTCTACGATCTCGCCTCGGGTAAGAGCCATGCGATCTCTCAGGAGGGGGTCAACGGCACCGCTTTTACCATCTCCCCAGACTCGCAGCAGATCGCCGGGATTGGCCCCGATCAGAAGGGATATCTTTATCCCGTCGCCGGTGGCGATCCTCAACTCATCGCCGGCCTCAACCAGGGTGAGCAACCCATCACCTGGGCCGCTGACGGCCGCTCTCTCTACGTCTACCAACCCGGCGAACTGCCCGCCCGCGTCTTTCGCGTCGATCTGCAATCCGGACAACGCACTCTCTGGAGAGAACTCATGCCCTCCGATCCCGCTGGCGTCGAAAATATCGGCCCCATCTACATGACTCCCGACGCCAAAACCTGCGTCTACGGCTTCCACCGCAACCTAGCCGATCTATATCTGGTCGAAGGCATGAAGTAAAAGCTACAAGGCAAGGGTGGAGCAGGCCTTCAGGCCTGCGTCAAAGCGCTCTTGGGAGCGAGGTGTGGCCGCTTCGTTACTCCGCGATGAGACGCGGTTCCAAAATGAGGGTCTCTAACAACAAGAAAGGGCAGCCAAAGGGGCCGCCCCATATTTCTTTGATCTGTGTCAATCCGTGCAAATCCGTGGCAATAAGTTTCTAGATATCCAGATTCTTAACATCCAGCGCATTCTCTTCAATAAACTTCCGCCGGGCCTCCACATCCTCACCCATCAGCGTGGTAAAGATGGTCTCGCACTCGGCAATGTCTTCCAGCTTCACCGAAAGCAAAGTCCGCCGCTCCGGGTCCATCGTCGTCTCCCACAACTGCGGAGCCGTCATCTCCCCCAGGCCTTTATAGCGCTGCACGTCATACCCGCGGCTGCCTTCCTTCTTCACATAGTCAAACAGCTCACGCGCCGTAGCCTTCTCCACCGGCTCAATCGCAGCCTTATGCTTGGGCGCAGCCTTAACGCCTTTCTTGTCGGACTTCTCCTCCGACTCCGCGCTCTCATCTTCAGCTTCCTCTTCCTTGCTCGCCGCGGCAGACTTAGCCACAGCCTCCACCACAAACGGCGGCTCCAGATAAGGCTCAATCTGCTTGAACTTCGAAATCAACTGCCGGCACTCCGCGCTCGAAGCCAGCTCCCAGTTGATCACATGCTCCGAACCCTGCGCGTTCACGAAACGCACTTCCCACAAGTTGTGCTCTTCGTCAAACACCGCTTCCACGCTCTTGAACTTCCGGTCTTTCTGAAGCTTCTTCAGTTCCCGTTCCAGCCGCTCAATCTTTTTCGGCGGAGTCTTCTTGTCACCCTCAAAATCCGCATGCTTCGAAAAATCCAGCCGCGGCAGCAACTCAGCTACGCTCTCATCGCGCAGCCGCTTGTTCACCTTGTCGAAAAAGTTGAGATACTCCTTCAGCACGCTCATAAAACGCGTCAGGTTCGCGCCTTCCAGCTTGGCCGCGCCTTCGCCGTAACGCACAATCAGACCATCCGCCGCCCGTTTCAACATGACTTTGTCGAACGCATCGTCGTCCTTGATGTACTGCATCGACTTGCCCTTCTTGATCGAATACAGCGGCGGCTGCGCGATAAACACATTCCCACGCTTGATCAGCTCCTGCATGTGCCGGAAGAAAAACGTCAGCAGCAGCGTGCGGATGTGCGAACCGTCAACGTCGGCATCGGTCATCAGAATGATCTTCCCGTACCGCACTTTCGTAGGATCGAAGTCATCCTTGGCAATGCCGGTGCCGAGCGCCGTGATCATGGCGCGGATTTCTTCGTGTGCCAGCATCTTGTCGTAGCGCGCTTTTTCAACGTTGAGAATCTTTCCCTTAAGCGGCAGAATCGCCTGGAACCGCCGGTCGCGCCCCTGCTTCGCCGTCCCACCGGCCGATTCTCCCTCAACCAAAAACAACTCGCACCGGTTCGGATCGCGCTCCGAGCAATCCGCCAGCTTGCCCGGCAGCCCGCCTGAATCGAGCGCCCCTTTGCGCCGCGTTAAGTCCCGCGCCTTCCGCGCCGCCTCGCGCGCCCGCGCCGCGTCCACAGCTTTGTTGATAATCTTCCGCGCCACGGTAGCGTTCTGCTCAAAGAACGCCCCCAGCCGCTCATTGATGAAGGCTTGCACGATCCCCGCAATATCGGAATTCAACTTTCCCTTGGTCTGCCCTTCAAATTGCGGCTGCGACAGCTTCACGCTGATCACTGCCACTAGACCTTCGCGCACGTCGTCGCCGGTCAGGTTTTCCTTCACGTCCTTGAACAAACCCATCTGCTGCCCGGCATAATTGATCGTGCGCGTCAACGCCATACGGAAGCCAGAAAGATGCGTGCCTCCATCGACTGTGTTGATATTGTTGGCAAAGCTGAACACCGACTCCGAATACCCGTCGTTGTATTGCAGCCCAATCTCCATGGCCACGCCGCTGCGCTCCGCTTCCATGTAGATCGGCTTGTCGTGCAGCAGCTGCTTGCCGCGGTTCAAATGCTTGATGAACTCCGCGATGCCGCCGTTGTACTTGAAGTCCGTATGCTTGGCTTCGCCGCTCTTCGCATCAGTCGAGCGCTCGTCGGTCAATGTGATCAGCAATCCCTTATTCAGGAACGCGAGTTCGCGCAACCGCTGCGCGAGCGTGTCGTAGTTATATTCGACCGTCCCCGTGAAAATGCTTCGGTCGGGCAGGAAGTGAACTTTCGTACCACGCCGCTTGGCCGCGCCCACCTTCTTCATCTTGCTGGTAGGTTCACCCTTCGAGTAGGTCTGCTCCCAGGTCGCGCCGTCGCGCCAGATTTCCAGATCCAATTCTTCGCTCAACGCATTTACGCAAGAAACGCCCACGCCGTGCAGGCCACCCGAAACCTTGTAAGTGGACGAGTCGAACTTCCCGCCGGCATGCAGCGTAGTCATCACCACCTGCGCCGCCGAAACTTTCTCCCCGTCGATCACCATGTCATCCACAGGAATGCCGCGCCCGTCATCAATAACGGTGATGCTGTTGTCGATGTGAATCGTGACTTCAATCTTGGTCGCGAACCCGGCCAGCGCTTCGTCGACGGAATTGTCGACAACTTCGTAGACGAGATGATGCAAGCCAAGATCGCCGGTCGATCCGATGTACATCGCCGGACGTTTGCGCACCGCTTCCATACCGCCGAGCACTTTGATCGAGTCGGCAGTGTAGTCGCCGTTCCCTCCGCCATTCGCGGCGGTGATCGGCGTTACAATTCCGTTTTTTGTTTTGGTTTCGACGATGGGAGTATTGATCTCTTTGGTGGCCATTCCGCTCCGCGGGAGAATGCCCCGACTTTCTCTCAGAACCGAGCCGGGTTACGCCTCGAAAACCAACCTCGGAAACACGCCCAACCCAGCTTCCGGACTGCGCCCACGAATTGACTTCAAGTTATTGAAATGTCTTATACTTAGGTTCGTTTGGCGACTATCAAAATTATACCACGGAAGCCCCGCTTTTTCGACCCACCGCGAGGCCAGAATCGGCCCAGTAACCATCCCATTTTGAACCGGTTCCAAGACCGTCAGCGCACTTCTTGGACATGAAGTCGGACGACGCCAAAGGACTCGCAAACACCACGCCTCCAGGTTTCATTTTCCGGCACCTCGACTCCGTTCGCCGCCATCTAATCACCTGTCCCTGATAAGATAAGGCTTAGGAGTCTCGCTCAAGAATGCCAGTACCCGTATCACAGATGTGGACCGTGACGTCCTACGTCCTGCGCCAGAAGCTCGCCGGCCGCAAGCAGTATCCGCTCGTGCTGATGCTTGAGCCGCTGTTCCGCTGCAACCTGGCCTGCGCCGGATGCGGCAAGATTCAATACCCGGCCCACATCCTGAAGAAAGATCTCTCTCCTGAAGAATGTTTCCGCGCGGTCGACGAATGCGGAGCCCCCATGGTGTCGATCCCCGGCGGCGAACCGCTCATGCATCCCCAGATCGCCGAGATCGTTGAGGGGTTAGTTGCCCGCAAGAAATATATCTACCTCTGCACCAACGCCCTGCTGCTAAAAGAGAAGTTGCATCTCTTCAAGCCCAGCAAATACCTCACCTTCAGCGTCCACCTCGACGGCCAGCGCGACGAACACGACCTCGCCGTCTGCCGCGAAGGCGGCTACGACATCGCGGTAGATGCGATCAAAGAAGCGCTCAGCCGCGGCTTCCGCGTCACCACGAACACCACGCTGTTTGACGGCGCCGATCCCAAATCCGTCCGCGCTTTCTTCGACGACATGATGGAGCTCGGCCTCGAAGGCATGATGCTCTCGCCCGGCTACTCCTACGACAAGGCGCCCGACCAAAAGCATTTCCTGGGCCGCGCCCGCACCCGCCGCATGTTCCGCGCGATCCTGTCGAACCGCAAAAAGAACTGGCGCTTCAATCTCTCGCCACTTTTCTTAGAATTCCTGATGGGCAAGCGGACCTACCCCTGCACCCCGTGGGGCATGCCCACGTACAACATTTTCGGATGGCAGAAGCCCTGCTATCTGCTCCAGGATGGCTACGCCGAAACCTTCGACGAGCTGCTCTCGACCACGAACTGGAGCAACTACGGCACCGAGTCCGGTAACCCCGCCTGCGCCAATTGCATGGTTCACAGCGGCTACGAAGCCTCCGCGGTAAACGCCACCTTCAGCTCGCTCGGCGGATTCCTGGCCACGGTGAAGGCCACGCTGTTCGACCGCTATCGCGACGAAGAAGCGCTGCGTTTGCTGGACGAGCCGCAAGCCCCGGTCAATCCGCTGATTCAGATCGCGCCGACGAGCGATTCTCTGCAGGAAACCCGCGCGTAAGTTATGACAGGCAAAGAATCCGGCCACATCGATCACGAAGCCGCGCAAGCCGTGCCTCACGTCAATCCTGACACGCTAGAAGTCGCTCCCGGAACCGCCCACGAAAAGCTAGAAGGCTGGATCCCCCAACTAGCCACCGATGAAGAAATCCGCACGGCCCTCGAAAAAGCATTCGACTACCGCGGTGACGTAACCATCACCCGCAAAGACGGCACCAAAATCGAAGGCTATCTATTCGACCGCCGCACTGCGGCCACGCTGAAAGACTCCGTAGTCCGCCTCTACCCGAAAAGCTCGAACGAAAAGATCTCCATCTCCTACGCCGAGATCGCCGCCCTCGCCTTCACCGGACGCGACACCGCCGCCGGGAAAAGCTGGGAAGCCTGGATGAAGAAATACGCCCAGAAAAAAGCCGCCGGCGAAACCAACATAGCCCTCGAACCCGAACCCCTGGACTAACTTGCCAGATCAGTGTCGATCCGTGAGAATCCGTGGCAAAGAGGTTCTACTTAGCCCGCGCCGCCGCAAAGCTCAACCCCTGCACCAACTCCTCGACCTCGTCCTCACTCCCCCCGATAAACGTAAACGAAACCGCATACCCGCGCACCAACACTACGAGAGTAGACTGCCGCATCACCCGCGACCCAACATCCTTCTTAAAATCCCCCCGCGCCACCGTCTTAGCCCCGGCCACGAACTCATAAGGCTCTTCGACCACCTCGAACCCCTGCGCCTTCGCGACTTCCGTCACAGGACCGAAATACTGCGCCGCATCCTTCAACCCCGGATACGCCGCCGCACTCTCCGCCGCAATCAGAATCGAAGCATTCACATCCTCCGCCCGCGCCTCCGGCGGCCGCGAAAACGCGGCCAGCAGCACGCGCCCAGACTTGCTCGAATCCGCAGTTAATTTGTCCCCGCCCGTGCCTTCACTCTCCCGCGCATTCATCTCCTCGGTCCGCAACACCCACCCTGCCGGAATCTTGCACGTAAATCCAAACGCCTGGTTGCGGTACACTCCAGCGCTTACAACCCCGGAATCCAGCGGAGAGCCAGCGGTTGACGCGGACTTCTTAACCTGCCTGGATGAGGGGGAAGATGATGGGGAAGAAGACGAGTTTGCCGGTTGGCCTGTTTGCGCCCGAACCAACATCGCCGCACCAGCCGTGACCCCCAGAGCGAGGATCAGCGCCGCTAGTACCCTGCCTCGCGCAATGTCACTCATCCATCCATCTTACAAGGACATTTCGACGACCTGCGGAATCGGAAATTCGCAGCCGTCATGGATCTACCGTCCAAAGAAAAAGGCGGCCCGCAGGCCGCCAACTGGGTTCACTGACCACTAGTCACTTACCACTGCCTCTACGCCGCCCTTCCCATCACCGGCTGCGTGCAGTGCGAACACCGCCGCGCCTCAATCGGAATTTCACTCAGGCATTCCGGACACTTCTTCGTCGTCGGATCAGGCGGCGCTTCTCCCCGATTCATCCGCGCCACCAGTGCGTTCACCGGCGTCACCACAAAGAAATAAATGGCAGCGGCAACCAGCAGGAAATTCACCAGCGCGGTCAGAAATACTCCGTAAGGAAATGGCGTCTCGCCCACCTTGAACGACAGTGCCGTGAAGTCAGGCTTGCCCACCAGCATCGCGATCAGCGGATTAATCAGCGACGCCACCAGAGAACTCACAACTCCCCCGAAAGCCGCGCCGATCACAATACCCACTGCCATGTCTACCACGTTGCCCCGCAGAATAAACTTCTTGAATCCGTCTAGCATGAGACGCACCTCCAAATGAGATAGGCCGCAAATGTATGACAGGAAGGCGCGCAGGTCAAGCCCTGAAAGGCTTTTCGGCCTGTAAGAAATTGGGAATGGAAAGCCGGGTCAGCCGGCTCAGATCCGCATCGGCATCACAATATAACGGTACTTATAATCGTCGCCCTCAGCCGGCCGCAACTGCCCAGCCGACTGCGAATCCTTCAACTCCAGCCGCACCTCGCCGGTGCCCGCAGCTTTCAGAAAGTCCACCAGGTACTGCGCGTTGAAGCCGATGGTAAGCACTTCGCCGTCATAAGGAGCCTCAATCGAATCCTCAGACTCACCCGCCTCCGTCGACGACGCCGAAATCTTCACCTCGCCTTTTTCCAGCTTCATCCGCACCGCTCGCGAGCGCTCGTCGGCAAATTGCGCCACACGCAGGATCGCCGCATTTAAGTCCGCATTGTTCAGCGTGATGCTCTTGCTGTTGTCCTTGGGCAGAACCGCCTCGAAGTTCGGGAACTGTCCCGTAAGCTGCCGCGAGGTCAACAGCCGCGATCCAATGCGGAAAAACAGCGTCGACTCATCCTTGGCAAACTCCACGGTCTCGGCATCGGTCGAATCCAGCAGCGACTTCAATTCGTCCATACACTTCTTCGGTACTAACGTCTTCATCTCGCCTGAGACGCCTTCGAACTTTTCTCCACTGCGCTCGCAGTGCGCCAGCCGGTGTCCATCGGTCGCCACCATCGTGATCGACTCCGGTTTTAGCAGCATCAGCCCCCCATTCAACGTGTAGCGCGACTCTTCACTGGAAATCGCGAACCCGGTACGAGCAATCAATCCGCGTAAAACTTGCCCTGGAATCTTCACCACGCCCGCCGTCGGAAACACCGGCAAACTGGGGAAATTCGACTTCGCCATCCCCACCATCTTCGTATTCGAGCGCCCGCAGCGGATGCTGACCCAATGATTCTCCAGCAACTTGATCGTAATATCGGCGTCCGGCAGCAACTTCACGTAGTCATGCAACTTGCGCGCCGGAATTGTGCACGACCCTTCCTTCTTAACCTTGGCATTACAGGATGTTCTCAGGCTCAGATCCAGGTCCGTCGCCGTCAGAGACAGCTTGCCCTCAGCCGCCTCGAATAAATAATTGGAAAGAATAGGAATAGTGGTCTTGCGCTCGACTACGCCCTGTGTCGCCGTCAACTCCCGCAGCAATTCAACTTTGCTGACCGTGATCTCCATCGTTCCCACCGCCGTCCCCACCGCAACCGCAGCTTCCACCGGCATAGATTTCAATCTCCCCTGCCGCTTGCTACTTTTATTACTCCTTATATCAAATACAAAACCTATAAAACCAGCAGTAACAGTAGGCCGGTCGGAGAAGTGGAAAACTTTGGCAAGCGACCCAATGTCACAACTTTAGGGATCGCCCCTTCGTGTGAGAAATCAGTCCCGAACCTGGCGGAGACCTCACAACAAGATTTCCGCATGTGCCAATTCCCCCAACCGTTGCACAGCTTCCACATCGCATTCACAGTGATCAAGAAGGAAGACTGTCGTGCCCGGTGCAAAAAGCCAGAAACTCCACATCTATCCACCCAATTGCTCGGTCAGCTTATTGAGCAACCTGTTTAAATCTTTATCGTTCTTGCGAAGCTCTTCAATCTTCTCCACGGAGTGCAGCACGGTCGTGTGATGCTTTCCCCCAAACTGCCGTCCAATCTCCGGCAGCGAAGCCTCGGTCATGTGTTTGCACAGATACATCGCGATCTGCCGCGGATAGACGATCGCCCGCGAATTGTCCTTCGCTTTAATTTCCATCAATCGCAGCCCAAACTGCTCCGCCACCATTTTTTGAATCGACTCAATCGTGACCTTCCGTGCCTGCGAATCGATAAAATTTTTTAACACCTGCTGCGCGTATGGCAGGGTAATCTCCGCCCCAATCAACGACGAGTGCGCCACCAGCCGGATCAACGCTCCTTCCAGTTCGCGCACGTTCGACCGGATATTCTGCGCCACGTACAACGCCACATCGGTCGGCAGCGTGATCTTCTCTTGCTCCGCCTTCTTCTGCAGGATTGCTACCTTCGTCTCCAGGTCCGGCGGCTGAATATCCGCAATCAACCCCCACTCAAACCGGCTGCGCAACCGGTCTTCAATCTCTGCCAATTCTTTTGGCGACCGGTCGCTCGCAATCACGATCTGCTTCATCGTGTCGTGCAGCGCGTTGAAGGTATGGAAGAACTCTTCCTGCGTCCGCTCTTTACCCGTCAGGAACTGGATGTCGTCGATCAGTAGCACGTCCACGCCGCGAAACCGGTCGCGAAACGAGGTCATCTTGTCGTAGCGCAGCGAGTTGATCATGTCATTGGTAAACTTCTCGCTCGATACGTAGCAGATCGAAGCCTGCGGCTGCCGCCGCTTCACCTCGTGCCCGATGGCCTGCATCAGGTGCGTCTTGCCCATGCCCACGCCGCCGTACAGGAACAGCGGGTTGTAGGCTTTCGAAGGACGCTCCGCGACGGCCTGGCACGCCGCATGCGCAAACTGGTTCCCGCTCCCGATCACGAAAGCGTCAAACGTATAGCGCGGATTCAGTTGCGCCGCGCCATCCCAGTCAAAACGCGCCTGCGCCGGACCTCCCGGTGCCGAAGACCCGCCCGCCGAAAGCCCGCCGTTGTGCCGCACCGCCGTCGCCGCCGGATCGTCCTCCGGAGTAACGAATTTCACGTCGTTGAACTCCAGTCCCAGGTTGTCGATCGCCTCCTGGATCAGGTCCGCATATTTGTCACCCGCGTGCCGGAACTCCGCCGTCGGTACCCGCACGAAAAGAATTCCGCCACTGGAGTGGCTGTAGCGCGTCGGCTTTAACCACGTGTCATAGGAATGCCGGTTGATCTTTTTTTCCAGCGCATCCAGGATCCGCGTCCATGGATTAGGGGAGAGCGTTGTGCCTTGAGCTGACATAAATTATGAAATACCCCGCCGCGGCGTCCCGGCGGCTGGCTTGAGGGCGCCTGTTTAAAACTGCTGTTTACCTGCTCGCTGATGGAACCCTTAGTGTACTGCGGAATGCGCCTCTTGTATCGCGCGTGGTTGTCATGGTGAATGAAATGTTTTCAAAAGCAACAGTGCGGCATGGTAGCACAATTTTTTTTCGTCGGACGAAAATCTTCGCGCGCAATTTTTTCGCGAACACGATTCGGAACCCGAAGCAGCGCGTCTGTCAAGTGTCAAAAATGTAACTGCAGCAATCAAGGTGCAACCATCGCGAGAGTTTATTCCCATAAAGGGAACCACTAAGGTTTCTCCCAAACTGCAACGAGCAATCGCTAACACCAAAAACTGAGCACCAAAAACTGAGAACTGAGAACTGAGAACCGAGAACTGCCCTTTGCCCTCACGCCGCCCCGTCATTTATACTCAACGTTTGCCCTAACACTGTCGACGGAATCAGGAGCAGCTATCTTTCATGCCCAAGCGTACATTCCAACCCAACCGGCGCAAGCGAAGCAAGAAGCATGGTTTTCGCACGCGCATGAAGACCCAGGGCGGCAAGAAGGTAATTTCCCGCCGCCGCGCCAAGGGACGGAAGCGGGTTTCCGTGAAGCCCGGCTTCCGCGAGTAGCTTTTCCGGTGCCGCTCACTTCCACAGTCGAGATCCTAAGCCGCCTGTCGCATCACGACGGCTTGATGGCTCACGCCGCGTTGGAAACTCGGCCGGACTTCGCCATGCCGCCAAAGCCAACAGCCCGATTCCCCCGCGCCGCGCGCCTCCTGCGCCATGCGGATTTCGAGCGTGTCTACAAGCAGGGCCGCCGCCATTTTTCCGTGTCCCTAACCGTTTTCTACTGGCCGCGCCCGCAACCGCAAACGTCAGTGGCCCCAACCGCTTCCACTTCGCCGCCAGCCTCCGGCCTGCGCGTCGGATTCACCGTGGGCCGCGCCTTGGGCGGCGCTGTCCAGCGCAATCGCATGAAGCGCCGCCTGCGCGAAGCAGTTCGGATGTCCCTTTCGCGGCCTGGGGTTGCCGCGGACGTCGTCATCAACCCGAAGAAATCATTGCTGACCACCGACTTCGCCGCAATACAAAACGAAGTCTCCAGAGCCTTCGCCGTAATCGAACAGAAGTTGTCGCAAACTCCGTCAGAGAAGGCGCCTACAGAAACAGCAACGAAAAGAATCGCCGGAAGCCGAAAACCAGAAGCCGAAAGCCGCTCTTGAGCAACATCGCTAAACTCGTCACGCTGCAACTGCTGCGGGCCTACAAATGGGCCATCTCGCCCCTGTTCCCTCCCGCCTGCCGCTACGTGCCGACCTGTTCCGAATATGCCATGGAGGCCGTCGAGCGCTTCGGCGCCCTGCGCGGCGGATGGATGGCTTTCACCCGCATCCTCCGCTGTCATCCCTTAGCCCGCTCCGGTTACGATCCGGTAGTAAAGCAGGCAACGGACCACGGAAAGCTGTAATGCAGCGTGGGATCAATTCATGGGAGCGCAGCGCAAAGGGTGGAGCAGGCCTTCAGGCCTGTGTCTAGGCAAGCATCTGGATTTGGGCTTTAGCCCCCGAGGTAAGTAAGGTAAAACTTTGGCCGAATTCAAAAACCCGCAACAGGAACCCGGCGCCGACCGCCGCCTGCTTCTTGTTTTTGTTCTAACCTTCGTCGTCCTGATTATTTTCCAGCCGCTGTTGAAAAGATTCTTTCCGCAACCGTCCGCACCTCCGCCACAAACCCAGCAGCAAACCCAACCCGCTCAACCCATCGTGTCTTCCACCCCCACACCGTCCGCTCCGCCAGCGGTTACTATTAATAAAGTCACTAAACAAGCCTCCACCGAAGCCGAAACCGTCATCGAGAACGATCTCTACAAAATCACCTTCACCAACCGCGGCGCGCAGGTCAAATCCTGGATCCTCAAAAAGTTCGACAACGACGCCCAGAGCGGCCCGCTCGATCTAGTCAACCCCGCCGCTGCTCAAAAATACGGCTCTCCGCTCTCCCTTTTCACTTACGACGAAACCCTGCGCAACCGTCTCAACTCCGCCCTCTACGTGCCTTCCAACGAAGGCAATCTCTCAGCTCCGGCCACGATCACTTTCGAATATGCCGACCAGGATCTCGTAGTCCGAAAAACTTTCCGCTTCGACCATACCTACGTTCTGAACGTCGAAACCTCCGTCATCTATAAAGGCGCCGAAATCTTCGCCCCGCCCGCCTGGCCCGCCGGATTCGGCGACCAGCAAACGCCCGCTTCCTACGCCGCCGGTCGCATCGACTATCACAGCGACGCTTCCACCGACCGCACCGCCCTACATCTTCCCGAATTTTGTTTTGCGCCTGCCCGCAAAAAGCATCAGCGGCGGCAACACGATCAAAGGTCCATTCGAGTGGGCCGGCGCTGGCGATCAATACTTCACCGCCATCTTTATCCCCAACGATCCCACCACCACCGCCATGGTCACCCTGCACTACTCCATGGAGATTCCGCAGAAGCCCGGCTTAAGCCCGGTGGGCGCAGGTTCCAAAGACACCGCGACCGTCGATCTCCTCGGCGCAGCCGTCGGCAGTCTCCGCGGAACAACCACCGAGCGCATGTACGTTGGCCCGAAAGAACTCGCCGTCCTCGACGCCGTGTCCGTTCCCACCATCAAGAACGACAGCCCTGATCTCCGCGGCATCGTCGACTTCGGCTTGTGGGGCATCCTCTCGCGCCCGCTCTTCCTCTGGCTCAAATGGACCTATAAGCACATCGTTCCCAACTGGGGATGGGCCATCGTCATTCAAACTCTCATCATCACCATCGCGCTGCTTCCCCTGCGCATCACGCAGATGAAGTCGATGCTCAAGATGCAGCGCATCGCTCCGCAGATCAAGTCCATTCAGGAAAAATACAAGAAGTACAGCCTCCGCGACCCGCGCAAAGCTGCCATGAACGAAGAAATCAGCGGGCTCTATAAGAAAGAAGGCGTAAATCCCGCCGGCGGCTGCCTGCCCATGCTGATCCAGTTCCCGTTCCTGATCGCCTACTACCGCATGTTGGGCGTAGCTCTCGATCTACGCCACGCCCACTGGCTCTGGATCACCGATCTTTCCGCTCGCGATCCATACTTTCTGCTGCCCATTCTAATGGTCATCAGCATGTTTGCCATGCAGCGCATGACCCCGCAAGCCGGCATGGATCCCCAGCAACAGAAAATGCTCCAGTGGATGATGCCCCTGATGATGGGTTTCATCTTCTTCAACCTGCAAGCGGGATTGAATCTGTACTATGCGGAAACCAATTTGATTTCCATCGCGCAACAAGCCATCATGAACCGCACCAAGCTGGGCCGCGAAATGCGCGAAATGCTCGAAAAACGCGCCCGGAAAAAAGAGAAGTGATTGAGCTATTACCTCTTAGCCTTTAGCTCTTTGCTTGAAGCGCAAACGATGCAGCAGTGCGATAAGATTTTGACGGACAAACAGTAAGGTTTACCCTGTGAACCCCTGTGCCCTCTGTGTTAAAGGTTTTTGGTTTCAAGCTAAAGGCTAACTGCTAATTGCTAAGAGCTGCCCTATGGACAAACTAGCCGCCGCCAACCGCATCAACGAATTCCTCCAATCCGTCGTGACCAATGGAGGACTCCACCTGAAATACCGCATCGTAGTAGATCCTCCAGCACAATCCGACTGGGAGAAGCCCGAAATCTTCGTAGACTTCTCCGGCCCCGACTCGACCCTGCTCCTCGATCGCGGCGCCGAGCTTCTCCGGGCCCTCGAACTCCTGGCTCTCGAAATCCTGCACCTCCCCTCCAGTGAGCACGAAAAAATTTCTTTCGATTGCAAGAACCAGCGTTCCATCCGCCTCCAGGAACTCCGCATGGCTGCCAGCGTAGCCGCTGAAAAAGTTCGCCAGACCGGAACTCCTTTCCACTTCGCTCCCATGTCCTCGCGCGAGCGCCGCATCCTCCACCTGGCCCTCCGCGACCAGTCCGACCTCCGCACCGAAAGCGACGGCGAAGGCTTCACCCGCTCCGTGGTCCTCTATCCCGCAGACTACAAACCCGCCGCCACCAGACCAGCCCGCCGCACCCTGCCGTGATGTGGACTTTAGTCTCCTGCAGAGGGCGACTGATTGCCATCCATTCCCACGGCAAAAGCAAAGTTACGTAAAAGTTATTCCCATTTTGGGGCTCGCTTGCTATACTCCGCAGCGTTTTACCCGGAGGAAACTTCCCCAATGAGATCCGCTTCAGGGCTGTGGCTGTGCCTCATCCCTCTGTTCGTTTCTACTTGCTTGCTGGTCGCTTGCGGAGGTAACCAACCCAGCGTATCGGCAACAGAGAACGCGCTTGTGGCTGCATACTCAGTTCCGACTAACAAGCAAGGCCTTATTTCGGTGGAGTTCGGCACTGACACCTCTTACGGCCAGCAGACTGCCTCATATCCAGTAAGCCCGGGCATAATGACCATTCTCGTGGCGGGCATGCAAGCCTCAACCACCTACCACATGCGCGCCCAAATCTCCGATTCAGGCAATGTGGTTTGGAACGATGAGGACCGCGTCTTCACCACCGGCACACTACCCTTACCGCCGCCGGCAATTACCGTGACCCGGACGACGGACCCGGCTCTGCAGCCAACGGAGAACCCCGGAGTTGAGCTGGTTACTTTCTTCCCTCCCAGCGGCGCCCCCGCCACACTCGAGGCTTTCGTTACCGATCGCAACGGCAATCCGATCTGGTATTACAATCCGCCGGGTCAGATCCAATTTTTCAAACCCATGCCGAACGGACACATCTTGGTGTGTGTCGCCAACAACGGCATTACTTCAATTGTGGAAATCGACCTGGCAGGAAACACAATTCGCGAACTGGATTCCCCCACCCTCAGTCAGAAGCTGCTGGCTGCCGGCCACAACATCAATATTGCACTCTTTTCTCACGACGTTATCCCCATGGCTAATGGTCACCTGATCGTTCTGTGCCAGGTTATTCAGAATTTCACCGATCTGACGGGTTACCCCGGCACCACCGGAGTGGTTGGAGATGTGCTCATCGATCTCGACGAGAATTGGAATCCCGGCTGGGTGTGGTCCGCCTTCGATTATCTTGATGTCAACCGCCATCCCTTCTTTGGCCTGCCCGATTGGACCCACAGCAACGCCATCGTCTACAACCCCAATGACGGCAACCTGCTCCTATCCATGCGCAACCAGAGCTGGAACCTCTACATCGATTATGAGAATGGAATGGGCTCCGGAAACGTTCTGTGGCGGTTGGGATGGCAAGGAGACTTCACCTTGGCCGGCGGCGACCCCACCCAGTGGTTTTACGGACAACACTACCCTAGTTTCGTGAATATCAACGGCTCTCAACTAACGTTCGCGCTCTTCGATGACGGAGATTATCGCGTCATGGATAGCCTCGGCGATACCTGCGCACTTACGCCTTATCCTGGCTGCTACAGTCGCGCTACGATCTATCAAGTGGATCAGAGCACCATGCAAGCGCAGCTTCTCTGGCAGTATCAGCCGGGCTTCTTTAGCTTCTGGGGCGGAGCCATCAATCAACTGCAGAACGGGAATGTTGAGTTTGAGATGTCCGAACCGTACCCGCTTCCGACGTTGGGGTCCATCGCCATGGAAGTCACGCAGAGCGCGAGCCCACAAGTCGTTTGGCAAATGGATCTGTCTGCAGGCTCCTCCTATCGCACGTACCGCATTCCTAGTCTTTATCCCAACGTGACCTGGCCTTAGCTTGATTCGACTCGACGCCGCACGCTGTCGAGCATAACCAGTTCCGCGGGGGGCTCCGTTGAACTCACGTTCTGGAGCGACCCGCTTCGCAAGGGATGTACTTATACCCTCATCCTCAGGCAAAATAGATCGCTCCACCGATTCACCCCGGAGGCTCCATGCATCTAGCTCGCCCCGCAACCATCCTTTTTTCGCTACTCTTAATTATGTCCATGTTTTCCGCCGCCCAGATGTCGCCAGTCACCTACCCTCAAGCGCGCCGCAGCGACCAGGTCGACGACTACCACGGCACCAAAGTCGCCGACCCCTACCGCTGGCTCGAAGACACCGACTCCACCGAAACTCACGCCTGGGTCGAAGCCGAAAATAAACTAACGTTCGGCTACCTCGATCAAATCCCGTACCGTCAAGCGATCCACGCACGCCTCACCAAGCTCTGGAACTACGAACGCTTCACTACTCCCAGCCAGCACGGCGGCCGCTACTTTTTCCAGCACAACACCGGACTTCAACAACAGAACGTCCTCTTCGTAGCCGAATCTCTGAACGCCGAGCCCCGAGTTCTGCTCGATCCCAATCTGCTCTCGACCGATGGCACCGTAGCACTCGCCGGCACCGAAATTTCCGACGATGGCAAGCTTATGGCCTACGGCATCGCCACGTCCGGCTCCGACTGGAACGAATGGCACGTCCGCGACATCGATACCGGCAAAGATCTCTCCGACGATCTCAAGTGGGTAAAATTCTCCGGCGCGTCCTGGACCAAAGACAACAAGGGCTTCTATTACAGCCGCTACGATGAACCCAAAGGCGCTGCTCTGCGCGAGGCCAATTACTTCCACAAGCTCTACTATCACCGCCTGGGCACGGCGCAATCCGAAGACAAATTAATCTACGAGCGTCCCGACAACAAAGAGATGGGTTTCAGCGGCAACGTTAGCGATGACGGCCACTACCTCGTCATCACAGTTTGGCAGGGCACGGAGCCTAAAAACCGCCTCTACTATAAAGACCTGACTCAGCCCGATTCGCCAGTCGTCAAACTTCTCGACGACTTCGACGCGCAGTACGTGTTTCTCGACAATGACGGACCAGTCTTCTGGTTCCACACCGATCTAGACGCTCCCCGCGGACGCGTGATCTCCATCGACACCCGCCATCCCGAACGCGCGAACTGGAAAACGCTGGTAGCGCAGGGCCCTGACAAACTCGAGTTCGCAAACGTCGTGAACAATTCATTCCTTCTCGGATACCTGAAAGACGCCCGCACCGAAGTCCGCGTCCACGAGCTCACCGGCGCTTTCCTGCGCAACGTCGATTTACCCGGCATCGGCACCGCCGCAGGCTTCGGCGGCAAACGCAAAGACAAAGAAACTTTCTACGCCTTCACCAGCTTCATCTCTCCGGCCACCGTCTATCGCTACGATCCGCAAGCCGGCAAGAGTTCCATCTACCGCCAGCCCAAAGTCGATTTCGATGCCAGCCTTTATGAAACCAAACAGGTCTTCTACCACAGCAAAGACGGCACCCGCGTCCCCATGTTCCTCACCTACAAAAAAGGACTAAAGCTGGATGGACAGAATCCCGTCCTGCTCTACGCCTACGGCGGATTCGATATCTCTTTAACTCCAAGCTTCTCTGTTCCGAACGTTGTCTGGCTGGAAATGGGAGGCGTCTACGCTCAGCCCAACCTGCGCGGAGGCGGCGAGTACGGCGAGGAGTGGCATCAGGCGGGCATGAAACTAAAAAAGCAAAACGTCTTCGACGACTTCATCGCCGCCGCCCAATGGTTAATCGACAACAAATACACCTCAACGCCAAAGTTAGCCATCCGCGGCGGCAGCAACGGAGGCCTGCTCATCGGTGCCTGCGTAACGCAGCGTCCCGATCTCTTCGGCGCAACCCTCCCCGAAGTCGGCGTCATGGACATGCTGCGCTTCCACAAATTCACCATCGGCTGGGCCTGGACTTCCGACTACGGATCCTCCGACAATGCCGAAGATTTCAAAGCCCTCTACGCCTACTCCCCGCTGCACAAGCTGAAGCCTGGAACAAAATATCCCCCAACGCTGATCGCCACCTCCGACCACGACGACCGCGTAGTCCCCGGACACAGCTTCAAATTCGCTGCCACCATGCAAGCCGATCAAGCCGGCCCGTCCCCAATCTTAATTCGCATAGAAACAAAAGCCGGACACGGCGCCGGAAAGTCCATCACAAAATTAATAGACGAAACCGCCGACACCTGGGCCTTCGTAGCTCACAACCTGGATATGAAGGTAACCCTTCAGTAGCGTCTCGCGACCTGTCAACCTGGGCAGACCGGCGAACCCCCGGCCGCTCCGAGGCAGTGGTCTGCAAGTTCTTGCACACTTGCGCCTTCTTCCTTGGGGGTCTTATACTTTGCGGCAACTGGGGCACCCCTTAGCGCCGCTCGTCGCTGATATCCGAAAAACATGACGTAGGAAAGAGGATTCGCCGTGAAGAATTTCTCCTGTGCCGTGCTCACCCTGTTGCTTGTAAACTTCCAGCCAATCTTTGCTCAGACCCAAGGACAATGGGCAAGTACAGGGTCCATGCAATCCGCTCGCGAGTTTGACGCACAAGTGCCTGTGAGCGGCGGGAAGGTCCTGTCGATTGGCGGGTCCGACAACAGCGGCAATATCCTCGGGTCGGCGGAGCTTTATAGCTCCAGCACCGGCAAATGGACTACCACAGGCAGCATGGCTGAGGCCCGCGAATACTTTGCGGCGGTCCTTCTCAAGAGCGGAAAGGTGCTGGTCTCCGGCGGGCTGACTACGAACAGTATTGTGTTGGCGACCGCCGAGATATACGACCCGAAGACGGGAGTGTGGACATCTGCAGGTTCCCTCTCCGAAGCTCGCCTTGGTCATACTGCCACCTTGCTTTCGAGCGGGAAGGTGCTTGTGACCGGCGGCTGCCTCGACGACCTCTGCGCCACCAACACGGCAGTCAGCGAACTCTACGACCCAACATCGAACAGCTGGTCCACGACGGGCAGCCTCAACACGGCGCGGGCCTTCCACACCGCCGTAGCCCTGAAGACCGGGAAATTGCTGGCCATCGGAGGCACGACTGGCTCCGCCACCACTTCCTGCGAGGTTTACAATTCCGCCACAGGCACGTGGACCAGCGCAGCCAGCACCAATACGGCGCGATACCTCAACGCCACTACCCTCCTTAGCGATGGCAAGGTATTGGTAACTGGCGGCAAAGGTCCTTTGAATTCCGCGGAACTCTACGACCCGACCGCGAATACCTGGACGCTGACCGGGAATATGACCATCGGACGCTACGCTCACACCGCTGCCCGTCTCACTGACGGCACCGTACTCGTCGCTGGGGGAATCGGCCAGTCGATTAGTTGCGGAAAGGATTGCACGAGCTACATCCCGACTAACAAGGTAGACATCTACAACGAAGCCACGGGCTCTTTTACCGCCACGGCAAGCCTTAGCCAATCGCTGGCGTACCACTCCACGACCATACTGACCTCAGGACGGGTAATGGAAGCCGGCGGCCTTGCGACTACTAGCGTCTGTTGTACGGTAGAAAATACTGCCTCGGTTTATACGCCCCTCAGCCTCACTTTCTCCGCCACCAGCCTGAACTTCGGCCTTCTGCAAATTGGACTCAGCAGCGCTTCGCAGACAGTGACGGTAAATAATGTGAGCACCCACTCAGTGACCTTTACTTCCATAACCAGCAGTGGCGACTTCACCGAGACCAACACCTGCCCCACAACTCTGAACGCTGGACAGGGCTGCACGATTACTGTGACCTTTACTCCGACCGTATCCGGAACCCGCCCCGGAACGGTGACCCTCAAGGACAACTGCCCGGGTAGTTCCAGCCAGACGATCAGTCTGACCGGAACGGGTGAAGCCCTGGCTTTGGGATTTTCGCCTTCGTCGTTGAATTTCGGCAGTATCGTAGTGGGCGCGTCGAGCACGGTGACCGCGACCCTGACCAACGATGGGTCATCCTCGGTAAACATCACAGGGAGTTCGATCTCCCCTGCGAACAGTACCTACACCCAAACCAGCAACTGTCCGCCGACGTTGAGCGTGCAGCAGACCTGCACCTACACAATCGTGTTCACGCCACCGGATGTGTTTACTTACAACGCAACCTTGTCGGTGACCAACAGCGCGGGCGGTGCCGCTACTCTGGCGCTTGCGGGCACAGGCCTGGACAACTAGTCGTCCACGCGACCTGTCATCCCAAGCGAAGTATCTGCTTCGCGAAAGCGAGGCAGCTAGGTAGTCAAAAGTCTGCCCTATTTTGCCGGAGCCCCAAGCGAAGCCGAAGGGGATCCTGGCAGCGTCAATGCCCCTGGCAGCCACTTCTTGATTGTGCAAATGACCTTCGGAAGGAAGAAACCTCACCCGTTTCGCAGCCCCGATTCCCGAAAACAAGCCCGAGCCTCTAACGAATTCAGCCACGCCTGCAGCGCAACCCCGCAATCCTTGTCGATGTACAAAAATCGCAGGCCCATCACAAAGGAGTCACTCCAAACCACATCCGCCTTTGCCTGGAAAGTCCGCGGCACCACGCTCGGAAGGTCGAACTCCAGCGTAACCACTCCCTCGACTCGCAACGGGTCAACCAGCGTGATGGCCAACCCGCTTTCGCTTATGTTCTTCATCTTGCCATTGAAAGATCGTCCAACCGAAGTCCGAAACCGCACCAGCAAATCAACGTCGTACCGGAAATACCTCCGATGTTCGCGCTCCATCTTGGGAACAGCGACATCCAGGATGCTGGCCAATCGCAATTCCTGTATCGGTTTGCTCAGCGCAAAGTCGGCCCCGAGATCGAGCGCTTCTTCGGCGCTGGTGAATCCATTGACCACAGCCAGAATCAGCGTTTGCTTGTTCGCGGGGACGCTCCTTAGCGCGGGCAATGCTCTCGCCCCTCCGGGCACATCACAGTCGACCACAACTCCATCCAGATGCCGGCGGGAAGCGAACTCGATTGCACTCGCACAATCCTGGCGGAGCTGAAGCGAGGCTGCATGCGTACCCAAGCCCGCCTGCACATGACCTAACAAGCCGGGATCGCACGTCACGATCAAGCACTCCAAATCCATCCTAAAATTTTAGCGACTGCGCGACGATGGCAACAGTAACAAACGTGCATGACACTGTAGCGCGCCGTCCCGGCGGCCAAGATACACGTGTGGAAGCGATGCACATGTGAGGACGGGCGCATTCGCCAGCCAGCTTCCACCCCACCCTCATTGCGACGTTTCAAACTCCATGTTCTCATCCACCGAAAGCTGCGCCGGCAAACCAGAGGCGTTCTCCGCGGAACGCGTAGCCATTACACGAAATCCGCCGGCACCGATCTGGACGGCGTAAGTATAAGGAGGACGCTGCCGCGCAACGGCAATGTAGTTCGCCGAAATTAGTTCGTCGAGGGAAACGTATTTCCCTTCGCCGGCAAAGTACCGCCGCTCGGCCGCGGCGATACTCACCAAATCGGTCTTTACGCCAGTGATATTGATGGTTGCCTGCGGGGTGTTCGCCTCCGCGGGAACAGACGAACTCTGCACCTGCCTGGAATAAAAGTACATGCCAACACCCAGTCCAAGCACGAGGCTGAGAAAGCCAAATATTCGGCCCATGTGTGCGCCTCCCAGAGTAATTGCACCGCGAAACCCCGCCCCTGGCAAGTAACTGCAGGGCACTACCCTGTGTTCTTTCTGCCCTCCGTGTTAAAGATCCCGGTCGCGACCGCGCTTGAGACAAACAAAAAGGCCGCCGATAGGGCGGCCTTTTTCTTCCTTTATTTCGTGTTACTTCAACATCACTTCGCGCGCGAGTGAACTGCTGAGAGTTGGCGATATCTCGTTGCGCTTCTTCGTGGCATCCATCATCGCTTGTCGGCTGCCATAGTGTTTTTCCGTAATCGCGCCAGCCTTTTCCGCCATTTCGTCCAGAGTTCCCCAGCTCTTGTATTCGATGGCGATGGCTACGCTCCAGTCATTGGGATTTTGAAAGACGGGGTTCGTGTAGAACTTATAGTCCACAACCCAGCCCTGCTTTTTGTACTCCTCATAGATCGGTTTGAAATTCTGCCGGATGTCGCCCCAGAAAGCGTCGCCCATGCCGGGCTTAACGTCAATGTAAATGACCCGCCAAACCGGACCGTTATTGTAATTTGGATTTTGCGCAAACAGCGTTGGAACCACGAACAAAAACAGCAACATCACCGACAACAGCCACAGAAGACGGCTTTTCATGGTTATTCCTCATGCCTAGGATTAGGCCCGCGGAACAGGCGACCTATTCGCCACGGAGCGGGCAACAGATTAACACGGAACGTATACACAAGCTACTGCGGGCGCCCGTACCAAGCACTTAGGCGCACAGGTCGCAAGGCCTTACCCCGTGTTCCCCTGTGACCTCTGTATTAAAGATTTTGCCCGTCGCACACGACGGCAGTTTTTCTACCGGCCCTCATCCGCCGAAGGCCCATAGACCGACGGTACCGACACGTCGTTCAACCGCAAATAAACTCCCAACTGAGCCCGATGATGAATGACGTGATTCATCATCATCCGTCGCATAGCACCCATCCGCGTCCCGTTGTAAAAAGTCTTCTCTCCAGCCGAGAGTTTCCAATTCTTGCCCCAATGCTCATCGCTGGCGCCCACCATCGCAGCCCGCACCGCCGCAACATTCTTATCAAACAATTCCAGCACATGTTTCTGCGATTCCGCCACGGTCGGCTTCCGCGCTGGTTCTCCAGCCGGGCGAACGGCAAAGTCCAGCGCATCATCTTTCATCACGCTCACGCCCATCCCCGGCAGTTCCGCAATATGCCCCGCCAGTCGCCCCAGCATCATCGACTTTTCATGCGGCTTCCAGGCCAGCTTGTCCTCCGGAATCCGCTCCAAAGTCCGCCGCGCCGCCGCCATCTCCACATCAAACTCCGGCAAAAACTCCGCACTAACCCCCATAGCACCCTCCAAGAGATTTGAAGAAACCAGAAACATTCAATGTAGGGACAGCCGCCTCGGCTGTCCAGCGAGCGAAGCGAGCCTACGTAAAACCGCCCGCAGTCGCCTTGGATGCGCCAGCCACCGATTCGCTTCTCGAAAGTTGTCAGAAAGAAGTTTCTTGAGAAAAGAGTGCCACTAAGCCAGCTGAACAGGCAACTATCCGCAGATGCAGTATCCGAAATCAACCGAAGAAACGCCCCGCGAATCCACTATTACCAATCAGGTTCACATGAAATTCGAATCCCACTCCAAAATAAGAATTCCACTTCGCTCGATTCCCACCCCAGCCGGTCGACAAAGACGCAGCTGCAAGCCCCAATCAATCCCACCAGTTAATCACCCAGATTCGTAGCAATCCGCATCCCCTCGGAAACCTCATCGAGCAATGAAGGCTTGCCGACTTTTCCCAAAACTGACAATAATCCTGTCATGGACAATACCCTGCTGGGCGTGGCCCTCCTTGTCGCGGGCGCAGTTTCCGTTGCCGTCATCACTTGGCTAATCTCGTGGTACCGACAGCGCAAACAGGTCCAGCAGGCAGGACAGTGGCTTCCAGTTGAAGGAAGGATTGAATCAGGTGCTCTTGAAGGGACGCATGAGAGTGGGAAAGTCGTTCTACCGACATTTGCCTTCTCTTATCGGGTTTCCGAAGAATCCTATTCGGGGCGCTTTTCCCTCAGGGCAAATATTTCTAAGGCACTCGCTGAGTCAATGATCGATCGAATGATTCGGCGCAAACTTTTCCTCCGCCATGACCCCAATCATCCCGAGGTGTGGTTCATTCCGGATGAATTCATCGACGGTTACAAAGTCGAGCAGAAGATCAGTTCGCACGTAATTCACGACTTTTCCCCAAACGAGTAGCGCTTTCGCAAGCCCATCCTTCACCGTCAAAGAAAAAAGGCGGCCCGCAAAAGGCCGCCAATCCAAGAACCGAAAACTAGAAACCAGAAACTACCGCCCAGCAGCCGCCGCTGCCGGCATCATCCCAGCAATCGCCATCCCCTCAATCCGCGCCAGCACATTTTCCACGCTGGCCCCAGTATCCGTGCAGCCATCCACATAAGGATGCCGGCATCCATCCGCATGCATCACCAGCACACTAATTTCCGCCTGCGCCTTCTTCACCATATACGGCAGATGATGCCGGTCATTCCGGCTGAGCGTCGGACCCAACACCACCAGGTCGAACCTGCCCTTGCCCATCGCTGCTTCCACCGCCTTGCGCCCGACCGCCTTCTCCACCGTATGTCCGGCCTTCTCAAACGCCGCAGCCGGAGCCGCCTGTGCCTCCGCATCCCCTTCGCCATAAAGAATCTTCAGCTTCGCTGCCTTCGCCATGAGTGTAAAATCCTCGTTCGGTACCGGCGTGCCCACCCCCGGTACTCGCCACTCAAGGTAGCAACCCACCTAAATGCTGAGTACATCACCAAAGACCAGCAACAACTGAGGCTCATGTGGAGGATAACAACGTAGCCACAGCCACCTCGACTGTCCGGCCTGCGGAAGCCCGGCCGCTCCCGACAACAAGCTCACAACTGAAACCCCGCGCCGATCCTTCCCACAAAAAAATCAGAACCAAAACCCTCTTCCCCTCTGCGCCTTTCGGCGCTACACTCTTGCCCCAGAGGGTCTCCCCATGTTCCGCGCTCGCTTCGTCGTCGCCGTCCCAATTCTGCTGACTCTTTCCGCAGTCAGCCCGGCGCAATCCGCGAATTCCTCCACCGCCGCCTGCAATCTCGACGACGGACGCCAGGTCCGCCTCAACTACACTCCGGTCAGCCCCAAAAACGATAAAGCTCCCAACGGCAGACCCTGGGCTCCCGGCGGCGCTCCCATGACTCTCTTTACCGAAGCCCCCCTAACCTTCGGAGGTTCCGCAATCCCCATCGGCGCCTACACCGTTTATCCCATCCCTGCCAAAGACAAGTGGAGCCTCGCCGTCAACAAAAACGTTACTGCCGGCGCCACCTACGACGAGAAACAGGACATAGCACGCGCCACCATCGAAACCGACCCCGTTCCCCAGCCCTCAGAAGCCCTCGAAGTAGCCTTCGCTCACGTCGGCCTTCGTTGCACCCTCCGCATCTATTTCGGCAAAACCGCCACCTTCGCCGATTTCATCGCCAAGTAACACAAAGCTGTAGCGCCGCCGTCCCGGCGGCTGTCCGGAGGGCGTCCCCGCCCGCCGCGTTGGAAGCCACGCAACTGCCGGGCGCTTTCGCCGAGTACCCCATCTCTCGTGCGCTCTTGCGCGAGAAGTGGGCTATTCACCAAAACTTCTGCGACAATCTCCTCATGCGCGCGTTCCTAATCCTCCTAACCGCAACCGCCCTGGCCCAGTCCGCTCCCCCAGCCCAACCGTCCCACACCTCAGAAAGCCTCCGCGGCGCAAGCGCTGTCTCCAAAAATACCGCGTGGGCCTCCGGCACCCACGGCACCTATCTCCGCACTACCAACGCCGGCCGCACCTGGACCCCCGCGCAAGTCCCGAATGCCGCCGCCCTGGACTTCCGCGCCGTAGTAGCCTTCTCCGCCGACGAAGCTTTCTTAATGTCCGCCGGCCCCGGCGACCAGTCCCGCATCTACCACACCACCGACGCCGGCCAGCACTGGCAACTCCAATTCACCAACCCAAATCCCAAAGGCTTCTTCGACTCCATGGTCTTCTGGGACCGAACCCACGGCATAGTCCTCGGCGATCCCATCCCCGACGAAAAAGGTCAGCTAAAATTCGAACTCCTCATCACCAACAACGGCCAATCCTGGACCTCAATCCCACCCGCTCAACTCCCGCCCGCAATCGAAGGCGAAGGCGCATTCGCCGCCAGCAATTCCTGCCTCGCCATCGTTGACTCCAACATCTGGTTCGCCACCGGCGGAAAGGCCGCCCGCGTTTTCCACTCCCTTGATCGCGGGCAAACCTGGCAAGTCTCAGACACTCCCATCCTCCAAGGCCTCGATTCCGCCGGAATCTTCTCCATCGCTTTCCACGACCAAACTCACGGCGTAATCGCCGGAGGCGACTACAAACATCCCGGCCAGGATGGCCCCAACCTGGCCTTCACCGCCGATGGAGGCAAAACCTGGACTCTCTCCCATATCCACCCCGAAGCCTATTTCTCCGCAGGAGCCTACGATCGCAAAAACAAAGCCCGCCTATTCCTGATCAGCCCCAACTTTATTCTCGATTTCCGCCCGCCCAAAAGCCCCACTCCCATAAACCCGGATAAATCCAACGTCGAATTCAACGCCTTAAGCCCCTACCCATCCGGCGGAGCCCTGATCGTAGGCACCAAAGGCTCCATAGCCATAATCCCCTAAAGCTCTACCCTGCGACCCTCCGTGACCCCTGTGTTTCAAGCTCTTGACCTTCGTCCCCCCAAAAGTCGTCCTCCCAAAGTTCCCTAAAATTCCAAACACCTCTTGCCCCCCCGCCCGAAACCCATTAACCTAGTCAAGCATCTAGTAATGCACCGGCAATGTTCGCCCCGCACCCAAACCTCGCGGATGACGTCAACCACGCCATCATCCAATCCGAAATCGAAGGCGGAGTCTTCCTTCACGATCTCCCGCCCTCCACCATCCTCCACATTCAAACCATGCACCACTGCTACACTGCCGTGCTCCTCGGCGGCAGCGATGCGCTGATCTCCGGCCATCCCGAATTCTGTCCCGACCCGGTTCAAGTAGCCATAGCCGGTTCCACCTGGGGAGGTTCCATGCTCAAGCTTCAATACGTAGGCCGCGGCATGCATCTCGAATTTCGCCACCCCGAATACGCCACTCCCATAGTCACCTCACCCATCCAGGAAATCCGCGACTCCCAACCCCTCCCCGCAGCAAACGCCGTCAATTCCCTCAGCTTTTAACTTTCCGTCATCCTGAATAAAAACTCTCGTAGCCCCGAATAAAGACTGTTGTCCCCAATAAAGGATTGTCCTCCCGAGTGAAACGAGGGATCCTGGGTTTCGCCGGCACCACTTATGCTGCCCTTAGTTTTCGCTCCGAAGGCGAGCGAGCGACGGTTCTACCCCGTGTTCCCCGTGTCCTCCGTGGTAAAGATTTTCGCGCGCTCAGCCAACCACCCATTGACTTGCGAAGCCCAGCACTCTAACATTCACCCGAACCCTCAAGCAGGAACTAGAAACTGGAAACTGACCCATGACCATCACCACCCGCGAAGTCAGCCACGTAACCATCGTAGACATCAACGGACGCATCACTCTGGGCGACGAAACCGGAAAGCTCCGCGACACCATCCGCGAACTCATCACCCAAGGCAAAAAGAAAATCGTCCTCAACCTGGCCAGCGTCGACTACATCGACTCCTCCGGCGTCGGAGAACTAGTCAGCAGCTTCACCACCGTCCGCAACGCCGGCGGCGAACTAAAACTCCTCGCCCTCACCAAAAAAGTTCAGGACGTTCTCTACGTCACCAAGCTCTACACCGTCTTCGACGTAAAAGAAGACGAATTCACCGCCGTAAAATCCTTCGACTACTTCTTCGCCAAATAAGCTTTCTAGGCTCCATGCAGCCTGTGCGGTCGAAACCATTCCCGTTTGTGGAATTCCATAAGCATATTTCTGATATGCAAGCCGGAGACTGGCTTCCTCAGGTTTAACATTGCCGAAACACCGCAACTCGACAGATCGATGTTCCCAGTCCCCGATAGGGGACGGCATTCATTAACCCCGCACGTAAGTGCGGGGTGGTCCTGCGAGAAAGGAATCGAGTCCCGTCAGGGACGGCACCTCGCGTCATGTCCCACACGCACGCCGCTAATTTCGTGCACTGCGTCTTCAGCACCAAAGACCGCCGCAACCTGATTTCCGCTGAATTGCAGGACCGCCTTCACGCCTATTTGATTGGCATCGCTAATAACGTGGGATTCAAAATCCTTGCCGCGGGCGGCACCTCGAACCATCTCCACCTGCTCATCGCTTTGCCCCCGGCGCTAACTTTGGCGACGGCGATGCAGAAGCTGAAAGCCAACTCTTCTCGCTGGCTCGCGAACAACGGCGGAGAATTTGAATGGCAGAAAGGCTATGGAGCTTTCAGCGTAAGCCCGTCCCGGCTGCCATCCGTGCAGTCTTACATCCGTAATCAGCCGGAACATCATCGCCGCCGGGATTTCGAGGAGGAATTCCGCGCCTTGCTGGACAAGTCAGGCGTTACATACGATCCCAACCGGTTATTCGCCGCCTGACCTATGGCAGTGTGAACAAACAAAGGCAGAGTCGCGCCAGCGACGGCATTCGATAGCCCCGCACGTAAGTGCGGGGAGGGCATTAGTGGAGAGAGCTGAGTCCCCGAAGGGGACGGCACCACGCGTACACCCACACAACCCCCGATGAGGTATTCTCTGCAAGGTACCCAACTTGCGAGCAGCGCTCTCACTGACCACTGACCACTGCACTCTCAATACTCCCGCACCACCCCATCCACCGAAACCGCCACGTATCTACGCCCCTCCACATCCCGAAACTGCACCACCTGATGTTTCTCCCGCGCCAGCTTCCTCCACCGGCTAGGCTTCTCCGGATTCTGCTCAATCGCCTCCAGCACCCGCCCATTCAAACGGAACTCAACCATCCGCAGCCGCCCACTCCCCACACGCCGAACGCGAATCTTCTGATCCTCGAGCAGAATCTCCTCGCCATTCATCAATTGCAGCGCCACCGATCCCAAAGCTTTCTCCACCCCACTCAATGTCATAGCTCCCATTGCCGCGAACCAAACTAGTTAACATCCGACACAAGTTCCCACCTGGGCTCAAGCAGTATTCCGAAAATGCGCCAACGCTATTCCAGAGAGAGGCAAAAAACACTCTCCCAGCCCACTCTTACCACCCTGATTCCCCAGAACGCCGAAAAACAGAAAGGCGGCCGCCAAGCCGCCTCCAAGACTAGGTACTAGGTACTAGCTACTAGCTACTTTTTCCCCCGAAGCATCCCAGTAACCCGCTCATAATCATCCACGCTCGCATACTCAATCACAATCTTCCCCTTCCCATGCCGGTCCCGAATCCGAACCCGCATCCCCAGGGTCCGCTCCATATCCGTCTGCGCCGCCCGCACATTCGGATCCATCCACCGCGCTCCCGACTTCTTCCTCGCCTCTCCCGGCAAAGTCTGTCCCGGCAGCATCGCAAACGACCCATTAATCCGCATCACCCGGTCTTCGATCTGATCCCATTTCAACTTATGCGTCACCACTTCGTCCGCGACTTGCTCAATGTAATCGTCATTCTCCAGCCGCAAAATCTCCCGCGCATCGCTGAAGCTAAGCCGGTCCGACAGCAGATACTCCATCACTTTCTGCGGCAGCCGCAACAGCCGCATATAATTCGACACCGTTTCCCGCGACACTCCAATCCGGTCCGCAATCTGCGCCTGCGTCAACTTAAACTCCAGGCTCAGCACCCGGAACGCCTCCGCCTGCTCCACCGGATTCAAATCCTCGCGCGCAATATTCTCCAACACGGTCATCTCCGCCGCTTGCTGCGGCGAAAGCCGGCGCACCAAGGCCGGAATCGTCTCTTTCCCGGCCAGCTTCGAAGCCCGCAACCGCCGCTCCCCCACTACCAGGATGTAGCGCCCCTCCTGCTCTGCCGGACGCACCACCACCGGCTGCACCACCCCATGCTCTTTGATCGAATCCCGCAGCTCCCAAAGCATCTCCTCATCAAACACATACCGAGTCTGGTAAGGATTCTTGTCAATCGAATCCAAAGGAAGGTTAGCCACCAAATTTCCAGGAATCCGCGCATCAGCCACAGCCGAAATGGAAATCACCTCTTCAACCGCATAAGCTTCAAATGTGGGGACGGGCTGCTCGTGTGGGTTGGACACTCCTATCCGACTTGCATCCAGCTCCGGTGAAACCGTTGGGTCCAGAGTAGCGATTCCTTCATCGCGCTTGTCATTCCGAGCGAAGCGAGGAACCTGCTGTTCGTCGGCACCACTACCACTCCCGCCAGGCACAGATGTCGGGAAGGGCACGGCTTCAGCCGTGCCGCCAACAGCCGAAGAAGCCTGCGGCTTTAGCCCCTGAGGAGATGCCGCCGGCTCGGTACTAGGTACTCGCAACTCGGGACTACCCACCACCCGCGGCCCCGGCAACAAAGCACCCAACCCCCGCCCCAAAGCCCGCCGCTTCTCCACCTTCGACTCCTCTTTCTTCTCACCCGAATGCCCCGCGACCTTCTCCGCCGCCGAACCAGTAGTCATAATGGTTTACCCCGTGCCCCTCTGTGTCCCCTGTGCTAAAAGCTCTTGATCTCGATCCCTACCCGTACTCTGTCATCCCGAGCGACCGCTACACGCATTTCTCGCTTTCAAATATATCGACGATGATAGATATACATATCGACGTACATCAATATATCAAGCAGTCTTATCCATCTCCGCGCCCACTGGCGGCTGGGAACCGGCGGCTGGCAGCTGCTTTCCAAGGATCTCTTTCGCCAGCCGTATATAACTCTCCGCTCCCTTCGACCGCGGATCGTACACCAGCGCCGCCTGCCCATGGCTCGGCGCTTCCGCCAGCCGTATGTTCCGCGGTATGGTTGTCGCACACACCTTGTCCCCGAAAAACTTTCTCAACTCTGCCGTAACTTGCTGCGCCAGGTTGGTCCGCTCATCAAGCATGGTCAGCACCACGCCCTCAATCTCAAGTCCCGGGTTCAACTCCACGCGGATCCTCTCCACTGTATCCATCAGCTCGCTGATGCCTTCGAGCGCAAAGTATTCCGCCTGCATAGGAATCAGCACCGAGTCGGCCGCCACCAGGGCGTTCAGCGTGAGCAGATCTAGCGCCGGCGGACAGTCCAGCACGATGTACTGGAAGCGATCACGCAGTGGCGCGATCGCTTCCCGCAAGCGATACTCGCGCCGCTCCGCCTCCACCAGCTCAATGTTTGCCCCGATCAGGTTCTTGTGTGAGGGAATCAGCCACAGCTGCTCCAGCTCCGTGGTCGCCACCGCCTCCTCTCCCGTGGCCGCGCCCAGCAGCAGATGGTAAGTCGAAATACGTTCCGGATTCTTCACCAGACCCAGGCCGCTGGTGGCATTCGATTGCGGATCGCAATCAATGAGCAGTGTGTTCACTTCAGCCGCCGCGAAGGACGCGGCTAGGTTGATGGCAGTCGTAGTCTTCCCCACGCCGCCCTTCTGATTGGCAACAGCGATAACGCGTCCCATAAATTGTCGAGGAGCCAGAGCTGTTCGCAGAATAGTTCGATTCGCATTTCGAATGCAAGGTCGAATTGCCATGCATAAGGCGAATTTGTGTGCAAAACGTGTCCAATGTTCCAGCCGGAACATTCAACAAGCTTTCGGGAGGCAAACAGATTTATGTTCCGTCTGGAACATTGTGGCGATCTTCTTAAGGACGAGTGCGCTGAATGTTCCAACCGGAACATTGCGTCGAATGTTCCAGTCGGAACACATCGTCATTATGTTCCAGTCGGAACATATCGTCATTATGTTCCGGTTGGAACATATCGTCATTATGTTCCGGTTGGAACATTGTGCTGAGTGTTCCGGTTGGAACACTGGGGGCTTCGTGTTTGGTCACAAGCAATCAACTGGTACAGAAAGCTGGCGGGCTTACCACTTTTGGCCTGGAAAAGACTTATTCTTTGGTCCCGACTGGAATTGGATGGATCATTTGGTCCACTTGTTAACTCTGCTGGTTACAGGCGACCTACCAGGAGCAGGCGGGATTGGGAGTTGGGGATGGGGATGGGAGAGTCCCAATTGAGTTGGGGGAGGGTGGAACGGGTGGCTTCCAGCTGGGAGGAGGCGATCAGGAGGGCGAGGCGTCCGGAGGGAACCAGGAGGTTGGCGGCTACGAGGAGGACTTTGGATGGGCGCTCTACGGCTCGGAGGGTTACTACGTCGAAGGTGGATGGGGGGAGGGTTTCGGCGCGGGTGTTTTGTATATTTATGTCCGTCAATGTAAGGGCGCGGGATAGTTCGCGGAGGAAGATGGCTTTCTTCTGGTTAGATTCTATTAGCGTGAGGGCTATGTTTGGCGCCCAGAGTTTTATGGGGATGCCTGGGAAGCCGGGGCCGGAGCCCAGGTCTGCTACTCGGGCTTCGGCTTTCGGGCTTCGGGCTTCGGCTACGTCCAGGTCAAGATCTTTTACCACGGGGGGCACGGGGTACACGGGGTAGTGCTTGGGGAAGAGATAGATCGCGGCGAACAAGCTCTCGCCGAAGTGGCGGGTTACTATTTCTTCTTCGTTGCGGATGGCGGTGAGGTTGATGCGGGCGTTCCAGTGCTGGAGTATATCGATGTACGTCGATATACTTTGGTAGAGCTTGTCGTTGGTCCTTGGTCGTTGGTCGTTGGCCAAGGCCTCACTACTCGGAGCCGAGGGTAGTTTGGTAGGGGGGACAGCAGCTGCTTCACCGGTTTTTGCCGGTTCGGAATGACAAGGGTCTGATAGGAACGGGTGGAGCAGTTCGGCTATGCGGGCCGGGTGCATGGGGTTCGATTGTAGACAAGATTGATTGCCCGCTTCCAGTGTTTCGGGCTTCAGCTACGTCAAAATCAAAAGCCATAACCACAGAGGACACAGAGGGCACAGAGGAAGACACAGAGTAGGGCGGGAACCGATGCATGGCAGGTTGATGCGGGCGTTCCAGCGGTGACGTATATCGATGTACGTCGATCTACTTTGGAGTTGCATTTGGATTTTGAAGAATGCCTCACTCCAAGCCCAAACGTCGAACGAGGTCCTGGAATCGCGGATCGGGGCGCAGGCTTGCCAATTCCGGCAGCGATGTGATTTCAAGCAAGAACTGAGCATGCTGGCGGTATGCCCGTTGCAGCCAGTCCATACTCTTGTCCGCGTTTCCCATACCGGCATAAATAGTAGCGAAATCGAGGGGAGAAACATCGTAGGAAGGATCTTGCGACATACGGAGGAGTTCTCGAAGGGTGGCGGAAGCCTGCGCACGTTTTGCCTGTTTCGCGTAGATATATCCCATCAGAGACACGCATCGGGCAGATTCCAAACGATCGGAGCGGCTCTTCTCTAGTTCCAGCAAGGCGCGCGGATAGTCCCCTTTTTGTTCATAGGCCAAGGCGCGAAGCGAGCGAATCTCCCCCGCGCTGGGATCCTTCTCAAGCATTCGGCTAAATTCTGCGATGGCGTCGTCGTAGCGGCCGGCGTAAAGGTACATCTTCCCCACACCGCTCTGCACGCTGACGTTCAAGGGATCGAGGGCGGCAGCGCGGCGCGCCTCCGAGATAGCTTCCTCATGCCGTCCCTTGATGTCGAGGTAAATTGCATAGAAATAAAGATTTCTGGCGTCGCCCGGCTGCAACTCCAGGGCGCGCTCAAATTCTTTGCCGGCTGCCGCCAGGTCCCACGAAACGAAGTAAATGACCCCAAGCATGCGGTGTGCATCTGGCAGAGAATCATCCAACTCCGCAGCCTTGAAGGCGGTTGCCTTCGAGCGTTCAAAAAGTTCATTTGGCCTGGAATTGTTGACTTCGGGTGCGAGCCGGAAATATGCCTGCGACAAGCTGGCATGGGAGGGTGCATAGCTAGGGTCTTCTGCTACCGCCCGCTCCAAAAACCGGGTGGCTTCCTGCCTACCCTCCGGGTTAAGCCGGTTCCACATGTAGTATTCGCCCAACAAATAATCGTTGTAGGCCTGGGGATTCACTGGGGCGGCGCGGGCGAGGCGCTGGCTTTCCTGCGGCGTGAGTTGAGCGGCCACGGCCACGGCAATATTCCGCGCCAGTTTCCTTTGCTGAGTTACTACCTCTTGCAGTGCGGTTTCAAAATTTCCGGCCCAAACCTGCTTTTCCGGCATCGCCCGAATCAACTGCGCGGTAACGCGGACCCGTCCGCTCGACCGAGCGACGGTGCCCTTCACGACTGCGTCGACACCCAGTTCCTGCGCGATCTGTGGCAGAGACTTATTTGTACCGGCGTAGCCTTGGGACGAGGAGGTTGAGATCACCTTCAACGAGCTGATCTGAGACAAGTCGGCGATGAGTTCCCCGGTTACTCCATCGGCGAAATACTGCTCCTCTGGGTCAGCGGAAGCGTTTTTTAGCGGTAGAACGACGATGGAATGGATTTGTGGGGTACGGGTTCTGGCGGAAAACCAGCGCCTCATTCTTCCTGCGCCCATGCCCAGCACAACCAGAAGCACAACAGCTGAAGTCACAGCGAGGAGGACGCCAGTCCGGCCGCTTCGAGGATGGCCGATCGGAAATTGTTCGGGATTTCTGAGGGTGGTTGCGGCGGAAGAAGCCATGGCTGCTCCGTTTCGTTCCATGGGCGCTATAAGCCGGTACCCCCCGCTTAGGTATGGTTTCTATGAAAGTTGGATCTCTCGGATCGTCCTGGAATGTGCGGCGCAGCTCAGAAACCGCCCGAGTCAGCACATCGTCGGAGACAAATGTGTCGGGCCAGACGGTTTTGAGAATGACTTCTTTGGATATGGGCTCGCCAGGCTGGGAGGCGAGGCACACCAAGACTGCCATCACCTTCGGCTCCAGGCGAGCCGCGGTACCGTTGCAGGAGACGGTGTTCAGGTTGGGCTGGACCAACCAGGTACCGACACGGAAGTCGCCATTCAAGGCTGCCCCCAAGCGAACCCGAGTCGGACAATTATAACCCCGCTGTGCAAGTTCCGTATTCTTAACGACCCTAAGCAAAACCTCGGTAGAAATTCAGCAATTCTACAGGACATTCCCGGGCCGTCTCGCATAAAACATCGACTCGGGGCACGCAGAACCTGAGTGAGACATGTGCCCGGGCAGGGCTGATCGAAACCTTATTTCTCGCCCATGATCACGCGCAGATCCGGGAGAAGCATTGGTCGGAGCACTGAGTATGACTCGCATTAACATACAAATACCCAGCAGGTTTCTGGCGGCAGGGTTCTTTTTCTTCGCCACTCTGGCACTGGCTCAAACGCCCACCTTCAAAACCGCGCAGGTCTATGCCGTGGGCACGGGTCCGGTCTCGGTCGCCGCCGGTGATTTTAATGGCGATGGCATCGCGGACCTCTCTGTCGCCAACAGCGGGTCGAACAACGTAAGCGTGCTTCTCGGGAGCGGCGACGGTACGTTCAAGCCGGCGGTCAATTACGACGCAGGAGTCTCGCCAAACCGAGTCGTCGTTGCCGACATCAATGGCGACGGCAAACTGGATATCGCAGTTCTGGTGAATGTTAACCTCGATATCTCTGCTCCGGGCGCGGTGTCAATGCTGCTGGGCAACGGGGATGGCACATTCCAGCCGCCGATTGTGGTCACACTCACCCTTGCGCAGAATCCCTTTGCCTTGGTCGACGTGAACGGCGACAAGAAGGCCGATCTGATCATCAACTTAATCGATTCAGGGGACGATCCCGCTGGTGTCACCATAGCCCTCGGGAATGGTGACGGTACGTTTCAAGCCTCAACGACTATACCGAATGCTTCCGGCGTCTCTCTGGTGGCCGATTTGAACGGCGACGACAGGCCCGATCTGGCCGTCAATGCTGCCGCCTATTTCCAACTCATGTATGGCAAAGGGGATGGCACGTTTTCAGTGGGACCTCAGTTGTCGCCTTCGGATGGGGGCGGGGTTGGCCGAATCTGGGCCGCCGATCTGAATAATGACGGTAGACTGGACCTCATCTTGGAGTCGGTCTTAAGCTTGACCGGCAACCCCAACGAGACTAATGTCCAGCAGGATATCGGGTCATTTCTCAACAACGGCACCGTGTTTGGAGGCGAAAGGATATTTCTTACGGGGGTAAATCAAAAAGCGAACCCGTTCTCGCCGGAATTCGATAGTCTCATCAATGACCTTGCAATCGGTGATTTCAACGGCGATGGAAAGGGAGATGTCGCCGACCGTGCCGCCGTGGTTCGGACTTCGAACCCTCCCTTCGCAGTAAACATTGGCGATGGCGCTGGCAACTTCACCGCTGTCGCGATGCCCGATCCGGGGCCATTCGCTATAGCCGCGGACCTAAACGGAGATCAACTCGCCGATCTCGTCGTCTTCGATGCAGGGGACAACAGCATACGCGTGCTGGTCAACTCCACGCCCACTTTTACGATGGTTGCCGCAAGTAGCGCGCTTACTGCGGACGCTGGGCAGCAGGTCACCGACGCACTCACGTTCACCGCATTCAATGGTTTTTCGTCGAGTGTCCAGCTTTCGTGTCAAGTGGTTGGGGCCGCAGCAGCGCCAACATGCTCGCTTTCTCCGTCATCGCTTGCCACGGGCGGCGGCACGTCCACGCTGACCATCACGGTGGCGTCAGGCCAAGGCAGCCTGCTTCCATGGGAGCTTCCGCGACCTCGACCGCCGTTCTTCGCTCTCGGGTTCGGAATCTCGTTCCTCGCTTTGCTATACGCGGCAAATGCCCCTCGCACCGCGGCAAGACGTTCATGGCGTGGCGCTCTCGCCGCCGGCATCATGCTGCTATGCAGCGGTTGCGGGGGCAGCAGCAGCGGCAGTATCACACAGCAATCGCCGCAGCAGTATTCGGTGATCGTGACGGGTGCAGCGAGCACATTGACAAAGACCCTAGGAATTTCGTTGACCGCACCGTAATTGCAGGTTTGAAGTTCGACTGAGGAGATCGTATGCGTCCGCCCCCCCACCCACGAATTACAAGGGCAACAACGTCTCGAAATTTTGAGAGGCGGGTATTTGGCGCAGCGTTTGGCTTCGCTCAGGTCAGGCAGGAGCTCGTGTCCTTCCCGTTTGTGAACCACGCGGAGCAGTGGTTGCGCCGGCGGACAGCGGGTTCCTCGTCGCTTTGCTCCTCGGAATGACAAAGGTGGCTGGCTGGTTGGGCAGGGGGGTAAGGTCATTACGTCCGGCTGGTTTGTGCGAAAAGGCGAATGCAGGGGTGAACCTTGGGAATCTGAATGCGGGGAACGTTGACTGGTAGGCTGCAGTGGATGCCAGTATTCATGGAGAATCTGCAAGCGGCGGAGACTCGGTCGAGCGAGGAGACTAAGTCTGCCGTCCGGGTGGAAGCCCTGGTGCAGTTGTTGCGGGGCCGGTCTTATGAGGAGATCCGGCAACGGATGTATGACAGCGCGCCGGGGAGTGCGTGGTGGTCGGCGTGCAAGGCGGAGCTGGACCTGCGCAATGGGCAGCAGATGGCGGAAGCGTCGCTGGGTATGTCTCGAGTGTCGGAAAAGATGAGGGCGTCGACCCAGCACTTCGAGCAACTGGCCGACACCTTGCATCAGGCGACCATCGACATCGCCGAGCTGCTGCGCGGGATACAGGAAGCGGGGCGGCGGCTGGAGATCGCGGTGTATGTGACCATCGGCGTTACGCTGGTTCAAACCTTCAATCTGATTTTTATTGCGTTCCGCAAGCGGTAGAGCCGGACGTCTGCGCGAAAGTCAGAGGCAAATCAGAATCAAAGCCAACGTCAAAGGCAGCGGACAGGAGTGTCCGCCCCACACAGAGTCAGAATCAAAATCAAAATCAGCGTCAAAAGCAGCGGGCGGGGGCGCCCGCTCTACATGTTTGCCTGGTGTAAGCTTGGGGGATGAAGAAACAAGGGTCGGACCAAGCGTTTCATGATCGGCGGCATCAGGAGCGGAAGCGGGCGGAGGCGGAGCGGAAGGTTCCTGCTAAGAAGAAGGTGGCTGCGGAGCCTGGGAAGAGCAGTGCCGAGTCCCGAGTACCTGGTACCGAGTAGTACCTCAGGAGCTGAAGCCGCAGCTAGCTGCCAACGCTTATGGCAGCGGACGCGCTGCGCCACTCAAAGGCAACGGCCGGGTGGAGTTCGTTCGGATGACAATCCTTTTTGAGTCGCATTTGGGTTGACTTTGGGGCTTTTTGTTCTGTAGATTCTGATTGAACTGAAAGTACTGATATGGCTAGTTTGACCGGGGTGCAGAAGCAGTACATTTTGCATTGGGGCGAGATGGGGACGCGCTGGGGGATTAACCGGACGGTGGCGCAGATTCATGCGTTGCTATATTTGTCGCCGCGCGCTTTGCCGGCGGAGGAGATTGCGGAGACTTTGAGCGTGGCGCGGTCGAATGTCAGCACGTCGATCCGGGAGTTGGAGACCTGGGGGATTGTGCGGGCGGTGCATGTGCTGGGCGACCGGCGGGAACATTATGAGTCGATGAAAGATGTTTGGGAGATGTTCCGGCTGGTGATTGAGCAGAGGAAGCGGCGGGAGATCGATCCTACGCGGGAGCTGTTGCGGCGGTGTTTGGAGGAGTTGGATCCGAAGGAGCCGGGGGCGGAGTTTACGCGGGAGCGGCTGGCGGCTATGGCGGGATTTTTTGAGGCGGTGACGGAGTTGCATGATCAGATGAAGGGGCTGCCTACAGGGACGGTGAGGAAATTGCTGCGGATGGGGGCCCGGGTGCGAAAAAAGAAGTAGTCGGCGTTCGGCTTTCGGCGCTACCGGATCAAAATCTTTACCACGGGGTACACGGGGGTTCACGGGGTAAAGCCCGGCAGGGAGCGTTTCAGGAATGGGAGATTCCCTGTTCGCTTGCGGTGGTGAAGACTAGTAGGGATGCTTCGACTTAGTCCCATGAAAGAGGTGGGTTCTGCTATGAGGCAGGCGGGTGAGCTGAAAAAGATTTGGGTTACGTTGAGTGGGCTGCCGTTGACGATTGAGTTGGAGTGGCCGTTTCACCGGTCGACTTCGGGGGCGGATTTTTGGGTGTTGCATGGGGACATACGGCTGGAGGGATCGGAGGGGTTGCATGCTCCGGTGGCGGTGAATCTGTCGGCTACGGTGCGGGAGGTGCTGGCGTCTTTGGAGGCTTCGGATGCGGAGGCTCCGGTGATCAATGCTTTGCGCAAGGAAGTGGACCGGAAGCAGATTGAGTTTGTGAAGTCGGGGAAACTGAAGCCGGTGGCGTTTTCGAGCCGGCATTATGACTTCAAACGGGGGAAGTGGGTGTTTGGGAAGGCTAGCGACGAAGTGATTGCGGAGTTTTTGTCGCGCAAGGTTTATTGGGGAACGAAGTTGAGTACCGAGTACCGAGTACCGAGTACGGAGGGCGCCAGCGGTGGGGGTGAGCCGGCAGAGAGGCGAATTTGGATTGGGGATTCTACGGAGGCGCAGTATCTGGAGAGTAGTGTGGAGCATTTGGTGGAAATTGCCGGGCGGTTGGCTGGAGATGGGTTGGTGCGGATGGACGGTGAGTGGGCCGGGGCTACTGATGCGTTGATGGGGCAGGAGGCAAAGTTTGAAGGCGCTATGCGGACGGCGGTGGAAGAGTTGGAGAAGAAGCATGCGTTTGAGCGGGGGTAGGAAAACAGTTCTCGGTTCTCAGTTCTCAGTTAGAGCACGGCACGACCTGCAAGCGCGCTTTTCCTGATCATCCCTATTTGCAATTTCGCTTTAGTAATCCTGCTGGTTGCGAGGGAAGATTATCATCAGCAGATCGATGGTTTAACCTGCAACTGAGTTGTAGAGCGAGTGCATCCAAGAAAGTTTGGCATCGGGGGTTTTCGTGGAAGGGACGTCAAAGGCTTTACCACAGAGGACACAGGGGGCATGGGGTAGAGCTTGCTTTGTGGTGGGGATGATTTGGTTGATGTGGACGGGCATGGGCCGGGCACAGGGGAATGAGCCGGGACAAAGTCAGCCGGTGCAGAACCAATCTGCTCAGAGTCAGGCCGGTTCGGATCAGCAGCAAGCGCCGGCGACAGAGCTTCCGGATGCGCCGGACGCTGGTAAGGAAAAGAAGGAAGAGAGCGCGAATCCGGTGGTGGCGGTGGCCGACAAGACTAAGGGTGTGGCTACGGCTGGGTTGAAGAGGGCGCGGGATTGGGAGTCGGGGTGGATTGCGGGAGAGTATATGGGCAGGAACAGGACGCTGGTTTCGCCAACTCGCCAGCAGCGGGAGGAGATTTATCTGCGGCAGACGCTAACTACTCCGGAAGCGTACATGAAGCGGATGTTTGCGGCGGCGATTGACCAGGCGCGGGGGACTCCGTGGCAGTGGGACGATGGGTGGGCGGGCTATGCGGAGCGGTTTGGGTCGCGGGAGGGGCAATTTATTGCGGCGAACAGTTTGGCGGCTTTCGGGAATGCGAAGCTGGGATATGAAGTCCGGTATGACCAGTGCAAGTGTCACGGGCTGTGGCCGCGGACGCGGCATGCGTTTATCCGGAATCTGGTGACTTACGATCGGAGTGAGGAGCATTTGCATCCGCAGTGGGCTTTGTATGGGGGAGCGTTTGCGGGAGGGATGATTTCTACCACTTGGAAGCCGGGTTCGCACAATGCGTTTGCGGAAGGCGCGCAGGCTGCTTTAGAGCAGGTGGGGTGGGGGACTTTGCTGAATTTTGTTACGGAGTTTTCGTGGGAGATTAATCGGAAGCAGGGGGTGAAGTAGGGACTGGCGAAATCCTTTGCCACGGATTTACGCGGATCAACACTGATAAGGCTTAGATCGCTAGTCGCCTGCTAACACACGAGTACTGCCCCTCCTCTTAGTTCCATCTACTGAAGCAGCGTGCCTCCGTTGCCGTTGGGTTCTTCTTCTGGCGCTAACACTACTGCTGCGGCTACGCGGTCGCCTGGTTCCATGTGGAGGAGGCGGACGCCTTGGGCGTTGCGGCCGGATTCGCGGATGGTTTTGGAATCCATGCGGATGATTTTGCCGTATTGGCTGATCAGCATAACCTGGGAATTTTCGTCTACTAGAGCTATCGCTACTACTTTTCCTACTCGCTCTGTGGTTTTGACGTTGATTACCCCCTTTCCCGCGCGGTTGGTCAAGCGGTATTCGTCGGCGGGGGTGCGCTTGCCGTATCCGTTTTCGGTTACGGAGAGGATCAAGGTGCCTTTTTGGGTTAGGTCGATTACTTCACCGGGCGGGATATCATCGCCTCCGGTCGCTGGCGCTTGGACGGCCCCTTCGGCTCCGCGCAGGGCAGGCGAGGCGGCCGTCCCCACATGGTCCTTCTCGGTTCCTTCGGCTTCTGGCTTTGGAGTTACCGTCATGCCTACTACGTAGTCGCGCTCTTCGAGGTGGATGCCGTTGACTCCGTAGGCGGCTCGGCCCATGGGGCGGACGTGATTTTCGTCGAAGCGGATGGCCATGCCTTCGTGCGTGGCGATGAAGACGATCTGGTTGCCGTTGGTGATGCGGGCGGCGACCAGTTCGTCTCCTTCTTCGATGTTGATGGCGTTGATGCCGTTGGAGCGGACGTGCATGAACTCACGGAGTTCGGATTTTTTTACCAGGCCGTTGCGGGTGGCGAAGAAGATGAATTTATTTTCTTCTTCTAAGTTGCGGACCGCTAGCATGGTGCGGACGGTTTCGCCGGGTTGGAGCCCTACGAGGTTGCCGATGTGCTTGCCTCGGCCTGCGGCGCTTACGTCGGGAATTTCGTAGACCTTGAGCCAGTAGACGCGGCCTTTGTTGGTGAAAATCATGATGTAGGCGTGAGTGGACGCTATGAAGAGATGCTCGACGAAATCCTCGTCTCGCGTTTTCATGCCTGTGCGGCCGGTTCCTCCGCGGCGTTGCATGCGGTAGGTGGAGATGGGCGTGCGCTTCATGTAGCCGGAGTGGCTGAAGGTCACTGCGACCTGCTCGTCGGCGATTAAATCTTCAAGAACGATCTCTGCGGCTTCGTCTTCGATGCGGGTGCGGCGCTCGTCTCCGTAGAGTTCTTTTACTTCTTCTAATTCCTTGATGATTACTTTGCGGAGTTTGGTTTCGGAGGCGAGGATGGATTCGTAATCTTCGATGCGGCCGCGGACTTCGTTTAGTTCGTTGGAGCTTTCGTCGATCGACAGTTTGGTCAGGCGATGGAGTTGGAGTTCGAGAATTGCTTCGGCCTGGCGCGTGGTGAACGGCTTTTCGGGATCCTGTTTGGGGGCGCGGCCCGTGGTGTTGATTTCGATTTTCTTGCCGCCGAAGTAGGCGACCAAATTTTCTCTGGCGTCGGCGCGGTTGGTGCTGGCGCGGATGATGGTGATTACGTTGTCGAGATGATCTAGCGCGTTTAAATAGCCTTCGAGGATGTGCTCGCGGTCTTTGGCTTTCTGAAGCAGGAAGGCGGTACGGCGGCGGACCACTTCTACGCGGTGGTTGATGAAGTGCTTGATGGCCTGAATGAGTCCCATTTCGCGGGGCTGGCCGTTGACGACCGCCAGCAGGATCATCGAGAAACCTTCCTGCATGGAGGTGTGTTTGAAGAGCTGATTGAGAACGATTTGAGGCTCGGCGCTGCGCTTTAGTTCGACTACTATGCGCATGCCGTCGCGATCGCTTTCGTCGCGGATGTCGGAGATGTCTTCGATGTCTTTGTCGTTGACCAGTTGCGCGATGCGTTCGACGAGACGGGCTTTGTTTACCTGATAGGGAATTTCGGTGACGATGATGGCCTGGCGGTCTTTGGTGATGTTTTCGATAGCGGCTTTGGCGCGCATCATGAAGCGGCCGCGGCCGGTGCGGTAGGCTTCGAAGACTCCGGCGCGTCCGTGGATTACTCCGGCGGTGGGGAAGTCGGGGCCTTGAACAAATTTTAAGATATCGGCTAGCTGGGCGTTGGGGTTGTTGATGAGCGTGATAGTGGCATCTACGATTTCGGTTAAATTGTGCGGCGGAATTTTTGTGGCCATGCCTACGGCGATTCCGTCGGAGCCGTTGATTAAGAGATTGGGAATGCGCGCGGGCAAAACGTCTGGCTCTACTTCGCTGCCATCGTAGTTGGGACGGAAGTCTACTGTCTCTTTATCTAAGTCTTCGAGGAGAGCGGTGGAGACTGCGGCTAGTTTGGCTTCGGTGTAGCGATCGGCTGCGGGAGGATCTCCGTCGACGGAGCCGAAATTTCCTTGTCCGAAAATTAGCGGGTAACGCATGCTCCAGGTTTGCGCCAGGCGGACCAGGGCGTCGTAGACGGCTAGATTTCCATGGGGATGGTACTTGCCCATTACGTCGCCGACGATTCGGGCGCATTTGCGCGTGGCTTTGTTGGGCTGGAGGCCCATCTGCTGCATGGTGTAGAGAATGCGGCGGTGGACGGGCTTGAGTCCGTCGCGGACGTCGGGGAGAGCGCGTCCGATGATGACCGACATCGAGTAGTCGAGATACGACTTGCGCATCTCGTCTTCAATGTTGACGGGCTGAATGTGGAGAGCGCCGGGACTGCCGTCGCCGCCGGGCGGCGGTGGAGTCAGGGGGAGTTCGGGATTTTGATCGTCAGGCATGGTTAGGTCTTGGGTCTTAGGTGTTCGGTCTTGGGCTTCTCGCTATTGAGGCTAAACGGTTGCATTTACAGGCGGTTAATGGGAGTTTGTCGAAGGATATTGTAGCACGCTGCGGGTTGTGGAAAGTGCGTCTCGGAGGGGATTGTTGCTTAGGGCGGTTCGGGAGCTTGGACCGCGGTGGCGCGTAGAAGTTCTGACTTACCAGGAGATGCGTGGCGAATCCTAAAAGCTCTTAACCGCTAAGGTCGCGAAGAACGGCCGCGAAGAACGCAAGGCAGGCGGGAACTTGGCGGGGTTGAATCGTCGTGCTACTAGGGGCGGGTTATTACTTCGTTGGGGGATGTGGGAAGGATGAATTTTACGTTGCGGGTGGTGTTGGCTTGGAGGGTATCGGCTACATTCAGGGAGGAGATGGCGATCTTCTTGTTCCAGTATCCGTCGGTGTAATAGTCGCCGCGGGCGTAGAGGATGCCGTCAGCTATGGCGTAGTCGGGAACTTCTTCGGTGTGTCCATCACGGAAGACTAGAAGAGCCGGGGGCAGGGTTAGCGCGGACGTTTGAGTGATGGAGCTCGATGGAGCGAGTCGCGTGGAATTGGGGCGAGTTAGTCTTGCGGTGTCGCCGGTTTGAGCCTTGCCTGAGCCGAGGGACAGAGGCTCGCCATTGGCTGGGGTGCTGGTTACTCGGACATAACGTCCGTTTTGGAGTTCGATCATTAGCGGCTGAGTCGTGGTCGCTAGTTCATTCTTAGGTTGGGCCAGATGGTCCGAGGCGCCGGACAGCGTGGGGGCGGCTTGCAACAGGATTACTGGCGGCTGCGAGGCTACAGGATAGCCGGTGGAGTAGATGTCATCGGGATTGAAGAAGTCACTGAGGAATGGGAATGGCAGAGACGTATAGGGAGAAAATCGGCGGAATCCGGAGGGGTGGGCGCTTCGTCCGAAAGCAAAATTGGTGGTGGGCGCGTTGAGGCGCGGGATCACGGCGTGCGCTGGGGCGGAGGCGTGCGTGGCGAAGCCTCTCTGAGCTGCGGCCCATGGGGTTAGAGCGGTTAGCAGCGCGATGATGGCTAGTCGGCGCATGTCAGTTTCCCTGGGACGAGGACGGCAACTGGAAGGTTACGCCGCGGTCGTCATTTTGTTTCTCGGTGGCAGGGAGATCGAGATCCACTAGAGCGACTTTGCGGGAATGGCCGGGGGTTAGATCGTAGAGGGTTTGACCGACTACGGCGTAGTTTTCGATCTCGAGTTGATGGCCATCTTTGAAGACTAGAGTGGTTGGGATCTGCGGTGAGTCGGAGGAATCTTGCTCGGCTTGCGCGTGGGCTGGGCCTTCGTAGGATGGGGGCACGTAGGAGTCGGGACCTGATCCGCGGCGGTCGAAGATGGTGGGGCCGCCCTGGTAGTTGGCGTCATCGTCGTCGGTGTTGTTGTCATTGTCGACGGCGTCGTTGGCATCGGTGGTGTAGGGTACGGGCACTCCATACACGTAGGGGTAATAGACAACGCCACCGGTTGAGGTGTCGCGGCGGGGATGTCCATTATTGTGGCCCGAGCCGTTAGTGGGATGCGAAGTTTTGCTGGACGACGCGCCTGGGGCGGAGTTGGTATGGGTATATGAAGTGGCGCTGGAAGCGGTTGCGCTGGGGGCGTGGCCGGAGTTGGAGGAAGTTGCCGCCGCGCTTTCGGGTTGAGCGTGGCTGAGAGAAACGAGAAGAAGCGGCAGCAGGAGGATAGCGGCTGGCGAAACTGGAAACCAGCGCTGGACGGGGCGCTTCACGAGAATATGATACTCCAACGGGAGGGTCATGGCGCGCCTCTGTGGTTTAGATCGCGGCTGGGGTTGGGGGGATGCTGGGAAATTGTAGAGAATTGTCGGTTGAGGAAGGCAGAATCTCAAACCCAAAATCTTTAACACAGAGGACACTGAGGGGCACAGGGTAACCCTTTCATTGAGAGACTTGGATCAGGGCTCGGAGACTCCAGAGGATGTCAGCGGCTATTAATGCCCAGACTGCGGCTTTTACGAGCTGGCTTTGGGGAGTTTCCATCAGGTCGGCCAGGATGCCGGAGACAAAGATCAGGATGAAGGGGATGGATGCCAGGAGGAATCCTGCGCCGGCTTGGTCGGGGTGGGCCATGCCTAGTCCGATGAAGAGCAGGGCGACTAGTCCGGGAGCGGTGTTGCCGAAGTAACGCGTGCGTGGCCAGGCGATATAGGTTGTGATGACTGCGGGGAGCAGCAGGGCGAGGGCGGGACAAGCTCGCAGGATCTCTTTCGAGACCTGGGGGTAGACGGCTGGGACGGTGAAGCTGCGGAAGGTTGCTCCCGAGAAGGAGGCGTGTTGCATTGCCGTGAAGAATGTGTGGGGATGAAAGAAGTAAGTGGCTAAAAGCAAGGCTAGCGCCACTAGACATGCGGCCGCCCAGATGGTTAGGGCAGCGCCGCGGCGGATGGGGGCTAGATAGAGCAGGAAGGTCAGGGCGAGAGGCACGACGACGATCATGGAAAACAGGGATCCTACGGCGATGGCCAGCGAGATTCCGAGCAGGACGATGCGACGCCAGTTCCAGAGAACTACTTCGCGGGGGGCATAGAGCGTGTGGGCTACGGCGATGGCGGTGAAGATTGCGCCGAAGGATCCCCAGGCGGCGAGGATTTCGGGGTCGGTGTGCCAGACGGCGCTGGACTGGATCATCGCAGGTGAAAAGCAGTAGAGGGTTAGGGCTAGGAAGCCTCCGGTGTTGCCGCAGAGACGGCGGGCTACATACCAGAGGGATGCGCCGAGTGCGAGTCCGCAGGCCAAGAAAGGAAGGCGCGGGAGCCAGCGCCAGTACGCAGAATATTCGGAGTTGAGAAGTTTCTGAGGCACTACGAGCAGAGGAGCGGCGGTTACCAGGGACAACAGTGGGGAGTGTTGGGTGTCGAAGCCGGTCGCGTCGTGGGAGACTTCGAGGGGAAGTTGGTTGGGAGGATCGGGGTAGGGCGCACCTGCGATGCTGCCGCCGTGAAATTGACGCCAGCCAGCGGCCAGGCGGGCTTGCTCGGGGGCTGGGGCAGCTTGAGTCAACTGGGGTGCGTTCAGTTCGGAGTGGACTAGCCAAAGGGCTTGCGCGAGGAAGGCGAGTAGCAAAGTTCCGGCGAGGAACTGCGGGCGTCCGAAGCGTTCGGGGGTGAAAAATCGGGTCATAAGGCAGGACGAAGTGTTTTACCATGAGCGGGCGTGTTTTGCAGAAATTGTGTGTCGCGAGGAGCAGTCCTGACAGGGCAGTTGTGCAGGAAAGAACAGCAGGTTCCTCGCCGGGCCTTCGGCCCGGTTCGGAATGACAGGGGTTTGGAGTGTGGTCTGGCATGGATGAAGGCAACGACATTTCGCCGGAACCGAAGAATCCTGCGCCGGATTTTGAGGCGGGGGTGCAGCCCTCTTATGTGCGGACAGTGTTTTTTGATCCGGACGGACTTCGAGCGGGATGGGGATTGGCGTTTTATGTGGGCATGTTTTATCCGCTACAGTTTGTGGCTAGCGGATTGGCGTGGTCTCGGGATTTGGGGGCGAACGGGCTTTGGTCCATGATGCTGGAGGAGTTGGGGGTTCTGGTAGCGGCGGTGCTTCCGGCATTGATTTTGGCGAAAGTCGAGAGGCGGCGATGGGGAGTGTATGGTTTGCCGGGGCGGCTTGCGTTCGGGAAGTTATTCTGTGTGGGGGCGGTGTGGGGATTTGCGAGCATCACGCTGTTGCTCGGGACGATGTATGGGCTGCGCGTGTTTGACGCGGGACATCTGGCGATACATGGCGCGCGCGTGGTGAAGTATGCGTCGTTCTGGGCGGTGTTTTTCTTGCTGGTGGGATTCTTCGAAGAATTTCTCTTACGCGGATATTCGCAGTTCACTCTGACTCGGGCGATTGGGTTCTGGCCGTCGGCGGTGGTGCTGTCGTGCGTGTTTGGGTTGATCCATTTGAGGAATACAGGCGAGGAGTGGACGGGGTTGCTGGCCGCTGCGGCGATTGGTTTTTTCTTTTGTTTGACGTTGCAGCGCACGGGGAGCTTGTGGTTTGCGGTGGGATTTCATGCGGCGTGGGATTGGGGAGAGACATTTTTTTATTCCGTGCCGGATAGTGGCACGATGTTTCCGGGGCATCTGCTGAAGTCTTCGTTGCATGGGCCGCGTTGGCTAACGGGAGGGATGGTTGGTCCGGAGGGAAGCTTGCTTTGCTTTTTGGTGATTGGGGTGGTTTGGGTGGGATTTGCCAGGGCTTATCCTGATGTGAAGTATCGGGTGGCTTAAAGAAAAACCTTTACCACGGAGGACACGGGGTATCACAGGGTAGTTCCCGCTTTGGTAAGCTTTCGGTGGAATATCTGCAATTGTTTTCTCCTAATCTTCGCCCCGGCCTATACTCTTTTTCATGGACGCGGAAACGGATTTGCTTACGCCGTTGCGGCGGTATTGGGGGTATAGCACGTTTCGTCCGCTGCAGGAGCGGATTGTGCGGAGTCTGCTGGCGGGGCACGATGCCTGCGTGGTGATGCCGACGGGCGGGGGCAAGTCTTTGTGCTATCAGTTGCCGGCGGTGGTGTCGGGCGGGACGGCGGTGGTGATTTCTCCGCTGATCGCGCTGATGCAGGATCAGGCTACGCAGTTGGCGCAGATGGGGATTCCGGCGGCGGTGCTGAACAGCACCTTGAGCGAAGGCGAGCAGACTAAGGTGATGAGCCGGGCGCGGGACGGAGCTTACCGGCTGCTGTATGTTTCGCCGGAGCGGATCGCCCGGGGCGATACGATGGGATGGTTGCAGAAGGTGCCGATCGCATTTTTTGCGATCGATGAGGCGCATTGTATTTCGGAGTGGGGACATGAATTCCGTCCGGAATACCGGCAGTTGAACAAGTTGAGGTCGAAGTTTCCGGATCGTCCCATTGCTGCTTTTACGGCCAGCGCTACGCGGCATGTGCGGCATGACATTCTGGCGCAACTGCAGTTGCGCTCTCCCGACAAATATATAGCCAGCTTTTACCGGCCGAACCTGCGGTACCTGGTGCGTGAGTGCGAGGGACTGGAGCAGATGGAACTGCTGGTGCAGGCTTTGCGCAGCTACTCCGGAAGCAACGTGATCGTTTACTCTCCTACGATTAATCGGGTGGAGGAGACGGTGGATTTTCTGGGAGATCGCGACGTTGCTGCGGTGGGATATCACGGAAAGATGGGAGCTGACGATCGGAGGCGGAATCAGGAGCGGTGGATGTCGGACGAAGTGCGGGTGCTGGTGGGGACGATCGCTTTTGGGTTGGGAATCAACAAGGCAGCGGTGCGGGCGGTGATTCATTTGTCGCTGCCAAAGTCGATCGAGCAGTATTACCAGGAGGCGGGCCGGGCGGGGCGCGACGGCTTGAGCGCCGATTGCGTTTTGCTGTGGCAGAAGAAAGACGCAGGGCTGCTGGGATTTTTTGCGAATCAGATTACGGATGCAGCGGAGCGGGAGCGGGCTTGGGAGCGGTACCGGATTATCCGGGAATTTGTGGAGTCGCGGCGTTGCCGGCATCGGCAAATTTGCGGGCATTTTGGGGAAGCTCCGAAGTGGGAGACTTGCGACGCTTGCGATGTGTGCGGGAGCGCGGCGGAGTGGATGACGGCGCCGGTTCGTGGAGTGAGTTATGCCGGGAAGGAATCGCGGGTTGCGGCGGGGACGAGTGTTTCCTCCAAGGATCTCGAGTTGAGTGAGTACTTGCGGGAGTGGCGGCGGATTACGGCGAGGGAGCAGGGCGTGCCCGCGTTTGTAGTTTTGCACGATACGACCCTTGAGGAAATTTGCGGGCGCCGGCCGTCGTCGATGGCGGAACTGCTCGGCATCACGGGAATTGGTGAGCGGAAGGCCGAAGTGTATGGGAAGGGAATTCTGGCGGCGCTGGAGCGCTACGGCAATGGCGCACGCGCTTCCGCGGCTCCTGAGAAGATGACCGCACCTGCACTTGAGACCATGCGGCTACTGCATGCGGGGCATAGTTTTGAAGACATCGCGAAAATACGCGCACGGCAGTTGTCGACGGTGGTGAACGCTGTGGCTAATCTGGTGGAGCGGGGAGACTTGGAGTTCGAGCCCGCGTGGATCGATCGAAACAAGTTGGCGGTGATCGAGGCGGCGTGCGCGAAGCTTGGGGTGAATGGGCTGAAGCCTTTGAAGGATGCTTTGCCGCCGGAGATCACTTATGACGAGATTCGGCTGGTGGCGGCGCGGGTGCGGCGGGAAGGGAGGGTAAGTAAGGCGGATGTTCCAGCGTAGGGCGGTGCCGAACAGGCTCGCTGCGCTTGCCGGACAGCCGAGGCGCTGTCCCCACATGGTTCTTGCCGATCTAAATATCGAGGACTCGTTTGGCGGCATCCTGGCCGGAGCGGATGCAGTCGGGGATGCCGATGCCGCGGTAGCCGTTGCCGGCTAGCGCTAGACTCGGTAGCTGCTGGCGGAGACGCTCGATTCGGTCGAGGCGTTCGAGGTGGCCTACGCCGTACTGTGCCATGGCGGACTTCCATTTATAGACGCGGGCGAAGAGCGGGGCGGCGCGGAGCGCTAAGATCTGGTGCAATTCATTGCGGACGACCGCGACGATCGCGTCGTCGGAGAGCTGCCAGATGTTTTCCGCGTTCGATCCGGCGAAGAAGCAGCGGAGCAAGGCGCGGTCGTCGGGAGCGCGATGGGGGAACTTGTTGTGGACGAAGGTCGCGGCCAACAGGCGCCTGCCTTCACTGCGCGGGACGAGGAACCCGAAACCGGGTGGGAGCGACTGGCGGACGTCGCGATCGTAGCCGAGGCCGACGGTGATGGACGAGCTGTAGTGGATGGCGGCGAGTTCGGCGGAGACTTCGGGACTGCAGGCCGAGAGGATTCGCGCGGCTGCGTGAGTCGGCACGGCGAGAATCAGAGCGTCGAAGCGATCGGATTTCGTTTCGGAAGGAACGGTCCAGCCTGCTGCATCGAGCTGAATTGAGTGAACGGGGGTGTTGGTTCGCAAAGAGGCTTGGTCAAGTTTGGGCACAAGGGTTTCGATGAGCTGCTGCATGCCGTTTTGCAGAGAGGTGAAAAGCGGCGGGACGGGTTTGCTCGCGCGCGGCATTTTTTTTCTGGCGGCGAGTATGGCACGGCCTAGGCTGCCGTGAGTGCGCTCCATTTCGGCGAAGCGGGGCAGCACGGCGCGCACGCTGAGGCTGGCGGCTTCACCACCGTAGACGCCGGACAGGAGCGGGTCGGCGACGCGATCGACCATTTCCCTTCCGTAGTGGCGCTCGACCAGCGAGGCCACGCTTTCGTCGGCTGCGGCGGCGCGCGGGGGATTGAATAGTTCCCGGGCCATGCGGAGCTTGGTGGTCCAGGAAAAAAGCGGCGAGAATCCAGTGGGCAGGATTTTGGTCGGGACCATGAACATAAGGCCATCGGGCAGCGGGATGAGTTGGCGGTTTACAAGAATGTAGGTCTTGCGGTCGCCATCGTTTGAGCCAATTAGCTGATCGCCTAGACCAAGCGTGCGGCAGAGATCGGCGGCCCAGGGCTTTTCGGTGATGAAGGAGTCGGGGCCGGCTTCGACAATGCAGCCCTGGATGTGCTCGGTGCGGAGTACGCCTCCTAGCTGTGGCGAAGATTCATAAAGCACGTATTCGACCGCGCCGGCCCGGCGATCTTCTTCGAGGGTGAAGGCGGCGGTTAGTCCGGAAATGCCGCCGCCGACGATGGCGATGCGAATCATGAATGTGGGCTTCGGGCTCCGGGCTTCGGGCTTCGGGTCGCCGGTTTTGCTGCCGAATATTCCTGCACGGAATAGTCCTGGACCAGGCGGGCCAGGTTCTTCACGTTTTCTACCGGGGTTTCGGGGAGGATGCCGTGACCTAGATTGAAGATGTGGCCGGGGCGTCCGGCGGCGAGATGCAGGATGTGTTCGGCGCGCGACTTCAATTCTTTCCAGTCGGCGAAGAGCAGGGCGGGATCTAGATTGCCCTGCACGGCACAGCGATGTTCGAGATCACTCCAGCCTTTGTCCAGTGGAACGCGCCAGTCGAGGCCGATGACTTCGGCTCCGGTTTCATTCATGGCGGGAAGCAGCGTGGCGCTGTCGGTGCCGAAATAAATGATGGGTGCGCAGGTCTTCTGCAGGCGCGTCACCATCGTCTTCACGTGCGGCAGGACGTAGCGGCGGTAGTCCTCCACGCCCAGGGCGCCGACCCAACTGTCGAAAATCTGGATTACATCGGCGCCGGCTCGCACCTGGGCGGCCGAGTATTCGGCGGTGACCTCGACCAGCTTGCGCATCAATTCGTCCCAGGCAGCGGGAGAGTTGTACATCATCCTTTTGGCGTGGAGGTAGTGGCGAGAGCCTCCGCCTTCGATCATGTAGCTGGCGAGAGTGAAGGGCGCTCCGCAGAATCCGATTACAGGAAGCTTTCCGGCGAAATGTTTTGCGACCTGACTCACCGCTTCGGAGACATAGCCCAGGTCGGCGGTGCGATCAGTGCGGAGTTTAGATACGTCTTCGCGGGTGCGGATGGGTTTCTCGATTACGGGGCCTTCTCCGGCGGAGAAATGAAAGGGCAGGCCCATGACTTCGAGAGGAAGCAGGAGGTCGGCGAAGATGATGGCGGCGTCGACACCGAGAAGCTCGGCAGCGGTGATGGTGACTTCGGCGCCGAGCGCTGGCTTCTTGCAGATTTCGAGCAGGGAATGTTGCTTGCGGACGGCGCGGTACTCGGGCATGTAGCGTCCAGCCTGGCGCATGAACCAGACGGGAGTGCGTTCGACGGGTAGGGATTTGCAGGCGCGAACGAAGAGGGAATTGGGCGCGGACATGAACCGAATACTTTAGCATCTTTGCTGGGGCCGTGGGACGCGGGAGAGCGGCCGATGTGCGAGACTAGGAAGAATATGAGTGGGACGGCAATCGTGAAGGAGAAAGTGGAACTGGCGGTTGGGGACGGAACACGGATGGCGGCTTACGTGGCGCGTCCGGAGAGCGGTGGACCGCATCCGGGACTGCTCGTGTTTCAAGAGGCGTTTGGGGTCAACGGGCACATCCGCAATGTGTGTGATCGGTTTGCCGCGCAGGGATATGTTGCGATTGCTCCGGAGTTGTTTCATCGCACCGCGCCGCCGGGTTTTGAGGGCAGCTACACTGACTTTCCCGCGCTCATGCCGCACTACCAAGCCGTGACGACCGAGACAGCGGAGATGGACGTGCGAGAGGCATATGAGTGGCTGCGTTCCAATGCGCAGGTAAGAGCGAACGAGATTTCCAGTGTGGGATTTTGCATGGGTGGGCGCGTTTCATTTATTGCCAATAGCGTGGTTCCGTTGCGCGGCGCAGTTTCGTTCTACGGAGGAGGAATTGCTCCTGGGCTGCTCGATCGGGCGGCGAAGCTACAAGCGCCTGCGTTGCTTATCTGGGGTGGGTTGGACAAGCACATTACGCCAGAGCATCGCAGAGCCGTGACCGAGGCTCTGACCGCACAGCAGAACATCTTTGTGAATGTAGAGTTCTCCCGAGCCGACCATGGGTTTTTCTGCGACGAACGGTCAGCGTATGAGCCGCATTCGGCGCGACAGGCGTGGGCTTTGACCTTGGAGTTTCTGCGCTCGTGATGAGAGTCGGGATGCTCTTCGCGGCGGTCAGCGTTCTCCTACTTCTGGGAGCGGCGTGGCGGACGCCGGGCGCTGCTCCGAAATGGGGCGACAAGAATTCAGCACCTACCTTTTATAAGGATGTGGTTCCGATCCTCCAGAATAAGTGCCAGAGTTGCCACCGGAGCGGAGAAGCTGCACCGATGGCGCTGGTGACTTACGAACAGACGCGGCCGTGGGCGGAGAAAATGGCGGATGCGGTGGCGATGAGGATGATGCCGCCTTGGTTCGCCGATCCGCGGTATGGACATTTTGCGAATGATCCGTCGTTGAGTGCGGAGCAGATTGCCACGATTGTGGCCTGGGCAAAGGCCGGAGCGCCGGCGGGGGACGCTCGCGATAGTCCTGCGCCGCGGAAGTGGAGTGAAGGGTGGAATATTCTGCAGCCGGATTTGGTGGTGAAGATGCCAACGCCGGTGCAGATTCCGGCGCGCGGCGAGGTCGACTATACGTATGAGATTGTGCAAACGCATTTTGCCGGAGACAAGTGGGTGCAGATGGTGGAAGTGCGGCCCTCGAGTGCAGCGCACGTGCACCATGCGGTGGTGTATATCCGGCCTCCGGATTCGGCGTGGTTGCGGCATGCGCCGGTGGGCGAGCCGTTTACGGCTTCGATGCTGACTGATCCGGACGAACGGCGGCAGGCGCATGAGACTACCAGCGATCTTTTGCTGGTGTATGCGCCGGGGAGTGCGCCGGACCGGTGGGCGGATGGGATGGCAAAGTTCGTGCCAGCAGGATCGGATCTCGTGTTTCAGATGCACTACACAACGAACGGAGAAGCGGCGAGCGATGAGACTAGCGTGGGGTTGGTGTTCACGAAGAGTCCGCCGGAGCAGAGGGTGATCACGCTGCAATTGAACAATCATGCTTTGATCATTCCGCCGGGGGCGGATGATTTTCGCGTGGAAGTGCAGGGGACATTACCTAACGATGCTACCTTGCTCAGTCTTTTTCCGCATATGCATCTGCGGGGAAAGCGCTTCGAATATGACATTGTGCATGACGACGGAAGCGTGGAGACGCTGTTGCGAGTGAATTACCACTTTCACTGGCAGTTGAGTTACAAGCTGGCGGAGCCGCGGGAGTTGAAGGCGGGGACTAAGCTGCGGGCAGTCGCCTGGTATGACAATTCGAAGAACAATCCACATAATCCCGATCCGGAGAAGACGGTGACTTGGGGCGACCAGACTTCGGAGGAAATGATGGTGGGATTTTTTGATGTGGCGGTGCCGGCGGCGATGGATAAGTGGAAGTTTTTTATCCGGGACGGAGACAAATTGAGTAAGGGAAATTGAGTCATTCGGTGATTGTGTGATTTTGCGATTGGAAAATCCAGAGCAGCGTGGGACTGGGTCCAGAGCTTCGTACTGGGCGCTGGCTGTGGTGTTTCTGGCGGTTTACGTGGGGTCGATGTTCACGCCGGGGTTGCTGGATGATGCCGACAGCACGCACGCGGAGGCGGCGCGCGAGATGGTGGCGACGGGAGACTATGTCACGCTGCACGTGAATGGGGTCCGGTACCTGGAGAAGGCGCCGCTGCCTTACTGGCTGGTGGCGTTCAGTTACAAGATTTTGGGAGTGAACGAATTCAGCACTCGATTGCCGATGGTGCTGTCGGTGATGCTACTGGGAGTGCTGGCACTTTGCTGGGGACGGCGGGCATTTGGCGAACGGACGGGGATTTATGGAGGACTGTTTGTTTACACCTGCGCCGGGGTTTACTTGTTCACGCGCGTGCTGATTCCGGAGGTGCTGCTGAGCCTGCTGATTGCGGCGGCTTTGTATTTCTTCCTGACGGCGTTGGAGCCGGGAGCTGGGGCATGGCGATGGTACGCGGGATACGCGATGATGGCACTGGGTGTGCTGACCAAGGGGCTGATCGCGCTGGCGTTTCCTTGTGGGGCGGCATTTTTTTTCCTGCTGGTTACGGGAGAATGGCGGCGGTGGCGGGAGTTCCGGATGATCTCAGGACTGGCGTTGTTTCTGGCGATCGCCGCGCCCTGGCACATTCTGGCGGGGCTGCGCAATCCGGGCACGGCGGAGCATCGCGGCTTTTTCTGGTTTTATTTTGTGAATGAACATTTCCTGAGATTTCTGGGGAAGCGGTATCCGCGAGATTACGACAAGCTTCCTGCAGCGCTTTACTGGTCGCTTCACCTCGTATGGCTTTTCCCGTGGAGTTTGTACCTGCCAGCCGCGCTGACGGTTGCGGTGCAGGAGTGGCGAGGCCGACGGAGCAGTGCCGGCACCGGTGGGGACGTGCAGCGGCAGAGCGATTTTGCTTTGCGGACGCGGCTGCTGTGCTGGATTTGGGCGGGAGTGGTGCTGATCTTTTTTGCGGTCTCGACGAACCAGGAGTACTACACGTTCCCCGCATATTTGCCCCTGCTGCTGTTGCTAGCGGACGGCGTGGCGCGATGCGAGCGAGTGGAGTGTGAAGGCGGGGTGCGCTCGGGTTGGCTGACGACTTCCGCGGGATTGCTGGCCGTGATTGGGGTTGCGGCCAGCGCCATGCTGGTGGCGGGACTGTGGCAGTCGCGGAAGCTGCCATTCGAGCCAGATATTGGGCGTTTGCTGAGCGAGCAGGATACAAGCGCGTATACGCTTTCGACGTCGCACATGTTGGATTTAAGTTACGCGTCGTTTGCGGCGCTGCGGTTACCGGCGGTGCTGGCGGCGGTGGCGCTGCTCGTGGCTCCGTTGACATCGTTTATTCTGCGTTGGCGGCGGCGACATTATGCGGCGACCTGGGCGCTGGCGGCGGGGTTGGCAGTGTTCCTGGTGGCGGCGCACATTGCGCTGGGACGATTTGGTCCGTATCTTTCGTCGAAGGAGTTGGCGCGGGAGATCGCGGCGCGGATGCGGCCGGAGGATAAGGTGATGATTTATGGCGACCAGGCGTTTGGGTCTTCGCTGCTGTTTTATCTGCGGCGGCCCATCGATCTCGTGGAGGGACGGACTACTTCGATGTGGTTCGGTTCGACGTTTTGCGGATGCCCCCAAAATTTATTTAAGCGACGCGGACTTGCAGCGCGACTGGGCGGGGAGTGGGAGGGTATTCTTGTTTGTGCCGCCGTACGAAAAAGCGAGAGTCGATAGATTGTTGCCGGAGAAGTTTGTTGTGGCGGAAGTTTCGGGTAAGTATGTTTACAGTAATCGGCCTTGAAGAGGATGTTCCTACATTGGTTCCTGAGGATGGGCGGAGGAATGGTAGCGGCGAAACCGAGATCCCTCGCTTCGCTCGGGATGACAAAAGAACGCTCCGGATAACAGAGTTTGGACCTAAGTGAGGTTTGAATCGTAATGAGGTTTCGATCAATGACCTGGAAAGTTGCGTTGGTTTTGGGGATGATTGTGCTTTTGGCTGCCGGCAGTATTGTGATGCGCGTTGCGAAGGCGCAGTCGGGTGGAGTTCCGCAGGCAGCGGCTACGGCTGCCGGGCCGAAGAAGGCGGAGGAGCAGTTCAAGAATATCCAGGTGCTCAAGGGCATTCCGGCGGATCAACTGGTTCCGGCGATGCAGTTCATCACGGCGTCGCTGGGCGTGGAATGCCAGTTTTGCCATGTGGAAGGCGCATTCGAGAAGGACGACAAGAAGCCGAAGCAGACGGCGCGAAAAATGATGGAGATGATGTTCGCCATCAATAAGGACAACTTCGAGGGACATCGCGAGGTGACTTGCTATTCGTGCCACCGTGGCAGCACCGATCCGGTGGGTACGCCCCTGGTGATGACGGAAGAGCCGAAACCGGCTATGGGCGCAGGCGAAGCGAAGCCCGAAGAAAAGATGGGCGAAGGCGGGGATGCGAAGGAAGCGAGCGGGCCGTCCGCCGATCAGTTGTTCGACAAGTATCTACAGGCGGTGGGCGGAGCCGCTGCAATCGAAAAAATAACGAGCCGGGCGATGAAGGGCACTATCACCTTCGGAGACAGGAACGTTCCGATCGACATTTACTCGAAGGATCCGGATAAGCGGATATCGTTCACGCACACGCCCGACGGCGACAGCGTGACGGCATTCGACGGTCACGAAGGCTGGCTGGGCTTTCCGGGACGGCCGGTCGGGAGATGCATGGGCCAGACATCGACTCGGCGGCGATGGATGCGGATCTTCATTTTGCGGCGCACTTGAAAGGGATGCTCAGCGAAGCGCAGGTGCGAGGCACGGAGAAGATCGGCGACCACGAGGCCGTCTTAGTGATTGGACGGCGCGAGGGGAAGTCTCCGTTGCGATTGTATTTTGACGAGCAGTCCGGTTTGCTGGTGCGGCTGGTTCGATACGGAGAGACGCCGCTGGGGCGGATGCCCACACAGATCGATTATGCGGATTATCGCGAGGCGGGCGGGGTGAAGATTCCGTTTCGCTGGACGCTGGCGCGGCCGGGGGGGCGATTCACCATTCAGATAAGCGAGGTGAAAGAGAACATTCCGGTGGATGATGCGAAGTTTGCCAAGCCGCCGGTGCCTCCGGAAGAAAAGAAAGGTGCGGCAAAGTGAATGGAGGGGGGTCGAGCTCCGCTCGACGGACAGCCTCTTCGGCTTTGCTCAAGGGCAGACGAGGGCGGCTGTCCCCACATCTAAGATGCTGGTAGGGAAATCCACGTGCGAATAGTGATCAGGCTGGCAGCTTTCGTGGTGGTTGGTATCTTCACGCTTTTGAAAGCACAGGCGCAAACCGGCGCGAGTGCGGTTGAGCAGCAACTGTTTGCTGGAGTGAATCGAGCGCGCAAAGCCCAGGGGTTGCCGGGATTGAAATGGACTGAAGCGCTGGCAGTGGCGGCGCGGCGGCATGCCCGATTGATGGCGCAGCATGGTTCGGCAGAGCATGGGTTTGCCGGGGAGCCCAGCCTGCCCGCGCGGGTTACGCAGGCCGGTGCGCGTTTTGTCTCGGTGGCGGAAAACGTGATCCGGGGCACCAGCGCGGACGAAATTCAGGAGGAGTTTCTGAAATCTACGAACCACCGCGCCAATATGCTGGATGCAGAGATGGACTCGATCGGCGTGGGAGTGGTGGAGCGCGGTGGGCAATTATTTGCAGTAGAGGATTTTTCGAAGGCGAAGTGACGGGCGCTTTTCTGCTATTTGCAATAACAAATCCTGATGGGAACGATAAATAGTTTCGATTTCCGTGGAGTGGCTGCAGACGATAGAGTGAGCGTGCGGAATTGTGTTCGCATGGAGTTCGCCCGCGGGAGCACGAACATGAGAACAAAATCATGACGAAAGTTGAAGCTGTGATTCAGAACGCCAAGCTGGAAGCGGTGAAAAACGCG
>CAWKNF010000003.1:0-203481 GCA_963850805.1 uncultured Acidobacteriaceae bacterium | reverse complement strand
AGGCGGCGGCTATTTCCGGCACCGTGACGGACCAAACTGGCGCAGCCCTTCGCGATGTCGCGGTGACAATCAAGAACGTCGACACAGGTGCAACGCGCACGATCTCGACCGACGGCGGGGGGCACTATCAGGCGTCCGGCCTGCCTCCGGGGCGCTTCGAGATTCGAGCGGCAAAACAAGGGTTCGCCGATGAAACGCGGCGGGAATCAGCTTGGCGGTTGGCCAGGACGCTGCGGTCGACATTAAGATGCAGCGGAGGACGCTCGACGGCACTCCCGACGCCTGCGCGAGCGGCCACGAGTTCGCCACCACCGATTGCACGCTGACCTGGCACGGCATCACTCTATACGGTGCGTATGATGTGGGCTTCGGCTACGTCAGCCACGGCTTACCGGAAAACGGCTATAACTATGAAGGCGAATCTCTGGTGAACCGGAACGGCTATCAACATCGATTCCTCGTCGCACCGAACAACCTGTCGCAGACGGGTCTGGGCATCCGGGGCAAGGCAGAGTTTCGGCCCGGCTGGTCCGTTGTGTTCAACGCTTCCACTGGCATCAATCCGCAGTCTGCCCTGCTCGCCAACGCGTCAGCCACACAGACCGCCAACAACGGCCTTCCCCGGAGCAGCTATTCGTTCGCCATCGACGGCGCGCGCGCGGGCCAACCCTTCAATGACCAATACTATGGCGGCGTATCGTCCACGCACTTCGGCGAGCTGACCTTCGGTCGTCAGCGCTCTCTCGGCACCGATGCGATGCTGCTTTACGATCCGGCCAGCGGCGCCTATGCCTTTTCCTACATCGGGTATAACGGCACGATGGCCGGCGGCGGCGACACCGAGAACTCCCGTTGGGACGACGCCGTGAAGTATCGCATCGCCTACGGCCCGGTCCATTTCGGCGCGATGTATAAATTCGCCGATGGTTCTGGCGGCTGCTACTCAGCCAGCGCAGGCTGGACTGCCACCACCTGTACGCCGGAACAGGCGCATAACAACGCCTATGGATTCGACCTCGGCGGAAACATCGGCGAGATCAGGGCAAGTTCTCCACCGACCTCGTCTTCCAGCATTACAACCAGGCGATCAGCGTATTGAACCCCTTGCTGGGGCCTCAGAGTCTGAGTTCGGCGGGGCAATATCAGTCGACCACCGACAGCATCAATACAAACCCCATCAACGGGGGGCCCGGCATGGGGCCCAATCTGATCGACCCGAACAACACCGTATATGGCATCGTGACCGACAACAACGCAATTATGTTCGCGGCCAAGTACACGTGGGACCGGTTCAAGTTGTTTGCCGGCTACGAATACATCTGGCAGAATAACCCGCACGACCCGTTGGGCGTTGGCGCCTCGGACCAGGGCGGCTACAACATGAGCGGGGTCGAAGACAACAATCTTGATTCTGAAAAGTTGGTGAATATCTGGTGGACGGGCGGGAAATACGCCGTGGACAGCAAAACCGACATCACTTTCTCCTGGTATCAACAGCGGCAGAACGACTTCCGTGTTCCACCGACCTGCACGCCCGCCAGTTTCCGCGCTTCCTGCGCGGGCACGCTCAACGAGGGGTCGCTCTACGCGGATCATCACTTCACCAAGCGTTTCGACGGCTATGTCGGACTTGCGTATTCCTGGGTAAGCGGCGGTCTGGCCATCGCCATTCCTCATGGTCCCGGCGTCCCCTATAACTCCAACAACAACTGTGCTCCGACAGTCGGTGGCCGTTTCACTTTCTGATCGTTTCCGCGGCGGGCTCAGTATCGAGAGCCCCATGGGATCTGAAGCACAGTTATTGCGTATATAACTATACAGATATAACCGTATCGCAATGGATTTCTGACCTCTTGTCACGGCAATTCAGAGTATTGACCGGGTCTTGGGCTGACGTTAGGATTTCGTTCCGATGCCGAGGAACGGCAAATCAGTGCAGAAGAATCAGGAGTTGCTGCAGCTTCGCGATGCAGCTCTGCAACTCGGGGTCAGCTTCCCAACCATCAAGCAGTGGATTTACAAGAAGAAGATTCGGAGCGTCCAGACGGCCGGAGGACATCACCGAATCCCCCAGAGTGAACTGGACCGTCTGCTTTTCCGCACCAGGGGGAAAACGGTTGCAGAACGAACTCAGGCCGTGCGCCGCGTCAGCGGGCGGAATCAACTGGTGGGCCGCATCGATCAGGTGCGCATCAGCGGCCTGATGGCGGAAGTGAAGATCTCCATCGGCGAACAGCAGATCACTTCCATCATCACCGCGACTTCGGCGCGGGAGATGCACCTCAAAGCCGGCCAGACCGCCGTCGCTCTGATCAAGGCTACGGAAGTGATGATCCTTCGCGTGGGAGACTGATTGCCGGTTCCGCTGTTGCCTCGGCGGATTTACCCTGGGACGCCAAGAACGTGTGCGGAGATTGCAGGGCGGTCCTGAATCCGCGCAACCCTAAGGTAACGTTTCCTGGTGCTCCTGCTGTGTTAACTATCGAGGATGCAAACTGCGACGCAAGCAGCGGCGTGTCAGAAATGCGGGTCGGCACTGGTTGGATGGGTCTGCCCGCGCTGCAACCCCCTGCAGGCCGGCTCTACACCGGGTTCGACAAGTTTTTTCCCGGCGCGGGCCAACTTAGCGCTGCTTCTGTTCGCCGCCTTCGTAGTGATCGCGGCTCTTGTTTACCTCAATGTGAATCTGCTGCAGTCCTCGGCCTACACCAGCTCGCTTCAAACGGCTTTGTCTTCGGCGCAGGTACAGAGCGCTCTTGGAAGCGGCATCCGGGCGAAGCAGCCCGTGCTCGGCTATCTGCTTTCTTTCAGGGGATCGCAGTTTGCGCAATGGTCCGTGACCTTGACCGGCTCGCGCGGCAGCGGACATCTCTACGGGGTCGCTAACTCGATCAACGGCGTTTGGGATTTTTCCCGGCTGACTTTTGAGCCCAAGAACGGCAAGGACAAGATTGACTTCACTCCCGTTCGCCGGCTCCAGCTTCCGTTGGTGCCAACCAAGAATGTTTACCTCATACCCGTTGGCCTTGCCGAAAGCGAGTCTCTTCAATGGGCGCCTGCCTACTACAAGGCAAGACTTGGAATCGACGTGAAGCTACTTGCCGCGATTCCTATCGACCCTAAGCTCATTGATCCGGCGCGCAATCAATTGAACACCGACAAGTGGATCGAATTCCTGGCGGAGAAATATCCTGAGATGGCGCGTGATCCCGCCTCGATCCTGATCGGTGTGACCTCCAGCGACATGTACATTCCGGGATTTGTTTTGGATTACGCGGAGAACATGCGCCGCGAGGGACGATACGGGATGATCTCATCGGCTCGATTGCATCCGCCTTCGCTTCTGGAAAAGTGGAATCCGGAATGGCTGACTTCGCGGGTGCAAAAACTGCTGACCAAGAACCTCGTCATGCTCTACTTCGATTTGCCTCTGAGCGACGATTCCACGAGCTTACTGAGCGGCGGAGTTCCTTCGGGCTTTCAAATCGATCGGATGGGCGGGGACGTGATCGGGGCGGAGGGGCAATGGCATTCCTGGACGGAGTCGGGAGATCCTGCCGTAACCATTTATGACGGCCCCGGAGACAAGCTGCTCTGGAAAATGCAGTACACGGAATCTGCCCTGCCGGATACGTCTACGCAAACTTTCTTCGCGGACGCAGGCGTCGGGCTGATTATTCAACGTAAAGCTGACTTTGTTTTCGACGGTGAACGCGGGCTGCAATTCACTCGAGTTCATCGAAACCAGGACGACCGTTCGCGGGCTTTCGGAATCGGTGGGTCAGATTCGTTCGAGATCTTCCTCGGTGGACAGATGGGGGTCGCCGTCGATCTGATCATGGAGGACGGTGTCAGGATTCACTACACTCATCTGCCCCCGAAGACGGGACAGACAGGTGACACCTACCAGGCTGGCTGGGGCGGCGAAGGACGCTTTGAGAATACACAGGCGGTTTTCGATGGAAAGACATGGCGAATTAAAACGGCCGATGGCTGGACTTACATGTTTCCCTACACGCCTCAGGCCTTGCCGCAGAACGTCACGGTTTTGACAGGTTTCATCGATCCCGAAGGACGCGAATACAAGATGGAGCGGGATTCCTTCGGCGCCCTTCTTTCTGTGAACAGTCCCTCGGGAAAGTGGCTTCACTTCGAAAATGATACCCAGCATCGCATCACCAGGATCACGTCTTCCCTGGGTCGCACTATGCGCTATGACTACGACACGGGCGGGCGAATGATCCGAGCCACCGACTCGGAAGGGCACGTGGATTCCTACACCTACGACGAAAAAGGACAAATGATTACGGCGGGACACGGAAACCGAAACCCGGTCTTGACCAATGCATATTTCCCCGACGGCTACATTAAGAGCCAGCTCATGGGCGACGGCAAGAGATTCGAGTACTCCTATTTCCGCAGAGAGCGCAACGTCGTCTATGAGAGCCTGATCTCTGGATCCCAATGGATTGGAGACGTACGTTCAATATGTGCGCTTTGGCTATCTGCGGTCGCTGCCGTCTCCCGCCCATCGCGGCCGGAGCGCCGAGCAATAGACCTTCCGCAACGGCCCTCGTGGTAGCATTTCGGTAGTTGTCCTCCTCCCCGGCGGAACGAGCATGGCCCGCATTCGTCCCATCCCGATTTCCTTCTTTCCTAAGATGCTTCCGGCGATGCTTCTGGGTATTCTCTTGTCCGTCTCGGCTCCTGCGGCCGAGCAATCGCCGTGGCGCGAAATTCACTCCACTCACTACACGGTCATTACCGATGCCAGCGAAAAAAAGGGCACGGAAGTCGCGTTGCGCTTTGAGCAGATGCGGGCCGTCTTCGCCACCCTGCTGATGAAAGAACGGCTCAACGAGCCGCTGCCGCTGACCATCCTCGCCTTCCGGAACGACAAGGACTATTACCAGAGCGCGCCGCTGCGCCAAGGGCAGCCGATCGACGTTCCCGGCTTCTTTCTTGCGGGCGAAGATCAGAACTTCATAGTGCTGAACGTGACCCAAGAAGAGTCCTGGCGCGCCGTCGCTAACGACTTCGCCCACCTGCTGCTGAATTACAACTATCCTCCAGTGCCAGGATGGTTCGACGAGGGTCTCGCCGAATACTTCAGTTCGATCCGCCTCGATGACAAGAAGTACGAGATCGGCGGCGATCCAGAACTGCATTCCGTCGTCACGCAAAACCTGCCCCAGAATCCATCGAAGTCGCTCACCGAGCTCCTCCGCACCCAGCCGTGGATCGCGTTGCCCGACCTGCTCACCATGAAGCGTGACACTTCAAACAATGGCGAAGGCACGCACCTCACGCTCTTTTACGCCCAGTCGTGGATTCTGATGCATTACCTGCTCCACGAGAACAAGCTGCAGCAGACCGGAACCTATTTTGATCTCGTCGAGAACCGGCACATGCCCGTGGAAGAAGCCATCCAGAAAGCCTACGGCGTGACCTCGGCTCAGCTCGACCAGGCGGTGAAGGAATATTTCCATTCGTTCACGCCGCTGTTCGCCGCGCTTGATGCTTCCCGCCAATCAGGTTCGCAAGCCGATCCACCGCAGGTCTACCAGTTCCCTGAGATGGTGGGACCAGATACCAGCGTGATCACCGTCAAGGTTCTCCGCGAGGCCGATGCGCGCGCTTTAGCGGACGAGGTCAAGATCAGGATTCCCGAACGCCGCGAAACGGGCCTGCAAGAATTGCAGAAGTTAGCTACAACTCCCGAACCGGCTCCTGCAAGGCTGTTCAGCGACAAGGAAAAGAATCGGGACGACAAGGAGAACGCTTTGCTGATCACAGCCGTCGGCAACCAGATCGCCCACCGCGCGCTCGCGTGGGATCACATTCAGCGGAATGAGTTCGATGCTGCTGCCGAAGAACTGGCCAGCGCCGCCGCGCTCAACCGGGGAGATATGTGGATCCGCTACTACCTTTCCGTGATGAAGTACCGCATCGCGCAGTCGAAGCACACCGACATCGTGGGCCTGCCCAACATGATGCAGGACCTGCGCGCCGTGCTGGAATGGTATCCCGAATTCGCCAGCGCCTATGACCTGTTGGCTACGGCGCACATGAAAGGCGGTGGTCCGGTGGCGGCGCTGCAGGCCGAACGCGCCGCTATGCAGCTCAGTCCGCGCAACCAGCAGTACGTTTACAACATGGCGGAAATCTACATTGCCGACAAGAAATGGGACGCCGCGCGCGCTTTGCTGGAGCACTTGAAAAGCAGCGGCGATCCGCGGATCGCGGCTGCGGCTCGCGAGCGGCTGGGAACGCTCCCCAACGAGCAAAAATACGGCATCTCTGCCGCCGCCTTAGCCGCGGCCCGGAAGCCGGCGGCACAACCTTCGCCATTCGACGTGCTGGAGGAGGATGCCGCCAAGCGCGCCGCGGCGCAGGCGGCACAATCTGCAAGCACGGCAGACAAGCGGCCCGCGAAATTTCTTCAGGGACGGCTGGTGGGCGTGGACTGCTCCCAGTCTCCGGCCGCGGTTCTTACCGTCAGCTCCGGCGGAGTAATTCTGAAGCTGCGCACCCCCAACTACAAATCGCTGCTGCTCATCGGCGCCGACACGTTCTCCTGCGAATGGAGTAATCGCGCGGTCTCAGTGAACTACAAGGCTGGCGGTTTGTCGGATGGAGACTTGGTGTCGGTGGAAGTGCGGTGAATCGGGCTTCGGCTTTCGGGCTTCGGGCTTCGGCGTAAGTGGGCATCATTCCCCGCACGGTTACCAAATTCTGTCATTCCGACCGGAGCCGGACCCTGAGCGAAGCCTGTCTACGCCCCGTGTGGATTTCTCCCGTCAAATAAATTATGTGGGCGTTCGCCGGAGCGCCCCTGGCTGGGCGCTCTTTCGCCTTTTATTCGGGAGTACCCCCCTCCCCCTCCAATCTCTGGAATCACCACGTTACGGTGTTTTCCCTCGCAAAATCTAGATGTCAAAGAGCTTAGATACTAAAATCTTTGAAACAAAGGACTTAGCGCGCTACGATCGGCTGCGTAGCTGACCGTCACGGCCTCGACCATCATCGCTGAATTGAATTTCGGGCGCAAGGTTAGATGTCACAACTGGGCTGTGGAAATTCTTAGACTCGCGATTTCGCGCTTCGTCGAGCAGCGGCCGACGCTGATAACAGCTGGTGGTGATGAAGTGCAGATATCCAGCGCCGTAGCAGCGATGGAGGCGATTGGGCATTGGGGACTTGTAGCACGAATCGCTAGGTTTCGCAGTGACGAATGAACATTGCGCCCGGCATCCGCGTGCCCACGCTTCGAAAACCACGAATCGTGGGGCAGCCTGATTTCGCGGTAGCGTCGGCAAAAAACTCGGGGTCGCCTCCTTCCCGCTCGTCATGTGTGGCAGCGGGCGAACAGCAGGTTCCTCCACTCCGCCGAGGTCACGATGGGTGGACAGGACCAGTCAGCCCCGCCTGCGTTGACACATTCCACCGGTGGTCCTATACTCCGTCCACTTCTGACAAACAGAAGACCTTTTGCGCGGAGCGCGCTATGCACCCGATACCTTTCCAAAACAGATTTGCACTCTTGTTGGTCAGCTTCAGCATTGCGTTGGCGATTCTGCTCGGCGCTTTTCCTTTGGCTACTTCCGCCCAGGATGTGCCGAGGTATCAGGTTGACCCGCTGTGGCCGCTGGAGCTGCCAAACAACTGGATCATCGGGCAAGTCGGCGGCTTAGCTGTAGATCGGGAGGACCACATCTGGGTTTTGCAACGACCCGGCACGGACACGGTTGACGAACTCGGCGCGTCACTTAAACCTCCGCGTTCTATGTGCTGCATCGCAGCGCCTCCGGTTCTGGAATTCGACGGGCAAGGGCATTTGCTCAACACCTGGGGCGGACCCGGCGAAGGATTTGATTGGCCCAAGATAGAACACGGAATTTATGTGGACAAGGATGACAACGTTTGGATCGGCGCGAACGGCCCGACCGATCGCCATATCCTCAAGTTCAAGAGTGATGGACATTTTCTGATGCAGATCGGTCACCCTTCATCCGATCCGCCGAACAGCCTGCGCACTGACATATTGGGGCGTCCAGCCGGCATCGAGGTGGATTCGGAAGCACACGAGGTGTACATCGCCGATGGTTATATGAACAGGAGAGTGATTGTTTTCGACTCGGGCACCGGCGCGTTCAAGAGACTTTGGGGAGCCTATGGAAACCCTCCGAATGATGCCGACCCCGGGGCGTACGATCCTGCCGCACCACGAGATCAGCAGTTTCGCAGTCCGGTACACTGCATCCACATTTCGCGAGATGGGCTGGTCTATGTCTGCGATCGCGTCAACGACCGCATCCAGGTGTTCACCAAGCAGGGGAAATTCGTTAAGGAGTTTACCCTGCACACGGAAACACTGGGGATGGGTTCTACGTGGCAGTTCGCGTTTTCGACTGACGAGCGCCAAAAGTTTCTGTTGGTAGCCGATGGTGAAAACAACGTCATTTGGACGATTCGGCGAGACGATGGAGTCGTTGAGGGACAAACGGGGCACAACGGCCGCAATGCCGGGCAGTTCCACTGGCTTCACCAGCTAGTTTCTGATTCTCGCGGCGATCTCTATACCGGGGAAGTTGACACTGGGAAAAGGCTTCAGAAATTCGTTCTGGTGAACCGTGGGATTTCTCAGAAATAGAATGCAGTTCAATCTTCTTGCGCTTTTGCAAAGGGTGGGCATCTCCAGCAGTCTCGTGCGGGCAGATGCCGCCTCTAAGCTCTGGAATTTAACAGGCGCTCGACTCTCTCCGGTTCGCAAGCAATGATCTTCAAATAGGCTTGGGTTGGCCGATCCGGTCGCGCGCGGCCTTGCTCCCAGTCCCGGAGAGTACCGAGAGGGATGTGGTAACGGACAGAGAATTCCTCCTGTGTTAACGCCAGAGCGCGGCGGATGATTTTTGCCTGCGGTGTTCGCTTCATCCGCTTAAGGTCGCCGGCAGTCAGTGGCTGCGCGTCGCGGTCGGCGCGTGCGGCCGCCTCGATGACGGCGGGCTTCATAGGCCTAAGCGTTTTGCTCGAAGTAGTCGTCTTGCTCATTTTGCGTCGCCCTGCGGGCCGAGATGATGCGAATGCGTTCCTCGCGTTCGGTATAGGCTACAAACAATAAAACCCTGCCTTCCGCCGCGCCGATAATCACAAAACGCTCTTCGCCATGCTCCTCGCGGTCATCAAGCCGCTCGATGGCGAATGGGTCTTTGAACACCGTCTTCGCCAAATCGAAGCTCACGCCGTGTCTCTGGAAGTTAGCTTCACCCTTGGCCTTGTGCCACTCAAATTCCAGATTCATGATACTACGGGATATCAGTAGTCGGTCAACCGTCCATTAAGAGTAAGCCTTACCCCATAGCCTGTCTGTGACATCTGACTTTGCGACCGCAATTTTGAAATCAGCGATCATGGTCGAGACCGTAACGGTTTGGTACAGAGCGAACCGTGGCGCTCTAAGTCATTTGTTGTCTGGAGTTTGACCTCGGAGCAACTCTAACCCGATGATTCCGGAGATTAAAGGGGGAAGGGCCTCTGGGAAATAAAAGCGAGGATCCCGCTCAGTCGAAGCTCCTCCACCGAGTGCGCGCACGATTATTTCACGGCGGAAATCTACGCTGCGAGCCGGCCTCGTTTCTGTGGGAGAATAGCCGGGGAGACTTCGCGATGCGATACCTCGCTCTCGTTTGCATGTTGTTCGCCTGCCTTTCGGGAATCGCTGCTGCTGACGACGCCAAGCCGGAAGAGATCATTGCCAAACATCTTGATTCGATGGGCACGGCGGAGGCGCGCGCGGCCGCTAAGTCGCGCGGCATACAGGGCACTCTGAGCTTCAAGATCCTGGAGCGCGGGCCGGTGTCGGGCGATGAGGCTTCCACGGGAGACGCCACGGGCATCTGGGGGTATGTATCGGAAAAGCGCGAGTCGAACTTCGTGATGAAGTTTGGCAGCGCGGCGTGGAGAGGGGAGCGGTTTGTTTTCGACGGCGATAAAACCAGCTTCGCCGTGTTCACTTCCTCGCACCGGCCCAGCTCATTCGGAGACTTCGTGCGCACGCAGGATTTCATCATCACAGAAGGCTGGCTGGGCGGAGAACTTTCCACCGGCTGGGCGCTCTTAAACCTTGACCACGCCCGGGGCAAGCTCAACTATGTTGGCCTGAAGAAAGTCGATGGGCACGACCTGCAATGCATCGAGTATGCCTCGAAGGCTGACGAGGACATGGCCATCAAGATCTATTTCGATCCTGAGACTCATCACCACGTGATGACCGTCTACTCGCTGGTTTGGGCGCCCGGCAGCGGCCGCAATGGACGGCGGGCAACGGCCACCGCCCCCGCGTCGGCGATCGGTGGGGATCAGGGGCAAATCCGCTTCACCATTGAGGAGCATTTCAGCGACTTCCAGACCGACAATGGACTCACGCTGCCCCGCCATTACGATCTTCGGTACACGCGGGAGCCGCAGAATGGCGCGAGCCGTCTCTATGATTTTGATATGACCGCGGAGAAAGTCCTCACCAACATCGGCCTTGATCCGGCGAACTTCCAGATCAAGTAAGAGTTTCGGACAGATGCAGGGCAACGAAAAACCCTCCCGCTGGGAGCGGGAGGGTTTCAAGATCCACGATGATCGAGGTTAGGCGCGGACTACGTTGCCCGCCTGAAAGCCTTTGGGACCTTTGAGCAGGTCGAACTCCACGGTCTCACCCTCGTTGAGCGAGCGGTAGCCGTTCTCTTGAATGGCTGAGAAATGCACGAAAACGTCTTCTCCCGTGGAGCGCTGGATAAATCCATACCCCTTCGCCCCGTTGAACCACTTTACTGTTCCCTTCTCTCTCACGGAAAAGCTCCTTTCCTCTGATCATTAAGAATTAGTTCCCCGGAAGTCCTGATCGTTGCCCCGCTGAAAGGAGCGCCCCCTCAAGAAGCCCGGTGAAACCCGGTTGGCGTCTCTTTGTGAGTGTGACGAAGAAATTGCCGCAAAGCAAAAGACTCCCTGGGTTCGGTCACGCACGAAGAAAATGCGGCGCGAACTTCCGGAGCCTGACCATCGGCGCTGATTTCAACTGCCCTGCTCAAGACATCAACCTGCCTTACGAACTCATGCCCCGGCAGGGGCCGGTTTATGAGCGAACCGATAATAAGGAGTATTAAATCGTTTCGCAACAAAAATTAGTGTCCGGAGGGCAAAAATAGCCCGTCGACAGGGTAAAGGAATCTTTAACAAGGTATAAGAAACGGCCGCGTCCAGCCATGGCCTTTGGTGTCCCGGCGGGGGCGCACCAGCCGCAACCCTTTGATACGATTAGAGAACATGCCTGTTACCGATCAAACGAGAGTCACCGCCTCCCCCAAGGAAGACACGCCAGCCCTGCCGCAGCGACGGCGGGAAGCGCGGTCTGGGATGGCGCTTTCGACCGCCAAATACCTACTGCGCACCGATGTGCACACCTTTGCCTTCTCAGTGGCGGCCAACTCGATCCTGTCGTTTTTCCCTTTTGTGGTGCTGTTGATGACGCTCATCCGGCGCGTGTTTCACTCGAAGGTGATGTACGACGTGGTGGTTGAGCTATTGCGCGATTATCTTCCGGCGGGCCAGGAGTTCGTCATTCGCAACCTTAACGCCATGGTGAACTCGCGGCAGCGGGTGCAGGTGGTCTCGCTGATCATTCTGCTGGTCACCTCGACTGGCATATTTATGCCGCTGGAGGTCGCGCTCAATCGCATCTGGCGTTTCCCCAGCAACCGATCGTATCTGGGCAATCAACTGGTTTCGCTCGGCCTGGCGTTTGCCTGCGGGGTCCTGGCCCTGCTCTCCATTGGCATGACCGCAGGAGTGGTACGGCCATTCGAATTCCTGCTGCGCGGGCACGCCATGGCGATGGTGCGCCTGGCAGAATTTCTGGCGATGAAGGCCTTCGCCATCGCCGCCAGCGTCGCCATCTTCTTTCTGATCTACTGGGTGCTGCCGAACGGCAAGGTTCCTGTGCGGGCCGTGCTGCCGACCGCCATTATCATGGGATTGCTATCGGAGGCGCTGAAGTACGGCTACATCATGGCCTTGCCGCGGCTCAATTTTGCCGAAGTCTATGGGCCCTTTGCGCTGTCGGTAAGCATGATGTTCTGGGCATTCCTCACGGGACTTTTGCTGCTGGCTGGCGCCAACCTGAGCGCCGAAGAGCACGTCCGGCACTCGCTCTGAACTTTGCCAAGTTGTCATCCGCATGGGGCCGGGCTATCCAGCCCGGATCGGGAATGACCTTTTAATCCACAGGCTGGTTGTGACATCCATCACCGTGCGAATCACGGGCGGCCGATTAGGATGGATCTCGGTTTCCCAGATTCCTCCGAGCAGACATTTGTTCCAGGTGATCGCATGACCGGGATTTGTTGGCGTCTGCTCGCCTTCTTCTTGCTGATCTTCGTAGCGCCCACGTTTCTGCGGGGGCAGGACGCCGCCGCGGATCGGTCGCCGGTGAACGATCGCTGCCGTCGCCCACCGCGATCGCCCCGAGCTTGTCTCCGCTAGCGCACTCGTTGCCTGTCGCGCCCGTCTGGATTCCTCCTCCCAGGCCGCCCCAGCCTTCCCCGATCGCCCCAGGCACCATGATCTTCCCGCAGCTCGTCCGCGCCGCTGGGATCATCTTCTCCGGTCGTGTCACCTCCATTGGACGCACGCCTTCGTCCGGCGGGCAAGAACGTCTTCCACCGCTGTCACCTTCCAGGTTGAACATGCCATGCGGGGCGCCGCTCCGGGTCAGAACCTAACGATCCACGAGTGGGCTGGCCTTTGGCCTAGAGGCGAGCGCTATCACGTCGGCGAGCGCGTGCTGGTCTTTCTGTATTCCCCGGGCAAGTTGGGCCTCACCAGCCCGGTGGCCGGGGGCTTGGGCAGATTCGCAATGGATTCTCAAGGCAGAATCAGGATAAGCGGACAGCACGTCGCAGCCTTGGCGGCAGATCCCATCCTGGGCGGAAAAACCGTTGTCCCTTACGCCGAGTTCGCTCAGGCCGTGCGGCGTTCCAGCGAGGAAGAATGAGATACATGACCATATCGAAGAGCGCCGCCGCGCGCTCATTCCTCTTCCGGCTGGCCACGGCTCTGGCCATCGTCTTCTTTTTCGCCGCGCTCGCCCGGGCCGGAGGCCCAGCGTATGTCGCGGGCTCGAGCTATTTCAACTCCGGGACGATGGGCCAGCCCATCACCTGGTCCCAAGGCCAGGTGAACTACTATACCGATCAGGGCGATCTGAGCCCGATCCTGCCCAACGCCTCGGCCAATGCTTTCGTAGCCAGCGCCTTTACCCAGTGGACTTCCGTTTCCATTGCAGCCCTTACGGCAAACGCCGCCGGCCAGCTTGCTGAAGACGTTAACGGCAGCAACATCGCCGTCAACTCCAGCGGAGCTGTGACCGCTCCCGCCGATATCGCTCCTTCGGCCACTCAAACTCCGGTGGGAATTGTGTACGACTACGACGGTTCGGTCACTGACACCTTGCTCGGCGCGGGCGCGGGCGATCCCTCGCAATGTTTCTGGAACGCCGTCTATGGCGGCGTGGACAACTTCGGCGCGGGCGCAAATTTTCTTCACGCGCTCGTGGTCATCAACGGTCAGTGCGCGCTGCAGTCGTCGCAGCTCGCGGACGTCGAATACCGGCTGGTGCGAGTGCTGGGCTCCGTGATCGGTTTGGGTTGGTCACAGATGAATCTGAACGTGCTCACGGGCAGTCCTCATCCCACGGCCAATGACTACGCTGGCTTCCCCGTTATGCACTTTACGGATCCGGTTACCTGCGTGCCTATCACGGTCTGCTACGCGAATCCTTACCAGCTCGCACCCGACGATATGGCCGCGCTCTCACGCCTCTATCCGGCCGGTTCGCCGGCCGCCACCGCCCGGATTTACGGCTCAGTTTACTTCGTGAATCACACGGAAGCGGAAGCCCAGCCCATGCAGGGCGTAAACGTGGTCGCGCGTTGGATTGATCCTTCCACCAACCTTCCCTCGGATCACTACGGAGCTTCGTCGACTTCCGGATTCCTGTTCAGCGGCAACGCCGGCAATCCCATCACAGGCTTGGATGATCCTCTGGGAAACCCTTACGGCGAGTTTGGATCCTCCGATCCAACACTTGAAGGATTTTTCGATCTCGGAGGATTGCCCGTCCCGAATGGCGCGAGCACAGCGCAATATCAGCTCTCGGTCGAGGCTTTGAACCCGCTGTGGTCGGCCGGCGTGTGCCCGTATGACCCGTCGCAGGTCGCGCCGTCGGGCACTTTCCAGCCGATCCTAGTAACCGTGAACCTGGGGGGCAGTTTTGAGCAGGACGTTGTTATGTCGGGCAGCGCGCAGCCCGTGCCGCTGTGGGCCGCAACCGAAACCTGGAGCGCCCCCGCGCCGGTTCCTTCCCCTGGCGATTGGGTCGGCTCGCTAAGCGGCTACGGCGATGTTGGCTACTTCTTGATCACGGCTCAAGCGAACCGCACTCTGTCGGTAGCCGTCACCGCGCTCGATGAAACCAGCGCGCCCAGCGAATCGAAAGCCGAACCCGTGGTCGGCATGTGGGCCCTCGGCGATCCGCAGGGTACGGCTCCGCCGGCCTTTACCGCGGCTCCCTTCAATTCGGCAACCTTCGGCATGAGCCGTCTCGATGCGGAAGTATTGAATTCCAGCAGCTTCATCATCGGTATCGGCGATCTGCGCGGCGATGGGCGGCCCGATTACCACTACCATGCTCATGTGCTCTACGGAGATTCGGCAATCCCGCCACGCGTGCCGGTCAGTGGTGGCGCAATCACTTTGCAGGGCACCGGCTTTGCTCCCGGGCTCGCCGTCACCGTGGGCAGCACAGGCGTGCCCTTGCTGGCAACCAACGCCAGCCAGATGCTGACATCCACCCCTGCGCAAAGTGATGGACCTCAAACCATAACCATCAACGATCCGGTCAGCGGCGCGTTCTCAATTATGACCAAAGTGCTCACCTTCGGAGCCGCTCTTACCGACCGGATCGTCTTGTTACTAGGATCGAATCCTCCAACACCGGTGGGAACGCAGGCCACAAACCCTGTGACGGTGCGAGTACTTGCTTCCGATGGCGTCACCCCGGTGAACGGCGCAACCGTAGGATGGACCACTACCAACGGCGCAACACTCTCCATCTGCGGGGGCACTTCCACCTGCTCAGCGATCAGCGACGAAAGTGGAATTGCTTCCACGGGGGTCACGCCCGGCGCCACGGGGAATGCGGCGATCACAGCCACTCTCGCCCCCGGCGTGTACAGCCCATCTCAGTCGGTAGCGGCAACCATGACAGCTACATCCTCGTCCTCGGACATTGGAGTCACAACGCCCTATCTCTGGATCGCCCAGGGAGCGTCGGTCAGCGTGCCACTTACGGCGCGCGTCGTAGATCTGGGCGTACCACAGGGTGGCAAACAGGTGGATTTCTTCGTCGATCAGGGATCGGGATCGCTCAGTTCCGCGAGCGCAGCGACCAACAGCAACGGCTACGCGTCGGTGACGCTCACCTTGACGAACTTCACCGCCAGCGTGCAACTCAGCGCTTGCGTTGCACCCGGAAACAATCCTTGCCAAACCATCTATGGGAATGCGGTGGCCGTTGCGATGATGAACCTGCAGGCTGTAGCCGGTGCAGGACAGGTGGTCACGGGTTCGGCGTTTCAGCCACTGAGGGTTCGCGTGACCGACTCATCGACGCCGCCTAATCCCGTCCTCGGAGCGAGCGTGCTGTTTCAATCGACCGTGCTGCGCCCGGAGGGAAACAACCTAGTCCCGATGCCGGGCGATCCCACCGTCACTCCACCGGGTATGCCCCTTATCCTCGCTGTGAGCGAGAGCACAGCGATCAGCGATGTCAACGGCCTGGCGAGTTTCATGCCTTCGGTGGGATCGTTTACTGGCCCGTTGGAGATTGAGATCCAAGTCTCGGCGGGAACTACAGCCGTTCTGCAGAACGAACTGGAGACCTTTCCGGCCGCCAGCAGCGGGAACACTTCCCCCACCTTTAGCCAGTGGCGCGGACGTGTTCCCGCTCCGCGTGGGCTACCGTCGCAAACACGCCTCGACGATCAGTGAAGATGACCATTACTTTCCTTGCGCGATCCGGCGAGGCCGCTGCCTCGCTGAGACGGCCCGGATGATCACCTTGCGGCGCGCTCCAGGCGACATGGGCACCTTGGCGCGGTTGAGGGCCACGTTGATGAGGGCGAGCACTTCAGGCTCGTCAAGCACGTGACCGTCCGGTTCGCCCGCGTTGTACAGCCGGATGTTCCGAACCACGTTGCCGCTGCCTTGTAGTCGCTTGGCTGGATCGGGCAAGCCGGCTCCTTGGAGAAAGCACAGGGTGACGCGGCCCGGGGGCAGCACGAGGGAGAAAATCGCTTCTGAGGGCCGCTCCGTTGGGCTGAAGCCTATCACCAGCCAGTTGTAGTTGTCGTAGACCATCTCGATCGCGCCGGGGACGAGCTTGCGCATTTTCGTGAGAGCGCGGCGGGCGAAGGTGGCCACATCTGGATCGTACTTTGCGGTGAAGGAGTCGAGTTGCTGTGCGGCGTCGGTCTGCGTGACAGGCCGAGACTTGGAATAAGCGCGGGCTTGGGATTTTGATTTACGCATATCAGCTCCGCCAGTTGTCTACCCGGCGTTGAAACGCCGGGCTATTATCGGCCATCCCTCCGAGATCCTCCATGCAAGCCAGGTGGAGAAAGAATGTTAAGCTGAACGCGTGCGAACCGGAAAACCAAACCTCCGAATCACAAAATGGCTGCGCCGGATCCAAACGGAAGGACCGCGAATACCTATTGAAGCAGAATGTACGGCCTGTGCTGACGCCCAATTCAAGATCAAGCACGACAAACGGTTGGAATATGGCGGCTTTCATCAGCCCCAGTACGATAGCTATGCCGAAACCCTGCAACGCGAGTTTAAGGAGCACCTGAAACTCGCACATCCAGCAGAAATACGAGCGCGGCCCCGATCAACTGACTAGCCGTCCTCCGATACGCAGTCTCGCTGCGCTCGCTGGACGGCCGGGGCGGACGTCCCCACAAAAGCCTTGCCGAAGCCCGAAGCCCGCCTCACTTCTTCGTCCACTGGTCCACCCAGGCATTGACCGTCTCATACCAGAGCCGCGAATTTTGTGGCTTCAGAACCCAATGGCCTTCGTCGAGGAAATACAGCATCTTTGATGGTACGCCCTCCATCTGCAGCGTGGTGAAAAGCTGCAAGCCTTCGCTCACGTCGAGGCGGTAATCGCGCTGGCCGTGAATTACGAGAGTGGGCGTCTTGAAATTCTTCGCGTACTGGTGCGGCGACCACTTCTCGTAGCTGGCGCGATTGTCGTAGGGAGTGCCTTTGAACTCCCAGTTGTTGAACCAGAGTTCTTCGGTAGTGCCCCAGGCGGATTCCGCGTTGAACATGCCGTCGTGCGAAACCAGGCACTTGAAGCGATCGGTATGGCCGAGGATCCAGTTGATGGCGTATCCGCCGTAGCTGGCGCCCAGCGCGCATTCCCGGGTCTTATCAATAAAAGCGTAATGTTCTTCCGCGTAGTCGAGGCCCTTCATCAGGTCTTCAAACGGAGCGCCGCCCCAGTCGCCGTTGATGGCGTCGGTGAATTTCTGTCCATAGCCGGTCGAGCCGTGGAAGTTGATCATGATGACCACGTATCCGCTGGCGGCGAAAAGTTCGGGATTCCAGCGGTAGCTCCAGTCGTCTCCCCACGCGCCCTGCGGCCCGCCGTGGATCAGGAACTTCACGGGATATTTCTTCCTGACGTCGAAGTTCGGCGGCTTGACCAGGAAGCCTTCGACCTTGTCGTTGTGGGCGCCGCTGAACCAGAAGGACTCGATTGGGGACATGGCCACCTGTGATAGGACGGCGTCGTTGATGTGCGTGAGCTGTGCGGGTTCGAGAGGACAAATAGCCGATTGGTAGTAATCAGGAGAGCCCGGGGTGCTTAGTCGTTCGAAAGCGCACGGATCCTGATTTCGTTGCGGCTGAGTCCTAAAGATACCGCTTGGACCACCGAGACTCATGCGCGTGAATAAAATTGTTTTTCCATCGTTTAGAACGGTGAGGTCGTCATTGAAACCATCCAAAATATCGCGTGGTTGGATGGGCGCATTCAAGCGGATTTGATAGATTGGAGATTGTCCCCGGTTCTCCGCAGCGAGATAGATCGAAAGCGAATCCGGTGCCCAAGAGTACGTTCCAACCCAGCGGTCGAAGTCCTCAGTCAGATTCTTCTTCTCACCCGTCTTGCGGTCGTGCAGCATCAAGCGGAAGCGGTCGCTCTCGTATCCCGGCCTCTGTTGGGCGCGGTAGGCGATGTAGCGGCCATCGGGCGAATAGAGCGGCGTCGAGTCGCTGGCGGGATTGTCGGCGGTGATGTTTTTGGCCGGGCCTCCGCTCACCGGGACGATCCAGAGATCGTTATTGGTAGAACCGGCCTCATTCTTGTCGTGATTCGAGGTGTAGCAGATCTCCCGGCCGTCGGGCGAGAAAGAGTAGTTGTCCTGGCCGCCGAGCGAGAACACGGGCGCATCGTAATCGCCGGGCGTGAGGTCGCGGGGATAGGCAATCAGGGGGCACAGGTTCCGCCCCGAGGCCGAGGGCTGCTTTTGCGCGTCGCAGAGAACACCTTCGGGCACTGCCACAACGAACAGATGCGAACGCTTCCCCTGGCGATAGGCATTCCAATGCCGATATAACAAGCGATCGAAGATCAACGCCTTAACCTTGGAATCCTCCGCCGCTTTGATCCGATTCGCGTTACACTGCCCTTCAGCCTCGGGAGTTCCGTCGCAGTCCGGATACACATCCGATGTAAGGAGAATGTTCTTACCGTCGGGCGACCAGACCTCACCACCCGCCTCCGTCGCAATGTCGGTCAGCCGATGGCTTGCGGTTACGTTGCCTGCTGCGCCGTCGAAATCCGCGATCCAAACCTGCCAGCCACCTTCTTTCGTCGACATGAATGCAAACCGCTTCCCATCCGGCGCCCAGCGCGGGCGGTCGGCGCCTTGATCGGCGATAATCTCCCGCTCCTCGCCTCCGGCCGTGGGGACGATCCAGATGTGCGGCGTCTTCGTGTTGGCTTCGAGATTCACATCGACCACGCTGAAGATCACCCACTTGCCATCCGGCGAAACCTCAGGCTCGCCCACGCGCTTGAGATTCATCATGTCTTCGAAGGTAAAGGGATGCTTGGCTTGCGCGCAGGCGGCGGAGGTGAAAATGATGAGGGTGAGAGCGGCCAGGAAGAAACGGCGCATGAGGACTCCTCGGAAAGCAATCTGTAGGACGTAGCTTGCTACGCCTTTTGCCGGCAGCATCGGCACTGCTGGCAAGACGTTGCAAGCAACGTCTCTACGGCAAACCGAAGAGTTTAGCAGGATTTGCGCAGCGCCGCCGTCGCTTCGGCTTCGCTCAGGGCAGGCCCCGGCGGCCGTCCGCCCGGCCTTGCGAGAACGTTTTCCGGTTATCCGATAAAATAGGCTTATGAAAAGGCCGGTCTGCAGCTTCCTGTTTCTTTCGACGCTGGCTGCCTGCGTGTTATTGTGCTCGCCTGTGATCGCGCAGGAGGGTGCGCTCGAGAACACGCCCCCAACAGGCATCACGCCCGAGGAGATTATCCAGCGCTTCGCCGCCAAGGAAAAAGAATTCAAAGAGGCACGCGATCATTACACTTACCGGCAAGACATCCAGGTAAAGACGCTCGACGGCAACACTCCCACCGGGGAGTACCACGAAGTCTTCGATGTGTTGTTTGACGACAAAGGACGCCGCATCGAAAACGTGGTGTTTGCGCCGCAGTCAAGTTTGGAGCAGGGCGGCCTCTCGCTCGATGAAGGCGACGTTCAGGATTTCCGCAACCGCCTGCCCTTTGTGCTGACCAGCGACGAGATCCCGGAATACAACATCCTGTATGTAGGCCAGCAGAGCGAAGATCAGTTGCACTGTTACGTCTTCGATATCGCGCCCAAGCAGATTGTCGGGAAGAAACGCTACTTCCAGGGACGGATCTGGGTGGACGATCACGATCTGCAAATTGTAAAGACCTACGGCCAAGCCGTGCCGGAGATCCGGGATACGAAGAAGAGAGGCAACAAAACCGAACATCTCTACCCCAAGTTCACCACCTGGCGTGAGCAAATCGACGGCAAATACTGGTTTCCAACCTACACCCGCGCCGATGACACTTTGCACTTCAACCTCAATGACATTCACATCCGCGAGATCGTCAAATATGAGGACTACAAGCGCTTCGGTTCCAGCGTGAAGATTCTGTATCAGGGCCAGGAGATTCCCAAGTCGGATCAGAAGGATCAGAAGGATCAGAAAACGCCGGATCAGACTCCAGATCAGAAGAAGCCGGAGGCGGCGCCGAGTCCGCAGTCGCCACAGAAGTAGGCGTCAGCTATCGGCCGTCAGCCAACACCAAGATCCCTCGCTACGCTCGGGATGACAGCGCTGTTGCGGCTTCGACGCCGGGTTGAGTCGCACAGAAAGCTGACAGCTTAGTAGAACAAATACTTCCTCCACTTATCATCAGACCTACCCATCAACCGCATGATATGCCGGCTGGTGTGGAGGTTGAAGGCGCGGGGCTCGCGCATCAGCTTCATGCCCACTTCGAGGGGAAACTGGTTGCCCTTGCGGCGGTTGCAGGGATGGCAACAGGCCACAAGGTTTTCCCATGTGGACGAACCTCCGCGGGAGCGGGGAATCACGTGATCGAGCGTCAACTCGCCGGAGGGCAGCACCGTGGCGCAATACTGGCAGGTGTTGCGGTCGCGCAGCAGGATGTTCTTCCGCGACAAGGCGCGACTCTGGTGCGGGATGCGGCGGTACTCGAGCAACCGGATGACCGAGGGCACGCGCATGGCGATGCGGGCCGCGTGCAGGAAGTGTCCATTCTCTTCCTCCGTCATGGCGACGCCCTTCAGCACCAGCACCAGGGCGCGGCGCGCCGCACAAACGTTGATGGGCTCATAGGACGCGTTCAGAACGAGCACGGGCGCATGCAGCGCGTTGCCGTTGCTGTCGCGATGCATCGCCGCCGCGGCAAACAGACCGGCGGCGTGCCTGCCTGTTGGTCCCACCTCGGATTCGATCCTGCCTGACATAAATTCTAGATGCCTGCGGCCTTGGCCAAAGGAACGCTGTCCGGGTCCACCTGCGGGTCGTCGGCGTGCAATCCAATCTGCGCATGCTGAGCCGAGATCTTCAAAGTGCGCGCCACGGTTGCGACCCAAACTTTAGTTGCACCGGAGCGGCGCAAAACCCGCGCGCATTCCGAAACGGTCGCGCCGGTAGTGTAAACATCGTCCATCACCAGCACTTGGCGGCCTTTTACCACTTCAGGCTGAGCCACTTCGAAAGCTCCCCGCAGGTTCTCGCGGCGCTGATGAGTGGTCAGGCCGATTTGCGATGCGGTTTCGCGCTTTCTTTCGAGGACTCCCGCGCACAGGAGCAAGCGATCACGCGCCGGGCTGATTTTCATCGCGGCGCGCGCGATCAGTTCTGCCTGGTTGAAGCCGCGTCGGCGAAGCTTGGCACGGTGCAGAGGCACGGGAACCAGAGCCACTGAGTCCAGAGGGAACTCCGGCGCGAGCGTCGCGATCGCTTCCGCCAACATGCGTCCCAGGACACTCGCCGCTGGGCGCACGCCGCCATACTTCAGCAGATGAATCAGTTCGCGCAGGCCGCTTTCGTAACTGCCGTAAGCCGCGGCGCGTGCGAAGGCCGGCTCGACGCGGCGGCACAACCCGCAGCGGGGTTCGCCCGTAACACCAGCGACCGCGTAAGGGGAAAACAAACGTTCGCCGCAAGTTGCGCAGACTCCGCCGGAGATGGGGAGCATGGCATCCAGGCATTCCTGGCAAACCGGCAGGCGCGAAATCCTGATTAGCGGTGTGCTGCAGATGCGGCAATCTGAAGGAAATAAAACAGCGAAGAGACTTTCGGCAATCTGAGGTATCCAGCCGCGCCGGACTCCGCCGCCGTCGACGGCGTTGCTCCCGGAAGCAATAGAGGGGCCTGCCACTCCAGCTTTGGCCTGGCTAGCCCGAATTCTGTCCTCACTACTGCTGAAGACGGCCTCCGTGTTGCCCGCAGGTTTCCGGCTTGGGCGGGCGACTCTGCAATTGCCTGCTGGAATAGAGTATAACGGCGGCCCGGTCCGCTAGGCAACGTTACGATCGGGTCGGCGCGCCGAAGCCGACGCCTTCTTGACCGGCTTCGGGAAGCCGCTGTTTCACGGGGACGAAGAGTAAACGGTAATCCCGCCGGAAGCATTCCGCGCAGCGCACCGGCTTCAGTAGAAGAATCGGCAGAAGACAGCGTTCGAAAAACGAGCGGCGCCGCGAGCGGAAACCCGCATCGCTGCCGCAATCGTCGCAGTGGAATTCGAAGTACCGCTGGAACCAGAGCTGGTCGGGGGAATTTTTTACCACGCTACACCTCGGAATGACAAGACTACGAAGAGGCGACAAACCGATTGCTGCTATTTTACCCCTTAGCCAGGGAACTAGCCAATCGGAGCGTCCATCTAAAGCCCAGCCGAAACCTGCGTCGCACTTGTAATCCAGCCCATCCGCATGCTAACGTGCCGCCCAGTGTTTTGAATGAGTTACGGTTCGAAATTGCTTTCATCCTACGCCCTAAGAGGATTCCAGCTATGAGCGGTCCAGTCCCCGAATCAGGAACTGGCGTCAAGAAACACATCCCCTTTGTCCCCGAGAGCATGGAGATGAAGGAATTTACCCTGCGGGCGGTGCTGTTGGGGCTCTTTATGACGATAGTGCTGGGTGCGGCGAACGCGTACCTGGGGCTGCGTGCGGGGATCACGATTGCGGCAACGTATCCCGCCGCAGTGATTGCGATGGCGGTGCTCCGGGCGTGGAAGGGATCTCTGCTCGAAGAAAACATTGCCCGTACCGCGGGTTCCATCGGGGAGTCGGTGGCGGCGGGTGCGATTTTCACGATTCCCGCGTTCCTCATTGCTAAAGCGTGGCCGTCGTTCCGTCCGGCCGACGCCTACTGGAAATCCACGGCGTTGATGACCGTGGGCAGCGTGCTCGGCGTCCTCTTCGTTTCACTGGTGCGGCGAGTCATGGTGGAAGATCCGGAATTACCTTTCCCCGAGTCGGTGGCGGCGGCAGCGATTCACAAAGCAGGGCAGCGCGGGGCCGAGGCCGCGAAATATCTCTTCTGGAACATTGGCGTGGGTGGCGTGGTGTTCATGCTCGGCCGCTTCGGATTGTTTGCCGCCGACAAGGATTTTTTCTTCGGCGTAGGCGATCTCGGCCGCAGCCAGGTTCGCCTGGGTTCGGCAGGCAGCACGCACATTGTGGCGGCGGGCGGGACGACCATGGTTTCGGCGCCCAGTGTGAGCCCGGCTTATTTGGGAGTCGGCTATATTATCGGGATTCGGCTGGCGTCAATTCAGTTTTCAGGTGGCGTGCTGGCCTGGGGACTGATGGTCCCGCTCCTCATGTTTTTTCTGGGACCGCAGCTTAAGCAATATCTTCCAGCCGATACTCCCGACAATTGGGCAGCCTTGGCAGCCGCCGTGTGGAGATTTATTGTTCGTCCCATTGCGGTTGGCGGAATGCTTGTAGGCGCGGCCTATACGCTGTTCAGAATGCGAGAGAGTCTCACTGCTGGCTTGGGGCGAGCCTTCAGCGACTTGCGCCAGACGGCAGAGCAGCAAGCCAAACTCTCCCGCACCGAGCGCTACATGAGTTCGAAGACCGTCTTCGGCCTGATCGCTTTAATGTTCGTGCTCATGTGCTTTCTCTATATCCATATTTCAGGTCTGATTTGGCCGGCAGTGTTAGCCGCCGCGGTGATGATCATTGTTGGTTTTTTCTTCGCTACCGTCTCTGGCAGCCTGGTCGGAATGATTGGTTCTTCGAATAATCCCATCTCCGGCTTGACCCTGTCGACTCTGATCATTGCGGCACTTCTTATGGTTTCGCTTGGGGTCTCCGGAATCTCAGGCGTGGCGGCAGTGTTGGGCGTAGCCGCCGTAGTCTGCGTTTCGGCGGCCGTGGCGGGCGAGTTGCTGCAGGATTTCAAAGTGGGCTACATCTTGGGCGGCACGCCGCGCACCATTCAACTGGTTGAACTGATCGCCGTAGTGGTCGCCAGCCTCGTGATGTATTTCCCTTTGATGTTGCTGCACGAAGCGAACATCAAAGCGGGCGGAATCGGATTTGGTGACCGCCAGCTTTCCGCGCCGCAGGCGGGTTTGATGGCCACGCTGGCCTTGGGCATTGTCGGTCACGATATGCCCTGGCCGTTGGTGGTGGTCGGCATCTTCATGGGCATCGGGATGATTATGCTGCAAGTGAAAAGCCCCATGCTGGTTGCAGTCGGCATGTATCTGCCGTTTGAAACTACGTTCGCTATTTTTCTCGGCGGAGTCTTTCGCGCTTTCGGAGACTGGCTCGCGAAACGCCGCGGATACAACGAGGCGCAAATGGCGCGCGTGGAGAATGCCGGAGTCCTCACCGCTTCCGGACTGATCGCAGGCGAAGCGATTCTCGGACTGCTTTGGGCCGGCTTGCAATTCGCTCCTGCCTGGGCTCGGCCACAAATCTTTGACCATCCGTCGTATCTTGCGGGGGTTGGCGTGATGGTCGCCCTGGCTGCTTTGATGATCCGGTTACCGCTTTCGAGCGCAGGCGATCCTAAAGAACCCGCCCCGCCGACAGCCATCATGTGAAGGCGGAGGAAGGCTAGGCAAAGGATTGAGTGGCGCGGGCGCCGCCATCCGCGTCCTTTGCGCATTCGTGCAGTGCCGTTCTAATGTCAATCGCCGCAAACATTTCATCGATCCGGGAGCGAATCGACGCGGCGGCGCAACGCGCGGGACGTATCCCCGACCACATTGCCTTGATGGCAGTCAGCAAGACGCAGCCGCCAGAGCGCATCCGCGAAGCCTACGACGCCGGGCTTAAAGTGTTCGGCGAGAATCGCGTTCAAGAATTTGCCGCAAAGGTCGAAGCACTTCGGGATTTGCGCGCTGCCGAATGGCACATGATCGGCCACCTGCAGACCAACAAGGCCACAAAGACCGCGGAACTATTTCGCGCTGTGGATTCAGTCGATTCGCGGAAGCTGGCAGAGAAGCTGGACGCGGCGGCCCGCACACTCGGCAGAAGGCTGGAGGTGCTTATAGAAATCAACGTCGGGGGTGAGTCCGCGAAGAGCGGAGTCGCGCCAGACGCGCGTGACCTCGAGGAATTGCTGATCGCCGCACCCCGGCTGGACGCATTAGTGTTCCGAGGGCTGATGACAGTGCCTCCCTTCACCGACGATCCCGAAGGCGCGCGTCCCTACTTCCGTAAGCTGCGCGAGTTGCGCGATACGATTGCCGCTCGCAGGTTGCCTAACATCGCTATGGACGAACTCTCGATGGGCATGTCGCACGATTTCGAAGTCGCGATTGAAGAGGGATCGACCTGCGTGCGCGTGGGCAATGCGATTTTCGGGGAGAGGACAAAGGCTTAACCACAGGGGACAAAGAGGAACACGAGGCTGTGAAAATCTTCGATACGCTTTGCGCAGGCACGCTTTTTGTTTTAGCAATTGTTGACTGCCTGCTCGTGCCTAGAACGTACACTGGCAGAATCTGGATCTTCGGAACAGGCCTGGCATTGCTGTTCACTGCTATGTTGAATCTGCTTCGCATTCGCAACGCTCCAGGGGTGAGAGGTCTCAGACTGTTCTGCATTGCGGCCAATGTAACGACGCTCGTATTCGCGATCGCGCTGATGGCCAGCATCGGAAAATCGCGCACCCTGCAGCATCCTCAAATACCGCTGGTGGGAACCCTGCTGCTATGCGAGACGGCATTTTCGCTGGGGAAGAACGTGTGATTCGCATTCAGGAGCAAGGCAGCGCTGTGACGTTTGCGGTGAAAATCCATCCCCGCGCCAGGAAAAACGCTATCACCGGCGAACTCGGTGGCGCGCTGAAGCTTTCTCTAACCTCGCCTCCCGTGGAAGGCCGCGCCAACGATGCCTGCATCGGATTCTTCGCAAAACTTTTGAAGGTTCCGCGTTCTTCCGTTACCATTGCCTCCGGCCAGGCCAGCCGCGGAAAAGTGATTCGTGTCTCCGGACTTTCGGCTGAAGAAGTAGGCAGAAGGATTGGTAGCGCCGCTATCCCTTCGACTTCGCTCAGGGCAGGCTCGGCGGCTACAGGGAGCCACTCTTGAGCTTCTCCGAACGCTTGCAGGAGATTCGCAGCGGGTTCGAACGTCCCTTCTGGGTCGCGAACATCAGTGAGCTTTTTGAGCGGCTGTCTTACTACGCCGTCTTCGCCGTACTGGCGCGCTACTTGCACGAGGGTCTGCATTTTGATGTCGAGCGCGCCAGCAGCCTGACCGGAATGTTTGGCGGTTGGGTCTGGTTTCTTGCCATAGGTGGCGGCGCGCTTGCCGACCGCCTCGGTTTCCGGCGGGCGCTTTCGATCGCGTATTTGATTTTGAGCCTTGCCTATTTCCTGATGGGGTCGATCGGCTCCCCCTGGCTCGCTCCGTTGCGCAACCGCGTGCCGCTGGTCGCGCTGGTGGGATTCGTTTTGATTTTGCCCGCCCTGGGCGTTGCTCTAGTCAAGCCTTGCGTGGTCGGGACTACGGCTCGTGCTTCAAAAGAAAATGTCCGCTCGGTGGGATATTCGATTTACTACACACTGGTGAACGTAGGCAGCACGGCGGGGCCCTACCTGGCTTCCTGGGTGCACAAACACGGCAGTGTCGAGAATGTCTTTCGCGTCGCGGCGTTGAGCGTGTTTCTCATGCTCTTCTTCGTGTTGCTGTTCTTCAAAGAGCCGCGCCGCGCCAGCGAAGGTGAAGCCCCGAGTCTCGGCCAAGTGGGGAAAAACTTCCTTACCGTACTCTCAAATCCGCGGTTCATGCTTTTCCTGCTGATTTTCACCGGATACTGGATTGTTTTCTGGCAGGAATTCATCGCGCTGCCGCTCTATATTTCTGCATACATCAATCCGAAAGCCGATACCGAACTGATTCTGGTCGCTGATCCGCTGACGGTGATCGCGCTCACCATGGTGATCGGGTTTCTCAGCAAGCGCATGCAGGCCTTTCACGCCATCATTTTGGGGACGCTGATTTCGAGCCTGGCCTGGATTCTCCTGATCGTGCATCCCTCGGTCTGGATGGCAGTCGTGACGCTGATTGTGGTGGCGATCGGCGAGATCGTGCAGCAACCGCGTTACTATGATTACATCTCGCGGCTCGCTCCCGAAGGGCAGCAGGGCACCTATATGGGCTTCGCGTTTCTTCCGCTCGGCATTGGATCGTTTGTTGCCGGCAAGTTCAGCGGGTGGCTCATGCATCACTTTGGCGAGGAACTGCACCGGCCCGAATTAGTCTGGTGGTCGGTGGTCGCCGTTGGGATCGCGACAACCGTGCTGCTGTGGATTTATGACCGGATCCTGCGAGTGAAGTCACCCTCGCCTTGACTTGCGAGCCAACCTCTGGAATCATTCGCTCCCAGCAAGTGAATCGAAGGAGGTTCTATGCCACATTATCTTCACCAAGTCGCGTATTCGCGCGAGGGGTGGGCAGCGCTCCTGGCGCACCCCCAGAACCGCATTGAAGCGGTACGACCCGCGGTTGAGAAGCTGGGAGGCAAGATTGAAACTGCTTGGTTCGCCTTCGGGGATTACGACGTAATTCTCGTTACCGAGCTGCCCGATAATGCCAGTGCCGCCGCGATTTCCATGGCGTTTGCCGGAGGCGGCGCCTGCAAGGCTGTGCAAACCACACCGCTGATGGCCCCGGAGGAGGCTGCGCAAGCCTTCAAGAAGGCTGGGGAATGCGGCTATCGGCCAGCAACGGTTACGGCCCGCGCCGCATAAACCGAATTGCAGCCAACAGGAAAAGGCGGCCTCCGAAGGCCGCCTTGTTTTATGCTGAAAGGTTCTCAGCCCGAAACTTCCGCGGACGAACCATGCCTCAACTCAAAACCACGCCCGCCGACGTCGCCGCTCAAATTCGTCGCGCGCTGAAAGACGGCGGCTCCGCCGGGCATGCCGCGGGCGTGCAATGGTTCTTCAAAAACGAAATCAAATCGCACGGATGGTATACGGCGGACCTGCGCCGCGCCGCAATCCATTTTCGACGGGAAGTGAAAAAAGAACGCGGGCTCGACTTTCTGCTTGAGGTCGCCGACCATCTGTTCTCCGGCGCGGTGCTGGAAGAAAAAGTTGCCGCCGTCTTTCTGTTGGAGAAACTAGATGCCGAATTCGGCGACCGAGAGTTCAAGCTGTTCGAATCCTGGCTCGACCGCATCAGCAGCTGGGCCGATCACGATGGGCTGGTGCACTGCCTGATCGCGCCGATGGTGGCATCGAAACCGCCGCGCACGAAAGCAGTTTTCCGCTGGGCGAAGTCGCCAAACCGCTGGCACCGCCGCGCCGCCTGCGTAGCCCTGATTCGCGGAGCGCGCGCGAAAATGTTCTTCCCGGAGATCAGGAAGCTTTCCGATTCGCTTCTCGCCGACTCAGACGACATGGTGCAGAAAGGATTAGGCTGGCTGCTGCGCGAGACGGCAAAGTTCGATGCCAAGCGGACCGTTCCATACCTGATGAAGATTCGCCGACGCGCTCCGCGTCTGGTTTTGCGGACAGCCTGCGAAACTCTGCCGGCAGGCGTCAGAAAACGGATTCTGGAGGCCTAGATTCCCCACCTCCCCCGATTCGCCCAAATCCCTCGCATTGTTTACAATAGACGTTTGCCCATGGACCTGGCCGCGATCCAATCTGCGCTGCGCGAACGCAACATCGACGCGTGGCTTTTCTATGACCACCATCATCGCGATCCCATTGCCTACCGTGTGCTCGGGTTGCCTGCGGGCATGATGGTCACTCGGCGCTGGTTTTATCTGGTGCCGGCGCAGGGCGAACCGGTGAAACTGGTTCACAAGATCGAGGCTGGCCATCTCGATTCTCTGCCGGGCAGCAAGCGCCAGTATTCCGGATGGCAGGAGCTATTCGACAGCCTCAAGGCCATGCTCGCGTCCTATCGCGACATCGCCATGCAGTATTCGCCCAACAACATCGTTTTCACCATTTCCCTGGTCGATGCCGGGACTATCGAGTTGCTGCGCGGTCTGGGCAAGAACATCGTCAGCGCCGCCGACCTCGTCGCACAGTTCGAAGCGACATGGAGCGACGAGCAAATTAAGACGCACTTTGCAGCGCGCGACAGCGTGGATTCAATCGTAACCGCGGCCTTCAAGGAAATCGGCCGACGAGCCCGCAACGGCGGCACCACCGAGCACGAAATCCAGAACTGGTTCATGGAAGCGTTTCGCCGCGAGAACCTGCTCACCGACGATCCGCCCATCGTGGCGGTCAATGCCAATGCCGGCAATCCGCACTACGAGCCGCGCGCCGATCACCCGGTCCCCATTCGCGAGGGCGACCTTGTGCTGCTCGACGTTTGGGGCAAGAAGGACGTTCCGGGCGCGGTGTATTACGACATTACCTGGATGGGATTTGTCGGCAAAACGCCGTCGGACCGCATGCGCGAGGTGTTCGAGATTGTGCGCGACGCCCGTGACGCCGGGGTAAAGACCGTGACCGATGCCATCAGCTCCGGCCGCCGCATCGCCGGATGGGAAGTCGATCGAGCCACCCGCAACCACATCAAGCAAAAAGGTTACGGTGATTATTTCATTCACCGTACCGGACATTCCATCGGCACCGACGTCCATTCCAACGGAGCCAACATGGACGATCTGGAAATTCACGATGAGCGCCAGATTCTTCCCAACTCTTGCTTCTCCATCGAGCCCGGTATTTATTTGCCGGAGTTCGGCGTGCGTAGCGAGGTCAACATGCTGATCCGCCCCAAATCGGCGGAAGTCACCGGCAACATTCAACGCGAGATTGTGACTGTCTGATGGCAAACCCAGTTACAGCGAAGCCAACCACCAAGGCGACGGCCGAACCGGCGCAGCCTGCCAGCATGATGGCGGTAATCGCGCCTGCCGTGGGCTGGCTGATTCCCGGCGCGGGCCACTTCATTCAGAGGCGTTGGATTCGCGGCCTTCTGCTGCTGGTTTCCATTGGAACTCTGTTCGTGCTCGGCCTCTTGATGCAGGGCCACATCTACAAGGCGAATGGCGGTGACATCCTCGACATTCTCGGATTTATCGGCGATTTGGGCGCGGGCGGAATGTACATTGTGACTCTTGCCATGAACTGGGGACAGGGTGCGATCGCTTTCGCCGTCGCCGATTACGGGACAAAGTTCATGATCGTCGCTGGACTGCTGAACTTCATTGCGGTGGCCGACGCCTACCACATCGCCATCGGGAAAAAACAATGACCATCCAGCTCACTCACTTCAGTGCGGCTTTTGTGTTCGCAGTCTTTGCCTCCATCGTCTTTGGCATCACGCACCGCGAAACCACCCGCGAAATGATCCGCTACGGTCTGTATTGTTTCGCCATGTTCCTGGGCGGCGTTTTCGTAGCAGGATGGGCGATGTGGCTGGTGCGAAGATAGCTGTTTCACCCCTCCCACACGAAGGCATCGAACACCCGCTTCGAATCAAAATTCAATCGCCGGTAGAGAGCGACAGCTCCCGCATTCGCCTCGGTCACCGTCAGCGAGAGCATGGAGAAGCCGCGCCCGCGGAGATTGTGGGAGGTCGCTGCCAGCAAAGATTCGCCGATGCCACACGAGCGGTACTCCGGCAATACGCAGACCTGCGTCACGTGGCCCACGTCTTTGCGCACACGCGAGCACAGGATCAGTCCAATCAGATTTCTCGCTTTGCGATCCACTGCGGCAAAAGACGACTCCGCATCGAATACCCCGCATCCCGGAAAGCGCACTATGTTATTCAGAAAGCGCAGCGATCCGCCCAGCGTGTGGTACTGGTCATTTATCTGGGCATCGACATGGCCGCGATAAGCGGCGGTAATTACCGCAGCGGCAGGCTGGTAGTCAGCTTCGGTCCAACGCTGGATTTCGACATCCGGATGTATCGCCATCGCCTGCGGAACACTCTCGCCCAACTCGAGAACCATAAACAGCCGCGGATGGCGCTGGAAACCCTGATCGAGAAACGGCCGGGCCACACTGCCCGCCTCATGCGCCAGCAACTGCGCTTCAACCCGATGGATCCCTGGAGACTGTTGCAGCGTCTCGATCACATGCGTCAGCAGCTTGATCTCGACCTCGCGCGCTTGGGAAAGACGGCCGCCGTTCGCCACGAAAAGATCGCCGACCACTCCTTTGCTGCCTTCATACACGAAAAAGCTGTAGCCAAAAATGCGTCCGCGCTCGATGGCAGCGTACCCGGGAAGAATTTTCGCGTCAACATAGCGCAGGATCATCTCCGCCGACCCGTGGTAGTCCCATGAGAGCAGGCTCGCCCAGACCCGCGACTCGTCATCGAGCAGAGGGCGCAGATCCACGGACGAAAAATGTCTAAGGTCGAGAATTTCCACGGGACTCCTGCAAAGTCGACCGCGAAAAGACTACGGCCTCGTTTGCGACGGCAGAACTCAGAGTTTAGTGCGTTGCGAGAGTTCAGGCAAACGGACGGAACACGGGGTGCCAACATTGCGTCTTAATGCGGCGAAGCCGCGCCTGCCGCAGCAACCCAGTAGTAGTCCACATGCTGCGCCGCATAGTGCCCGAGATAAGAAACGCGCCGGCCTGCCTCCAGCTTCGCTATCTCCACCTGCGAATTCTCCGGCGCCACCAATAAATGCTCTCCCTGCGGAACGCTGCCCCAGTCGTAGTTGAAGGTCAGCCGGTTGCGGTAAAAGGTCAGGCCGTATTCCAATTCGCGTCGAACATGGTAGACGGCCAGCGGCATTGGATGGGTTTCCATAGCGGCAATTTCGCGCACCAATGGCCGAGCCGAGTAGTTTTGGTCCAGGTCCACGGCTCCCAGTCTCAACACGATCCCCACAACCAGGAGAACCGGGATCACAGTGACGAACCGCAGCATGCGGACACCTGTTTTCCGCACCAGCGTGAGCGCAATTCCGGTGCACAGCAAAAATGCAACACCGAGCGCCACCAGCATGGGCTGTCCGCCCGGAAGCCGGTGCTGCGTGATCAGGTAGGCAATCAATAGTGCCGGAACAATGGGAGCAGCCGCCAGCAGTGCGTGCAACACCACCAGCCAAGTCGCGGGCCGACCAGTCTCGCTTCGCTCCAGATGTTGCCGCAGATAGCCTACCAACAACAGCGCCCCCGCCGGACTCGCAGGAAGAATATAGCCTGGCAATTTCGATTGCGAGATCGAAAAAAAGAGCACGGGCACGACCAGCCAACAGCACGCAAAAATGCCGAGTTGCTTTTCGAAATCCACTCCGTCAGAATCCACCGGCCTTCGCTTAGCCCAACGCGAACGCACGGCCTCAACCAGAGCCGCGATCACAAAGACCGTCCAGGGAGCCAGGGCCAGTGCCGTTACGGGCAGGTAATACCACAAGGGCTCGCTGTGGTGATAAAGGTTCTCCGAGAACCGGCCTAGATTCTGCTGGACGATGAATTCGTGAAAGAACTCCGGATTGCGAATCTGCACAGCGACATACCATGGGAGTGCGATCGCGGAGAACAGAATAATTCCCGGCAGCCATAGCGACCTTAGCGCCAGACGCATTTCCCCAACTGTACTCGCGTAGGTGACGATAACCATCGCGGCCAGAAACGGAGCGACTGGCCCCTTCGCCAGCATACCCAAGGCCAGGAAGCCATAAAAGACCACGAGATAAATTTTCTTTCCACTCTCTCGCCAGGCCCACCAGCCGAGCATTCCAATGGTAAAAGCGGTTGCCAGCGCCATGTCCGTCGATGCGGCGCGCGCGTAGCCGACAATCCCGGTGCAAGAGGCCGTAATCAGTGCGCCATCCAACTCAAGTCCGGGGCGGAAGCGGCGCAGAAAGAAGTACACCGACAATACGAGCAGAATGGCATCGAGCGCCGAGGACAGCCGCGCGGCCCAGTCGCTCACTCCAAAGATCGCGTACGCCAACATGGCTTGCCAGTAATAAAGTGGAGGCTTTTCCAGCCAGGGTCGCCCGCCCAGCACCGGCGTGACCCAGTCGTGGCGCTCCAGCATTTCGCGCGCCACCTGCGCGTAGCGTGGCTCATCGGCTCCAATCAGACCGAACTGTCCCAGCCCATACAAAAACAGAAACGCGCAGAAGCCCGCCAGCAACAGCGAGTCGGTGCGGGTGCGATTCGTCATGGGAAAATTCCGGGAGCGGCCGGCGTCATTGGTAAATTGATGATTGTTGATTGATGATGAAGGACCGAAAGGGATAGCGCCTTTCAATCAGCAATCAACAATCATCAACGAGATTATTGTACGGAAGGCCCGCGGCTCAGCATTTCCAGAACCTGGGCAACCGCCTGAGCCAGTGGCCCATTCAGCGAGCAGCCGCTGGCGCACTCATGTCCGCCGCCGCCGAAACGCTCGGCAACTTTCGCCACATCGAGCTTGCCCTTGCTACGCAGGCTCACGCGAAAACGCCTGTCGGGCAACTCGCGGAAGAATGCCGCCACTTCAACCTCGCCGATTGAGAGCACATAGTTCACGAGACCTTCGCAATCTTCTTCCTTCGCTTCACAACGGTCCATTTGCTCCTGCGTCACCCAGGTCCAACCTACGTGGCCTTCGGTATTGAGGTTGCGAAGCGCTTCGCCGAGCAGCCTCATCTTGGCCACCGAGTGGGCAAAATAAATACTGCGCGCGCAGTGGGATGGATCGGCGCCCGCCAAAACCAGTTCGCGCGCCAGAGCGAACGTACGCTCGTTCGTCCCCTGAAACATAAACGATCCTGTATCGGTCATCAGCGCCGTGTAAAGGCAGGTCGCAATCTCCGGAGAGAGAGGCGTTCCAGCCTCGCGCGCCAGGCGGAACACCATTTCACCCGTCGCTACCGCATGTGGATCGATCCAGTTCACGTGCGCGAACGGCCGCCCGCTGATGTGATGATCGATGTTGATCAAAAAGCGATCTTCCAGCCCCTTCAGCCGCGTGCGGTGGATGCTGTCACACTCCAGAATGATCGCGGCCTCGTAATTACCGACGACGCGACTTGCCTGCAGCACCTGATCGGCAAAGGGCAACCCATGGTAGATCCGCGGCACGCCGTCGTGCAGCAACACGTCGGCCTGCTTCCCCATGGCGCGCAAAACCTGGCAGCACGCCAGAGCCGACCCGATCGCGTCGCCATCCGGGCGCGCGTGCGACGTAAGCACGAATCGGTCGCGCTGCTCGATTTGCCGGAGCACATCCCGCAACATAAATCTTTACGCTTTCTTCTCACCCGATCCGGTGCGAGTTTTCATTCTCTTCTTCGCCCGCGCCAGCAACTCCTCCACACGTGCCTTCTCCCGCTCCGAACGGTCCAGCCGGAAAAATAATTCTGGCGCGCGCCTGATACGCAAACGCTCCACCAGTTCGTGCCGTATATATTCCTTCGCAGCGATCAGGCCTTCAAGGCAGCGATCCGCTTCCTGGTCGTCTCCATCCACATCCACCAAAACTTGCGCCGACCGGCCATCGTCGGCCACATGCACCGCAGTCACGCCCACCAGTCCGATGCGCGGATCAGCCAACTCCCCTTCCACTAGAGTTTCGATCTCCTCGCGCAAGGCTTCGCCCAACCGTCCGCGATGATACTTTACCGCCCGCTTCTCCACCCGCTCACCTCGAAGTAAAACGCATGAGAATATCAGAAAATCGTCCGCAGGTGTTGGCTCTGAAGTGCTATTGTCGCGCACAAAGGAGCGATCGGGGTAAGTACAGAGGTAACAGGGCGATACAGCCCGATGTTGGATTTGCAAGCCGGCGTTGCTCCAAGGTTAACGGAAGCGTTTGCGAAGGGGGTTCGTAGAAGTCTTGCCCGAACGTCTTCTATCTTCGGTAACCTATGATTTTATTTCCGGAAGCGCTCGAATATACGAGTAAGCGCGAAAATCGATGTTCGTGAATATTAAATACCGAGTAGCAATGGCGATGGCCATATTCTGCGCTCTCGCGCTCCCTGCCACTACCCAGGATCAGCCGTCCCTCGGAGACGTGGCAAAAACCCAACGCCAGAAAAAAACCGCCGCCAAAGTCATCGACGAAGATGAGATGGACCGCCGTGGCATCCATCACGACGTAAACAACGCGGCGTTTGAATGCGACACTGAGTGCGCGGTAGAAGCGAAGAACCAGATACGATATTCCAAGTCATCCTTGGCCACAACCGAGTCACAACTGCAGGCTGCCTTCACTGCTGCGAAGGACGATTTGGCGCGGGGCGACTGGAGCCAACGGCTCTCCGAAATCGAGCAGGAGTATTGCAGGACTCCGGGAAAGGTAGACTTTGAAAAGGTTAAGAGTCTGCAAAACGCTATTCTTGAGAAACGCTTCTTCGAAACCAGGGATAAGCATATCGACGTAATGGCGGCTATGGCTCACCCCAACGACTCAGGTGCCCAGGCCCTGGAACAGCTACGCTTCGAAGGGATGAAAGATGCCATCCTCAAAGCAAGAGAAATGCGTGCCATGAGGTTGTGCTACGTTCCAGGTACGCAAAACACCTCGGCAGCACACTGAAGATCCTTCCACTTAACGGCCAGGTGCAGCGTGGTTGTTGTGACTTCACCTTTCGCTCAATAGGCCACCAGGGCACCGAAACGAACTCTAAAAATACTCGACGAACGAATCGGCGACGTCAGCTCCGTGATTGTTGGCGATGCGCGTGACCTGCCGCTCCACATTCTTCATTAATCCATCAAGATAGTCGCGCGAATCGGAAATGCTCACCACGCCAATCGTAGCTCGGTTCCACACCGGGCTGGGATCGAGTTCGGCGACTGAAACGTTAAAGCTGCCGCGCAGCCGGTCCTTCAGACTACGCACCACTTGCCGCTTGTCCTTGAGCGATTGCGCCGCTTCGATGTGAAGTTCGAGCGTGAGGAAGGCGATGGGCATTCAGTTCTCAGTTCCCAGGTCTCAGTTCTCAGTTAGAACCCCGCGTGGCGAACTGAGAACTGAGAACCTAGAACTGAGAACTGTGTTCAAGCAATTACTTCCGCGGCAATTCTTTCAGTGGCGAATGCCTCGATCACATCGCCGACCTTGATGTCGCCGTAATTGGAGATTGAGATACCGCACTCCATGCCGTTCGTAACCTGGCTGGCATCGTCCTTGAAGCGCCGCAGCGATCCCACTTTACCCTTAAAGACCTGCACGTTATCGCGCAGCAGGCGCACTTCGGAGTCGCGCTTGATCAAGCCATCGCTCACGCGGCAACCGGCCACGGTCCCAACTTTCGGGATGCGGAAAACATTCAGCACGTCGGCTCGTCCCTGATAATGTTCCTTGAAAGTAGGTTCGAGCAAACCGCTCATGGCGCGCTTAATCTCATCCTGCAGTTCGTAAATGATCGAGTGCAGGCGGATATCCACTTTTTCCTGCTCAGCGATTTCTTGCGCCTTGCGCTCCGGCCGAACGTTGAAGCCAATGATGATCGCATTCGACGCCGAGGCCAGCAGAACGTCAGTCTCTGTAATCGCGCCCACGCCCGACCGCAGCAGCTTCAAGCGTACTTTTTCATTCGAGAGCTTGGTCAGCAAGTCGGTGATCACTTCCACCGATCCCTGCACATCGCCCTTGAGAATTACGTTCAGCTCTTTGGTGCCTGCCGCCTTGATCTGCTCAGCCAGGCCTTCAAGCGACACGCGCGAACTCTTGGCCAGAGCCGCTTCGCGCGACTTCTGTTCGCGGTATTCCGAAATACCGCGCGCCTTGTCCCGATCCGCCACCACCACAAACTGGTCCCCAGCCTGCGGCAGCGCCTCCATACCGATGATTTCCACCGGCGTGGAAGGTGGAGCCGTCTGCAACTGCGCGCCGCGGTCGTCAAACATGGCGCGCACTTTGCCGTAAACATTGCCCACGACAAAGTTGTCGCCGGCATTCAGCGTTCCGTTCTGCACCAGCACCGTCGCCACCGGACCGCGCCCGCGATCCAGTTTCGCTTCCAGGACCACCCCGGTCGCGGCACGCTCGGGCGTTGCCTTCAATTCACCGAGGTCAGCGACGAGGCAAATCATTTCCATTAGCAGATTCAGATTCGTCTTCTTCTTCGCCGAAACGTCGACAAACACCGTCTTGCCGCCCCACTCCTCCGGCACCAGGCCACGGTCAGCGAGTTGCTTCTTCACGCGGTCCGGCAAAGCATCCGGCTTGTCGATCTTGTTCACTGCAACAATGATGGGAACCTCGGCAGCGTGCGCGTGGTCAATGGCCTCGAGTGTCTGCGGCATCACGCCATCATCAGCGGCCACAACCAGCACGACGATGTCGGTCGCCTTCGCTCCGCGCGACCGCATCCGAGTGAACGCTTCGTGACCAGGCGTGTCGAGGAACACAATCTCGCGCCCGAACGCCGGCGATTCCTTGTCCGTAATCCGCACCTTGTAGGCGCCGATGTGCTGCGTGATTCCTCCAGCTTCGCCCCCCGCCACATTTGTAATCCGGATCGAGTCGAGCAGTGTCGTCTTGCCATGATCCACATGCCCCATGATCGTAACCACAGGCGGACGTATCCCGGTTTCTGGAACCAACTCTTCGCTGGCCGCGGCCGCATCAATCTCTTTGGCCGTCTGCTCTTCGAACGTGATCACGTTCGTATCCGCGCCGAAGAAGCGTGCCATTTCGCTGGCCAGTTCCGCATCCAGCGTCTGGTTAATCGTGGCGAACACACCCTTGGAGAGCAGTCGCGAAATCAGATCCTTGGCTCGAATCTCCAGCTTCTCCGCCAGATCCTTAACGCTGATCCCTTCCGTGATCGTGATGCTGCGCGTGATCGGCATGGGCTCATTCGACACCACCATGCGCGGTGGCGGCGTATAGCCCTTCATCGGACCTTCCTTCACGCCGCGCGGAACATAGCGTTGACCCGGCCGTCGCGCGGGCCCGCCAGGACGGCTGCCCGGCCGCGTGGTTCCCGGAGGTGCAAGCGCCGGACCCACACCCAGCGGACGCGCTCCCGCAGGCGCGGACCGCGTAGGATGCATCGGCCTGCGCTCGCCTGGACGTAGCGGCGGCCTCGCCGCACCTGGACCTCCGCTCGCAACCGGCGGACGCCGCTGAAAGATGGGCTGCCCGGGAACAGGACGTCCGGGCGCCGGGCGCGCCGCACCGCCGATAGGAACCCCGGGCTGCACCGGAGGCGGAGCCGGACGCAGCGGAGCCTTGTACACCGGCCGTGGCCCGGTTTGCGGCACGATCATGCGTGGCGGAGGTGCCGGATTGGAAGTAGCAATGGGACGCGCCGCCATCGGAGCCGCCGGTGGAGCGCTCGCCGAAATCGTCGGGGACGCCGCAACAGGAACCTGCGCCGCTGGGGGCCGCGATGGGCGTGCTGGCGGCGAACTCACCGCAGACGATGTGACGGACGAGGCTGCCGGAGGCGCAACGATCGGACGCGGAACGGCTGGGGGCGCTGGCTGCGTACTCACCGGCGCTACGGGAATCGGCGCCAAGGGCTTCGCCACCGGAGGCGCAACCACCGCAGGCTTTTCCGCCGGAGCATGCGTCACAGGGGGTGCCGCTGTACGCGCTGCCGGCGGCGCCGCAGCTTCCTTCTTCTGAGTAATTGCTCTCAGCACATCCCCGGGACGGGAAATGTTCGACAGATCAATCTTGGTTTTGATTTCTTCTTCGCCGCGAAGCGGGCGCGAAGTCGACTTGCCGGCCGGGGACGAACCTTCTGCCGACGAGCGGATGTACACACGTACTTTCTCCGCTTCGTGCTCTTCCAGAGAACTGGAGTGCGTCTTCTTCTCGGTCACCCCCACCAACGGAAGCGTATCCAGAATAGCTTTGCTCTTGACTTCCAGCTCTCGGGCTAGATCGTTGATTCGAACCTTACTCATCCGGCCTTTCGTTTCTCCGCGTTTTAGTTAGGTCATCATCGACCTCACGGAGTCACTTTCTTCGGTCCCACGCCGTCGAACGTGTGCCAGCGTGCCATGATTATTCTCTGGTTTCGGGAGCGGATTCTTCTTCCGGAGCAGCCTGCTCCGAGGAATCCTCCGCTTGCTTTTGGTTCTCTTCGGCAAGTGCGTCTGCTTCGACGGTGCCTTCTTCAGACAAAGCCACTTCCTCACTTGCTGCCGGTTCGTCCGCGACGGCCGCGATCTCGGCGGTGATGTCGTCTCCGCCTGCCGCAGCAACCTCCGCCGCACCAGTCTCGCGCTCGACCGCGACTTCGCCTTCAGCCGCGCCCTCCACCGTTCCACCTTCAAGGCTGGCAAAGTAATTATTCACCGCAAGACTGATTTTTTCCACCGTCTTCGGCCCAATGCCCTCAATCGCCTCAAGCTGCTCGGGCGTCATGTCGGCCAGGGCTTCCACCGTGGTCACGCCAGCAGCTGCCAATTTCTCCACCAGTCCGTCGCCTAAGCCATCCACTTTATCCAAGGGCGTAACCGTTTGCGGAACCATGTCCGCCATCTGCTGTTCCACTTCCTGCCGCTTCTCTTCTTCGCTCTTTATGTCGATCTTCCAGCCCAGCAGCTTCGCCGCCAGCCGCACGTTCTGCCCCTTCTTGCCGATGGCAAGGGAGAGCTGGCTGTCGTCGACCACAACTTCGAGGTGCTTGCCGCCGGAATCGACCACTGTAACCTTGCTCACCTTCGCCGGCTGCAAAGCCTTCTCGGCGAACGTCACCGCGTCTTCGTGATACTCGATGATGTCAATCTTTTCTCCGTGCAGTTCGCGGATGATCGATTGCACCCGCATCCCCTTCATGCCCACGCACGCGCCCACCGCATCCACGTCCTTATCCTTCGACATGACGGCAATCTTCGTGCGCTCGCCGGCTTCGCGCGCAATCGCGCGGATTACCACCGTCCCGTCATAAATCTCCGGCACTTCCGTCTGGAACAAATGCTGCACCAAGTCCGGCACCGCGCGAGACACTACCACGCCCGGCCCCTTCGAAGCTTTTTCCACCCGGGCAATCACGACCCGAACGCGCTCGCCAATCGCAAACGATTCCAGCCGCGACTGCTCCTTGCGCGGCATGCGCGCTTCCGCCTTGCCGATGTCGAAGATCACGTCCGGACCTTCCACCCGCTTCACGGTCGCATTCACCACCTCGCCCACGCGTCCGATGTACTCGTTGTAAACGGTGTCGCGTTCCGCCTCGCGCACCTTCTGGAAGATAACCTGCTTCGCCAGTTGCGCCGCAATGCGCCCCAGGATGCCTTCCGTAACCTTCGGAATCCGCAACTCCCCGCCAACTTCCAGGTTAGGATCGCTCTTGCGCGCATCTTCCAGGGTGATCTGCAACAGCGGATCTTCCACCTGCTCCGGAGTCTCCACCACCGTCTTCACCGCAAAGGCATTGATCTTGCCGGTCTCTTTATCCAGTTCGGCGCGCAGATTCTCCTGTGTCTTGTAGTATTTGCGCGTAGCCATCACAATGGCGTCTTCCACCGCGCTAACCACAATCTGAGGATCAATCCCCTTTTCACGGCTCAATGCGTCAATCGTGTTGTAAAGCTCACTAGCCATAAAAGATTCCGGTATGAAGCCGACCGCGTCTTGCAGGTCTTAGGTCTCAGCTCTTAGGCAAAACCTAAGACCTAACACCTATGACCTGAGACCTACTCCTAGATTTCCGGCACCAGATTCGCCTTCTCCACATTGGCGAATTCAATCCCGATCTTCTGCCCTTGCTCGAAACCCGCCGCGCCCATCTTCCTGCGCGACTTGTGGCTCGACACGCTCAAGTCCAGCGTCAGCCGCCCTTCGCGAAAACTTTCCAGCCGTCCTTCGAAGTGCCGGTTGTTGTTCACCGGATTCCTCGTCGTCAACTTCACGCGGCTTCCGACAAAGCGCTCAAACTCAGCCGCCTTCGTCAACTTCCGGTCCAACCCCGGAGACGAAACTTCCAACGTGTAGCTGGTTGAAATTGCATCCTCGACATCGAGGATCGTGCCAAACTCGCGGCTGAAGTTGGCGCAATCTCCGTGCGTCACTCCTGCCAGCGGATCGCCACTCGCCGCTCCAGGCTTGTCCAGAAACACGCGCAGCATGCGGGCATTGCCGCTCCCGCGAAACTCGACTTCGACCACTTCCAGCCCGCTGGAGGCCGCTACCCGCTCCGCAATCTCTCGTACTCGATCAAGCTCAAGTGCCATGCATCCAATAACTTACGATCCGGCCCACCCGGCAGATTCCTCCGCAACGAAAAAGTGGGCTTGCGCCCACTGGTGTGCTCCGCCAAATCCTGGTACTACACAACAGTTCTCAGTTTTCTAATATACGCCGGATGGGGGTCAAAAGACAAACCCGCCCGAGCTGGACTAGCGCACCGGGGTGGCACGGGCCTCGTCATTCCGACAGCGCGTGTTTTGCTTTCACGCGCGGAGGAATCTCAGTCGCCACAGCTCGACGGTACAGGTAAAGAACGAACACCTCGGCGGCCGCTTGTTGACCCCTCGCCAAGCTCCCCGTAACATTCTCGCCAGTGTCCACGCCCTCCCAACCCGTGGGTCAGACGATTTCCCACTACCGCATTCTCGGCAAAATTGGGGGCGGGGGCATGGGTGTGGTGTTCGAGGCGGAAGACCTCAAGCTCGGCCGCCACGTCGCCCTGAAGTTCCTGCCGGACGACCTCGCGCACGACGCACAAGCCCTCAGCCGCTTCCAGCGCGAGGCCAAGGCCGCGTCCTCTCTGAACCACCCGAACATCTGCACCATCTACGAAATCGACGAGGCCGATGGGCGGACCTTCATCGCCATGGAACTGCTGGAGGGCGAGACGCTCCGGCACCGCATCGCTGGCAAGCCGATGGTGATCGAGGCAGCGCTTGATCTGAGCGTCCAGATCGCGGACGGTCTCGACGCCGCGCATTCGAAGGGAATCATCCACCGCGACATCAAGCCCGCGAACATCTTCATCACGAATCGAGGTCAGGCGAAGATTCTCGATTTCGGGCTGGCCAAGCTCTCCTTCAAAGCGGAGAGCGCTGACCCGAGCGGCTCGACTGTCGACTCAGCTGGAAATCTCACCAGTCCCGGCAGTGCGCTGGGAACCGTCGCCTACATGTCGCCGGAACAGGTCAGGGGACATGAAGTCGACAGGCGCAGCGATCTATTTTCGTTCGGAGCGGTACTGTATGAAATGTGCGCTGGGACACTTCCGTTTCGGGGCGACACGACAGGCGCGACGTTTGATTCCATCTTGAATCGAGTGCCGGTATCGCCAGTTCGAATCAACCCTGATACCCCGGCTAAACTGGAAGAGATCATCAACAAGGCGCTGGAGAAAGACAAAGACCTGCGCTACCAGCACGCCGCCGAGATAGGTGCCGATCTCAAACGGATGAAGCGCAACGCAGCCTCTGGGCTGCCGGAAGATCAGCGACTAACTCCGCGGCCGAAAGCCCTACGACCGCGGGTACCATTCATCATCACTGCGCTCGTTTTGATTGCCCTGCTCGCCACGGGTATGTATCTGCGATCCAGGAAACCAGGCACTGCGATTGACTCCATCGCAGTGCTGCCTTTCAATAATGTGGGAGCTGACCCGAACACGGAGTATCTTACAGACGGCATCACCGCAAGCCTCATTGACAACCTTTCGCAACTGCCCCGTCTCACTGTAAAGTCCCGCAATTCCGTTCTCCGGTATCGCGGACGAGAAATCGACGCGCAGGCCGCCGGACACGACCTCAGCGTACAAGCAGTTCTGACTGGACGGATAATACAGCGGGGGAACGATTTGTCGATCGAGGCCGAGCTCGTGAACGTCGCAAATAACAGCCACATCTGGGGCGCATCGTACAATCGGAAGCTCGCCGATGTGCTTGCGATCCAGCAGGAAATCACGAGGGATATCTCCGACAAACTCCGCCGCAAGCTGAGCGGGGAGGATGAAAAGCAATTGGCCAGACGCCAGACGACCAATCCCGAGGCTTATCAGCTTTATCTCAAAGGACGCTACTACGCGGAAAAGCTCACCAAAGACGGAGTGAACCAGGGAATCGGATATTTTCATCAGGCCATCGACCTCGATCCAAACTACGCCTTGGCGTACGAGGGACTGTCTTATGCCTACTTCACCAGCAATGATTTCTTCTCAACCCCGCAGGACTCTATGCCTAAGGCGAGAGAGGCGGCAAGAAAGGCATTGGAACTGGACGGTACCCTTGCCGAAGCCCACGCAGACATGGGAATGATTCTCTTCTGGTATGACTATGACTGGAACGCCGCAGAGGTGGAACTCAGGCGTGCCATCGACCTGAAACCCAACTCTGCCGATGCTCACGCGTACTATGGTTGGGAATTAATCCTCGCCGGACGGGTTGGTGAAGGTATCGCGGAGAGTAAACGAGCCGTGGAACTCGATCCGCTTTCCGTTGAGGTGAGTGAGACAGTGGGCCAGAATCTGTACAATGCCCGTCAATACGATCAGGCCATTGAACAACTCCGCAACACCCTCTCCATGGATCCCGATTACTGGCTTGCTCGCATGCTTCTCGGATCGGCCTACGAGGCGAAGGGCGACCTTCCCCGCGCCGTCGCCGAGTACGAGAAAGCGCGCCAAGTCGAGTCCACCATACCTTGGCCTTTAGCCGAACTCGGCCACTCCTATGCGCTCGCGGGCAGGAAAGGCGATGCGGAAAATGTCTTGCAAGAGCTGGAGCGTTGGTCGAAACGGAGTTATGTGCCGGCGTATAACTTTGCTGAGGTTTATATCGGCCTGGGTGACAAAGAACATGCTCTCGCGATGCTCGAAAAGGCGTATGCGGACCGCTCCATGCTCCTGACTTTCGTTGCGGCCGACCAGGAATTCGACAGCCTGCACTCGTCGCCCCGCTTCAGGGATTTGGCGCGACGCATCGGTCTTTCCATCCCAAAGTCGGCAGGCGCGAAATCAGATGCGCAGCCGTAAGGCCTGCTGTCGGACTCCATCTGTTCTATGGGCTCTATACGGCGCTTACACTCCACTGGCGGCAAGCCCCACTTTTGGTTCTCCCATTTGCCTCAAGCCCGCGCTCTCTCTAGAATAAAGATTCACCCCACCCAGGGAGAATTTCCAAAACTTATGATTCATTTTCCCGTACCCGAAGCTCTCACCTTCGACGACGTTCTCCTCTTACCCGCACGTTCCGACGTAATTCCCGCGACCGCTTCCACCCAGACCAAGCTCACCCGTAACATCAGCCTGAACATTCCCATCGTCAGCGCCGCCATGGACACCGTCACCGAATCGCACATGGCGATTGCGCTGGCCCAGCAAGGCGGAATCGGCATCATTCATCGCAACCTCTCGATTGAGCAGCAGGCCAACGAAGTCGACAAAGTAAAGCGCTCCGAAAGCGGCATGATCGTCGACCCGGTCACCATGTCGCCCACGGACAAGGTCAGCGATGCGCTTGAGGTCATGCGCAAGTACAAAATTTCCGGCGTGCCCATCACTCAGCATGGCAAGCTCGTCGGCATTCTCACTAACCGCGACCTGCGCTTCGAGAGCCGCTTCGATATCCCCATCGATCGCGTCATGACCAAGAAAAATCTAATCACTGTGCCCGTTGGCACCACGCTCGAAGATGCCGAAGAGATTCTCCACGAGCACCGAGTCGAAAAACTTCTCGTCGTCGACGACAAATACAACCTCAAGGGACTGATCACCGTAAAAGACATCCAGAAGAAGCTGAAATATCCCAACGCCGCCAAAGACCCTCAAGGACGACTGCGCGTGGGCGCGGCCATCGGCGCCACCGGAGATTTTCTCGAGCGCGCCCAGGAATTAGCCAGAGCCAAGGTCGACGTGCTCGCCATCGACAGCGCGCACGGCCACTCGACAAAGGTGCTGGAAGCAGTGAAGCAGGTAAAGTCGAAACTCCCCGGCATGGAACTGCTGGCCGGCAACGTCGCCACCTTCGACGGCGCATGCGAGTTGGCTCGCGCCGGAGCCGACGGCATCAAGGTCGGCATCGGCCCCGGTTCCATTTGCACCACGCGCGTGGTCACCGGCGCTGGCGTGCCGCAGATCACTGCGATTGCCGAAGCCTTCCGCGCCGTAAAAGACGCCGGCGTGCCCATCATTGCCGACGGTGGCATCAAGTACTCCGGCGACATCACCAAGGCGCTGGCTGCGGGGGCAAGCGCGGTCATGATCGGCTCGCTCTTCGCCGGCACCGACGAAAGTCCCGGCGAACTCATCCTCTATCAAGGCCGTTCGTTCAAGTCTTACCGCGGCATGGGCTCGATCGGCGCCATGGCACAGGGTTCCAGCGAACGCTATTTTCAAAACACCGAAGGGGATTCCTCCGCGGCAGTCTCCGCCAACGATGGCGATTCCAATCGTCTGGGCAAACTTGTTCCCGAAGGCATTGAGGGACGCGTGCCCTACCGCGGTTCGGTTGCCATGATCGTCCACCAGATGGTTGGCGGATTGAGGTCAGGCATGGGCTATTGCGGCTGCGCCACCATCGCCGAACTCTTGCAGAAAACGCGCTTCGTGCGCATCAGCGGTGCCGGCCTCCGCGAAAGTCACGTCCACGACGTAATGATCACCCGCGAGGCTCCCAACTATGGCGTTGAGTAACCCGCACGCTTGAACTCCGATCGCCACGACGTTCTGAGGGCCTGGATTGCCGCGATTCTCTGGCTCATCCTCATCGCCATTGAATCCAGCGCGATGCTCTCAGCCCACAACACCAGCCGCATTCTTTACCCTGTGCTGCATTTCCTCTTCGGCCTCAACTGGGAGCGCTTTGAGGTTTGGCACTTCTTCATCCGCAAAGGCGGCCACGTCGTCGGCTACGGCGTTCTGAGCATCCTGTTTTTCCGCGCGTGGCGTGCCACACTGCCCGCGATAACTCATACCAAGTGGACCCCGCGCTGGGCGACCATCGCAATTCTGGGCACCACTCTTGTGGCCAGCCTCGACGAATGGCACCAGAGCTTCATCCCTTCACGCACGGGCACAATTCGGGACGTTATTCTCGACACCTGCGCCGGAGTCGGAGCGCAGTTGCTCATTTTCCTGTGGTGGACATGGAGGGGAAAGAGCGAAATGAATCGCGGCTCCATTCACTCGATTTCTAGCTAATCTTTGAAGTGCCACTAAAAGGTACACAGGGATTCGTTACTTCAATGTAACCGGCAAATGGTCACTCGTGGTTATGCCCGAACTCGGCCTCGCGACCTGCAAAATCCCCGCTGCAACCACAGCCATTGCCGCCGAAAAATAAAACGGAATCGCGGCGCCGTAGTGCTTCCACAGTTCTCCAGTGATCAAGCTTGCGGCCAGAGTGGCCACACTGGTCACGAAAAAATAAATGCCGAGGGCTCGGCCGCGCACATTCTCACCAACTGTTTCAACCACTAAGGCCTTCAGCACTGGCTGCGTTAGCGCGTAGTAGAAACCGTAAACCACCATCGCAATCCAAATTGCCAGCGTGGAAGGCGCACGGCCAAACACAAAATAGACCGCGGCAAAAATCAAGTAGCCTGCGGAACCAACCAACCGCCGCGAAACGCGGTCGCTGAACCGGCCCGCAGGCCAGGATGCCAGCGTATAAGTAATGTTGAACACCAGCCCCAGCAGTGGCGCGAGCGCCACGGGGATGCCGACGTTCTGCGCCCGCAAGACGAGAAACATGTCGCTCGAGTTGCCGAGAGAAAAAAGCGTCACCGCGACCAGGACGAAGTAGAAGCTGGGGGGAAGTTCTACGCGTTTGCCTTTTTCAACCGCCGCTGAAGAAAGAGTCCTGTGCTGTAACGTGTCCGGCGTTGCGGGGCGCACAGCGGAATCTTCCATGTGCCGGCGCTTGGTCTCGCGGATGCCCACGACCGTAACCAGCACGCATAACGCCCCCGGAACAGCGGCGGCCCAGAACACGCTACGAATTCCGTAATGCGCAAGTAACACCAGAGCCGCCAAAGGGCCGGCGATGGCTCCAGCAGAATCCATAGACTGAATCAGCCCATACGCAGAACCCAGTCGGTTCTTCGGCACAGACTCGGCGACCATTACGTCGCGCGGCGCGCCACGCACGCCTTTCGCGAGGCGATCGGTGAAGCGAATCAGCAGAATCTGTGGCCAGGCCGTGACCAGAGCAAGCAGAGGCTTAACTGAATTCGCGACGAAATATCCGGCGACTACGACCGGCTTCCGGCGACGGATGTGGTCGGAAAGATACCCGGAGAAAAGCTTGGCAAACGACGCCACGCTTTCGGCCACGCCCTCGATCAATCCCAACTGAGCCGGCCCCGCTCCCAGCGACGCCAGAAATGCCGGCAGCACCCAGTACGCCATCTCGGTAGCGGTGTCGTTCAGAAATGAAGTAACGCCGAAGGCGTAGATGTTTCGAGCAGCGGAAGACTCATGCTCGGGAGAACGTTCGGGCATGGTTAATTATTACCACGGAGACGCGGAGACACCGAGGCTGGCACCAAAATAGGGATCTGAAAGTAGCTTCAATGCATCGCATCGACACATTGAGAAGTGAGAACTGCTTCTCAGTACATCGCGTCGTACTTCGTAACCACCCACTGGCCGTCCTTGTTTTCGGTAGTGACGGTGAAGAGTTCCTTGTAGGTGCCGGACTGCCCCGCGGTGTTAAGGCGCTTGCCGCGGTAATGAAGAATGGTAAGGGGCGGCGCACTCTCCCACTCCGCAAGATCCCAGGAAAGCAGCGGATGTTTCGCCTCCGAATCGCAGATAAAGTGGGCGTACTTCTTGCGGTAGTCGTGTTCCCAGGTGGAGAGCAATTCGTCACAGTGGCCGTCCCGCAACTGCCGAAGAAAGAGGTTAGCGCTGTGCTCAATCGTGCGGTCACGCAGGGGATTCATCCGGATGCTGACCGGCAGACCGGTCAAAGTATCGCGCTCTTCGGACCGCGCCAGCACTGGTCCCTGATCGCTCAGCCAATGGATGTAGCCGAGAAATCCACACACCAGCAGCGCCGCAACGCTGACGGCAATGGCGATCTGTGTGCGGGTAAATCCCATCCTTGTGAAAGTTTATAAGGATGGCAACTTACGGCAAGATTACCGGCGGGGGCCGCGGGAGGACATGTACGAGTGGGGAGTTTCGGGCGCTTGCGGAGAGCAGATTCCTCCTTGGGCTTGCGCCCAAGTCGGAATGACAAAGCGTAAACGAAAAAGGGCACGGCTTGCGCCGTGCCCCGAACAATATCCCGACAACTACTTTTTGTCTTCCGCTTCTTCCTTGACCGGCTCGATGCCGCCATCGTGCTGGGCTTGCGCTTCTGCGTCTTCCATAGCCTTCTTGGCTTCGGCGACTTTCTTGGCGCGGTTTTCGGCGCGCTTCTCGCGCTTCTCGTCGAGTACCTTTTCGCTGCCCAGCAGTTCGAGGAATGCTTTGTCGGCACCGTCGCCCTTATTCCATCCGGTCCGGATGATGCGTGTGTAGCCGCCGTTGCGATCACCAAAGCGCGGGCCAACGGTGTCAAACAGCTTCACCAGCGCCTCGTCGGTCATAAGGTAAGCGCCCGCCAGACGGCGCGCAGCGAGGTCGCCGCGCTTGCCCAGCGTGATCATCTTCTCGACGATCGGGCGCGCGGCCTTGGCCTTGGGAACGGTGGTCTCGACCCGCTCTTCCACGATCACGGAGGTGACGAGGTTGCGCAGCAGCGAGCGCCGGTGCGCGGTGTTCCGTCCTAGTTTGTATCCTGCAACTTTGTGACGCATGGTAGAACCTCAGTGGTCAGTGGCCAGTGGTCAATGGCCAGTATTCGGTCTCTAAATATGAAGTCAGTGGCCAGCAGTCGTCTTTGGTGTTTCTGACCACTGACCACTAGCCACTGACCACTGTTCTTACAGCTGATCGTCCGGTCCGTAGGCCGAAGCCGGAAGAACCAGATTCGAAGTCGGCCCGGGCACGGCATTGCCGTGCTCGTCGATCTTCATGCCCAGGCTCAGACCCATCGAGGAAAGAATCTCCTTGATCTCGTTCAGCGACTTGCGGCCGAAGTTCTTGGTCTTGAGCATTTCCGACTCCGTCTTTTGCACCAGCTCGCCGATGGTCTGGATGTTCGCGTTCTTCAGACAGTTGTAGCTGCGCACAGAAAGCTCGAGTTCCTCAACGGAGCGGTTCAGGTTCTCATTGTGGATCTCGGGTTTGCGATCGTCTGACGACGACACACCGGTTTCGATCTCCTCCTCGAAGTTGATGAAGATGTTCATGTGGTCCTTAATCAGCTTCGCGGCCAGACCGATCGAATCGGCGGGCGTGATGGAGCCGTTGGTCCACACTTCGAGGGTGAGCTTGTCGTAGTCGGTAATCTGGCCAAGACGCGCGGCTTCAACCGTGTAGTTGCACTTGCGCACTGGTGAGTGCACAGAATCGATGGGAATAAATCCGATGCCGAGGTCCTCGTCGAAGTTTTTGTCGGCGGAAACGTAGCCACGGCCGCGCTTCAGGCGCATTTCCATGTCAAGCTTGCCGCCCTCGCTGACCGTCGCGATGTAGACGTCCTTGTCGAGAACTTCCACGTCGCCGTCGGCCTCGATCATGCCGCTGGTAACCACGCCAGGCTGGTCTGCGCGCAGGTAAATCGCCTTCGGCGCGTCGCCAGCCAGCTTGAACGGAATCTGTTTCAGGTTGAGGATGATGTCGGTCGCGTCTTCCACCACGCCGGGAATCGATTGGAATTCGTGGAGCACACCTTCCATCTTCACTGCGGTGACAGCGGCGCCTTCAATGGAACTCAGCAGCACGCGTCGCAGGGCGTTGCCCACGGTAGTGCCGAAGCCGCGCTCAAAAGGCTGCGCCCAAAAAACTCCGTATTTGTCGGTGAGGGTGGAAGTGTCAACTGCGAGACGTTTTGGTTTCTGAAAACCTTTCCAAAGCATTTGTTTCTCCTTCGGCCGTTTGGCTCAGTGCTGGCTCCCTGAATAGTCCGGATTCAGGTCGAGCGCCAGCGCAGGCTGATCTGGCTCGAAATGTGGACCGTGAATTGAGCGATTTAGTGATCGGCAGATTGAGTGATTTCAAATCGCTCAATGACCCGATGACCCGATCGCTCAATCTCTTACTTGCTGTACAACTCAACAATCAACTGCTCATTCACCGGCAGTTGAATATCTTCGCGCTTGGGCAAGGAGAGAATTCGCGCCGTGTAATTGTCGCGATTCACTTCCAGCCAGTTGGGCAGCGTGCCGTGGCTGGCAAACTCCTTGGCCATTTCCAGAATGACGAGCTTCTTGCTGTTCTCGCGGATGGAAATCTCCTCGCCCGCACTCACTTCATACGAAGGAATGTTGACTTTACGACCGTTGACGGCGACATGCCCGTGGCGGACCAATTGCCGCGCCTGACGCCGCGATTGTGCGAAGCCGAGGCGGAAGACCACATTATCCAGACGCCGCTCCAGTTGTTGCAGGAGCAGTTCGCCGGTCACTCCCCGGGTGCGCGCGGCCTTCTCAAAGTAGTTGCGGAACTGGCCTTCGAGGGTGAAATAGATACGCTTGGCTTTCTGCTTCTCGCGCAACTGCAGGCCGTAGCCAACGATCTTGGCTTTGCGGTCTTTCCCATGTTGTCCGGGAGCGAAGTTGCGCTTCTCGATGGGACACTTATCGCTGAAACACTTTGCGCCTTTGAGGAACAGCTTCATGCCCTCGCGGCGGCATAGACGGCAGACTGCATCGGTATAACGTGCCAAGTTGTCCTCCTTGTTAGATGACCGGTTTACGGGTTTGGCTTCACCCTTCGTCCCGGACGAAAATCAGGGGTTAGGGGCTAGGGCTGAGGCAACAGCTTTAGAATTCTTGCTGATCCCTAGCCCCTAACCGCTAGTCCCTTGCTTACACTCTTCTCCGCTTCGGCGGCCTGCATCCGTTGTGCGGAATCGGCGTCACGTCGCGGATGGAGCGCACTTCAATGCCAGACGAGGCCAGAGCGCGCACTGCCGACTCGCGACCTGAACCCGGGCCGCTCACCCGCACATCCACGCTGCGGACGCCGTGATCGCGCGCCATGTTGGCCGCGTTCGACGCCGCCTGCTGCGCGGCGAACGGCGTGCCCTTGCGCGATCCGCGAAAGCCCAGCGATCCCGAACTCTTCCACGACAGAACGTTGCCGTTCATGTCGGTGATGGTCACGATCGTGTTGTTGAAGGACGCCTGAACGTAACACAGCCCATGCGGAACGTGCTTACGCTCCTTCTTCTTGAACGTCTTCTTCTTGCCCTTTTTCTCCGGTGCGGCAGTGCCGCCCGCTGCTGCTGGCTTTGCCATTTTCCAGTTCTCAGTTCTCAGTTCCCAGTTCTCAGAAGTCCCGGTTTTAACTTGAGAACCGAGAACTGAGAACTGAGAACTGCTTCTATGTCTTCGACGTCGCCTTCTTCTTGGTTGATACCGTTCCCTTGCGCGGGCCTTTGCGGGTGCGCGCGTTGGTGTGGGTACGCTGTCCGCGGACCGGCAGGTTCCGGCGGTGGCGGAAGCCGCGATAGGAGCCGATTTCGATGAGCCGCTTGATGTTCATCGAAACTTCCTTGCGCAGATCCCCCTCCACCATCCCTTGCGATTCAATCACGGTGCGGATGCGGTTCACTTCCTCTTCGCTGAGGTCCTGGACCTTCTTCATCGGGTCCACCTTGGCCTCGTCGAGAATGCTGCCGGCGCGCGGATGCCCGATGCCGTAGATATAGGTCAGCGCGATGTTGATGTGCTTCTGGCGCGGTAAGTCGACGCCTGCGATACGTGCCATAGGTTCTTAGACTCCGGGCGGCAGGGTCTAGCCCTGGCGCTGTTTGTGTTTCGTGTTAACGCAGATCACCCGCACCACACCCTTGCGGTGGATGACCTTGCACTTGTCACAGATTTTCTTTACCGATGCTCGTACTTTCATAAACCAGCTCTCAGCCGTCAGCTTTCAGCTGTCAGCAAAATCTTTGGACTACAAGATCATTTATAGCGATAGACAATTCTTCCGCGATTCAGATCGTACGGCGAAAGCTCGACCGCAACCTTGTCGCCTGGCAGGATACGAATAAAGTTCTTGCGCATTTTGCCGGACACATGCGCCAGTACCTGGTGCTTGTTCTCCAATTCCACCTTGAACATGGCGTTGGGCAGCGGTTCCAGGACTACTGCCATCACTTCAATCGCGTCTTCTTTGCTCATGCACCTCTCAGGGCTTTCAGCTTTCAGCCTTTGGCTGAAGGCTGAGAGCTTCTTTACTTCGTCAAAATCACCGGCCCATCTTTCGTCACTGCTACGCAATGCTCGAAATGCGCGCTGAAACTGCCATCGACGGTCACTGCCGTCCACTTGTCGCCGAGCACCCGCGTTTCCGGCTTGCCGTAATTCACCATGGGCTCGATCGCGAGCACCATGCCTTCGCGCAATTTCGCGCCATGGCCGCGGGCTCCGAAGTTCGGCACCTGCGGCTCTTCGTGCAAGCGCGTCCCGATGCCATGTCCCACGAATTCACGAACCACGCTGAACCCGTTGGCTTCCACGTGCTCCTGCACCGCCGCTCCCACATCGCCCACCGAGTTGCCGATGAGAACCTGGTCGATGCCGCGGTAGAGCGATTCTTCGGTCACCGTCAACAGCTTGCGCAACTCCGGCTTTACCGCGTCGCTCACCGGAACCGTGATCGCGGCGTCGCCATAGTAGCCATCCAGCACCACGCCGCAGTCAATCGAGACGATATCGCCTTCCTTCAGCGCCCGTTTTTCCGACGGGATGCCGTGCACAATCTCTTCGTTCACCGACGTGCACAAGACGCAGGGATAATCGTAATATCCCTTGAACGCCGGCTTGGCTCCAAGTTCCGCGATCTTCTTTTCGGCGGCGCGCTCCAGATCCATCGTCGTAACGCCGGGCGCCACCATCGAACGCACCTCATCGAGAACCTGACGAACGATGCGGCCACTGTGCCGCATCCGTTCAATCTCCGCCGCCGACTTGCAGACGATCGCCATTCTTAAACGTGACCACCCTCAAGCATGATGGTCTTCGAGGATCCTGAAAATCTCCTCCGTGACCTCGTCCATCGGCCGATCGCCGTTCACCGAGATCAGTCTTCCTGTACGCTGGTAGTAATCCACCACCGGAGTAGTTTGCTCCTGGTAGGCCGCCAAACGGGGCTGAATCACTTCCAACCGGTCGTCATTGCGGGTCACCAGCTTCGACTCGTCGCAGTCGCAAATACCATCGACACGGGGCGGCTGGAAGTGGACGTTATAGATCCGCCCACAGGTGGGACAAGAACGGCGTCCAGAGATCCGGAGCAACAATTGATTATAGTCCACGTCCAGGCGGATCACAATTGGCCAGGCGCGGGTCGGGCGCGAGTTGTCAAAGAGCCGGTCGTCGAGCAATGCGTCCAGCCATCCGGCCTGAGCCGCCGTCCGGGGAAACCCGTCCAGCACGTAGCCGCGCTTGCAATCCGGCTGTTTCAACCTCTGCCGGACCATCTCACAAACCAGATCGTCGGAAACCAATTCGCCTCGCGCCATCACCGCCTTGGCGGCTGTGCCGAGTTCCGTGCCCTGAGCCACGTTGTAGCGCAGAATGTCTCCCGTGGAGACCTGCGGAATCAAATACCGCTCCATGATGCGCTTGGCCTGCGTACCCTTACCGGCGCCCGGAGGTCCAAGCAGAACTACGGGGCCTACATCACGTGAGGTTTCCTGCGCCATCAGTTGGCCAAAGCCTCCCGATCTCAGTGTTCCCGGTGAGCCTCCCACAAGGCTGCGCCAGTTCCAGCAAAGTGCAGCAACCCCAGAACAAATTTGGTTTACGACCAGTTCCTGCGACCGCGAATGCGTCCGCTTCGCGGCGTGAAGCCATCGTAATGGCGCATGATCAACTGCGCTTCGATCTGCGTCACCGTATCCATGGCCACGCCCACGACGATCAGCAGCGACGTGCCGCCAAAATAAAAAGTGACCCCTAAGCCGTTCGTCACCCACACCGGAAGCTGCTCAAACAGCCTGCCTCCCAGCCAGAAGGGCAGATGGTTCAGGTGAATGCCTGCCATCATCCACTCGGGAATAAATGAAATGATGATCAGGTACAGCGCGCCCACCAGCGTGATCCGGGTCAAAACTTCGTTAATGTAATCGGCCGTGCGCTTGCCCGGACGAATGCCCGGAATGAAGCCGCCGTACTTCCGCATATTGTCGGCAACTTCACTGGGATTGAAAACGATCGACACATAAAAGTATGCGAAGAAAATAATGCCCAGCGCATACAACAACGTGTAGAGCGGCTCGCCCCAGCCCAGCATTCGAATCATGTCGCCGAAGTACCGGCTGTTTTTCAAGCTATACCCGAGCATCTGGGGCAAACCCAGAATCGAAGACGCGAAGATCACGGGCATGACGCCGCCCGCATTCACCCGCAAAGGCAGATGCGTGGACTGCCCGCCCATCACTTTGCGTCCCACAACGCGCTTGGCATACTGCACCGGGATGCGCCGCTCGCAGCGTTCGACATATACGATGAAGGCGACCACCGCAACCATGAATACGACTAGGCCAGCCATCAGCACCGGCGTGATCGCTCCCCAGGTTCCGTTCTTGGCCTTGTCGAAAAGATCCTGCACGCCACGCGGCAGGCCCACCACAATGCCGGCAAAAATCAGCAGCGACATCCCGTTGCCAATGCCGCGGTCCGTGATCTGCTCGCCCAGCCACATGATGAACGCGCTGCCCGTGGTCAGCGTCAGCATGGTCATCAGGATGAAACCGGGACCGGGATGCAGCACGAAGTCTCCGGCTTTCTCGAGGCCGATGGCGATGCCGAACGACTGCACCGCGCTGAGGATTACGGTGATGTACCGGGTCCACTGGGTAATTTTCTTGCGCCCCAGCTCACCTTCTTTTTGCAGCTTGGCCAGCGGCTCATATACCACGGTCAAAAGCTGCAGGATGATCGATGCCGTGATGTACGGCATGATACCCAGGGCGAAAATGGTCATCTTGCGCAGGCTGCCGCCGGAAAACAGATCCACGAAACCGAGCAGCGATCCCCCGCTTCGATTGAAGGCTTCCTCCAGTTTCAGGAAGTTGACGCCCGGAGTGGGAAGATGTCCGCCTAGCCGGTAGACTGCGAGCATGGCCAGGGTAAACAGAACCCGCTTCCGCAAGTCGGGGATGCGGAAAATGTTTGCCAGCTTGTCGAAAAGCGGAAATGCTCCTGTCTCAGCCATTACTGCAAGACCTCAACCTTGCCACCTGCCTTGGTGATTTTTTCCTGCGCCGACTTGGAGAACTTGTGCGCGTGCACCGTGATGGCAATGGTGAGCTCGCCATCGCCCAGAATCTTCACCGGAAGCTTGGCCTTGATCACTCCCGCTTTGCGCAGCACTTCAGGCGTGATGGGGGCGGCGTGCAGATCCCCGCCCAGCGCAACCAGCCGCTCCAGGCTCACGATGTTGAATTCCTTGCGGAAGATATTCGTAAACCCGCGCTTGGGCATGCGGCGATGCAGCGGCATCTGTCCGCCTTCAAAGCCGCGGATCAAGCGCATACCGGTGCGCGAACGCTGGCCCTTGTGCCCGCGAGTGGAGGTCTTGCCCATGCCGGAGCCCATACCGCGCCCCACGCGCTTGCGCTTCTCCGACGCCTTCTTCGGTGCTCGAATGTTGGATAAATTCATAAATAAGCTCTTAGCCATCAGCCGTCAGCCAAAGCGTTTTCCGCTGAGGGCTGATAGCTGAGCTTCTACTACAAAATCACGACCAGGTGCGGAACCTTCGCCACCATGCCCCGAATCGCCGCGTTGTCGGGACGCTCGATTACCTGATTCAGCCGCGTAAATCCCAGCCCCTTCACCACTTGCTTGTGCTTCACCGGAGAGCAAATGGCCGAAACCACCCATTTCAGATGTATCTTTCCGGCAACCGCTTTCGGCTTCTTCGTCGTCATCGATAATTCCTCAATCCCAGCGCCGCTTCCAGTACTAGGTACTAGCGCTTGGTATTTTCTAAAGTTCCTGCACCGACTTGCCGCGCATGGCCGCGACGCTCTCCCGGCTCTTCAAATGCCGCAGCGCGTCGAAAGTCGCTTTGATCACGTTGTGCGGATTGGTGGTACCAATCGATTTCGTCAGAACATTTTGAATTCCCACCGAGGTCATCACCGCGCGCACCGCGCCCCCGGCGATCACTCCCGTGCCTTCCGGAGCCGGCTTCAGCAACACTTTGCCGGATCCATAGCGTCCCAGCACCAGGTGCGGAATCGAAGTCTGCGTCAGATTGACCTTGATAAGATTCTTCTTCGCCGACTCAATCGCCTTGCGAATCGCCTGCGGAACTTCCTTGGCCTTGCCCGCGCCGTGGCCGACCACTGCAGCCGACGGATCGCCCACCACCACCAGCGCGGCGAACGAAAGGTTCTTGCCGCCCTTCACCACCTTGGTGACGCGGTTGATGGCCACCACCTGGTCTTTCAACTGAAACGAATTCGCATCGAGCTTCTTGATTACAGTTGGCATTCTTTAAACCTAATTTCGTAATTTTGTAATTTGCAATTTGGTAATTTGCAATCGAAACCGCTCAAATTACCAGATTACCCGATTACCAAATTCCCAAATTCCTAGAATTGCAATCCCGCTTCGCGCGCTGCATCGGCCAGCGCCTTCACCCGCCCGTGATAAATGTAGCCCCCACGGTCAAACACCACCTTGCTCACGCCTTTGGCTTTGGCTCGCTCGGCGATAACCTTGCCCAGCGCTTTCGCGGCCGCAACGTTCCCGCCGGTACGCCGGTCTTCCTTTTTGCCTTCGGCGGAACTCGCCGAAACCAGCGTCTTGCCGTGCAGGTCGTCGATGACTTGCACATAAATGTGATTCAGCGAACGGTACACATTCAGCCGCGGACGTTCCGCCGTCCCCTGCATCTTCTTGCGGATGCGGTCGTGAATGTGATCGCGTTTCTGATTCTTCGAAATTCGAGTAAGCATAAAATCTGTCCTTAGTTGCTAAAAGCCCGTCCCAGGTCATAGGTGTTGGGTTGCCTAAGACCCAAGACCTGATACCAAGGCCTCCTACTTCGCTCCGGTCTTGCCCACCTTCTTCTTTAACCTCTCACCCGCATACCGCACACCCTTGTTCTTGTACGGGTCGGGCGGACGCAGCGAGCGCATCTCCGCCGCCACCTGGCCCACTTGCTGGCGATCGATTCCCGTAAGCGCGATCTTCGTCTGCTTGGGATCGACCGAGGCCTCGACGCCTGTCGGCAGCGGGTATTCGATCGGATGGGAATATCCCAAGCTGAACACCACAGTCCCTTTGCCCTTCATCTCGGCGCGGTAGCCGATGCCGACGATTTCCAGATCGCGCGCCCATCCCTTGGTCACGCCTTCCACAGCGTTGTTCACCAACGCGCGCGCCAGTCCATGCAGAGCAGCCTGCGAATCGTTCTCCCGCAGAGCGACGAGGTTTCCGTCCTTCTGCTCCACCTTGATGCCCGCCGGAAGGGGAGTGTCCAGCTTGCCCTTCGGCCCCTGCACCAGTACCGTGTTGCCTTCGATTTTGACCGTCACCCCTTTAGGGATCGGGATCGGCTTTTTTCCAATTCGCGACATAAGCTCTCTTTTACCCGTAGAGACGTAGCTTGCTACGTCTTGCCTGCGTCCTTACCAGATCTCGCACAACAACTCACCACCCACGCCTTCTTTGCGCGCCTGCCGTCCGGTCATTACTCCGCGCGGCGTCGTAAGAATATTGATTCCCATGCCACCCAGCACGCGCGGAATCTCGCTGCGGCGCACGTAGACTCGGCAACCGGGGCGCGATACGCGCTCCGCCTTTGAAATCGCCGCCTCGTTGTGCGCGCCGTATTTCAAATAAATCCGGATGACCTTGTGACCCTCTTCCTCCGTGGCCTTGAAGTTCGAGATGTAGCCCTCTTCCTTCAGGATACGGGCAATCTCCACCTTCAGTCGGGAAGCTGGAACGTCCACCTTCTGGTGCCGCGCCTGCAGCGCGTTGCGCACCCTCGTCAGCATATCTGCGACCGGATCGGTCAACCTCATCGTTTGCTTCTCCTCTCGCCACCCGTTCGCTCCGCGTTCCGCGGAGAACCTGCGGAGGCTCCTTTACTGCTTGATCACGCTCATCCCTCTTTGGCTTGTCATCCTGAGCGAGACGCTTTTTGTCTCGCGAAGGATCTCCGCCGTCAAGGCTCTTGCCCCGCGCTTCCTTACCAGGACGACTTTGCTACTCCAGGAATCTCGCCCTGCAGCGCGAGCTGCCGGAAACACAGGCGGCACAGGCCAAACTTGCGCAGGTAAGCGCGCGGCCGTCCGCAGCGCTTGCAGCGGTTGTGCCGGCGCGTGGAAAACTTCGGCGTCTTCTCCTTGTTGTTGCGCGCCAGCTCAAACTTCTTCTCGATCTTCGCGTCTTTAACCCGTTTCGCAGTAGTCATGAAATCCTTTAGAGATCTTGCTGTTAAATCCTGAAACTTTGAAACTCTGAAAGCTTGAAACGTTTACTGTGTCCGAAACGGCATGCCCAGGTGCTTCAACAGCGAGCGCGCCTGGTTATCGTTTGCCGCCGTGGTCACGATGGTGACGTTCATTCCCTTCTGTTTGTCGACCTTCTCGTAAGAAATCTCGGGAAAGATCAACTGGTCGTGCAGGCCCAGCGTGTAGTTGCCACGGCCGTCGAACGACTTCGTGGAAACTCCCTTGAAGTCGCGCACCCGGGGCAGAACGATATTCACCAGCCGGTCAAAGAATTCGTACATGCGGTCGCCGCGCAGCGTCACCATGGTTCCGATGGCTTGCCCTTCGCGCACCTTGAAAGCCGCAATCGACTTCTTGGCCTTGGTGATGATCGGCTTCTGGCCGGTAATCTGTCCCAGTTCGTTCACCGCGGGATCGAGAATCTTCGAATTCTGCGTGGCCTCGCCCATGCCCATGTTTACGACGATCTTGTTAAGGCGCGGAACCGCCATCGTGTTCTTGAGTTCGAGTTCCTTCAGCAAAGCCGGCGCAACTTCCTTCTCGAATTTCGACCGCAGCCGCGGCCGCTCCTTGGCGCTGTGGTGCGCCTGCGCCGGGGCCTTCTGCTCCTGCGCCGCATCCTTCGATGATTTCTTGTCTTTAGCCATCGCGTCTCAACCTCTCAATTGGGCAATTGTGTGATCGGGCCATTTGGCGATTGAAAATCAAAACCCAAGCTCGGTGAGGTCTTCAATTGCTTAATCACCCGATCTCCCAATCACTCAATCACTTGTCCAGCGTCGTTCCGCACTTCCTGCACACCCGCACTTTCCGGTCGCCGCGCACTTCGTGTCCGATGCGCACCGGGCCGCAGCTCGGGCACACCAGTTGCACGTTGGATAGCGCAATCCGGCTCTCCTGCTCGGCGATGCCGCCCTTGATGTTGCGCTGCGGGTTCGGCCGCACGTGCTTCTTCACGATCATCACATGCTCGACCAGAAGCTTGGCGTCGTCGGGAAACACGCGCAGCACGCGTCCTTCCTTGCCCTTGTCCCGCCCCGTGATGACTTTCACGGTATCGTTGCGGCGAATGTCCACTCGCTTGTGTTCTGTGCTGACAATTCTCATTCTAGAAACTCATTTCGTAATTTAGTAATTTGGTAATTCAAAACCCAATCCGCCCCGCGATTTAGATTTTCAATTACCAAATTCCGAAATTACCAAATTACAAATTTCCTAAATCACCTCAGGCGCCAGGGACACGATCTTCAAAAACTTCTTCTCGCGAAGCTCGCGGGCCACGGGACCGAAGACGCGCGTTCCTACCGGTTCGCCCGCATCGTTGATCAGCACCGCTGCGTTCTGATCAAAGCGGATATACGTTCCATCGCGACGCCGGTGCTCCTTGCGCGTGCGCACGATCACCGCCTTCACCACTTTGCCCTTCTGAACCTGCCCGTCGGGAGCGGCTTCTTTCACCGCGGCGGTGATTATGTCGCCGAGGCCGGCATTCAGCCCGGTCGAACCGCCAAGCGGCAGAATCATCTGCAGCTTGCGGGCGCCGGAATTGTCGGCCACCTCCAGCATGCTTCTCATCATCACTGCCATGGCAATCTCCTCTGTCATCCTGAGCGAGACGCTTTTTGTCTCGCGAAGGATCCGGGCGCGCTTCCTTACTTAACGTCCTGCTCCAGCACAATCTCCGGCACGAGCGCCGTCTTGCGCACAATATCCTTCAACTTCCAGCGCTTCAACTTCGACATGGGACGCGTCTCTTCAATCCGCACCACATCGCCCACATGCGCTTCGTTTTTCTCGTCGTGCGCGTAAAACTTCTTATTGCGCGCCACCACCCGCCCGTAGAACGGATGCGCCTTCTTGCGGGTCACCTTGACCACTATGGTCTTTTGCATGTGGTTGGCGACCACTTCCCCCACCACTTCCTTGCGTCGCCCCTGCACATGCTCGGTCTGCGGCGTTGCGGACTTTCCGGCTGCGCTTTCCGCCATTAGCGTTTCTCCGTTACGGCGGCGCGCGAACGCTCGCCTAAAATTGTCTTGACCCGCGCAATGTCCTTGCGCAGGCCGCGAATCTTCTTCAAGCTCTCGGTCTGGCCCATGTTCAGCTGAAACTTCAGCTTGAACAGCTGGTCCGCGAGATCCTGCCCCTGGTGCTGGAGTTCGGCGTCGGTTAAGTTTCTGACTTTGTCTGCCTTCATAAATTCCTTCTGCTTTAATGCGCCGTCTCGCGCTTTACTAAAGCCGTGCGCAGCGGCAGTTTGTGTGACGCGAGCCGCATCGCTTCGGTCGCATCCACGATCGTTACCCCTTCCATCTCAAACAAAATCTTTCCCGGACGCACCACCGCGACCCAATGATCCGGCGCGCCTTTACCCTTACCCATACGGGTTTCTGCCGGCTTTTTGGTCACCGGCTTGTCGGGAAACACCCGAATCCAGATCTTGCCGCCGCGCTTCACAAAGCGCGTCATGGCCACGCGGCTGGCCTCGATCTGGCGGTCGGTGATCCATCCCGGCTCCAGCACCTTCAAACCGAAATCGCCGAACGCCAGCGTGCTCCCGCGCCAGGCCTTGCCGGTCATGCGCCCGCGCTGCTGCTTGCGGTACTTAACTTTCTTTGGCATCAACATAAATCAGCTCTTAGCTCTTGGCTCTTAGCCAAATCTTTTTGTCGCTTTTGATCCTACTCGCCACTGGTCACCGACCACTGGCCACTTCCCTAGAACGCTCCTACACCCGTCTGCTGCTCCCGTTTCTTCGCCGGAAGAATTTCGCCCTTGTACACCCACACCTTCACGCCAATCACTCCGTACGTGGTCCTGGCTTCCGAAAAGCCATATTCAATGTCGGCCCGCAGGGTGTGCAGCGGCAAACGTCCCTGCAGGTACCACTCCGAGCGCGCGATTTCATTTCCGTTCAACCGCCCGCTCACCCGCACCTTGATGCCCTTGCAACCGAAGCGCAGCGCCGAATCCACCGCTTTGCGCATGGCGCGGCGGAAGCCCACGCGCTTTTCCAACTGCAAAGCAATCGCTTCCGAAACCAGCTGGGCATCGAGTTCAGGCTTGTGCACTTCCTGGATGTCGACAAACACTTCGCGTGTCGTCTTCTTCTGCAAATCGCTCTTCAGCTTGTCGATCTCCGCGCCCTTGCGCCCGATGATAATGCCCGGCCGCGCTGTCTTGATGATGATCCGCAGCTTGTTGCCCGGACGCTCAATCTCGATCGAGCTCACGCCCGCCGACTTCAGTTTGTCCTTCAGTTCGTTCTTTAGCTTGATGTCTTCAAACAGCAGCTTGTCGTAGTCCCGCTCCACAAACCAGCGCGACTTCCACGGCTTCGTATAACCAAGCCGAAAACCATAAGGATGGACTTTTTGTCCCATTGCTTCTCCTAAATCAATGCCAAAAACTCTGTCATCCCGAAATCAATCCCAAAAAACCTTGTCATTCCGAACCCGCGCAAAGCGCGGATGAGGAACCTGATGTTGCTGCCGCTACTTAGCAGCCGCCTTCTTCTTGCCGGCGGCGGACTTCTTCGCCAAAGGCGCCCGCCGCTTAGTCGGAACCGCACTCGCTGCCCCACCAGCAACGCGAGCCGAACCATTCCCGCGCTCCGCCAGCACCAGTGTGATATGGGAGATGCGTCGCTGATAGCGGTAAGCGCGTCCCTGCGGCGCTGGACGGATACGCTTCATGCGCGGACCGTCGTTCGCAATTGCGCTCTTCACGTACAAGTTATCGAGTTCGACATCCAGATTTTTCTCGGCGCTGAGAAAGTTCGCATTGTCGAGCGCCGACTGCAGCAGCTTGCCCACGTGCGCCGCCACCCGCTTCTTGGTGAACAGCAGCGTGTTGCGTGCCTCTTCCACCTTGCGCCCTTTGATCAACTCCAGCACCAGGCGCGCCTTCTGCGGCGACACTCGCAAGTAACGCATTTCCGCTCGGAATTCCATAATCTCGTCTCTGTTCTAGGTCTCTGCTCTAAGCCTTCGCTCTCTTAACCTTGGTTAAGCTAAGGGCTAGGGCCTAAACCCTTTTACGCCTTCGGCGCGGGCGCCGCTGCCGGTGCCGACGGCGTAATCGCTCCCGGACCTCCCGGAATGCCCGCCGGCTTCGCCGCCACTTCCGTCGCCGCCCGCATGGAGTGGCCCTTGAAGTTGCGCGTGAAGCTGAACTCGCCCAGCTTGTGCCCCACCATGTTCTCGGTGACGTACACCGGAATAAACTTCTTGCCGTTGTGCACCGCAATGGTATGCCCCACCATCTCCGGAACCACGGTGGACCTCCGCGACCAGGTCCGCAAAACTTTCTTTTCGTTGCGCGAATTCATGCCTTCCACCCGCGACATCAGGAAGCCATCCACCCACGCACCCTTCTTGGTTGAACGTGCCATAAATTAACTCTCACTCTCAAAAACTTTGTCATTCCGAAGGTCGCGAAGCGACCAGAGGAATCTGCTTCCGTCAGCGGCGCTACTTCGTCCGCCGATTCACAATAAACTTGTCCGTCCGCTTGTTATTCCGTGTCTTATACCCGCGTGTCGGCTGGCCCCAAGGCGTCACCGGATGCCGTCCACCGGAGGTCTTGCCTTCGCCGCCGCCATGCGGGTGGTCAACTGGATTCATCGAAACGCCACGGTTGTGCGGACGCTTTCCCAGCCAGCGGGAGCGGCCGGCCTTGCCGATGGTGACGTTCTCATGATCGAGATTGCCCACCTGCCCGATCGTCGCCATGCAGTCTTGCGAGATCTTGCGGGTTTCTCCCGACGGTAGCTTGACCAGCGCGTACTCTTCCTCTTTCGCAATCAATTGCGCCGCTCCGCCCGCGGAGCGCACCATCTGACCGCCCTTGCCCGGCTTCAGTTCCAGATTGTGAATCTGCGTGCCGGGAGGAATATTTCGCAGGGGCAGCGCGTTGCCCACCAGAATGTCCGCCTCGGGACCGCTCACCACCTTCTGTCCCACCTTCAGCCCTTCCGGCTGAATGATGTAACGCTTCTCCCCATCGGCATACGCCAGAAGCGCAATGCGCGGCGAACGGTTGGGATCGTACTCGATGCTGATCACGGTAGCCGGAATCCCGGTCTTGTCGCGCTTGAAATCGATGATGCGCAGCTTGCGCTTATGTCCGCCACCGATGAACCGCATCGTCATATCGCCCGAATTGCGGCGCCCGCCGGTGCGCGGCTTGGGCTCAATCAACGGCTTATGCGGATGCCGCGTCGTAATGTCGTCGTTGACGATCGTCGTGCGATAGCGCAACGTCTGCGTGGTAGGTCGATAGGTCTTGATCGCCATATTAATCTCTTGTCATTCCAAACCGGCGTTCTTTGCCGGTGAGGGATCTGCTTCCTGTGCCTTACAAATTCTGCGCGTACTCCGGCATTTTCTCGCCGGCCCGCAGCCGCACATACGCCTTCTTCCAATCGGGACGGTAGCCGGCAAACTTCCCGCGCCGCCGTTCCTTTCCCGGGTAGGTGGCCGTGCGCACGGAAAACACCTTCACCTTGAAAATCGTCTGCACCGCTTGCTTGATTTCCGTCTTCGTCGCCTTCGGAGCAACCTGGAAGACCAGCGTGTTCTGGTTTTCCTTGATCGCCAGGCCTTTTTCGGTGATCACCGGGCGGCGAATAATCTGGTATGCGGATTTCATAATGATTAGGCCCTAGGCCACCTCCGCCGCTTTTTCATGCCGCACACGCTTCCGCGGAGCGGCCGACGCCTTCTTTGCGCTTTCGTCTTCCTTCGCCGCCTTGCGCTGCCGCTTCGGCAAGGTATCTTTCAGCGTGAGCTGCAGCTTCTCGATCGCCGGGTGCGAAAAAATCACACGATCGTATTTCAACAAGTGATAAGGATGAACCTCGTTACCCGAGATCAGCTCAAGGCCTTCAATATTGCGCGCGCTCAGCTCCAGATTGCGGTTCGCGGCGTTCGGCGCTTCCACGATCAACACCGTCTTTTCAACCTTGAGCGCGTCCAGCGCCGCCCGGAAGGCTTTCGTCTTTGCATCCTTCAGCTCGAATGAATTCACCACGGCCAGCTTGCCGTCGGCAAACTTCGCGGCCAGCGCTGACCGCAGGGCACCCAAGAGCTTCTTGCGCGGAAAAGCATAGTCGTAGGACCGCGGCGTCGGACCGTGTACGGTCGCTCCGTGCCGCCACAGCGGCGAACGGATCGAGCCGATGCGGGCCCGTCCCGTGCCCTTCTGCTTCCACAACTTCTTGCCCGAACCGGAAACCTGCCAGCGGGCCTTGGTCGCATGCGTGCCTCGGTGCTGCCCGGCGCGGTAGTGCTTCACCGCCTCCCAGAGCAGATCTTCGTTCACCGCACCGAAAATCTCGTCGGCAAGATCGAACGTTCCAACCTTGGCGCCGCTCAAGTCGTAAATATCAATGGATGCCATATAGCTTCGCTCTGTCTGACCACTAGCCACTGACTACTGGCCACTAGTGTTACGCTTTCTTAGCCGCTCTCTTCGCTGCCTTCAACGGATCTACCGTAGCCGAACCGGCAAATCCACGCCGCTCTCTGGGCGGTTTCTTCGCCTTCATGATTACGAGATACCCACCCTGCGGCCCCGGCACGCTGCCTTCGACCACCAAGAGATTCTCGTCTTTATCGACTCCGAGTACGCGCAGGTTGCGCTGCGTCACCCGGGCGTGACCCATGTGTCCCGACATGCGCATTCCCTTGAACACGCGCGAAGGAAACGCGGACGAACCGATCGAACCCGTAATCTGAAACATCGATCCGTGCGACTTGGGACCGCCGCCAAAATGATGCCGCTTCACCACACCCTGAAAGCCTTTTCCCTTGCTCACTCCCACGATGTCGACAAATTTTTCGCCTTCAAAAATCTCGACCAGCACCCGGTCGCCAATCTTCACAGTAACGTCGCTGTCGGCGGCGCCATCGGTTTCCAAAGGCACTTCGCGCATGAACTTCACCGGTGGAAGATTGTTCTTCGCCAGATGTCCGCGCGCTGGCTTGGTCAGCCGCGACTCCTTCACGAATTCGACCAACCCAATCTGGGCAGCCTCGTAACCGTCCCGGGTCGCCGATTTATGCTGCGTAATCACGCAAGGACCAGCCTGCAGCACCGTGACCGGGCGCACATCGCCCTTCGAGTCAAACAGTTGCGTCATGCCAACCTTCTTGCCCAGAATCCCGGTAACTCGAGTTGCCATTTCTATCTCCGTTCCCAGCGTGGCTAGTCCCGCTTGCAGCGACTGCTATTGGCTGGGGAGCTAAATCTGCTCATGTGAGAACGGACGCATTCGTCCGTTCCGCGGGCGCAGCCCGCGCCTGCCTGCACTATTTATGCTCTTTCCCGAAAGCCTTAATCTCCACATCCACACCCGCCGGCAAATCCAGCTTCATCAGCGCGTCCACCGTCTGCTGCGTCGGCTCAAGAATGTCGAGCAAGCGCTTGTGGGTGCGGATCTCAAACTGCTCCCGCGACTTCTTGTCCACGTGCGGCGAACGCAGCACGCAGTACTTGTTCTTCATCGTGGGCAGCGGAATCGGCCCAGCGATCTGCGCCCCGGTGCGCCGCGCCGTCTCTACAATCTCGCCCGTCGACTGGTCCAGGATGCGGTAGTCGTAAGCCTTCAACCGGATGCGAATTCTTTCTTTTCCAATCACGTTTCACTCTCTCTAACCCCTCCCGGCGTCTCCGGAAGGAAAGAACCAGCAGCAAGATGCAAGCCGCGTTTCGTAGCGCCGGCGTCCCGCCGGCATTTCCCATTACTGCACAATCTCCGCAATCGTTCCCGCGCCCACGGTGTGCCCGCCTTCGCGAATCGCAAACCGCAAGCCCTTCTCCATCGCCACCGGCGTGATCAACTCAATCACCAATGACACGTTGTCCCCCGGCATTACCATCTCCGTCCCCGAAGGCAGCTCGGCGACTCCCGTCACATCCGTCGTCCGCAAATAAAACTGCGGACGGTATCCCTTGAAGAACGGCGTGTGCCGTCCACCTTCTTCTTTCGTCAGGATGTAGACTTCCGCCTTAAACTTGGTGTGCGGAGTAATCGATCCACCCTTTGCCAGCACCATCCCGCGCTCCACATCTTCCTTCGCAATGCCGCGCAGCAACAGCCCGGCATTGTCGCCCGCCAGTCCTTCGTCCAACTGCTTCTTGAACATCTCGACGCCGGTAACCACCGTCTTGCGCGTCTCGCGGAAGCCGACAATTTCAACTTCTTCGCCGACTTTCACCTTGCCACGCTCGATACGCCCGGTCACCACCGTGCCGCGCCCTTGAATCGAAAAGATATCTTCAATCGGCATCAGGAACGGCTTATCCAGTTCGCGCGCCGGCTGCGGTACGCTCTTGTCCACCGCATCCATCAGCGCGTCGATCTGCTTCTCCCACTTCTCTTCGCCATTTAAGGCCCCAAGGGCCGACAGACGGATCACCGGCACATCGTCGCCCGGAAACTTGTAAGTCTTCAGCAACTCGCGCACTTCCAGTTCAACCAGATCCAGTAGCTCAGGGTCGTCCACAGCGTCACATTTATTGAGCGCCACCACGATGTAAGGTACACCCACCTGCCGCGCCAGCAGCACGTGCTCCCGCGTCTGCGGCATCGGACCATCCGTCGCAGCGACAACCAAGATCGCGCCATCCATCTGCGCCGCGCCCGTGATCATGTTCTTGATGTAGTCGGCGTGGCCTGGACAATCGACGTGCGCGTAGTGCCGGTTCGCCGTCTCATATTCCACGTGCGCCGTAGCGATCGTGATCCCGCGCGCCTTTTCTTCCGGAGCGTTATCAATCGAGTCAAAAGATCGGAACACGATCTTCGGATTGTGCTTCTGCAACACCTTCGTGATGGCCGCCGTCAACGTGGTTTTGCCATGGTCAATGTGACCAATCGTCCCCACGTTGCAGTGCGGCTTGTTACGATCAAATTTCTCTTTCGCCATTTCTCTATCTCCTCGGCCAGTTACGCCGGATACAAATCATCACCGTCGGCCTCGTAATACGCGCCAACAAATTCCTGTCTCTCCACCAGTTCCTCAGCAATCAGCCGGTCGAGTCTTCCGAAAAACTCTGCGAATCGTTGGCGGAAGGCTTCAAATCCGCGATGTCCACTCCAGAAATCTCGAACCCGGTACCGTCCATCGCTCACCGACTCGCAATTCATTTCCGTAGCGATGTAACCCTTGCCCTGCCGTAGAAACCTGAACCAGATTCCATCCGGCCCAAAAACCATTTCAAATTCAGCCCGCTTACCTTCCCGAACCCAGAACCTGCGGTCGACGACGAACCGCGGCGCTGGCAGTCATTTCGTCGTGCCCTGCACCTTCGCGATGATTTCCTCCGCAACGGATCGCGGAGCCTCCTCATAACGCGCGAAGTGCATCGAGTACTCGGCGCGCCCCTGCGTCGATGAACGCATATGGGTCGCATAACCAAACATCTCAGCCAAAGGAACAATCGCCTTGATCACTTGCGACCCGGCGCGGTGCTCCATGCCCTCAATGCGTCCGCGGCGCGAACTCAGGTCGCCCATAATCACACCGGCATAGTCTTCCGGCGTAACCACTTCGACCGCCATCACAGGCTCCAGCAACACCGGAGACGCCTTCCGCGCAGCTTCCTTGAACGCCATCGACCCGGCAATCTTGAACGCCATTTCGTTCGAGTCGACGTCGTGATAGCTACCGTCGTAAAGCGTAGCCTTCACATCGACCATCGGATAGCCGGCAAGAATTCCGCCTTCCAGCGCTTCCTGAATGCCCTGATCGATCGGCTTGATGAATTCCTTCGGAACCGAGCCGCCGACAATGTCGTTGACGAATTCGTAGCCCGTGCCCGCCGGTTGCGGGTCCAGCCGGATCTTCGCGTGGCCGTACTGTCCGCGTCCGCCGGTCTGGCGAATGTACTTGCCTTCCGCCTCGGAGTGCTTGCGAATGGTCTCGCGATACGCCACCTGCGGCTTGCCGACGTTGGCCTCGACTTTGTACTCGCGCATCATGCGGTCGACGATGATCTCGAGATGCAACTCGCCCATGCCGCTGATGATGGTCTGTCCGCTGTCGGGATCGGTGTGAACTTTAAAAGTAGGATCTTCCTGGGCCAGCCGTCCGAGCGCCATGCCCATTTTTTCCTGGTCGGCTTTCGTCTTCGGCTCGACCGCAACCGAAATCACGGGGACCGCAAACGTAATATTTTCCAGCGCGATCGGATGCCTCTCATCGCAAATCGTGTCGCCGGTGCTAACGCCTTTAAGTCCCACCGCCGCGCAAATGTCGCCCGCCAGAATTTCACTGATTTCTTCCCGCTTGTTGGCGTGCATCTTCAGCAGACGCCCAATACGTTCCGTCCGCCGCCGGCCGGTGTTCAGCACGGAGTCTCCGGTTTTAAGCTGACCGGAATAGACCCGAATAAACGTCAACTGGCCGACAAACGGATCGGCCATGATCTTGAAAGCCAAAGCTGAAAACGGCTCCTTGTCGTCAGCTTTGCGAAAAATCTGCTCTCCGTTCTCGGGATTCAGCCCATGCGTTTCCGGTACATCGAGCGGCGACGGAAGATAATCCACCACCGCATCCAGCAGCGGCTGTATACCCTTATTCTTGAACGCAGTTCCCACGACCACCGGAAAAACCTTCAAAGCAATCGTCGACTTGCGCAGCGACGCACGCAACTCGTCCGCGGTAATCTCTTCGCCTTCCAGAAACTTGTGGAGGATTTCGTCGTCGTTCTCGGCAATGCTCTCGACCAACTGAGCATGGAACGCTTCGGCTTTCTTCTTCAGTTCGGCGGGAATTTCTTCGGTGACGTACTCGGCGCCCATCGTGTCGTCCACCCACACGATCGCGTTCATGTTGATCAAATCAATGACGCCCTTGAATTTATCTTCCTGGCCAATTGGAATCTGAATCGCGACGGGCTTGGCGCTAAGCCGTTTGCGGATGGTATCGATGGCATGCTCGAAATCGGCGCCCATCTTGTCAATTTTGTTGATAAAGCAAATTCTCGGGACGCCGTACTTATCGGCCTGGCGCCAGACTTTTTCCGACTGCGGCTGCACTCCGTGAACGGCGTCAAACACCGCCACAGCGCCGTCGAGCACGCGCAGGGAACGCTCCACTTCGGCCGTGAAATCCACGTGGCCGGGCGTATCGATAATGTTAATGCGAATGTCGCGCCAGGTGCAGGTCGTCGCCGCGGACGTAATCGTAATGCCGCGCTCCTGCTCCTGCTCCATCCAGTCCATGGTCGCAGTGCCTTCGTGCACCTCTCCGATGCGGTGCGTTTTTCCCGTATAGAACAGGATGCGCTCCGTCGTAGTGGTCTTGCCGGCATCAATGTGGGCCATGATGCCGATATTCCTGCAGCGTTCTAATGGGACTGTTCTAGGCACGACTCTCTAACTCTTTCTAGGGCTCCAACTTCAATTTAGTAATTCTGCAATTGAGCAATTTGAAAATCAAAATCGTCCGGGGTCTAAAATTACAAAATTACCCGGTTACCAAACTACAAATTCCCTACCACCGGTAATGCGCGAAAGCCTTATTAGCTTCCGCCATGCGGTGTACATCCTCCTTCTTCTTGATGGCCGCGCCTTTTCCATTCGCCGCGTCCAGCAGTTCGTTGCTCAACTTGTCGACCATGCCTCGCTCCGCGCGCCCGCGCGCATAAGTCAGCAGCCACCGGATCGCCAGCGACGTCCGCCGGTCGGCATTCACTTCCACCGGCACCTGATAGTTGGCGCCGCCAACGCGTCGCGTCTTCACTTCAAGCAGCGGCTTCGCATTCTCGACAGCCTTGGTGAACAGCTTTAAAGCTTCGTCGCCACCTTTTTCCTGCACCTTGGTCAGGGCCTCATAAAAAATACCCTCGGCGGTCGACCGCTTGCCCTGCCACATCATCGAGTTGATAAACTTCGTCACCAGATTCGAGCCATAAACGGCATCGGCTGGCACGGTCCGCTTTGCTGTATGTCCTTTACGAGGCATTCAGTTTCTAGCTCCTGCTCTCAGTTCTTGACCTTACTGGGTACTGAACACTGATCACTGATCACCGACCAGTGCTTTTTACCCCTTCTTCGCCCTCTTCGCGCCGTACTTCGACCGCCCCTGCTGGCGTCCGGCCACACCGACCGCATCCAGCGTGCCGCGAATCACGTGATAGCGCACGCCCGGCAGATCCTTCACGCGGCCTCCGCGAATCAGCACAATCGAGTGCTCCTGCAGGTTGTGACCAACGCCTGGGATATAGGTCGTAACCTCGATTCCATTCGTGAGCCGCACGCGCGCCACTTTCCGCAACGCCGAGTTCGGCTTCTTCGGCGTCTGGGTATACACGCGGGTGCAAACTCCGCGCTTCTGCGGACAACCTTGCAGCGCCGGACTAGCTGTCTTATATCGCGGTCGCTTCCGCCCATCTCGCACCAATTGATTAAAAGTAGGCACTCTTCGCCGCTCCTTAGTCGCGCAACACCAATAAACGACCAGCAATCACGTTCCGTATTGAAAGCCGCGCGGTGAATCCCTCGCTCGCGGGCGGGAAACTCAAGGCCCGATCGGCTTTCCCGGTGCTAACAGCGCAATCCGGGCTGGCAGGCACAATCGTCTCGCCATGCTTCTCGCCGCACACGAATCACGGAGAGAGATTCTTGGATACCAACTCTAGATTTGCGCTGCCGACGGTGGCACCCGGCCAAAATCCGGGGGTACTCCGTATCGCCAGCTCTGTCCTGCATATCCTTCCGCAGACCACCGTCACGCCTGACCTCAGGCGCTCCAGCAGCCCTCGTGATCGGGCGAGAGGCAGCGCAGGAACGTTTCAGCGAGGAAAGTTTCCGGCCTTTAACGCCACTGCTTCGACCGGAAACGCATTTCTCAAAAGCTCAACCACAAAGTTCCCATACAACTCTGCGGAACTTATGGCACACACCAAGCCTGGATTGACTCGCGGAACTTAACAACTATAACAACTGAGTGGAAACATCGTCAACCCATCTTTTTGCATCCCACTGTCGAAACGGGAGCGATCCGGCCAAGCCGCCCTCGCCAAAGCGTTTCAACAACGCTCGAAGGGTCAGCTTGCTGAATCCGGCTTCAGCCTCTACACTAACTGTTTTCCATTCCATTGAGCGGCTCGCCCATCGGAAACAACCGTGAGGCGACGAGAGGGTGCATGGGTAGGTTGCGTTTCGGTCCGTCCGTGTGGATAGTCGTCGCCATCTTCTTGTCACTTTTCTCGCCGGCCTGCGGCGGCAGCAAACCTCCGGGACCCTCGCCTTTCCCGGCAAAAATCACCCTCAACCCCAGCCCCAGCGCCTCGCTGCAAGTGGGCACCACATTGGCGCTCTCCGCCAGCGCGCAGAACGGCGCCAACCAAGGCCTTCGGCCGACGTTCAGCTTTTCCATAAGCCCGTCAAGTCCCGCCGGAGTGCTCGACATTACGCCCACCGGCTTCGCCTGCGCCGGCACCTGGAATGCCCCCTCTTACACAATCTGCACTCCCGGCAACATTGGCATGGTTCAGGTAACTGCCTCAGCCTTGGGGGCTACAAGCGCGCCCACGCTCATCTTTGTTCACGGGCCCATCGATAGCATTCAGGTCAGCCTCGTTCCTCCAGTCAACTCTCCGCCCCCCGCCTGCCCCAGCCAGCAAGCCCTGCCGGCGGCCTGCACCGTCCCGTTCAACAAGGGCAATTGCACAACTCAACTAGATTCTCAGGGCCAGCCGTTTACCTCCTGCAAATGCCTTTCGCAGAACCAGGTCGAGACTTTGCAGGCCACCGCCTACAGCCAGGGCAACGATATTACTGCGCAAGTCGGTCCTTTTACTTGGATCCAAGCCACCCCTGGTGTAGCCACGATCACACCGATTGTGAACTCCACCTTCAACGTCGCCACGAACCAGGCCACTGCATCTCCCAGCACACCCGGGCAGACCCAGGTGATCGCCTCAGCCACTGGAGTGAACAGCCAACCCTACTACTTCGAAACCTGCCCGGTACAGTGCATCGCCCTGCAGCTCGGCGAAAACGGTCAATTCATCGACCAGACTAGTTTTGTTGCTAGCAAAGGAACGTCTGAGACCATTACCGCCACTGCGGTCGACGTTCAAGGCTGCATCGTGCCCAAGCCCGCGCTGACCTGGGTCTCCTCCCAGCCGGCCGCGCTTGGCACCGGCAGCGGCACCACAGGATGCACCACCGCAACCTGTAACGTGACTACTCCCCAGCCGGGCGCGGCCGCCATCACGGCGTCTTGCACACCACCAACCTGCAACACTGGTTTTCCGCTGAATCCGGCGAATCTTTCCCCGCCCTATATCCCGCAACCGGTTTATCCCGTCACCGCCATTTCCGGATTGGTGACCGGCGCCGCCAATTCAACCAGCCTGCTGGCAACCAGTCAGGATTGTTACAGCGACATCTTGTGCTCCGTTGGTCTTTATAGCGTTGCGACTTCCACCAACCTTCCCGGCGCCGTAACCGAAATGCCCACTCCGCCCAATTCTCTGATGTTCGACCCGGCAGGTGATGAAGCCTTCGCCGGCAGCGAATTCGGCGCTTTCGCCATCAATCCTGGCAACCTGGGCAGCGGCAGTTCTAGCCCATTTTCGTCCCTGCTCGCTTCGGGAACGCCCTTGGGCCTGGTGACAGGCAAGGTTCTGGCCGTCTCCCACACCGGCCACACAGCCATCTTCTCCGACACCATCTCCACTCCCAACCAGGTATACGTCGTCAATTCGGCTCCGTCATTCACCACCCCGTTGAACATTAATAGTGCAGCAGGCGCTGCATTTTCGCCCGACGGCCTCGAAGCCTTCATCCTCGGCGATGGTGGCAACACCTTGTACATCTATTCCACCCTGCAGGTCTTGCAACCGCCCATTTCTTTGCCCACGCCCGCCAGTTCGATGGTTTTCAACTCGACTGGGTCGTTTGCCCTGTTCTCCGGCGGAAGTCCTGCCGGCAGCCTCGCCGCCTACCGCACCTGCGACAATTCTCTGGTCACCCTGTCATCTCCTGGCATTCCCACTCCGCCCTTGTTTCTGAAGATGGTGCCCGCCGGCGAAATTCCCCAGGGTAACCCGGTGGGCAACATGTTCGGCGGCATACTCATCCCAAATCTCGAACCGGCTGGCCTCGATTTTTTCTTCGGCCTCGACGACACCGGCATCGACATCATCGCGACCACGTCTTCGCAACCGCCACTAACCGCGCTATGTCCCCAGCAAGTCACCCTCGCCCAGACGACGGCGAGCACTCCGTTTCCGCCCGTCCACATCAATATCAATCAAGGCGCTTTCCACCCCATCAACTTTTTTCTATCGCCCGCTTCCGCCCTGGCCTACATCGTTACCAGCGATTTTGGAATCCTCGTCTACGACTTCAACACGAACTCCGTATCCGCCAAAATCGGCCTCATTAATGACGCGACCCCCCTGGCCGCGGACATGACCGTGGATGGCACGCTGATCTATGTGGCCGGCTCCGATGGATTGCTCCACCAGATCAACACCACACTGGGCGTAGACCTGAACCAGACCTCGTTTGTGCCCCTCCCCAACTCTTCCAACAACTTCTGCTTCACCGGAACCGACTGCCATCTGAATCTCGTGGTAGTAAAGCCTTAAGGATTTTGTAGCGAGAATGGGATCTGGGATTTTAGAAACTACCCGAGGGTTGGAAATTACAGAATTACCCAATTACAAAATTGCCAATTTCTCTCACGCTGTCTTCCCTAAGTCCTTAGCCACACTATCCAGCACGCCATTAACGAACTGCACCGATTCCAGACTCGAGAACTTGCGCGCGATTTCGAGCGCTTCGTTGATCACCACCGCCCGCGGTGTCTCCGGATAGCCCAGAAACTCCGCCACTCCCGCGCGCAGCAGGTTGCGATCCACCGCGGCCATGCGTTCCATGCGCCAGTGTTCCGCGTGGCCCTCAATCAGCTTGTCAATTTCCGCCCCGCGATCGGTCGCCACCCGAAATAGATCGTCAGCAAATCCCCGCACCTCGGCGCTGGCCCCGCCATGCTCCGCCCAAAACGTATGCCGCACCTGGTCCACCGTCTGCTTGCCCATATCCGCCTGAAACAACATCTGCAGAACCAGTTCGCGGGATTTGCGCCGTGTACCCATGAAAGATGTGGCAAGTGGTTTGCTAGTGGCCAGTTTACTGTAGAGAGGGATCGTTTGTACCGCGAGAGGAATTATTGGCGCTTCGTCTTCTGTTTGTTCTTTTTGGATTTGTCATTCCGAGCGGAGCGAGGAATCTTGGTTTTGCTGACGGCTAAGGGCTGACGGCTGATAGCTTGCTTCAGCGAAGCCATCTCCACCGCCGCCAGCGCCGCTTCAAACCCCTTGTTGCCCATCTTCAGCCCGGCGCGATCAATGGCCTGCTCCAAAGTCTCACAAGTAAGCACGGCAAAAGCGTGCGGAACGCCTGTCTCCTGCGCTGACTGCCCAATCCCGCGCGTCACTTCATTCACAATCACGTCATAGTGCGCGGTATCGCCGCGCAGCAAACAACCCAGGCAGATGATCGCATCGTATTTTCCTGTCTCAGCCAAAGTCCGCGCCGCCAGCGGAATCTCAAACGCCCCCGGCACGCGCACCAGATCTATATTCTCTTTCTCAGCGCCGGATTGCACCAGTCCGTCAACTGCGCTCAGCAACAATCTCTCGGTGATAAAGGCATTGAACCGTGAGGCTACAATCGCAAAACGTCGACCCGAAGCACTCAGAACGCCTTCAATCGCGGGGAGATCAGGCTCGGGAAGAGGCTCCAAAACGAAATCCTTAATGTTTTTCTTCTCCGTGACTCTGTGTCTCCTTAGTGGATTCGCTCTTGATCCGTGTGAACCAGTGAACATCCGCGGCATAAGATTCATTTCCCCTTAAACGCCGCCGCCCGCTTCTCCAAAAAAGCCGTAGTCCCTTCCTTCTTATCTTCCGTCGCGCAAGCCACGCCGAACAGCACCGCCTCCAGATACAATCCCTCGCTCAAAGTCATCTCCAAACCCCTGTTCACAGCCTCCATCGCATACTGCACCGCCAGCGGAGCGTTCGTGATAATTTTCGCCGCAATCGCCTCCGCCCGAGGAATCAACTCGGCCGCCACAGTGACTTCATTCACCAATCCAATGCGATAGGCTTCCTGCGCCGAAATCATCTCGCCCGCCAGCACCATCTGCATCGCGATGCCCTTGCCCACCAGTCGCGGCAGTCGCTGCGTCCCGCCATAGCCCGGGATAATTCCCAGCTTCACCTCCGGCTGCCCCAGCCTGGCATTCTCGCTAGCCAGCCGCATCGTGCAACCCATAGCCATCTCGCACCCGCCTCCGAGTGCAAATCCGTTGATGCATGCGATCACCGGCTTACCGAGATTCTCGATCAAGTTAAGAACGTTCTGGCCCCGGTGCGTATATTCTTTGCCCGAAACCGCATCATGTTTGGACAACTCGCCAATGTCCGCTCCTGCAATAAATGCCTTCTCTCCCGCGCCCGTAAAAATAACTACGCGAATCGAAGCATCATTCTTGATGTCATGAAACGCCGCACGCAACTCCTCCATGGTAGCCATATTCAGTGCGTTCAGCACCTTTGGCCGGTTGACGGTGACGTAAGCGATCGAGTTTTTCTTCTCCAGAAGAATGTTTTCGAAGTTCATAAGATCAAACCTGTAACGGATTCACACTGATCAAGAAGGATTTCAAAATGTCATACAGAAAACAGTGTTGTCATTCTGAGCAAAGCGAAGAAGCTATGCAAGTTGCGGGCGGCTGATCTGTTACCTCGTGCCTTACGGCGAAGGGTTTTGAAATCCGCGCAGATCCGTGCGAATCCGTGGCTCAGTTCCCCCTAGCCACCGCCGCCACTTCATCCTTGCTAAGATCGCAGCTAATGCAGCGCTGGGTCCACAGCCGGTGCCCAAACACCTTCCCGCACCGCGGACATCGCCACTCCGTAAGCCACCACGCTCCCGCCAGGTAGACGCCGATCCAGCCCAGTAAAATCGCGAAGTCAGCCGCCTCTCCCATCTTCAGCTTCCCAATCATCAAGCCTAGAAATATAAAGCTGAGAAACAGCACGACCACCAGATTCCGCCGCGCCACGTAGCTGTGCCATGCCCGGCGATATCTTTCGACAACCTGAGGGCCGCCTTCACCGGGGGGTTGATCGGTCTCTCGGCGTTTCAGCAGCATGATTCAATCCTAGCTGGTTCCGCGGGGAAGGTCGATGCTACAGTTTGTTCGCCTTCGGGCTATTCGGGTCCGAATAATCGTAGAAGCCTTTACCAGTCTTCTTCCCGTACCACCCCACCATCACCAGCCGTTTCAGCAGCGGTGGCGATGCAAACCGCCGCTCCTTGAACTCGTCAAACATCACATGAGTAATGTAGTAAGTAGTGTCGAGCCCAACAAAATCCAGCAAAGTGAACGGGCCCATGGGATACCCGCACCCCAGCTTCATAGCATTATCGATGTCTTCAATTGAACCCACGCCCTCTTCATAAGCCCGGATCGCATCCAGCAAATAAGGCACCAGCAGCCGATTCACGATGAAACCAGTCTTGTCCGAAGTCCGCACCGGAACCTTGCCCAGCTTTTTTCCAAACTCGTAAGCCGTGTTGTAAACATCGTCGGCGGTAGCGATAGTGCGCACTACTTCCACCAGCTTCATCAGCGGCACCGGATTAAAAAAGTGCAGCCCAATAAACCGCTCCGGCCGCTTCACCGAAGTCAAGAGCTCAGTCACCGAAATCGAAGAAGTATTCGAAGCAAAGATCGCCTCCTTCTTCACCACCCCATCAATCGACGCATACATCTTCTTCTTCTCGTGCACATTCTCAATGATGGCCTCAATAACAATGTCGCAATCAGCCAAGTCCGCCCTGTTGGTAGTGCCCTTAAGTCGCGCCCGGATCGCATCCTTCTGCGCCGCCGTGATCCCGCCCTTCTCAACCGGCCGCTCGGCAAACTTCGCCAAAGATTTCTCAATCCCGGCAAACCCCTTATCAAGAAACTTATGCTCCACTTCAAGCACAGTCACATCGAATCCAGCAGTCGCGCAAACCTGCGCAATGCCGGAACCCATCAGCCCACAACCAAGAACTGCAACTTTCTTAATTTCCATAAGACTCCCGAAGAAAAACAGCCATGGATCACACGGATTTTCGCGGATCAAAGATCAAACAAATTTAGGCTTGTTTCGCATCCGTATGAATCGGTGAAAATCCGTGGCTAAGAATTAATTCATGCTCTCCACAATCATCGCAATCCCCTGCCCCCCGCCGATGCAAGCCGTAGCCAGCCCATACTTCTTTTTTCTGCGCCGTAACTCATACAGCAAAGTAATCACCAGCCGAGTCCCGGTCGCCCCCAGTGGATGACCCAAAGCAATCGCTCCACCGTTCACATTAACTTTGTCGCGATCCAAACCCAGCTCTTTTTCCACCGCAAGATACTGCGCTGCAAACGCCTCATTCACTTCAATCAAATCAATGTAGTCCAAAGAAAGCCCAGCCTTCTGCAAAGCAATCTTCGTAGCCGGCACCGGACCCCGCCCCATCACCTTAGGCTCAACCCCGGCAATCCCCCAGCTAACAATCCGCCCCAGCGGCTCAATACTCCGCTTCCGCGCCTCTTCCAAAGACATCAACACCACCGCTGCGGCGCCATCGACAATCCCGCTCGCGTTCCCGGCTGTAACCGTTCCATTGCGACCAAACGCCGCCTTCAACTTTGCTAACCCTTCCAAAGTAGTCTGCGGCCTCCGATGATCATCTTCCGTAAGCGATTCTCCACTAGGCTCACCCTTGGAATTCCTCAAAGGCACCGGAGCCAACTCCTCCTGAATCCGTCCTTCTTTATAAGCCGCATCAGCCTTCTGCTGCGAGCGCAGCGCAAACTCATCTTGCATCTGCCGCGTAATGCCAAATTCTGAACCGTAAAGCTCCGCCGTGTTCGCCATGTAAAGCCCGCAATAGCTGTCAAGCAAAGCCACCATCAGCGAATCTTCCAGCTTCCCGCCCGGAGCCAAAGTAAATCCGTCCCTCCCGCGAATCACAAACGGAGCCTGCGACATCGCCTCCATCCCGCCCGCCAGCACAATCTTCGCTTCGTCGAGCTGAATCATCTGCGCCGCATTCACGATCGCCTGCATTCCCGACCCGCAAAGCCGATTCACCGTCAGCGCCGGAGTCTCAATCGGCAACCCCGTCCGTAACCCCACATGCCGCGCCCCATACAAAGCATCGCCGGAAGTCTGCTGCGCGTTGCCAAACACCGCATGATCAAATTCCTTCGAATCGATCCCTGCCCGCTCGATCGCTCCCTTAGCCGCAACCGCGCCCAACTCCTGCGCCGTAAAATCTTTCAACTTTCCGCAATAGCGCCCAAAGGGCGTCCGCGCCCCGCTAACAATAGCGATGTCACCTGGTTTCAACATGATTTTCCTGACACACCCCCGCTCAGAGCGGATCAAAAGTGATAATCAAACTGGTTAGTGTAGCAGCGCGTGAGGAGATTTGACCACCGGCCCGCACAACGAGTTGATACTAGGGATACAGGATGTGATAGAGGCGCAGAAAGGAACCCAGGCTAAGATAGAGCTGAATAAGCCCGCCGAAGCAGAACAAGAGTCGCTGCTCTCGCCGCATAGGCCGTCCGCTCCCGTCTTCGCCCCAGATGGACAGTCCCTTCGGCATTCTGCTGTCCCAAGCCGCCTTGCACATGAAGCAACTACCATATCCAAACAAGAGGAACGCGATGAGCGACATGCGGCTGCTCCTTAATTATTGTGTTGTCGTTGAAGCTTCAGGTGTCGAGAACGCCGTTGCCCGATGATTCATTAACTGGCAGAAATAATTTGAACTACGCCACCGCCCCCGCAGCCAGCGCCGCGCCCAGCGCCACAACCTTCCCATGCCCCTGCGCCAGCGAGCTAGCGAGCGCATGTTCGGCGCGGTTGATCACTTCCGTAACAATGTCCACCGGATCATAACTCTCCTTCACCACAGCCTCAGCCAGCCCCGCCGAAAACTCCATTGCGAGGCCTTTCTCGGCGCCATCTTTCGCCGGTAAGCGAACTCCCGCGATGATCTTCCGCAGCTTCTCGATGGCCATCATCGCTTCTTTCTCTGCCGTCTCGCCGAGAATGATTGCGATGGTAGTAGTGTCGTAACGAAACGCCAAATCATTCGTCCGGATGTTCGCCGCAAACTGTTGCCCAATCTTTTCCATCGCGCCTTCCACCGCAGCCTCGCCAAATTCCTTGATCAGCGCCGCGCTACGGCCAAACTGCAGCAACAGCACGGAAAGCGGCGTGGCATTCTGCACCGCGCGTTTACTTTCCGCTAGCAACAAGTCAAGATAAGATCCCCGCTTCAGCAATCCTGACTTCTCCTCCGTTACAGAAAGATTCTTTACCAGCCGCCGCAGGCCGGCGTTATTCAGCGCGATCACCATCTGGTCGGCCAGCGTCTTCAGCACCACGGAATCGGTATGGGGCCACTCCCGCGCTTTGTTGTGCAGCAGCGCCAGCACGCCCACCGAATCCTCGCCGTTGCTCAGCGGAAACGCCAGCACCGTCGTCGTTCCCAGCTCCACCAGGGACTCACGCACACCCTGCAACTCTGCAGCCTTCCGCGCATCGGGAATGATTATGGGTTCGCCGGAAGACGAGGCCATGTCCTGCAGCGCGCACATCACTGCCTTGACCGCACCAGGATTGCCTTCCTTCACTCCTTTGCCGCAGAATTCCTGCATCGCGGTCGGCGCCGAACCCGGCGTACGCATCAAAGCCACGCAGCGCGAGACCTCCCAGTGCCCGCCAATTTCGTTGACCGCCGTCGTCAGCACTGCCGGAGCTGTCCCCTGGCGGTACAGCTTGCGCGTGATCTCGGCCACGCGAGTAACGTTGCGCATCTCAACCGCCGGATCAACCGGCGGAGCCGCTGCCCCTGCCGCCGGAACTGAGGCAGTAGCCGCTGCCGGCAGCGGTGCCGATCCGCTATAGCTCGGCGTCACCCCCGCCGCCAGATAGAGTCTCTGCAATTCTTCGTTGCGCTCTTCTTCGCGCGGAAAAAGTTCCTGGATCCTCTGCAGCCTTTCTACGGCTTTGTTGCGCATCCCATACTGCACCAGGATTTCCGCCTGTAGCATAAGATCCTGCAGCGTCGCAGCTCCTAGCGTCGCCTCCTGCTCATGCGCCGGCGCCATCGCCGGTTTCCCCGCTGGCGCAAATCGGGAAGCAATCTCCTTATACTTGCCGTCGTCAATCTTGCCCTTCAACGTCTCCAGCCGCTTCGTATGCCCAGACTCATACGGATCCACTTCCGCCGCCCGGTCCAGGCATTCCGCAGCCTTGGCGAAATCTCCCGTACCGCAATACACATCGAAGAGCTTCAGCAAGGTCTGGCAGTAGTCGCCCTCCCGGTTCGCAGCGTTGAACAGCTCGCTCAGGAATTCCAACATTTCCGGCGACGCCCGCCTCGCCGACGTTATCTCCTGCATCACCGCCAAAAACTGCCGCCGCTCGCCTCGCTTCGCCTGGAGCTGCCCCAGCTTTCGCGCCAGTGACACTGCCGCCTCGTCCTGCTCGGCATCCACCAGCTGTCCAATCAGCGCCGTCATCTGCGGCATCCGCGTGGAATTCTGTTCGAAGAGTTGCCACGCCAGCGGTTCCGCTTCAACATAGCGGCCCGCCGCCAGCAGAGCCTCGGTATATATCTCCAGCAGTTGTTGTGAATTTTTTCCCGCGTTCACCTGCGGCTCGAGAACAAAAATCGCCGCTCCCACCTGCCCCTGCCCCATCAGGCTCTTGCCGTAGGCCAAGGTGATCTCCTCATCCGAGGAATCTTCCTGGTAGGCACGCTCATACCACTGGGCCGGGTCGCCGCCCGCCGCCGCGGCCAGCTGCGCCACCCGCTTGAACGCTTGCGCCGCAGCCTTGCTTTCCCCTATTTCCGACGACAGTTCCGCTACCCGCAGAAAATTCGCCTGCATCGGCTCCAGCGTCACCACCCGCGCCAACACCTGCAATGCACCCTTCTTGTTTTCCAGCTTCGCCAGATCGCTCAATGCGGATTCGTACGTGCCCACCGCCAGCTTTTTATTCGACCCCTCCAGTAACTGCCCGAAGCAGAATTTCTGCTCCCAGGTCGGACTGCCATGCCGCGCCAGCTTTTTATAAGTCAGGCTGGCCCGCGTCGCGTCTCCCGCCTTCACCTGCCGCTCAAACAGCTCGCCCAGCAGCTTCACAGCATCATCTGTCCGGTTCTGCGATAGACACAAATCGGCCGACAGTTGGCGCACCGTGTCATTATCCGGATCGTCACGCAAAGCGAGCAGATATTCTTCTAGCGCTTCGCCGGCTTTCCCCTTCTGCAAAAGCTTTTCCGCGCGCTCCGCACGCCGCGCCACGTCGGCTTGATTGAGACGTCTTGTGATCTCAGGCATGGGTCAGTTCGAGGCAGAGTACTGCTCCCTCGATTCTAGGAGCCGCTCCCCCACCCAGCAATCCGTAAGGATCACCCGCGATTACGAAAGTCACCGGCGCCTCGGTGGTTAGTGATCAGTGGTCAGTGGCCAGACAATCCGGATTCTTCTCGCTGACCACTGATCACTGACCACTAACCACTGGCCACTGTCAATTCGTTTTGATATCGTGCCCCATGCCCTCATCGCCGGACCCAGTTCACGAACAAGGTCTCCACCATCAACTCACCGCCGGCCAAATGACCATGGTCGCCGTTGGCGGCTCCATCGGCACCGGACTCCTTCTAGGCTCCGCCGCAGCCCTCGAAGAAGCCGGCCCCGGCGTCATCCTCAGCTACATTATTGCCGCCTTCATCGCTTACACAGTCGCCATGGCACTCGGAGAGCTGGCCAGCATGCACCCCGCCGCCGGATCTTTCGGCCTCTACGGCGAGCTCTACCTCAACCAATACATCGGATTCCTCTGCCGCGCCGGATACTGGGCTGCCATCGCCTTCTCCATCGGAGCCGAACTCGTCGCCTCCGCTACTTACATGACCTACTGGCTCCCCGCAGTGCCCAGCGAGGTTTGGGTCGTCCTATTCTCGGCCCTGCTTCTTCTGGTCAACCTGCGCAGCGTGAGTTCCTACGCACGCTTCGAGTTTTGGTTTTCCATGATCAAGCTGGCGACCATCGTAGCCTTTATCCTAGCCGGCGCGGCACTGCTCTCGACGGGCCGCGTAGCTCCGCAATACACCGCCAACGGTGGATTCCTCCCCAAAGGTCCGATCGCCCCTCTGCTCGCCGTATTCTGGGCCATCTACGCTTTCGGCGGCATAGAAATGCTGGCCGTCACCACCGGCGAATCGCGTTCCTCCGAAGATTTCCCTCGCGCCACTCGCCTCACTTTCTTCCTCCTGGCCGGCGTCTACCTCGGCGCCATCACCATACTGGTCGGCGTCATGCCCTGGAACCACGCCGGCGTCTCCGAGAGCCCATTCGTCAGCGTGCTCCGTCTGGCCCACATTCCCGCCGCAGCCTACTTCATGAATTTTGTAGTCCTCACCGCCGCGCTCTCCGGAGCCAATGCAAAACTCTACGTAGCCTCCCGCCTGCTGTTTTCCATGGGTCGTTCGGGATGGGCTCCAGCAAAATTAGGAAAACTCAACGCCGCCGGTTCACCGCGCGTGGCCGTGCTGGTTTCTTCCTATGGAATCGTGACCACGCTAATCATCAACCACTGGGCACCGAAACAGGCTTTCGTCTACATCATGGGAGCAGCATTCTCCGGCCTGACCTTCTCCTGGGCCGTCTCCCTCGCGGCCCACGTAAGCTTTCGCCGCCGCCTCACTCCTCAACAACTAGCCGCCCTACCCATGCGCTCCCCACTAGGAATCTGGGGATCGATATTCGGCCTCGTCCTCGCCTCCGCCGCAGTTCTCCACACTCTATTCGCGACGCGAATTAACGCAATCGGCGGACTCGTCTTTCTAGCAGCGCTGACCCTGGCGTACGTACTCCTGAAACGCCGCCGCCCCGCATAGTTGAGTGTTACTTTCCGTTACCAAAGTAAGCCCAATTCGCCCTTTTCTTGCTGCCATCTCCGCATCCGCTCCGCTAACCTGAACACAGGGCACGTCCAGAATCCAGCCCCAACGGATCCGACACTTGATTCCATCTACCCTGCTACTGCGTTCCTCAAGTCCAGACGGCTTTATCTTCTATTGCGTCATCGGAATCTGCGCCGGGATCTATCTGTTCTTTCAAGGCTTCCGCCTGCTGCAGCGCCGTCACCTTATTCTCGACACGCCGGTTTCCAAAATTCGCAGCGCACCCCTCGGGATGGTCGAACTCAGCGGCCTCGCCGTCGGACCATACACCATGGTCGCCCCCATCACGGCCCACCTCTGCTACTACCACCACACCATCGTCTGGGAGTGGAAGCAGCACGGCCGGAACAAAAAATGGGTCCAGGTGGCCGCCGAGTGCATGCACGTGCCTTTTTTTCTCGACGACAACACCGCCCGGGTAATGATCGACCCTCGCGGCGCCGATCTCGACCTGCACCGCGACTTCCAGCAGGAATTCTGCGATTCCTTCTTCACCACGAAAGACGAGGTGCCGGAAAACGTCTGCACTTTCCTTCTGCGCCACGGCGTAAGCACCACCAATAAAATTAAGGTCGAAGAGTTCTGCATCAAGCCGAAGAACGCACTCTTCGTGCTGGGAACTCTGGATGAGAATCCCGGCCTCGAACTCACTCCCCAGCCAGTTCGCGACGACGACATCGCTCAGCCCACTACCGGGGATTGGCTTTCATTTTCCCTGGGAGGCGCGGCCCTGTCGTTCGCGACCGGAGGCGGCAATGGCTTCAGCGGCGGATCGCTGGCAGGCCGGCTCTTCGGAAACCGTTTTGAAGATCGGCCCTCCGACGATCCACCTTTCGACCGGTCGTCTCTTGACACCACACCCGCTCCCGAGCCAACTCATGTAATCCACCTTGCCCCAGACCCGGGCCCAACCAAAGCAGAGGACATGACACAGCAGCAGAAAATCGCCGCCGCCCTGATCAAAGCGGGCATCTCAAACCCCGCAGCCTGGGCCGCCGCCGGAGTCACCCCGTCAGCGCTGACAGTCAACAGCGGTCCAAATGGTTCTCCGCACGGCGGCACCGCCAACGCAAGTACCCAAGCTCCGCCCCAACCGGTTCAGCCCACAGACTTCGATCCGCGCCCTCCCGTAGTGCTGATGAAAGGCAGGAACAATCCAACTTTCCTGATCTCCTGGCGCAGCCAGCGCGACCTGGCTCGCTCCCTCGGCTGGAAGTGCACCCTGATGATCTGGGGCGGCCCCGCCGTGGCCCTGCTAAGCCTCTACGGTCTGCTAACCCTCACGCATCTGATCTAGGCAAGGTGAAGTATTTCAAATCGTCACCCGAACGAAGCATTTCAAATTGTCATCCCGAGCAAAGCGAGGGATCTTGGTTTTCTGCGGCCACCACACCAACTCCGGCCCGCACCACGCCTCTAACCTGCAACCCTCACGTGCAACCCTCTAGTACAATGCTCCTGTGAGCCAAGCCGTTCGCATCGGAATCCTCGGTGACTTCAATCCCGAATTCCCTTCCCACCACGCCACCAGCGCCGCCCTCCAGCACGCCGCCAGCAAGCTCAAAATAGAAGTGGACTCCCAATGGATACCAACGCCGTCACTAACCGCTCCTAACTCAGAAAAGATTCTAGAGACCTTCGACGGCCTCCTGGCCTCGCCCGGCAGCCCCTACAAGAGTTTCGACGGCATGCTCAAAGGTATCGAGTTCGCCCGCCGCCGCGACTGGCCTTTTCTAGGAACTTGTGGCGGCTTTCAATACGCCTTAATCGAGTTCGCCCGTAATGTCCTCGCCATCGCAGACGCCGACAGCGCCGAAAACAATTCCGGCTCCAAAAATATCGTGATCTATCCGGTGGCCTGCGCCGTGCCCCACCACAAAGACGACGCTCCCAAGTTATCCGGCAAGGTGCCCGATATCCGCCTCCGTCCCGGCTCCTATCTGCAATCGTTCTACGGCAAAGACAAAGAAGTTGTGTCCGAAGAATTCTTCTGCAATTTCGAAATCAATCCCGACTACGAATGGACGACCATGGAAGCAGGCTTCCCGGTAGTAGCGCGCGGCTCGCAAGGAGAAATCCGAGCCATCGAATCGCCCACTCACCGATTCTTCGTAGCGACGCTATTCCAACCGCAACTATCGTCGACCGGAAAAAATCCCCATCCCGTAATCCTGGCCTTCGTCCAGGCCGCGGCCGACTGGGGCCGCAAAAAGCTCGACGACAGCGTTCTGGAGTAGCCACTGCTCCGCCTTACCCTGTGTTCCTCCGTGCTTGCCCTGACCAAAGCCGAAGGGTCCTCTGGGTTAAAGATTTTCAAGCGCACACCGAATTCTCCGACCATCCCAGTAACCATTACCGAAGATTGCATCAGCCCGCACAAACCGCTAAAGCCCTTCCCCACTCCGCCGATCTTCTTTTCATATGGTGAACTCAATTAGCAGCACCCACGCCAGCCAAGCCAACGAAGCCGTAAAATCGGCAGCCCCCAAACCTCAGCCACAACAGGCACAGCAGAAAGCCAGTCCGCAACCTTCTGACACCGTCAGGCTGAAAAGCACGGGCGGCGATGTCGATCACGACGGCGACAGTCACTAATCCACTAACCTTAACCCCTCGGTTTGAAACACAAAAAGATGGAGAGACGGGCACATCGCCCGTCCCTCCGTTTTTTTCGAGTCCTGCAGGCAGGCGTCGTGAGCAGGCTTAAGGATCTCCGACCTTCACTACCTGTACGCACGTTCCCCAGCGATCGCTAACCCCTTCCTGCGCCGCGATCTCAACTCGATAGCGGCCGTTTCGCAAAGCCAATGTCTCCACCAGAGTAGCGGCCTCGGCACCTGAGCCTGAACTCGACTCGATCGAGGCACTAGCATCCAGGGTATCTTCAAACACCTCGGCCACGCGCCCCGTGAGTGTCGTCACGCGTCCAAAAATACGAAGCCGCGCTCCCCGCGAACCGTTCTGGGCAAACGTAATGTCACGTCTCCGGAAGCTGATCGTAATGGGAACAAGAGAGGTAACGTCGGTCGCCTTTACCGTGTCAGCGCTGACTTCGAAAGGAAGCGCCTTCCAATTTAATTGAGCATTCAGCTTTTCCTCGAGACTCTTGAACTTCACCTTGGGCGGATTGCCCGCCACGAGAAATGTCCGCGACGTCGGATCGACTGCATCCAGCCTGCCCCACGGCTCACGGCGCAACAATCTCGGTTTAGACGCATTCATGCCCTTCTCGGTCGTCGGAGTCGCCCCCATGCTGTACTCGCCGCACCAACACTTATCGGCGAATTCCAGAACGACGTCTTCACCAATCCCCTCCAGGTACCTGTAGCTCCACACCTCAATGGGATAAGCAGAGAGATCCTCGCCTTCCCGCGTTCTCTCCTGCACTTGGCCCGCGGGATGAGATTCGATCTCATCGGGAGGCCCAAACATAATGTAAATGCGTCCGCGATCGCTTTTCCAACCAGGGATACGACTGCCAAAGTGATCGTTGGCGTAAACGATGCGACGATAATGTTCCTCTTTGTATTCGTTCTCGAAGGTGTCGGGCGTCGGATCACGCCGCGCCCAGAAGGCTTTGATAAACCGGTCGCGTTCCTCGTCGCTCAGGAGCAGTTTGAAGGCGGCGCGTTCTTCGTCGGTGATGATCCAGATGACGTCTTGCTGGAGCCACCCTTTGTAATATGGAACCCCGACATCAAGCTTCAATATGCCAGTTTTCTTATGGGTGGTGCCTGCGGGCTGCTCCTGCGAGGTGCTGAGTGTAGAACAGGATAAGAGGATCGCAAGAACCGCAAGGCCTGGGTACCGCTTGGTCGGGTTCATTCGCGTACCTCACTCGACGTCTCAATACGCTAAACCCTGGGATGCGCCGTGGGCGAAACGAGTTACGCGAGTCCAATATTATCCACCCACCAACTCAAACACTGGATAACTCCCCGCCACCCCGACAAAGCTCTCAGCCGGCGAACCCGCCGCCACGGGAAAGTACCGCTGCACTTCACTCTTGAAGTTGTCCAGATAGAACTTCAGAATCTCCGGCTTCTCCGTCTCCTCAACCGGGCGTAGTAGAAATCTCAACCGGGTGCTCCCCTTTTTCAGCGTCACTTCCCCCACCGCCTCGGCATTGCGCACCCATTGGGTCCGCCCGCGCGGCGCCACGAGAAATCGCTTGCCCTTCCATTCCAGCAGATTGACCGGAGTTGAGTAGAGCTTACCGCTCTTGCGTCCGCGCACTTGCAGCAGATATTTGTGGGGAAACGGGAAGCCGATCCCGACCAGAAATCCAAAAACGCGATTAAAGATCTTCTCGACCGGAGTCGGCTCGCGAAAAACCGTCTGGCTGGAATTCATCTCTCGATTGTACCGTCCAGCTAGGTCGCTTTCACGAAACGTAGCGAAGCCGAATTCATGCAATATCGCAGCCCTGTCGGCTTCGGACCATCATCAAACACATGCCCCAGGTGCGCATCGCACTCTTTGCAGGAAACCGCAGTGCGCTCCATCCCAATCGAAGTGTCATGGATCTCGCGCACATTCTCATCCGCGATGGGCGCCCAAAAGCTGGGCCAACCCGTTCCCGAATCAAACTTCGTCGAAGAGCTGAACAAGGCATTGTCACAGCAGATGCAGCGGTACATCCCCTTGTCGTGCAAGTTCCAATATTTCCCGGTGTAGGCGATCTCGGTGTCCGCGTGCCGCGTGATCTCAAACGAGGCCGAAGGAAGTTGCTTCCGCCATTCCTCCTCCGTCTTCACCACCTTCGCAATTTTCACCTTCGCCAGCCGCTTGCCATCATCAGAAAACTGCACAATCGTCACTTCTCCCGGTTCCGACTTCACCGCGGCAATCACGTGCGGACTCCTCCACCGCCACAGCAGCACACCGCCCAGAGCCGCACCCGCCCCTGCCAGAAACACGCGCCGCGAAACATTGCTTTCTTCCTTACTGCGATCCAGGTCAAACATGACTCCTCCACATAGTTCCCAGTTTCCAGTTCCCACGCAGACCTCTGCAGCAATGAGAACTGAAAACCGGGGACTGAGAACTGCTACTTCGTATATAACTCCGGAAACTCCTTCTTCAAATTCGCCACCTTCGGAGCATCGTTAAACATGATGTAGCCATCGGTCGGATGCAGCTCCGCATAGTTCTGGTGGTACCCTTCTGCCGGATAGAACTTCTGCAGCGGCACCACCTGCGTTACAATCGCCCGCCGAAAAACCTTGGCCTGGTCGAGTTGCGCGATGTAAGCCTGGGCAATCCGCTTCTGTTCTTCGTTCCCGTAGAAAATTACCGACCGGTACTGCGTCCCTTCATCTGGCCCCTGGCGGTTCAGTTCCGTCGGATCGAGCGCCACCGAAAAGAACACCCGCAACAACTCTCCATAAGTAACCTGCGACGGCTCGAAAACAATCTCAACAGACTCCGCATGTCCCGTCCGCCCACTGCTCACCATCTCATAATCCGGATGGTCCACCGTACCCCCTGAGTATCCCGAGGTCGAGCTGAGCACACCCTTCACGTGCTTAAACACCGCCTGGATTCCCCAGAAACATCCCCCCGCCAACACCGCCGTCTCTTTTCCCTTAACGGCTGCTTTTGCCTCGTCCGCTGCCGGAGCGGGCACCGCTGCGCTTGCTCCATTTCCCGTCTGGCAAGCCAACGTCCCCGCCAGTACCGTCAAAATCGCCGCCACCATCCGAACTGAAGTTCTGGACATAACACCCCTCCGGCCTAATCTGTCGCCATCCTCACCATTAGAGTTACGAATCCACAGGAAGTTTCGGATGTCCTCAAACACAAACTAATGTCGGGAAAGCCGCCTCGGCTGCCGGCCCTGAGCGAAACCGAAGGAGCCAGCCGAGCGGAGCGAGGCGGGCGTCCCCTCCACCCCCAAGCACCCCGACACTGCTTGGTACAGCTGGATAGATTATCTCGTTTCGGTTTCTGGTTGACCATCTTCTTCCCGTCCTGAAATTCCATTTCCGTAACAGTTTTCAAAAACTCTAGATACAGCGACTAAATCCGAGGTAAGATTCCGCGGTTCTTGGTCAGTAGTTATGGCTCAACAGCCGAATGTCTTAGATCTGAGAATCAAGAAAGAGGATAAGAAAATGAAAAGAAACTCTTCCCCATTGCCGACACTGGTCGCGCTTGTCTGCGCGGCCATGCTCTTGTTGTGCACCATCCCAGGACAGGCTCAGCCGCAGCTCCTCTCGACGCGTCATGTGCGCGACGCAGTTGTCAATGGGCAGGCGCAGTTGATCGGGAAACTCCCGGCAACCCAGACTCTGGTTTTCGACATTGCTCTGCCACTGCGTGATCGCGCAGGGGTGCAAAATTTCGTACAGGAAATCCATAATCCTGCAAGCCCTTCCTTCCACCAGTTCCTCACCCCCCAAGAGTTTACCGCGAGGTTTGGGCCCAGCCAGGAAGATTGGGACGCCTTGGTTGCCTTTGCGAAAGCGAGCGGCTTTGAGATCATCAGCGGAACCCGCGATGCCAGGGATCTAAGGCTCACCGGTACGGTGGCGAACATCGAGAAGGCCTTCCATGTGACCATGGGGGTCTATCAGGATCTCACTGAAGACCGCACATTCTTTGCCGTGGACCGCGAGCCCACCGTGGACCTTCCCTTCCAGATCTGGCACATCAGCGGTTTGGACAACGATTCCAAGCCGCATCCGATGTATGTCAAGAAGAGCGACTACGCGAAGGCCCATGGGATTGATCCCGATAAGGTCGTGTCTCATGCCACAACCGGCTCCGGCCCTTCGGCTTCTTTTCTGGGCAGCGACATGCGTGCGGCCTACTACGGCGGAACGGCGCTCACCGGCTCCGGCCAGAACATCGCCCTGTTTGAATTCGCGGGCACCGATTTGGCCGATCTGAGTACGTATTACAAAAACGTGGGGCAAACGGAACCTTACACCCCCACCCTCATTTCCACGGGCGGGTACAGCACGAGCTGCGTCGATAGCGGCAGTAGCGCATGTGACGATACCGAGCAGACCCTGGACATGACGCAGGCGATGGGCATGGCTCCGGGCTCGACCATGCTCTATATGTACGTCTGCGGCAGCGTCAAAGCCAATGGATCAGGAACCATCAGCGATACTGCCTGCATCAGCGCGATGGTTGCGGACACGGACGCTCCATTGTCCAAGCAGATCAGTTGCTCGTGGGGCTGGACACCGGCGGACCCAAGCACTCTGGACCCGTACTTTGAGCAGATGGCGGCGCAAGGCCAGAACTTTTTTGCGGCGTCGGGCGACAGCTCGGCTTGGTCTGCCTCGAATGAGGCCTGGCCGGCGGACGATGCAAATATCGTCTCGGTCGGAGGCACCGACTTGACAACCTCCAGCGCGGCTGGCCCCTGGAAATCGGAAACCGCCTGGGCAGACAGCGGCGGCGGCATCTCACCGGATTCCATCCCGATCCCCTCGTGGCAGAAACTCGCTGGCGTGATTAACTCGTCGAACCACGGATCCACGACTCTACGGAATGGCCCAGACGTGTCGGCCAATGCGAACTTTACCTTTTACGTCTGCGCCGACCAAACCACCTGTACCGCTAACGACTACGGCGGAACCAGTTTTGCGGCGCCCATGTGGGCCGGCTACCTGGCTCTGGCCAATCAACAGGCAGCGGCCAACGGCGAGTCGATCGGCTTCATTGATCCGATCATTTACCCAGCGGCTCTGACCTCAAGCTACGGCACCTATTTCCACGACATCACCAGCGGCAGTTGCGGCACCTATTCGGGAATAACCGGCTACGATCTGTGCACCGGCTGGGGCAGTCCGAATACGACCGGGATCATCAACCTGTTGGCTGGCTCTGCGACGCCGAGCTTCACGCTCTCCGATTCGCCGAGCAGTCTTACGATTACCCAAGGCAACAGCGGCACCAGCACCATCACAGTGAATGACCTGAACGGATTCACCGGCAGCGTAACGCTGGCTGCCTCCGGTCTGCCCAGCGGTGTGACTGCAGCCTTCGGCACAAACCCCACTACCGGGACCAGCGCGCTGACGCTCACAGCGAGCAGCACTGCCACGACCGGAACGGCTACGGTCACGATTACCGGAACCTCCGGCAGTCTGACCGCAACCACCACGCTTGCGCTCACGGTTAATTCGTCGGCGACGCCCAACTTCAGTGTCAGCGCCTCGCCCACGTCGGTAACCGTAACTCAGGGCAGCAGTGGAACCAGCACAATCACCGTCACCAGCACGGGTGGTTTCAATTCCGCAACTACCCTGAGCGCGTCCGGACTGCCTTCAGGCGTGACCGCGGCGTTCTCGACTAACCCTGTAACTCCGCCGGCGAACGGGAGCGCGACCTCAACTCTCACGCTGACCGCTTCAGCAAGCGCAACCGTGGGCACGGCTACTGTGACGATAACCGGAACCTCAGGCTCGACCAGTCACAGCGCCACGATTACCCTAATCGTCAACGCCTCTTCGGGAACACCGAACTTCACCATGTCTCTGTCGCCTTCTTCTTTCACTATTGACGACAGCGGCAGGGTATCCACAACACTCACCGTCACGAGCGTGAATGGATTCCATTCTGCTGTAACTCTGAGCGTGAACGAATTCCCCAGTGGCGTATCGGCGACGGCCTCGGCCAACCCCGTCACGCCTCCGGCAAATGGCAGCGTGAAAGTAACCATCACGTGGAGCGCCTCCAGACGCGCGCCAACGGGAACCACAACCATAGAGCTGATTGGAACTTCCGGATCACTCACGAACGAGACGCCCGTCACCATAACAGTGGCGCCTTGAAAAGCTGATCAGTTAGGCGAAGTGGTCGAGCCGGCCTGAAAAGGGCCGGCTCGATTTTCTTGGGAACGACTGTTTCTCTGAAGAAAGCCCGTATCAGCCGTGCCACGCGCCGAGCAGTCGGCGCACGTCGACTAACTGGCCCAGATGGTAGGCGTTGTGATCGGCCAGAAGCAGAGCCTCGCGCAGGATTGTCTGACCGTCGCCCCAGGGGATGCGAGCGTACAAATTCGTCTTTGGATTTGCAACCAGATCCTGCATGGCTTTCAGATCCTTGCGAAATTGTTGAACGCTCCTGTTCCATGCCGGCGCACTTGGGGGACCCTCCGTCTTCGGCCAATATCCCTCAGGCCACTTGGGAGACGTGTGTTTGGGGTTGCGGCAGAATTCCAGAATGTCCCACTGCGCCAGGTGAAGGTGCTCGAGCAGCATCCATGCGGTGTGCGGGAGTCCGTTCGGCTTAGCGCCGCGCAATTCCTCCGGCATGTTCTTCACGACCTCATCAAACCGGGCGTGGGCGCCGCCGCCGTTAAGAAGGTAGAGCACGTGCTCGCGGATCTGTTTGCTGTGAGGATCTTTGATGGTCATGCAGTCCCTCCTCAAGAGAAATTCTTGCACCTGCTTTTTGCAGATTTTTTTCTCTGTGTCTCTGTGCCTCTGTGGTGAGAACGCACTTCATTGAACTTCCTCCGGCTCTTCCCCTCTAAACACGCGGCCAATGCCGCGCACGATGCGGCGCATGGGAAAGACGCCTTTGTCATCGGCAAGAAATATTTCGCCGACGCGGCGGCCACGATAGTACCAGCGCTTGAGCAACGCCAGGTGCTCCATGGTTTCGAGTGCGGGCCGCACTTTCGCTGGCGGAAACGACTCGAGAACAGCCAGCACCCGCGATTCCATGGACTGCGATTTCGTGTGTTCGGCAGCTTGGATCGAGAACACCACCGGCTCGGAAATTGTTCCGCTGTCGACGCGGAAGAAAGTGACGGAGTCCGCAAGATGGCAAGGCTGAAGGATCAGCGCCGTCAGTCGGTCAAGGCGGCGGACTATCTCGGAAAGCTGGCTCACGATTGGCTTCAGCTTTTCCACACGGAGGTGGAGGGCGGCGGCGTCTTCAAATGCCAGGCTGGCCGAGGCGGCCTCGCGCTGCGCGGCAAATTCGCGGGACAGAGACTCGCCTCCGGAATCGAAATAGGCTTGCACGCGGTTTACTTCGGTGGAATATTCTCCGTCGGTGCAGCCCTTAAAGCAAGGCGCAAGGCACATCTTCATCTCGGAATAGATGCAACCGGGAAACTGCGGATCCGGATGCAGGTCGTCCACGCAGCGACGCATCTTGAAGAAGTCGAGCGAGTCGTTCATGAACTTCTCGGCAGACGCACGCGACTGGAATGGTCCATAGTAAAGCGCGCGGCCCCTGAGGCGTCCCAGGCGAGTGGTGATGGAGGCGCGCGGATACTGGTTTTCGAGATGCAGTTTGACCAACGGCGCGAAGCGGAAGCGCACGCGGTTGGCGTAGGTCTTGGGAAAGGCTTCGCGCAGGACTTTATAAAGCAGAAAGCCGGATTCGAAGTCGGAGCCAGTGGGCGCGTACTCGATCCAGCGGACGCGATCGCGGAGATTGAGTTTCTTCGTGCGCTCTTCCAGCGGGCCAAGCAGGCGTTGCAGACGTCGCCGTAGATTGGCAGTCTTGCTGACGTAAGGCTCGGCCCGGGCATCCTCACCGCGAAGCAGAAACACGGCCGGAGCAGCGGGGACTGCGGAAAATACTTCCGCATCGCATGCAGGCGAAAATTCCAGGCGCTCGGTCAGCACGGATTCATTCTAGTGCGGAAACTCCTCTGCCACGGATTTACACCGATAAATCGAAGGCGAATGATAACCCGAAGTCGGCACGGAGCCTCTCTTTCTCTTGATTTATCCGTGCGAATCCGCGTAAATCCGTGGCAAAGGGTTTTACCGAAAGCTGGCGCTGCGGAATTTCTGACGGAAGTCTTCGCCTTCCATCCTGATGACGCGGCACATTTCGTGGAGGCGGGAACGCATGCGTTCTCCGATACGGTCACCGAGGGTTTCAGAGCGCGTCGCAGCCCTCGGTAAAGACATGGAACCATTTGCGCCCGCGGCGGGTTGATCCTCAAAATTTGTCGTAATGATGGTGGTGCGGTTGTTGTTGTAGCGGGTGTTCAAGATCAGGCTGACAGTGTCCCAAACCCATTCGGTCGGTTTCACCGCACCCAACTCGTCGAGAACCAGAACGTCGGTTTCAAAGACGGGCCGAAGAACATCCAATTCGGTGGTTTGAACCGCGGCGTTGTACGAATTCTGGATTTCCTTCAGCAGTTCGCGATAGTCGTAGAACAGGCACGGAACGCCTTTGTTGAGGATCAGTTCCTTGGTGATCCCAACTGCCAGGTGAGTCTTGCCAGTGCCGATCTGTCCGATGATCAGCAGACCCGTACCATCGCGAGGATCGTACTCCTGCGCGAACTTGCAAGCCGAGAGGTGGGCGAACGCCAGCGAGCGATGCGCCCCCGGAAAATCTGTAGTGTAGCTGGCCAGTTCGCAATGTTCGTATCTCTTGGGGATGCGCGCCGCTGCCAGCAGAACCCCGGCTCGCGCCTGCAGTTGGCAATCACAGCGCGTGACTCGCCGGTCTTTGTTCTTGGGCGCGCCGGGGCTGGCTGGAAGCGTCTTCCAACCTGTCCCTTCACAGAGCGGGCAAACTTCGGCTGCTGCTTTGATCAACTTCAACATTCTTCTTCGATCCTCTTAGACTGTATTCTCTGACTTTGCACCCGTACGCCCGCTTCCCGCAAGTGTGAAACGCCAGACGCCTGTGTACAACCTGTGAACGGGAGATGGAGGCTGTGAAAAACCAGTGGCTAGTGGTTAGTGGTCGGTCAAAGCAATAATCATCATCGGCCCTGCTGGCCACTGACTACTGATCACTGACCACCGGTCTCCCCAACCACCCCTTCCCAGCCCGGAATCCGCCTCCCCAGCACCAATCCGGGACACGGGAGTGCGAAACCGGCTTCAGGCGCGGATTTTCACAGTTGACATTCTGCGCAGAGAGAGGAGAATACCACCCGTCGGGTTTCCCAACTCAGCCACGAGCTTTTGTCCTCCCGGTGTCGGCTGGGTATGCAAAATAAAGAGACCTGCGAGGAGAAACAAATGAATAAAGCCGATCTGGTTGATAAGATCGCCGGCGCTTGCGAGATCAGCAAGGCGCAAGCTACGACTGCGATTGATACCGCCGTGAGCAGCATTACGGGCGCTTTAAAAAAAGGGGATCGGGTAGCTCTGATAGGCTTCGGCACTTTCTCGGTATCGCAGAGAAAGGCCCGCAACGGGCGCAATCCGCAAACCGGCGCCACTATCAAGATCGCTGCCCGGAAGGTCGCAAAGTTTACCCCTGGGGCCGAACTGAAGAAAACCGTCAACAAGAAGTAGGGAACAGACAGTATTGGATTTCCGAAACGGCAGGGGGTCGGCCCTGCCGTTTTCGCTGCCTGACCTTCAGTACCGAGTACGCAGTACCGAGTACGGAGCATTGAGGTCGGGAGTGGCGCGCGGCCACTCTTCTCGGTTCTCAGTACTAGGTACTCGGTACTAGCTACTAGCATGATTGCCCATCTTCGCGGAAAACTGCTGACGAAGCATCCCAATCAAGTCGTGGTGGAGAGTTGTGGCGTCGGCTATGAAGTAAACATCAGCGTCCCAACCTTCTCCGAATTACCCTCCAGCGGCTCCGAGGTTGCGCTGCACATCCACACGCACGTGCGTGAGGATGTGATTGCTCTTTACGGATTTCTGCGTCCCGCCGAGAAGCAGTTGTTCGAGAAGCTCATGACGGTGAGCGGCATCGGGGCGAAGCTGGCCATCACCATTCTAAGCGGTATGGCGGCGGACGAAATGGCTAGTGCGATCCGCGGCAATGACCTGGCGCGCCTCACCAGGATTCCAGGGATCGGCAAGAAAACCGCCGAGCGCATGGTATTGGAACTGCGCGACAAGGTCCTCCCAGCGGCAGGGACGTCTATTCCAACCGTGCCCGCGATGAGTGCGATGGAAGAGGATGTTCTGTCTGCACTGGTCAACCTCGGCTACCAGCGTGCAGCGGCCGAGAAGGCATTGGCAAGGGCGGTAAAGAATGGGGTGGGTAAAAGCGAGCAGAGTGGATCGTTCGATGCCCTTTTCCGGGGAGCGCTGGCGGCACTGTCGAAGTAGCGCAAGAAAGAAGTAGCACAAAAAATAAGAGTTCCGAGGTGGTGTTGGGTCCATTCGTCTCGGCCAGTAGCTCGCTTTTAGACCCTTGCTCGACCTGCTATCGCAGCTTCCCTTGCGGGGTGCCACGCGCGATCTTCGCTCGGGCTCCGGGCTTACCGCCAACCGGAAAAACCTACCCAACGCCTCGGAACTCTATCCTGCCTTCAACGTTTCTTCTTGTTCTCCTCGACCAGCGCTTTGCTATAGACCCTTGCTTGCCCTCCCCGCTCATTTTCATGAACGAGGTGACCGCGCTCGAGTCCCGGACGCCGCACCAACCGGAAAAACTCTAGAAGCTGTCGAAGAACGATTATGTTTTTACTCTTTCTGTTTTCAGAGTCAATGAAAAGTTTGCATTTGTAACCCGAGTATTTTCAGCCGAGTGCAGCGCATCCACAGGCGGATGACCGAAATTGGTGCAGGGAGCAGACCAACTTCACGCAGAAGGCACACCTGACGCGGGTTTCGCGGTTGCGGATTGAGGAGGACCAGGTTGGAACTTTTTCGGCGACGGCTTAACTGCGTGTGAAAATCACGCAGAACCCTTGCTGGATAAGGGATCCTCTCACGCTTGTCCCGCGTCGGACATCAAATAACTTCAACTGCCTCGTCGACGAACTGTTTGCCAGCTTCGTCGGCGCCGATGAGTTCAAACGAGTTTGTATTCGACGCTATTCCCTTATCCACGCTGGTGATGACATACGAGCAGCCGATCCAGTGGGCTTCGGCAAAATCGGTCTGCGACCAGCGGGCCGGATGATCGGGATGAGAGTGGTAGAAACCGACAATGTCTTCAGCGCGCTGGCGCCCCTCGCGTTGAATGCGCACCAGTTCGCGGGGATCGATGTTGTAGCGGTTCTGCGGCGAGTCGGTGCGAGTGTTGCCGCAACGCGCAGTCGAGGTCACGATGCGAGCCCCTTCGTCGTCCGTCCGTCCGAGCAGCACGCCGCAGCATTCGTGTGGGTAGGCTTCTTCGCCGTGACGGCGAAGGTCTGCGTAGTCTTTGGATGTTAGCTTCAGCATCGGTGGGAATTGTTGATTGATGATTTCTGATTGTTGATTGAACACCTTTCTAAGCTGAAGTTCTTAATCAACAATCACCAATCAGCAATCAACAATTTCATCCTTCCTCCCAGAATCTCTCACTCAGGTATTTGTCGCCGGAGTCGCAAAGGATAGTGACGATCACGGCTTGCTCTTTTCCCAGTTCAAGCTGCTCTGCGACTCTTAAGCTTCCGGCGAGGCCGGCTGCGGCTGATACTCCCAGGAGCAGTCCGCAGTCGCGCGCGACGCGACGGGCCATTACGTAGGCATCTTCGGTCGCGATCTCAAGATTTTCATCCGCCAGCGTAGGGTCGTAGATTTTGGGAACGATCGCGGTGGCCATGTGCTTGGCGCCTTCAATGCCGTGGAAGGAGGAATCGGGCTGCAACGAGATGCAGCGGATCGCGGGATTGAGTTCTCTCAGGCGGCGCGTCGTGCCCATAAACGTTCCGCTGGTACCGAGCATGGCAACAAAATGGGTAATCCGCCCCTGGGTCTGTTGCCAGATTTCGTCGGCCGTGCCGTGATAGTGCGCGACCCAGTTCGCATCATTGGAGTATTGATCGGCGTAGAAATATAAATCCGGATGCCTGGCGGCAAGTTCGCGGGCCATCCGAATGGCGCCGTCGGAGCCGTCCCCAGGATCGGTATAAATGATTTCTGCGCCGTAGACGCTCAAAATTTTTTGGCGCTCGGCGGAAACATTCTGCGGCATGCACAGCGTGACCGGAAATCCCTCAGCCGCGCCCAGCATGGCATAGGCGATACCCGTGTTGCCGCTGGTGGCGTCGAGCAAAATCTTGCCTGGACTGAACCGGCCGGTGCGGCGGCCTTCGGCAACGATATTGGCGGCGGCGCGGTCCTTCACCGAGCCACCCGGGTTGTGCCATTCGGCTTTGCCCAAAAGTGTCACATGCGGAAGATGCGCGGTGAGCTGGTCAAAGCGCAGAAGTGGCGTATTGCCGACGCGCTCCAGAAGACTCAACCCCAAGCGGGCCGAGGCGGGCTCCGGCGCACGATGCGCGGGATAAGTCGCCGCCAGCTTGGCTGAACTCAGACCCATATCCGAACTATCTCCTGGTGACTAACGTAATATGCAAGAAAGATCGAAACACGCTATGTAGTATGGTGTCTTTAGATGACACGGATTGCAAGTCCGATGCAGCGCTGAACAAAGAGCGTACATTTTGTCGTGAGTCTGCATCTAAGAATTAAGATTGGAAGCGTAGAAGATGCCGAAAGCAATTGAAGCACGAGGTTACGAGGAAGCGCTGGCCTGGTTGCGCGAGCATGGCTTCGATGTGACGGAAGCGCCGGGCATGAACGGGCGTGTGTTCCTCAGAAAATACAACGTCTCGGCTGCGATTCAAAAGACGCCTGACGATGGCGTAAAGATTTTCGCCTATCCCGGATATTTGATCGGCAGTGAGATCTCGAAGCTGGTCAACCGCGGCTATCAGCAGTTTTTGAAGACCTCGAAGACGGAAGTGCCGGCGAGTGCCGACCACCTCAAGGCGCTGCAGTCGTTTGCCGAAGAGCTGAAAATCGCCCTCGGACTGCCCAGCCTTTACAACGAATCGCTGGGGACGGTGAGCGATTCCTACCATTACGACCGCCTTAAGGACGACGACAAAGCGCCGGTGGATCGGCCGAAACGGCCCTGGGAAGTTGCGGGCAAAGCGGTCGCCGTCAAAAAGGGCCGGGCGTAGGTTAAGAGTTGTCGCCGTTCGATTCGAAATCCTCGCGTATCGCCTCCTGTCGTGCGAAACTGGTGCGCTCAGTTTAAGCTTGATTCGGAGGTCTGCATGTGCGGCCGGTTCATTCTCCGCTTCTTTTTTTCTTATGGCTGTTTGCCGATCTTGTTCCTCACAACCAATCATCACGCGCTCGCTCAGGACGCAACGGGCAGCTATGGGAACGATGCGAAAGCCATTGAGCGGGTGTTGCGCACGCAGCAAGAAGCCTGGAACCGGCACGATCTGGAAGGCTTCATGGCGGGCTACTGGAATTCTCCGGAGCTGACGTTCTTCTCTGGCGCGGAGGAGCATGACGGATGGCAGGCCACGATTGACCGCTATCTCGCGAAGTACTCGAGTCCCGGGCATGAGATGGGGAAGCTGGAGTTCTCCGGTTTGCGCGTCGTGGTGTTGAGCCAGGACTCGGCCTTTGTGCGCGGCGCATGGAAGCTGACGATGTCCGACGGGAAGACGCCGCATGGATTGTTCACGCTGGTGTTCCGCAAGTTTCCCCAGGGATGGAAGATTGTGCACGACCACACTTCGGTGGCGGAGTGAACGTTAGCTCTAAAGATATTTTACCTCCAACACATTAGCTCCCAGCTCGGGATTACATTCGCGGCGTGGGCGACCATCAAGAGCCTTTAACCGCGAAGGGCGCTAAGAACTGCCGCGAAGGACGCAAAAGAAGAGCCTACGCTTGGGATCGGCTAGGGGCCGATCTGGATTAGAAAAAAATATCAGATCAAATCCGATAAAATATCTGGAATCAATGAGTTGCGGGCTTATGATACGCCCTGGATCTGGGTAAAATCTTGGAAATAAAGGACTTGCCCGTAAAATATTATATTCAAAGGACTTAGCCTATTTGGACCCCGCTAAGCGCCATGGAATCAGTTGACCGGGCCGCAAAATATTGAGCCTGCGGGACTTATATCTCTCTGCTATTTTAATGTCAAAGAGCTAATGCGTGTAGAGATAGTGTCGCGGTTTTGAGGATTGAAGTCAAGGTAATTCGGTTCCGGTGGTTGAGCCGGCGCCTAAAAGCGCATTCGTGACACTGCGCTTTCGCGGTTGCCCTTCAGCCTAGCTCAGGCAGTCTCTGAAGGCAATGACACGAATCGTCGTTGTGCTACGGGCGGCCTACACGTCCTGTGCCCTTGTCCATGGCTTCGTTGGCCAGGCGGTCGGCTTCCTGGTTATGTTCGCGGAGGGCGTGGCTTATGGAGAACCATTCCAGTTGTGCGATTAATTCTTCGGCGCGGCCGTGGAGATCCTTAAGAGTCGGGTTTTTCACTTTGTAAATGCCTTTGATCTGGCGCACCAGCAACTCGGAATCGCTGATCAGCTTTAAGGCTCTTGGGCCGTGCTGGAGCGCGTATTCCAAGGCCGCGATCAGACCCTGGTACTCGGCGAAATTGTTGGTCTGGTGGCCAAGATATTCGCTGAGATGGGCTACTTTTTTGCCGGACTGATCCTGGATTACTACTCCGTAGCCGGCGGGACCGGGATTGCCGCGGGCGCCGCCGTCGCTGTGGGCGATCAGGTAGTGGACTGGGGTGTCACGAGTGTCTTCGCGTTGGGGGAAGAGTGGTTTGGTTCCGGAGGTTCGGTGGGGCATGCCACGAGTTTACAACGGCGGTTGGATGAGACGATGAACAGGGAATGAGAAAACTGCGAAGCAACAATGGAGACGCCATGCGAAGGCCGCTGGCGGCGCTGACGGAAAAGGGATCCTTCGACTGCGCTCAGGATGACATGGTCAGAAAGCAAAATCAGCGGCCGGCGGCCAGGCGGGTGGCTAGGCGCGGGGGCAGCTTGGCGGACAGGATACGTTCCTGTGCGGCTTTCAGGTTGTAGGGCACCCGGTGGAAGTGGACTATCTGGGCTTCGGTATCGAACAGGGCAAAGGCGGCGCGCCAATCTCCGTCGCGCGGCTGGCCGACCGAGCCGGGGTTGATCATGTAACGCGTTGCCTGCCTCAACTGCAATGAGACTGACTCGGGTTGCCCGACGGTACGGTATTCGGGTCGGAAGCCATCGGCGCTGGATCCGTTGGCGAAGAAACCGCCTTGCAGGTGAGTGTGGCCGAAGAAGGTAAGTGGCGTGGTGAGCGCGAGGAGCGGGACGAGCGCGTCCCCGATGGAAACGATGTAAGCATCTTCGTCACCCGGCGAGCCATGAACCAGATTCGCTTCGGGAAAACCTTCTAAAGAAAGCGGGCCTTGCGGCAAAGATTGCAGCCATTCGTGATGTTCGGGAGTGAGCTGGTCGCGGGTCCAGATGGCGGAGGAGGCGGCCATGGGGTTGAAATCTTCCAGATCGATGAGGCCGGTCGCGGCTTTGTCGTGATTCCCGCGGACGAAAATCTTTCCTAAGCCGCGGGAGCGCTCGATGACCTCGTTCGGGCTGGCACCGTAGCCGACCACGTCGCCGAGGTTAGCAACGAGATCGAACGGTGGAGCTGTCGCCAAGACGGCCTCCAGCGCTTCGAGGTTGGCGTGAATGTCGCTGAGTAACAGTATGCGCAATGAGCACCGGGCAAAGTGGGGATTATAGACCAGCGGACAGATTTACGGGCATGATGAGTTTCTGGGTTCCGACTCAAAACCCTTAACCACAGACCACAGGGGTTCACAGGGTAAATCGGACTATCGGTTTGGGTTGACCACTGGGCAGCGGGCCCAGTGCCCTTCGGCAATCTCTACCAGCGGCGGCAGGGCGCGGGTGCACTCGGGGATGCGGAAGACACAGCGCGGCTCGAAGGCGCAGCCGGGGGGCATGGCGTGCAGCGGCGGAACCGTGCCTTCGATAGTTTCGAGAGGCTCTCCACGCTTGGTCTTCAGGTCGGGCACGGCCAGCAAAAGGCCGCGCGTATAGGGATGCGCCGGGGAACGAAAGATTTCATGCCTGGTTCCGAGTTCAACCACGCTACCGGCATACATCACGGCTACCCGTCCAGCTACCTGGGAGACCACTGCGAGATCGTGCGAGATGAAGAGCATGGCCAGGCCGAATTTGGCGCGGAGTTCTGCTAGAAGGTCGAGAATCTGGGCCTGGATGGTGACGTCGAGCGCGGTGGTGGGCTCGTCGGCGATGAGCAACTGCGGGCGGTTCACGATGGCCATGGCGATCATCACGCGCTGGCGCATGCCGCCGGAAAGCTGGTGAGGATAGTCGCGAGAGCGGCGGCCGGGATCGGGGATGGCGACATCGGTCATGGCTTGCACGGCAAGCCTGGCGGCCTCGCTCTTTGAACGCGTGCCGTGAGCCACCACGGCCTCGGCGATCTGGTCGCCGACTCGCATGACAGGATTAAGGGCGGTCATCGGCTCCTGGAAGATCATGGCGATGCGCGAGCCGCGCAACTGACGCATGGAGTCGTCCGGCAAAGCGGGGAGATTACGCGTTGCACCATTCTCCGAAAAGAAAATCTCACCGGAAACCCTTGCCTGGGGCGGCAGCAGGCGCATGATGGCCAGAGAAGTGATGGATTTGCCGGAACCGGATTCGCCAACCAGGCCGAGCACTTCACCGGAGGCGATGGAGAAGCTGACATCGCGGACAGCGGGAAGAATAGTCTGGCTTTGCTTCGGCCTGACGGGCGAGGCGCCGGTCGCCACACGGCTTGTTCCCGCACGGGCTGTCTCCACACTTCTCTTGGCGGAGAAGTCGATGTTCAGGTGGCGGACTTCGAGGAGCGGAGGCACGCGTTCATGTTAGCAGTGTCGCAAAACCGTCGCCTGCGGCGACGGGACAGCCCCTTCGGCTTCGCTCAGGGCAGGCTGAGGGCGGCTGTCCCCGCATGCGCATGTATTGTCCCCGATTTATTGTCCCAAGATCAGGGGCAGGCCGTTCTTGTTGTTGCCGATTACAACCACTTTGGAGTTGGCACTCTTGGCCAGGTTCTCGGTGGCTTCGATTCCCTTCCATTCGAGTAGCGACGGCGTGATGCCTTGCGCCACGATCTGCTGAAAGTCGCGGACGCCGGCGGCTTCGATGCGCTTGCGCTGGGCCTCCTGGGTTTCTTTTTGCAGGCGGAAATTCATGGCCAGCGATTCTTGCTCGGCTTGCTGTTTGGCCTCGATGGCGGCCTTCAGCGTGGCGGGCAGTTGAATGTCGCGCAAGAGAACGTTCTCGACGGTCAGGCCGCGCTGATTGAGTTGCTGGCTGACCTGGTCGTAAATCTGTTTGGCCACCATTTCGCGTTCGCCGGTGTAGAGAGCGTTGGCGGTATGGGAGGCGGTTGCTTCGCGAATGGCGGAGCGAAGGGTGGGCTCGACCACCACGTTTTCGTAGTCGGCGCCAATTTTCTGGAAAACGTCGGAAGCGTGGTCTGGATTGAGATGGTAAATAAGCGAGGTATCCAGACTCATCATGAGGCCTTCGCTGGAAGGTACGCTGGCGGATTCTTTCAGAGTCTGCGTCTGGATGGAGAGTTCGTTATTGGTCTTCAGCGGATTGATGAGGTGAATGCCCTCGCCCAGGGTTTCGCCGGACTGCACTTTGCCGAAGAGCGTAAGAACGCCGACGTGACCGGTGCCCACCTTGGTCACGGAACTGAAAAGTAGAATCACCACCAGAAATGCGGCAAGGCCAAGTCCGATCAGGCGCAGAAGTCCGAAACCACTGCCGCCGCCGCCGTCGATAATTCTGCCCCGAGATGGATCAAAGATCGTCATCGTAGTTTCTCCCTTGTATTCTTTTTCATTTTACGGCAGGCGGATCGTCTGCGTATTGAGGCGCGTTGAGGCTGCGCTGAGGCCAGACTTGCCGTCCTGAATCCTCCCAACCTCCCGAGCATCTTTTATCATTAGACTATGAGCAAGATTCACATTCCTACGCCGCTGCGACAGTATGTGGGCAAGCACGCTATTGTGGAAGTGAAGGGCGCGACCGTGGGCGAAGCCATGAACGCGCTGGTGGCGCAGCATCCCGAAGTGCGACGGCATCTTTATACCGAGGACGGAAAGCTGCGCGCTTTCGTCAACCTTTATGTGAACGACGAGGACATCCGTTACCTGCAGAAAGAGGCGACCGCGGTAAAGGAAGGTGATAACATTTCCATCGTGCCTTCGATTGCGGGAGGCGCGTCTGACTCGTGGTTTTGCCGGGGATCATCGTGTTGAAATCTTCCGCCAAGAAACGCTGTTGTATGCATCCTGCCTGCTGTTAGTGTCCGGAAGGCAATTCTGAAATCACAACTGAGGATCTTATGGCTACACTCACCGAAATTCCAGTGACCCTGAGCAAGGACGAAATCCTGCGTTACTCGCGCCACCTGATCATGCCGGAAGTCGGCATGGAGGGACAGCAGAAGCTGAAGGCGGCGCGCGTGCTTTGCATTGGCACGGGAGGGCTGGGATCGCCGCTGGCGTTGTATCTTGCGGCCGCTGGAGTGGGTACGCTGGGCCTGGTGGATTTCGACGTAGTGGATTACACGAATCTGCAACGGCAGATTATTCACTCGACGGCCGACGTGGGGCGGAAGAAGCTGGATTCCGCGGCGGAGAAGCTGACAGCGATCAATCCGTTCCTGAATATTCAGAAGTTCGACGTGCGGTTGAGCAGCGAGAATGCGCTGGAACTGTTCCGCGACTTCGACATCATCGCCGACGGCACCGACAACTTTCCCACGCGTTATCTGGTGAACGACGCTTGCGTGCTAACCGGGAAACCGAACGTTTACGGATCGATTTTCCGGTTTGAAGGGCAGGCCAGCGTGTTTGCCACCAAGGATGGGCCGTGCTATCGCTGCCTTTATCCCGAGCCGCCACCGCCGGGGCTGGTTCCATCTTGCGCGGAGGGCGGTGTGCTGGGCATTCTGCCGGGGCTGGTGGGCGTGATGCAGGCTACCGAGGTGATCAAGTTAATTCTTGGAGCGGGTGAGCCGCTGATTGGGCGGCTGCTGCTGATTGACGCTCTGGGCATGAAGTTCCGCGAACTCAAGCTGCGCAAGAATCCAGATTGCCCGGTTTGCGGCACGCATCCGACCGTCACGAAGCTGATAGACTACAACCAATTTTGCGGCATTCGTGGGGAGGAAAAACCGGTGGGGAGCGGAGTTTCGGAAATTCAAGTGGAAGAGCTGAAGCGGCGACTGGATGCTAAGGAGGATCTTTTCGTCCTCGATGTGCGCGAGCCGCACGAATATCAGATCTGCAACATTGGTGGACATCTGATTCCGCTGAACGATCTGCCGAACCGCGTGCATGAACTGGATTCCAGCCGCGAGATCGTCGTCCACTGCAAGATGGGCGGGCGCAGCGCAAAGGCAGTCGCGTTCCTGCAGCAATCGGGGTTCACCAAGGTGCACAACCTCGCGGGCGGGATTACTGCGTGGGCCGAGCGCGTGGATCCTAAGGTACCGAAGTATTAAAGGGCAGTGATTAGTGATTAGTGATCCGTGGTCAGTTTTTTAGGGAGCGCTCTGCGCTCCCTTTATTTTTGGCATGGTGGGGACGGATTTGGGTTGAACGTCGTTCCTGCCAAGAGGATAATGGCGTTTCCTCGGGGTTCCTCCAACATCCTGAAGATTCTTGTGGCGGAGGGTCAACACGAAAATGTATCTGTCTGCATTTCTGGCGGGCGTTTGCTGCTTCTTCTGGCTGGCCTCAACTTCCCTCACGCAGGAGAAACAGAAAGCGGCGTCTGACGGAGAAAGGGCGAGGGTCTTCATAACCGACAGTCAGTCGTGGTCAATCGCCGGCGCAAGCGGAGGAGGCGGCGGAGCATACGCAGGCAGTATGGCTGGCGGAGCTCGTCCGCAAACAGCCGAGATCATCAAGACCTTTGGGGAGAGATGCCCTCAAGTAGTGGTTAACAACATTCAAGCGAAGACCGATTACATCGTGCTCCTTGACCACGAGGGCGGCAAGGGGGCACTGCGTCACAAGAACAAAGTGGCGGTCTTCGCGAGGGTTTCTGGCGACTCCGTGGTTAGCAAATCGACGCTCTCGCTGGGTGGCTCGGTTCAGACAGCTTGCGAAGCGATTGTCAAAGACTGGACTGAACATGGTGCAGCGATTCGCGCCGCCACGGCAGCGGCTGTAGAACTGAGTAAGCCCGTTGTGCCTCCGCCCGCGGCCGTCACGATGCCCGCCGCGGCTCCGACCGCTGCCTTGACCGGCAAGCTCTCCGTTGGTTCTGTTCCCGATGGCGCCGATATCGAAGTCGATGGCAGTTTTGTTGGCAACACGCCTTCCGATGTTCAGGTCACAGCGGGCGAGTACACCGTAACCGTAAAGAAACCGGGGTTTAAGGACTGGGAGCGGAAGCTGAAAGTTAATGCTGGGAGCAACGTGCGTCTGAACGCGCAGTTGGAGAAGGTGGCGACTCCGTAGCGTCGTGCACCGCAGCGCATCGCAGCGCTTGGCTGGACAGCCGAGGCGGCTGTCCCCACATAAATACGCTTCGTTCTAGCAGAACCAAGAAGTGAGGGGGAGCACAATGCGTGCTCCCTCTCATTTTTGCTCTGCGCTGCAGTTACTTGCTGGAACCGGCTTGCATTCCGTCGTTGGCTTCACCCAACTCCAGAGACATTTTTTTCCCCTGGAAGCGGATGCCGGCCAGCGAATTGGGTCCGCTCTCATTCTGGTGGGTCAGGGCAGCATCGTAGGCGGATGGCGTCTGCAGTTCAACCACGTGCGCTGGCGCTTTCGCCACGACGTTCTTGCCTTGCAGAATGCTCAGTTCAACATTGGGACCGTTGCCTTCCCACTGAACTTTGTATTCACCGGCTTTCAGCGTTGTTCCGTTGACGGTGACAGGATGATCAATTTGCAATTTGGCTTGGGTTGCGGCAAAGGCGCTCGAAGCCAGCATTAACGCCAGCCCCAGCACCAGGGACTTCGATATTGATACGGTCGCGAACTTCATGACTGCTCCTTATTTTCTTTCCCGAAATTACGTCGGGAAACGGTTGGGGCGGCCCGGTCCACGACTTCCGCGAGAAAACCCTTGTGTTTTGCCGCGAATCGCCTACAATTCAACCGCTGGGGTTCAACGGACAAGCCGCCAGGCCTGTCGCGCTGTACTGGGGGTTTTCTCACCTGGGCCGCCAAACCGAGAGTGAGAAGATCCCCTGACCCCGCAAGAGACTCCTAATTGGAAAAATCCGGCGCGGCATTAATGCTGCGCTGGCTGCCTACTCGCACTATTACGGAGTCCCTTCACCGAAAGTTCCCTAGTCCTTACTCAACGTTCTGGCAACTTCCGATCACACGTCTATGGACGCATTGCCTGCCCTTCCGGTAGCAAGGGTCGTTGTAAATTCATTGTCAAGAGATGGAACAGCGGTGGTGTGCTTTGTCTGGCGGGAATCCAGGCGGAGCTTCCACCGGGAACCAGGGAACTATCTTCGAGGTGTGTTCGTAACCTCTAGTGGGACAGTCTCAGTGTGCTTTGGGACGAATAGCCGTTGCGACGTTAGTCCCCGTCGCCATGCTGCCGGCCGACCGACCAGATGCTGGCTTGATCTTTTTCGAAGGGGTAGACGTGGACCATCCAGTTGAAGACTACGGGATGAAAGGTTCCGCCGGCGGCGTCGCAGGCTTCCTGCGTGGTGATCGAGCCCCTTAAACCAAACTGCGGATGCGGCGAGAACCCTTCCCCGCGACGCTCGGGAGGCGCGGCGCAAAAGTTCACGTGCTCGTGCCATTGCGCTACGCTGAGTGGAACACGCTCATCGAGTTGATCTTCGCCGAGGCGCTTGGGCGCGGTGTACATTACGCCAATCAGTTTGTAGTCGTCGCCATGTTTTTCGTAGAGCAACGACGTGGGATGCTCGGGATTGAAACGAAAACCCGCTTCCATCGCGTATCCGTAGTTGGTGAAGTGATACATCTTCTGGGGAATTTCGGGATGGAAGATCTTGAAGCCCTCGGCCAGCGCGACATGATAGTCGAGATATTTTTCCGCGGCCTTGCGCGCGGACTCGACGATCTCTTGCGCGCGGGCGGCATCGCCGGGCTTGGGCGGACGCAGCGCCGTCATCTTCATGTGCGGGCCCATATCCATGTGGCCTTCCATCGAATGCATGGCGTGGGCGCTGGCGTCGCTGTCTTTGTCTGCATCCTTATCCGCGGACCTATCCATGCCTTTCATGTTCGACATGTCGTGACCGGGCATGTCCATGCCAGGCATGCTCTGGGGTGCGGATTGCTGGCCCCACGTGATGCTGGTCAGGACGAATATCGAAATCAGAAATACGATTCGGTTGCGCATGGCAGGTCTCCCACGTTCAATTAGTACTAACACTCTCGCACCGAAGTTGTTTCTGCAAGGGAATCGGGTTACTGGGGATTACAGAGGTAATCATAATCGCGTGCGGGCAGCCAGGCGTTTCTATTGCAAGGGCTCAGAAACGTGTTCGTGAATGATCATCCACTTGCCGTCCTGATTTTCGAAGACACTAGTCCAGCGCATGTTGCTCATCTCGACCTTGGAGGCTTTCGTCGTCATCTCGCTCTTCACGGTCGCTGTGACCCAGACCAAATCTCCATGGGGATGAACGGCAAGGTCATCGTTCAACGTGAACCTGGCGCTCTTGTAACCGGAGACCACAGCCTGCACTCCCTTCGAATATTCGTCCCAGCTGTTGTACTTCAAAGGTGCGATGTCGAAGAAGACGTGCGGTCCGGCGGCATAAAACTTCGCGACGTTGGCGGGGTCGAGAGTGGACCAGCCATCCCATATTTTCTGGAGGTAGGCCTTGTCGGGAGGCGGTGGAGCGGCGGATTTCTTCGTGGCCGGCTTAGGTGGCTGCGCGACGGCGGACAGGGTGAGAACCAACAGGCACAAGAGAACGGCGGAAAAGCGCTTCATGGTTGGATTCCTTCCTGAGTTGATCCCCTTAGTTGATCGTGAGTTGATTTGAAGATCGGCGAAATTCTCGCACAAGGGCCGCAATCTGCCAAGGACACATTGACCGATTTCCACGCCGCACGCTAGAATGGTTGAGTTTGCCTGTACTCGCCGACCCGTTCTGGGGACGCCTGCCTTGGCTGCTGAGCGCCGGGGCGGAAAACACAGCAAGCTTTGACGATATTTTGACGGAGGCAGACGTATGTACGCGGTTATCCGCGCCGGCGGCAAGCAATACCGGGTGGCGCCCGGAGATGTGATTCGAGTGGAAAAACTGGCCACAGGCACCGACGGCCAGGTGGAGTTCCCCGAAATATTGGCAGTGTCTGGTGGCGAAGGCCAGATCGGGAAGCCACAATCGGGAGCGCGGGTGGTTGGTGAACTCGTCGAAGAAGGCCGCGGCGCAAAGATCCTGGTCTTCCACTACAAGCGCAAGAAGCAATATAAGAAGCTGCGCGGGCATCGGCAATCTTTTACCGCGGTGCGCATCACAGAGATTGCGTTTGACGGGCAGAGCTTCAAGGCTCCGGAGTTGGAGAAAAAACAGCCTAAGGTGAAGAAGGCTGCGGCGGCCGAGGAGCACGAGGGTGGAGCGAAGACCGCTAAGAAGAAGGCTGCGCCGAAGAAGACCGCGGCTAAGAAGACTGCTTCGAAGAAGAAATAAGAAGCGAGGGCGGGACGCCCTCACGACAGCCGGCGGGACGCCGGCGCTACTTTCAGGATAGAGAGTTGAATCATGGCACATAAAAAGGGACAAGGAACATCACGAAACGGACGCGACTCGAACGCGCAGCGGCTGGGATTCAAGGCATTCGGCGGGCAGATCGTGCCCGGTGGGACCATCATCGTGCGGCAGCGCGGCACGCGTGTGAAACCAGGGCTCAACGTCGGCCGCGGCAAAGACGACACACTCTTCGCCAAGATCACGGGGCGAATCAAGTTCCTGAATAAGGGCTCGATGGGCAAGTTCGTGATGGTCGAGCCGATGGAAGTTGCGGAGTAGTTCGCGTACGCCGCCGGCAGTCGCGGGCGGGGGCGCCCGCGCCACGCAGCCTCGCCTTCGGGACGAGGCTTTTTGTTTTGCAATTAGACCTGTTAGCAACCATGTTTATTGATGAGGCGAAAATTCGGGTTAAGGCGGGCGACGGCGGCAATGGCTGCATGGCCTTTCGCCGCGAAAAATATGTTCCGCGCGGCGGGCCTTCGGGAGGCGATGGAGGCAAGGGCGGAGACGTGATTATGGAATCCAGCGAGCGCCATAACACGCTGGTACATTTCCGTTTTAATCCGGAATACAAGGCTGAGCGCGGACGCCACGGCGAAGGCTCAAATAAGAGTGGGCGCGAAGGCGAAGACATCCTGCTGAAGGTCCCGGTTGGGACGATTGTGTATGACGAGGAAACGGGCGAGAAGGTATTCGATTTCTCGGCGCCTGATCAGCGTATGGTGATTGCCCGAGGCGGCCGCGGCGGCCGCGGCAATGCGCGCTTTGCCACCTCTGTGCATCAGGCCCCGCGCGAACACGAGGACGGACGTCCCGGAGAAGAGCACAACTACAAGCTTGAACTGAAGTTGCTGGCGGACGTTGGACTGGTCGGGTATCCGAACGTGGGAAAATCCACTTTGATCTCCCGCATTTCGGCGGCGCGACCGAAGATCGCGGACTATCCGTTCACCACTCTGCAACCTAATCTTGGCGTGGTGGCGGTGGGCGATCCGAATAATGAAATCAGCTTTGTGGTCGCGGACATTCCTGGATTGATCGAGGGCGCGCACACGGGTTCAGGGTTGGGCACGCAGTTCCTGCGGCACATCGAGCGTACCCGGCTGCTGGTTCATCTGGCCGATGTGTCGGACGCCAGCGGCCGCGCTGACATTGTGAAAGACGTGGAAGTGATTCTCGGCGAGCTGGCAAGTTTTGGCGCTCATCTGGAAGAAAAGCCCATGATCATGGTCGCTTCGAAGATTGATGTGGCCAACAAAGACAAAGTGGCGGCGCTGAAACGTTACTGCAAGAAACACAAGCTGAAGCTCTACGAGATTTCAGCCGTGACGGGCAAAGGGATCGAAGAGCTGAAGTACGCCATGGCGAAGGAAGTGGAAGCACTGCGCGAGCAGGCGCTGCGGCACGCCGAAACCGCCGACCGTGCCAGCATCTAATCCATCCTAACGCAAAACAATCGGCGAGGAACCGGTTCTTGAATCACACTCGTTCGACTTATTAATTTCTGCCTTATTGCGAAGTGGCCGGAGTGACCTGAGCCCCCGGCGTCAGCTCACTGCCGATGACGTCGCCGGAAACGATCATCTCGACGCGGCGATTCAACTTGCGTCCGGCGGCGGTACTGTTGTCGGCGATGGGGTTGGTTTTGCCCATTCCCGTCGCCGTGACGTTGTCCAGAGAAACTCCCGAACTGATGAGATAGCCACGTACGGCCGCCGCGCGTTTCTCGGAAAGAGTCTGGTTATATTCATCACTACCGATGGAATCGGTATAGCCCTCGATTTGCAGTTTCAGGTCGGGATAGGCGAGCACGATTCCTGAGATCCGCGCCAGGCGCTCGCGAGCTTCCGGCTTCAGGGTGTACTTGTTGAAGTCAAACAGCACATCGGGCATACTTACGACGAGCCCGCGAGGAGTGTCGCGGGTTTGTAAAACCTGATTCAACTGAGCCAAGAGGCGAGCGCGCATTGCTTCTTTCTGGCGGATGGCCTCCTGGCGCTGGCGCTCAGCTTCGGCGGCAGCGATTTTTGCGGCGGCGGTGGCGGCTTCCGCCTGCTGCTGCTGGGCTAATGCGGCGGCTTGCTGGCGTTGCGCTTCCGCTTGCGCCTGCTCGGCTTCGGCACGCCGGCGGGCGTCTTCCTCCGCTTGAGCCTTAGCTTTCGTGGCTTGCTCCTGGGCTAAACGAGCGTCCGCTTCCGCTTTCGCCTGGGCTTCTTCGTGGGCACGTCTTTCAGCGTCAATCCGCTCCTGCTCTTTGCGGCGCAGAGTCAGGACGCGGGCGTCTTCCGCCATCTGCGTGGCGCCGCGGGCGGCGGTGCCGATCGGAGTGCGGCCCTGTCTCCGTTGCAGGTAGTCTTCGGCCCGTTGCAGCATGTCCTCAGCTTTCGCCAGACTGTCGGGGGCGTAGTGCTGGGCGCCGGCAGCCTTGGCAATGGCTACGGCGTTGCGAGCTTCCAGCAGATCCAACGGGACCTTCGAATCAGCCTTGGTGGCGGGCAGTTGGTCGGCAGCCACGTCAATGGTGTACTGCGCGCCTTCAAGAACGTCGAACCTGGCGTTGATCGGTTCTTCAAAACCTTTGGTTTCCTGACGAAGAATGTTTTCCGCAACCACTTTGTTGCTGGGGTGGGTAACGGAATAATAAGGCTCGGCGGTTACGATCAGGCCGAATGCCTGCAGGTCGGTCGTGACGTCAATCTTGTCTTTGCCGTTGTCGCCGGGGAGAACTTCGCCCAGGTTGACGGCGCGGCCTTCGGGAGTGATTGCCCACAACACGTAAGTGAGATATTGACCGCCGAAACTGCTTGCCGGCTGCATGTGGGTGAGTTCCGCGCTGATGGCAAGATGACCAGCCTTGCCGTCAACCTTGGCATGTCCCGCCACATTCGGCATCAGATCGGTGCCCCGAAAATCCACTGTGGTGGAACCGCCGCGATTCCGGTAATTGACGGCTTTCGTGGTGCGTGCGTAGACCTGCACACGGAAAATCGGCATCTGATCGTTCTGCCCCGCCGGCTGCGGCGCTGCGTCCTGGCCGGTAGCAGAAGCCTGAGGCGACGTTGCAGAATTGTCCTGCGCGAACGTCGCAGCCAGGAACATAGCACTTAATAGCGGGACGAAAACAATTCTCTTCATGAGGCTATCCTCGATAAAGGTGCGTGTTTGATGAGTGGGATTGTATTCGAAAAACTCAGCCTATGACAGATGATGTTAGCGGGGAGAAGGCTAGGCAAGCCCGTGCCGAGTCAAGCGAGGAGGGCGGCTTTGCGAATCTAGGCGCGCGGCAACTGCGATCCGTGCTGGAAGTGGTATTGAAGAATCTTCGCGGCCAGAGCGGGAGGCATTGCCTCTCCGGCGGGCTGCACGGTGCGCACGACTTCTCCGCGGCAAACCACTTCTGTGGGCGAGAGTCCGGCAATCTCCGCCGGAAGTACCAGATTAATTTCCAGCACTACATTCGGCTGCAGGAGGTCTTCCGCCTGAAACAGCAAACCGGAGCGGCTGATGTTTCTGGTTTCCCCGTCGTGCCAATTCTTTTCATCGAGACGGCGGTATTTCAAGGGCAAGTGAAGTTGAAAGCGCTGCGCGCGCGATGAAGTTAGTTGCTGCAGACCTTGGGTCGCTGCGGCATGAGCAGCACGAACTGACATGGCATCCTCCCGGGGAAATGGGGTGGCATCGAGCACCTCGCGAACTTTGCTTTTCAGGTCGCGAAGGGTAAAGGGCTTCTGGAGAAGGCGTACACCCGCGTCCAGCGTGCCGTTGCGCCCGATTACATTTTCGGTGTAACCGGACATATAAAGTACTTTCACGTTGGGACGAATTTCCGAAATGCGCTGGGCCAGTTCACGTCCGTTCATGCCGGGCATGATCACATCGGTCAACAGCAGATGAATCACGCCCTCATGGGCCACCGCGATCTGCATCGCGACCGCGCCATCGGCCGCCTCGATCACCCGATAACCCTGCTTTTCGAGGAATTGCCGGGCTAGATAGCGCAGGTTGGCCTCATCTTCGACGAGCAGGATGGTTTCCGTTCCCGGCTCGACAGCGACCGATTCCGCTGGAACGACAACCTGGGTGGGGCTCTCGGCTGGCTGCGCGACCCTGGGAAAATAAATTTTGAACGTCGTGCCCTTGCCTGCCTCGCTGTAGACCCAGATATAACCGCCGCTCTGCTTCACGATTCCGTAAACCGTGGAGAGGCCCAACCCGGTACCCTTGGGCCCTTTCGTAGTAAAGAAAGGTTCGAAGATGTGGGACTGGGTCTCGGTATCCATGCCCGCGCCGGTATCGCTGATAGCCAGCATCACGTAGTTTCCGGGGTTGAGAGATGCATGCAGGCGGGAATACTCCTCGTCGAGCGTGACGTTGGAAGTCTCGATCGTCAGCTTGCCTCCTGATGGCATGGCATCGCGCGCGTTTACCGCGAGATTCATTATGACTTGCTCAATTTGTCCCGCATCGGCGCGAACGGCGCCCAGTCCGGCGGCTGGAACCATGACCAGATCGATGTCCTCGCCGATCACGCGGGTGAGCAGCTTGAGGTTTTCGGTGACCACGGCATTCAGGTCGAGAATTTTTGGGGCCATCATTTGCTTCCGGCTGAAAGCGAGGAGCTGCCGCGTGAGCGATGTGGCTCGCACGGCGGCGCTGGCAATTTCCTGCGCCGGCCCGCGCAAAGCTGGTTCCGGGCCCAGGCGGTCGAGCAGGAATTCCGAGTATCCTGAAATCACCATGAGCAGGTTGTTGAAATCGTGTGCGATGCCGCCCGCCAGTCTTCCCACGGCTTCCATCTTTTGCGACTGCCGAAGTTGTTGCTCAAGGGCGCGCCGCTCGGTCACATCTTCGGCAAAAAGCTCGAAGGTTTTTTCCTTGCCACCGTTGGAGACGGTGCGGCCGGAAACGCGAACCACCGTGGCAGTGCCATCCTTCCGCAGCCACTCTGCGATCAGGCCGTTGAAGGGCGCCGACGAACGCAGACGGTCTGCCAGTTCGAACCACTGCTGCGTGTCAGAGTAGAGTCCTCCGAGATGTGTCCCCAGCAATTCCTTGGGGGATAAATATCCCAGCATAGCCAGCAGCGCCGGATTCGCATCCAACAACTGGCCGGCGGAATCACAGCGGCAAATGCCGTAGGGAGCGTTGGTAACGAGCGACCGAAAATTCTTTTCCGAGCGCCGCAAGCCCTCCTGCGCTGCCCGCAGAGCGGCATTGAACCAACAGATCAGTAGCGCCAGAACAACGAACAGGGCCAGCCGCATCATCGTCGACCGGTATTCCGCGGGGGTATGTTCTCCGGTAAATGAAAAGTAGGCGCTCACGGTAAGCGCGAACGAGGTGGCGACCAGACCCGGTTTCCAGCCGCCGTACCAGGCACTCACCATTACCGCGACGGCGAATACCGCCAGCCGGCTTTCGGTGATGTTGGGAAGCATCAGCGCGGGGATCAGAGCCAGCGTGGTGCTAAGGACGGCTACTCCGTAACGCAGAATGGGCGCGCGAGCGGGTTGGATGCGAAGTAGGGGGAGGGTTACCCGCATGTAACCTATGCTAGCCCAAGTTTTGAAACGCGCGAGATTACAGGAGTTCATTCCGGATTCGCGGAAAAGGGGTTTTGCCGGCGTTCGACTGTGCGCCAAACAGACCATGCCACCATGCACCATCGGCCAATGCCCTTGAATTTCGCCTCACATTGAGGCGGGGCAAGCATTAAAGGCTGCCCGCAAGGTTGAACTTGCCAACTGGACCTGCAAACGAAGACACTAGCGGCTCATGAATATAGGATTGTTTGGCGGCACGTTCGACCCCATCCACCGCGGGCACCTGGCGCTGGCGCGCGCCGCGCGGGAGCGGTGCAATCTCTCACGCGTCCTCTTCGTGCCTGCCGACGTACCGCCGCACAAGCAAAGCCAGCCGCTGTCGGCGTTCGCGCACCGCTACGCCATGGTTGCCCTGGCAACGGCACAAGAAAAAGATTTCGTACCCTCGCTGCTGGAAGCGCCGGAAGACTTTGACAGAGGCGGACCGGGCAAGAGCAAGACGCGCGTAGTGAAACCGAACTACACGATCGATACCGTCAGGCGACTCAAGCAATCGTTCAAGAAAGCGGACCGTCTCTTCCTCCTGATCGGCATTGACGCATTCGACGAAATCGCCACGTGGCATCAGGCCGAGGCGTTGTTTCGCGAGTGCGAGTTTGTGGTTGCCAGCAGGCCGGGATATTCGCTTGCCGACGTCGCGAACGCGCTGCCTGCGAACCTCCGCCCGCGGCAGGAAGTTACACGGCCCTTTCACAAACAAGCCGCCACGGGAGACTTGGTTCTCAGGGGAGTGACTATCCATCTGCTGGACGAGGTCTATCAGCCAATTTCCTCGACGACGATTCGCGAGGCGGCGGCCGCCGGCAAGCCGCTCGGCCGCTTCGTCGACCCTGCGGTTGCGGAATACATTAAGAAAGTGGGGCTGTATAAAGGTCGTTAGTCCCTTCGCTTGCTCAGGGCAGGCTAAGAACGGTCTTTGGTCGTTGGTCGTTTGCCAAGACATTCCGCCCCAGGCCGCGTTTACCCAGCTGAGGGAGACGCCGTGAAGCAGTCTGTCATTTACAATGAAAACTCAGCCCGTGCTGAGCCAACAACCGTTCTTAGCCTGCCCTGAGCAAGCGAAGGGACTAACGACCAACGACGACCTACCCTCTGCATGAAAAAAAGCGATTTGAAGCGACAGGTAACGGCGGCCATTCAGGCTTGCCTCGACAAAAAAGCGGAAGAGCTTTCCATCCTGGAAATGGAAAAAGGGTCGGGGGCATTCACCGACTATTTCGTGTTGTGCAGCGGCACGAACCCGCGGCAGGTCCAGGCCATCGCAGACGAAGTGGAGCTGCGCCTGAAGACGGCGGGCGTGCGGCCGGCGCACGTCGAGGGATACAAGCAGGGTGAGTGGATCCTCGTCGACTATGTGGACTTTGTAGTTCATGTTTTTTCCGAGAAGGCGCGCAGGTTCTACGATCTCGAGCGCCTGTGGAAGACAGCCAAGCGGCTGGAGCCTGCGGAGTTGACGCCGAAGACGCGCGTGAAAGCGACGCCGAAGACCAAGACGGCTCCACGCAAACGTGCTCCCGCGGCCGCTACTCGTCGCAAGGAAGAGTAGCTTCATAATCCGGGAGTTAGCCCCGTTTTTGTGCTTTGTGCTATGACTACTCCATCCCAACCCGAGCCCCACAAGACTGAACCTAGCTGGGGAGATTCCTATCGCCTGATCGCGTCCGACAAGTGGAAGGCGAAGTCGGCAGTGATGGGCAAGGCGGTGACAGAAGCGCTGGTGGAATATGCGCAGCCGAAACCCGGCATGCGCGTGTTGGACCTGGCCAGCGGCACCGGTGAACCGGCCATCAGCGTGGCGATGCGCGTGGGAGGGCAAGGGCAAGTCACCGCTCTTGATTTAAGCGGTGACCTGCTTGAGATCGCAAAGGGAAGAGCGCGGGAACGCGGCCTAGAGAATTTTGTCACGCAGCAAGCCGACGTACACGCACTGCCCTTCGCCGACAATAGTTTTGATCTTGCCACTTGCCGCTTCGGAGTGATGTTCTTCCGCGACACCGGCGTTGCATTGCGGGAGCTGCTTCGCGTTCTGCGCGCGGGCACACGCGCTTGTTTTCTGGCCTGGGGACCGTTTGACCAACCTTACTGGCGAAGCACGATGGCTGTGGTACACCGGCATGTGGGTGGTCCGCTGCTGCAGCCGGGTGGCGCTGATCCGTTTCGCTTTGCACAGCCAGGAAGCCTTTCGGCAGTTCTGAAGAGCGCCGGTTTTCGCGAAGTGGAAGAAGAAACTAAGACTTTGCCCTGGAGCTGGCCGGGTACGCCGGAAGAAGTTTGGGAACAGGCGCGGGCCGTGTCGGTGCCGTTCCGTCCTATGCTGGACCGCGTGCCCGCGGACATGTGGCCGCGAATTCATGAAGAGGTGCGCGCGACGATCCGCAAATACGTTGACGGGGAAAACATTGCGTTCGGGGTGTCGGTAGTGCTGGCCTCCGGGAGTAAGTAGATTAAGGAAGCGAGCCAAATGCGTGTTTATGGGGCCGCAAAGAACATGGCCATTCGCACGGCTCCCTTCGATTCCTCACACCGCAAAGAACGCTTGTTCGGAATGACAATCTGACGGTGAAAATCACAATCTCATGGATTGGAAAGACGAAGGAGCCGGCGATTCAGTCGCTGACAGATGAATATCTGAAGCGAATCTCGCGTTATGTTCCGGTAAAGGGGCAGGCGCTGCAGGATGAGGCTGCGCTTCTTCAAATGTGCGGGCACGCGGCATCAGGCCAAGCGAAAAAAGCGAGCGCCGGGAAGTCGACGCTGGTGCTGATGGATTCGCGCGGGAAGCAGTTCTCGTCAGAAGAGTTGGCGCGGTTTCTGGGAGACTACCAGGATCGCAATCCGTTGCCGCTGGTCTTCGCGGTGGGGCCGGCGGACGGATTCGGCGAAGCGGCCCTCAGCGCGGCGGAGCATACGATTTCGCTCGGCCGAATGACGCTGGCGCACGAACTGGCTCGCGTGGTTTTGCTGGAGCAAGTCTATCGGGCGTTTACGATTTTGAAGGGCCATCCCTATCACTCGGGGCATTGAATCGGCTCGCGAACCGCAGCGTGTACCTTAGTGAGTTGTTCTGAGCTGCGTGCCCAGCTAAATTTGTTTGGTAGACTCTGATATCGATACCTTGTCGTAATAACTGGAGAATAGACTCATGAGAGATGTGATGGAGTTGTTGCGGGCGAAGGAACAGGAGTTATTGAAAGTGAAGCGGCAGGTCGAGGCACTGCGGATCGCGGCACCACTGTTGGGCGGCGAACAGGATCAGGCGCCCTCGAACGGACCTTCGATGTCAAAAGAAGCGAATCGGTTCGGGTAATCCTTCCGCACTTGCTTTCAGTGCTTCTTTTCCGAAGCGGCAGAAATAATATTCAGGATCTCTCGGGCGAGGTCGCCGGCCGGTTGGTCTTCCATGTTGGTGAGCACAACAACGCCGGCGCGCTGATCGGGCGCAACGACGAAAGCAGTGCTGGTGCCCTGTTGGCCGCCGGTGTGACCTACGCCAGCGATTTCGTGTTCATTGTGTTTGCCCCACCCCCAGCCTAAGCCATAAGTGTTTGGCGAACCATCGGAAGGTTTGAGCGGAGTCCACATCAAATCGCGGGTGGCGCGGCTGATTAGTTTGTCATTCAAAATGGCGGCTTCGAATAGGGCCATATCTTCAGCGGAAGAGAGCCAGCCGCCGCCGGGGATCTTATAGCTGGAGTCCAGGAAGTCGGCGTTGAACACGATGCCCGAGTTCTCTTTTTCGTAGAAGCGAGTGCGATACGGGATGATGGCGAACCGATTATCTGCCTGGGTCTGTTCCATCTTCGCCGGGCTGAAAATGTTTTGGCGCATGAAGTCGACATACTTCGTGCCCGATGCACCTTCGATCACGCAGCCCACGAGAGTGTATCCCTGAGTTGAGTAATGGAACGCCGTGCCGGGCTGGGCTACGAGGGGATCGTCCTTGAAAAAACTCAGTCCGGCGGAGATGGAATCGTCAAAGTGTTTCGTGTTGCCGATTTCAGGGTCATCCTGCGATCCGGACTTGTAGTGGCGAATCCCGCCGAGATGTCCGAGCACCTGGCGAGTGGAAATGGGCCAGGGCTTCTGAGGAAACGAGGGACAGTATTTCTGTACCGGGGCGTCGAGATCGAGCTTGCCGCGCTCCCAGAGTTGCAGGGCAGCAGTAGCGGTAAGAGGTTTAGAGATCGAGCCCAGGCGGAAAAGCGTGTGTTCGCTGGCCGGGACGTTGTTCTCGAGATCGGCGAGTCCGAATCCCCGAGCCCACTCATATTCACCGTTCTCGACGATGGCGACAGAGAGACCGGGGACGTGGGTGGAAGCCATGAATTTGAGGATGGCGGCCTCGACTTGGTTACGCTTTTCGGGAGCGAGTTTGGAACTCTGGGCGATGCAACGCGCAGGAACCGCGGCACACAGCGCGACCACAATCGCGAGATGAACCCACTGGGAGCAGCGCGGAAGAATGGATTGATTTCTGGTCAGTGTCATCAAGGCTTCCTGAAAGACGAGAAATCATTGTAGACCGCCGGAGGATGCGACCGAGGATCGCACTAAGTCAGAGGCGATCCCGTCTTGAGCAGCAACGACGAATGAATCTCAATCCGGCTCCTATGTCGTGATGTCCTTGATGTGCGTCGCAATGCACCACTGGTTCCCGAACGCGTCGGCCACCATCCCGAGACGGTCCCCATAAGGTTGGTCCGCCGGCTCCTGGATCGTCTTCGCACCCGCCGCCAGCGCCCGCTGATAAACCGCGTCGCAGTTCGGCACATACAAATAGAACATCGACTGCATGGGCTGGTAAGGACCGTGGGCTTCGCCCATTTCGACCACCGAATCACCGACGCGAATCTCAGCATGATGAACCACGCCGTCAGGCGAGGCGTACTTCGCCAGTTCCTGCGCACCGAAAGCGCGCTTCAGGAAGCCGATCACAGGTTCCGCCCGCAGCGGATGCATATACACATTCACGTTGTGCAATCCCTTGGGAACGTAGCTATCACCGTGGTGCGTGGCGATGTACCACAGGTTGCCGAATGGATCCTTCACACTGGCGCCCCGCTCGCCGTATTCGTGATTCTGGGGCTCGCTGATGGAAGCCGCGCCCGACTGCAAGGCTTTCTGGTATGCCGCGTCCGCGTCTTCCACATAGATGTGCAAGGCCGTCGTGTTCGGTTTCGCGTTGAATGGCTTGCCCGGAATGCCCCCACCAATCATTAACATCGTGTCTCCGATGTGCGCCTCGGCGTGAATTCCTCCGGCTCCGCCGATCGCCCGGAAAGTTTCTTCCGCGCCGAACGCGTTCCTGGCAAACTCCAGCATCGCATCCCCATCGGTCGCGACTATGTAGGGCGTCACCGTACGGTAGCCCTGCGGAATCGGACTCACCGCGGGCTTCTTGCTCGCGGTATCGCCTTTCGTCATCCTCTCCATGCGCCGGTGCATCTCTTCAACCGGCATCTCTTCGGTCAGGGTGGATACAGACCACAGGTAGCCGAAGGGATCCTGCAGCGTGCCTTCGCGATGTCCATAAAACTGATCGGCTACGGCAATCACGCTCTTGGCCCCGGCGGCAATCGCATGGGCGAAAACCTTGTCCACGTCTGGAACACCCAGCGACATCATGACCGGTGAATTCCCCAGCGTCTCCGGACTGAACCGGCCGCCTTCCGGCCACTCTTCCGTGAGGAAGATCACCGAGTCGCCAATCTTGATTTCAGCGTGCGGGATCCCGGTTTCGAGTTCAAATCGGAACACTTCCTTCGCTGCAAAGGCTTGCTTGTAAAATTCAATCGCCTTGGCGGCATCTTTGAACGTCAATCTTGGGCTTGCACTCGTGTGAACGGCTGCAACGGGTTCAGCAAGGGTGGCCATAGTCTTTCTCCCTTCCAGTAATTCAGATTTAAGGCGCGCCTTGAATTCTTCGCGCGGCAAGCCGCGCAACTCGGCGGCCACGCGCACCAGGGGCTCGACGGTTGCATCCACCTTAGGCGGCTTGCCATCCGTCCGCCCCAGCATCACGTCGATCGCGCGGTTCAGTTGCTCGATATTCTTGGCGTTGTTGTTCGCCGGATTCAGAGAGCGCTTAGGCATCGGCACCCTCCATGCGCGCCCGCAGGCTGCTGAGGGCGCGGAACTGCAACTGTTTTACCGCGCCTTCCGTCTTGCGGATCTCCCGCGCCACTTCCTTAATGCTTTTCTGTTCCACGAATCGCAACACAACCACGCGCCGCTGCTCCGCCGGCAAGGTATCGACGAGGTGAAACAAAGTAGCCCGCCGCTCGACTTCTTCGAATTCCGCGCCACTAGCCGGCGCTGATTCGATCTGTTCCACTTCGTCCGTTAGCTGCTCCCGGCTCTTGCTTTGCCAGCGGTCCGAAATCAGATTCGCTGCAATCCGGAACAGCCACGCCGCAAACGGAATCCCGCGCCATTCGAATTGCCGCAAGTTAGCCAGCGCATGGTGAAAGACCTCGGAGGTCAGGTCTTCTGTCTCCGCGCGATCTCCCACCCGCCGCACCACGTACGCATAGACCCGCTCGAAGTTGTTCTCGTAAAGCTCCGCAAAGCGCGCAGGGTCCTTCTGCGCCGCCTCGATCAGAAGCCGCTCGTCCGCTTCTTTCCTCAAAGCCTTCAACGAATTCTCCGCGCGGAGTAGTGTTACACAGGGTTAACGGCGGGAAGCAAGAAAAGTTACGGCGGAAAATGGAAGCTACGCCGGGACCTGGCTTTCGGCATAGTACAACTCCTCAAGCGACTTGTGCACTTTGGCCGAGACCGCTTCTAAATCCCGCATCGTCAGCCCCGCGGTCGAGATCGGCTCGCCCACGCGCATCTCCAGCGGACGGCATTTTATGTGGTAGGTGTTCATCGGCAGTAGTTCGAAAGTTCCGACCAGCGCCACTGGGACAATATCCACCTGGGCTTTGATCGCGAGAAAAAAGGCTCCCGGCAGGAACGGTTTGATCTGGCCATCCGGAGTGCGCCCGCCCTCGGGATAAATGACCAGCGGCATGCCGGCCTTCAGACTCTTCACCGCCGACCGGATCGCTGCAATCGAATTCGTCGGCTTTTGCTGGTCGATGCAGACTTGCCCCGAACGCTTCAGTTGCCAACCCACAATCGGATAGGACAACAATTCCTTCTTGAAAACTATGCGGAATTGAAAAGGAAGATGAACGTAGAGCACTGGAATATCAAAGGCCGAAGCGTGATTCACTGCATAGACATGGGGTTTCGAAGTATCGATCTTGTCGAGGCCCGTGACCGTCACCGGCGAGAAGATGGTTTTCATGATGAGCCACGACCAGGCTCGCGAAAACCAATGCAGACGCCGGCCGCTCCGGTCGAACATTCCTCCAGGGAGCGCGAGCAATCCCAGAACCAGGGTGTAGAACCAGATCAGCGGATCCAGAATCAAATACGACCGCAGCCGGCTCAGCCAGCCAAGTTTCTCCCCGGGGATCGCGTGCGGACTTTGGCGCGGCGCAACCTTCGGCGCTGCCTCTGCCCCGGTTTCTACGTCCACTGATGAATTCACTTCGGGCACACTTCCATTCTAGGGGAAAGCGAGCGCGGGCGCTGCTTCAGACTTCAGCCCCGAAGCTGCGTATCACTTCGCCCACCAGATAAATCGATCCCGTAATTACGATAACTGTTTCCGCATTCGCGACCGCCCGAGCCCGCTCCACGGCGTGCTGCACGTCTTCCACTGTCTCCACTTCAACGCCGGTGCGGGCCGCCGCTTGCTGAATCTCCTCGGGCGATGCCGCCCGCGGATTTTCTGGTCGGGTTGCGATCACTCGATCCGCCAGCGGAAACAGAATTTCCGTCATCTCTGAGATTGCCTTGTCGCGCATCGCGCCGAAAACAAGAATCAGCGGACGGTCTTCATAGCGCTCCGAAAGGGCCGAACGCAGCGCCCACGCGCCCGCGGGATTGTGCGCTACATCGATCACCATCTCCGGCCAACCGGGCCGTGCGGCAATGACTTGAAACCGCCCCGGCCAGCGGGTTTCGCGGATGCCACGCTCGATGCTCTTCGCGGTAATGCCGCTGAATCCCTGCTCGCTCAGTTCCACTGCGGCCGCAATCGCGAGCGCCAGGTTGCGCAACTGGTGCCGCCCGACAAGTGGGGTCTCCACCAGAATCTCTTCCCCCAGAACGGCGAGAGGATAGCGGTAAATGTCTCCGGGATTCCCTCGCGCGGTACTCGGCACCAGGTACTCGGGACTCGCGGGGGAAACCGGAGGCACATACGGAACCGCGTTCACCGCCCGCGCGCCCAGTTCAAAGATCGTATTTCCGATTACATCGTTGGCCTCGGCCAGCTGCGGCAGCGTCACCACCCCGCCGCCCGGACGAATAATTCCCACCTTCTCCCGGGCAATCTCACCCACGGTATTGCCGAGAAACTTCTGATGATCAAGAGAAATGTCGGTAATCACGCTCACTCGCGGATCAACCACATTCGTCGCGTCAAGACGGCCGCCCATGCCGACTTCGAGAACTGCAAGGTCAACCTTCTCTCGCGCAAAATGCTCGAACGCAATCGCGGTCATCATTTCGAAAAAGCTCGGATGCCACGGTAACTCCGCGGATTCCACCAACTTCTCCGCAGCCCGATCCACTTCGCCGTGAAGCGATGCAAACTCGTCGTCACTGATTTCTTTGGCGTTCACCCGGATGCGCTCGTTGATCCGCACCAGATGCGGCGAGGTATACAGCCCCGTTTTCAATCCCGATGCCCGCAGGATGGAGGCCAGAGTCGCCGCCGTCGATCCCTTGCCATTTGTACCCGCGATCAGCACGCTAGGGAAGTGCCGCTCGGGATGATCCAGCGCAGCCAGGAGCACCCGCATGTGTTCCAAATCGAATTTGTGCGAAGGCGTCTGCGCCAGTTCGTGCCCGAGCGCAAACATGCGCGCGACTGCGGTTTCGTAGGACATAGGCGAGCCTTCAGCTGTCAGCCTGCACCCTCAGATTACCAGCTTCACGCTCAGGAGAAGAAAGGCGCAAAACCGCTAAGAATTGGGAGCAGGGTTGCCTGGCAAAGTTTGATTTGGCTGAGAGTTGATGGCTGTTTCACGCCGCCATAAAATCCAACGCCCGAACGGTTTAACTGACGGCTGACGGCTGACGGCTGATGGCTGCTCCATCCATAAAATCCAGCGCCCGCGCAATATAAGGCTTGAGTTCCTTGCGATGTACAACCGCGTCCAGCATTCCATGTTCCAGCAGGAATTCGCTGCGCTGAAAACCTGCCGGCAGTTTCTGGCGGATCGTCTGCTCGATCACCCGCGGTCCGGCAAACCCGATCAGCGCCCCAGGCTCGGCGATATTCAAATCACCCAGCATGGCAAACGACGCGGTCACACCCCCCGTGGTCGGGTCGGTCAGCACCGAAACATATGGCACCTTCACCTTGTCCAGTCGAGCCAGCGCAGCCGAAATCTTGGCCAGTTGCATCAGGCTGATCACGCCCTCCATCATCCGCGCCCCGCCCGAAGCCGACACGATGATCAGCGGCGTCTTCGAATCCGCCGCACGCTCCACGGCGCGCGTGATCATCTCGCCCACTACCGCTCCCATGCTGCCGCCAATGAACGCATACTCCATTACGCTCGCTATCACCGGCCGCCCCAGCAGCTTGCCCTGGGCGTTGATCACCGCATCTTTCAGCCCCGTGTCGTGCTCCGCCTGCCGCAGCCGGGACGAGTACGGCTTCAAATCTACAAATTTCAGGGGGTCCGTCGACGAGAGATTCCCGTCGAACGTCTCATATTGATTCTCGTCCAGCAGCAGCGCCAGTCTGGTCCGGGCATCGATGCGAAAGTGCTTTTCGCACTTCGGACACACGTTCAAATTCTCTTCCAGATCTTTTTTCCAGATGATCTGCCGGCAATTCTCACACTTCACCCACAACCCTTCGGTGCGGACCGTCTTCTTGCCCGAATTGTCGAGATCTCCGGATTCGCGCTTGAACCAAGCCATAAGTCAGTTCTCGGTTCTCAGTTCTCAGCAAAACCGCACCCTCGCCCACCCGCGTTCTTACTGAGAACTGGGAACTAGTATTCGATGCCCCTCTGCGCCATTACGCCCTTTTCGTAGGCGTGCTTCACCTGCCGCATCTCCGTCACCGTGTCGGCAACCTCGACAATTGTGGGGTGTGCGTTCCTTCCCGTCAAGATGACATGCACCATCTCGGGTTTCCTCTTCAGGCTCTCCACCACCTTCGCCGGGTCCAGCATGCCATAGCTGATCGCGTAATTGATCTCATCCAGCACCACCAGATCCCACTCACCCGACTGGATCGCTTTCTCCCCCTCCGCCCACGCCTCTTCCACCAGCTTGACGTCTTCCGGGTCCGGTTTTTCCGCGCCCACCTTCACAAATCCCCGTCCCATTTGCTTCATCACGAACTTGTCCCCGAAGGCTTTCACGGCATCCAGCTCCCCGTAGTGCCATGAGCCTTTCAGAAACTGCAGCATCAGCACTCGCATCCCCTGGCCCACCGCTCGCAAGGCCGTGCCCATCGCCGCGGTCGTTTTCCCTTTTCCCGGCCCGGTGTTCACGATGATGAGACCGCGGCGTACGTCTGTCATGGTTGCAGGACGCTTGATTCTACTAGAAAAAACAGTGGTCAGTGATCAGTGATCAGTGGCCGGTGATCATCAGATGAGTGCCGCGTATCATCGGCGCCGTGGTTTTGCTAGCCACTGACCATTTTTTTCTGCTTTTTCCACGGAACTTACGCATCCAACCTTGCGTATTCGGGTGCAAGCAGATCTCTGTCCGCTGGCAGACTGCGGAGGTCTCGTCGTGATCAACAATTATGCCGTGTTGTTGTTTTGCGTGCTCGCCACCTTACCTGCATTTTGCGCTCAGCACGTCGCCGTTCATCCCAGACCCGGTTTCGATTCTGGCGACCAGGACACCATCCGCCAGATCATCGATATGGAGCGCCAGGCCAAAGAAGCCAGCCTCCGGCGCGACGCTGACTTCTCCGTGCGCACGCTCGCCGATGACTACGTGGCCATCACCCCACTCGGCCAGATCACCACGAAACAGGAAACTGTCTCTGCCCGCCGCAGCGGTCAACTCCGCTATGAGTCGATGAACATCACCGACATGGTCGTCCGGCTCTACGGCGATACCGCGGTGGTCACCGCCCGCGCCGACGTCAAAGGCCACCAACTGGGCGAAGATTTCAGCGGACCGTATCGCTACACACGAATCTGGGTTCGCCGCAACGGACACTGGCAAACCGTCAGCTACCAGGCGACAGTCACTCAGTGAGCGCTTTGTAGAAGCGCGCTATTCCGACGGTTAATGCCACCCTTCGCCATACTTATAGCTCTTTACCATCAACAGTGGTTTAATCGAGCCCAACCTTCGGAGTTTGGATGAAACGGTGCGAGTATAGGAACTTCAGGGTAATGGCATCGTCAGATGAACTCAATTAGCCAGGCGTTTGAGACCAGTAAGACGCGCTCGGCAGGAACTTATCGCTGGGTCACTGCCTGGCTTTTCCTAAGTGCTGTGATTGCCCTGCTTTTGCTGGCCAACTCCATTCGAGACTACCGTTTCGTCTCCCGGTTGATTGCTACTGAGCAGGTCCGTCACCAGATGAGTCAGCACGCAGCTGCTCTCGAGCGCCAGTTGCGGCGAGATCCTCTTACAAGGGGATCTGCCGTGAACTCGCTGATAGAGGCGGGAGGCAACCCGGCATGGATCCAGTTGCGCGGCCCCGACGGCAAGGTGCTTGAACACGCGGGCGGGGCAGCCCAACAATTGTTCTCCGAGGACGAGGAACACTCGCACGCCCGTAATCACGAACCCCTCTACCGTGTTGTCGCCACCGCTGCCGGCGATGTCGTGGTAGAAGTCTTTGCGATTCGCGCGCCCGCTGCCCCGATTCCTGCGAATCCTCCGGCACAGTCCGGTCCACCCACACCCATGATGTTGGAAATCGCGACGCCGCTGAGCAGCGTCGATCAATCCAACTTCTGGCCAATCCGCCGGAATCTTTTGATCAACTGTTCAGGTGCGTTAGCTTTGCTGGTGACTGTGGTGGTCGCAGGCCTTGGGTTCCGCTCCTACGCCCATGGCAAGCACCTAGAAGAACAACTCGAGATTGCACGTCAAGTCCAGTCAGAACTGTTACCACCCTTGACGGAGAAATATGTTGGAGTTCAACTGGCGACGGAGTACACACCTGCCGAACAGGTTGGCGGCGATTTCTACGATGTCTTCCGCCGTAAGGACGATGGAATAGCACTGGTAATGGGTGATGTTTCCGGCAAAGGTGTACCTGCAGCGCTCCTCATGGGCGTGATCCACGGCGCCGTCCGCTCAAGCCTGTGGTCCGAATCGCCCTCCCGGCACGAGTCAGAATCGCAGCAACTGAATCGCCTCCTGTGCGAACGCGCTTCCGGAGAGCGATATGCCAGCATGTTCTGGTGCTACCACGATCCCATTGCTCACTCCCTGAGCTATGTCAACGCGGGACACTGCCCACCGCTTCTGGCGCGGAAAGGCGGGAGCGAGGTTGAGATATCCCGCTTGCATGTGGGAGGCCCTGTGCTTGGAGTCTTGCCGGATGCCCGCTACGAGCAGGCCCAGCTTGATATATCTCCGGGGGACCTTCTCGTAATGTATTCCGATGGATTGGTCGAAGCCACAAATTCCCGTGGAGAAGAATATGGGGAAGACAGATTGCGTGAGCTGCTTCCTTCAGTTAATGAGAAAAGTGCGGAGGACATTCGCCGAGCCATTCTAGCCTCGTTGGCTGCGTTCGCAGATGGCGCAGAGCTACGAGATGATCTGACGATTGTCGTGGCGCAGTTCGTATCTACTGACGATTCCTTCCCCAAAATGAAATCCTAGCCGGACTCCAACTGCGAATGGTTTAAGAATGATGACCTGCGGTTTGACCCTCCCGAATCCCTCCAATAAACTGAGAGATTCAGTACAACTCCTGGGTTTCAACTTATGGCAGACAGCATTCATGTGAAGCTTCCCGACGGGAGCGTGAAGGATGTTCCCAAGGGCACGACTGCGCTCGATATTGCGAAGGGCATCAGCCCGCGGCTGGCGGATGCGGCCCTAGTGGCCAAAACCAACGGCGACCTCATCGACCTTACCCGACCTCTTGAAAAAGATACCGGCCTGCGCCTTTTGACCGAAAAAGATCCCGAAGCATTGGAAGTTTTCCGGCATTCCTCCGCGCACCTGCTGGCGGCGGCCGTGCTGGAGCTTTTTCCCGAGACGAAGCTCGGCCACGGTCCAGCGACCGAGAGCGGATTTTTCTACGATTTCTATCGACCGACTCCGTTTACGCCGGAGGATCTCGAAAAAATCGAGAAGAAGATGCAGGAACTGGTGCAGCAGAATATCCCATATGCGCGCGAGTTTCTGCCTCGCGACCAGGGGCTGGCGGAGTTCAAAAAAGAAGGCGACTTCATGAAGTGCCATTTCATCGAGCAGTTCACCAAGCCCGATGAAAAGATTTCCATCTACCGCACCGGCAAGTTTGTCGATTTTTGCCGCGGACCCCATATCCCTTCGACTGGGAAGATCAAGGCGTTCAAGCTCCTCAACATCGCGGGCGCTTATTGGCTGGGCGATGAGAAGAATCCCCAACTGCAGCGGATTTATGGGACTTCGTTCTTTTCGAAAAAGGATCTTGACGCTCATCTGCAGCAGGTTGAAGAAGCGAAGAAGCGCGACCATCGCGTGCTGGGCCAGCAGCTCGATCTGTTTTCGATACAGGAGCTGGCCGGGCCGGGGCTGATTTTCTGGCATCCCAAGGGCGGCATCATCCGCAAACAGATGGAAGACTGGATGCGCGAGGAGTACCTGAAACGCGGCTACTCGCTGGTTTACACGCCGCACGTGGCGCGGCGGCAGTTGTTCTTTACCTCGGGGCACGAGGGCTATTACGCGCAAAACATGTTCGACGCCATGGAACTCGACGACGCCGAATACCGGCTAAAGCCGATGAATTGTCCCGGCCACATTCTGATTTACCGGGACTCTCTGAAGTCCTATCGCGATCTGCCAGTGCGGCTGGGCGAGCTGGGAACGGTCTACCGCTACGAGCGCTCAGGCGTGATGCACGGGCTGTTGCGTGTGCGCGGGTTCACGCAGGATGACGCGCACATCTTCTGCACGCCCGAGCAGATTGAAGACGAGATTGCCAGTTGTCTCGAATTTGCCCTCGATGTGCTGAAGGATTTCGGCTTCGACAAATTCCAGACCGAGCTTTCGACCTGGAATCCTGACGACCGCAAGAATTTCGTGGGCAGCGAAGAGCAATGGATCCACGCTACGCAATCGCTCGAGAAGGTGCTCAAACGCGAGAAGATCGAGTACAAGACCATGCCGGGCGAAGCGGCGTTTTACGGGCCTAAGATTGACATCAAGCTGGTGGACGCCATTGGACGATTGTGGCAGCTCTCGACGGTGCAGTTCGACTTCAACCTGCCCCAGCGCTTCGGTCTGGAGTATGTCGCCGAAGACGGTTCGCGCAAGCAGCCTGTGATGGTGCATCGCGCGCTTTACGGTTCGGTAGAGCGTTTCTTCGGCGTGCTGATCGAGCACTACGCGGGCGCGTTCCCAGTGTGGCTGTCGCCAGTGCAAGTGGCGATGATCCCCATCAGCGAGCGCCATGCGGAGTATTCGAATAAAGTCGCGGATCAGCTCAAGGCGATCGGCGTGCGTGTGGAGGTGGATGCGCGCAATGAGAAGATGAATGCCAAGATCCGCGAGCATGCCATGCAGAAGGTGCCGTTTCTGCTGGTGGTTGGAGATAAAGAAGCCGAGGCCGGCAAGGTGAACGTCCGCACTCGCGGGAAAGAGAAGACTGAGGACATGGCGGCGGGTGAGTTTGTGGAGAAGATTAAGAAGCTGATCGCGGAGAAGAGTTCGGGGCTGTGAGTGCTCAGGCACAGCGGCCCGAGAATCGGAGTCCCCAGGCGTTTAGTTTTTCTGAGTGCCTCGGGCATTCCATTCTTCGGCGGTGATTTCCCAGATTTCTGTAGGTAAACGTCCGGAGACGTATTCATGCTCCTCCCTCGCAACCAGTCGCATGCCGCTTTTTTCCGACATGCGGCGGGATGCAATGTTGGCAGCCGCCTTGGGAGCCCGCAGCACCGGAAACTTGAGGGTGTTAAACCAGAAGTCGGTAACGGCTTCGCAAGCCTCGGTCATGAGGCCTTGTCCGTGCCAGGGCAATCCCAGCCAGAATCCACGATTGATCTTTATCTCCTTTGAGCAGGGCTATGGCGCCGATCAGCCGATCCGGTTCCGTTTTCAACCGGAGCGTCCAATGCCACTGATCCCCGCGATCCACAGCAGGAAGAGCGGCATCGCGATAGTAGGTGTAGGCGCCGTCCGGCGGATAAGGCCAGGGAACAGTATTCGCGAGATAGCGAACGATCTCCCAATGCGGAAACAGAAGCTGCGCCTGCGGGGCGTCGGCGAGCTCCAATGGACGCAGGAACAGGCGCGAAGTTTGAAGATGGGGGACCATGCTTTCAAAATGATAACGCAGTTTCTGTGGGCATCTTCTTGCGCGCCGCGCCAACTGAATGCCGCCGATGTACCATACTTCCGTGCACTCCCTCGCAGAGCGCGTATTGGGCCATACCAAGCGCGAGGAACTTCTGCGGGCCGGAGACCGGGTTGGCGTCGCGGTTTCGGGCGGGATTGATTCGGTTGCGCTTCTTCGCCTGCTGATTGACTTGCGTCATGAACTCGGCATCGTTCTCTCCGTCGTTCATTTCAACCACAAGCTTCGCGGGGCGGAGTCTGACGCTGATCAGGAGTTTGTCGAGAACCTGGCGCGTGAGCATGGGTTGGAGTTTCACGCCGCGGGCGGCGATGTGGCGCAGCTTGCCGCGGAAGAACACTCTGGCGTGGAAGCCGCCGCGCGCGAGTTGCGATATGGATTCTTCCGTTCGCTCCTAGAATCGGGTGAGGCTTCCGAGATCGAGCCACAGGTCCCTCAGGGGCTGAAGCCCTCATCATTGGCGGAGCCTAACGGCACGGCTAAAGCCATGCCCTTCCCGAACCCTCCCTTAGACAAGATTGCCACCGGGCACACGCTCGATGATCAGGCTGAGACCGTACTCATGCGGCTGATTCGCGGTACTGGAATGCGAGGCCTGGGCGGCATCTATCCGCGCATCGCAGTGGAGCACGAGGATAGCGAGGGCCACGGCGAAATCGTCCGCCCACTGCTCGGAATCCGGCGGCGCGAACTCGAAGAGTATCTAGCCGACCTCAAGCAGCCGTGGCGGGAAGACTCGACCAACGCTGACGCCAAATTCACCCGGAACCGAGTGCGCAGTCTTGTGCTTCCTTTGCTGGAGCGGGAGTTCAATCCCGCCGTGGTCGGCAGTTTCGCCGAACTGGCGGAGATCGCCCGCGACGAAGAAGATTACTGGGAGAACGAAATCTCAGGCTGGCTGGGAACGGTGGTGCAGTGGTCGCAGCCGGAATGGACGCGCGGACTGCCGGGCTTCGACGGTTCGCAATCGCTGGTGCAGATTCAGCCGCCGAATCCTGTGTTACTGGAGCGGCTTGAGCAGCCCGGTCCGGCGATCATGAATGCTTCGGTGAGCCGGCCCTGGCTGCTGACCGAGCCACGGGCAGTACAGAGAAGAATACTGAAGGCGATCGGCGAGCAGGCGGGGATTCCGCTGGAGTTCAAGCACATCGACGAAATCCTTCACTTCGCGGCCGAGGATGGTCCCACGGGTAAAGAGTTGTCGCTTCCTCTCGGCTGGAAGATTCGCCGCGAGCCCGAGGCTGTGGTTTTTGTGACGCCTGACCTACGGAATCAGGAGCGGATTCCGGACTACGAATATCCGCTGGAAGTGCCGGGACGAGTGCCGGTATCGGAGCTGGGGGTAGTAATCGAAGCGTTGCTGGTTGGTGCTGGGGACGCTCGGGAATCAGGGGTTGCGGAGTATAATCCGCAGCAACTTCTTCGTGCCGATCTTTTGCCGGGGCAATTGATCGTGCGGAACTGGCGTCCGGGAGACCGGTTTTGGCCGGCTCATACGAAGTCGTCGAAAAAGATCAAAGAACTGCTGCAGGAAAAGCACGCGGCGCAGCCCGAACGCAGGCTTTGGCCCGTCGCAGTGAGCGGAGACGAGATCGTCTGGATGCGCGGTTTTCCGGTCCCCGCGAAGTTGCGCGCCAACGCGGGCGAGGAAGCGGTGCTGATCCAGGAGATGCCGTGGGACGTCGAGGAGCACTCGATTTAGGAGGGCACGTCACTTCATGAACCAGCCGAGAACCGAGTCACTTCGCCAGGTCATTGCCGCCGAGCAGATCCAGAAGCGGGTGAAGGAACTCGCGCGCCAGATCTCCGACGACTACCGCGGACAAACCATCCAGGCGCTCGCCGTCCTTGAGAACGCGTTCATCTTCATGGCCGACCTGGTCCGGGCGCTGGAGGTTCCGGTAGTGTGCCAGTTCATCAAGCCGAAGTACAGCAAGCACTCCAGCCAGCAGCAGGGCAGCCAGACGGGCGAGATTGTGGAGATATTCTTCAGCCATGAACCGGATATTCGCGGCCAACACGTCCTGCTGGTCGAGGGCCTCGTGCACTCCGGCGTAACCAGCGGGTTCCTGATGGACGACTTGCGGGCGCGAGGGGCAGCCTCGGTGAAGCTGGTGACGCTGCTCGACCGCCAGTCGGCCCGCCGTGTGGCCCTGCAGCCGGATTATTTCGGCTTTCTGGTGGATGAGGCTTTCCTCGTGGGCTATGGGCTAGGCGCCGTGGAGCAGACGAACCGCAATGTTCCCTACCTGGCCGCAATCCCAGTCCCGCAAATGACTTAAGTTATGCAGCAAGCGACGCGCCTTTTTCTTCGGGAAAAGGTAGAATAGTGGTCTTAGGGATTTTCCCTAGTCGAAATTGGCCGAGCAGCATCTAAGTCAGTAGCAGGAGCCTCGGGTTTCGCTCATACTTGTGGGAGCCCGGTTTCTTCAGGAGCCTTTGGTGAATTCAACAGTAAAGACCGTACTCTTCTGGGTGGGGATTGGAGTGTCTGCCCTTGTGTTGTGGACCGTGATTCAGCAGGGCCGCAACGGGCAGAAGGACGCCGAAATCAATTTCTCCCAGTTTATGTCTGACGTGGATCAAGGCAAGGTGCATGAAGTCACCGTGGACGGCATGCAACTGCGCGGCAAATTCAGCGACAATTCCGCCTTCCATACCACGGTTCCGGCAAATTACCCCGACATGATCAAGTCGCTCCAAACCAAGGGCGTCGCCATGACCTTCCGGGACGCCAACAGCGGAAGCTGGCCGCTGCAGTTGCTGGGGACCTGGGCTCCGCTGATTTTGCTGGGCGCACTCTGGTTTTTCATGATCCGGCAGATGCAGACCGGCGGCAACAAAGCGTTGTCGTTCGGCAAGAGCCGGGCGCGGCTGCTTTCGATGCAGCAGAAAAAAGTCACGTTCAAAGACGTGGCTGGGGTGGAAGAGGCCAAAGAGGAGCTGCGCGAAATTATCGAGTTCCTGCGCGAGGCGCAGAAGTTCCAGAAACTTGGCGGCAGGATTCCCAAGGGTGTGCTGTTGGTTGGGCCTCCGGGAACCGGCAAGACACTTTTGGCTCGCGCCGTCGCCGGCGAGGCTAACGTTCCTTTCTTTTCGATCTCCGGTTCGGACTTTGTGGAGATGTTTGTGGGCGTCGGCGCCAGTCGCGTGCGCGACTTGTTTGAGCAAGGCAAAAAGAATGCGCCCTGCATCATTTTCATCGACGAGATTGACGCCGTCGGAAGGCATCGCGGCGCCGGCCTCGGCGGCGGGCACGACGAGCGCGAGCAGACGCTGAATCAGTTGCTGGTGGAGATGGACGGCTTCGAGTCCAATGAAGGCGTGATCCTCATGGCGGCGACGAATCGGCCCGATGTGCTGGATCCGGCATTGCTGCGGCCCGGACGCTTCGACCGGCGCGTGGTAGTGAGCCGTCCCGATGTGCGCGGGCGTGAAGAGATCCTGCGCGTGCATACTCGCAAGATTCCTCTTGCTGAGGATGTAGATCTTTCGGTGCTGGCGCGCGGTACTCCGGGATTTTCCGGCGCCGACCTGGCCAACATGGTGAACGAAGCGGCGCTGGCCGCGGCGCGGCAGAACCGCAAAGCTGTGCTGATGTTCGATTTCGAAGTCGCCAAAGACAAAGTTCTGATGGGCGTCGAGCGCAAGTCGCTCATCCTTTCCGATGAGGAAAAGAAAGTTACGGCCTTCCACGAAGCTGGACACGCCTTGGTCGCGGCCAAGCTGCCGGGCTCTGACCCGGTGCACAAAGTCACGATCATCCCACGCGGTATGGCGCTCGGCGTGACCATGCAATTGCCCATCGATGACCGGCACAACTACACCAGGGAATACTTGAAGACCGATCTGGCGATTCTGATGGGCGGCCGTTTGGCCGAGGAATTGTTCCTCAACCAGATGAGCACCGGCGCGGGCAATGACATTGAGCGGGCCACCGAAATGGCGCGCAAGATGGTCTGCGAGTGGGGCATGAGCGATCTTGGCCCGCTTACCTTCGGCAAGAAAGAAGAGCAGATTTTCCTGGGCCGCGAGATCAGCCAGCACCGCGACTACAGCGAAGACACCGCCATCAAGATTGATGGCGAGGTCCGCAAGCTGGTGAACCAGGGATACGAAACGGCCAAGGGTATTCTGGAAGGCAACCGCGACACGCTGCAGAAGATTGCGGCGGCATTGCTGGAGCGGGAAGTTCTGGACGCCTCTGAAGTAATGCTGCTGGTGGAGGGCAAAGAACTGCCTCCGATGAAGTCTCCTTCGAAGCCCGACGACGGCGTGCAGCAAGTGTTGAAGCCGGAGCCCGGACGCGGAATCGTTAAGGGCGGGGAGAGCCCAGCGCGGGCGTAAGAATCAGTTCTCAGTAGTCAGCTCTCAGTTAAGGGCGGCTTGAATGCCGCCCTTGTTTTTTTGCGCGAGAATTATCCGTTCACGATTTTCATCATGTGTTCGGGATAGCGAAGGCCGGCGGCCGCCCCGGTGGGAAAGATCTCGTCGATCCGACGCATATCTTCCTCGGTGAGCTTCACGTCGATTGCGGTGACGTTCTCCTCCAGATACTTGCGGCGCTTGGTTCCCGGGATGGGGACGATGTTCGTGTCCTGAGCCAACACCCACGCCAGCGCCAGTTGTGAAGGCTTGCAGCTTTTCTCTTTCGCGATTTCTTCGATCTCGTGCACGAGGTTGAGATTCTTTTGGAAGTTCTCTCCCTGAAATCGCGGAGAAGATCGACGGTAGTCATCTTCCCCAAAGTCCTCGAAGCGCGTGAACTGTCCGGTGAGAAACCCGCGTCCCAATGGGCTGTAAGCGACAAAGCCAATGCCCAGTTCGTGGCAAGTGGCCAGGAGTTCATCTTCCGGTTCGCGGCTCCACAGCGAGTATTCGGTTTGCAGCGCTGTGATCGGATGAACCTTCACGACGCGTCGCAGGGTCTGGGGCGAAGCCTCGGAGAGTCCGATGTGGCGGATTTTGCCTTCCTTTACCAGTTGCGCCATCGCGCCCACCGTTTCTTCGATCGGCGTGGCGGGATCGACGCGATGCTGGTAATAAAGGTCGATGGTCTCAACTCCCAGCCGCTTCAGACTTCCTTCGCAGGAGCGGCGCACATAGTCAGGCTTGCCATTGATCCCACGCACCGACGGGTTTGCCGGGTCGCGGACGATTCCGAATTTCGTGGCCAGCACAACTTTCTCGCGCTTGCCCTTGATCGCGCGGCCGACTAGCTCTTCGTTCGCGTAGAGCCCATAGATATCCGCGGTGTCGAGAAAGTTGATGCCGAGTTCGAGGGCGCGGTGAATGGTGGCGATGGATTCGTCGTCATCGCGTCCGCCGTAAAACTCCGACATGCCCATGCAGCCGAGGCCAAGCGCCGAGACTGTGAGGCCACTGCGTCCAAGCTCTCGAAATTGCATAATGATTTCCTCTTCGCCCGAAGAACTTTACTGAATTATGGCGGGGTAATTAATAGATGCGGATCAAAGGCTTCTGGGATTCAGTGACATTGCCAATGTGGCGCGCCAGCACTCCAGCGTTCTGCAATTCGAAGACGAGCTTCTGGCAATCACCCCCGGCCATCGAGATGAGAAGCCCGCCAGCAGTCTGAGGGTCGAAAAGCAGCGTCTTGAGTTCGGCGTTGAGTTCCGATTCGTAGCCGACCACGCATTCGGCGAATTCACGGTTGGCCACCAGCCCGCCGGGTACATGGCCCGCGCGAACACAGTCCAGGGCTCCAGGCAAAACTGGGATATCTTTCGAAAAGAATCGCAATGCGACATTGCTTGCCAGCGCCATTTCGCGCGCATGCCCGATCAGGCCAAAGCCGGTGATATCGGTCATCGCGTGAACGCGGAATTTCCCCCGCTGAATTATTTCCGCAGCACGCTTGTTCAGTGTGGTCATCGACTGAACCGCGGCATCAATCCACACCGGCTCCGCTTTGCCTTTCTTGATCGCGGTAGAAATCACGCCCGTACCCAGGGCCTTGGTGAAGATGAGAGCATCGCCCGGCCGAGCCCCGGCGTTGGTGAGAACTTTCTTGGGATCGATGAGTCCAGTGACCGCGTATCCAAACTTAGTTTCCTCGTCGCGAATGCTGTGGCCGCCGATCACCGTGCATCCGGCTTCGACCATCTTCGACAATCCACCAGCGAGGATACGTTCCAGAATCTCGAGTTCCGCCTTCTCCGGAAAACACACCAAAGCCAGCGCGGTGAGCGGCTTCCCGCCCATCGCGTAAACGTCACTCAACGCATTCGTCGCTGCGATCTGCCCAAAAACATATGGATCATCCACCACAGGCGTAAAAAAATCGACGGTCTGCACCAGCGCCTGGTCAGGAGCAATTTGATACACTCCGGCGTCGTCGGCGTGGTCAAAGCCGACCAGAACATTCGGGTCGTGTTGCCGGGCTAATTTCCCAAGCACCATGTCCAGCGCCGCCGGACTCAGCTTGGACGCTCAACCCGCAGCTTTCACCGACTCCGTAAGGCGGAATGGCTTGCCATCGGCCATGCAGTCATTGTACCGAGTCGCGCGGTACGTAGGATGTTTGACGGGAAGCGGTTGTCAGGAGTTGAGTTACTTCACCGCAACATCCGTGACCCGGATGTCAGGATACGCATGGTTCCACTGCGCGGATATACTCTCGAACGTCAGCCGAAAAGTCGTGCTCTGCCCCGGCCCAAGCGGTGAGACGCTGAAGTCCACCGCTTCAGGATACGGGCCGGTGGTTTTCAGTACCTGCATCGGAATCTCCTCCCGCTGCGCAAGTTGTCCCATATCGTCTTTGAAATTCACTTCGACCACGATGTGAGTGACAGTCTTGCCCCCCGAGTTGGCGACGGTTCCGTCAACATAGCTGACCGTGGCTCCAACAAAATTTTCCGCGGCGCTCATTTTCAGATCGGAAAGCTTCAGGTTCGTGGCGTAGGCAGGTGGCCCCGACGCGCTCTTCGGCTGGCTCCGAAGAAGAACCGCCAGAATCACGGCGACTCCCATCACCACCGCCACCGCGATCGCGATAGTCCGCCGGCTCGAATCAGATTCTTCGCTCGCCCGAGTTGGCTGAATGAGCCCGCCCATGAACGGAATTGTAGATGGTTGAGTTTTGATTGTCGATTTGCCCGATCTGGCCGGACATTCCAATCACGCCAACCGAATTGTCTGCATAGGCCCCAATCCGGTAGAATAGTTGTTTCGGACAAGCCCTCTGAAAGGATCTGTAGCAGTCATGGCACAACAGTGTGATATCTGCGGCAAGAAGCCGCAATCAGGAAACCGCATCAGCCACGCCCACAACGTCACCAAGCGGCGCTGGAACGTGAATCTCCGCCCGGTGCACGCCCGCGTGGGTGCCACCACCAAGCGCATGCGCGTATGCACCTCCTGCCTGCGCAGCGGCAAAGTGGTCAAAGCGTAGAAGACAGGTCTTAGGTCTTAGGTGCTGGGTCGTAGGCATCAGGTCTTAAGGATCTTCCTAAACTTCAGACCTAACTGCCTTTCTACTGCACGCCCAGCAACTTGATGTCAAAGATCAATGTAGCGTTGGGCGGGATGACGGGCGGATAACCCTCCGCCCCATAACCGAGTCCCGGCGGAATCCGTAACTGGCGCTTGCCGCCAACCCGCATTCCACTAACTCCTTCTTCCCATCCCTTGATCACTTCGCCGTTTCCGATTGTGAAATCGAAAGGCTTCCCCGCATCCACCGAACTGTCGAACTTCTTGCCCGTAGTAAGCCAGCCCGTGTAGTGCACGCGCACGTGGCTGCCTTCTTTGGCCACCTCGCCGTTCCCGACTCGAATCTCCCAATACTGCAGCCCCGAATCCGTCTTCACGCCGTCGCCGCTGACTTTGGTGGGAGCGTCGGTGTTCGGGGTCGCGGACTTCTTGGCCTCGCTCTGTGCCAGGACGAACGCTGCCGTCATCGCTAGAACGATGGCCAGCGCCGCAACGTATTTCGCCATTCCCATCTCCTCCTGCAGAAAAACCTTAAAGAACAGACGGCACAGAGTACCCGCAGGTTGCCGGTTTACCCCGTGATCCCCGTGCCCTCTGTGGTAAAGACTTTTTCCTACGCCAGCGCGATCACATCGATCTCCACCAGCACGTCCTTGGGCAGCCGCGCCACTTCAACGGTCGATCGAGCCGGCGGAGCAGAACTAAAGTATTTGCCATAGACCTGATTCATGGCAGCAAAGTCGTTCATGTTCTTCAAGAAGACAGTACAGCGGACAACCTTCCCCAACCCGCTCCCCGCCGCTTCCAGAATCTCCGACAGATTGCGCAGCACGCGCTCGGTCTGCGCCGCCACATCACCGGCAACAACCTGCTGCGTTGCGGGATCAATAGCGACCTGCCCGGAAGTGAACACCAATCCGTTAGCCTTGATCGCCTGCGAGTAAGGCCCGATAGCCTGAGGAGCGTCTTTGGTAGAAACAACTTCGCGCATGAATAGTGGCCAGTGGTCAGTGGCTAGTGGTCAGCAAGAACCACCGAACATTCATTAACTCAAATTGATCAGCAAAGGTCAATCTGAAGACGGTTTTGGTAGTGGTGCAGCTTGATTGTCATCCTGAACAAGCGTTCTTTGCGCAGTGAAGGATCTGGGCGAGCCGCGCAAAGTGTCGCGTTCTTCGCGACACGTTAATCGCGCGTTTGGCTCGCTTCCTTTGGAAACTGCACGACTACCACCGTTTTACTAACCACTGACCACTATCCACTGCTCTAAAGCTTTTGCCAGAACCAGCCGATAGAGAGATTAGGGGACGCTCATTCGCCGAGACGCAGTGGTCAATATGCAAAACGAGATGAAGTCAACGCTGATTAACGAACGTGTGCTCGGCAGCCGGGGAAGCCTCGCCGGCGATGCTCCGGACTCCAAATCCAGGTTCCAGGTCGGTCTGGCCCGCATTAACCAGGAACTCTGGCTGGTGCTTTCTCTCTTCGTGATCGCGGGCTTGTTCAATTGGCTGGTAGCTTCTCACCGCATGATCCTCGGTCTATACACCTTGCCCACCATCTTCTCCGCCTATGTTTATGGCCGCAGGCACGCCGTGCTCACCGCCTCCGCCAGCATCTTCATGGTCCTTATCCTTCTGTGGAAGGAGACTGGCCTTTTTGCCGGGTCAGCTCCGTTTGCGCTGAACTACGATCAATGGTCCGAACTCATCACCTGGGCATGTCTGCTTCTGATCACGGCATACGCGATGGGAACCCTGTGTGACAAGAAAGAACGTCACATGGGCGAACTCCGCCAAACTTACTTCGGCCTCCTGACGATTCTGCAGCAGTTCATCTCAAACGACAAATATACTCACAATCATTCCTACCGGGTGGCGCTGTACTCCTCCTCGATTGCCGCTCGCATGGGATTCGACCAGGATCGTATCGACGACGTCCGGGCGGCGGCTCTGCTCCATGACGTGGGCAAGCTCGAAACCAGCCGCGATCTTCTGCACAAAGCCGCCAGCCTCACCCCGGAGGAGATGGCCGAAATGCGCAAGCACGTCCAGAAGGGAGTCGCCTTGCTCGAACCAGTCGGTGGATCTCTGCGCCGGGTGCTCCCCATCATTCTCGCTCATCATGACAAGTTCGATGGCTCGGGATACGGTCCCGCCAAAGGTGCCGAGATCCCCATAGAAGCCAGAGTATTGGCTGTGGCCGATGCCTATGACACCTTAACCAGCGATCGCCCCTATCGCCGCGCAGTCACCCCATTTGAAGCCAGGCAGATCATCGTCTCCAGCGCGGGATCAAACTTCGACCCCGCCGTAGTAGAGGCATTCGTAAGCGCCTTCGAGCACGGACAAATGGAAATCCCCGAGGCCCTTGTCGTATGAGGGATGCCCCGGCCCACGCCACCGGATCCGGGCAAGACAAGCTCGCACAAGACACGCTCGGACACGAACAAACTACATCGAATAAAGAGAGGCCGCTAAGAAAGCCATCGCCCGCAGCGACCATCGGGGTTCGCGTCCTGCTCGTAAGCGGCGACATTCAGACCATCGATACTCTGTGCGAGTCGATGGAAAAGATGGCGATGCACGTCGACGTCTGCCCCGACTTCGCCTCCGCTACCAGCAAACTGTGCCATTCCAAGTTCGAAGCCCTGGTAGTAGATTTCAAAGAAAGAGCCGAAGCGCTCGACCTGCTAAAAAAATCCCGCCAAATGACCTCTCACAAGGCCTCCGTCGTGTTAGCTATTCTGAATAGCAACGACGAAATGCCCAGCGCATTCCGTGCCGGCGCCAGCTTTGTACTCGTCAAACCGCTGTCGACAACCGTCCTGATGCGCACTCTCCGAGTCTCCTACCCGCTTATGGTCAACGAAAAACGGCGTTCCTTTCGTTGTCCCGTGCAGACACCTGTCTACGTCTCAATTGGCTCCCAGCCTGAGTTTATGGCCACCTCCATCAACATCAGTGAGGTCGGCATTGCCCTCACCCGCTCAACCGGCTTGCAGGTCGGAGACAGAGTTGCCCTGCGCCTGACGCTACCCCACACCCAGGCCGCCGCGAAAATAACCGCGGAAGTCTGCTGGTGCGATCCCGCAGGGCAAGCCGGGATGGAATTCGTTCAGGTCTCCCCCGCAGTAAAAGAACAATTAGTTTCCTGGCTAGCCGCCCGCCTCGAAGAATACCTACCCGACGAAACCGCCTCCCTGAAACGCTGAAAAGCAGTGATCAGTGGTCAGTGGCCAGTCAACCATGACGGGTCTAGAGCCGGGGGAACGCTCGGAATGCAGCGGGTGGAGCAGGCCTTCAGGCCTGCGATAAGGCAGCCCGCCTGGAATTGGGCTTCAGCCCCTGAGGTCCCGTGCTCATGTCCAACCACCAAAGATATTGCACGGCAAAGAAATGCGCTTACTGGCAACTGACCGCTGGCAACTGGCAACTGCCCCACTTCTAGATCTTCTGCAGCCTCTGCACCTCATGCACGCCCGGAATCTTCCGCAGCCCGGCCATGATCTGTTCAAGATGTTTGAGGTCGGAGATGTCGAGAACAATCTCCACGCTAGCCTGGCTGTTTTCGGTGCGCGCCCCAATGTTTCGTATATTACTCTGAGCATCTCCAATTACGCTAGTAATACTTTTAAGCATACCAAAACGATCGTCGCAATAAACCGTCAGCTTGACCGGATAAGCCGTGGGCGTGCTCTCGTCCCGCGCCCACTCCACATCGATGCGGCGTTCCGGTTCGTACATCAGGTTGGTGACGTTGGGGCAGTTCACCGCGTGTACCGCCACCCCCTTGCCGCGAGTGATGTAGCCCACAATGCTCTCTCCGCGAATGGGATTGCAACAGCGCGCGCGGTAGACCAGCATATCTCCCTGGCCTTTGACCATGATCGCGTTGTGATCGCCAAACACGCGCCGCACGACGCTGGCAATCGCGCCCGGCGTGTTCGAGAGTCCCTCGGCTTCAATGTCGCCCGCCATCGAAGGCGTCGCGCCCGCCGGCAATAGCCGCGCCAGCACCTGCCGCGCCGAATATTTTCCGTAGCCGATGCCCGACATCAGGTCGTCAACCTTGCCCAGCCCGTAACCCGAGGCAACCTTCAGCAACTCTTCGTCTTTGATTTCTTTCAGAGCGATGCGGTACTTGCGGGCTTCTTTCTCAATCACCTTGCGGCCGATCTCAATGGCGCGCTCCCGCTCGTGCACGTTGAGCCAGTGCTTGATCTTGTTGCGCGAGCGCGATGACTTGACCAGCCCAAGCCAGTCGCGGCTCGGCTTGTGTCCGGCCTGAGTAAGAATCTCGACAATATCTCCGGAATGCAGCTTGTGACGCAGCGGCACCATACGTCCATTCACCTTGGCGCCAACGCAAGTGTGTCCCACTTCAGTGTGAATCGTGTAAGCAAAGTCGACGGGAGTAGCGTCGCGAGGAAGCACCACAACTTTGCCTTTGGGAGTGAAGGTGTAAACCTCTTCCGGATAGAGGTCGACTTTCAGCGCTGTAAGAAATTCATTGGGATCGCTGACGTCGCGCTGCCACTCGACCACCTGCCGCAGCCATGCCAGCCGCTGCTCATCCTGCGCCGAGACCGGGCCGTCTTTATATTTCCAGTGCGCCGCGATGCCTTCTTCGGCCATCTTGTGCATCTCTTCGGTACGAATCTGGATTTCAAAAGGCGTTCCGTCTTCGGTGATCACCGAGGTGTGCAGCGATTGGTAGAAATTCGGCCGCGGCATGGCGATGAAATCTTTGATGCGCCCCGGCACCGGCCGCCAGATGTTGTGAATGATCCCAAGCACCGCGTAGCAATCCTGCAACGAGCGCGTGATGATGCGCATGGCAAACAGGTCGTAGACCTGATCGACGGAAATGCGCTGGCGCTGTAACTTCTTGTGGATCGAGAACAGGCGCTTGATGCGGCTCTCCACCTTGGCCTGGATGCCGGCCTCTTTCAACTTGTCATCGATGATCGCCTGCATCTTGGCGAGAAAAGCTTCGCCCTGCTTGCGGCGCGCGTTGACAGCTTTCTCCACCTGCTCATAGCCTGCGGGATCGAGAAAGCGGAAGCCCAGGTCTTCCAGCTCGCCGCGAATCTTTCCCATGCCCAGCCGGTGTGCGATGGGCGCGTAGATCTCGAGCGTCTCCTCCGCGATCTTGTGCTGGCGATCGGGCTGCAGGTGCTCCAGCGTGCGCATGTTGTGCAGGCGATCGGCCAGCTTGATGAGCACTACGCGAATGTCATCGACCATGGCGAGCATCATCTTGCGCAGGTTTTCCGCCTGCGCTTCTTCGCGCGTGGCGAAATCAATCTTGCTGATCTTGGTGACGCCTTCGACGATGTGCGCGACCTGCTCGCCAAATTCCTTGCGGATGTCGACGATGGTGACCGAGGTGTCTTCAACCGAGTCATGCAGCAGGCCGGCGGCGATCGCGACCGGGTCCATCTTCATCTCGGCAAGAACTAAAGCTACTTCAAGCGGATGCACCAGATAAGGCTCACCCGAGGCGCGGCTCTGGCCTTCATGGTTCTTCAAGGAGTAGTCGTAGGCTTTCTTGACGATGGACAGGTCGTCCTGCGGACGGTTTTCCTGGATCCGCTTCATCAGCTCGCGGAATTTGGTGAGCGTAAGAGCGGTGGTCGCGATCTGTTGGCGCAAGCTCGCCATGTAGGATTATATCCTGCGGAGAGCGCCAAGCCGGAGGGAGGTCAGTCGCTTCGCTCCTTAGACGGCCGAGGCGGCTGTCTCTACGTGGGCCTGCACATGAGCCGGATTTCATTTGCTTTGAAGGTTTCAAATCCGTCTGCAGTTTGTTCCGGCGCTTGGCTTGCTGGTAGAGTTGCAAACGGCTAGTCATGAATTCCAGAATTCTGGTCAGTGGGGTGTCGGGGCCGATTGGGGCTGCTCTTCTTCCTTCCCTTCGAGCTAGTGGATGGTCGGTGGTGCGACTGGTGCGGGGGCCGGCTGCGTACAGATCTAACGATAACGGGCAGATTGCGTGGGATCCGGCGGTGGCGATTGCACCCGCGGTGGTGTCGGGATTTGACGCGGTGATTCATCTCGCGGGCGAGAGCATCGTCGGACGATGGACCGCGGAGAAGAAGGCGAAGATTCGAGAGAGCCGTGTGGCCGGGACGTTGAATCTGGCGCGGGCTTTGGCGCGGGCGAAAGAGAAGCCAAGCGTCTTTGTTTGCGGATCGGCGATTGGCTACTACGGCAATCGCGGCGATGAAGTGCTGCGGGAGGAGAGCACGACGGGCACGGGATTTCTGGCGCAGGTTTGCCAGGCGTGGGAGGAAGCTACCACGCCCGCGGTGCAAGCCGACATTCGTACCGCTCACCTGCGGACAGGAATCGTGCTCAGCCCCAAGGGCGGCGCGCTGGGAGCGATGCTGTTGCCGTTCAAGCTGGGACTGGGCGGCCGAACCGGAAACGGGCGGCAATGGATGAGCTGGATTGATGTGCAGGACATGGTGGGCGCGATCCATCACATTCTGAAGACCGACCTGCTGCAGGGAGCGGTGAACATGGTCGCGCCGAAGCCGGTAAGGAATGCGGAGTTCGCCAAGACGCTGGCTAGAGTGCTGTCGCGTCCGGCGATTTTTCCCATGCCGTCGTTTGCGGCAAAGGCCGTTTTCGGGGAGATGGGTGAGGAGCTGCTGCTGAGCAGCCAGAGGGTGGAACCTGGGAAGCTGATTTCCAGCGGGTATCCGTTTCGATATCGGGAGCTGAGGGTGTCGCTGGAAGGGCTGTTGGGGCGGTAGAGCGCTCGACACAACGAATTAAGGAAGCGAGCCAAACGCGCGAGTAAATGTGCCGCAAAGAACGCGGCACGTCGCGCGGCTCGCCTAGATTCTGCGGGCAAAGGGCGCCCGCCTCAGGATGACAATGTCATTTTAATTTGGTGGGGCAGATTTGTCGGTCGAGCGGTTCATTTCCTCTTGCAGCTTTTGCAGGAGCTGGGCGCGCTGGTCGGTGCTTAGTTCGCGTTGCAATTCCTCCAAGGCCAGGGCCACGATGTGATAGTGGTGGGCTCCGGCGTATTTGGGATCCGTGGTGATGTCGAGCCAGAGCTTGTGCATGAGTTCGACATCCTGCGGGCGCATGCGCGGGGTGTGCGGGCCGATGACGTACTCGCGAACGGTCCCGTCGGGAGCGCTGACTTCCAGGCACAGGCGCGGACGGGGCTCGGGCAGCCGCTCCCAGGCGTCCCCCGTGAGCTTGGCCTGCTCGTCGGCGGTGAGTTTGTTCGAGAGGCCGCAGATCACGCGGGAAGAATCGAGCCGCTGCGCGGTCACCATGATGGCGTCGAAGACGTCGGTTGCAGGGACCACAAGCAGAGAGATCGGCTTGCCCTCTTTTTCTGCGACCGCGACGGCGGCGGTGAAGAGTTCCTGCTCGTAGTGGTCGAAGACCTGGCTGGCTTCCATGACCGAGCTGCCGCCGAAGCTGGGCTCGCGATGGTAGAGGCGCGCGCTCATCACGACCACATCCTGCTTGGCCGTGTCGGTGTGGGCCAGCACCTGGCGCAGGTAGTAGAGATTGCGAGGATCGCGCACCGCAACCAGAATGTTTCCCGAGCGCACGCCCATGGCGCCGCTGCCCAGTTCCTGGTTGCCGTAGACGCGGAACTGGTCGAGCTGCTCCGGTTTGCCGTGACGCTCCTTCGTGACGTGGTGCTCGGAGACCGTGAAGATGGTGTAGAACACGGCGCTGAACATCACTCCGGCGATCGTAGCTTCATACTTGGTAAAGAGATTCACGACCGCCGTGATCAGCAGCACGGCGGAAATCAGAAACAATCCCACTGGAACTTCGGTCTTGCCGAAGTGCAGGTTGCCCGGAACCTTCCATGCCCGGTTGCCGGGCTCGGTAAAGCGGAGCACGAGGACGGCGATGGACTTCATGGCGAAGCTCCAGATCACACCGAACGCGTAGAGCGCGGCCAGCATGTAGACGTTGCCGCGGCTGAGAACGATGGTGAGTATCTGGAGGCCGACAATCAGGTTGATGATGCGGTAGCTGGTTCCATAGCGGTAGTGCGGCTTCTGGAACCAACTGGTGAGCACACCGTCTTCGGCCACGCGATTCAGAACGCCGTTCGCGCCTACTATGGAAGTGTTCTGCGCGCCCGCCAGGATAAGTACGCCCACCAGCACCACGAAGCCGTGGAAGAGAAGCTTCAGGCTCTCGGGCCCGACCAAATACATGGCGATGCCGCCGATGAGGTTGGCGAAATAATCCGGGCGAACCTTGTCGGGAATGATCATTACCGCAAAGAACGAGACCAGCGACGTGAATAGCAGGCTGTAGACGAAGATGACCAGCCCGGTTTTCTCGAGGTTCTTCAGTTTGGGATGCTCGATCTCGCGGTTGACCTGGGCCAGAGTCTCTTCGCCGCTCATGGCCAGCACGGAGTGGCCGAAGCCGACGAAGAGGATGATCCAGGTAATGTGGCCGAACCAGGTCCCGTTGAGCCAGCCGAGCGATTCCTTGTTCAGCGGGATTACGCCGGGGTGCAGCGGGTTTGGAGGCAACTGGATGGCGGGCGCCCGCAAAACCGTGATGGTGCACCAGATGAGCAGAATCACCACCATCACGGTAGTGATCGCCATGATCTGCAGGGCTTTCTGGCTGGACTCGTGCATGCCCTGAGTATTCTTCCACCAGAAGTAGAGCACCACGATCACGGCCAGTCCCGCGGCGAAGTGGTCGTCGGAAAAGTGTAGGGGGCGATGAACGTAGACGCCCATGTCTTTGATGAAGCCCGCCAGGTATTGACCAGCGGAGACAGCGCTGATGGGACCGGTCAGCACATAATCGAAGAGCAGGGCGGAGACGGAGAACTTGGCCAGGGTGCCGCCCATGGCTTCCTTGACTACGCGGTAGACGCCGCCACGAACGAACATGCTACTGGATTCAATGTAGAGCGCCCGCACCGCATAGCTGAACAACATGACGGCGAGAATGAACCAGGGAGCGCTCTTGCCGATGACTTTCTCGGCGTCGCCGCCGGCATAATAGGCGGAAGATGCAAGGTCGGAGAGGACGATGGCGGAAGCCCGCCAGAAGGAGATGAAGCTCAACATCACCGTAGTGGCGACGAAGACCTTTATGGCCGGTTTGGAACTTGCAGACGTTGCCATGCTTCAAAGAATGCGGGGACTGCTTATCCGGGTAAACCTATTGAAGATAGCATAGGGGAACGTGGGTAGTGGGCCGGTTCCTGGGTTGGCTGAGGTTCGGCGCGAATGCGGCCGCTGCTAAAGGGGGACTTCGACCGCCTCGAAAAGCATCCGCGGGCTCGCGCTTGCAACCGCCGGTTAATATTGTCTATGCTGTTGTCGGCCTTGCGGGAGGCCGTCGGTCCGCGTAAAGGGCGCAGCCCACTCACTAGCAGTTTCAGCGTTAACCTGACTTCCAGCCCGAAAACCGCGGACAGCGGGCGATCAAGGAAGGAAGGTTCTATGAGCGACACTCCCAATCGTCCTATCTACTCCGCAGGCAAGCTTCCCGCTCGCGCAAATCTCGAACACCTGAAAAACGAAGCAAAACAACTCCTCAAGACCATGCGCTCGGAGAGTCCTGACGCGCAGCCTGAAGTCCGGCTTTCCGAGGCGCAGCTCCTGGTCGCGCGCGGGTATGGGTTTCCAAGCTGGCGCAAGCTTAAATCTTATGTCGATGCGCTGCACGACTATGGCCAGCAACTCATCAACGCAGTACACGCGGGCGACTTGGAAACGATGGGAAAGATCCTGGATAGACAGCCAGAGCTGGTGAATGCGAGTGCAGATCTGCCTCGGCACCTACCTGGGCACCACAGGCCCAGTGACACGCTCAGCATGCGGTTGATCCACCTGGCGATTGCGGAGGCGAAGGTCGACGTGCTACGGCTGTTGATCGAACGCGGTGCGGACCTGAATGCGCGCAACGCCGACGGCCGGTTGCCATTACACGACTGTTTCGAACTGGATCACGACGATTACGCGAAGATTCTGCTGGACGCCGGAGCAGTCCCCGACGTGTGCGCGGCAGCGGTCTACGGGATGCAAGACCGGCTCCAACAAATTCTAGAGCGCGATCCGGGGAATGCGAACGATCTGACGAGCGGTAATTCTCCGCTGGGTTGGTCGGTGTACGGCCGCCAGCCAAAGTCGGCGACGATCCTTTTTCAACATGGCGCAGTCGTGGATCGCCCGCCCTACGACTCTTATGCGTGGGGGCCGGCGACCGGGGTCGCTTCCATCGATGTCACACGGGTTCTGCTGGGACACGGCGCGAATCCGAACTGGCGGGATGAGGCAGGCAACACTCCGATTCATCGTGCCATTACCAGCCGTATGGTGCTAGACCCCACGAAGTTCATACAACTTCTGCTTGATTTCGGGGCCGACGTAAGCCTTCGAAACCGGGAAGGACGAACGCCGCTGGATGAGGCCATGCTTCAGACTGGGAAGATCGCAGAAACTTACTTCCCGGCTCGTCCGATCGCTCCAAAGAAACTTGAGCTGACCATAGAGATACTTCGGTCACAGCTGGGGCAAACATCCTGAACGGCATGGAGTGCAGCCGGCCAGACTCTGTGCTCTACCGCCTGGCCTTGGGCGCGAGGTAGGTGTGGGTGATGCGGTCGTGCCAGCAGAGCGCGTCTTCGTCGAGGAAGACCCAGGCGTATCCCATGCCGAGAGAGGCGGCCGAGAGGAATGAGGCGAGGACGCGCCAGCGACGGAGACGGCGACCGGCAGCGCTTCCATCGAAGCGCACCAGTTGGAGCCGCGCCAGTAGCAATCCGGGCGTAGCGCCTGAGTAAACCATGAGCAGGTATTGGTAGGCGGCCCAGAATACGCCGGAAAGCCCGGCAGTGAGCGCCAGGAGCTGGATTTGCGGGGGATGGATCGCACTCACCTTCCAAAAAATGAAGTCGAATAGCACGCAGGCCGCCGCGATGATTACACCGTCGATGGCGGCAGCAAAAATTCTCCGCGCCAGCGGCGCACTTTGCAGCGGGATGTCGATGCCCGGACGTTTCTCCATCTCCGGTTGCTGGGCAGGCTCGATGGTGATTCCGCCCAGGGCCGGAGGCGGCGGAACAACTTCAGGCGCTTCCAGGATGCGAGGACGGTCACGATCGAGGACGGGCTCGGCCAGTTCGTCGAGTGGAGCTGGCGGAGGCGTCCAGGAGCGCGGGAATTCAATAATTTTTCCCACCGCCGGGGCTGCGGCGTGAGTCATAGGCTGAGGCGATTCGGCGGCACGAGTGGCGGCTGCAGTTTCCTCTTGCGCTTCCGCTGCAGGCGAGGTCCGCAGCGCTGGAGTTTCGACGGCATCAGCGGCGCTGTCGGCGAATCCATCCAAGGCCAGAGCCTGGTGCGAAGCTGTGACGATTCTCTGCTGAAAGGCCGGGGATTCGGCAGAAATGTCACTTGCGTCGCGAGCGGGACCATCGCCGTCGAAGCGTAACCGCAGAGACGGATAGCGGGGCGGGCGCGGCTTGCGCCGGGCCTGGTAACGATTCAGCCGGGCGGCGACTTCCTGGCGCCATGGAGAGGAATCTTCGGAGGCAGATTCTATGTTGTTGTCATGGTTGGGCGTGGGGTCTTCCGCCGGATGCCCGCTCACTGCGTCCATTTCTGGAGTTTCCGGTTCGGCTGGCGGCGTGGGGGCGGGCGTCTCGGCATCGGCCAGCCAGCGCGGCGCAGCAGAATACGCGGGGGAAGAGCAGCGGCAAATGTCACCACAAAGCGGACAAGGCATGAATCACGGTCTTACGAAAATGTCCCAACTCTTATCCGACGGATACCATCCCGGATAACCATGCTGGATAACCAGGAAGACGTCATCGGAATCCAAGACTTTGGGCGGCTTTGCCTCCCAAGGCTCAGCCGTGCTAAGTTCACTCGACTGCTGCCGGTAGAAGCCTCGGAGCGCCCTTCACGCCCTTCGATGACTTTGTTCCGACGATCTGGTTCCGACGATCTCGTTCCGATGACTCTTCGCAACAGATTCCTTATCACGGCGGCGGTGCTTTGTCACCTTCTTCTGCTCCCACCATTAGTTACCAGCCAGTTGCCACCCATGAACGCCACAACAAGGCACGCCGGCGCATTGGAAAAGTCAGCCACCGCTCAGGCAACACCCTGTGCTCTGGCAGCTGCGGCCCAGAAGGAAAAGGGAGAGAATGTCGACACAATTTGCGCCATTCAGCAGGAAGAAGAAGGTTCTGTTTACAAGCTGCACGGGGCGGTTGAAATCTACTATGAGAATTATGTGCTGCGGGCCGACGAAGCAACCTACAACTCCGACACGAAGGAAGTGACCGCAACCGGCCACTTCGCGCTCGACGGCGGCCCCAATGACGACCACATTCGCGCCTCGCACGGGACCTACAATCTGGATCTCGAAACGGGACGCTTTTACGATGTGACCGGGACGACGGGGCTGCGCTTTCGCGGCAACCAGGTGATCTTGACGTCGACTGCTCCCTTCGCGTTTACCGGCAGAATTGTCGATAAAACCAGTCCCGAGCACTACCTGGTTTACGACGGCACCATTACCACCTGCGAGTTGCCTCATCCCAAGTGGGAATTCGATGCACGCAAGATAAGCGTTGACGTGGGCGGCAATGCCAAAATCTACCACAGCAATTTTCTTCTGCATGGGATTCCCGTTCTCTATTTTCCGTTCGCGACCCACCCGGTGGAGAAGGAGTCGCGGCAATCCGGGTTTCTGCTGCCTTCGGTGGCTCGGTCTTCGACCAAGGGCAATGTGGTGGGCGACGCCTATTATTGGGCTATCAACCGCATGATGGACGCCACTATCGGCGCCGAGTACTTGTCTCTGCGGGGCTGGTCGCAGCGGGGAGAGTTTCGGGCTATGCCCACGGAACATTCCTACGTGGACCTGAACTATTTCGGTGTGATTGACCGGGGTATCGGTTCGCCTCCGCTCAAGGAAGGCGGAGAGAATGTGCGTCTGAACGCGGCCGGAAGCCTGGATGGTTTCCGCGCCGTGGCTAACATCGATTACCTGAGTTCGTTTCTATTCCGACTGGCCTTCAACGAGGTATTCAGCCAGGCAGTGTATTCAGAAGTGAAATCACAAGCTTTTCTCTCGAAGTCCTCTGACGGTTACAGCGTGAATGGATTTGTGGAGCGCTACCAGAACTTCCTGAGCACGACGCCGGGGCAAGTGATTACGATTTCGCATGCCCCCAGCCTTGATTTCTCGAGCGTGGATCAACAACTCGGACGCACGCCGCTTTACTGGTCGTTCGACGCGTCCGGGGCTGGATTGTCACGCAGCGAGCCGGAGCAGTGTTCGACCTCAACCTTGGTTCAGTTTTGCACGCCAGCTTTTCGGACAGGGAATCTGCTCGGGAGATTCGACCTGAGCCCTGAGATTTCTTTGCCGCTATTGTTCCGGGGATGGTCTTTGCGTCCCGAGCTGACCTTGCATGAAACCTATTACACGGAACGACTGGTCGGAGCGAGAGGAGAAAATCCCGGATTGGCGGTCAGCGATGCCATTAACCGCCAAGCCCTGGAGACGGCTGTGGAACTGCGTCCACCCGCGCTGGAGCGCATCTTCGGCAAAGAATTCCTGGGACGAACGTGGAAGCACGTCATTGAACCGCGGGCGGTATACCGCTTTGTGACCGGCGTGAACAACTTCGCAAACGTTTTGAAGTTCGACGAGCGCGACATCCTAACTGACACCCATGAGGTCGAGTATGGCTTCGTGACACGCCTCTACGCCAAGCGGACTTCGCCGAAGCCGGAAGATTGCGATGTCATCATGAAGGCTCTGATGGTAGGCGGCCCGGCGCCGGAATCGATTATCCCCTGGCAGCATCCCACTACCAGAGCACTGGCAAATGCCCCGTGCCCGGCGGGGCCGCAAGTGCGCGAGGTCGTAACCTGGGAGCTGGACCAGAAATACTTTCTCGATCCCACTTTCGGCGGAGCGCTGACTAATGGCCAACGCAATGTATTCACTACCACTGCCGACCTTACCGGGATTGCGTTTCTCACCCAGCGGCGCCATCTTTCGCCGCTGGTTTCGCGGCTGCGGGTTGAGACCAGCTCGCGCACGGACGCGGAGTGGGATCTGGACTATGACTTCCAAAATAATCGCGTCAACGCCAGCACCCTGCTGGCTAACTACCACTTCGGACAGGTGACCATTGGCGGCGGAGATGCCATCTTGCAGATCCCCGGGCAAGTACCTCTGTCTGTAGGGTCGACTGAGACGCATTTCAATCAATTTCGTGCCGCGCTGGGATATGGCCGCCCCGTGAAGCGCGGCTTCAGCGCCGCGGGCAGCGTCGGTTTTGATGCCGATAATGGGTCGTTGCAGTTCGTCACCGCACAGACCACCTACAACTGGGATTGCTGCGGCGTAACCATGGAATACCGCAGCTACACGGTGGCCAACGTGCGAACCGAAAACCTGTTCCGCTTCACCTTTACGCTCGCCAACATCGGCGGTTTCGGCAGCATGAGGCCGCAGGAGCGGCTGTATTGAGGGCAGTCGACAGTGGCTAGTGGTCAGTGGTTAGTAAGGCGATTCATTCCCAGCCCTCTCGAAGCCTTTTCACGTACTCGTCGGCGTGCTCATCGGCCCAGAGTTTCTTGCCGGAGCCTCGCAGGGCTAGGAGAGGGTCATTCTCGCTCGGATGCGTCTCCGCGCAATCGGACGGTTCTTGTTTTCCCTTAGGAAGCTGCATAAGGACCATTCTAATCTCAATCTTTTGACGCTGTCCCCGGCTCACGCAGGCACCCAGCCTGCTAACATGGTTTCATGTCAGCCGCAGGGATGAATATCGGCGCAAAAGGAAAATCGCTGCAGTCCCAATTGCGCTCTCTGGGCCGTGTCCTCGTTGCCTACTCCGGCGGCGTGGATTCCGCCTACCTGGCTTGGGCTGCACATCAGGCGCTGGGACATCAAATGCTGGCGATCATCGCCGACTCTCCCAGCCTGGCGCGCACCCAACTCGCCGACGCGATTGCTTTTGCCAGGGAGCGAGCGATTCCGCTGGAAGTGGTTGCGACCTCGGAACTCGACCGCCCAGAGTATGTACGCAACGATGCGCAGCGCTGCTTCTTCTGCAAAGACGAACTCTTCACTCTGATGGAAGAACTGCGCGTGGCACGCGGCTTCGATGCCATCGCGTACGGCGTCAACCTGGACGACCAGGGCGACTTTCGTCCCGGTCAAAAGGCAGCGAGCGCGCATCATGTTGTGGCGCCCCTGCTCGATGCGAGGCTCACGAAAGAGGAAATTCGTGCTTTGGCACGGGCTGGCGGTCTGCGCATCTGGGACAAGCCCGCCTCGGCGTGCCTGTCGTCCCGTATCGAGTACGGTCGTCCGGTTACGCGAGAGACGCTCGCCGTAGTGGAAAAAGGCGAAGACGCTCTGCACGCCCTTGGATTCCGCCAATTTAGAGTTCGGCACCACGGGGAGATCGTCCGCATTGAAATCTCTCGCGATGAATTGCAGCGGGCGCTCGATCCCGCAATGGCGGCGGAGTTCACCAGCATATTCAAAGCTCTGGGCTTCAAGTTTGTGACCCTCGATCTGGAAGGCTTCCGCTCCGGCTCGATGAACGCTTTGCTGCCGGCAGAAGAGTTGTTCCGGCGGACGGGCTGAAGACCATCGAGCTTCGCCTGACGAGCAGCCGAGAGCCTTGCAGCGAGCCTGCCGAAGGGACAGCTGTCCGACATGAATATCTCCGCGCCGAGCGACTGTTTCCGGCTCTCAACCTCCCGCGTCCCAGCCTGCGCTATGAGATAATCGACACTTAACCTGTGATATTAAGGCGGTTTTTAGTGACTCTAATGCGACGCTCTTTTCTTCTGCTGCTTGTGGTGTGTTTGGGCTGTATTGCCCAGTCTGCTTCGCCCGATCTAACTAGAAAAGTCGAGCGCCAGGTCCGTTCCTACTACAAGATGCCTCCAGAGGTTCACGTTACTGTAGGGGTGCCTTCGCCCAGTCCGGACTTTCCCACCTACGACTCGGTGGTGGTGACGGTGGATAGCGGAGATAAGAAGCAGGACCTGACCTTCCTGGTTTCGAAAGACCGTTCTTCTATGATGCGGTTGACGAAGTTTGACCTGACCAAGGATCCGCTCGCGGAGACGATGAGCAAGATCGATGTCAACGGACGGCCCACGCGGGGAGTAAAGGCATCCAAGGTTGTGGTGGTGAATTTCGACGATTTGGAGTGTCCGTTCTGCTCGCGCATGCACCAGACGCTGTTTCCTGAAATTCTCAAGGAGTACGGCGACCGGGTCACTTTCATTTACAAGGATTACCCGCTGACGGAAATTCACCCCTGGGCAACGCACGCCGCCGTGGATGCCAATTGTCTGGCGGCGCAGAGCGGCGATGCTTATTGGGACTTCGCGGATTACATTCATGCCAACCAGCACGAAGTAAACAGCGAAAAGACGCCCGGGGCAAGGCTGGAGGCGCTCGACCGGCTCACCCTGCTGCAGGGCCAGAAGCACAATCTTGACGCGGTGAAATTGCAGTCCTGCGTCAAGGCACAAGATGAGAGTGCGGTGAAGGCATCGATGAAAGAGGGGGATGGGATTGGAGTGGAAGCCACGCCCACATTGTTCATCAATGGAGAAAAGATCGACGGCGCGGTGCCGATCAGCCAGGTGCGGGCCGCGCTGGATCGCGCTTTGAAGGATGCCAACCTGCCCGTGCCTGAGCGCGCGGCTGCCGCGGCCGCGGCACCGGCCTCCAAGTAATCGCGGCGAAGGGGAGAAACCGTCGCAGATTTCAAATAAGCATCCGATAGTCGTTGTGAGGGAGAAACTCTTTTGAAAAGAAATGCGGACTTTGCGCGGCTTGCAGTAGTGCTGACTGCTGCCATTCTGCTGGCCGTGTTGCTGGGCTGTAAGTCACAAGTAAGCGGCGACGTAATGGCCACAGTCGATGGCCGCAAGATCTTCCGCTCCGACGTCGACAAATACTACGAGAATCAGGTGGCGAGCGCCCAGCAGGCGCCCACCGGGGAACAAGCCACCATTCTCCGCCTGAACATTCTGCGCCAACTGATTGACGACGAGATGGTGATGCGCCGCGCCGAAAAGCTCGGCCTGCTGGCCACTGATGAGGAAGTGGACCGCAAGCTCAACGAAATCAAGTCCCCGTACACGCAGCAGGAGTTCGATAAGAGACTGCAGGAAAAAAAGATCAGCCTCGAAGATTTCAAGCGCGACATCCGCCGCTCGATCACGGTGGAGAAGGTAATGAACAAGGAAGTGTCCTCCAAGATCACGGTGACCGACCAGGACATAAACGACTACTTCACCGCGCACAAGTCGGAATTCAATCTGATTGAACCGCAGTATCACCTGGCGCAGATTTTCGTGACGCCCGCGCCGAATCCGCAGGTGCACAACCAGAACAACAAGGCGCAGAACGAGGCCGATGCCCGCAAAAAGATCCAGATGATCAACAACCGGCTGGACAGCGGTGACGACTTCGCGACCCTGGCGATGAATTATTCCGAGGATCCGGAGACTTCCGGCAACGGCGGAGATCTGGGAACGCTTCCCGAATCTTCCCTGCGCAACACCGATCCGGGCACGCGCGAAGCGGTGATCAAGCTGAAGCCAGGCCAATACAGCTCGATCATCACCCTGGCCAACCCCGCGAACAAGCAGGTGATGGGATTCCGCATCGTGAAGCTGGTGTCGAAGGAGCCCGCGGGACAGCGCGATCTGTCGGATCCGCGCGTGCAGCAAGCCATTCGATCGCAGCTCCACGACCGGCGTGAGCAGTTGCTGAAAGCGGCTTACTATGAAGTGCTGCGCGACTCGGCCAAGGTGGAGAACTACTTCGCCAAGAAAGTGCTGGATAGTAACGGGCTGATGAAGTAACCGATTCGGGTTCTTATACGCTGCGGGTCGACGCGATCACTCGACAATCGCCAGAACATCACCCGCATTCACGGTCGCACCTTCATCGACCAGAATCTTCTGGATCGTCCCCTTCTTCGGCGATTTGATTTCATTCTGCATCTTCATCGCCTCGACTACGGCCACACCGGCGCCCATTTCCACCGCGTCTCCTTTGCGAACTATCAGGCGCACAACCTTTCCCGGCATCGGTGCGATTAACTTCTTGGGACCGTGAACGTCCGCGGCGCGCGAGCGGCCATGCAAAGAACGGGGATCGCGGACTTCGGCGGCGTAGCGCGTGCTGCCTACCCACAAATACAGATCGTTTGCCACCCGCTCAGACTTAACCTCATAAGCCTGATTACCGATGCGAAGCGAGAGTACATCGGGGCGGGCGAGGATGGCATCGACCTCCAAGTCCCGGCCATCGAGACGGCAGGCCCAGCGTCCGTCTGCCTGGTTGACGTCGAGCCGGTAATTCTTGCCGTCGATGGTTACTTCGTAGAGCATAAAAAACCAGTGGGCGGTGATCAGTGGCCAGTCAGTGCAGATCGCAATGCCTCAACGCAGAGCTTCGCGGCGGCTGGCATCCTTCCATTTTGAAGCTGCTCCATTGACCGCACGCGAACTGCTGTCGCCTGTGTATTCGCCCGCAGCCGCCGTTGACCCGAGTGCGGCGAACATACCGGCAGCAATGGCTGCTACTTCCGTTGCCCTTGAATCTGCGCGCTGGTCCTCAGTCCGCTTCAACATACGGTCGAGGAATCCGGTATCGAGCTTGGCGGCGCGAAAATCCGCGTCACGCAAGATACGCCGGAACAACGAAATGTTCGTTTTGATCCCGCCCACAAAATATTCGCCGAGGGCTCGCGTCAGCCGTGCGATGGCCTGTTTCCGGTCGGCGCCATAGCCGATTAACTTGGCGAGCAGCGGATCGTAGTCAATGGGCACGGTCCAGCCTTCGTACATGCCGCTGTCGATGCGGATTCCCGGACCCGAAGGCTCCATCAACAGGTTGATCTTGCCGGGGCTGGGAAAGTAATTGTTGTCGGGATCTTCCGCATAAATTCGGCATTCGATCGCGTGGCCGCGGACGCGGACGTCCTCTTGCTTGAACGGCAGTCTTTCTCCGTCTGCGATCCGAATCTGCAAGTGAACCAGGTCGAGACCTGTGATCAATTCAGTGATCGGATGCTCCACCTGCAAGCGCGTGTTCATCTCCAGGAAATAAAAATTCTTCTTTTCATCGACCAGAAACTCGACCGTGCCTGCGTTGGTATAGTTCGCCGCCTGGGCGACTCGGACTGCGACCTCGCCCATCCTGCGCCGCATGCCCGCATCGACGATTGGTGACGGCGCTTCTTCCAGCACCTTCTGATGACGCCGCTGCAGCGAGCATTCGCGTTCGCCGAGGTAGACGGTGTTGCCATGCTCGTCGGCGAGCACCTGCATCTCAATGTGCCGCGGATTGACGAGGGCCTTCTCGATGTAAACTTCGCTGTCGCCGAAGGAGCGTTCCGCCTCGCTGCGCGCGGCCTCCAGAGAATATCTAAGCTGCTCGGGAGCGTGCACCAGTCGCATGCCTTTGCCGCCGCCACCCGCAGCCGCTTTCAACATCACTGGGTAGCCAATTCTCGTGGCTACTTGCTCCGCTTCGTCGAAGGACTCGACTCCGCGTGATGTGCCGGGCACGAAGGGAACTCCAGCTTTCTCCATGGCCTGGCGGGCGCGCGTCTTTGATCCCATGGCTTCCATGGCGGCGGCGGTTGGACCGATGAACTTCACGCCCGCATCGGCGCAGGCCTGGGCGAACTTCGCGTTCTCGGAGAGGAATCCGTAACCGGGATGAATGGCGTCGGCGCCAGAGCGCTTGGCCACATCGAGAATTTTACGAATATTGAGATAGGATTCGGACGCCACGGGAGCGCCAATGGGATAGGCTTCGTCGGCATTGCGCACGTGCAGAGCGGCGCGGTCTACGTCAGAGTAAACGACTGCCGCCGCAATTCCCATTTCCTGGCACGCGCGCAGCACGCGAACCGCGATCTCGCCTCGATTGGCTATGAGAATTTTCTTGAACATTCTGGAACGGCGGCACCAGGTCGGCGAACCCCAGATTCTACAGGAAACCTGGCCGTGAGTCCGTGAGCCAGCTCGGCAACAGCCCTTTCAGGAGGCGATCTCGGGCTGCGAATAGAGCGCCCACGCAGTCGACAAGTCCTGCACAACATGGCCGAGCGATTTGTAGACGGTGATCTCCTCAGCCGACCGGCGGCCTTCGATCTCGCCCGCCAGCACCTGGCCAATTTCGGCGACGATGTGGTCGTCACCGATTAGACCCGCTGCCTTGGCCCTGAGAAACTCCGCGCCCTGGTTTAGAACACCTTCGCGGCTGTCGGCAATGAAGCGCGAGCGGACGACCAAATCGTTGTCCACTTCGACTGGCCCGGCGTGGCTTGAACCGACAAGATTCAAGTGTGTACCCGGCCGCACCCACGCGGCCTTCAAGATCGGCTCGACCGCCGAGGTGACCGTACAGGTAATGTCAGCTTTGCCGACTGCTTCTTCCACGGTTCCTGCGCTCGAGGCCGGCATCGCAAGTTCCGCTTGCATCCGCTCGGCGAAGCCCCGGGCGCGCTCGGCGGTACGGCCCCAAATCGAGATGGATTCAAGGTCGCGCACCTTGCCGATTGCGCGTGCGTGGGTCGCGGCCTGTTCTCCGTAGCCCAGGATCGCCAGGCGGCGGGCGTCCTTGCGCGCCAGCGCGTCGGTGGCGACCGCACTGGCCGCTGCCGTGCGAATGGCCGTAATCTCGCCCGCGTGGAGGACGCAAACCGGCGCGCCGTTTTCCGGGTCGAACAGAATCACTAGACCCTGGTGCGACTGTATTCCCAGAGCCAAGTTCTCCGGGAAGACGCTGATCAACTTCGCGCCGAACGGCGCGCGCGCACCCATCGCGCCGGGCATGACGCCAAACATCCGGCCATCCGCGAGCGGAATGATGGACCGCAAAAGTTGCCGGGTTTCGCCGCGCGAGAATGCGATCATGGCATTGCGCACGATCGGAATGCACAGCTCATAAGTGAGCCGACGGGCAACTTCATCGCGATCTATGAATCGCATCAGGTGACATAGTATCATCTGAAATCCGCGCTCGCCGCAACGCGGGAGAGCAATTCTCCACCATCGAAAAAAATGTCAGAATGTCCCTGATGGAAAACGACAACCAAGGCACGCTCGAAACTGAGCCAGAGGAACGGCCGCAGCCTGAACCTCAACCGCGTCCATTGCAGAATAGCAACGGAAGTAAAGTGCGGAGGACTTGGCGCTGGGCTTGGGGCAATCGCGACACGATTCTGGAGCTAATTATCATCGGTCTGATCTTGTCGGAGATACGTATCGCCATTCAAGGAGGTAACGATGAACTGAATGCATTGAACACCCTGAACTCCAGCATACAGACCACGGCGAACACTATGAGTTCGATCTCGCAAGAACAGCAGCAGGCTCTGGAACAACAGAAGGAAACCGGAAAAACGATCTCTCAGCTTAATGAAGAGATGCAGAATCAACTCACAGTTTTGAAGGCTCAGCAAAGTTTGGTAGCCAAGCAGCTTGGCATTCAGCAAACCGTTTTCGAGAAGCAGCAACGTCGGCCCGAAGTGGAGTTATGGGCAAGAACTTGGAATCTAAAGACTGGAACCACGCTGATTCCGCTGAACGATTGGAGCAATGGAATGTCCGGGCCGATTGGTGCCACGAGGCGATTTAAGGACGACACTCTCGTAGATCTGGCGTTCGTTGTCAGAAACATCGGGTCAGACGATCTAATTAATCTAGTCATTACGCCGCGCGTACCCTCAACCGTTGTGATCAGCTGCGTCAATTACAACCCGTTAAACGGTGAGCTACCTGATACGTGCGCGCCGCCGGTTTCGAGGCTTTCACCGATTCATCCCGGCGCCAAAGGCACCAGATCGAAAACAACGTAAGCTCAGGACCGGACCGGCTTTGGTTTACAGTTCGGTTGCGCGTGCCGATCTCGGTTCACAGGTTTGATTTAGACATCATACTTACGGGCGACAACCTGCCGACTACTCGATTTCGTCCTCAAATCATCTTTCCTGCTGAGATATATGCTGCTCAGCGCTAGCATGACTGCTCCAGAGCGGTTTTCGTGTGAGCAACTAGCGCACGCGCCAACTGGAGCAGTTACCCCTGGCGCCGAGGCAACTGGGCGGAATACCTACAGCTAATGCCGTTGTTGATCTGGGAGAGTTTACGGCGCGCCTGGAAGCCGCGCCCTTTCAAAACAAAGTTCCTGTTTTCTTGACGGATTACTTCGGCTGGTCCATGGTGATGCCTTGCTGTCCGGGCTGCTTCTCGGCTTTCGCCTTCTTGGTGATCAGAGTCTGGTCAACCCAATGGTCGGCAGTCTTCAAATCTTCCTGGCGGGCAGCGAGGTCGTCGCATTCCACGTCGGCCTTTTCGCGGTACATGAGGTTCAAATAGGCCATGGCGTCGTCGTAGTCGGGACGGAGTTGAATGGCTTTATTCAGGCTCTCAATGCCCTCCTGAATCGAAGGTCCATTCTTCTCTTTCAATTGAGTGCAAACTTGTTTCTGGTCTTTGTTCTTGGGATTCAGGTTCTCGTCGGGCTTTAGACCCAGCTTGGCGCGCTCTTCCATGCGCGGCTGGTAGCAGGCCGTCCAGTCGATGACGCCCACGGAGTAGTAAGGCTCGGGATCGTTGGGATCCATGTCGGCGGCCATGCGGTAATACTTTTTGGCGTCGTCGAACTTCTTCATGTTCAAGTACAGGTAGGCGATTCCCTTGGCGGAGTTTACTTTCTGATCGCGGGCCGCCCCCGGCATGTCGAGCACGCGCTTGTATTGCTCAATAGCTTGATCCGCCATCTTGAGGTTATCGGGATCCTCGACGCCGGGAATGTATTGTTGCGCGAAAGCGGTGGCCAAATACATCTTGGCGTTGATGAGGGAAGGATCGAGGGCAACGCTTTGTTGGAAGTGGTCGATAGCCTCTTCGTATTTGGCGTTCTTGTAAGCGGTGACGCCCTTGTTAAGCTGGTCGCGGGCCCGCAGTTTGCTGCAGCCCACAGAAGAGAAAAGCGCCAGCGCAGCGGCAACCAGCGTTAGCATTCGAATGTGTCTATTCATTGCGGTATAAGTCTCCCTTGCCACAGCATCCTAGGCCCAGAGACAGCCGGTTGACAAGTCGTGGCCGCGCGGCAGGGGAAACCTGGCTCCCTTGCCGCAGGCAGAATGCGATGCGCGACCTTCCGGGCGCTGCTTCACTCTAGTCTTAACTCTTAAGTCTCTTAGCCGCCCGCTTCGATCTTCGCGGTAATCAGACCGACCTTATCTACTCCCGCAGCATGGGCGATGTCAATCACGTTGGCCACGTCGGCGAAGGGGATAGCGTCATCGCCTTTTACGAACATGACCTTCTCGGCGCGGGTTTTATAGATATCGGCCAGACGCCCTTGCAGGTTGTCCCAGGTGGCGTCTTCCTGGTTGATCTTGACGCCGGGATCCTGACCGGCGCCGCGATCGATCAACTGGACCACAATGGTGCGGTCGGGCGTATTGTTCTTGGGCGCGTTAGGCGGAGGCGGCTGAGGAACCAGCGCATCCAAACCCTTCGGCGTCAGAGGCGTGATCACCATGAAGATGATGAGCAGCACCAGGAGCACGTCAATGAGCGGAGTGACGTTGATATTCGCGCTTTGGCCTCCGCCCGTTCCAACTGCCATACTCATATTCGTTCTCCTCTATTGCCCCGCCGGAGAGGCAGGCGGAGCGTTTGGAGTGCTTTTCCTCTGCTCGGTGAGCAGGCCCAGATCATCCACGCCAGCGGCGCGCACCGCGTCCACAACCTGGACAACATTGCCGAAGTGGGTGCGGGCATCCGCCTTAAGGTAGACTTCCTTGTTCGTGCGATTGGTCAGGCGATCCTTCACCTTGCCAGTCAGGCTGTCCACGGCAACCTTATCCGCACCGAAGTAGACTGTCCCATCGCGCATCACCGAAACCAGCAACGCGTCTTCCTTGTCCGCGTCTTGCATCGGCGTAGGATTATTTACTTTGGCCATATCCACGCTGATGCCCTTCTGCAACATAGGCGTGATCACCATGAAGATGATCAACAGCACCAGCATCACGTCCACCATGGGGGTAACGTTGATGTCCGAGTTGACGTTGGCCCCTTCGTTCCGTTTGGCTAATGACATAATTTCTCCGTGAAACAGTTGCCGGCAAAACCCTGCTTCCGCTTGGGTTGGGAAGACCGGCGCCGGGATGCTCCCAGCGCCGGACAGCAACTCATTGCGGACGTGCAGCGCAAAAACCTCTAGGACCGGCGAACGTCGCGCCGCTTCAGGAAGTAGTCGATCAGTTCGCTCGACGAATTGTCCATCTCCACATCGAACGCTTCCACGCGGCCGGTGAGGTAGTTGAACATCATCACAGCGGGGATCGCGACCAGAAGTCCGAAAGCCGTGGTGACCAGCGCTTCCGAAATGCCGCCTGCGACGGCGCCCAAACCGGTTGCCTTTTGCTCGGAAATACCTTTAAAGGCATTCAAGATGCCCATCACGGTCCCGAAGAGGCCGACGAATGGGGCCGTCGAACCGATGGTTGCCAAACCGCCCAAGCCGCGCTTCAGTTCGGCGTGGACAATGGCTTCGGTGCGCTCGAGTGCGCGCTTGGAAGCTTCAATGGTCTCGCCGGGGATGGCGCCGGGGCTATCCTGGTGGGCCTTGAACTCCATGAGGCCAGCGGTGACAACCTTGGCCAGATGGCTCTTCTTGTTGCGCTCGGCGACCTTGATGGCTTCGTCGATGCGGCCGTCGCGCAGGGCTCCGGCAACCGCCGGGGCGAAGGCGCGAGACTGCTTGCGCGCCGCGTTATATGCCATGGCGCGGTCAATCATGACGCCGATCGACCAGCCCGACATAATGAACAGGATGATGACCACGATTTTCGCGATGATACCCATCTGCTTCCATAGCGAAATCGGATCCCACCCCACTGCGCCACCTTCCTGCACAATCCAGGCGGCTACCCGGGGAACATGACTGAAAGCTGCTACGGCAAAGTTAGCTAACATGAGTTGCTTTTCCCTCCTCGGAACTTCTTAGACTTTGATGCGAGAACTATACGCTCAGCAAAGCTCGACGGCAGAAAGTTTGACCGTGAAACCCTGGATTCGCGTACCTGCGATGAAAGGCACGGCGGCCGCGCCCTGTAAAAGGGCTCTCCCGGCCACCGTTAGGTGGGAGGGGAGGGCCGTTCCAGTTACACTTTCCAACCTTGCTGCATCAACACGTACGCGTGACCCGTCGATCTGTCACGCGTCGTTGCTTCACACTTGTTGCTCCCACACCCGCCGGGATTCTAGCCTCCGGACAGGGTGAAGTTGACCTGAACTTCCGTGTCCACTTCCACGGGTTCGCCGTTCAGCAGATAGGGCTTGTATTTCCATTGCTTGACGGCGTCCAGTGCACTTTGCACCAGCATGGGATGCCCGCTGATCAGCTGCAGGTTCTGGATGGAACCATCCTTGCCGATCTGCGCCCGCAACAGAACTTGACCCTGAATACGAGCCTGCCGCGCCAGCGGCGGGTAAACCGGCTGAACGCGACGGATAAGCAGACCCGACGTCACGCCCGCCGAAACGCGTACCCGCTGCGGGGTTGCGACCTTGGGCACGGCCACCGGCGTGGAACTGATAATGCCGCCGATCACGCCCCCCATCTGTCCGCCGGGAATGCCTCCCGGAACGCCACCGACTACGCCGCTTGCCGCCATCGTTGGCGGCGGAGCCTCGTCTTCCTTGATCATCTGCACTTTTTGCGGAATCTTGGTGGGCGTACGCAGTTCGCCGTTCACGATATCAGTCTGAATCTGCTTTACGATTTTCACGGGTGCAGCCGCGGGGGGGGCGGCGGCGGCGGCGGGGGAGGTGCCACCAGGAATGTCATTAACTGTTGCTTGGGCAGGGCTTCCGTGAAGATGAGAGGCATCAGCACCATAAGGCCGACTAACCCTATCTCAAGGATAATTGCGAAAGTCGTCGTCCGTCCCCGCTTGGTCTTCAATCTGCCGCCGGATTCCAGAAGACTGTCTTCAAACATAAGTGTTCCTCCCTACTACAGAGCCTACGTAAACTTAGACACCGACTGACTCCCCTTTGCTCCCGAATTGAATCACTCAGCCAGGAGTGGTCACGGAAGCCCCGCCTGGCGCCAAACCATTACGTTCCAACCTGCGACAAACAAAGGGCTAACCGAGATTGACGGGCCCATGCTATCGGGACATTACCTGGCCCGAACCGACATCACAGCCGCTCGCTTGCCCTTGTTCATCCTCCAATCCTGGTAAGCCACCAGAATCGGCGCCGCGATCGCGATCGACGAGTACGTCCCTATTAAAATGCCAATTACGAGCGCAAGGCTGAAGCCACGCAACACCTCGCCCCCGAACAAATAGAGTGCAAGTACGGTAAGGAAGGTGAGGCCCGCTGTCAAGATCGTTCTACTTAAAGTCTGGTTAATGCTCCGATTGACGATCTCCGACAGCTTTTCACGCCGCATGAGTTTAATGTTTTCCCGGATTCGGTCAAATACCACGATCGTGTCGTTATTAGAGTAACCAATCAGGGTTAGAATGGCGGCGATGACGGTCAGGGAAATGTCCTTGTTGAGCAGGGAGAATGCGCCTACCGTGATCAGCGTATCGTGGAAAACCGTCACTACGGCGGCTATTCCGTAAATCCACTCGAAGCGGAACCCAAGGTAAATCAGCATTCCGGCGAGGGAATAAGCCGTCGCCAGCAGGGCCTGCTTGCGCAGTTGTGCGCCTACCTGTGGTCCGACGATCTCGACGTTGCGCACCCCGAAATCCGAGAGGAAGAAGCCATCCTTGAGAGAGGCCGCTGCCGCCGGATCGACCGCGCCTTTTAATTGATCGAAAGAACTCAGCACCCCGCCCAACGTTTTGTCCCGCGTATCCACGATCGCCTGAGCTTGCTGGCTGTATTTCTGGTCGGCATCCGAGCCGAGGTGCATGGGGTCTTTGTCCATCAGATAATTCTTGATGGACAAAAAACTGGCGTTGTTCAGATCCTGTTTGCCCGCTGGAGCGTTGGTCTCAAGCGTGTTGATGATCTTGGTCTTGCCCTGGTCGAGCGCCTGTTCGCTGGTTTCCTGCACGTCGAGGTCAATCAGCACCTCGTTGTTAGAAGGCACATCGTAGGTCTGGATCTTGGCGTTGTGCAGGCCGCCGCGGTCCATAGCAGCGCGTAAAGCATTGTCGTCCGGCGTGTGCGAGAACTTCACGTACACCAGTGTGCCGCCACGGAAGTCGACCCCGTACGGAATGTGGTGCCAGAACAACATGGAAAATAGGCCCGCCACGCTGAACACGAGCGAGAAGGCGAGAAAATACCACTTCTTGCCGAGAAAGTCTATGTTTGTATTGCGAAAGAACTCCACCAGTCTTACCTCTTATCCGATTTATGATTTCGTCGAAATCGAGCGATTGGGCGACTCAGCCATCGGCAATTGAAAACTCTCAGTGTGCGCCGCTTTTCAATGACCCGATCACGTCAATCGCTCAATGACTCAATCCCCCTAAATGCTTAGCGCTTCTCCCCGCTGCTTGCGGCTCAAGATCCAGTCAAAGATCAGCCGTGACACGAATACGGCGGTGAACAGGTTTGCGAGCAACCCGAAAGTGAGGGTGACGGCAAATCCTTGCACCGGGCCGGTTCCAAAGATGAACAGAATTGCGGCCGAGACGATGGTCGTGACGTGCGTATCCACGATGGTGATCCAGGCGTGGCTAAAGCCCTGATCCACCGCCGAAGGCGGCGTCTTGCCGTTGCGCAGCTCCTCGCGGATGCGCTCGAAAATCAGCACATTCGAATCCACACCCATGCCGACGGTAAGAATCACGCCAGCAATCCCCGGCAGCGTCAACACGGCCCCGACATAGCCCATGAAGCCGAGCAGGATGATCAGATTCAGAATAAGAGCAATGTCGGCGTTGATGCCGGCGGCGCGGTAGTAGACCAGCATAAAAATCAACACCACCAGCATACCGATGATGGCAGCGCGAATCCCGGCGCGAATCGAATCGGTGCCCAGCGATGGCCCGACCGTGCGCTCCTCAAGATACTTGATACCAGCAGGCAGCGCACCCGAGCGCAGGATCATCGACAGATCCTTCGCCTGCTGTGAGGTCATGCTGCCGCCGCTGATTTCGCCGGTATCGCGAATCGCTTCTTTAATGTTGGCGACTTCCTGGACTTTGTTATCCAGCACCACTCCCAGCCTCTCGCCCACATGCGCGGAAGTGAAGTTGAAGAATCGCTGCCCGCCCTCACCGGTCAGGTTGAAGTGAACGCTGGGCTGGCCATTTTGGTCGGTGCTGGCTTGCGCATCCCGTAAGTCTTTACCGCGGACGGCGGAAACCCGCGAGACCAGATACCAGGCCTGTTCATCTCCGGGAGTTCCGGGAGCAGAATGCCCCGACATAAGGATCGCGTCCGGCGGTAAAAGCCCGCCTTTTGCCTGCAGGGCGGCTTGCTCGCTCGGATAAGGTCCATCCAACACCTGCTTAATTTCAAGCACGGCCGTCGACTGCATGATGCCCTTCACCCGCTCGGGATCGTCTACGCCGGGCAACTGCACCAGAATCTGGTACTGGCCGAGCCCGTGTTCCTGAATGGTTGGTTCGCTCACGCCCAAGGAATCAATGCGGTTGCGGATGGTCTCAATCGCCTGAGTTACGGCCTTATTCTTCAATTCGGTGAGCATCTGCGGCTTCATCGCGAGAATGTTTGTACTCTCCGCTCCCGAACTCAGGTTGTACTCAGGCAGGCGCTCTGAAACGATATCCTGCAGGTCTGTGCGCCCACTCGGCGGAACGCCCTTCAACACGATCTTGTCGGGACTGTTCTGCGCATCGGGCTTGGAGATATCGGTGAAGGTAATCTTGCGCTTGCTGAGTTGCTCTTTGAGGACTTCGACAGCGTTGTCGGAATCAGCGTTCACCGCGTCATTCACCTGCACTTGCAGGATCAGGTGAGTTCCGCCCTTCAAATCGAGGCCGAGGTTAATGCGCTTGGTCATGGCATCGAGCAAGCCCTGGCCGGAAAGGCTCTGCGGAATGCCGAATATCCCGAACAGAAAGACCAGCAGAATTACGACGACGAGTGCCAGCTTCCAGAGAAGATTTTTAGTCATAAACGAAACAGCGTCCTGAGGGCAGGTTGTTCCCGCGCTACTTGGTCTTTACTTCTTCCTCCGTGGTTGTGACTTGTGTCACGGAGGCCTTGGTCACTTCCAACCGCAGGTTATCCGGAGGCACCCGCAGATGCACCGAATCGTCCTTCAAGGCTACGATGGTTCCCCGCAAGCCGCCGCTGGTGACCACCTTGTCGCCGGTCTTGAGGGCGTCGAGCATGGCCGTCCATTTCTTCTGGCGGCGCTGCTGCGGAAGAATCAGCAGGAAATAAAAGATTGCAAAGATGAAAATGAGAGGCAGGGCGCCGCCCAGCAATCCGATTCCACCCCCGCCCGCTTGCACCGCCAAGAAGAATTGCATGTTCACGATTGTTATTTGCCCAGCTGCCCGCCCGTGCTCAAAAAGCTAAGTTCGTAGTCCCGCCCCCATCCGCGAACAACCGCCCACGCCTACAAGCGCCGCAGGCTTGTCATTTCACGACGGGGTGCTGATCGATTCCGGCCGGATCATCTACCGCTCAGGCTTCCATCCGGGGAGCTCTTCCCATGAAGGTCTACAGTTTCGATCGAGACCAGACACCAGAAAGAAAGCGGGACTCTTCCCCAAGTTGAATAGAATGACGCACCCTGCGCATGGTGTCAAGGTAGAAACTCAGGTTATGCAGGGTATTTAAGACCTGAGCCAGCACTTCATTCGAAGCATAAAGATGCCGCAGGTAGGCCCGCGAGTAACGCTGGCACACCCGGCAGCCGCAATTGGGATCGAGCGGCCCCGCATCTTGACTATAGCGCGCCTGCTTGATAGAGATCTTGCCCTCAGAGGTAAACAACAGGCCATGGCGCGCAGCCCGCGTGGGTAGGACGCAATCCATCATATCGACGCCGAGGCCGGCGTACTCGACGATCTCTTCGGGCGTGCCCACTCCCATCAGGTAGCGCGGCTTGTCGACGGGAAGGTGCTGGAGCGTGGCTTCGACGACTTCGCGGGTGCGTCCGCGGGGCTCGCCAACGCTCAGCCCGCCGATGGCATAGCCGGGAAAGTCGATCTCGACGGTCCGCTCGGCGGATTCTCTTCTCAATTCCGGATCCATGCCGCCTTGGACGATGCCGAAGAGAGACTGCGTGAGGTAGTGGCCAGTGGTCGGTGGCCAGTGGTCAGTCTGAGCGCAGTTGCCGGTTGCCGGTTTCTGGTTTCCACCGGCCACTGGCCACTGACCACTGACCACTGCTTTCCACGGCACTTCCTGCTTATGCTCCTCGAAATACTTCTTGCTGCGCTCGGCCCACCGCAGAGTCAACTCCATCGAAGCCTTCGTCCGCGCCCGATCCGCGGGATACTCCGTGCACTCATCAAACGCCATGATAATGTCGGCGCCCAAGCCGATCTGCGCCGCCATGGCACCCTCTGGACTGAAGAAGTGCGACGAGCCATCCAGATGCGAGCGAAACGTGACGCCTTCGTCGGTGACTTTGCGAAGCTCGTTCAGGCTGAAAACCTGGAAGCCGCCGGAATCGGTGAGGATCGCCCGCGGCCATGCCATGAAACGATGCAGTCCGCCAAGGTTGCGGACGGTTTCGACTCCGGGACGCAAGTAGAGGTGATAGGTGTTGCCGAGAAGGATCTGAACGCCGAGTTGTTCGAGAATGTCCTGCGGCACACCTTTAACCGACGCAACCGTGCCGACCGGCATGAACACAGGGGTCTCGACTTCCCCGTGCGGAGTGAGCAGCCGCCCGGCGCGCGCAGCGCCGGCGCGCGCCTCGATGTTGAACTCAATGGACATTAGCCTTTATGCCTTGCGATTGTAGCAATGGCGCGGGGATCACCCGTCAGAACTGTTCACCTGCAATTCCAGAATCTCCCCCCGCACTCCGCCATCCTCCACGATTAATTTGCCGATGCTCACGGGAAGTTTGAACCGTCGCGGCCCCGCGCTGCCGGGATTGAAATAAAGCACTCCGTCGCGCGTCTCTTGTTTCGGAACGTGACTGTGTCCGCTGACCACAGCCGCGAATCCAGAGGCTTTCGGCTTGAGGTCCAGCTGCGTCAGGTCGTGCAACACGTAAATGGAAATCCCACCGACTTCGAGCACTTGGGTTTCAGACAACTTCCGGGACCATGCGCCTTTGTCGACGTTGCCCAGCACCGCCGTAACGGGACCGATCGTGGATAGCTTTTCGAGTATTTCGGGCGATCCCACGTCTCCGGCATGAATAATCTGTTTCGATCCGCGCAGGACTTCTAGTGCCTCGGGACGCAACAAGCCGTGCGTATCGGATATGACGCCGATCAGGATGGAAGCCATTAAGTTCTACGCGCTGCGCCCTCAGTTGCACGCGCGCGCAGCTCAAACGCGAGCCAGCGCGACCGCACGGTGCAGACTCCGCACGTCCTCCTCGAGCACCTGAAAACGCTGATTCTCAAGAAATTGCTCATGGTCCACGGAAGCCGTCCCCAACGAAATTCGCGGATTACGGTGCAGTATCGGGCCGAGCACGGGGCTCCTCAAGCCGACGTGAATCTCTCTCACCCCCGTCTGCTCGATGATGCTCACCGCGTTGTGGGCCTTGATGCCCCCGCACGCCATGATCGCGATCCTGCCGCGTGCCGCTTCTACCAGTCGAGCGATCCGGTCAACCGCCTCGGTCGCAGTCTCTTCCCCGCCCGAGGTAAGGAGCCGGTCCGTGCCTGTGGTGCAAACGTCTTCCAATGCATGAAAAAGATCTGGGGACATATCAAACGCGCGATGGAATGTAACATTGAGTGGCCGCGCCAGCTCGACCAACTGCCGCGTGCGCTCGGTGTCGACCATACCGTGCGCGTCGAGAATGCCCAACACAACGCCATCGGCCCCCAACTTCTTGGCGACGATAATGTCGCTTCGCATGGTCTCGAATTCTTCCCGCGTGTAACAGAAATCGCCGCCTCGGGGCCGAATCATCACGTGCAGGCCGATGGAGGTCCTGGCGCGCACCTGTTCAATCAATCCCGCGCTGGGAGTGACGCCGCCTTCGAGCAAATTGCTGCACACTTCCACGCGCGCGGCTCCGCCTCGCTCGGCGGCGAGCGCGGAGGCCACGGAGTCGACGCATACCTCGATCGAGACCCGATCACTCATGATGCAACTGCTGCGGCAGGAACGTTGAATCGCCAGGCAAGCTCTTGATTCTAACTTCTGACTTCGCTCACTTCCCCTTCATCTTCCCGACAAACTTGCCAACGCTCACGACAGCCCGGCCCACGGTGCCGCGCCCGATTTCCCGGACATCGTCGCGCGCAGTTACGCGTGCCGTATAGAAGCGTCCGTCAAAAGATTCAAGCACGGCCTCGACCTGGATGTGTGCTCCAATGCTGCTTGCTGCACGGTGTTCGATGTTGACCGCGGTCCCCACGCTGATCTCGTCGCCCTCGCAGTAGGGCTGGAGAGCGAGAAACGCCGCGGTCTCCATGAGGCGGATCATATCGGGCGTGGAATAAACTGGCGGCAACCTGGCGTCGTGCGCGGTCAGCGTGTGCTTGAACTCGACAGTTTCCCGCGTTTCGCCTCGTACCCCGATCGGAATCTCTCTGGCCATGGCGATCTATTACCCTCACACTTTTCAGTTAGGAAGCGAAAGAGCCAATAATCCAAGGAAACGATTCCCAGGATCATTGGCTCACGCTTGCGGGTGACAAACTTCGATCAAGCCGCTACTGTCATCCGCGCCGCTTCGACCCCATCCAGAGCCTGCCACAACATCCTGGCAGTGTTCTCGGCCGCATCCAGCGCGGCTTGCGCCGTTTCCGGATTGGCGGCGATGCGGTTCTCCAGTTGCCGACGCCAGACATTCGAGTGGAAGACATCGGCGGTGGCATGGAGCGCGAAATAGCCGCAAGTCTTGTCGTCGGCGCCATACATCTCGCGCAAGCCGCGCTCTTTTTCTTTGGACACGCGCGGCACCTGAGATTCGTAGACGTAAAACGCAGCCAGCGCCTCTTCCGGCGTGCCTTCACCCGCGACGCGGTGGAAGTGCGTCACCAGATTGTTGATCTCCGGCAACGGCTTGTGCCCGCGGAGGTCTCGTCGTGCTCCCATACCCTCGGCAAAATCCAGCCAGAGTTCGGAGTGAGGTTCCGAGTGAGGGGCACCGAATCTTTTCCCGACCCGCTCGCTGCGCCCTTCTCGTCACACATGTTGGCCAGCACCGCGCGCCGCAATTCGCCTTCTTCCAGGCGAAGCGCAAGCTCGGCCAGGTAGCAGGGAAACGCTTCCACGTGATGGTAGTAGTTGCGGGCATACTCGCGCAGATCGTCGCGCGTCAACTCACCCGCCGACCATGCCCGGTAGAAGGGATGGCTGAGCAGATCGTACCTGGCGATCGATGCCTCCAATTGCTCGAAGAACTGTGTGGTATTCATGATGGCCTCCTGTTGCGGTATGACAGACTACTATACGGGCGAGCTTGAAGGTCGGCAAGTGATGGGATCACGCTCGTTGATGACTTGTTAGAATGAAAGCGGAGATGCAGTTCACGGAACAATTCGAAGTAGTTGTGGTCGGCGCCGGCCATGCCGGGTGTGAAGCCGCGATGGCGGCGGCGCGCATGGGGTTGAAGACTGCGCTCTACACACTCAACGTCGACTTGATCGCGCAGATGTCATGTAACCCCGCGGTGGGGGGAATCGCGAAGGGACACCTGGTTCGCGAAGTCGACGCGCTGGGCGGGATCATGGGCGAGATCACGGACGCGGTCGGCATCCAGTTCCGCCTGCTGAACACTTCGCGCGGTCCGGCCGTATGGTCGCCGCGGGCGCAGTGCGACAAGCAAGCCTATCGACTCAAGATGCGCGAAGTGCTGGAGTCGCAGCCGAATCTCAAGATCAAGCAGGCGGAGGTGGCGGAACTGATTGTGGAAGGGGCTTCGGGCTCCGGGCTTCGGGCTTCGGGCAGTACTCCAGTACATGGCGATGTTGATGAAGATGCTTCCGCTGAAGCCCGAAAGCCGAAGCCCGAAGCCCGCGTACTGGGAGTAAAGCTCCGCGACGGCCGCACTGTGGGCGCGCAAGCTGTGATCATCACTACCGGAACTTTTCTTAACGGCCTGATTCACTGTGGCGAGCAGCAGTACCCGGCGGGGCGCTCCGGGGAAGCAAATGCGGTTCTGCTCGGCGAGGCGCTGAAGAAGCTGGGCCTGCGCGGCTGCCGGTTGAAGACTGGAACGCCGCCTCGACTTGATGGGCGCACCATTGATTGGTCGCGGTTTCCCGAACAGCCGGGCGATGCCGATCCCACACCGTTCAGCTTCCGCACCAAGCGGGTGGCGCATCACGACTCACAAGTGCCTTGCTACATCGCTTGGACCACCCCGGAAACTCATCGCATCATCAGTGAGAATGTACACCGCTCTCCCATGTACAGCGGACAGATCCAGTCGATCGGTCCGCGCTATTGCCCGTCGATTGAAGACAAGATTGTGAAGTTTCCCGACAAGCTGGCGCACCAGCTCTACCTCGAGCCCGAAGGCCTCAATACGCACGAAATCTACGTCAACGGATTGAGCACCTCGCTGCCGGTAGAAGTCCAGCTTGCGATCTTGAAGTCGATTCCAGGCCTGGAGAACGCCGAGATGCTGCGCCCTGGCTATGCCATCGAGTACGACTCGATTGATCCAACCGAACTGTACCGCACGCTCGAGACGAAGAAGATTGCCAGCCTCTTTCTCGCGGGCCAGATTAACGGCACGTCCGGTTATGAAGAAGCCGCGTGCCAGGGTCTGATGGCGGGCATCAACGCGGCACTGCAAGTGAAGGCGCAGCCGCCGCTGATTCTCGACCGCACCGAGGCCTACACCGCGATTCTGATTGACGACCTCATATCCAAGGGCACGAATGAGCCGTACCGAATGTTTACGTCGAGGGCGGAATTCCGCCTGCACCTGCGCATCGACAACGCCGATCGCCGGCTCACGCCGCACGGCCGCCGCGTGGGATTGATCTCCGATCAAGCCTGGGACGATTTTCAAGCCAAGCAACAGCGGCTGGAGCACATGAGGACGCTGCTGGAAAGCACCAGGCTGACCACTAAAATGCTGGACAGCATTACACCTTGTCATTCCGAGGAGCGAAGCGACGAGGAATCTGCTGTCGGCGGCGGCGCCTCAGAACCGGCCCACGATTGGAACTCGGCCATCGGCCAGACCTGTGCTCAGTTGCTGAAGCGCACCGAGATCGTCATCGAGAAACTGGCGCCCATTCTCCGCGAGCTCGATCCTCTGTTCTTTGCGAGAGAAGAAATCCGTGAGAATCCGTGCGAATCCGTGGCGAGTTTTTCTTCTACTGTTCGCAACGAACTCAAGTCCGTGGAGACCGAGATCAAGTACGAGGGCTATCTGCTGCAACAGCAGCGCGCCATGGAACGGATGAAAAAGTCGGAGCAGCGGTCCATTCCTGGCTGGTTCGACTATCGTTCTGTGAGCGGGCTCTCGCATGAGATGCAGGAAAAGCTCACGCATGTACAGCCGCGAACGCTGGCCCAGGCGTCACGCATCCCCGGAGTGACGCCGGCAGCGGTGTCGCTGGTCAACGTCTTCATTGAGATTCAGGCGCGAAGACGGGAAGCGGCTGCCCCCATCTAGGAAGGTTTCGAGTTTCTAGCCCACATAACGCGCCGGAACCTGGAAACTGCTACCAAATTAACATTGCGTTAACAATCCAATGTTACGCAAGCATTAATATCTCCCCCATGCCCCAAGAGAGCCTGCATATCGAAGACCAGCCCGGATCGCAGCCGGGACAGCGCATTCTTCGCCTCGACGGAGCACTGGTCATGCCCACCGTGTTCGCGTTTCAAGCAACGGTGCGCGCCGACACTTCGCGCTCGCTGATCATCGATTTCACCAACGTCTCCTATGTGGATTCGGCCGGCATCGGGGCGCTCGTAGGTGCCTATGTCACGCGCCAGAATGGCGGACGAAGCCTGTCGCTGGTAGGAGTTAGCGACCGCATCCACAACGCGCTCAAGGTCACGCGAGTCGAGCAATTCTTCCGCTTCTTCGATTCCGTGACCGCGGCAGAAGAAGCGACAGCGGCGTAAGACAGTGGTCAGTGATCACTGACCGCTGCTCTCCGTTTGACTGTGTTTCCCATCCCTCCTAAGATGAATTTCCTTAAATCTTTCTCTTATGATCGGCCAGACCATCTCGCATTACCGCATCGCCGGCCAGCTTGGCAGCGGCGGGATGGGGGTGGTTTACGAAGCGCAAGACCTTGATCTGGGGCGCAAGGTTGCGCTGAAGTTCCTGCCGCCACAACTCTCCCGCGATCAGAATGCGCTGGATCGATTTCTGCTTGAGGCGCGCACCGCCTCGGCCCTGAATCATCCCAACATCTGCACCATTTATGCGGTCGAAAAGGTGCAGCTTGAAAGCGGGGATCCGCAATCGTTCATCGCGATGGAGTTGCTCGAAGGCGAGACTCTGGACCGTCGCCTGGCCGCCGGAGCGATGCCGCTCGATCGCCTGCTCGACTGGGGCATCCAGCTGGCGGACGCGCTCGACGCCGCCCACGCCAAAGGAATCATCCATCGCGACATCAAGCCGGCAAACATATTCCTCACCCAGCGCGGGCAGGTGAAGGTGCTCGACTTCGGCCTGGCCAAGTTGTCGCATCCTGAAATGGAGATGGAAACCATCGGGGCGACGCAGGATTCGCCGGCGCCCTTGAATCTGACCAGTCCGGGATCAACCGTCGGCACCATCGCCTATATGTCGCCGGAGCAGGCACGCGGCGAAGAACTTGACCCGCGGACCGACTTGTTTTCCCTCGGCGTCGTAATCTATCAGATGGCCACTGGCCGCTTTCCCTTTTCCGGCGCCACTTCCGCCGTCGTCTTCCACGCCATTCTCGAACTCAATCCGACTCCAGCTACCCAGCTCAATTCCGCCCTGCTGCCGAAGCTCGAGGAGATCATCGAGAAGGCTCTGGAAAAAGACCGCGACCTGCGCTACCAGTCGGCCGCCGACCTGCGCGGCGACCTCAAGCGCTTGAAGCGGGATACGGAGTCGGGACGCAAAGTTACACCTTCTGCCACGGGGATTTCAGCAACCGGCGCCATCCCGGGAAGTTCCGCCGCGGCCGCGAGGCCGGGCACCTCCGGCGCTTCGCACAGTTCCAGTCAAACCTCCGCCGTAGTTGCCGCTGCGGGCCGCCACAAGCTGGGGGCTGGCTTGTCCGCTCTAGTTGGCCTCATCGTTCTGCTCGCCGCCGGCTATGGCGTCTACTCGCTGATCTCGCGTAATCATGCGCAGCCTTTCGCGAACTTCTCCGTCACCAAGGTTACGGAGACCGGCGATGCAATAGACGCCGCGCTCTCGCCGGACGGCAAATACATTCTAAGCCTGGTCAGAGACAGAGCCAGCCAGGGTCTGGCCAGCCTGTCGTTGCGGAATGTCCCCACCAACAGCGTCACACAAGTGCAGCCTCCAGCCGATGTCTGGTACAACGGACTTCGCTTCTCGCCCGACGGGAACTACTTCTACTCCGTGCACAGCGAACCGGGGAATGCTCAGTTGAAATATTTGTATCGTACGCCGCTGCTGGGTGGTACGCCGGAGCGATTAGCGTCGGACGTGGATTCGAACGTCACGTTTTCTCCGGACGGCCGGAAGTTGGCCTTCATGCGCTACGACAATCCCGAGCCTAACAAGTACCGGCTGATCGTGCGTTCGGTCGACAATGGCGAAGAGACCGTGCTTACCGGCGGCCCGAACAGCGAGGCACTCTTCAGTCCCGCGTGGTCGCCCGACGGCAAGACGATTATGTGTGCCATGCTTCAGCCCGCCGAGGATGCCTTCTCCGGATTGATGGCGGTCGACACCAGCACCGGCCGGCAACGCCTTTTTCTGGGTTCCGCCGATTCCTTCACCTTTCTTGCCTGGATGCCCGATGGCCGCGGCCTGCTGATTCTGGACAGCGATCGTGCTTCGGGTTACGATCGACATCAGATCGCCTTTGTGTCGTTTCCGGAGGGCAAGTTAAGTCCAGTCACCCGCGATACCAACAACTATTCCGATCTGAGCGTTGCGTCTAACAGCCAGTCACTGGTCACAGTGCTCAGCGAGGGGCGATGGAATTTTTTCGTCACGTCAGTCAAGTCTGGCGGCGGGGACGCGCGGCAGATTGGGCTCGCGAGCGCCAATACTAACTTCACCTGGACGCGCGATAACCGGTTGATCGATGACAAGGACGGCACACTGCATTGGGTCAACCCGGAATCGGGAGCCAAGGGCGTCTTCGCCACCGAGCCTGACTCGGCAAGCGGCGCGCCGCGGGAATGCTCCAATGGCCGCTATCTGGTCTTTGATCACGGCGGGCGCGGCGGTAAGGGCAGCTACAACGTTTGGCGCGCGGACGAGGCTGGGGGAAACCTGAAGCAACTTTCCAATGGCAAGTTCGACCACCACCCGGTTTGTTCTCCTGATGCGCAGTGGGTTTATTACCTTAATGGCGATATCGGACAATTGATGCGAGTGCCGATTGACGGCGGGGCGGCGCAGAAAGTGACTGACTTCCCCATCGTGTCACTGTTCGACGTTTCTCCGGACGGCAGCACGGTTGCTTTTGCCATGGTAGACCACACAGGCGGGCACGACTTAAACCTGGCGCTGGTGGCGACAGATACGGGCAAGGTTCGCAAGCTGCTCAAGTTCGAGCGGAGTCCTGGGGACCTGATCCGCTTCTCACACGACGGGAAGGCAGTGGTTTACACCGTCCGCGCGAACGACGTCGACAACTTGTGGGAGCAGCCACTCGATGGTTCGCCAGGAAAACAGATCACTTCATTCAAGTCGGAACACATTAGCGACTTCCAGTGGTCCCCTGATGGCAGCCAACTGGCGCTGGTGCAGGGGCATAACGATTCTGACGTCGTGCTGATGCGGGAGCAGCGGCAGTGAAAATGAAATCACCCAATGGCCCGATCACCCAATCACTCAATAAAAAGGCGGCCATTTCTGGCCGCCCTTTTTTTCGAATTGTTAAGCTGCGAAGTGGTTATGCACCCTTCACGTTCTCGGCCTGCCAGCCCTTGGGGCCTTTGACCACGTCAAACTGCACTTGCTGACCTTCCTGAAGGCTGCGGAAGCCGCTCGCCTGAATGGCCGAGAAGTGCACGAATACATCCTCACCGTTCTGGCGGCTGATGAAACCATAGCCCTTGGCGTCGTTAAACCACTTCACTGTTCCTGTTTCCATGGTGTTGCTTTGTTCCTTTTTCTTTGATGTAGCGCTGAAACTTTGGAAGGCTTCTTCTGCAGGCAGGTCACGCGCTGGTTAGCGGAGAAACTGGGTACTGCGAAAGAACTCTAAAGTCAAACGCAGGTAAATTGTAAGTGAACCGCCTCAAGAATGCCACAATATTTTGCTATGCCATCACTTAAACGCCTGCGGTTCAGCAACTTACGGGTCACGCTCGCGCCGGTGGCAGAAGCCGGATTTGCCATACACACGGGAAAAGATACATGATCAGGAATACATGACCGCGAACCTGCATTTCCGCAAGCTCCTGATTTTGATTGCGCTCGCGATTCCGGCCTGGGCGGGGATTATTGACGAGGTCCGCACGACGTTGGCCCAGAATAACTTGTCGGGGGCCGAAGCTCGGCTGAACTCTTACCGCGCCAGCAACGGCGTCACACCCGAGTATGTCGAGGCATACTCGTGGATGGGACGCGCCGCTCTCAACGCGCGCGACTACGATCAGGCAACGGCCTATGCCAAGCAGACCAAGGTCCTAGCTTTGGAGCAACTGAAACAGCGTCCGCTCGATGCCGAACCGCATCTGCCCCTAGCCCTAGGAGCGGCTATCGAAGTTGAGTCGCAGACACTGGCGGCCCGCGGCCAGCGCTCCCAAGCCATCGCGGTTCTGCAAACCGCGCTGCGCACCTATGGCAGTACTTCGATCCGCGCCCGCCTTCAGAAGAACCTGAACCTGCTCTCTTTTGAAGGAAAGCCCGCGCCCGCCCTGAGGGCAGAGCAATTCTTAGGCTCGAAACCGCCCGCGCTGGCTCAACTTAAGGGTTCTCCCGTGCTGCTTTTCTTTTGGGCACACTGGTGTGGTGATTGCAAGGCAGAAGCGCCTATCATCACGCAGCTCCGGACGGAGTTTGCGTCCAAGGGATTGACCGTCCTAGGCCCCACGAGGCTCTACGGCTATACCGCGCAGGTCGAGAACGCCGCGCCCAGCGATGAACTCTCCTACATCGATGCCGTGCGCCATCGCTTCTACGCCGGACTGCTCGACATGCCGGTTCCCATCAGCAAGTACAACTTCGACGTCTACGGAGCTTCAACCACGCCGACTCTTGTGCTGGTCGACCGCACGGGCAAGGTTGCCCTGTACCATCCCGGCGCGCTGCCGTATGACCAACTGAAGGCGGAGATTGAGAAGGTGGTGGCGCGGTAAGGTGTTCTTAAACCTCTGGAACTTCGCTCAACCTCCCCGTTTTAACGTCGTAGACAAAACCTCGCACGGGAATGTGCTTCGGAATCCAAGGATGGGACTTCACCCGCCGTATCTGCTGCCGGACGTTTTGTTCCAAATCATCAAAGGCATGAAAATGAGCAGGCGCGCCCGCCGATGTTCCCATCTTCTCCGACAGCCTCTGGTTGAGTTCGTCTTCCCGCACTCGCAGCAGTCCGCAGTCGGTGTGGTTGATGATGATGAACTCCTGCGTGTCCAGCAGGTGATGCGAAACAATCAGTGAGCGCAACGCATCCTCGGTTGCGATTCCCCCTGCATTGCGGATCATGTGCGCGTCCCCTGGCTTCAATCCCAGGCAGCGTTCGAATAGGATTCTCGAATCCATGCAGGCCAGGACGGCTAACCGCCGCCGGGGCTGGACCGCCAGATCTCCCAGGTTGAAGTTCTTCACGAATTGCTGGTTGGCTTGCAACAGTTCATCGGCGACTGACAATTGGTGATCTCTCCTTGAGTTGACCAGGGCCGGGTACATACGTCATTTTCGGCCGCTGGTTGCCGTCCCAGTTTAACCGCTACAATCGCCCCGTGAACCTCGACGATACCATTGTTGCCATTGCGACACCGCTTGGGCGCGGAGGGATTGGCGTGGTGCGCATTGCCGGCCCGAGGGCGCGTGAGATCGCAAGACCAATACTGCGGCTCAGGCATGAGCTTGAGCCGGGACGTGCAATCTTCGGGGAACTCATCGAGCCGCGCGGAACGGAAATTTCCAGTTTCCAGTTTCCGGTTTCTAGTGCCGCGAACACCGGAAACCGGACGCCGGACGGCGGAAGCCGGACGCGCATCGACGAAGTCGTAGTCACCTACTTCGCCAAGCCTCACTCCTACACCACCGACGACATCATCGAGATCGCGGCGCACGGGTCTCCGGTCGTGCTGCGGCACATCGTCGAACTCTGCGTCTCCGCCGGAGCGCGCCTCGCCGAACCCGGTGAGTTCACCATGCGCGCCTTCCTCAACGGCCGCATCGATCTCACCCAGGCCGAGGCCGTCCGCGACCTCATCGACTCCCAGACGCTTTACCAGGCGAAGATCGCCGCGCAGCAGCTCGAAGGCGCTCTGTCGAGGCGCTTGCAGCCAGTCAAACAGAAGCTGGTCGAGCTGATCGCTGTGCTCGAAGCCGGCATCGACTTTGCGGAAGACGACGTCTCTGTTCTGCCCAACCCAGCCATCCTCGAACGCATAGCTACGGTCCGCGAGCCGCTCGATCAGCTTGCCGCCACTTTCGCTTACGGCAAGATTGTGCATCAGGGGCTGACACTGGCCATCGTAGGCCACCCGAACGTCGGCAAATCAAGCTTGTTCAACCGTCTTGTCGAGCGCGAGCGCGCCATTGTCACGTCTACTCCCGGTACGACGCGCGATCTTGTCAGCGAAACAGTAGCCATCGACGGCATTCCAATCCGGCTTGTCGACACGGCCGGAATCCGGCAGGCTCTCGACGAAGCGGAATCGATCGGCATTCGCAAGTCGATGGAGGCCTTGGCAGATGCCGACCTGGTGTTGGTGGTGCTCGACGCGTCACAACCGGCGACGGCGGAAGATGATGAGCTTATGCACCACGCAGAGGGTCGTCCGACAATCGTCGTGGGAAACAAGTGCGACTTGGCGGACAGCGGCCAGTGGTCAGTGGTTAGTAGCCGGTCTTCTGCAATTAGTGCTTCCGCTCTGACCGGCAAGGGCATCGCCGAGCTGCGCGCCGAAATCTTGCGGCACATCGGCGGCGAAACTGGAGCTCCAGCGGAAGCCGGATTCCTTACCAACGTCCGTCATCAGCACCTGGTGCAAGATTCACTGGCCGCGCTCGATGCCGCTACCGGCGCTGTAACTGGCAAAGTCCCCCACGAAATGCTGCTGCTCGACCTCTACAACGCCCTGCGTCCCCTGGATGCCATCACCGGCGCCACCACCACCGACGACATCCTCAACCTGATATTCAGCAGGTTCTGCATCGGGAAGTAATGCGCCAGCGCCACTACTACAGCGGTATGTTCCCGTGTTTCTTCGGCGGATTCTTGTCACGCTTGGTCTCGAGCATCGTCAGAGCCTGGATCAGCTTCTTGCGGGTTTCGTGGGGCTGGATGATGGCGTCGACAAATCCGCGGTCCGCGGCAACGTAGGGACTGGCAAAGCGGTCGCGAAATTCTTCGATCTTTTTTTGGCGTAATTCCTGGCGATCTCGCGGGTTTGCCGCGCCATCTAGTTCGCGCTTGTAAACGATATCCACCGCGCCCTCCGGACCCATGACCGCGATCTCCGCCGTCGGCCAGGCGTAGTTCACATCCGTGCGGATGTGCTTTGACGCCATCACGCAATAAGCTCCTCCGTAAGCTTTGCGCGTGATCACGGTGATCTTCGGCACTGTGGCTTCGGCAAAAGCGTAAAGCAGCTTTGCGCCGTGTTTGATGATGCCGCCATATTCCTGTGCCGTCCCGGGCAGAAATCCCGGCACATCTTCGAACGTGACTAGCGGAATGTTGAAGCAGTCGCAGAAGCGCACGAAGCGCGCTCCTTTTATCGACGCATTAATGTCGAGCGTGCCGGCCAGCATCGCCGGATTGTTGGCTACGATTCCGACTGAGCGGCCGTCCAGGCGCGCGAATCCTACGACCATGTTTTTCGCGTAGTGCTCCTGCACTTCGAAGAAGTAGGCGTCGTCGACTACGGCGTGGATCACATCTTTCATGTCATAGGGCAGGTTCGATTGCGCGGGCACGATGCTGTCGAGCGCGGCGTCGGCTCGGGCGTCGTTTCGATCAGCGGGATCGGTGCACGGCTTGCGTGGCGGGTCTTCCAGATTATTAGAAGGTAAGAAGCTCAACAGCTCGCGCACCATGGACAGGCACTCGGCATCGTCATGCGCCAGAAAGTGTGCCACGCCTGAGGTTTCGTTGTGGGTCATGGCGCCGCCGAGCTGCTCCTTGGTCACTTCCTCGTGCGTAACTGTCTTGATGACGTCGGGCCCGGTGATGAACATGTAGGAAGTTTTGTCGACCATCAGCACGAAATCCGTGATGGCGGGCGAATACACCGCGCCGCCGGCGCACGGGCCCATGATCGCGGAAATCTGCGGCACCACTCCGCTGTACAACGTGTTGCGCAGAAAAATGTCGGCATATCCCGCCAGCGACGCCACCCCTTCCTGAATGCGCGCGCCTCCTGAATCGTTCAACCCAATCATGGGCGCGCCCATCTTCGCCGCCAGATCCATGATCTTGACGATCTTCCCGGCGTTCGTTTCCGAGAGCGATCCGCCAAACACTGTGAAATCCTGCGCGAAAACGTAGACTAGGCGGCCTTCAATGCGGCCGTACCCGGTCACAAAGCCGTCGCCGTAAGGTTTTTGCTCGGTCATGCCGAAGTCGCTGCAGCGGTGCGTGACCAGCTTGTCGGTCTCTTCGAAGGTGGCGTCGTCGAGCAGAAATTCGATGCGCTCCCGCGCCGACATTTTGCCTTCTTCATGTTGCCGCTCGCGCCGCTTCGCGCCCCCGCCCTCTTCGGCGAGTTGATTGCGCTTCTTCAGTTCCGCGATTTTTTCTTCGAGATTCATGGCGAAAGGATTATAGCGGGTGGGCAGAATTTGAAGTTAAGATGAAAACATGCGCGGGAAGATCGTCGTGATCGGTGGCGGAAATATAAGAACAAGAGGCACGGCTCCGATTGATCGAGAGATAATCCGGCTCTCGAACAGGAAGAATCCGAAGCTTCTTTTCATCCCGACCGCAAGTTCGGATTCCGAGAAATATTGGAAACACGTCCAGGAATACTTTGGCAAATTCCTGAAATGCAAGACCGACGTCCTCTTCCTCATTAAAGAACAGCTTTCCAACGAGCAGGTCCGGAGGAAGATCCTAGGGGCAGATATCATTTACGTTGGTGGCGGAAACACGCTGATGATGATGCGCCTCTGGCGCCGCCTGGGTGTCGATAAACTTCTAAGATCGGCCTACGAGAACGGGACTGTGCTTTCCGGCATCAGTGCGGGCGCCATCTGTTGGTTTGATTCCGGACATTCCGATTCCATGTCTTTTTACAATCCGCGAAAATGGAAGTACATCAACGTGAGAGGTCTCGGGCTCATCCAGGGGATACATTGCCCCCACTACAACAGCATGACCTTAGGAATTCCTCGAAGAAAGCACTTCCGCGCCATGATTCGGAAGACCGGGGGCATCGGAATCGCGATCGAGAACAACTGCGCGATCGAGTTCATAGACGGCCGGTTTTACAAAGTCATCCGCTCGAAAAACTACTCGCGAGCTTACAGAGTGTACAAAAGTGGCGGCGAGGTGGTGGCAGAGCAAATTCGCCGGCAGAAGCAACTCGCGCCCGTCGAATCCCTCTACTCCAGGTCCGATCCCAGAATCTGATAGCGATACTTCTTCCCGTCCCAGAAGATGACGGAAGAAGTCGCTTCGCCTTCACCCTTTTCTTCCATGTAGATCCCGAGCACGGTCCGTTTCTTAAGCGCCAGCCTTTTTACGGTGAGCGTCTGGAAGGGCAGGTTAATCAGCAGGAACTTGGGCTTCGTCTTGTCAGAGCGCCAAGCCTCGGTACCTACGCCGTGGACGATCAGCAGAGAGACGCCTTTGCGCTCCGGCACGTCCGAGGCAAACGTGGATGTGACTTTGACCTGGCCAAAGCCCATAAAGCTGTTATAGGGATCGGCCACAAGAAAACCGTATTCCGCCTGGTCGGCAAGCGGATTCTTGCAGCGGGCAACCACGATGAGATCGTCCACGCCGTCGCCGTCGAGGTCGCCGACAAACTGCGGAGGCCCTGCCAGCAGCGAACAGTTGTCGCCAAACTCTTTGTGCACGTACTCATCGGTGACCGCGGGGGAAGGCGCCTTGGCGTGCGCCGGCGGCGGAGGCGGCTGCTTCTTATCACCAGCGAACGTAGCCGCGGTAGAGATCAACAGCAAGCCCAGCAAGACACGGGGGCAGACAACTCGGGAGAACGACATGTTTCTACTCTAGTACCGTTTTTCCCGTGGGGGTATAGACACAGATGATGACCGGTGACCAAAGTAACCCCTACCGGCGAAAGTGTTCCCACCCCAGCGGCTCAAATTCGTACCCCACGCCGCCCTTATTCCTGAGGAAGATCTTCCGCCCGCTAGTGATGTGCCCGATCTGTGTAATGGGAACTCCGGCAATGCGCGACGGGATCCGCTTGCCTCGGGGTGCCGTGAACAACAGTTCGTAGTCTTCTCCTCCGTGCAGCGCAAATTGCAAATCGACTTCCCGCGCTGGCTTGCCAACGCTCGCCCGTGGAATGACTTCTCCCTGCAGTTCCGCGCCCACTCCACTCTCTTCGCAGATGTGGGCCAAGTCGGTCGAAAGCCCGTCGCTGGTATCGATCATCGCCGAGGCCAGACGTTTTTCACGCAGAACCCGGCCCAGCTCGATTCGCGGCTCCGGAAAGAAATGCCGGGGATACTCCCGCGGGTTCAGCTTCCGCCTGGGCTTTTTCCGCATCTGCCAAACCGCAGCCGCCGAGCCACCCAGTTTCCCGCTTACATAAATCCGGTCCCCGGGCCGCGCCCCGGATCGCAGCACGGCCTTCCCCCTGGGCACAGTTCCCACCACAACAATATCCGCCAGAACTCCCTTGGGCGACTCTGCTGTGTCGCCACCCGCCAGTGTCACACTGTATCTTTCCGCGAGGCTGATCAAGCTGCGGGCAAAGCGTCCGACCCAGCTTTGCGCCAACTCTCGCGGCAGCGCCAACGAAAGAAACGCCGCCACCGGCTCCCCACCCATGGCCGCGATGTCGCTCAGTCCTCGCACCAGACACCTGTGCCCAACCGATTCCGCCGAGTGCCAGTCCCGCCGGAAGTGGATTCCCTCCAGTGTGAAGTCAGTCGTAACCAGCGTGTCCTTTTCCTGCTTGCCCTGGGCTGGCTGAAGTCGCAGCACGGCGCAATCGTCTCCAATTCCAGCCGCAACTGCAGGCCTCGTCCCAGCCGCCGCCAGGCGGCGAACTTGGGCAATCAGCGCTTTTTCGGCAATCACCACGAGATCACTATATGCGAGGCCCACGTTCGGATGCTGGCCATGGGCTCCCGGATTCAAGGGTGAACCCAAGCAAACTCGAAGGCCCCTTTGCCATCTGGCCTTAAGTAATCGAAGTAATCTGTCCCGCTGCCACTTTCACCTACCCGCCTTAAGTAACTTCTAATGCCCTTTCCCGTCGTTGACAGGGGGGAACCCAGTTTGTTACCTTTTACCAGTCATTCACAAGACTTTTGGCAGAGAAGAGTTTGGACAAGCTTAAGTTCTGCGCTTCGTATCAATTGCAGACAAAGGTTTGAGCTTAGTCCTCGATTCTGGTAGGAAAAGGGCGCGTTAACAAGTTTCCATTCCCAAGATGGGAAGCGTGGCCCGAAAGTCAGGCGTCCGAACAGGCTTTCTGCAACCTCAGAACTTTGCCTGGAGTTCCGGCCCTGATCAAAGAAGATCTTCAACAGCGGAAGGAAGGCATTTGCATAAGCGTTTCTACATCCTTTTTGTGGCTCGCGGGGACGACGGCCAGCTGCGCAAGATCTCCATTCCCGTCCATTACCTGTATGTTTTCGTAGTCGGCGCCGCCATCGGATTCCTCAGCCTCACCGGTATCGCCAGCTCTTATGCCCGCATGCTGCTCAAGGTCTCGCACTACAACCAGTTGCGCACCGAAAAAGAAGAGCTTAAAGACCGTTATTCCCGTCTCGAAGAAGTCGCCAAAGAACGCGACGTGCAGGTGGCGTCGCTGGGCTCCATCGCCAGTGAAGTTTCTGCTCTTTACGGATTGAAGTCGCAGCCCGCGCTGGTCACGGCCTCGCAGCAGAAAATTCAGGACGCGGAAGTCAGTTCTTCCCTGGACCAACTGGGCGCACTGCGCACCTCCGCCCTTACTGGCGCAGCCACGATTGGCATCAGCCTGGGCATGACCCGCAACGCCACCACGGCCGATTGGGCCCGCGCCAACTCCGCCCCCAACTTGTGGCCGGTGGATGGCCAGATTACTGGCAGCTTCGGTGAGCGCATCGATCCGTTTAATGGAGAAGGCGCATTTCACAGCGGCGTGGATATTGGCAGCTCCTACGGTCACGCGATCATCGCGCCCGCCGACGGCATTGTCACCTTCGCAGACTTCCTTGGCGGATACGGCAAGGCCATCATGATCGATCATGGCCACGGCATCGCCACCCGCTTCGGTCACCTTTCCGGCTTCGCCGTGACACCGGGACAGCAAGTCCACCGCGGCGACACCATCGGATTTGTCGGCATGAGCGGACGCTCCACCGGCCCCCACCTCCACTACGAAGTCCGCATCAACGACACTCCAGTCAATCCCTACAAGTATCTTCGCCTGACCGTCGCCCAAAGCGGCGGCTACCTGCCAGGAAGCTAGGAACCCAGTTCCCAGGTCTCAGTTCTCAGCTTCATCCCTTGCACTCTTCTCCTCCCTAAGCTACGTTCATGAGGAAGAAGAAAGAAAGTTTCCAGTCCCAATTCTCAACCTCAGCAGGGCGCGAAGCGCCAATCTGAGAAGTAAGGACGCAGGGTTTTACTGGGAACTGAGAACTGAGAACTGCCCCATGACCAGCTTCTTCCACTCCGTACGCGAAGACATTGCCGCCGTCTTCGAGTCCGACCCCGCCGCTCGCTCCTACTTCGAAGTCGTCACTTTGTATCCGGGACTGCACGCCGTGTGGGCGCATCACCTGAGCCACTGGCTTTGGCGTCACGGCGTGCGCTTCCTGGCACGATTCACTTCGCAGGTCGCGCGCCTGCTCACCGGCATTGAGATTCACCCCGGCGCGGAGCTTGGACGCCGTCTCTTCATCGATCACGGCATGGGCACGGTAATCGGCGAGACGGCCGTTGTCGGTGATGATGTCACGCTCTATCAGGGAGTAACGCTGGGCGGAACCGGCAAAGAGAAAGGCAAGCGCCATCCTACCATCGGCAATAACGTGGCGATCGGTTCCGGCGCCAAGGTGCTGGGCAACATCACCATCGGCGACAACTGCCGCGTGGGCGCGGGCTCGGTCGTGCTGCGTAGCGTCCCGGCCAATTCCACGATCGTAGGCGTCCCCGGCCATATCGTGCTGCGGGACGGCAAACGCGTAATCATCACCGATCCCAAGGACATCCGCGACCCGCTATCCGACGTAATCATCCAGCTGGCCAAGGAAGTGCAAGAACTGCGCGAGAAGTTCCAGCGGCATTCACACGAAGCGCTGGGCGCTGAACCCGTCCTGATGATCGAAGAAGGACCTTCACCCCCGAATATCTCTCCGCAGGACCTGTTCCAGGACGACTATCAGATATAAACAGCTGCCAGCCGCCGGTTGCCAGCTGCCAGTTCTCGATCGCTGCATTTGACTTCACTGGCAGCTGGCGGCTGGCAACTGGCTACTGTCTTAGTCCCATCCAGCTTTCCGAAACCACCAGCGAGTTTCCCGGATTATGCGGATCGTACTTCACCGAGGTTGGCAGTCCCAGCCGGCAGGAATGCAAATTGATCCACTGGCGCAGATAGGTAACGTCCTGCGAGCACTCATACGACACACCCGCAACGTCATACTTATAGATGAGCAAAACCGCGGCGTGATGGCCGTGGCTGACCGGCAATTCCTGGACATCAATGACGGTACCGTCCGTGATGCGTCCCACGCCTTCGAGCCAGGTACGGCGTTCGCGCTCCAGTTCTGCCGGTCCCTTGGGTTTGCGCCTGAAAAGCGCGTAAGCGCCAGCAGCAAGCGCACTGCCACCGGCAACAATCAACGAATAAAAACGCAATGAATCCCTGATGAAGAAAAAAGACATGAGACCAGGCAGCCGCGTACCCTCAACCACGTTTCGTTATCAGCATATGACGAAAAGCCGAGTCTGCGAAAGTGTGCGCGGAGTTACTGAGGTGGTAAAGCTGTGGAAAAACTAAATCCAGGGGTTAGGGACAAGAGGTTAGTAACCCAAGTGAGGAATGCCTGGGTTCCACTGACCCCTGACCCCTCGCCCCTGCTTTTCACTTCTGCTTACAAACAAACTCGCGGGCAATCCCGCCGAAATCGCCTTCCGCCCCTTGCCCGAACTGATCGTCGCGGCGAGTCTTCTTGCTGACCACCAGCTTCCCGCCGCGGTCGCGGGAGTAGAACCACTCCGAATTCGGCACTGCGCTGCCGCTCACGCAGTTGAAGCGAACCCGCGCCCGCAGTTCCACGAACGGACCACCCTGCGGCAGCTTGACAGGCTCTTTATATTCCACGCGAACCCAGGCCGTCCGCAGCCCGTTCTTCTGGGACGAAACGGAGCTGACCAAAACCTGATCGCCGCCAGCGGTAGAGCCAACCGTCCGCCAATCGCCCGCAGCCAGCAACACCAATCCCACCAGCAGGACCGGGGCCAGCACAACCGCGACCATGATGTACAGCCCCCTCTTCATAGGGGATGGAGGTAAGGCCATAAGCACGCCGCACACACTTTGGGCCAAAAACCAATTTCTGTCAACTGCGCCTGCCTGCTGGCGGGTTGTCTGATATCGTTGTCTACTGCGGGGAGGTCTGGCTCCGATGGAAACCCTTCACACCACAAACCTGCACTCGGCAATCGGACCGCTGTTTCTGGCAGCATCCGCCCAGGGACTGGTTGCCCTGGAATTCGACGCGAGATTGCCAGGACAGCAATCGATCCGCCCCAACCCGCGCGATCTTCGGGAAGAAAACAAGGAATTCAAGTTCGAGGATTCCGCTCGCCGAATGCAGCCTTACGTGAGCGAACTGGAAGAGTATTTCGCCGGCAAACGGCGCGAGTTCACCTTCCCGCTCGATCTTCGCGGCACAGACTTCCAGCGAGCCTGCTGGCGAGCGCTGCAAGCGATTCCCTACGGAGAGACGCGCAGCTACGCTGACATCGCCCGCGCAATAGGCAAGCCGAACGCATTTCGCGCAGTCGGCATGGCGAACAATCGCAACCCCATCGCGATCGTAGTCCCGTGCCATCGCGTGATCGCCTCTGATGGCACACTCTGCGGCTACGGCGGAGGACTCGACGTGAAGCGTAAACTGCTGGAACTCGAAGGTGCGCTGAGTGGGACGCTGGCGGCTTAGGGATTGGCGTAGGGGTAGAGGTTGCTGCTGTCGAATTGCCAATTGCCGATCGCAATTCCCGATTGAACAGCCAATGCCCCGTCCGGCGATTTCAAGGGCCGTTCCGACGCAGCGGAACGCCCAATCGAGCCTCAGGTTGTCAGCGATTTCGAGGCGCTCCACGGGCGAGATCAATCGATTTAACTTGCGGGACTAAGTGCTGTGTTTTGAGTGAGATACGGCCCATTTTATCCACAGGTCAAACCCCTGCAAGGCACTGGAAAGGATGGGTTTGACGGGATACGCACCAGTTCTTGGGCAGGTAGACGAACAGCTTGCCGCCGAACCTGCTTAGATATACAATCGCAATGTATATCTACGGGGTGCCCTATGCAGGTTTCAAAATGGGGAAACAGCCTAGCCATTCGCCTGCCCGTGGCAGTCGTCAAGGCGCTTGAACTGAAAGAAGGCGACGACATCGAGATTCGAGTCGCCGGTAGCCGCGAGTTAGATGTCAGCCGCGATGAGACCCGGCAACGCGCACTGGAGGCTCTGCGCAAGTTAAGCCGTCCCCTGCCCCCCGGATTCGTCTTCGACCGCGACGAGATCTATGAGCGGGGAAGCAAGGACGATGAGCGATAGGGCATTCTTCGATTCGAACGTATTGATCTACGCGATGGTGAGTGGAGATTCCCGCAGGGAGCGGGCTCAGCAGTTAGTCGCGCAAGGCGGAGTTATCAGCGTTCAAGTTCTGAATGAGTTCGTCGCAGTCGCGCGACGTAAGATGCGCATGCCTTGGGAGGACCTGATCGAAGCGCTCAATTCGGTTCGAATCCTGTTCCCTTCGCCGGTTTCAATTACGCTGGATACGCACGAAGCGGCATTGAAGATCGCGCAGGAGTACGGCTTCGGTATCTACGACGCGCACATCGCCGCGGCTGCGCTCGAAGCGAACTGCTCTACGCTGTATTCGGAGGACTTGCAGGATGGCCAAGTCATCGATCATCGGCTGACGATTCGAAACCCGTTTTGAGTCGACGAGCCTCCTAATCGCGACTTTGGGGCCATGCTACTGAATAAACCGCGAAGATGCGGTAGGGTCCCGGTTCAGCATTGTTGCATGCTCCGCCATTAAGGCGATCGTAAGCCTCGGCAAACGATTCAAGCAGACAATGCTGATTCGTTCGAATCTCTTTCGCTATGCCGTTGCAAGAAAGGGGCGAATGCTCAGGCGCATTCTTCGCATAAAACGTGACCACATCGAAGCCTTCGAGCACTTTTTCCTGCGGAGGAATGACGTTGGTGGGAAATGAGGACTGGGCTTCGTACGGAGACCAGGTCTTCCCGTCAAACTCCATCTCGTACACCTCGTAGTAAAAAAGGGATGTCCCGCCAAGTTGAATAGAATTTTCCTGCGCCACCGTCCGAATAATCTCAGGCGAATCAAAGAGCCAGTAGCCGTTGTGCTTCCAGTGCTGGATGTAGTCGGCGAAGTCCTCGCTTATGCAGCCGCTGACCGAGTACACGTCATCGATGCCATCGATGTGAAAGCCTTTGGGCCTTTGCACGCGCTTCGCCATGTATCCAGCAGGAATCATTTCAACTTCGATAGTCTTCGGACGCGAGCTCGTTAGCTTACCCAATCCAGAAACTTGTACCACATCCCCGCAAACGGCAAGAACCACGGCTTGCCGTTGTACAGGCCTAACGGAGCGCCGGGGAAGGGGGTGCCGACGAATGGGTTCTCTGGTTTGTCCCCTGCAATCAGCTCTGCCATCTTTTTACCTTGATAGGTGGCCATGGCTACGCCGTGTCCAGCGTAGCCGACGGCAAAATACATGCCGTCGATCTGCCCGGCGTGGGGCATGATGTCGAAGGCGAAGTCGAGCGTGCCTCCCCAGACGTATTCGACTTTGGCGTCGCGCAGTTTGGGATAGACGTCGATCATGCCGCGGCGCAGGATTTCGGCGCTGCGGCGGATGGTCTGGTCGTTCTCGCGGAAGAAGGCAGCGCGGCCGCCGAACAACATGCGGTGGTCGGGCGTGAGCCGATAGTAGTAGAGGTAATTCTTCGAATCGTAGATCATGCGGTTGCGCGGGCTGAGTTCACGCGCCAGCGCTTCCGGCAGGGTTTGGGTTGTAATGATGAATGACCCGATGGGGATGAGTTTCTTTTGCAGAGCGGGAGTGGCACGGCCGGTGTAGCCGCTGGTGGCGACAAAAACTTCGCGTGCCCAGAAGGCGTCGCGGGACGTTGCGATCTTCCATCCAGCTTCTCCCTGGCTTGATTCGCGCTGCAGGCTTTCGACGCGTGTGCGCTCGAAGATTTCTGCGCCGGCTTTGATTGCGGCGCGGGCGAGTCCGGCGACGTAGCGCGCGGGATTCAATCCGGCGCTCACTTCATCGACCATCCCGCCGTGATAGATATTCGACCCGATTTCGGCGCTCAACTCATGCTTCTGAACCACGCGCAGGCGGTGATTGAACTCGCGCCCAACCACTTCGGCCTGCCGCGCGTAATCGTCGAAATGCCTTTGCTTGCAGGCCACTTCAAGATGGCCCGAGCGGGAGAAATCGCAGTCGACGGCTTCTTCGCGGACAATCCGCTCAACGCAATCGATGGTCTCAAGCGACGCGGCATACATGCGGCGGGCAAGCTCGCGTCCATACATGGAGATAAGGTGGTTCGCGCCCAGCTTCATACCCGTCAGCACCATTCCGCCGTTGCGGGAACTGGCTCCCCAGCCAATGGTCTCGCTCTCGAGCACGGCAACTTTGACGCCCCGTTTGGCGAGAGTGCGGGCAGCGGAAAGTCCGGTGAAGCCTGCCCCGATTATGGCGACGTCAGCACGTTCCGGTAGTGGACGGGATTCTAATTTGGGGAAGTCTGTGGTGGTGAGCCAGTAATTATGTTCTTGCAGGGGCATCTTTGCCTCTACAGCACCGCGGTCTCATGGATCAGCCGGCCTTCCGCGAAGCGGGCTAGATTCAGCAACGATGCGTCGATCAGGTCCGTCTTCCCGGTGAGAATAAGGTCGCAGAGAATCTTTCCCGTTGCTGGAGCGTGCATTACGCCGTGTCCGCTAAAACCGTTGGCGAGAAAAAATCCCGGCACTTCCGGAGCCTCGCCGAGGATTGGATGGTGATCCGGGGTCATCTCATACAGTCCAGCCCAAGCCCGCTTCGGATTCACCGGAAGATTGGCGAAGCAGGGCACGCGATCCGCTGCGCGGGTGAGGATCTTCTCGACAAAGCCGGCGTCGAACTCCGTTTTGAACCCAGGTGTTTCTTCGGGATCGTTCCAGGCCAGTAGAAAACCGCGAGCCTCGGGACGAAAGTGAAATCCGTTTGACATGTCGACGATCATGGGCGCGGTGCGAGGGAATTCGTCAAACGGCTCGCTGGGAACCAGCATGCGACGCAGAGGCTGAACCGGCAAATCCACGCCAGCGAGCTTGGCAATACTTGCGGCCCAAGGTCCAGCGCAATTTACGACCTTGCGAGTGGACACTGAGCCGCGCGTCGTCTCGACCGACGCAATCCCTCTTGCATCCCGGGTAAAACCGGTAACGACGCTGTTCTTCCACAAGGTTGCGCCGTGATCGGCGGCCCAGGTCATGAATCCAGTCATGGCGCTGTAGGGATCGACGAAGCCATCGCTGGAACAAAAACTTCCACCCACAACGTCGTCAGCGCGCAACTGCGGGAACATGCTACGGATCTCATGGCCCGCTATCAGCCTTACATCCTTCAGGCCCATCTTCACCTGCTGCGCGTAGTTCGTCCGCAGATAGGCCATCTGTTTATCCGTCGTGGCGCAGAACAGATAGCCTTGCGGCCGGTAGTCGCAGGGATGGCCGAGGCGATCGTCGAAGCTGGCATAGAAAGGAATCGAGTAGAGCGACATCTGAATGCTGACCGGCATGGAAAACTGCGCTCGCACCCCGCCCATGCTCTTCCCTGTCGAGCCTTTGCCCTGCGCCGATTCGCGCTCGATGACCAAAACGTTGCGGCATCCGTGGGCCGTGAGGTGGTAAGCAATACTGGAGCCGACGATCCCTCCACCGACGATGACGACATCCGCAGTATGCATGGTTCCCGAGGTGACCGAGCATTCTAGCTTACAAGGAGGGGTCAGGGGCCAGGGGCTAGCAAACAGAGTTGGGACTCGTTTGGGCACGGCTGGTACTGACCCCTACTCCCTGGCCCCTAGCCCCTATTTTCCGCCCACTGGCCACTGCTTCCCTCCCACCTCAGTAACTTGCCGTGGTTACTCCGTCTGCATAGGCTGGAATAATATGCCCTTACGCTGCCTCTTGTTCTCGTCAAATGAGGAGATGGTCCAGCCGATCTGGCAGGTGCTTACCGACCTTGGGATCGAGGGAGAATACTGCCAGAGCGCGGTGGACGCCGTGGAGAGGGTTACAACCCAGCTCTTCCAAATCGTAATCACGGACTGGGAGGATCAGCCGGAGGCGGCGTTCCTGCTGAAAACAGCGCGCGATTTGAAGGCAGCGCAACGGCCGCTGATTTTGGCGATCGTCGGCGATGATTCCAGGCTGCCAGAGGCGCTGAAGGCAGGAGCAAACTCAGTTCTGGTAAAGCCGATTCGCGCCGAACAGGTGCGGGACACCATGAGCACAGCGTGCGAGTTGCTTCGGTCAAAGTTGCAACCAGGGGCTCCGAAACCCGCAGCGCAGATACCGACAGCACCCGTGGTTCCACTTCCTGCCATTCCACCGGAAACGTCCAAAACGGGCTTGGCTGCTGCTGCGGCGGCTGGCGCGGTTTCGGTACCGGTATCGGTGCCGCCCTCCGTGCCATCCTCTGTGCCATCCTCTGTAACCCAGGCGCCGGCGAAAGCCTTTCGGGCGGGCGAATTCCTGACATCGGCAAATGCCTCGCCCGGGGCACAATTCGACACGGAACCGGAATGTGACGTTCAGAAGTCGCTGGATGAAGCCGCAGCTGCCGAAGTTGACGCCCTCACGGATCTGGAACCGACAGCCGCTGCAGTGCAGGAAGCGGCCGAGCCACCTGAAGCCCAGACGGCGGTGACTGGCTGGGCCGCACTGCAAGCCCGGCTTACGAAGCCGATACTACAGCCGGCCGAAGACGCTCCTGCGCAGAGCGAACTGCTATCGTACGGGGAAACCCCGTCCTATAAAACTCCGCTGGCGGAGCTGCGTGCAACCGATAAGAATCCCGTGGCGAAGGGGTCGCTCGAGGAATCAGGACCGGAAGCCGCGCTTTTTGCCTACATGTCGGGCAGACCGGACGAGGCGGAACCGGCAGAGACGCCGGGTTCGAAACGCGGAAACGTTTTTCTGGTGAGCGCATTAGCAGTTGCCTGCGTAGTTCTAGTGGCTGTGCCCCGAACCCGGCAAAGCTTGCGGATGTTCTATCGCAATGCTGTGCATGCGGGAGGGAATTGGCTGAACCCGCCACCCGCTCCTTTACCGCAGGCTGTGGCACAGCATGACAGTTTTGGCCAGTCGGGTGACGAGTACAAGCTTCCCGCGCCGGGGAACATCCCGGATGCGACGACGGATCCTTCGCAGATTCGTGTGCTGCCAGTGATTGACCCCACGGCAAAAACGGAGAAGGGCTCGGATGCGAACGGCGGGCACGCACAATCGACTGTCGAAGAGAGCACCGCCACCGACCAGAAACCGACGGACCAAAGTCATCCTGATCAAGCTCAAGCTGGCCAAGGCCAGAGTGCGCAGGCTCAGCCTGGGAACGATCAGATTAAGGATCCCAGCGCGACAAGCATCGGCGCTGTGCCGGAAAGCGCCGCCGGGGCATCGCCGAGCGTGGCTCTGCCTTCGGTACAAGTGCAGCCGGCGCCAGCGGTCCAAACAGCCGCGCCGCAGCCGCATCTGGTCACGTCTGCGGTGCAGAGTGTTGCACCGCCCCATGCCGTTTCGACGGGAAGCAGCACGGGCATTCCTTCGAGTCTGAAATCGCAGATGGCTTCGACCACCCCGGATGCCAGCGGGAACAAGCCGGCCGAGGCAGCGATGTCGGCGATTGAGCCGGTGAATCTGCCGGAATCAGCGGCGCGTGAGTTGCTGGCTCAACCAATTGAGCCGGAGTATCCAGCAGCGGCGAAAACCAGCGGTCAGCGGGGCAGCGTGGTTCTACAAGTGCTCATCGGGCGCGATGGCGCAGTTCAGGATGTAAAGTTCTTGCAGGGGTCGCTGATGTTTGCGCGGGCCGCCATCGATTCCGTGAGGCAGTGGCGCTTCAAGCCTTATGTCATGAATGGGCGCGCCGTATCGGTGCAGACCATGCTTACGCTGAACTTCAAGCCCCCGGCGTAGCGGGCTTAATGACGGAACTGGCTTTGAATCGTCCTAATCGTCATGTGGCGAACCTCATTTCGCGGAAGGCTACGGTTCGGTGCGAACAAGAGCAGCCAAGAGGCAAGAAACGGCATCTACCAGATATAATGATAGAAGTTCCTCGGGAAGTGACTCCTTTCCAAGAAGAAGAATTCGATGTCCATGAAAATTAAAGCTGCGGTTCTGGTTTCGTCTTTTGCGGTTTTGTTATTCGTCGTGGCTGGTTCGCTTGGCTTTGGGGGCGTGCATGCCTCCTCCAACGACGGCTCCTACCGCCAGATGCAGGTTTATAGCGAAGTCCTGTCACGAGTGCAAAGCGAGTACGTGGAAGATCCGAACATTCCCAAGGTGACTGACGGCGCATTGCACGGGTTGGTGGAATCATTGGACGCGAACTCCAGCTACCTGACGCCGGAAGCTTACAAGGCCTACAAGGCTCACAAGACAGAAGCAAAGGGCGAGATCGGGGCGACTATCTCGAAACGCTTTGGCTACGCGGACGTGGTTTCGGTGCTGCCGGGATCGCCGGCGGAGAAGGCAGGGATCGAGGACACGGACATCTTCGAATCGATTGAGGGCCGGAGCACGCGAGATATGTCGCTGCCAGAGATTCGCAGCGCGCTGGCGGGTGCGCCGGGCTCGACCGTGAATGTTTCGGTGGTGCGGGCGCGGAGGGCAGAGCCGCAGAAGATGACGATTACGCGAGACATCGTCAGCATCCCGCCGGTCACAGACAAGATGCTGGAAGATGGCATCGGCTATGTGAAAGTGGACGCTCTGACCAAGGGCAAGGCGCAGGAAATCGCCGGGAAAATCAAGTCCCTGGAAAAATCTGGAGCGAAGAAGCTGGTCCTCGATTTGCGGAACAGTTCTGAGGGAGAAGAAAGCGAAGGCGTTGCCACAGCGAACCTGTTTTTGAACCACGGTACGATCACATATGTGCAAGGACAGAAGTTTCCGCGAGAGGCCTTCAATGCCGATCCGGCGAAGGCAGTGACTTCGCTTGCGGTCGCCGTGCTGGTGAATAAGGGGACGGCGGGGGCAGCTGAGATTGTGGCGGCCGCGCTGCTGGAAAATGCCCGCGGCGACGTGGTGGGCGACAAGACCTTCGGCGAAGGGTCGGTACCGAAAACATTCGAACTGACGGATGGTGGAGCGCTGATTCTCTCAGTCGCGAAATACTATTCGCCGAGCGGGAAGGCGATTCAGGAAACCGCCGTCACTCCCAATGTGCTGGTGGCCGACGACACGGACAACGTAATCTCCGAAGATGAGGACCAGGAGCCCGCGGCTGCGGAGCCGGAAGCCAAGCCCAAGAACACGCAGGACGATCAGTTGCACAAGGCCATCGAGGTGTTGAAGAGCCGCAGCAGCTAACGACTTTTCTGCATAGTATGTTTGTCGCGCAGCGCGAGCTGCGCGATTTCTTTTGTGCCCTGCTATTCTGAACATATCTCGCCATGAAGTCGCTCTATGAAGATCTTCCGCCGGTGGAGATTGCCGGACGGAAGTTTGTGGGCCGGGTGTTGTTTGGCCTGCTCGTGCTGATTTCCGCTTTGGTGGGAGCGACTGCGGGGCTTCTGCTGGTCTATACCACCGACTTGCCGCAGGTGGAGGCGTTAGAAGCCTACCGACCCAGTTCGATCACCGAGTTATACGACGACCACGAGCGCGTGATTGGATCGTTCGCGCTGCAGCGGCGAGTGGTCGCGGGCTATGACGATTTTGCTCCGGTGCTGCGGGACGCGCTGGTTTCGATTGAAGACAAGGACTTCTACCGGCATTCGGGAATCAACTTCTGGCGCATCGTAGGGGCGGCTTACCGCGATCTTGAATCAGGCGGCAAGGTTCAGGGTGCATCGACGCTGACCATGCAGTTAGCGCGCAATCTGTTTCTTTCTCCTGACCGGTCTTTCCATCGCAAGGTGCAAGAGACGATGCTTGCGATTCAGATCGAGCGGCGCTTCACCAAGCCGCAAATCTTCACGCTGTACGCCAATCAGATTTTTCTGGGGCATGGAGTCTACGGGTTCGAGGCTGCTTCGGAGTTCTACTTCGGCAAGCCGGGTAAGAAGCTGACTCTGGCAGAAGCCGCGCTGCTGGCGGGCCTGCCTAAGGGTCCGGGAATCTATTCGCCGATCAACCATCCGGACAAGGCGACGAAGCGCCGCAATTTGGTGATCAATGCCATGCTGGAAGACGGAAAAATAACGGCAGCCGAGGCGGCGGACGCCCGGTCGGCGCCGGTGGCCTTGCATCTGCAGCACGATCCCAACTCGCTGGCGCCTTACTTCGTAGAGGAGATACGACGGTACCTCGAAAACAAATACGGCGCCGACCAGGTACACGAAGGCGGGTTGAAGGTCTACACCTCGCTTGACGTCGATCTGCAAAAGGCGGCGAACCAGGCGGTGCTCGACGGTCTGGCGGCATACGAACGGCGGCATGGATGGAAGGGACATCTGGAAAACGTGCTGGCGGAAGGAGGTGTGATCGAGAAGTATGAGGATCCCGATTGGGATGACGAACCGGAGGTGAATGGATACATTCACGCGCTCGTGACTTCATCGGGGGTTGGAATTGCAACGCTGAAGTTCGGGCGCTACACCGCGGCTTTAGGACAATCGGATGTGGCGTGGACGCAGGGGAAGATACAGGATCTGCTGCGAACGGGAGACATCTGCTACGTAAAGGTTCTATCGTTGAGCGCCAACGGAGCCGCACGCGTAAACCTGGAACAGGACTCTGGCGCGCAGGGCGCTCTGGTAGCAATCGACAATGCGACCGGCGGCATCAAGGCGATGGTGGGAGGACGGGATTTCAGCGAATCAAAATTCGATCGTGCGACGCAGGCGCTGCGGCAGGTGGGGTCGTCGTTCAAACCCTATGTTTACACGACGGTGATCGACAAAGGCGCGAGCCCAGACGACACCATTCTGGACGAGCCGGTGACGTTTGAAACGGGGTCCGGGCCTTATTCGCCGCATAATTATGACGAAAAGTTTGAGGGGATCATCACGCTGCGGCGCGCACTGGCGCAGTCGCGGAATATTCCGGCGCTGAAGCTGGCAAACAAGGTGGGGATCAAGAGCGTGATTGAGTACGCGGAGCGTTTTGGAATCACGGCCAAGTTGCCGCCGTATTTGCCGGTGGCGCTGGGAGCGGCGGAAATCACTTTGATGGAGCAGACTTCGGCGTACAGTGTGTTTCCGAACGACGGTGTGCGCGTGACACCTCGCTACATCACCAAGGTGACAGACTATGAAGGGCGGGTGCTGGAAGAGGACTATCCCGACGTGAAGGATGTGATCAGCGCGCGCACGGCTCGCATTATGACGGGGATGCTTCGTGAGGTGGTGCTGCATGGGACGGGAGTGGCGGCGGCCAAGATGCCTTTTCCAGTCGCCGGAAAGACGGGCACGACTAACGATTTCACGGATGCGTGGTTTGTGGGGTTCTCGCCTACGATGACTAGCGGAGTGTGGATGGGATTCGATGAGAAGAGATCCCTTGGAGCGAAGGAAACGGGAGCGCATGCGGCGCTGCCGATCTGGATGAACTTCATGAGCACAGCCATGACGGGGAAAGATCCGGGGCAGTTCCAGGAAGCGCCGGACGTGCCTGTAACCGTGCTGCAGAAAGTGGATACGCCAGATACTTCGCCGGGTGCGGATGAGACGCATTAGGTGCGGTCCGCCTGATCGAACCTCCCGAGGTTTGCTGATGATTAGTCGAACTATAATCTGTGACGTCTTATGAAATCTTTTTTCCGCTTTGCGATGATGGCGCTGGTACTGGTGGTTGTGGCATTGGTGTCAGCACTGACGGCGATGCGATTTGCAATTCATGGGCAGGTCGTTGAAGTGCCCGCCGTGGTTGGGCTCACGCCTTCCGACGCGGAACGCGCGGTTGCGGGGCTGGGGCTGCTGATCGAAGTGGAACGGCAGTATTACAGTCCGCAGATTCCCGAGGGACGAATAATGACCCAGTTGCCGTTGCCGGGGACTAAGGTGCGGCGGGGATGGCAGGTGCGCGTGGCGCAGAGTCTGGGACCGCAGCGCGTGGTGATTCCGGATGTAACCAAGCAAAGCGAGCGCGCGGCGGAATGGAATATCCAGCGGCGTGGGCTGGAAGTGGCTTCGACCGCGGAGATGCAGTTGCCGGGAACGCCTGCCGACCAGGTGCTGGCGCAGAGTCCGCCGGCGAACGCGAGCCAGGTAGAGGCTCCGAGAACAAGCCTGCTGGTGACGGTCGCATCTGATCCGCCGGCATACGTCATGCCGAGTTTTGTGGGACAGCCTTTGGGCACGGCGGCCCGCACGCTGCAGGATGCCGGCTTCAAACTCGGGAACGTCAGTATCGCGCCGCCGGCCGCAAATCCAGAATCGTCCGGCGCGGCTCTGACTACCCCGCCGGCTCAACCGTCGCCCGCCAGCATGATCGTCACGCAAACGCCGCCGGTGGGGCAGAAGGTTCTTGCCGGCGCGGTGGTGAACTTTGAGGTACGCTGAGGACTTAGATTTTTTCCAGAATCGCAGCGAAGAAGCCATCGCAAGGGTGGATGCCGGGCAACGTACACAGATAGGAACCGCGAGTGAGCACAGAAACATCTGGCGAGATTAGTTCGCCTTCCCGTTGCAGTCGTTCGAGTTCGGCCGGGCAGTCGAAAACGCGGAATGATGAGCTTTCCGCCAGAACGTGCTCGATCACGTCTTCGTTTTCTTCCTTCTCCAAAGAACAGGTGGAATAGATCACGCGGCCTCCGGCAGCAACGTGAGCCATTGCCGACCGGAGGATCGCGACCTGGCGAACTTGGAGATCAGCGATGTCTTCGGGCTTGAGCCGCCATTTTATTTCCGGGTTGCGGGAGAGCGTGCCGGTGCCGGAGCAGGGAACATCCGCGAGAACGCGGTCGAATTTTGTGGCGAAGGGCAGATTCCGCGCATCGGCCGTGACCACGGAGATGTTTCCGGCTTTAGAGACTGGATTATGTGGACTCAATTTTCGCAGCAGACGAGCGCGGTGAGGATGAAGCTCGACGGCAGCAATATTCGCGTTGGGATTTCGATCGGCGATGACCTGCGTCTTCCCACCTGGCGCCGCACAGCAGTCGAGAATGTGCGCGCCGTGGCCGACCAGCGCCGCGACGAGCTGCGAGGCTTCATCCTGAATGACACAGAGGCCCGCACGAAGAGCGGCCGTCTTGGTGATATCCCCGTGCTTCACTCGTCGCGCAGAAGCAAGAAAAGCACCGGGAGCTAGGTCGATTCCTTCGGCGCCGAGATGGTCTTCCGCCTCAGGACGACGAAGGCGGATTGTGGTTACGGGAACCGATTGGTTGTACTGGCAAATGCTCAGAGCGGAATCGATGCCATAGGCTTCTATCCAACGTTCGACGAGCCACGCCGGGTGAGCGCTGCTGGCTGCGAGAGTTTCGGCGGAAGCGTTGCTGATCGTGTGCTGTGGGGCGTTATTAATTTGTGAGAAGCCGACAGCAAACTTACGCAGGACCGCATTCACGAAGGGGGCGGCGGAACGCTTGCGCGCGCGCTTGACCAGCTCAACACTCTCGTTGATTGCAGCGCGGGCGGGAATGCGGCTGAGCCAGCCGAGTTGGTAGACAGCGAGGCGCAGTGCTGTAAGAACTTCGGGATCCAGTTTGGAGAGTGGCTGCGCAGAGCTCGTGGCAACTTGGGAGTCCAGCAGCAATCGCCAGCGGAGAACACCCATCACTAATTCCGTTGTCAGGGAATGGTCGACCGCGGTGAGCTGGCTGTACGCCCGGGAGTGAAGGAGTTCGGAGGCGTAAGAAGACTCGCGCTCCACGCGAAGCAGAATGTCGAAGGCAGCCGCGCGGGCTGGAGAAATTGCTGGTTGCGAGGTTTGAGCTTTGGATTTCACTCTTGCCAGTATGACGGAAGCGGCTGGGGCGGAGAAGGAATTCGTACTGTTTTACGCCCCGAGCTTCTCGCCGGGCTGAAGGCGATAGCCGCGAATAAAATCAGCGGCGGAGCTTCGCTTCTTGCCTTCCAGTTGCACTTCGAGGAGTTCGATCGCGGTGCGCTCGCCGCAGCCGATGAAAAGGCGATCGCCCTCCATCTTCAGCTCGGAAATCGGCAGGATCCGATCAAGCCCCGCCGCCTTCCATATTTGCAGATTCTTTCTTCGAAACTTCGAGTACGCGCCGGGCCAGGGTTGAAAGCCACGCATGCGGTTCAGGATCGCGGCCGACGGGCGAGAAAAATCAATAAGGCCATCTTTCTTCTTGAGGATGGGCGCAAGTGTTGCCGCAGCGTTGTCTTGCTTGCGCGGATGAACTCTACCAGTCTGCAACCCGTGCAGGGTTTCGACAGTCAGATCCGCTCCTACGGAGGCCAGCTTCGGCGCCAGAGTCTCTGCGGTGTCGTTCGGGGCGATCGAAAGTTCCTGCTGGAGAAGAATGTCACCCGTGTCGAGGCTGGTGTCAAGTTTCATCGTGGTGACTCCGGTTACAGTTTCGCCCCTCGCAATCGCCCACTGAATAGGCGCTGCGCCGCGATAGCTCGGCAGCAGCGAAGCGTGCAGGTTGATGTTCCCAAGTGGGGGAAGATCGAGCATCCATTGCGGAATGATGCGGCCGTAACCGACCACGATAATGGCGTCGGGCTTGAGGGCGGTGAGTTCAGCGCGGAAGGTATCGTTGTTCTTGATGGTTTCGGGCTGGATGATCGGCAGCCCTGAGAGTAAGGCTCGCTGCTTAATTGGAGACGGAATGAGTTCGAGGCCACGGCCTTTGGGACGGTCCGGCTGCGTGACCACGAGTTGGACGTGGAATCCAGCCTCAACCAGGCGTTCGAGTGTAGGCACCGCGAAATGAGGCGTGCCGCAGAAAACGAGATGAAGAGATGAGGGCATTTGGTAATTGGGTAATTTTGTAATTTGGTAATTGAAGGGCACGATAACAGCAGCTGCAAATCACCCAAATTGCCAAATTACAAATTCCTCTACCATTCTCCGGCTTTCACCATCTTGCGGATCTTGCGCTTGATCAAGTCGCGTTTGAGGGCGCTGATGTGGCTGATATAGAGCTTGCCGTTCAGGTGATCGGTTTCGTGTTGAAAAGCACGGGCCAGCAGGTCGTCGCCGGTCTTCTCGAAAACCTTTCCCGTCAAATCCTGGGCACGGATGGTAACCACCTTGGCGCGATTTACATTTTCGCGAAAGTCGGGGATGCTGAGACATCCTTCGCTTTGAGTGTGCCGCCCTTCCTTGTGAATAATTTCGGGATTAATGAGGACTATTTTGGCGCCGGGGTCTTCCTTGAAGGTGACATCGACGACAGCGATGCGAAGCGGAATACCGATCTGCGGGGCTGCCAAGCCTACACCGCGAGCAGCGTACATCGACTCGAACATGTCATCGACTAGCGTCTTCAGTTCTTCGTCGAAGACCGCGACTTTCTGAGCCGGCTTCTCGAGGACGGGATTTCCGAACTTGACGATGGGATAGATCATTTCAGTTGCAATCAGTAGTTTTTCAGTTGCAGGCAGTAACCCTGGAAGTTGCGCAAGGTTTCTCCCATGGAGTCGCCGCCGAATTTGTCGAGCGCACAGCGGGCTAGAGTAAGCGCGACCATGGCCTCCGCTCCGACTCCAGCGGCTGGAACTACACAGACGTCGGAGCGCTCGTACGCAGCGCTGACGGGTTGGCGCGTTGCGAAATCGA
>CAWKNF010000002.1:0-52058 GCA_963850805.1 uncultured Acidobacteriaceae bacterium | reverse complement strand
GCTCCCCGCCCGAAAGCTCTCCCGAGCGGTGGTGCCCGCGTTGCTCCAACCCGACCTCACGCAGCCAGCGTGAAGCTTGCGGCGCCGCCTCGGCCCAGGTTCGTCCCCGCACCAGCAGCGGCATTGCCACGTTTTCGGCCGCCGTGAATTCCGGCAGCAGATAGTGGAACTGCCAGACGAAGCCCGCCTCGCGATTACGAAACTCCGCTGCCTGGTCGGCCGACAACGCATTCAGCTTCAATTGCGCGCAGTATACGTCACCCGCCGAAGCATGATCAAGAGCGCTGAGGATGTGCAACAAGGTACTCTTCCCCGCACCTGACTCGCCGACAATCGCGAGCATCTCGCCCCGCTTCACCTCAAACGACAAATTTTCAAAGAGCACCAGATCCGATTCGCCGGACCGGAAAACCTTCTTTAATCCTTGAACCCGGAGCAGCGCTTCTTGTTCCGCTATCTGTACCGTTAGATGCACGCTACCTCTCCTTGGGTCCATCCTGTCCCCGCCTTAGTCTGCCAGGGGCTGGAACAGTAGAACGTCGCCATCTTCTCACGGCGAGGCCCAGGTTCGGCTATGGCACGTTCGAACCATATGGACCTGAATCGAGAATACCTACGGAAGACGATACTCCGGAGCATTGCTGCCGCGATGTGATATGTGTCACTGCCGAACAAATTTCCTGCTTCTAGACCTCGACCTTGGTTTCCGCCGCCGCCAGACTGCGCAGCGACTCCTCATAAGGCGGGCGGGCAATCCCGCGCTCGGTGATGATCGCGGTTACATACTTCGCCGGACTCACGTCGAAGGCGGGGTTCTCAATGGACACGCCGTCCGGCGTCATCTGCTTACCGGCGATGTGCGTGACTTCTTTGACGTTGCGCTGCTCGATGGGAATCTTGCTGCCGTCGGGGCAGGCGAGGTCGATGGTCGAGATGGGCGCCGCCACATAGAACGGAATGTCGTTCTCTTTTGCGAGAACGGCGATGGTATAGGTGCCGATCTTGTTGGCCACGTCGCCGTTGGCGGCGATGCGATCCGCACCCACCACGATCGCCCCGATCTTGCCCTGCATCATGACGGCGCCAGCCATGTTGTCGGATATGACGGTTGTCGGGATGCCGTCTTTCATCAACTCCCACGCGGTAAGCCGCGAACCCTGCAGGAAGGGGCGAGTTTCGTCGGCATAGACGTGAATCTTCTTGCCTTGCTCCACCGCGGCGCGGATCACGCCCAGCGCGGTGCCGTATCCAGCCGTGGCCAGCGCGCCGGCGTTGCAGTGGGTAAGCACTCCGCCTTCGCTCGGCATCAGCGTGGCACCGTGGCGTCCCATGGCCTGGTTGGCGGCGATGTCTTCAGCGTGCATGCGTTGGGATTCTTGGATGAGTTCCTGTTTGACTTGCGCGATGGGCCGAATGCGGATGCGCTCGAACTTTTCCTGCATTCGCCGGATTGCCCAGAAGAGGTTGACTGCGGTCGGGCGAGTCTTGCCGATGAGGTCGCAGGCCTGGTCGAGGTCGCGTTTTAGTGCGGCTGTGGATTCAGCTTTCGAATTCTTGACGGCCAACGCAATCCCCATGGCCGCGGCCACGCCGATGGCGGGCGCTCCGCGCACCACCATGGTCCGGATGACGTCGGCAACCTGCTCGTGCGTTTTGCAGACAACGTAGGTTTCCTCCGTGGGCAGCTTCGTCTGGTCTATGAAGCGTACACCGTGGTCAGTCCATTCGAGAGTTTGAATCATGGGCGGTGTTGGTCTTTGGTCGTTAGTCGTCAGAGCACTCAGGCTTTATGGGCTGCACATCTGCTCCCTGGGACATTCGTTACTGCCGGACGGCCGCAGACTTCGCAACTGGCTGCGACCGCAAAAATCATGGGTGCAGTGTCGTCCATCTGCATAACATGCTCGGTGCGAACGTCGCGGGCGGTAAAGATGGAGACGAACGGCGCCGGGGCCGCGGCCTTCTCGACGCTTGGCCTTCCTTTCGCTTCTTCGCGCTCCACCAGGCACATCGTGCCCACAATCTCAAAACCGAATTCACGAGCGGCTTCGATCGCCTGCACTGTGGAGGCACCGGTCGTACAGACGTCGTCGACGATCACCACGCGCGCACCCTTCTCGCGAAAGCCTTCGATGCGCTGTCCGGTGCCGTGTTGCTTTTCGGCCTTGCGCACCAAGAAGCCATGCAGTTCGCCGCTCACCACCGAGACCGCTGTAACGATGGGATCGGCTCCCAGGGTAAGCCCTCCGATGGCCTGCGGCTTCCATCCCCGCTGCCGGATTTCGAGGGAAAACACTTCGCCGGTCAGCCGCGCGCCTTTGGCATCGAGAGTCGTGGTGCGGCAGTCGATGTAATAGTCGCTGGTGCCCCCAGAAGAGAGCTTAAACTCACCCAGCCGGAAGGACTTGGAGGCGAGCAGGCGCAGCAGATCCTGGCGCGGGGAAGGCATCAAATCTTACGATACCACGGAGACTGGGAGTCCGTCCGGGCACGCCGGCCTTCGGTCTCAGCTTCTCATCCATGAGGCGTGGTAACCTGAATATTCTTCGACAACGACGCTTCGAGGTATGAAATTGCAGAGTGCGCGAAAGCTTTTCTTCTTCCTTTTTGCTGGTTTCATTCTCTCAAACCTGAGCGGTTCAGGGCTGGTTTCGACAGCGTTCGCCGAGGGCACGCGCACCTGGGAGCAGTCGAAATTTGACGAACTAACCAAGGGCACGGCCACAGGTGTGGCGATTCGCAGCGCGGGCGGCCTGGAGCTGGCACCCACGTTCAAGAGTTTGTATGCCACGCCTTCCACCTACATCTGGGCGATTGCAGCCGACGACGCCGGCGACGTCTATGTGGCGGCGGGCGCACCCGCCCGGGTGTACCGCCTTGCGCCCGACGGCAAGGCAACGATAATTTTTGAGCCCAAAGAGCTTCAAGTGCAGGTGCTTCGAACTGGTCCCGGAGGCGCGATCTACGCCGCCACCGCTCCCGATGGCAAGGTCTATAAGCTCGAACACGCGCCGCGTGGCAAGAAGCAGCCGGCGAAGGCCGATCCACCCCAGGATGCGGATTCCGGGAAAGGCAAAGAAGACAAAGACTCGGCAAAGCCGGCTGCCGATCCCTCCTGGAGTTCATCGGTGTACTTCGAGCCGGGGACGAAATATATCTGGGATATTGCACTGGATAAGTCCGGCAACCTCTATGTAGCTACCGGCGACCACGGGGAGATTTATCGGGTTACGGCGAAGGGCGAGCATTCGGTCTTTTTCAAAAGCGATGAGACCCACATCCGCGTTCTGGCCTTCGACGCGCAATACAATCTGATTGCCGGCTCCGACGGCAGCGGTCTCATCTATCGGATTTCTCCGGCTGGCGAAGGATTCGTGCTGTACGGCGCCCCCAAGAAAGAGATCACCGCGCTGGCACTCGATCGCTCAGGGAACATCTACGCGGCGGCGGTCGGCGAAAAGCGCAGCGGTGGAACGAGCGCATCCGGCTTGGCCGCATCTCTTCTCGGCCTGGGAACAACCGCGCCCCCGGCCAATACGACAACACCAGCTCCGGGCATCACGATCACGCCCGCGCCCAGCACGCCGCAGACGGCGGGACCGTTTCCATTCCCTGGTGGTGGAGCTAGCGGCGGATCGGATGTGTATCGCATTGCGCCGGATGGTTCGCCCGCTAGGGTTTGGACCTCTCACGAGGATATTGTCTACGCGCTGGCCTTCGATTCCGAGGGGCGCCTGCTGGCGGGCACGGGCAATCGCGGACATATTTTTGCCATCACCGGGCGCGATGAGTTTTCTGATCTGCTGAAAACCCCGGCTTCGCAGGTAACCGCCTTTGCCAAGGCTCCCGGCGGCGGTCTTTACACCGCGACCAGCAATCTGGGAAAAGTGTTTGTGCTGGGACCGCACTCGGAGGCCGAGGGCACCTACGAAAGCGATGTGTTTGACGCCAAGATCTTCTCGCGTTGGGGTCGCGCTGAGTTTCGCGGCGCGGGCAGTGTGGATCTTTATGCGCGTAGCGGCAATGTCGACAACCCCGACCGCAACTGGAGTCCGTGGAAGAAGATCGACTTTAGCAAGGATGACCTCACGAAGAACGGCGAAACCGGAATTCCGGCGGCGCGCTATGCCCAGTGGAAAGCGGTGCTGCACGCGGGAACCTCGGCGCCCGGCGTGGACAGCGTAGCGCTGAATTATCTTCCCAAGAACGCCGCTCCTGAGATCGACGACGTCACCGTCCAGGTTGGCGTCAAGTACCAGCCCCTGCCGAAAATGCCGGGCCAGGGGGGATCGGATTCCAGTGGAACTTCTTTCGGCGGGCCTTCTTTCGGATCTTCCGGGACACATTTCGAAGCCCCACCTCCCAGTTCTCGCGATCGTGATTCCATCGGAGTGAAATGGAGCGCTCATGATGAGAACGACGACCAACTGATCTACTCCGTCTACTACCGCGGCGACGACGAGACGCGCTGGCTGCTGCTCAAGGACAATCTCACCGACAAGGCATATTCATTCGACGCCAGCCTGCTGCCAGATGGAGGTTACACGGTGAAAGTGGTTGCCTCGGATGCTCCGTCGCACTCGCCCGGTGAGGGGTTGACGGCATCGAAAGAAAGCCGCCGCTTTGAAGTGGATACGACCCCGCCGCGCATCGAGAATCTGGCAGCGTCGATCGAGAGCGGGCAGCTTCGTGTCACGTTCCGAGCGATCGACGGATTTTCTCCCGTCAAGCGCGCGGAATATTCGGTGGATGCCGGCGAGTGGAAATACGTGGAGCCGATCGGCCAGCTCTCCGATGCCAAGACGGAGAGCTACGATTTCAAGGTCACGCCGGAAACTGCGAAAGACGGCGCGGCTTCGTCGGAGCACGTCGTGGTCGTGCGCGTCTACGATCGCTACGAAAACATGGGCGCCGCCAAAACGTTGATACACGGCAAGTGAGCTTTAAAGAGTGGGGGCAATTCCGGTGTCCGCTTGATCTTCCGAAGCACGATCTTCCGAAACGCTCTTCATCGCGCTGAGTTCCCCGGCGCGGCGCAACTCGGGGAATCTCCACGCCCAGAGGGCAATCACTATCAGCGTTCCCACTCCACCCAGCAAGACGGCGGGAACCGTGCCAACCCACTGCGCCGTAAGGCCCGATTCGAACTGACCCAGTTCGTTGGACGCTCCAATAAAAACCATATCGACGGCCGTCACGCGCCCACGCATTTCATCGGGCGTGCGCAATTGCACGAGCGTCGCACGAATGATTACGCTGATCATGTCCGATGCACCCAGGAAGATCAGCGAAAGCAGCGAGAGCACCAAGCTGGTCGAGATGCCGAAAAGAATAGTGCAGATTCCGAAGCCGGCCACGCTCCACAGCAGCGTCGGCCCGGCCCGCCCGCGTAGCGGACGATGCGCCAGAGCCACGGCCATCAGGGCCGCGCCTACCCCCGGAGCGGTCCGCAACAGTCCCAGACCCCATGGCCCGGTGTGCAGAATCTCGCGGGCGTAAACCGGGAGCAGCGCCACGGCGCCACCCAGCAACACCGCGAACAGGTCCAGGGAAATCGCGCCCAGGACCAGCTTCTCGCGCCATATGAAGTGCAATCCGGCCAGGATAGTTTTTAGCGTCGTGGGCTCGCGCCGCCGCGCTTGCGGACGCGTCTTGATGCGGAAGGTCGAAACCAGCGCCCCCACTGCGGTCAGCAGGGCCACCGCATAAACTGCCGACGGCCCGCGGAAGAACGCGTAAAGAATTCCGCCAAGAGATGGTCCAAGGATCGTGGCGGCCTGGAATGTAGTCGCGTTCCACGCCACCGCGTTGGCGAAGTGCTCTTCGGGCACGAGTTGCGGCAGAATCGAGCGGCTGGCCGTGCCGTTGAACGAACGCACCACTCCCAGCAGAATCAGCACTACATAGATCGGATAAACCGAATGCGCTCCGCGCTTCGCGATCACCAGCAAGAGCCCTGAGCAGAGCGCATACCCCGCATAGCATGTTCCCAGCACCTTGCGCCGATCGAAGCGGTCAGAGGCGTGGCCGGAAACCAGAAACAGCAGAATCCCAGGAAGAAACTGCGCCAGCCCCACCAGGCCAAGATCGAGGGCACTCTTGGTAATGTCGTAAACCTGCCATCCTACGGCGACGGCCTGCATTTCAACGGCAGCCACAATCAGGAAACGCGCAACCTGAAACAGGACGAAATCCGGATGCGTGAAAGCGATACGTCCAGCTTTGGCGTCGGCGGGTGCAGGCATTGATCTTCTGTGACCTTCTAATGTGCCATAGAACGAGAAGACCTGCATGGCAAGTCATATCGTGCGGGTAAAATCGACTCATGACGACGCTGCTGCGAATCGGTTGGATTGCCTGCGTCATCTACTCGACCATCCCGGCGTTCTGGCTGCTGATCCATCCCCGAACAGAGTTTTGGCGTTCACGCCGACGATCACCGTACGCGATTCTCCTGCCCATCTGGATCGGAATGTGGTTGGCCGTGAGCGCGATCACGGCTCCTTGGCGCGGCGTCTCACTCTATGAAAATAAATGGACATGGCTTCCCGCCGGCGCTTTATTCTGCGCCGGCCTTGTGCTCTACAGACTCTCCAACGCCGAGTTCAGCCTTGCTCAGCTCGGTGGATTGCCCGAGATCCTGCGTGACCACAACCAGCAGCATCTGGTGACCGCTGGCATTCGCGCCCGCGTGCGCCATCCCGTCTACCTGGGCCATCTCTGCGAAATGCTGGCCTGGAGCGTGGGCACGGGCCTGGCAGTTTGTTGGACGCTGACGGCATTTGCGATCGTGACCGGAACAGTAATGATCAGGATGGAGGATAAGGAGTTGGAGAAGAGGTTCGGCGAAGACTATCGCCAGTATCGATCCAGAGTGCCCGCGGTTTTGCCAGGAATCAGGAGATGAGTGGATCCATATGAGCGGCAGCTATAATCCGATCTGGCTAAATGTTAATTGCTAATTGCTGACGCTGTTTCCCGCATGCGCTTTGAACTCTTCATCGCGACCCGCTACCTGCGCGCCAAGCGCCGCCAGGCTTTCATCGGCATCATCACCGGCATCTCGATTGTCGGAGTAGCGGCAGGCGTGGCTTCGCTCATCATCGCACTCGCCATCAATAATGGCTTTCGCCAGGACTTGCAGGAGCGCCTCATCGGTTCCACCTCGCACGTCAGCCTGCTGCGCATAGCCGACGACGGCATCAAAGATTGGCCGCCTCTGCTCGAGCGCCTTTCCAAACAGCCGCACGTGGTCGCCGCCGCTCCGGCGATTTTTGAGCAGGTGCTGATTTCCCGCGGACCCCGCGCCCGCGGCGCCGTCCTTAAGGGCATGATTCCAGCCGATGAGCGTAGAGTCGGCGACCTGCTCAACACGATAAAAGAAGGTTCGGCCGCTGCCCTGGAAGAAACTTCTCCACTATCCGCCGCAGACTCATCAGAAACTGAACCGCCGAAAAACTTTGCAACCAGCAGCGAGAGGCCCACCGAAGACTCCTCCGATTCTCTCGCCGCCGTGCACGCGCGCGTCGCAGCCATGCCCCCCATCATCCTTGGCAAGGACATGGCCGACAATCTCGGAGCCGTGGTCGGTTCCGTAGTCTTGGTTACCAGCCCGCAGGGCGAATTGACCCCGTTCGGCATGGTGCCAAAATACAGCCGTTTTCGCGTCGTGGGAATCTTCAACTCCGGCTTCTACGACTACGACTCGTCGTGGGCATTCACGCGGCTGTCCGATGCACAACGCCTGTTCGGCCTCGGCGATCTGATTTCAGTAATTGAATTCAAGGTCGATGACATTGACAAAGCCGACATAGTTGCCCGCCAACTCGAAGACGCGGCTGGCAAGGGCTTCATGACCACTAATTGGAAGGAGCAAAACAAAGCTCTGTTTCACGCCCTGAACATGGAGCGCCTGGTCACTTACATCACCACCGGGCTCATCGTCTTCGTGGCCGCTCTGAACATTCTGATCTCCCTGATCATGATGGTTATGGAAAAAACTAAAGACATCGCCGTGCTGATGTCGATGGGTACCCGCAAATCGCAAGTGCGAAACGTTTTCATCGCTCAGGGAGTCTTGATCGGCTTGATCGGCACCGCCATCGGGCTGCTGCTCGGCTATGCCATCTCCTATGCGGGAGGCCACTACCACATCATTTCGCTCTCGCCCGAGGTTTACTCCATCGACTACGTGCCCTTCGCCCCGCGCCTCATGGACGGCGTATTGGTAGCGCTGGGTGCTATCGGGATTTCGTTCGTCGCAACCCTCTATCCGTCATGGTCAGCCGGCAGGATTCTCCCCGCGGAATCGCTGCGCTACGAATGAGCTTTTCTGGGGAACTTTCTCTCAGCGGCAGACGTACAATTAAATAGGAAAAGAAGGAGGCCTAATCATGTTTACTTTCCTCCTGTGGTGCATACTCTTCGTAATCTGCTAGCCGCTGGCTCTGCTGGCGGTTGTCGCCTATCCCTTCATCTGGCTACTGTTGCTGCCGTTCCGCATCGTCGGAGTCGCGGTCCACGGCGTGCTGGAGGTAATCTTCCTCGCGATCACACTGCCGTTCAGGCTGCTGGCAGTGCCGTTTCGGATATGAGAAACGGAGAATTTGAGGTCGCGGACTAGGATTCCTTAACTCTCCATCACTTTCAAACTCTCGCTGACGATCAGCCTCGCCTCGGTCGCTCGCTGCACATCTTCCGCCGTCAACCCCGGAGCCACTTCCTCCAGCACCAATCCCCGTTCCGTCACCCGGATGTAAGCCATCTCCGTCACGATCGTATCCACAACCTTCACCCCAGTAAGGGGCAGCGTGCACGCCTTCAAAATCTTCGGAGCGCCTTCCCGAGTCGTATGCTCCATTGCGACCACGGTGCGCCGCGCGCCGGCCACCAGATCCATCGCGCCGCCCATTCCCTTCACCATTTTTCCCGGGATCATCCAGTTCGCCAGATTGCCCGACTCATCCACTTCCATCGCTCCCAGCACACTCAAATCAACGTGCCCTCCGCGGATCATGGCAAACGAATCGGCGCTCGAAAAATAAGACGTCCCTGCCATCTCGCTCACTGTCTCTTTGCCCGCGTTGATCAGGTCGGCGTCTTCCTGGCCCTCTAACGGATAGGGCCCAATCCCCAACATCCCATTTTCCGACTGAAGAACCACTTCCATCCCCGGCGGAACATGATTTGCGACCAGCGTAGGCATCCCGATGCCCAGGTTCACATAGAAACCATCGCGCAGTTCGCGCGCAATCCGATTCACAATCTGCTCGCGCTTCTCGATGTCTTTTCCAGGCTTATTCATTAGCTTGTTCTCGGTACTAGGTGCTCGGTACTAGCTACTGGCTTTCCTCACCGTCCGCTTCTCAATCCGCCGTTCATACAACTCCCCTTGAAGAATTCTATTTACATATACCGAAGGCGTATGCACCGAATCACCATCCAACTCTCCGGCTTCGACCAAGTGCTCGACTTCGGCAATCGTAACCCTCGCCGCAGTCGCCATGATCGGATTAAAATTCCGCGCCGTCTTTCGGTAGACCAGATTTCCCATCCGGTCGCCCTTCCACGCTTTCACGAATGCGAAGTCCGCCTTCAACCAGCGCTCCATCACGTAAGGCCGGCTGTCGAACTCGCGCGTTTCTTTTCCTTCGGCCACCACAGTTCCCACGCCCGTGGGTGTAAAAAACGCCGGAATCCCCGCGCCGGCAGCGCGAATCCGCTCGGAGAACGTCCCCTGGGGGACCAGATCAAGCTCCACCTTCCCTGCCAATACCATCGATTCCAGCAGCTTGTTCTCTCCCACGTAGGTTCCAATGTGCCGGCGAAGCTGCCCGGCGGCGAGCAACAACCCGACACCAAATCCGTCCACTCCCGCGTTGTTGCTGATGGTGGTGAGATTCTTCGATCCCTTCCGCATAAGTGCGCGAATCAGATTCTCTGGAATCCCGCAAAGCCCGAATCCTCCGAGCATGATGACGGAGCCGTCTCCCACATCGCGAATCGCCTCATCCGCACTGCCCACAACCTTATTCATAGCGTCCGCATTCTAAATGAAATGAGTAGCCAGTGGTCAGTGGTCAGTGGCTAGTTTCGCCCGACTAACTGACCACTGGCCCCTGGCCTACTCCTTCTTCTCTGCACTCCCCTTCAGCCCATGCGCCAGCTCAAATTCTTCCGCGAGCGCCCGCGTGGCTAGATTCTCCCGGATGTGCGCCAGTCGCTGCTCCACCTTGAACAGCGCATCCTCCAGATTTTTCTTGTTGCTGATCGCAATATCCCGCCACATCGAGTAAGGACTCGCCGAAATCCGCGTCATCTCTTGCAGCGCCCGCCCGCCCGCCGAAAGCAACGGCGCCTCCTCGCCAAACTCCTCCACCAGGGCCGCCGCCAGCGCCGTCGAGATCATCTGCGGCAGATGGCTGATCCACGCGCACAACCGGTCGTGATCCTGCGGCGGCAGAATGGCGATGTGCGCGCCGATCTTACCGATCCAACCCGCAAACTCCGCGAATTTTCCTTCATGCAGATTCTGTCCCGGCAGCGGTGTCAAGAACCACATCGCATTCTGGAACAAGTCGGCATCCGCATAATCCACGCCGCTATGCTCCTTACCCGCCATTGGATGCCCGGCCAGAAACCGCTTGCCCGCATTCTTCCGAAACACGTTCAGCGCCCGCTCCGCCACGGCCGCCTTCGTGCTTCCCACGTCGGTCAGCAGTGTGTTCGGCGGCAGCCCCGGCGCCAGCCGTCCAATCAAATCCACAATCGCCAGAACTGGCGTCGCCAGCACCACCAACTGGCTGCCGCGCACCGCCTCCACAGGCCCGACAAATCCCGAGTCGATCACTCCGCGCATTTTTGCCCGCTTCATTGCGGGCTGGCGGTCGCAACCCACAATCCGTCCGGCGAACCCCCGTTTCCGTAGCGCCAGCGCAAACGATCCGCCGATCAGCCCCGTGCCGATAATCGTTATTTGACGGATCGCCATAAGGAAATTGAGCGATTGTACGATTGTGTGATTGGTGATCTTGAAAAGCAAACAAATCTGAGGAACAGGGTGCTTAGAGCGGCATCGCACAATCGCCCGATGGCCCGGTCACCTAATTACCCAATCGTTCGCCCCACGGCCGGCGCAATCATCCGCAACTCATCCATCAGCTTCGCGAATTGCTCGGGAAACAGGGACTGCGCCCCATCGGACCACGCTTTGTTCGGATCGCAATGCACTTCGATGAGCAACGCATCCGCACCTGCCGCCACCGACGCCCGCGCCATCGGCGCAACCTTGTCGCGCCGCCCCGTCCCGTGCGACGGATCCGCCGTCATGGGCAAGTGCGACAGCTTGTGGATAATCGGAATCGCCGAAATATCCATCGTGTTTCGCGTGTAAGTCTCAAACGTGCGGATCCCGCGCTCGCACAAAATAACTTCATAATTCCCGCCCGCCATAATGTATTCCGCCGACAGCAGCAGCTCTTCCAGAGTCGCCGCAATCCCGCGCTTCAGAAGCACTGGCTTGCGGACCTTCCCCAACTCCCGCAGCAGATTAAAATTCTGCATGTTGCGCGCGCCCACCTGCAAAATGTCGACGTAAGGCAGCATCATCGGAATCTGTGAGATCTCCATCACTTCGCTGATCACCAGCAACTTGAACTTGTCACCCGCCTCGCGCAGCAATTTCAGTGCATCCTCGCCATGCCCCTGGAAAGAATAAGGAGAACTCCGCGGCTTGAACGCCCCGCCCCGCAGTCCTCGCGCTCCCGCCTTAGCCACCGCTTCCGCGGTTGCAAAGAGTTGTTCCCGCGTCTCCACCGAGCAGGGTCCCGCCATCACCACCACTTTTTTCCCGCCAATCTCTACCCCATTCGCCAGTTTCACAATCGTCCCTTCCGGACGAAAGTTTTTTCCCGCCAGCTTGTACGGAGAGCTGATGCGATGAACTTCCTGCACACCCGGCATCAATTCCATGATGCGAATGTCAAAATCAATCCCCGCTCCCACCGCTCCCAGCACAGTTTGCCGAGCCCCAGTCGATCGGTGCACCTCAAAACCCATCTTCACCAGGTGGTCGATCACCTGCTGAATCTGGGTTTCATCCGCGATGTCTTGCATCGCCACAATCATAGGAGGACCTTCAGCCGTCAGCTATCATCCTTCAGCGATTAGTGTTTGGCTGAGAGCTGTCTTTCAATCATTCACGCCCGAATCCAACTCCGTCTCTGCCTTAGCCACTTCGGCCTTCGCCCCAATCCCTTCCTTCTGAATATTCCTCATGACATCCATGACCCGTTCAAAAATTCGAACCAGATCCCGCCCCGGCAGCGGACCCCGATTCACCTCCTGCACATTTTCAAACACAGCCCGCTCCCGTTCCGGCTCGTAGACGGGTAAATTCGTGTCCCGCTTCAGCCGGCCAATCTCGATCGCTGCGCGCGCCCGCTCGCTCAGCAGTTCCACCAGCCGCCGATCAAGCTCATCAATCTTCTTTCGCCAATCTGCAATATCCATGAGCTCAGCCCTCAGCTATCAGGTATCAGGTATCAGGTATCAGGTATCAGCTTTCAGCCGTCAGCAAGTTTGCATCCTGCTAATGTGATCCTTGTTAATCACCCGCAGGCACGATGCTCGGGGGTCATGACGCCTTGCCTGACGGCTGATGGCTGACGGCTGAAAGCTCCCTGACAAATTCTCCCACAGCCAAAGCTTCCCGTCCCCGATTCCGCTCGATCGTTTCCACGATCGCACTTCCCACCACCACCGCATCCGCAAATCTCCCCACTTCGGCAAACTGGTCCGCATTCGAAATCCCAAATCCGACTGCGACCGGCAGCTTCGTGACGCGTCGCAACCGCCGCACCAGTTTTTGCGCATCGTCAGCCAACTGCTGACGTGTTCCCGTCACTCCAGTTCGCGATACCGCATAAACAAATCCTCGCGAGGCCGACGCAATCCGCTTTAACCGTGCATCCGGACTGGTCGGCGCCGCGAGGAAGACCGGCGCCAGGTCGTGCGCGTTTACCGCGCGCAAGTATTCGCCGCCTTCCTCCACCGGCAAATCCGTGACCAGCACGCCGTCCACCCCCGCATGCCGCGCCACCGTGCAGAACTTTTCCATCCCCATCCGCAGAATCGGATTCAAATAGGAAAACACCACCAAGCCCGTAGATTGCGTATGCTGCCGTACCTCCGCCGCCAGCATCAACACCTGCGCCAGCGATGTGCCGTGCTTCAGGGCCCGCTCGCTAGCCCGCTGAATCACCGGCCCGTCCGCCACCGGATCGCTGAATGGCACACCCAACTCGATCACATCCGCTCCCGCCTCAATCGCAGCCAGCACCACCGCCAGCGTAGTCGCGAGATCCGGATCGCCGCACGTTACATACACAACCAGCCCCGGCTTTCGATAAAAGGACAAAGGCATAATAGAAATCAGTAAGGAGAGATTTACTCCGTGAGCCTCTGTGGCCTCCGTGTTAAGGACTTTGACTTTTCATTCCAGCGAAAGTGATTCCCGCATGATCCCAATATCCTTATCCCCGCGCCCGGAAATATTCACAATCACCACATCCGACCTTTTCATCTTAGGCGCACGCTTCAAAACTTCCGCCACGGCATGCGCCGACTCCAGCGCCGGAATAACTCCTTCCGTCCGCGCCAGCAAAGTAGTAGCCTCCAGCGCCTCAGTATCCGACGCCGAAACGTACTCCGCCCGCCCCGAATCTCGCAACGCTGCATGCTCCGGACCAATCGACGGATAGTCCAGCCCCGCCGAAACCGAATGCGTATTGGCAATCTGCCCCGCGGAATCCTGCAGCACGTAAGAATAGGTTCCTTGCAAAACCCCGGGCGATCCTCCACGAAACCGCGCTGCATGTTCGCCGAGCGCTTCGCCGCGCCCGCCCGCTTCCACTCCAATCAAGCGAACCTTCTTATCCTTTATGAACTCGTAGAAAATTCCGATCGCATTCGATCCCCCACCCACGCAAGCAATCACCGCTGCCGGAAGTTTTCCCTCAGCTTTCAGAATCTGCGCCCGCGCCTCGCGCCCAATCACGCGATGAAAATCCCGAACCATCGTCGGATAGGGATGCGATCCCAACACGCTCCCCAACAAATAGTGCGTATTCCGCACATTCGTGACCCAGTCGCGCATCGCCTCGTTGATCGCATCCTTCAGAGTTCGCGACCCCGACTCCACGCCGCGCACCTCCGCTCCCAGCAGCCGCATGCGGAACACATTCAACTCCTGCCGCCGCATGTCCTCGGTGCCCATGTACACCACACATTCGAATCCCAGCAGCGCGCAGACCGTCGCGGTAGCCACGCCGTGCTGTCCCGCACCGGTCTCCGCGATCACGCGCCGCTTGCCCATGCGCTCGACGAGAAGCGCCTGACCCAGACAGTTATTGATCTTGTGCGCCCCGGTGTGCAGCAAATCTTCCCGCTTCAAATAAATCTTCGCCCCGCCCAACTTCTGCGTAAGCCGTCGTGCAAACGAAAGCGCCGTAGGACGCCCCGCATAAGTCCGCAGCAACTCGTCCAGCCGCCGCTGAAATCTCGGATCGCGCTTCGCCTTCTCGTACTCCCGCTCCAATTCCTCCAGCGCCGCCATCAAAGTTTCCGGTACGTACCGCCCACCATAAACCCCAAACCGCCCCGGAACGCTCTCGGAAACAGAAGCGCGAGGGTGCCCCACCCTAGCCGAGTTTTTTGCGGCTAGGGTGGGGATTTTGACTTTGATTGTTTTTGGAACCGTAGCCATCTCTAACTCGCCTTCCGATCCGCGTCGCGCACGGCTTTCACAAACGCTCGCACCTTCTCCGGGTCTTTCTTCCCCGGCCTCGCCTCAACCCCGGAAGCCACATCCACTCCCCAGGGCTTCAGAATGCGCATTGCCTCGCCCACATTTGCCGGCGTCAATCCGCCTGCAACAACGAGCTTCACGCCGCCTCGCCGCATCGCTTCCACGACCGGCACAGCCTTGTTCCAATCAAATGTTTTTCCCGTTCCACCCGGAATCCGCAAATCGCCCGAATCGAGCACAAACGTGTCCAACAATCCTTCGGGAAGTAGACAGCCCTCAGGTAGATTCTCTCCGGGGTTTGCGAAGTTAAACTCCGTCTTTTGAATTTGTTCTTCATCGCCAAATAACTTCATGGGCAGCGCCATCAGAAATCGCGCACGCTTGGGAAGTAGGGCTACATCTATTCCCTTCCCGCTCATGTCGCGCCCTACACCACCCTCTACCAAGAAATAAGTCTGGATTCCGGTAAAGCCGGACTCTAGAAGAACATCCAGCGGTTCAGGCTCACTGCCCGTCACAAACACTCCAATCTTCTCCACATCCTCCGGGAGCTTCTCTACTATCTCCCGCGCCGCCCCTACTGTAATGTTCCTCGGACTCTTTTCATAAAACACAAACCCCACCGCATCCGCCCCAGCCTCAACCGCGGTCAGAGCGTCCTCCAAATTCGTCGTCCCACAAATTTTCACCCAAGTCATATACAAAGTTGTCCGCTAGAGGTAAAAAGATTCGTCCAGCCCCACTCACCACCCACTCGGTACCCGGTACTCGGTACTAGCCACCAGAGCCCGTAGCGCCTCACCCGGCCGCTCCGCCCGCATCAGCGACTCACCAATCAGAAACGCCTGATACCCCGCGGCCCGCAGCCGCGCAATATCCTCACCCGACCGAATCCCGCTTTCCGCCACCCGAACCACATTTTTCGGAAGCAATTCCGCCAGCCGGAACGCCGTCTCCACATCCACCTTGAATGTTCGCAGATCACGCGTGTTCACGCCGATCAGATCGGACCCGGCATCCACAGCCCGTTGCAAGTCCGCCTCATCATGCACTTCGCACAAAACGTCCAGCCCATGCAATCGCGCGCCCAGCGCCAGCCTATTCAGTTCTGCACTCGTCAAAGCCGCCACAATCAGCAACACTGCATCCGCCGAATGCGCCCGCGCCTCCATGAACTGAAATTCGTCCACAATAAAATCCTTGCGCAGGCACGGAACCTTCACCGCCGCCGACGCCACGCGCAAATTCTCCAGCGCCCCCTGAAAGAACTCCGCATCGGTCAGCACTGAAAGCGCCGCTGCCCCCGCCGCTTCCAGTTCCTTCGCCAATTCGTCCACACAAAACTCCGCCCGGATCAATCCCTTCGACGGTGACGCCTTCTTCAACTCCGCAACCACCGCCACGCCTGCTCGGCTCTTCTCCTCCAGCGCCCGCCGAAAGCCGCGCGGAACATGTTGTTCCGCCCGCCGCTCCAACTCCCGCAGATCAGCCGTTCTCTTAGTTTCGGCAACTTTTCGGCGCGCAGAGCCCACGATTTGATCCAAGGAAACAGGCATAACAGTGCCTGAATTATACGGGAAGGAATGACCTGCCATGCACGACTGGCCGAGCAGTCGGAGAGTCTGGGACAAAGAGATTCATCGATCTCCCTCCCCATCAACGCTTAGTTATTCCGGGAAAACATGGTGCCATCGAAGGGACTCGAACCCCCACACCGTTGCCGGTACATGGACCTGAACCATGCGCGTCTGCCAATTCCGCCACGATGGCAATCTGAATTGCAAGGCAGCGGCGGCCCTAGGGCCGCCGTGTCAGGAAGACCAACTTTTCTATTTTTACAGCCTTGCCACAGGCTGTCAAACCACAGATGCAACTGCCCAGCCGCCAAAAACCGAACGCTCGAAGCAGGTCTTACCCCAGCTTCGCAGTCATCGAGATCTTCGCGTTTAGGACCTTCGATACCGGGCAGCCCTTCTCTGCCGCCTCGGCATACTTCTGGAAAGCGGCCGCATCCGCTCCCGGGACCTTCCCGACCACATCAATGTGGCTCGACGTAATAGTCCACCCCGAATCCAGCTTCTCCATGGTGAGGGTGACGTTCGTGCTGATGCTCTCCGGCGTCAGATTGGCTCCTCCCAATTGCGCCGAAAGCGCCATCGAAAAGCATGCCGCGTGCGCCGCCGCAATCAACTCCTCCGGATTCGTCCCCGGCCCATTCTCAAACCGCGAGGTAAAAGAGTACTGCGTGTCTTTCAGCACCCCGCCCGGTGCGGAAATCGTTCCCTTCCCGTCCTTCAGTCCGCCCTTCCAAGCTGCGCTTGCCTTGCGTTCCATCGCTTTCTCCTCGTCATGACCATGAATAATGTAGTCCCTGGACATTGTAGACGGAGATCACCCGGCATGTCAGGTGGGCCTGCGGACGCAAAACTTTTCACACTCAACAAAAATCCCAGCAACTCAAATCAAGACCCGCACCCATCCGCAAGAAGACATAATCCAACGTGCGCAAGCGCACACTCGGAAATCCATCTTCCTCTCCCTCGGCATTCCGGCGAGCCGATTTTTTTCTTTCTCCCTTCAAAAATGTTCATCCTTCCACAGACCCTTTTGCGCTAGAATGGCTCCGCATTGAGAGCGGCTTCCATCTGGCCATGGATCTGCTCTTGGCCTTCCCCCAGGAGGTAGTAGATGTATCGGCCCTATTCAAGTTCTCTGGCGGACTCCCGTCCGTTCCTGGACGTTCAGTCCATGATCCGCAATCTGGCTCAGGATTTCGTCACCTCTTTCAACACTGGCAACTACGACCAGGTCGCCGCTCTCTTCGCCGAGGACGGCGTGTTCATGGCGCCGCACCACGACCCTGCCTACGGTCCTAAGGCCGTAGAACGCCTGCTCCGCCATATCGGCGAAATGGGATACGAAGACCTCCGCCTCGAAACCATCCGCGTCGAATCCGCCGGCGACCTCGCCATGGAGATCGGCCGCTACACCGTCGCCATCCGCCAGCCCGAGGGCACAATTCTCGCTGACCGTGGCAAGTACTTGAAGGCCTGGCGCCGTCTCGGTGCATGGCTCATCGTCGCCGATTGCTGGAGCAGCAACATGCCCGTGCCTCGTTAGCCCACACTCCATTGTCTTGCGGTCCCGTAGCGGCCCTCATACATGCGGGCAGGTAAGGGTCTGCCTTCGCGTCTGCTGAATGCTTATCGCAACGCCAGAACTGCGTTTCAGGACTTGGTGGCGAGGATTTCGCAGACCCGGCGGATCATGTCGTTTTGCGTGTCGTTGAGGGTAAGGAACTCAAAGCCGTAGCGTAAACCCTGCCGGTAGCGCACAATGGCCCGGACTTTCAAGGGATAAGGACTGAGGGGCAGGGGAATCTCGAGGGAAACGATTTCGCCGGTTTCGAGGTCGCCAGTAAGAGTGGCGCCGATGCCGTCCTGACCCAGTTCAGTGGAGCGGCCCCAACAACTCCGGAATTCGCCCGCCTGAAACATGCGGACCTGCATGCGGGTATCGACGGCAAAGCGCGGAAAACGGCGAGCATAGGGCGAAGGCGGCTTATTGGTCGCAAGTTTTTTGCCCGGAGCTGCCATATCTCAAATACAGTGGTCAGTGATCTGTGGTCAGTGATCTGTGAATTCCTCGGTTTTACTGGCCAATGACTACTGATCACGGACCACTGCTAGTTGCCGTGCAACAGGTAGCCCGGCTCAAGGGGAAGTTTGCCTGCGATCTTGACCACCGCGACGCTGCTGTTGATGGAGTACACATCCACGACACCAATGGCTCCGGGAACGGACGCCACCTTATTGACCAGTTCTTCGTCGGAAGTGGCGACCACGATGGCAGGATGGTTCGGGTGTCCGTGGTTGGAAGTGACGATGAGTCCGTCGACCTCTCGTTCCGACATGCCATAAACCTTTTCCAGGACTACCTTCATCGCGGGCAATGACGGGGAGCGCATCACGAACGTTACTGGCTTGCCATCCGGCCAATGGTTGGTCTGGGCCTTGCAAACCTTGACTAGTTCCGGGAGAGTGATGGTGCCGACCGCATTGGTTTTGTTGGAAACCAGGGCAAGATCCCGCGCCGACGCCAGCGAGGCGCTGATAATCACGAATATCGAAACACGCAGAAAGCTTCGGTAAAGCACTCTTCGTCTCCGCAGGCGGTCCAAGGCTCAGTGTCATTGTGCTTGAACATTAGACATTCATTAAAGGTAACCAAGGTCACGAAGGAGGGGGGTGAGCCGGTTTTCGAATCCGCGGATGGGTTCAGGGAAACGCAGTGGATGAAAAGGGCGCGGCCTTCGAGCCGCGCCCGTAGTTGTTTGGGCCAAATCGCCTACGTCATCGTCGACCGTTCATTTGCGCCGCGAAGCCGTGTGGGACCGTATGAGGGGGTGCACAACAGCGGCTGCGCGCGCCTGCGCGGCGCCTGGAGACGCAGAGGCACTTTGCAGTTCGATCGTCCCCGCCCCGATCTGGGTGCTATCGGTTTCAAGAAGGAGGACGGTGGAGCTGTTTACGACGTAGAAGTTAAAGCTGATGTAGGGGTTCCCGTGTTCGATGGTGCTCGCTGATCCCCGGCCGGTGCTGTCAGGGGGATTGTATGTGCTGCTGCTGAACGCCTGGTCGAAGGATGTGGTCCCCTCATCATTTATATCAACGATGCCGGTGAACGAACTGCTGGTTGCGGAGAACTCAGCGATATCGTCCTCCTCGAAGCCACCGGTGTTGAAGGCGCTTAGATTCAATCCGTAGCCTTGCGAGGCTGCGAATGTTTGACTGGTCTGCGCGAAGGCGGCACCGCTAGTGATGGCTGCAGAATCCGTTTCCAGCATCAGAACTCCGCCGCTGGAAGGATAGAGGACGTACTGGGTCGCGGGGGTAAATCCAGTGAGAGTAACAATAACCCGGCCGCCGACCGAGCCGCCCGCGCCAGGTGCGCCGGAGAAACTCAATTGCGGCAAAAAGTCTCCGCCATTGTTCAGGTCCTCTTGTCCCCCTGTAAAAGTGCCGGCTCCGTCAACCGAAGTCACCAGGCCGCCAGCTGCGACGCTGCCTGCGGTGTCAAGGCCCGCCACCGTGAACACCATGGGGCCGGTTGGGATGGATGCGCCGGTTTGGCTGAAGGCATCGCCGGCAAGGAATTGGATGTAGTCCGTTTCGATGAGCTTCAGATGCGTAGTGCTAATCGGGTAGTAGTCAAAAGTGAGCGTCGTGGTCCCGGTGGTAAGAGTGATTGACCCCGGACCAGTTCCCGTTCCAAAGGTTGCGGTGCCAGGAAGGATGGGCAGAGCGGGCTCAACGACTAGGTTGTCATTAAAATCCTGAACGCCCCCAGTCACACCGCCGGTGCTATTGAGCGTGAACGATCCAGCCGTGGCGGTAGGAAAGCCACTGCTGTCAAGCCCTCCAAGACTGAAAGCGTAGGAGCCCGCGAGTTGAGCCAGAGTCGCCGTACTCTGCAAATCAATCGTGCCGCTGCCCGAACCGTTCCCGTCGAATTCAGTGATCAACCCGTGCGCACTGGAGGTCAGAACGAAGTCCAGGGTAACGGTTGCCAGTTTGATCTGTCCGCGGCCATCGGCGCTGACCGTGTAGGTACCACCGGTGATCGGCTGAGCGACCGGAGCCGCCTGCGTGACATCTGGGCCGACGATGTCAATCGTACCTCCGGTAATGCCGCCGCTTCCGTTGGCGACGACGGTGCCAGCGATGCTCAGGAATAGTCCATTGGAGGCGTCCAATCCTGTCGACGAAAACACGTAAGTGCCGTTCAGGCTGCTGGCGCTGAAAGCGCCACTCGGGGGAGCTACCGGGGTAGGAGAGCTGCTGCCGCAGCCGATTAGAAGTGCAAGTGTGGAAAGTGCAAAGAACAGACCAATTGCGTTGCGTACTGACATAACTTCCTCCGGGGCGTAAATCGTCGAGCTGGTCACCTTTAATTTCGAGGTTAGCACAGGTGAATTCACTTGCGTTAAACCCGAACCACGGAAACAAGTAGCGCAGAGAAAAAAGAAAACTCTGTCGCAAGTGCAAGTTATACATATCTTTACATTCAGGCGTTGTACGCAGAGCGCGGACTCCTCGTCTCCAGATTTTTGCATCCAATTCGGCATAGCGCTGCGACCTTTGGATCGGCGGAATGGTGCGGGGGAAGGGAGAATTCGGTAGCATGGTGGAGGAAGCGTTCGTGTGATTCCCAGTGGAGGTTGAAGGATTTAGAGATGAAGTGGCGACTGAGATTCCATTGGGCTGGATATTTCGCGGCAATCGCGTGCACGCTGGTAATGGCCATGGGCGCGACCGCCGCACAGGACAAGACCTCCCACGACGGACCTTCGCAGAATAAAGACAAAGACAGGGACAAGGACGAAGGGCTGGTGATTGAACCGGCAGAGTTGCCGACGACGTATCCCCACGGTACATATCAGATAAATTTTCATGCGCGCGGCAATTACGTGCCCGTACTGCACTGGCGTGTGGAGAGTGGCGCGTTGCCGCCGGGGCTCAAACTTGAAGACAACGGTGCGCTGCAGGGAGAGGCGGAGCGCGCGGGCGAATTTCAGTTTGTGGTCGCGGTGCGCGACGGCGGCAATCCGCAACAGGCGGTGCAGCGAAGATTTGTGATCAAGGTGGAGGAGGGCATGACGCTGACATGGAAGGTTCCGGCGCACGTCACGGGAAACCGCATCGATGGCAGCGTCGAGGTCTCGAACATAACAGCAGACGATATGGACTTGACCTTCGACGTGAAGGCGGTAGCGGAGAACGGACGGGCCACGGAGATCGGCTACCAGCATTTTCCTTTGAAGAAAGGGACGATTGCAATGGCGTTGCCGTTTGGCGAGACCTTGCCGCACGGAGCCTATTTGGTCTACGTGAACCTGGTAGGCGAAGTGGCCAAGCGGAACGCGATCTACCGGCAACGAATGCAAACGCCGACGGCGCTGCAAGTCGTCGTGGGACCTTAGGCAGTTTGCAGTATCCAGTATCCAGTTTCTGGTTCTCGTCGACTCAACAGCAGTACCGTGGTCACATTGACTTGCCTCAGGGATTTCTGAAAAACTACCCATACTTGTTTGGGCCGAGAAAGCTCTTATTCGTGCTTGAGCGAACGGTTTCCGCAGAAACCGGAAACTAGAAACTGAAATGGAACTATTGCTCAATCTCGCGTGGCTGCTGCTGGCGCTGCCGGCGTACTGGCTGTGGCGCCGGGGCGCGGGAACGCGGTTGGTGCGCAGGGTCACCTCGCTGCAATGCTTGCTCGCTCTCGGATGCGCGCTGGTTCTGCTGTTTCCGGTGATTTCGGCTTCGGACGATCTGCACGCGATGCGGGCCGAGATGGAAGACTCCTCCCTCAGCAAGCGCACCGTGCGCCAGGCGGGAAGCGATAGGAATTCGGCTTGGATCAATCGGCTGCAAGGGCCTCCGGCCATAGTAGCGAGTGCGGTTCGGCTGGTTACTCCGGAGGTTGGGTTGCTTGAAGTTTCTGTTAGCCGTGTATCGCCGCTGGCCAGGTCGTGCTTTTTCCACGGCGGTCGGGCGCCTCCTTTTTCCCTCCTTGGGTAGTTCGCCGAATCATCCCTGTTAAGGCTTTGTTCGCCTATCGCTGATGGGCTGCAGCAATAAATCCGCGGCGATTGTCCCTCGTCTTTAGAGAATCCTTACGAGGGAAACCAGATACTGAGTAAACCCGCATTCGTATCGCCGAATGTGACGGCAGGCAGTTTGGATGGAGCACTTGATGCGAAAAGGACTTTGGTGGTCGTTGCTCCTGGTAGCGTTGGGCGCAGGCTCGGGTGCGGCGCAGACCGCCCCTCAGGCCGCGCCGCCCTCGCGGCAATCTCCGCCTCAAGCCTGGACTTGGGAGCAGGTCAAGGACCGCTTCGAGCTGAACAACCCCACGCTGCTGGCAGACAAGCTGAACATCGACGAGTCCAAGGCGCAGGAGATCACCGCGTTCTTGCGTCCGAACCCGGATTTCAGTCTGTCGGTTGACGGCACCCAAATCGCTCCCGAACGAGGCGTCTGGCGCCCGTTCGCGGGGACTTTTGAAACCCCCGGCATCAGCTATTTGCATGAACGGCGGCACAAGCGAGAGTTACGCCTGGAGAGCGCAAAAAAGGCAACTTTAATTGCCGAATCGAGCCACGCCGACCTGGAACGAACGATGCTCTTCAACTTGCGCAGCGCCTTTGTGTCAACCCTGCAGGCGAAAGTGGTACTGCAGTTGGCAAAGGATAACCTTGTCTACTACGACCAGGTCCTCAATATCAGCAGAAGCCGGTTCAGCGCCGGCGACATTGCGCAGATCGATCTCGACCGGTTGGAGCTGCAGCGGGTGCAGTATGAATCAGACTTGCAATCTGCCGAGGAAAACCTGGAAACCGCAAAGATACAACTGCTCACACTCCTCAATTCCCGAACTCCCCTCGATCAAGTTGACGTAACCGGCCCATACGATTTCAGCGATCAACTCATGCCGCGTGACGAGTTCCGGAAGATCGCGCTGGACGCACGGCCCGACTTGAAAGCCGCCATTCAGGCCGTCGACAAAGCTCAAACCGACCACAAACTGGCGGTTGCCAACGGCTCCACCGATCCGAGTCTGGGCGCATGGTACACGCACAACTCCTCCACCAATAACCCGTTCGGCACAAATACCATCGGCGTCAGCGTCAGCATCCCCTTCCGCATCTTCGACCGCAACCAGGGAGAAAAGCTGCGCACGCAACTTGATATCACGCGCAACGAGAGATTGCGCGATACGGCGGAAGCGCAAGTCTTCAGCGATGTCGATTCCAGCTACGCCACGCTTGAGAGCAATGTGATTCTGCTGCGGCCTTACAAGGCCAAATATCTGCAGCAGTCTGTCCGGGTGCGCGACACCATTACGTTCTCTTACCAGCATGGCGGTGCGTCGCTGCTTGATTTCCTGAACGCGCAGGCGGAGTACCGCGGCGTGCAATTGAACTATGTGAACCTGGTTGGCTCTTACTTGACGGCTGCGGCGCAGTTGAATCAGGCCGTGGGCCGGGAGGTGATTCAATGAAAACCAAATCTGTTGGCCTGATCGTGGTTGCAGCTCTTTGCTTGCCTTTGAGTTTTCTCTTCGTTGGCTGCAACGAAACCAAGGCCGACCCCAAGGCCGAGGCGCCGCCTGCGGCAACCGTGGAGCCTGATCTCGACGCCAACAATTTCAAGGTGGACAATCCGCAGCAGTTTCCCCTCGTGGCGGCAAGCGAGCATAAAGCGGCGCCTGCCCTCAATGTCACTGGCGTCGTGCAGCCCGATATCAATCGCGCCGTACCTGTGATCTCGCTCGCCTCGGGACGTGTTGTAGAGATCAAAGCGAGGCTTGGGGATGTGGTGACCAAGGGACAGCTATTGCTGAGGGTTCGCAGCAACGATGTCTCCGGAGCTTTCCAGACGTTTGTAAAAGCGGAAAACGACGAGCGGCTGGCCCGTGTACAACTTGAGCGTGCCCAGATTCTCTACGACAAGGGCGCGATTGCCAAAAGCGCTCTGGAACAAGCGGAAGACACCGAAGGCGATGCCAAAGCAGACCTGAATGCCGCAACCGAACAGCTAAAGCTTCTCGGCATCGATAAAGACCACCCCTCAGGCATCGTCGATATCACCGCTCCCATCTCGGGTGTGATCACCGATCAGCAAGTTACGAACGCGTCGGGCGTCCAAGGATTGGGCTCTCCCAATCCCTTCACCATCTCCGATCTTTCGTATGTCTGGATCGTCTGCGACGTTTACGAAAACGATCTCGAAGCTGTACACGTCGGCGAGTTCGCCGACATTCGCCTTAACGCTTATCCTAATCAGACCCTTAAGGGGAGGATCGACAACATCCTGCCGGTTCTCGATCCCAGCATGCGCACCGCCAAGGTTCGACTCGAGGTCGCCAACCCCGGTGGGATGCGCGTGGGCATGTTCGTTACCGCAACCTTTTACGGAAAGCAGCCGGAAATGCGGGCCGCGGTTCCGGCCGCGGCGATTCTGCACTTGCATGATCGCGAGTGGGTCTACACCCCGCTAAGCACCGGCCATTTCAAGCGCCGGGAGGTCGTCACAGGAAACATGCTTCCCGGCAACATGCAGGAGGTTGTTTCTGGCCTCAAGCCCGGAGATCAAGTGGTTTCAAACGCTTTGGCACTGCAAAACACGGTGGAGCAGTAGGTGGAGCGATAGATGATTCGCCGCGTCGTCGATTTCGCGTTGAATAACCGGCTGCTCGTCCTCGCCCTGGCGCTGATCCTTTTTGCCGCGGGCATCGTTTCGTTCAAGCGGCTGCCCATTGAGGCCTATCCCGATGTAGCCGACAACTACGTCGAGATCATTACGCAATGGCCGGGGATTTCAGCGGAGCAAATCGAACAACAGGTCACGATTCCGCTCGAGGTCGTGATGAACGGCATTCCGCACGTGGTGCATCTGCGTTCGTTCTCACTGTTCGGGCTCTCTGACCTGAAGCTGATCTTCGACGACGAATCGGATAATGACTGGAACCGGGAGCGGGTGCTGGAGCGACTGAGCCAGGTCACGCTGCCGCCGAATGTTACGCCGCAAATGGGCACGGACTGGAGTCCGGTCGGCCAGATCTATTTCTTTACGCTGCATAGCACTAACCCGAAGTATGACCCGATGGAGTTGAAGTCCATCGAAGACTGGGTCATCGAAAAGAACTTCAAAGCCGTACCGGATATTGTCGACGTTTCCAGCTTCGGCGGGCCTACCCGCGAATACCAGGTACGTGTCGACCCAAACAAGCTCGTCGCCTACGGCCTGAGCCTGGCCCAGGTCGAGCAGCAACTCACCAACAACAACACCAACGCGGGCGGAAGCTTCATTCAAGAAGGACTGCAGCAGATCAATGTACGCTCTGTCGGGCTGGTCGACCGTGTCCACGACATTGAACAAACGGTCATCCTGACCAAAAATGGCACGCCACTCCGCGTGAAGGACATTGCGGTGGTTGCGCAAGGTCCGAAGATCCGGCTGGGACAATTTGCTAAAGCGATTCATCGGGAGAACGGCAAGATCATAGATAACGACGATGTCGTGTCAGGCATCGTGCTGTTACGAAAAGGCGCGGCGGCGGATACCGCGCTGCAAGGCATCCACAAGAAAGTGGAGGAACTGAACGACCATATTCTGCCTCCGGGGGTGAAGGTTGTTCCGTTTATCGATCGCAGCGATCTGGTTCACTTCACCAGCCACACTGTGCTGCACAACCTGACGGAAGGAATGATCCTGGTTTCGATCATCCTTTTCCTGTTTCTGGGCAACATTCGGGGCGCCCTCATCGTCGCGGCAACGATTCCGTTTTCACTCTTGTTCGCGTCCATTTGTCTGGACATAAGGCACATTCCGGCGAATCTTTTATCTTTAGGCGCGCTGGATTTTGGCATGGTCGTCGACGGCTCCGTCGTGATGATCGAAAACATTGTGCGCCACCTCGGCCATAAGAACGGGGACATCAAGACTCCAAACGAAAAAATCAGCGAAGCCTCGCACGAAGTGCAGCGCCCGGTCTTCTATGCGATCGCCATCATTATTACCGCTTACCTCCCTATTTTTACGCTCCAGCGCGTGGAAGGCCGGCTGTTTCACCCCATGGCCTGGACCGTAGCCTTTGCCCTGCTCGGGGCCTTGCTGTTCTCGATTTTGATCGCGCCGGTGCTAGCCAGTTTCGCCTTCGCGAAAGGAGCGAAGGAATGGCGCAATCCACTCATGGAGTTCTCGGTAAAGCACTACCGCAGCGCAGTGCGGTGGGCGATTCGCCGGCGTGGACTGGTGTTGGCCATAGGCATCGTCGGGTTTTGCTTTACGCTTTTCCTTGCCTTCGGCGGCGTCATCGGTTCCGAGTTCCTGCCTCACTTGGATGAAGGCGCGCTCTGGGTGCGAGGCACACTTGCGCCCAGCGCCGGCCCGGACGAGGGTATCCGCGTGATGAATCAAGCGCGCATCATCCTTTGCTCGTTCCCCGAGGTCCCGCAATGCGCCAGTCAAACGGGACGTCCGGATGACGGCACCGATACCACCAGTTTTTTCAATACCGAATACTTCGTCGATCTCAAGCCAAAAGAAGAATGGCGACCGGTTTTTCACGAGAACAAAGACGAATTGATCGCCGCCATGAATCGCGAGCTCAACAACAAGATTCCGGGCGTGGTGTGGGGTTTTTCCCAGCCTATCGAAGACAACATGGAAGAGGCGGTCAGTGGAGTGAAAGGCGAGTTGGCCATTAAGGTCTATGGGGATACGTTGAAGACGCTGGAAGAAAAGAGCGCCCAGATCGCCAGCATCATGGGAACAGTGAAAGGAGTCGAAGACCTTGGAGTGTTTCATGTACTGGGCCAGCCCAATCTGAACGTCACGGTGGACCGCGATGCGGCTGCTCGTTACCAGATCAACGTCGCCGACGTGCAGGATGCGGTTCAGACCGCGGTGGGAGGGAACGCGCTCACCCAGGTCTTGAAGGATGAGGCGCGCTACGACCTCACGCTGCGCTATTTACCGCAATACCGTAGTACCCAGGAAGCGATAAGGAACATTCGGCTGCTATCGCCTTCCGGAGAGCGCGTGTCGCTGGGGCAGCTCTGCAAAATTAGCGAGGCCGACGGCGGTTCCGAAATCTATCGCGAGGGCAATCAGCGGTATGTTGCCATCAAGTACAGCGTCCGGGGCCGTGACCTGGGTGGCGCAGTCGAAGAGGCGATGAAGAAGGTCAACGAACAGATGAAACTGCCCCCCGGATATCACATCGATTGGGCTGGAGAATACGAGAGCCAGAAGCGGGCGGACGAGCGCTTGCTCATCGTGCTCCCCATCACCATCCTCGTTATCTTCGTTATCCTGTACACGATGTTTAAGTCTTTCAAATGGGCGCTGTTGATCCTCGCCAACGTGGCGATGGCTCGCTTCGGCGGCCTGTTGGCTCTTCTAGTCACTGGCACAAATTTCAGCGTTTCCTCCGGCGTTGGCTTCCTGGCGCTCTTCGGCGTGTCGGTGCAGACCGGAGTCATCATGCTCGAATACATCAATCAGCTTCGCGCCCGGCGCTACACCATCGAAGACGCCGCGGTGGAAGGCGCGGTGTTGAGGCTGCGTCCCATCATGATGACGATGCTGGTGGCGACGTTAGGACTGTTGCCAGCAGCTCTTTCGCACGCCATTGGTTCCGACTCGCAGCGCCCCTTCGCAATTGTCATCGTAGGCGGACTGATTGCCGACCTGGTGATGAGCATCTTCCTGCTGCCGACGCTATACGTGTGGGTCGCAGGCGAACGCGATGTGCTCCCCGCCGCCGAGGGAAACTTTGAAGAAGGCGAGCACGTGGATTAGGTCAGTGATCAGTGGTCAGTGCTTGGGTTCGACGTCAGATCGACTTGTGCGGTTGGGAACCCCGGCATTCGCGGCATCCTCGGTATATCCTGAATAGGTCCTGGCAAGCGGAACCCACCGATGCCTGAAAAATCTGAAAGCTTAGAAGAGATCCTGGCGCGCCAACAGCTCGACCTTGACCGGCTGAAGGACGCTTTCGCCTTACTTGGCGTCAATGCCTGCTCCTGGTGCGAGAAGTTCGTTCGCCGCACTGATCCCGGCGCCCTCTTCGACGCCGGCGAACTGATCTGCTACGGCTGCATTCGCGAATGGTGGCCGCAGCGCAGCGCACAACTTACTAGCAAAGAACGCGAAAACCTCGAAGGCAAGCTGGTCTTCTGGCTGCGCGACTACCATCATGCCGAAACCTTCAAGGATCCAGCCAAGCTTCCGGAGAGTTCCCTTCAGGAGCTGCACATTATCGCCACCTGCCTGGAATGCCACGGAACGGGAAAATCATTAGGGGGGGGACCACTGCCGCTTTTGCGAGGACCGCGGCACGGTGTGGATTATCGTTTCGAGAAAGCAAGCGTAGCCGTAGTTCTCAGTTTCCAGTTCCTAGAAGATCTGTGTAAGGAGAAAGCCTTCGGGAAGCCGGGACTAGAAACCGGAAACTAGAAACTGCCTTCAAAAAATAAAGAGTTCCGAGGTGGTGTTGGGTCCGTTCGTCTCAGCCAGTAGCTCGCGTTAGACCCTTACTTGACCTGCTCTCGCTGCTTCCCTTGCGGGGCCGCTGCGCGCGATCTTGCTCGGGCTCCGGGCTTACCGCCAACCGGACAAACCTACCCAACGCCTCGGAACTCTGTCTTGCCTTCGACTGGGCTTCCTGTTCTCCTCGACCAGCGCTTTGCTATAGACCCTCACTGGCCTTCCCTCCTCATTTTGCAATGTTGAGGGTGACTCAGCTTGAGCCCCGGACGCCGCACCAACCGGAAAAACTTAAGAAACTGTCAAAGAACGATCCTGTTGTACTCTTTCTAATTCTGGAGTCAATGAAAAGTGTGCGCCTTTATCCGATTCATTTTCAATCGAGTGCACGCCATCCACAGCCGGGTGACCGGATTCTGTGCAGTTGCCGAAGCCATTTCGTGCAGAAGGCAGACGGGACGAGGATTTTCGCAACGCAGATCGAGGCGGCAACCAGTGCGGCGGCTTCTTGCAGACCTTCGGCGGCTGTGAAAATTCGGTGAAAGCCGCATCCGGCAAGGGATCTCAGTAATTCGGCGGCCTTCGGCATTTCCCACCGCAGGGCGTGAAATCGACTAGGCTCACCTGAATCTTAATCGCCAAGGCTTAATTCCTTGACAACACGGGTAAGTCTGCTAAAGTTCGAGAAAAGCTGCTCGACCCTACAACTGATTCACAGGTGCCCTGTCTATGAAGAATGTTTACGAGGTTTTGAGGCAGAAAGAAATGGAGCTGACCCGGCTGGAGAAGGAAGTGGAAGCGCTGCGGCTGGTGGCTCCCTTGCTCTCCGAAGGAACGGAAATGAACTCGGACATGGTGAAACCGGCGCTGGCCACGGCTGTGAACGGACCGCAGCAGCCGATCCGCATCCCTGCGCCTCCGGTTGTACCGTCGGCGCAGCCCGTGCGCGCAGCCGGTTGGGACGATACTGCCAAGCGCTGGCCGTAAGCGGTTCGCAACGGCCTTCGTCTCTCTCGCTCTCACCGCCTTTGCATTTCCCAGGGGCGCCGCCGCCTGCCTGACCAGCGGAAGGGGTTTCGCTTTCCCTCTCCTCCCCCCGCTCGGGCAGCTTGTGAACGCCATGAGCCTTCTGGACAAAGTTTTCTCTGGTCAGCCCAGCCGCGCCGAGTTCGCCCAGAAAATCATTCGAGCATTTCGCGACACCGGAATCGAGCAGGTTGAGCGGGGCTGGCGGAGCGGACGTTTTGAAGGGGCGCGGCTTCAGCCACACCGAAATCTGTTGTTTGCTTGCGGCGCCACAGCTCTTGCGTGAAGCACAGACCAAAAGAGCACGACATCAGTCGTGTCGCAAGCCCAGCCAGCTAAGCTCCAACAATCTCCCGCAAGGCGTCGATCAGCCGGTCCACTTCTTCGACCGTGTTGTAGTGCACGAGACCAATACGCAGGAATCCTCCGGACTTTTCCACGTCAAGCCGCTCGGTGAGGTTCAAAGCGTAATAGTTTCCATCCCAGGTAAAAAAGCCGCGATCCCCTAGTTCGGTAGCGAGCGCAAGCGGCGTCTGGTCGGCGGTCTGGTTAGCAACGCGCACTGCGAGAGTGGGGCACCTCCAGGCAAAGCAGGAGGGATCGGTAATGCCGTAGATCTTGAGCTGCGGAATTTCGGAAAGCCCGCCAATCAGGCGATTCATCAGTGTGTGTTCATGGCGATGAATCGATTCGAAAGCTGCAATGATAGCGGCGCGGCGGGTGGCGGATTCAGGATCGGTGCGCCGCCCGAGGTCGGCGATGTAATCGACGCACGCGGTGATGCCGGCGATGCACTCGTGATTGAGCGTGCCCCACTCCCAGCGAAGCGGAACGGCGTCGGTGAGCGGGCGTATTTTGTAAGGGCGCAGCCGCGCTAGATGCTCGCGCTTGCCATACAGCACGCCCATGTGCGGGCCATAAAACTTGTAAGTCGAGCAGACCAGAAAATCGCAATCCAGATCGGCTACGTCGATCAGACCGTGTGGAGCGTAGTGTACGGCGTCAACGTAGGCAAGCGCCCCGACCGTGTGAGCCAGGCGGACGATTTCCTTCACTGGATTAATCGTTCCGACCGCATTCGAGGCGTAGCCGATGGCGACCAGCCTGGTTTTCGAATTGATCTTCGCAGCGAGATCTTCGACGTCAAGAGTGCAGTCTTCTGTGTGGATTTCCGCCCAACGAATGGTCACGCCCTTTTCTTCGAGCGCGAGCCAGGGCGATACGTTGGCGTCATGATCGAGGCGCGTGACCAGGATTTCATCGCCGGGGCCAAGGTCGCGGCCGATCGCGCGCGACATGGCGTATGTCAGCGCGGTCATGTTCTGGCCGAAGACGATTTCATCAGCGCCGCAGTTGAGAAAGTCAGCCATGGCAGCGCGCGCCGAGGCGAGCATTGCGTTGGTCCGGCGGCTGGTCGCGTAGGCGCCGTCGGTGTTGGCGTTGTCGCGGCGCAGGTAGCCGGAGATGGCATCAATCACGCGCTGCGGAACTTGCGTCCCTCCGGGTCCGTCGATAAAGACGGCGGGATGTCCGTTGACAGTTTGCGCCAGCGATGGAAATTGCGAGCGGACCCAGTCAGTGTCGAGTGCTGAGATTACGCTTTCAGTGATGGGCATGATGAGATTGAAGAGTCCTCGACCGTAGCGCCGGCAGCCTGCCCTGAGCGAAACCGAAGGGTCTCGCCGGCTTTCCCGCGACATGGAATCCTAATGGAATCCTAAAAGTTCCTACCCCATCACCGTCGTGTGCTCGGGCGTAATCTTGTAAATCACGCGCACCTCACCAGGCTGACCGTAGGGATACTTGTCGACGCCGAGATATTTCTTGGCCAGCTTGTCGATGCTAGCGCTGGCCCCGTCTTCGGTGATCTCGACCACGCGGCCGCGAATCTCGAGATAACGGTAGGGATTCTCCGGATCCACCAAAGTCAAGGCCACGCGCGGATCGCGGCGGACGTTCTTATCTTTCTGGCGTCCCTTGGCGGAGTTGAAAATAACGTGTTCGCCATCAAAGTCGCACCACACCGGCGTGACCTGCGGCCGGCCATCGGGCATCAGCGTGCCCAGGTTGGCGAAAGCGCGCTTCTCAAACAGATCGCGGTACTTCTCGGGAATGACTGCGGGCATAAAGCCTCCTTGCGGTCGTGCGATGAATTGACAGAACATTATAGATCGAAGGGCAATACAGCGGAGCGGCGCTCATATGGAGACGGCCGCCTCGGCGGTCCCGCCGAGCGAGCGAGGCGATTCTCCGGTGAGGCTGGCAAGTTGAGGCGCTACCCGGTCTGCGCTTGATTTGCCGCCTGGCGACCGTCCCCAGTATTCTTTCAGACCATGATCACCACAAATCGGGAGAGTCCGGCTCGCACGAGCGCCTCAATTCGTCGGGGAATGTTTGTGTTGCTTTGCCTGACGCTTGTACTTGCCGCGCTGGCCGGCGCGCAAACCAGTAAATATCCGCAAACCATCGTCTTCATGACCGACTTCGGAGTAGTAGACGATTCCGTCGCCATCTGCCGCGGAGTGATTTATTCGATCATGCCCGAGGTGCGCATCGTCGACCTCACCCATCAGGTAACGCCATTTTCCATTCTCGATGGCGCGCGTTTTCTTTATGGCGCCACGCCCTACTATCCCGCAGGCACGGTCTTCGTAGTCGTCATCGATCCAACGGTGGGTAGCACGCGCAAAGGCATCGTCGCCAAATCGAAACGCGGGCAGTATTTCGTGCTGCCCGATAACGGCCTGCTCACGCTGGTCGAGCAGCGCGACGGCATCGAGTCGGTGCACGAAATCACTAACCCAGATTGGATGATCGGCACCAAGTTATCGTCAACCTTTCACGGCCGCGACATTTTTTCTCCCGTGGGAGCGCACGTTGCCCGCGGCGACGATTGGACCAAGGTCGGTCCTGAGATGCCGCTCGCGTCGCTGGTGCGCCTGGAATTAAAAGCCCCGCGGCTCGACGAGCGCGGAGTCACCGCAGAAGTAATTGCCACCGACGGCCCGTTCGGTAATCTGGTAACGAACCTCGATGCCGAGGATTTTCTGAAACTCGGCTACCAGCGTGGCCAGGAAGTTCCAGTGAAGATCGGCGGCAAAGAGATGAAAATCAAGTTCGTGCGTACCTTCAGTGATGTGCCGCTGAAACAGCCGCTGCTGTATATCGATTCGCGCGGACATCTCGCGCTCGCGGTGAATCAGGGAAGCTTTTCCGCAGTGTACGGCGTGACTCCGCCAGTTGAATTGTTTATTCCCCTGGCCGGAAAGTAAATTTGCCGCACCTGGCGTCCGATGTACAGATCAGTTTGCAAGGAGGAGAAACAAAATGAGCAATTCAACCAAGGCCCTGCGAGTGGTACGAGGAATGTCTCAGTCCCTCTGTATCGTATTGTCGCTGTTGACCTGCTGCGCGCTCTCAGCGCAGAAACAGGAGAGTCGGGTTCGAAATATTGTCCTGGTTCACGGCGCCTGGGCAGACGGTTCCGGCTGGAAAGGCGTTTACGACATTCTTGTGAAGGACGGCTACAACGTCAGTATCGTTCAAGAGCCGGAGACGTCATTTCAAGAGGATGTCGCCGCTACGAAGCGCGTCCTTGCTCTACAGGATGGACCGTGTATTCTTGTCGCTCACAGCTATGGAGGAGCAGTAATTACCGAAGCGGGGACAGACCCGTCCGTCGCCGGTTTGGTGTACGTCGCCGCCCACATGCCAGATGCTGGAGAGAACGAGTCTGATGACGGAAAGCGCTTCCCCAGCGACCTCAGCAAGTCAACCGCGATAATAAAGACGGCAGACGGATTCACCTACCTTGACGCTGCGCAGTTTCATGAGTACTTCGCAGCCGACCTGTCCGCTGAACAGGCCGCCTTCATGGCGCGATCACAGGTCTTGAACAAAGCTGACAACTTCAAAGCAGTCATCACCACCGCTGCGTGGAAAACCAAGCCGAGCTGGATGTTGGTGGCGGGAGCGGATCGCACCATCAACCCTGACCTCGAACGCTGGTATGCCTCGCGAGCCAACAGCCACAAAGTCGAAGTCTCAGGTGCCAGCCACTCGGTGTATGTCTCCAGGCCGAAAGAGGTTGCGGCTGCGATCGAAGAAGCTGCGTCGCACGCTCGCTAGAGGAGGGAAGGAAGAAAATGAGAAACCAGGATCTGGACAGATCATAGGGCGTGTCAGTTGCGACACATTAGACTGGGTTGTTTTCGTTTTGAACCCGCGGCAGCACCGCGCGCAACAGCGCCTCAAAGCTGGCCTTGACGCGCTCTCCGGTCTCCATGACTTCCTGGTGCGAGAGCGGCTGATCGACAATCCCCGCCGCCATGTTGGTGACGCACGAGATCGCGAGCACTTTGATTCCCATGTGACGCGCGGCGATCACCTCGAAGACCGTCGACATGCCCACCAGGTCCGCGCCAATGGTTCGCAGATATTGAATCTCTGCAGGTGTCTCGTAGCTGGGGCCAAGCAGCGCCGCGTAAACGCCTTCGTGCAGTGCCATTCCCAGCTTGCCAGCTTCTTCCCGCGCCAGCCCGCGATAGGATTTCTCATAGGCGTGCGTCATATCAGGAAAGCGCACGCCGAAGCGATCGTCATTCGGTCCCGTCAGCGGATTTCCTCCCTGCAAGTTGATGTGGTCGCGAATCAGCACCAGCGCGCCTTGCTGATAACTCAGATTGATCCCGCCTGCGGCATTGGTCAGAACGACCGCGCGAATTCCCATGCGTCCAAACACGCGCATGGGAAACGCGACTTCCTGGGCCGAATATCCTTCGTAAAGATGCACCCGCCCTTGCATCACGGCGACAGGCACCGCGCCCGCCTTGCCAATTACCATCAGCCCAGCGTGTCCGACCGCGGTAGATCGCGGGAACGCCGGAATCTCAGCGTATGGAATTCGGGCGGCCTCGCTCAACGAATCGGCAAAACCGCCAAGCCCTGAACCTAGCACTAGACCGATTCGCGGCAGCAGGCGAGTTTGTCCAAGGATGAATTGTGCAGCGGATTCGGCAGCGCTGTAAATATCGTCAGTCATGCAAGTCGTCAGTACTTTTTCTCAAACTTTGCGAACTCACCCTCGAGCTTCCACTGCGTTCGTGCGCGTTCGTTGGCCGCGAGAAACTGTTCGCATCCCATCGAAGGTCTTTCTGCGCCCTGAACATCGCTCACGCATGCCGAAGCCATGCGAAACACCAGCTTCGTGTCCGTCCACAGGCTTTGACCCGGCAGGAAGCTATGCTCCAAGCTCTGTCGCGCTATGCGCTTCAAGTCCGCGTAGGACAAGTGGTAACTCTCGATCGCGCGCAAGTATTCATGCGCCATGTCCGAGCGCGCCACGCCCTCGTCGTCAGTCGCCAGCGCCACCGGAACGCCATACTTCATATAAATCGGCAGGGGATGGTCATCCCCGCTCACACCCAGAATCATGTCGTTCGAGGTCAGCGCGATTTCTACCAGCACGTTGCGCTCCGCCATTTCATGCAACAAGGCGATAGGATCTTTCTCGTTCATTACGTCGACCCCGTGGCCGATGCGCTCCGCATGTCCGCGTTCCACCGAGGCGCGAATGTGAAACGTCAGATCTTCCGGCGGCACCAGTCCCATGGCAAGTTCGCCCGCATGCAGCGCGATATGCACCTTGGGATAGATACCGTGCAGATAATCGAGCATGACCATATGCTCGTTGAAATCGTGGAGCGGCACATACCAATCCTCGGGCATTACCAGATTCAGCCCGACAAATCGCGGATCGGAGGACGCCAGCTCAAATCCCAACAGAATCTGCGCAAACACGATTTCATGCGGCCGCCCGCGCAGCACCTGATAAAGATAGCGCACGGTGACGTCGCATCCCGCCGCGGCATCCGCGGTTCCGCACTTAAGAATCTCTCTGGCGCGGGCATCGTCGGCTGCGAGCCTCTTGCTGGTCTCGGCGGCCACCTCTTTCAGGCCGGCGCCTAGCAGCGCGTCGCGCATCTTGCCGAAATCCTGGTTCCATTCGACTTTCCCCGCCACTTGCGCCGCTGCGCTACCATCAGCAGTGTGCATGAACTCAACATATTGCAGATGATCCCTGCCTGCGCGATTCGTGGACGCGGCAATCCCCTCCGCCGCGTGCGTGTGCGATGCCAGCCCGAATTTGTCGAACGCGGCAAAGAAATGATCGTGGCCCGATTCGTCACCCGGCCTCCAGTTGCGCATCGACCAGGCGTCAATCATCTGGTTGTAGAGCACGTGATCGCCATAGCTGCACCGCGCCGCCGGCTTCGCAGTGTAGTTCTCGCAGGAGTCGCAAGGCGGCGCCAGCAGCCGCGAGGACGTGCGGTCCACGCACAGCCCGCCATCCGCCGCGAAATCCACCAGGTCTTCGGCATAAATCGCGCCGTCTAGATGATTGTGCAGATCTCCGCCCTTCGGCAGGTCGCGCACAAAGGCCAGCAGCAACGGCGGTTGCTTGCGCACAGACTCCAGGTAGTGGGCGGTCCGCTGCTCCGCACTCTGACCAGCCGCCAACCCAGTCAGCAGCAGAACCAGCGAGCAACGTCGCAACGCCGCCCGCGTGGTCGTTGTCACGATCAACCTTTCCAAATCATCCCCCGATCAACCTTGAAGTCAGGAAAGAAATTGTAATCTGTCGCCGGTACAGCACTCACAGAAAAGAATGAGAGAGAAGGAGAAGGATCCGCGGCTCCTGGAAACGTCAGCGCAGCCAGACAATCGCAGCAATGACGATGGCGACCGCCAATGCAGCGAGCATGTACTTGTTGGCCGCGAACCATGATTCGGACGGCGCAGCCGAACTCAAAGACAGAGGCGAGATGTCGGAGCTTGACACATCCTCCAGGGCAGCGGTCTGAACCCCCGGAGTCTGCATCGAAGAATTATCCTTCGAAACAGAAACATCCAGCGAATTACCCATTGCCTGCATGGCTTGCGGTTCCTGCTGCGGCTGCGCATGCGCCATCAGGTTTGCGCTTGCAGCCGGCTGCGGAAGTCGCTGGCCGCGCCATTGCTTCTCTTCGCATTCCACGCAGAAGATCCGCCCCTGCGATACCGGAAAGCCGCAGGCCTTGCACTTCTGCAAATTTCTCAACTCTGCAGGCACCGGGATCGACTCGGCGATGGCATCGGCATGGCCGGCGATGCCGGCTGAAATCTGCATGGCGGCCGACCAGAAAAGCGGATTCTTCGGGGCTGGCCCAGGCTCTGCCTTTTCCTGGACTGTCTTTTCCGCCTCCGGCGGCAGAGGCGCCAAATCCGCGCCAGGCACTGTCCCGGCAGATTCAACTGGCAAGCTCTCGGCCACGATCACATCCTCGGACAGTTGAACTTCCGCGCCGCCCGGTTCCTGTATTGCTGGTATTGCTGGCATACTCTGCGCCGCCACCGCATGCCTCACCGCGGTTTCCACCATTTCGCTCAAGCGTTGCAAGGCCGAGAGATCACGCTCCTCAAAGGCACGCGGCTGGCCCGAAAAAAGCTCGAAGACGCCGATCACCTGCTGCTCGCTTACTATCGGCATCACTACCACCGACGCAATACCCAACTGCCGGCAGCCTTCGCGGTTCACCCGCGGATCGACCTCAGTGTCATTACAACGCAGCGCCTGGCGCGTGCGCACGCTTTCCCCCGAAAGCCCGTATTCCATGGAAAGCAGTGCGCCCAACTCAGGCGCGTTCGATCCGGCGCTGGCCCGGCATAACATGTCCGCGTGTTCGCCGCGGCGCAACGCAATTGCGGCGCCACTGGCTCCGGTAATGTATTGGGCGCGCTCTGCCAGCAGCTGCAGCGCGGCATCGAGATCGATCTGAGCCATTTTGGCCAGCGACTGCCCGCCATCCTCACCCGGAAAACGCGGCTCGATTTCGAGCGACGGCAGATGCGCATTGGCCGCGGCAATTCCCGCCGATACGCTAGCGGGCGCGGATTGGCGCGCGCCGGTTATCGGAGTGTCTCCCTGCACTGATTCGGAATTCTGGTTGACAATCGAATGATGATCCATTGGCGCGCGTCAGTAATTGGAGTCTCGCTCGGAGAGGGAATGGTGTCAAGCGACGAGCTTGAGGCGAGGCTCAAGTCTTGCGTCTTAGGCCCCAGGTCTTGGGCTCACGATCACGGGCGCAGTCTTGTTCGGAACCCAACACCCAAGACCTAAGACCCGCTTTCCCGCTCCCGCACCGCCGTATTCGCCAACTGGTTCGCCTCGGCATTATCCTCGCGCGGCACGTGGGAGATGGAGAAACTCAGGGCGCGAGCCAGCTTGCGGCAAGTCCAGTGCAGGGAGTAAAGACGCGAACTGCGGCAAATGTACTCGCCGCGCATCTGGCGGACCACCACTTCGGAATCGGAGTAAACGTGCAGCGCCTTGGCCTTCAGAGAAACCGCGCACTGCAGCGCTTCCATCAGCGCCACGTACTCCGCAACGTTGTTATCCTGGTGCCCGATCCACCGCGAGATGCGGATTGGACCGCTTTCGCAGCCGTCGATCACCACCCCAATACCCGATGGCCCTGGATTGCCCAGGGAACCACCATCCACATAAGCCACGAGTTCTGACATCAGTAATTCTTTTGCCCTGTTAGCAAGATGCGCCGGGAATGTTTCTGCGTCAAGATGAATCTTTGGTGCAGACTGTGGATTTCTCCCGTTCTTGGGCATTGTGAAAGTCTTGTGTAAAAGCGGTCCCGAATTGGGATTGCCTTTTCGTAAGCTCTTCCCATGCAATAGGTTGCAATTTCTGTTATTCACAGGACGAATCCGGCGCATTGCACCAATAGTTTGCGTTGACATTTGTGAACGTTCTGTTAAGGTTGCTTCCGTCGACGGTCGAAAGGGACAGCGAAATAAAACTTGCTGACCCGAAGTAGACTGGGTGATCAGTCAGGCGGGGCAACCTGCAAGACGGCCGAACCTGAAAAAACCGACGGCGCTGCGAGGTGCAGTTGGGGTTTGGGACTGTGAAAACAGTGATCGCATCAAGGGGCTGTGACGGTGCATGCGTCCACGCTGTTGACTCCCTCGCAGGAGTTGGCGGCTAGAGCATAACCAATGTCACGGCCCTTTCAATTTTTTCCCTGCCCTTTTTGCCCCATTCGAAACGTACTCTTCAGGGAAGTCCACACCTCAACCCAGAATCAGCGCCACCGCGAGTGCGACGAGGGCCAGTTTGACCAGCCACCCCAAAGCGTAAGACGTTGCAATCGCTGGCGTCAGTTTCAACCACAGCGCGTTTGTGATGGTAAGCGGCAGTGGTCCAATGAGCCAGATCGCCAGCGCCAACTTGAGAGTTCCTCGGTACGAATAGAGATGCAGGCCGCCACAGGCCAAAACAAAAACACCACAGGTGAGAAAGGGCAGCAAACTGGACCAAAGGATAGCTTTGTTTTCTCCCTGCCCGCCTTGGTATCGCCAGATCTCCGGATGCCGGTCATAGCGCTTGTAAAGCCAGTCGCCCATGAATACCCAGTCCGTCAGCGACGTCACGACGCCACTAGCCAATATCGCCAGAGCGATGCGCCCCCAAGGCATAAGTTCCCCTACAGTGTAACGCGCGGTCTCAGGCTGCTACTTCGCCCGCAATCATTTCATCGACGTAGCACCAGATCCAGTCTTCGCCCGGCTCGATCGAGCGCATCACGGGATGCCCGGCGTGCCGAAAGTGTTTCGTAGCGTGCTTGTTCTTGGACGAATCGCAACAGCCCACATTCCCGCATACCATGCACAAGCGCAGGTGAACCCAGGTGTCGCCCATCTTCACGCACTCTTCGCACACTCGTCTATATCGGTAGTCGTGATCTTGATTTGATCCAGATGCTCGCATTTCCTCGCCATTCCATTTCTCCTTTGTCATCCTGAGCGAAGGTTGTGGTTCGCGACAGCGAAGCACAACCGCAGTCGAAGGACCCCTATCACGCCGGAGCCGCCGCGACCCGGCAAGGCGTTTCATAATTGCCCCCGTTTCGTTCCTTGCTGCTGCGATTTAGCGCCATAATTCAACCTCTCTCCAGTTCCTTCCGCTCCCACCGCGCCAGCTTCGCTCCCGCCTCATAAGTGCTCTGCAGAAAGCTGAGCAGCGCCTCGCGGGGCGAAGCAGCACTGCGCACATCGTCGTACATCAGCAGAAACTCCTTCATCCCCGGATGGTAGAAGGCCGCAGCCGGTTTCACTTTCTGCTCCGAAAAGCCCGCCGGCTCCGGCGCCGCATAGGCATAAAACGCCGCCCCTTTGATGTCGCCACCTCCCGGCCAGAATCCCGCGCTGATGACCTCATGCGAATACGCCTCGCGAGTAACGAAATCCGCTCCCGGACGTTCCGGCGCACGCCGCCCCGAAAAGCGGGTCACACACAGATCAAAGCTTCCCCAGAAAAAGTGCACTGGACTATCTTTGCCAATGAAGCCTGCCCGAAATTCCTTGAAGATGGTGTCGCACAAAACCAACACCTTCCAGAAACGATGCGCATACTCGCGATCATAGGAGGCATGTTGCGTATCGCTCTCGAAGCGCACCGGATTCGGCACCTCGCACGGCATCGTCCAGATTTTGACTTCAATCCCCAGCGACCGCAAGGCTGACATGAACTCAGCGTAGAACTCTGCGACCGATCGCGGCTCAAGCGTCATCATCTTCGACGCACCCCAACTGGTCTGGATGATCAACCTGTGCTCGATAAAATCGAACTGAACTTCGAAAATTCCGTCTCCATAAGGAATCGCAGAAGTAGTCAGTCCCCGCGCGCTGACATAGAGCGGAACCTCCCACCAGTGGTTGACCAGCGGACTGAGCGCCAGCCGCACCTTGCCCACAACCTGCGTCCACATGTGCAGCGTGGCATAAGTATCCTGCCAAGCCTCAAGCGGCAATTCGGGCCAGGAACCCTGGTTCAAGCTGTAAGGAAGCGCGGCCATAGAGGGACCTCGGCTTGGAATCAGAGAATACTAACACCGCACCTGATCAGGAGGGAGAACGCCAAGGGTTTTGGCTAGCGCAGCGCCAGGGAATGGGAGAAGATTGCGACCTGAGTTCGACCACACCCGACGGGAAACTGACCACGAATTCGTATACCGCCCGGCACGGTCAGATTTAACACCCGCGACCGCACTCACACCGAAACGCTAGTCCTCGGAAAACAGCGTGCCATCATTACGGAATTGAAGTGAGCTAGGCAGTCTTCTTCTTCGCGTAGAACTTCCGCGCCTTGGCGCGGTTACCGCACTGCTTCATGCTGCACCAGCGGCGGTGGTGATTCTTGCTGGTGTCGAGAAACAGCCACTGGCAGGTGGGCGAGGAGCAGGCGCGAATCAGCGCGAGATCGCTTGACACCAGCAGGTCGGCGGCCGCCCGCGCGATCCGCCACAATATCGCATCGAGCGTGGACCCCATGTCGTCGAGCCGCCACTCGCAACGTCCCTCACCTGGCACCAGCCGCGAATGCAGTGCCGCATCCTGGATGTCGGCATTGAGTGTGTCCATCGCCACCTGCGGAACCGTCTGCCGGTTCATCAAAGCTGAAAAGACGGCATGCATGGCTTCCCGCAGATTGATGGCGCGGCGGAGCGCGTCCCCGGCATCATTGGCCATGACATCAACGTTCTCGAGGAAAAAATCAACCAACTTCGGCGGGAGGATGCCAGTGTCTTCCCCGAAACGCAGCAGTTCGTTGTAGTTCGTCAGCAACTCTCTGGGTTGGGCACTCGGACGATCGTCGAGCGTATTGATGAAATCGAGGCAGACGTTCCCTCCGATCAGTTCGAACTTGGGTGGGCGTCGTCTCTCTGGCTCGGTTTCGGTCATCCTGAAGTAGTGAAACTTCCTTGATGATTATATAACCATCAAAATATAATTGACAAGTTATATATAGGGCGACTACGATTCACTGTAACCTATAATTACAGTTTAACAGGTTAGTAATTTTGGAGGTCAATTTCCATGATTCTCGATCAACCCTCTCAGATTATGGCCATGCTCCGAAGCGGCAAAATGATACATATTGGAGGTAGACCCGTGATCGTCCCTCAGCCCAAACCCGCAAGTTCGCGGAATAAAGATTCGCGGAATAAAGACAAGACAGACGCCATCAAACTGGCGCTGGCTTTTGTGGCGATCTACGTCATCTGGGGATCGACGTATCTCGCGATCCGTTACGCGGTCGAGACCATTCCTCCCCTGGTAACGGCGGGAATCCGGCATTCGATTGCGGGTGGCATCATGCTGGCTTGGGCCTGGTGGCGCGGCTTTCGCCCCACGCGCCAGCAATGGGCCGCAGGATTTGCCCTGGGCGCGCTCTTCTTCCTGATCGGGCACGGCTCACTGCACTGGGCGGAGCAATACGTGGGATCGGGGCTGGCGGCTTTGCTGATCGCGACCGAGCCGATGTTCATTCTGGTGCTGGGCTGGATGATGGGGCAGAAAAAGCCCAGCCCGCTCAGCGCCCTGGGCCTGGGTCTCGGCGTGGTGGGCGTGGCCATGCTGACAGGGGCGGAACTCACGGTAAAAGGGTCGAGCCTCTGGGGATTGCTGGCAGTGCTGCTAGGTTCTTTGTCATGGTCGTTAGGCGTTGTGATTTCCCCGCGGCTCAAGCTGCCTTCCGACGCGCTGGGGCGAACCGCGCTGCCGACTCTTTGCGGCGCATTCATGCTGCTGATCGCGGCGGGAGTTACCGGCGAATTCCAGCACACGCACTGGTCGAGCATCACGTTGCGCTCTATCTTTGGACTGGGTTACCTGATCACGTTCGGCTCAGTCGTGGCGTTCACAGCTTACACCTGGCTGCTGCAGCGCGTTCCGCCGGCGCTGGTGGCGACGCATACCTATGCGAATCCGGTGGTCGCGGTGATTCTCGGATGGCTGCTGGCGCGCGAGCCTTTGACCATGCGGGTGGTGCTGGCGTCGATAGCAATCCTGGGAGCGATTGTGCTGATCCGGCGGGGAGAGCGAGCGGTCGCCGTAAAGTTTCCCGAAGCAGTTCCGCAAGCTGCTGAAGTTCAGGCGTCGGAGGAATGCGCCTAGTAGGAAGATGGGAACCTGCCCATTGCTCGAAAGTCAGAATCCCCGCTCTCCCGATCAGCGCGAAAAAATCAAGCAGGTCCCTTTGTTTGTGAATGATTCTTGGATTATAATCATTCTCATCTAACACTAAGTCTCCCCCATGCCTTCGGCTCACGAAACATTTCGCGGTCTGGCTTGGAAGTGTGGCCTGGCGGCCACTCATCAGCGGCAGGTCATCTACGAGGCTGTTGTGGCCAGTCCTGGACACCACTCCCCGGAAACTATTTATGTAGCTGTTCGGCGGCGAACGCCATCTATCTCTTTGGCTACCGTCTACAAGAACCTGCGGCTGTTCGTGGAGCACGGACTGTTGCGGGAAGTCAGCCCTCATGCTTCCACGTTGCTGGTGGAAGGCAATCTTGAACCGCATCATCACCTGGTGTGCACGCGCTGCAAGGCCGTGCAGGATATTGAAGGTGATTTCATCAACTATAAAGAGCTGTCGCGGCATGCGCCGCGCGGCTTCGATCTGACGCAGCCTCTGGTAGAGGTGTTTGGACTTTGCCGCCAGTGCGGCGCCAAAAAGTAGTTTTCACGCAGTACACAATCAAGATTAGAAGGAAGAAAACATATGGAAAATACACTCGCGACTTCATCGGGGAGCGTTGTCCCCGAAGCCAAGGAAAAAAATACCGCAACCGGATCGAAGTGCCCGGTAGCGCACGGCGCTCGGCAATCCTACACGAATGCTGATTGGTGGCCGAATCAGGTGAACGTGAATGTCCTGCACCAGCATTCCCCAAAATCCGATCCGATGGGTAAAGCGTTCAATTACGCGGATGAGTTCAAGTCGCTCGACCTGAATGCCGTGATCAAGGACCTGCATGCCTTGATGACGGATTCGCAGGAGTGGTGGCCCGCCGACTTTGGCCACTATGGGCCGCTGTTCATTCGTATGGCATGGCACAGCGCGGGCACATACCGCATCGGCGACGGCAGGGGGGGCGCCGGAGCCGGTCAGCAGCGCTTTGCTCCGCTCAATAGCTGGCCCGACAACGTGAACCTCGACAAGGCGCGCCGGCTGCTGTGGCCGATCAAGCAGAAGTATGGCCGGAAAATCTCCTGGGCCGATCTCATGATTCTCGCCGGCAATGTTGCCCTCGAGTCGATGGGTTTCGAGACCTTCGGTTTTGGCGGCGGTCGCGAGGACGTCTGGGAGCCTGAAGAGTTGAACTGGGGCCCTGAGAGCACCTGGCTGGCGGACGAGCGCTACTCCGGGGATCGTAACCTCGAGAATCCTCTCGGCGCGGTGCAGATGGGTCTGATCTATGTGAATCCGGAAGGGCCGAATGGCAAGCCGGATCCGCTTGCTGCGGCACGGGATATCCGCGAGACCTTCGCCCGCATGGCGATGAATGACGAAGAGACGGTAGCACTCATTGCCGGCGGTCACACCTTCGGCAAAACCCACGGCGCTGGTGTTCCCGCACAATATGTGGGCAACGAACCAGAAGGCGCCAACATCGAGGAGCAAGGCTTCGGATGGAAGAATAAACTTGGCAAAGGTCATGGCGGTGACACGATCGGTAGCGGCTTGGAAGTCACTTGGACCACGACGCCTACGAAGTGGAGCAACAACTTCTTCACCAACCTGTTCAGCTACGAATGGGAACTAACGAAGAGTCCGGCCGGTGCCCATCAGTGGACACCAAAAAATGGCGCAGGCAAAGCTACGGTGCCGGACGCTCACAATCCCTCAAAGCGTCACGCGCCATCCATGCTGACCACGGACCTCGCGTTGCGGTTCGACCCTGCTTACGAAAAGATTTCGCGGCGCTTCTACGAGCAGCCCGATCAGCTCGCGGACGCGTTTGCACGGGCGTGGTTCAAGCTGACGCACCGCGACATGGGGCCGATCGCGCGCTACCTTGGCCCGCTCGTTCCGAAGGAGACCCTGGTGTGGCAAGATCCTGTTCCCGCCGCGGATCACAAATTGGCCGGGGAGAAGGACATTGCTGCTCTCAAGGCGAAGATTCTTGCATCCGGACTCTCGATCTCCCAACTGGTCACGACTGCCTGGGCATCGGCAGCATCGTTCCGCGGCTCCGACAAGCGCGGTGGAGCAAACGGGTCGCGCATTCGCCTCGCGCCACAAAAGGATTGGGAAATAAACCAGCCGGCCGCACTGGCGAAGGTTCTCAAGAAGCTGGAGGCGATCCAAAAGGAGTTCAACGGCTCCCAATCCAACGGGAACAAAGGCGGAAACAAAGGGAAGAAGATTTCGCTGGCTGACCTGATCGTACTCGGAGGCTGCGCAGCCGTCGAGGAAGCTGCGAAAAAGGCCGGACACAAACTGAAGATTCCCTTCTCGCCGGGACGCACGGATGCTTCACAGAAGCAGACCGACGTTCATTCCTTTGCCGTAATGGAGCCGGTCGCAGACGGGTTCCGCAACTATCTCCGAACCGGACAGATTCTGTCGGCTGAGGAGTTTCTGGTGGATCGGGCGCAGTTGCTGACCCTGACTGCCCCCGAGATGACGGTTCTCGTCGGCGGCTTGCGAGCCCTGAATGCGAACTTCGGGCAGGCCAAACACGGCGTCTTCACCAACCGGCCCGAGACGCTGACGAATGATTTCTTCGTCAACTTGCTCGACATGAATACCAAGTGGGAGCCCTCTTCATCCGAAGGCGTGTATGAGGGACGCGATCGCGCGACAGGCAAAATCAAGTGGACCGGCACTCGCGTCGATCTCGTCTTCGGCTCGAACTCCCAGCTCCGGGCACTCGCAGAAGTCTATGCCTCTAACGACGCGAAGCAGGCGTTTGTGAAGGACTTCGCGGCTGCGTGGAACAAGGTAATGAACCTCGATCGCTACGACCTTGCGTGAGGGCCGGAGTGTGGAGGAGAAACCGGGTTCCGGCGGATTGAGCTGCGTTCTTTTTTGCGGGGTCGGGGAGGGCCTTTGGCCTCGCCCCTTTCTTTAGCTGCGGCAAACGAGGGCCGGTTGACTCCCGAGTCAGTGCTTCCGCATCTTGGGATCGCGACGGGCCTTCTCAATATCCCGGAGGCTCTTACGAGTGGCCCACGCGATCGCCCCAAAGATCGGCCCGCAGAAAAGTAGCATTGCCAAGAGGAACGGCCACGTGACTCCCCCTTGGTGGGCGGCGAATAGGATAAAGGCGATCCAACCGAATACGAAGATCGCCAGGACCGCTAGGCCGAGCTTTGCCGCGAGATTAGATGGGGTCGTTCCCAGGTTGCGCCAGAATCGTGTCTCGTTCTCCACCGTGTCCGGGAACACGATGTTGCGCTGCCGCGCTTCGACATCCTGCATCCATTGATCGCGTTTGTGCTGGTTGCCCATAGCCAAACCCGAGGTTAACAACTCGAATCCTACTACGGTTTTGGTAAAAAGCCGGACCTAATTAAGGCTTTCCTAGATTTCGCGGATTGCTTTATGGATAGTGGCAGGCAGAAGTGTCCTCAACAGGGGCGCTACTTTCCCGCTACCTGACTTCGGCGCTCCATCAGCAGCACATCTCTCCAGCTGTCGCCCAGCTTCCCGACGCGGCGCCTCACGCCGACCTCGCGGAATCCGCAGGACTTGTGCAGCGCGATGCTGGCGGCGTTTTCGGGAAAGATGCCGGCTTGCAGGGTCCAGATTCCATGGCGTTCGGATTCTTCGATCAACATTCTTAGAAGGTCTTTGCCGATGCCGCTGCCCCGCGCCGCGGCGGCCACGTAGACGGAAACCTCGGCAACTCCGGCGTAAACGCGGCGAACTGAGACCGGGCTAAGCGCGGCCCACCCGAGAATTTGTTCTCCCTCGCGCGCGATCAGCCGGCAGTCCTGGCGATGAGCGCTATTCCATTTCTCCCAGTCTGGAAGCTCGGTTTCAAAAGTTGCGTTTCCGGTGGCGATGCCTTCGCCGTAGATCTCGCGAACCGCCGGCCAGTCCTCAGGCCGCATGGGTGTGATGTGGCAACTCATAGCAAGCTCGGAGGAGATCAGGTTTCAGCGGGCGCGAAGAATACCAGGACCGCCAGTTCTTCCGAAATATCGTAGAAGCGATGGCCGACTTGTGCGGCGACGAAGATTACGCTCCCTGCGAAAACCTCGCGGTCTTCTTCCTGGTCATCGGAGCCCGCTTTGAAGCGGGCGCGGCCGCGTACGACGTAATAGATCTCATCTTCGCGATGCGGCTTTTGCCGGTCGGTTGCTCCGGCGGGCAGGACGTAAAGGCCTGCGCTCATGGCCGGCACCCGGAGAAACTCGCGGTACGCCCTGCCGCTCTCGGTGCGCTGCTCGGCGATCTCCGGCAGGCTGGCGAAGAAAGTCTTCATGCGAAGATGCCGCCGAGGATTAGGTCTGTGAACTGCGGAATCAGGTTCTGCGCCTGTAGTTCGCCTTCCGGCTTGTGCCATTGATAAATCCAGTTGATCATGCCGAGCAGGGCAAAGGCGGCGGCACGCGGGCTGACCTTGCCTTTGGCGGGATGAGATTGTTGCGCTTGTTTTTGCACTTCAATCATGAGGTTTTCGAGGAAATGAATGTATTCTTTTTTGCGGGCGTTGATGCGCTTGCGCAGCGCCGGCGGCAGGGGATGGTTTTCGTGCAGCATTACAGTAATTTCACGGTCGCGCGGACTGAGCACGACCTCGATGTGCAGCCGGATCAGGGCCCGTAGGCGCTCTTCGGGATCGGCAATGCTGCGGACGGGATTGAGCACCCGCTCCTGTGTAATCTCCATGGCGTGGTTCATGATCTCGTAGAGGATTTCGTCCTTGCTCTGGAAGTGGTGGTAGAGGCCGCCCTTGCTGAGCTTGAGCGCGGAAGCCACATCATTCATAGACGTCGCGTCATAGCCCCGCTGCTGAAACAGCCGGGCGGCGGTGCGCAGGATTTCCTGTCGGGAGTCCACCAAGGTCTCGCGGGCCATCGGGTGACATGGTAACGGGAGAGAGTGGGAAATGCCAACGGTATGGAGCAAATTGAGAGATTGAGCCATCGAGTGATTTGAAAACCTTCGGAGCCGTGGGTCCAATCACCTCGACCAAGTCCCATTTTTCCGGTCTGGGAATCCGCCGATAAAAATCTTCTGAGGCGCGATTTGGGCGCGGCTTTGGGGGATGAAGACTCTTGCACACCTTGAGTTATTTTCCCGATACCCCTCCCCCTCCGGTCTCTTGGAATCAGCAGCTTGGAGCCAAAATGCGATTTGATCTATGGGGCTCAGTCACTTGCGGGCAAAATCCTGAGTCCTATAGAGTTGCACCGCGATTTCTAGTGGGTCGCTCGATCGGCACGCATCGCCTTTGCCGGGGCAATGATGGAACGAACCCGGAGAGGGCGCAAGGTCAGATGTCACAGACGAGTTGTGGAAAAGTCTTAATCCCCCTCGGCACCCTCGGGGACTGGAAGCAAGGCCGCGCGCAGCCGGACCGTCCAACCCAAGCCTATTTGAAGATCATTGCGCGCGAGCCGAAGCGCGTCGAGCGGTTGTTGAATCCAAGGGCGCTATAACACAACTCCTGAAAGACCTGGGGCTCGTCCAGGGATAGTTACGGCTTGAGAACTTCCCCCTTGACACCGTAATTCCCCTCCGATAGCATAAATAAACCGACCGACCGGTCGGTTTGCAGTTTAAGGAACCTGAAAAGCGATGGGCCTTATGGTTCGTCCCATAATTGCCGGCGGGACGCCGGCGTTACAAGGAGCTTCCCAGTGGCTACTATCTTTTATGAACACGACGCTAATCCGGAGGCCCTGAAGGGCAAAACCATCGCCATCCTGGGCTACGGCAGCCAGGGGCACGCACAGGCGCAAAACTTGCGCGACAGTGGCCACAAAGTAATCGTTGGCCTCGACCCCAAGCGCCACAGCGCGCAGCAGGCTCGCGCCGATGGCATGGTGGTGGTGGCTCCCGATGAGGCCGCCAAGCGCGCCGACTGGATCCACATGCTCACGCCGGATGAGACCCAGGCGGCGGTCTATGAGCAGTACGTCCAGCCTTATCTGCATCCCGGCAAAATTCTCGGCTTTTCGCACGGTTTCAGCATTCATTTCAAGACGATCGTCACGCCGACCGATGTGGACGTGGTGATGATCGCGCCCAAAAGCCCTGGCCATCTGCTGCGGCGAGTTTACAGCGAAGGGCGCGGCGTGCCGTCGCTGATCGCGATTCAGCAGGATTCGAGCCAGCGCGCTCACGAGTATGCGCTGGCCTACGCCCATGGCATCGGCTCGACCCGCGCGGGCGTGCTCCAGACCACTTTCAAGGAGGAAACCGAGAGCGATCTGTTCGGCGAGCAGGCCGTGTTGTGCGGCGGTCTGACCTCCCTGATCAAGAAGGGATTCGAGACGCTGGTCGAAGCCGGCTATGCACCGGAGATTGCTTACTTCGAGTGTCTGCATGAGGTGAAGCTGATCGTTGACCTGATCTACGAAGGCGGCTTGGCGCGCATGCGCTATTCCGTCTCGAATACCGCCGAGTATGGCGACCTGACGCGGGGCGAGAGAGTCGTGGGTGACGCCACCCGGGCCGCCATGAAGAAGACTCTGGCCGACATTCAGGACGGAACGTTCGCTCGCGAATGGATCAAAGAAAACAAAGACGGCGGCTACAACTTTGCCGCGTTGCGAGAAAGAGAACAGCAGCATCCGATCGAGATTGTCGGCGCGCAGCTGCGCGGCATGATGAGCTGGCTTCCCGGCCAGCAGCCGAAGAAGCCGGCTGAGGCGCCGAAGGCTGAGGCCAAGAAGGTTGCGGTGAATGCTTAAAGGCGCCGAAATCGTTCTGCAGTGCATTCGTGCCGAAGGGGTAGACCTGGTGTTCGGCTATCCCGGCGGCGCGATCATGCCGTTGTACGACGCGCTCGTCGGCAGCGGTGTGCGGCACGTTCTCACGCGGCATGAGCAGGGCGCCGCGTTTGCCGCGGAAGGTTATGCGCGGGTTACGGGAAAAGTTGGCGTAGCCATGGCGACCAGCGGACCGGGTGCGACCAATCTGGTCACCGGCATTGCTGACGCCAAGATGGATTCGGTCCCCCTGGTCTGTATCACGGGGCAGGTGCGGACGGCGATGATCGGGACCGACGCGTTTCAGGAAACCGATGTGTTTGGCGTGACGCTTTCCTTGACCAAATGGAGCCGGCTGGTGCGCACGATTGACGAAATCCCGGAGGTCATCGCCGAAGGATTCCACTGGGCGCGCAGCGGACGGCCGGGGCCAGTGGTCATCGACATTCCGACCGACGTTTTGAAAGCCAAGAAGGAATTCTCCGGGCCGGCGAAGTTCACTCCGCACGCGCGGCCGGCCGATGCGAAGGCGGACGGCGCATTCAGCGACACGATTGTGGCCTTGCTGCAACGCGCCACCAGGCCGGTAGCGCTGGTGGGCGCGGGAGCAAAGCTTTCGGGAGCGATTCCGGAGTTGCGCCGGCTGCTCGACGATTTGAATGTTCCCACGTTCGCCACAGTCCACGGACTGGGCGCGGTCCCGCCGCAATCGCCGTACTACCTCGGCATGGTGGGCATGCATGGGACGCGGGCCGCCAATACCGCTTTGCACGAGACCGATTTGCTTATGGTGTTCGGAGCACGGCTGGATGATCGCGTGACCGGCGATCCCACGCGCTTTGCACCTCACGCCAAGATCGTCCACTTTGAAATTGATCCGGCGCAGCTTGACCGCGTGCGGGCTTGCGAGTTGCCCGTAATCGGAAATCTCGCGGACACGATTCCGGCATTTCAAGCGGAGTTGCGCCGCGCTTCCCTGCCCGACTGGAGCGGCTGGCGCGCGATTGCATGCGGAGCCGAGCGCGCGGAGCTTGATCCGAGGGGACTGGCGCAGCCCACGATTCGTTTTCTGGATGAACTATTCAGCCGCCTGCCCGAAAACAACGTGATCATCGCCGACGTAGGCCAGCACCAGATGTGGGCGGCGCAGCGCTACCGCTCTTCGTCGCCGCGCGGCTTTATTACTTCGGGCGGTCTGGGAGCCATGGGCTTCGCCCTGCCCGCTGCCGTCGGCGTGCAACTGGCCAAGCCAGAGACTTGCGTGCTGTGCGTTTCCGGCGATGGCGGATTCCAGATGAACATTCAGGAACTCGCCACCGTGCACCGGCTCGGGCTGCCCATAAAAATGGTGATCGTTGACAACAAATATCTGGGCATGGTGCGGCAGTGGCAGCAGCTTTTTTATGCGCGCAACTACGCGGAAACCGATTTAAGCGACAATCCGGATTTCGTCGAGATTGCCAGGGCTTACAAGATTCATGGGTGGCGGTTGAACGAGAACGCCATGGTGGAGTATCCCGTGTCGTCGGAGACAGGAGATCTCATCGAGAACTTCCTGCGTTCGCCGGACCCGGAGTTGCTCGTGTTTGATTGTCATCCCGAAGCGAATGTTTATCCGATGGTTCCGGCCGGAGCGGCTTTGTCGGAAATGGTGTATGAAGACATTGAGTAATTTTGTAATTGGGTAATTTTCTAATTTGAAACCTGACGGATACGGCGGCGGTTTTCAGATTACCAAATTACAAAATTACCAAATTACAAATTGCCACAAACGCTAGTGGCTACGAGGAAGCTAACATGCAAGTCTTTCACATCCGCTATCGCAACGCGCAAGGCGCTTTGATGCGCATCCTGAACGCGGTTTCGCGCCGCGGACTCGATCTCACGTCCGTGCACGCAGAGTATGCCGGGCAGGATCACGCGGTCACGCTGATGCTCGAGGTCACACACAAGCAGACCGGGCAGCTTTACCGGGAATGGCATGCGATCGTGGATGTAATCGACGTACGTTCCAGCACGGCCGTGTTGGAGCACGAAGAAGCGGTATGGGCGCCGCATCCGCCGGCGTCGGAGGGAGTCGCGGAGCAATCGGCGCGTGCTGCGCGGGCTTAAGTTCGTTTCGCGTTTTGGGCAGTGTCAGCAGCATGAGCGCTCCCTGGGTAAGCGCCATGCGATTGGGGAACCGGCAGTTGGAATGCGCTTCTGGCATCATTTCAGACTGCAGGCTCCCCGTTTTTGTCTCCACTGGTTGCTGAAAATAGCTACTGCAAAAGCCGCTGCATGGGCTTTTCAATCACTCAATGACCCGATCACTCAATGGCTCAATTGTTGTAATCTTTCTTAATAACTAGCCCAAAGAACTCATGGACCTTAAG
>CAWKNF010000001.1:0-40669 GCA_963850805.1 uncultured Acidobacteriaceae bacterium | reverse complement strand
GGACTTGCGCAAGCGCTTCGGCGATAAGCTCGCCACACTGAAAAGCAGAACCGGATTCTGGTAGTCGAGCACTCCGGCAAGCTGGCGGGATTAATCGTCGATTCAGCGACCGAGGTACTGAAGATTGCCGGGGAAGACGTCGAGGCTCCGCCAGCAGCATTTCAGGAAGGCGGACTGAACTGTGTCACGGGATTAGGCAAGGTTCGGGGCCGCTTGATCGTATTGCTCGACATGACCAAATTGCTGGCTCCGACCAGCCTGCTACAGGGAAGCGGGAGCACGGAAAGCAAAGCTAGCAAGGCGGAGGCGCGGGGAGCAGCGGCGCGCTAGGCGGGACGAACAGAAAGTGTAATTTAGGCGCGGAGAACGAGAGAACGAATGAGCACAACTGGAGCGGCACCGGCTCCTATCTTGACGGATGCAGAACTTCGGCTGTTGCAGGCGCTGGTGTATCAGGAGTGCGGCATGCACTTCGACGAGCGCCGCACCCACTTTCTGCAGGATCGCCTGCTGCGGCGGCTGAAGGAATGCCGCGCCGATTCCTTCTACGCCTATTACCGGCTGCTGATCAGCCAGGAAGGCAAGGCGGAGCTGGCCAAGCTGGTGGAGAACCTGACCGTCAACGAGACCAGCTTTTTCCGGCACAAGGCGCAGTTGGACTTGTTCCAGAAACACGTGCTCGAAGAGTTGCTGAACGCCAGCAGGCGCACCGGGAATACTCGGTGCGGATATGGAGCGCGGGCTGTTCCACCGGGCAGGAGGCCTACACGTTGGGCATGATGTCAGCCGACACGCTGGCCTACTACTACCTGCGCAACCCACTGCCGGTGGAGATGACGCTGCCCAAGCCGTTGATCCCCCCGCCCTGGCGGGTCGAGATCCTGGCCAGCGACATTAGTTATTCGGTGCTGCGCACCGGGCAGGAAGGTTTTTACAACGAGCATCAAATGCGACAGTCGATTACAGCTTCCGCCTGCGTTACTTCGATAAGGCCGGCGATCGCTATTCCGTCAAGAAAGCGTTGAAGGAAATGGTCGACTTCGATTTTCACAATCTGAAGACGGAATACCTGCCGCAGCGCAATGACGTGATCTTTTGCCGCAATGTGATGATGTATTTCGACGAGGCGGAGCAGAAGCGGCTGGTCGAAAAGTTTTACCGCTGCCTGAACCCCGGCGGCTATCTGTTTGTGGGCCACGCGGAGAGCCTGCTGGGCCTGACCGAGAAGTTCCACATGGTGCATCGCGACAGCGGCACGGCTTACCAGCGGATTGAGGTGCGCGAGTGACGAATCCTCCCGATGAGCGCGGAGCGGAACTGCGGGAGTTGTTTTTTGAGACTTCGCAGGAGCTGCTGCAGGCGCTGAACGAAGAATCTCTGAAGCTGGAGAAGACCTGGCGATGAGGAGATCGTGCGTTCGATCCGGCGGACAGTGCACACACTCAAGGGCGACTCGGCAGCTTGTGGGTTGCGCGAGTTGAGCGAACTGGCGCACTTGTTCGAGGATGCCCTGACGCTTGAGAGCGCAACCTGCCATGGAGCGCTGGCTGAAATTGCTCTGGCGGCCGCAGACGTCTTTGCGGAAATGATCGCGGCCTACCATGGCGGAGGCCCCATGCCCGCCACCGAAGGCCTGCGGCAAAAAATCAATGAGCTGACCGCGACTCCGGCAGCCAAGAAGACGCGTAAGAAAAAAGCAGCAGCGCCCGCTCCGCGATCCGACAAAGACTGGACGGACGCCGAAAAGCGCGGCCTGGCCCAGGCGCAGGCCGCCGGTTTGGGGCTGTACGACATCGTAGTGAAAATCGATCCCCTCTGCACCATGCCGATTGCCGCGCGGCAACTGATTCAGAATGCGATCCGAGAGATCGGCCAGGTCCTGGTGGTGCGCCCGGATGCGAAATCGGCAGCCGCCTCCCGGCAGGTAGAGTTCATTCTCGCCACCCTGCAGACGAAGGAAGACATTGCCGCCAAATGCCACATCCCGACAATTGCCGGCGAGATCAACGTGACTCTGATCCAGGCCGCATCGCCGGCCAAAGCCTCCACAAAAGTTGCCGAGCAGGCGGCAGTTCCCGAGGCTGCGACGGCGGCTACGGCTTCGGATGCCCCACCGTCCGCAACTCCGGCCCCAGTCCAGCCTTCTCTACCCGAGACACCGACCTCAACTGCGGAACCGGGCCTCCCGCAAGCGTTAATGGAAAACATACTTCGTGTCGAGGCGGGGCGAATCGACAACGTGCTCAACCTGGTGGGCGAACTCATTATTGGCAAATCGATGTTGCAGCAGGCGCTCAATGAACTTGGCAAGCGCTATCCCAAGGAACCGTTGCGCGGCAAGTTCGCCGATGCCATGGCTTTTCAGGCCACAGTGCTGAACGATCTGCAACGCTCCGTGATGAAGATTCGCATGGTGCCGGTGGACCAGTTGTTCCGTCGCTTCCCGCGAATCGTGCGCGACGTCGCGCGGCAATGTGGCCGCGAAGTGGAATTGGAACTGAGCGGGCAGGAAACCGACCTTGATAAGGGAATCCTCGACGCCATTGCCGAGCCGCTGACCCACCTGGTGCGGAACGCCGTCAGTCACGGCGTCGAACCGCCCGAGCAACGCCGTAGCCAGGGCAAGCCGCCGCGGGGAAAGATCCGGCTGAACGCCTATCATCAGGGCAATCAGGTGGTGGTCGAGATCAGCGACGACGGGCGCGGCATCGATGCGCATAAGATTCGCAGCCGAGCGATCGAACTTGGAATGCTGACCTCAGAAGAAGCGCAGCGTATGAGCGAAGCCGAGACTCTGGACCTGATCTTCCGCCCGGGATTCAGCACCGCCGAGGTGGTCACGGAAGTTTCCGGACGCGGGGTCGGGATGGATGTGGTGCAGAGCGTGATCCAGCGGCTGAAGGCCACGATTCACGTGGAGACTCGTGTGGGCCAGGGCACGACATTCCGCCTGAAGCTGCCGCTCACACTGGCCATTATCAAAGCCCTGATGTTCTGGGTGGAACGGCGCTTGTATGCCATCCCGTTGAACGCGGTGAGCCAGATTGCCCGCACCTTCGAATCCGAAGTCCATCAGGTCGACAACTACGAGGTGCTGCAGTTGCGCAACCAGGTGCTTCCGCTGCTGCGCCTGGGACGACCTCCCGCGGCCGACGCAGACCGGAAATCGAAAAAGCTGTTCATCCTGGTCATCACCGTCGGGGAGAGAAAATACGGCTTGGCTGTCGACGCCTTGGAAGGCGAAGAAGAACTCGTCATCAAGGCTCTGGACGATCAGACGTTCTCCACCGATCTGGTGAACGGAGCGTCCATCCTGGGCAACGGCCATGTCGTGCTGATCCTGAATCTGCCTGCGGTTGTAGAGCACGTCGCGCATGCGCGTCCGGGAGCGGCGGGGCTGGCCAATTGCGGACTGTTGCTCAATCATGCCGACCGCGCCCGGCTGGCCATGGGCGCCGCCGGAGGTCAAGCATGAACATGAACCCGAAAAAAATTCGGGTGCTGGTGGTGGATGACTCCGCCTTGATGCGAAAGCTCATCCCGCAGATCCTTGAAGCCGACCTCTCGATTGAAGTGGTGGGCACGGCGATGGACGGAACCTTCTGCCTGAAGAAGATCGAAGAGTTGCAACCCAACGTGGTCACGCTCGATCTGGAAATGCCGGGCATGAACGGCATCGACACTCTGAAAGAGATTATGCGCTGGCATCCGGTGCCGGTCATCGTGGTCAGTTCCCACAGCACCGAAGGCGCGTCCGTCACCTTGAAGGCATTGGGGCTGGGAGCATTCGATTTTGTCGCCAAACCGCACGATGCCTCAGCGCACATGGCGGAAACGGCAACGGAGTTGATCGCCAAGATTCACGCGGCCTCAGATTGCAAGGTTGTCCGCCCTGGAATCTTGCGGGGAACGTCTGCGCCTGAAAAACTTTCGACAGCGAAGGCGGCGCGGCCACCCAGCAAGTTGGTGGCGATTGGGATTTCCACCGGAGGTCCGCAAGCCCTTGAGTTCGTGCTGGCCCAACTGCCTCCGGACTTTCCGGGAGCGATCGTAGTCGTGCAACATATGCCCGAAGGGTTCACCGACATGTTTGCACGCCGCCTCGACGAATTGTGCTCACTACGCGTGAAGGAAGCTCAATCGGGAGACGTGCTGCAGGCAGGGCGCGTGCTGATCTGCCCCGGAAGCCGGCATATGAAAGTGAAGCGGCTCGCCATGGGAGACCTGGTGGTTCTTAGTGACGAAGAACGGGTCAATGGCCACCGGCCGAGCGTGGATGTTTTGTTCCGCAGCGTGGCTGAAGAATTCGGCACGCTGGCGATCGCAGTGCTGATGACCGGGATGGGCGATGATGGCGCGCAGGGTTTGGGCGCGGTCAAGCAAGCCGGCGGCATGACCATCGCGCAAAGTGAAGAGTCTTGTGTGGTCTTTGGCATGCCAAAGGCTGCGATCGAGCGCGGCTATGCCACGCGGGTGGTGGCTTTGGACGGGCTTTCGTCCACATTGCAAGCTCTTTGCAGCCGCGAAGACCGGGGGCAGATTGGCGGGGCGGGAAAAGCTTTCCGCGCCGGGCGTTAAGAATGAGTTGGCGGGAAACCGCCGTGATGGAATTTGCGTGGTTGGAATCTGTAAGAGGAGGATGTTATGGAGCAGTTTGCACCAGTAAAACGCAGCAAGGACGGCCAGCCGATCCGCTACTTGATCGTGGACGACTCCGTGTTCGCGCGCAAGAATCTTGCCCGCATGATCGAAAGCTTCGGGGGGCAAGTCGCGGCCGAAGCCGGCGACGGCTTGACCGCGATCAGCGAGTACGAGCGCACGCATCCCGACATTGTGCTCATGGATATCACCATGCCACAGATGGAGGGCATCGAAGCCGCGGAGAAGATTGTCCAGGCGCATCCCGAAGCCCGTGTCGTCATGGTGTCTTCCGTGGGTTACCAGGAAAACATTGTGGCCGCATTGCAGCGCGGGGCGCGCCACTTCGTGCAGAAGCCGGTGAAGCCGGAAGTGCTGTACGAAGTGATCAAGTATGTGCTCGGAGAAGACGGCGCTGTGGCAGCTGCGGCCGGCGCGGGGGTCTAATCGCATGAAGATGGAGCTGATTCAGCCTTTCATCAATGCGGCGGACGCCGTGTTGTCGCAAGGCCTGCAGGGCACCACAAAAGTGGACAGCCTCTCGATGGAAGAGCATGCCTATCGCCGCAAGGGCGTGGCTGGAATGGTGGCGCTTACCGGCGACATCGAGGGCCGCATCATTCTGGACCTCGAGCCGCAGACCGCTGTGCGCGTGGCCAGCCACTATGCGGGCGCGGAATTGCCGGAATCCGACGGGCTGATCAAAGAAACCATCTTCGAACTCGCGAACCAGGTTGTCGGCAATGCCGTTTGCGCGCTTAACGATCAGGGCTTTCACTTCCGCGTGCATCCTCCGGTGCTGGTCACTTCTGACGAGGGCGACAAGACCAGCGAAGACACGGAAGCGCTGATGATCTGTTTTGAAACTTCTCTGGGAAATGTCTTTATGAATGTCGCGCTGCGGTATAACAAGCGGCGCATGGCCGATCATGCGGCCGCCGGTCAGTAGGCTTTCGGCTTTCAGGCTTCGGGCATCGACATTCAGTTAGAGTCGTAATCTTCAGGGATATCTTCAGCTTTTCACTTACAATACCCTGCATCTTCTAAGTCGCTGGCCGCGCTGCTGGCGGAGGGTTCCCATGTCTGTCGAAATGCGGGTCATCGAAATGCGCACTTACAAACTCAAGCCGGGCAAGCGTTCCGAGTTCCTGGAAATATTCCGGTCGAAGTCGCTTCCGGCGCATGCGGAGATCGGGATGAAGATATTGGGTCCGTTTCTTTCCATCGAAGATCCTGACACCTTCTTTTTTATGCGCGGCTTTCCTGACCTTGCCTCGCGCGAGCCGATGAAGGCCAAGTTTTATGAAGGAGAACTGTGGAAGCGCGAACTGGAAAACCTCCTGATGCCCATGATCGAAAAGTATGAAGTCGTGCTGGTGGAGGACCCTGAGGGCCTAGTCCGCTGGTGAAGCGAGACGCTCGCGGCGCACTCGCGGGAGTCAAAATCCCCACCCCTTCGACAAGCTCAGGGCAGGCTCTAACGTCGCAAAATAAGAGTGAGGTTGTGATTGGACTATTTCCGCGACCTTAGGATGGGGCACCCTCACCTTCCACCCCCGAGTGGTAGTTCCATGTTGGTTGTCGCTGGCCCGTCTTCCGCGGGGTCGGCGATGCTTCTTAGCTCGGGATATTTCTCGATCAGCGAGGGCGGGGCTTGCACTCTTTTGCCGCTGATCATGGCCTTTAACTCCAGCGCGTTCACACCGGCTTTGCTTTCGAAATGGTTGTTGGTGATCACGTATGTTGTGTGCGCGCGCTCGGCTACGCTTTCGATTCTTTCTTTCCATCCCGCCAGTTCGCGGTGGTTGTAGAGATAGTTGTAGCGGTCGTTGCGATTGTCGGAGTCGGAGCGCTGGTTGTCGGAGCTTTGATCGGTAAACCAGTGCTCGTAGTTGCGTCCGTGCAGGCGGACGTAACCGACGGCGGAGGTCACGTGTTCGGTGGGCGCTAGCGAGCGGCCCAGCACCGGCTGGTCGATGTTGCAGAAGCCGACATTTTCTTGTGCGAATGCGGCCAGCGTTGCGGGGTTGTTCCAACTGGAGTCGCGAACCTCGACTACGCGCGGATATTCGATGAACTGGCGCAGAAGGCGCTCCAGATAATCGCGGTTGAGAGAAGTGTTTTTGAAGGACACGGGGAACTGGATCAGCAGCGCGCCGAGGCGTCCTTCGCTGGCAATGGCGTCGAGGCCTTCGCGGGTGCGGGCTTCGTCTTCGTCGGTGGGACGGATGGTTGCGGCTGAGGTGGGCTCCATCACCGCGATGGGCGAGTGCGTGAAGGCGCGGTAGAGTTTCGCGGTGAAGAGGAAGTTCTTATTTACCGCCGCTACTTTGCGGCACCAGAGCTTGGCCCACTCCGGCTTCAGCGGTCCGTAGAAACTTGTGTTGATTTCGGTGGTGTCGAAGAAGCGCGCTAGATACTCGAGCGGATGCTGCTTGCGCCGCTGTAGGCCTGGTGGATAGAAGATGCCTTCCCAGTCTTTATAGGACCAGCCCGCCGTGCCGATGCGGATGTCTTTTGAGTGGATCTGCGGTACACGAACTGGGGCCGGGGATCCCATGCGCGGAGCAGACTGGGGGTTGGGGCAAGGTTAGCACAGAGGACCAAAGTCCGAATCCGGCGGCCTGCTCTTCACGCACACGAAAGCCGGATTTTGACCAAACCGAAACTACGGCATAAAATCCCTCTCGTCGAACGAACGAGGAACTCATGAAATGGGCCCGTTGGTATGTTGTCTACGGTGCGCTTGCCGGAATCCTTCTCCTTGCCAGTTGCGCCAAGCACGCCCCCGAGGATTTTCAGAAGAGCCTGCAGGAGCAGTTGATTAACGCCAAAGCCGGCGACGTCGTGAGCCTGCCCGAGGGCAAGTTTCACTTCGACCGCACGCTTTCGCTCACCGCCAACGGCGTCACCATCCGCGGCAAAGGCATGGACAAGACCATCCTTTCTTTCGCCGGACAGAAGACCGGCGCCCAAGGCGTTTTGGTGAAGGCGAACGACTTTACCATCGAGGATGTCGGCATCGAAGACACCGCGGGCGACGCGCTCACCATCCAGGGCGGGAGAAACATTACCGTCCGCCGCGTGCGCACCGAGTGGATGCGCGGGCCTAATGAAGGCAACGGGCCCTACGGCATCTATCCCGTCGAGTGCAAAGATTTGCTGGTGGAAGATTCGGTGGCCCGGGGCGCAGCCGATGCCGGTGTCTATGTCGGCCAGTCGGAGAACGTCATCATCCGCCGCAATCGCTCGGAGTTCAACGTGGATGGCTACGAGATAGAAAATTCCGAAAACGTGGACGCCTACGAAAACGTAGGCACTCACAACGCAGGAGGCATGGGAATATTCAACTTGCCGAATCTGCCTAAACAGGGCGGCCGGCACGTGCGCGCCTTCAACAATCAACTGGTGGATAACAATACACCGAACTTTGCCCCCAAGAGCCTGGGCCCAATTTATTACCTGCCGACCGGTACCGGCATGTACGTAATGGCCATCCGCGATGTGGAAATCTTTAGCAACAAGATTCAGAACAACAACACCGTTGACCTTTACATCATCAACTACAAGACCGGCGTAGATGAAGATTCCCTCCGCGATACCGCGTCTTCTCCGATCACCCAGCAAGTCTTCGCGCCCGAAGACAAACGATATGACCCGTTCCTACGCGACGTCTTTATCCATGACAATGAAATCAGCGGGGGCGGGCAATCGCCGGACAACCGGGTGGGAGGCGTGAAGATGCTGGCGACGGCGCTGGGCGGCAAACTGCCGGATATTCTCTACGACGGCATAGTGGACCCCGCTTGGGGCCGCAAAGGACCGAACCAGGGCCGGGTTTGCCTCTCCAGTAATGGCGCCGCGACCTTCTTGAACTTCGACGCAGCGGGTCAAATGAAACATCCCGTACAAGATTTGAAACGATATGCCTGTTCGCTTCCCGCGCTCACGGCCGTGTCGACCCCGCAGAGCACGGGGAGCGCGCCCGCGGGACAGAAGTGATGTCTCGGTTGCGCTGGTGGCTGACAGCGGCATGCGTTCTCACGTCCGTCTGCCTGCTCGCAGGCTGTGAACGTTCCTTGCGGCGCGATGTACAGGCTCACATCGAGGGCCCGTTTCCGCAAAAGCTTTCTGCCTGGCATCTGTTCACGGCGCACGCTTCTGCCTTGGAACCGAGCCGGGGCGTGATCCCCTACGATCTGAACACCCCGTTGTTTTCCGACTACAGCGACAAGTTTCGTTTCGTATGGATGCCGCCGGGAACGTCAGCGCGGTATGTCGACGACGGGCCCTTCGAGTTTCCCGTCGGTACGGTGTTCGCGAAAACGTTTGCTTTCCCGATCGGCGCCCGGTCCGCAACAGGCCGACCGCGGGATAAGCTGATCGAAACCCGGCTGCTGGTGCACGCCAAGACGGGCTGGGTGGCGCTCCCTTACATCTGGGATAACCAGCAGAACGATGCCACTCTGCAACTGGTACCCGACCCGGTTCCCGTGAAGTGGACGGACGATTCCGGCAGACCTTACGATTTCACTTATGTCATCCCCAACGCGAATGAATGCCACGAGTGCCACGACAACCAGAAAGTGCTGCTTCCCATCGGGCCCAAGACGCGCAACCTGAACAAGGACTATGCCTATGCGGACGGCGTTGAGAATCAGCTTGTGCGCTGGGCTCGCGTGGGCTACTTGCAGGGTCTACCTGCGGCCGCAGCGGTTCCGAAAGCGGCGAAGTGGAATGACCCCGGCAGCGGATCTCTCGCCGAGCGCGCCCGCGCCTACCTCGACAACAACTGCGCCCACTGCCACCAGCCCGGCGGACAAGCGGGCTACACCGGCGTCGACTTTCGTCTTCCACAGACAGATCTGGCTCATCAGGGATTGTGCAAGCCCCCGAACTCCGCGGGAGATATGGGTGCTTTGCGCTACGACTTGGTGCCGGGAAACCCCGATGAATCCATCCTGATTTACCGCCTGGAATCCACCGCGCCAAAAGTCTCTATGCCGGCACTCGGGCGTGACGTGGTTCATGAAGAAGGCGTGCAACTGTTACGGCAGTGGATTACGTCCCTGCCGGGGGGATGCGGCGAGGGCCCGATTGCACGCTCTAAGCGGATCGATTGAAGGTGCGTCGTTGCTTCGAACGCGGAGGGTGAAGACGAGCCCGGCTCAGTCCAGTGACAGCACCACCCAATACACGCCCGTGGGATACGTGCCGGTTCGCGCGTAGCATGTGCCCACCGAGAAGCTGCGCAGGTTGTGGCTGGCGAGCACGCGCCCGGCTTCTGCGGGCAGTGTTTCCGGATGCAGGCTGGTATACGAGAGCACGGTGTAGCGCTGGGCAAGTTGATGAACCGGGGAGGTGCCGAGCTTATCGGCGTGCGCCATGGAGCAGGCGGCATTGTCCGCAATGGGCAGATCGCGGCGGGCGAGATCAGGCTGGTTGGCCTGATGCCGCTGCTTGTGCCACAGTCGCAGCAATGCGGTCCTTCACTTCCGCCGCGGAATAATTGGGGAGGGCGTGGCCGAAGTCCTGGACGATGTACAGCCGGTCTCCGCTGCGCACCACGCCTAATCCGACCACGTTATAAGCCGGGTTAAGCAGGTTCGCGCGATGCGGAGGCGAAAGCATGAGGTGTTGATGTCCATTTGCGGCGTCGAAGTCGAGTGCTACATTCTCGGCCTTCCTGTTCCAGTTGCGTATGGGTTGAGGCGGCCAGGCGGAGTGGCAGAGCGGGCTCATCTTCAAACTGATGCGAGAGCCGCCGCGCAGAAAACATCGCCTCCGCGTGTGCGCGCGCCGCCCGGCTCATCCCGGCATCGAGCGTCAGACGGGGCGCGCCGGCTTGCGCTCTGGCCATATTCGCCAGTACCAGAAGCACCTGTTCGGCTTGAGGATCGAAGTCGTTAAAAGGAATATCGGAAGAAGATGCCGAGGCCGGCTTTAGAGTCGCGCCCTGCGTGGATTTTTCCGCAGCGCCATCATTTCCCCCGGAAGCGGCCAACAATCCAGACGCCGACGGAATCGAAGCGGCGCCTAGCACCAACAGGAGCACGATCACGAATCTTCTGACGCTTGCGCTACAGGGGAGTAGCATCAGCTTGTCCCTCTAAATTTTTCTAGGCCCGGAATACTAACACAGCTGTCAAGTATTGCCGCTGGTGCTACCCTAGAAGTGAAATCTCAATCTGAGAAGTTACCTTCGCTATGGAACCGGGTGTGATAGGGGTCATTGGTCTGTTGTTCGGAAGCTTGATTGCCTGGCTGGCGCTGCGCTCCCGCCATGCCGGCTTGAGCGCGCGTTTGTCCTTGCTGGAAAAGGAGTTGGCGGCCGAAAAGGCCAGTCTGGCGCGGCTTCAGCAGGTTTACACGGAAATAGTCGCGGGCAAAGCGCGCCTCGAATCCGCACTTGAATCGGAACGCAAGACCAGCAACGAAAAGATCGAATTCCTCACCAAGGCTGGGGAGCGCGCCGCCGCAGACCTGCAAAATGCATTCAAGGCACTGGCCGCCGACGCGCTCAAGAGCAACAATTCTTCGTTCCTACAGATCGCGCATGAAACACTGAAGCGCTTTCAGACCGAAGCCCGCGGCGATCTCGAAAGCCGGCAGAAAGCGGTGGCCGATCTGGTCGCACCGGTACGCGATTCGCTGAATAAAGTGGACGCGCAGATTCAGCAGATGGAAGTGGCGCGCGGCGATGCTTACGGCGAGCTGCGCGCTCAGGTGCAATCTCTCATCACCACGCAGAAAGAGCTGCAATCGGAGACCGGCAATCTGGTGCGGGCGCTGCGCACTCCGAACGTGCGCGGACGCTGGGGAGAAATTCAGTTGCGGCGCGTGGTCGAGATCGCCGGCATGCTTAATTATTGCGACTTCACCGAGCAAGAGACGGTGACCACGGAAACTGGAAGACTGCGTCCTGATCTGGTCGTGAAGTTGCCCGGCGGCAAGAACGTTGTCGTGGATGCGAAGACGCCGCTGCAAGCCTTTCTCGATGCCTTCGAGACCAACGACGAAGAAACCCGGCGCACTTGTCTGGCCAATCATGCGCGGCAGGTTCGCGATCACATGAAGACTCTCGCGGGCAAGAATTATTGGGAGCAGTTCGATCCCACGCCGGAGTTCGTGGTGATGTTCCTTCCCGGCGAAACGTTTTTCAGCGCCGCGCTGGAACAGGATCCCGGATTGATCGAGCAGGGAGTGCTGAATCATGTGATTCCGGCGTCGCCGACCACGCTGATCGCGCTGTTGAAGGCTGTGGCCTACGGATGGAATCAGGAAAAGCTGGCGCGCAACGCGCAGCAGATCAGCATGCTGGGCAAGGAACTGCACGAACGCCTGCGCCTGCTCGCGACTCACATCACCGCGGTGGGCACGGGACTCGATCGTGCGGTCGAGTCTTATAACAAGGCTGTGGGATCGCTCGAAAGCCGGGTGTTGGTTTCGGCGCGCAAGTTTGCAGAGTTGGGCGCGTCGGTGGCTGAAGACATTCCGGAACTTGAGCCGATCGAAACCACGGCGCGGGCGCTTTCGTTTGAGTGGGACGAAGAAGACGTTCCCACCGAAGCCGGCGAGGATGAACGGAAGGCAGGCTAAGAACGATAGCGCCGGCGTCCCACCGGCTTCTAATCTTAAGCAAATTCTTATCCGGCAGAGCAGGTCCCTGCCGTCGTGGCGAAAGCTGCGCTCCGGCTAAATCCGAAGGGACACCGTTCGGAGTACACTTCCGGTCTCTCGGGACGCGACGCCGACCTAATTTCATCCTAAAGATCACCCAGCCCCCGCCGATAACCTAATTGACGAGGCTGTACCCCGACGCGTGATTGCAGACTCTCGTTCATCCCCCTTGTCAAAAGCAATGTCAGGAGTCATTGGGCCGGTGAAGCGCGCTACGCCATCTCGTCTCGACAAACCAGGGATCGCTATCCCGTCACTGGTTTCGGTGGAGTTCGACAGCACGGAGCCTAGGAATGCCGAGCAGGAACTGCGGGAGCAGAAATACGCTCTCGACCAGCACGCGATTGTCGCCACCACCGATGTTCAGGGGACCATCACCTACGTGAACGACAAGTTCTGCGCCATCAGCAAATACTCGCGGGATGAACTGCTAGGCCAGAACCACCGCATCCTCAACTCGGGTCACCATCCGAAGGAGTTTTTCCAGCAGATGTACCACACCATCGCGAATGGCGGGGTGTGGCACGGCGAGATATGCAACCGCGCCAGAGACGGCTGGATTTACTGGGTGGATACGACCATCGTCCCGTTCGCCGGTGAGGATGGCAAACCGCGGCAGTACGTGGCGATTCGCGCGGATATCACCGAGCGCAAGCGGGCAGAAGAGGCACTGACGGAAATTGCGACCGCCAGCAAGATTGCACTCAAAGAACTGGCCGATCAAAAATTCGCTCTCGATCAGCATGCGATCGTGGCGACGACCGACGTTCAAGGCACCATCACATATGTGAACGACAAGTTTTGCGCGATCAGCAAATACTCGCGGCAAGAGCTGGTGGGCCAGAACCACCGCATCCTCAACTCCGCCCACCACGCCAAGGAGTTTTTTCAGCAGATGTATCACACCATCGCCAATGGACGGGTGTGGCGGGACGAGATCTGCAACCGCGCCAAAGATGGTTCGATTTACTGGGTGGATACCACCGTCGTCCCCTTCCTCGACGCCTACGGCAAACCCCGGCAGTACATGGCGATCCGCGCGGATATCACCGAGCGCAAACGGGCAGAGGAGGCACGCGGGCACCTGGCGGCCGTGGTCGACTCGTCCGACGACGCCATTATCAGCAAAACCCTGGACGGGACGATCTGCACCTGGAACTCTGGCGCCGAAAAGGTATTCGGTTACACGTCATCGGAGATCGTGGGCAAACCGATGTTGATGCTGATCCCGCCGGAGCGCATCGGTGAGGAGTCCGACATTCTGGCACGCATCCGGCGCGGGGAGAGCGTTGAACATTTTGAGACCGTGCGGGTGCGGAGGGATGGCAAGAAGATCGACATTTCTGCGACCATCTCGCCGATTAAAGATGGCAGCGGCGCAGTTGTTGGCGCTTCAAAAATTGCCCGCGACATCACCGAACGCAAACAAGCGGAAGACCGGCTCGCGGGACAGGCGGAAGAATTGTCCCGGCAAGCCGAGGAATTGCTCCGCTCGCAGCTGGCCCTGGAATCTCAGACGCTGATGCTGCGATCCGTGCTGGACAGCATGGCCGAGGGACTGGTCGCGGCCGACGAGCAGGGGAAATTCATCATCTGGAATCCGGCCGCCGCGAAGATTCTTGGCTTGGGCGCAACCAGCCTGCCCAGCGAGGAATGGACCACGCACTACGGCCTCTACCTGGAAGACACGGTGACCCCTTTCCCCGCCGACCAGCTTCCCCTGGTGCGCGCCATTCACGGAGAAGCGAGCGCCGCCCAGATGTTTGTGCGCAATCCGGAACTCGCCGAGGGCACTTGGATTGAGGCGAGCGCTAGTCCATTGAAAGACAGGAGCGGCGCGTTGCAGGGCGGCGTGGTGGCTTTCCGCGACATTTCTCAAAGAAGAGCGGACGAACGGGAAATCCGCAAGCTCAATGAAGAACTCGAAGAGCGAGTGGTCGAGCGTACCGCGCAGCTGGCGGCCGCGAACCAGGAGCTGGAGGCTTTTACCTATTCCGTTTCTCACGATCTGCGCGCACCGCTGCGGCATATCGGCGGCTTTTCCAAGATCCTGCTCGAGGACTTTGGCCCCGGGATGCCTGCGGAAGCACAGGCTCACCTGCAACGCATCGAAGACGGCGTCCGCCGCATGGGGCGGCTGGTGGACGAGTTGCTGAATCTGGTGCGGGTTGGCCGTCACGCCCTCGAACTCCAGGCCACGGAACTGAATTCGCTGATCCAGGAGGTCGTGTCGCTGCTGCAACCGGAAGTTGCCGGCCGCAGCGTTAGCTGGAAGATTGCCGACCTGGCCTCCGTGCAGTGCGATCCCGTTCTGATCCGTCAGGTCTTTCAAAATCTGCTGGCCAACGCTCTCAAGTTCACCCGGACCCGCGAACGCGCGATCATCGAGATCAGTTCCCGGCAGAAAAACGGGCAGATGGTCATCGCGGTTCGCGACAACGGCGTGGGCTTCAACATGAAGTACAGCGACAAGTTGTTCGGCGTTTTTCAGCGGCTGCATCGGGCGGAAGATTTCGAAGGCACCGGCATTGGATTGGCCACCGTACACCGCATCATTCACAAGCACGGAGGCCGGGTGTGGGCGGAAGCAGAGATAGACAAAGGCGCGGCCTTCTATTTCACGCTCGCCGTTGCCAACCCAACTCGGACCGAATCTGAAGCGGTTTGCCGGGGTGAGGAAAGATCAGCTGAAGCCGCGCACGAGACCGCCGCCGCAGGAGTCAAATTATGAACTCGGGTGAAGTCGATATTCTTTTGGTCGATGATAGTCCAGAGGACGTGGACCTTACTCTGCACGCCTTGCGCGCGGAAAAGCTGGCCAACCGCTTCTTCGTGGCGCGCGATGGGGAGGAAGCGTTGGAATTCCTGTTTTGCACCGGGCCCCACGCCGAACGCTCCTTCGATCATCCTCCAAAACTGGTTTTGCTGGATCTGAAGCTGCCAAAAATCGATGGGATGCAGGTGCTCAAGCGGATCAAAGGCGATGAGCGAACCCGGATCATCCCCGTAGTTCTGATGACTTCCTCGAAGGAGGAACGGGACCGGGTTATCGGCTACAACCTGGGCGTCAACAGCTACCTGCAGAAACCGGTGGACTTCGACGAGTTCCGGAAGATGGTGAAGCTGATGGGGCTGTACTGGCTGGTCACCAATCAGCCTCCCGTGACGAATGGCTGGGGACAGACCGCAAAGCAGGCGAAATGACAAAGGAGGCGCAACAGCCATGAGCAGTGCCGGGACCAAGCTCGAAAAACAAATCGACGCCGGGCCTCGAGTAGAGCTGCGCGCCTTGCTGGTCGAAGACAACGCTCTCGACGCCGAACTGGTGGTGCGAGAGCTCCGCAAAGATGGCTTCCACGTTATTGCCGATGTCGTACAGGATGAGGCCGCGTTTGCCGAGGCGCTGCGCGCTCATCCACCAGAGATCGTTCTGGCCGATTACAACCTGCCGAACTGGAAAGGGATGGAAGCATTGAAGATGCTGCGCAGCGAAGGGCTCGATATCCCCATGATTCTGGTCTCGGGCGCGCTCGGCGACGTGACGGCGGTGGAATGCATTAAACAAGGCGCTACCGATTATGTTCTCAAAGACGGTCTGGCGCGCCTGCCCGAGGTGATCCGCCGCGCCTTGCGGGAAAAAAACGAACGCAGCTTGCGCCTTCAAATGGAAGAGGACCTGGCCCGGAAAGTGGATGAACTGGCCCGCTCCAATTCCGACCTCGAGCAGTTCGCCTATGTCGCTTCGCATGACCTGCAGGAGCCGCTGCGCATGGTGACGGTCTACACCCAGCTTCTGGCCGAACGCTATCACGGCAAGCTCGACGAGAATGCCGACAAATTCATCGGCTATGCCACCGAAGGGGCTCAGCGCATGCAGGTGCTCATTCACGATCTGCTGGCGTTCTCAAGAATCGGCCGGAACAGCGCGACCAGCGGGAGCGTCGATTGCAATGCCGTGGTTGCCGAAGTGCTGCTCGGTCTGGACCCCGCTATTCAGGAGAGTAGCGCGACGGTGACCCATGCGGAGCTTCCGGCGGTGTGGGCAGACCGCACGCAGGTGTCGCAGATCTTCCAGAATCTGATCGGGAACGCCATCAAGTTTCGCGGGAAAGAACCGCCGGTGATTTCCCTGCACGCTGAAAAGGCGGACCAGCGCTGGCTGTTCAGCGTGAGGGACAACGGAATCGGAATTGCGCCGGAGTACGCGCAAAACATTTTTGTCGTCTTCCAGCGTTTGCATGCCCGCAGCGAATACCCGGGCAACGGCATCGGCCTGGCGATTTGCAAGAAGATCGTCGAACGCTACGGCGGAAGGATCTGGATGGAGTCACAAACCGGTTCCGGTTCCACCTTCAAGTTCACGCTGCCCGGCGATGGTCCGGATGAGAAAGAAGAGGCCCGGCCATGAAGACAGGGCCCGACATTCTGATCGTGGACGACAACCCGGCGGACGTGGCCTTGGTAAGCGAGGCGCTGGCGGGAAGCAAGCATCGCAGCCAGATCACCAGCGTTGCCGACGGGGTGGAGGCGATGGCTTATTTGAACCGCAGGGATAAATTTGCGGCCGCGATCCGGCCCGACCTGGTCATCCTCGACCTGAATCTGCCCAAGCGGGACGGGCTGGCCGTGTTGGCCGCGATGAAGGCTGGCCCGGAGTTGCGCCGGATTCCGGTCGTGATCTTCAGCACCTCCCAGTTGCGCAAGGATGTTGTGCGCAGCTACGAAATGGGCGCGAACTGTTACGTCAATAAGCCGGGAAATCTGACTGAGTTTTTTTCGGCGGTCAAATCCATCGAAGAGTTCTGGTTCGGTTTTGTAAACCTGCCGCCACAGGGAGAGTAAGGAGAATAATGGGTCGCCAAACCACAAACGTATTGCTGATTGAAGACAACCCCGGCGACGCTGACCTGGTGCGCCTGCGGCTGGTCGAATGCAAGACTCCAGTCAACGTCAACTGCGTCAACCGGCTGTCCGACGGGCTTGCCTCACTGACGAGGGAAACGCCCTCGGTGGTTCTGTTGGACCTGAACCTTCCCGACAGCCACGGCGCGGACACCTTTCGTAGAGTGATGGAGCACGCGCCCAATGTGCCGGTAGTCGTGCTTTCCGGCCAGGATGATGAAGTACTGGCGATGAAGGCTGTCCATCAGGGAGTTCAGGACTACTTGATCAAGGGCGATATTACGAGCAAGCACCTGGAGCGGGCGATCCGCTACGCGGTGGAACGGCAGGGACTGTTGCGCTCACTGGAAATCAGTCAAAAACAGCAGTTGGAGTTCAAGAATCGCTTTCTGTCGCATGTCTCGCACGAATTGCGTACGCCGCTGACCTGCATTCACCAGTACGTGTCTCTTCTGGTCGACGGATTGGCCGGCCCCTTGTTGCCCGACCAGATCGACCACCTGAAGACCATCCAAAAGAGCGTGAATCAGTTGCACGCCATGATCCGCGATCTGCTCGAAGCCACCCGAGCCGAGGGCGGCAAACTGCGGATCGAGCCCCGCTGCATCGCGCTCGGGGAACTGGTTCAGCAGACCATTGCCATGATGCGTCCCATAGCGGACGAAAAAAAGATTGGCCTGGAAATCGGAATGGATCAACGTCTGCCCTTGGTACACGCCGACCCCGACCGTGTGCTCGAGGTGCTGATCAATCTGGTGGAGAATGCGATCAAGTTCACGTCGTCGGAGGGGTCAGTCATGGTTCAGGCCAGCATGGTGGAAGCCGACCCGGGCTGTGTCTACATTTCGGTCAGCGATACCGGCCGCGGCATCGGTCCGGAAGCCAAAGCGCTGATCTTTGAACGCCTTTACCAGGATCCCGATTCCGTCGACAACAACCGTTCTGGATTAGGCCTGGGGCTGTTTATCTGCAAAGAAATCGTCCGGCTGCATGAGGGACGCATCTGGGTGTCGAGCGAGCTCGGCCAGGGCAGCACTTTCACATTCACTCTGCCCACTTACTCCCTGGCCAAGCTGCTGGCCCCAGTCATCGTTCATCAGGGTTCCTTGCGTCCCGCGTTTGTGCTGGTGAAGGTCGAACTCGCGCCCCTCTCCAATCCTCCGCGGGGCAATTGGAAAGAGACCTGGCTGCAGGGTTTGGAGATACTGCGCCGCTGCGTTTATCTCGACAAAGACCTGGTTCTGCCGCCCATGGGCACGTCGGGGACAACCGAGACCGTTTTCGTCGTGGCCTCGGTCGACCTGCAGCGTTCCGGAAACATGACTACGCGCATTCGCGAACAATTGGAACGCGTAACTGACCTCAAGACCAAATGCACATTGACCATCACCACGCTTCCGGTGGAGCTTCCGTCGGGCCCTATGGGAGAAACCGTGGAAGAGCAGATCCAGACGGTGGCGGCTTGTGTAACTCAAATGATTTTGACCAGCAGGGAACAAAAACAATTGTGCGCCGGAAACGGCGCACCAAGTATTAATTGATAACCCACAACCATTAAGGAGAATTTCAATGCCAAACCCGAAGATTCTGGTAGTCGACGATGATCCCGATCTGGTGCGTGCCCTGCGGCTACGCCTGCGAGCCAACAATTATGAAGTCACCACTGCCTCGGATGGCTATGCCGCGATCGCCTCCGCCCAGAGAGAGCGCCCCGCCCTGATTATTCTGGACCTTGGCTTGCCTGTCGGCGATGGCTTCGTGGTTCTTGACCGGCTGCAAAACAGCGACACTCTGGCTGGAATCCCGGTCATCGTGTTGAGCGCGCGCGATCCCCAGACCAACGAAGAACGCGCCCTGAAGGCTGGGGCTGCGGCATTCTTCCAGAAGCCCGCCGACAACGACGAACTCATGAATGTGATTCGGGTCAGTCTTAGCGCCGGGACCGCGCAACCTGCGGCCTGGCCTTCGTAAGACTGCGGGTAGTAGCAAAGGCTCCTCCCTGTTTGTCTCTAGACGGCATTGTCTTTAGGACAACGTTGTCACCTTGATGCTCGCTTCTTTTTTTGCGGGCCGAAGAACCCGTGTACTCCGCGGGTAGCGCACGTTCCCCGACCGCTGCACCCCCTAACGTTTGCCTTAAGACGTTCCAGTCCAGTCGGATACAAGATTCCACACAAACCTCTAAAAAAACATATTTGATTTCCCGAAACCCATCTATAATCTCGGAAGTTGCTTTAGATAAGGCACTTAGCAGTTCCGGACTCGGGAAACGACATGGCAGCGAAGTTGCTCATCGAGGATCAGGCAAGTATTGAACCGCCGGAAGGCGCTTTGCGGCTTGCCAGCCAACCCGCAGGGGTGCCGCTGAAACCGATGAACCGGGAAAGCCAAGTCCGCTCGGTCGCTGTCGTCTTGTTCGTCCTGACCGTGGCTGCAGTCATCTTCGCTGGCTTCAATTTCAATGCTGAGTGGAAATTCCTGGTTCCCGATGACGGCGTATGGTGGGTCGAAAACGGCGGTCGCCTGATGGCCGATCGGGTCGATCCCAGCGGACCCGGCGCTAAGAGCGGCATCAAACCCGGCGACCAACTCGTTTCCATCAACGGGGAGGACGTCCAGAATATGCCGGGGCTGGAGCGCCAGCTCTACCGCAACGGTGTCTGGTCGAAAGCCTCGTATTCCCTGCTTCGGCAATCCGTTCCTCTCGATTCCAGCGTAATTCTGGTTCCGGCGGAGCGCTCGCTCAACAATTGGCTGCGGCTGATTGCGCTCATCTATCTGGGCATCGGTCTCTACGTTCTGCTGCGCCGCTGGACCGCTCCCGGATCGACGCACTTCTACATCTTTTGCCTCGTTTCGTTTATCGCCTATTCCTTCAAGTACACCGGCAAGCTAAACGATTTCGACTGGACGATCTACTGGGGCAACATCGCCGCCGGAGTGTTGCAGCCCGCCCTGTTCCTTCACTTTGTTCTCACCTTCCCTGAGAAACGCGAGATTGTGCGCAAGCATCCCTGGTTGCTGGCGCTGGTTTACGTGCCGGGAGCGGTGCTGCTGGCGGTGCATGTCACTGCCATGCGGTGGCTGCAGGCCAGTGAGCGGCTGCGCTGGAACCTCGACCGGATGGAGATGTCCTACGGATCGCTGTTCTTTCTGGCCGCTGCGGTCGTGCTCTGGTACAGCTACCGGCGCGCCAGCACTACAATTTTGCGGCAGCAGTTGAAGTGGGTGACTCGCGGCACCGTCCTTGCGATCGTTCCCTACACTCTGTTCTACGTTGTCCCTTATCTGATGGGTTCGCTGCCCGGCGCAACCATGAAGGTGTCGGCCCTGTCGCTGGCGCTGCTGCCGCTCACTTTCGGCTATGCCATCTTCCGTTACCGCCTGATGGATGTGGACCTCATTTTCAAGCGCGGCGTGGTCTACACCCTCGCCGCGGCGATCGTAGTGGGAATGTATTTTGCCCTGGTGGCGGGTGTGGCGTTGCTGGTGCACAACTGGCGGCCCAGTTCAGGTCCTATGGGTCTCGTGCTGGCTGTTGTAGTCACGGCGCTGTTGTTCGATCCCGTCCGCAAATGGATTCAGGACCACATCGACCAGTTCTTCTACCGCACCAGCTATGACTACCGCCGCACGCTGCTCGAGTTCGGCCGTGAGTTGGGCGCCGAGACCAACCTGAATACTTTGCTCTCTTCTCTGATCGACCGCTTGTCCCGCACTCTCGCGGTCGACCGCATGGCGATCTTCCTCGCCGGTGACATGCCTGGACAAGAAAAGCCGGGACAATTTGCGCTGGCCAAGTCCTTCGGCCTGACCGCGCCAGGCAACATCGATCTCTCATTCCTGAGCGCGCCCCGGCCTCAGCCAGCTGGCCATCTTTTCTTCGAGAATACCCACCAGGTCCCCCGCGAGACGCCGGAGGCGCAGCAAGCCATCGCCAGGCTCGATCTGAATTACTACATTCCCTGCCAGGCCCAGCAGAAAACCATCGCTGTCCTCGGGCTTGGCAAGACTACGCAGGGTGACTTCCTCTCCAGCGAAGACATGGAATTGCTCGAGACCCTGGGCGGCTATCTCGGTATCGCAATTCAGAATGGACAGCTCTACGCGTCGTTGCAGCAGAAAGCGGCGGAGTACGAGCGCCTCAAGGACTTCAACGAGAATATCGTCGAATCCATCAACGTCGGCGTGATGGCGCTCGACATGGAAGACCGCATCGAGAGTTGGAACGCCCAGATGGAAGTGATGTATGCCGTGCCGCGCTGGCAGACGCTGACCCAGCCGCTGAAAACCGTTTTCCCGCCGGAGTTTGTGGAAGAGTTCGATCGCATGCGGCAGGACACGGGCATTCGCAACCTGTACAAATTCCGCTTGAAGACGCCCGCGGGCGAAGTCCGCACCGTGAACGTGGCGGTTGCCCCGCTGGTGACGCGAAAGTTCCAGGTCATCGGCCGGCTCATCATCATGGATGACATCACCGAGCGCGTCGATCTCGAAGCCCAGCTCTCCCAATCCGACAAACTTTCGTCCATCGGCTTGCTGGCGGCCGGCGTGGCCCACGAAGTCAACACGCCCCTGGCCGTGATCTCCTCCTACACCCAGATGCTGAGCAAACAACTCCAGGGCGATCCGCAGAAGTCGAGCCTGCTGGAGAAGATCACGCGGCAGACTTTCCGCGCTTCGGAGATCGTTAACAATCTGCTGAATTTCTCGCGCACCAGCGGCAGCGAGATCGGCGATGTCGATGTGAACAAAGTGATCGCCGACACGCTGGCGCTTCTCGATCACCAGTTCAAAGTAGGCAAGGTTGAAGTACAGAACGCGCTTGAGCCCAGGCTGCCCGCCATTCAAGGGAATGCCGGAAGATTGCAGCAGGTGTTCTTGAACCTGTTTCTAAACGCCAAAGACGCCATGCCCGGAGGCGGTACGCTGCGCGTGGCTACGCTCAACGGCGAGAGCGTTAGCGTGAGTGTGTCCGACACCGGAACGGGCATCGCGCCGGAGCACATTCAGCGCATTTACGATCCGTTCTTTACCACCAAGACTTCGCCGCGCGAAGGCCAGGCCCGGGGCACGGGTCTCGGACTTTCCGTCACCTACGGCATTATTCAGGAACATGCCGGCAAGATTCGCGTGGAGAGCCATCCCGGCGCCGGCACCACGTTTATCCTCGATTTCCCACTGAGCAAGAAGGCAGTCCCTTCCAAGGCAGAATATGTCTGATGCCGCCGTCATTTCGCGCGCGTTTATGAATGGGACGCCGGGCCTCGCCGGCGCCGTACTCATCATTGACGATGAAGCGGAGATCCGCGAATCTTTGCAAACCTTGCTGGAGATGGAAGGCTTCGCCGTCGAAACCGCGGCCACAGGTGAAGCGGGCCTGCAGCGCATCGGCGAACATCCCTTCGACCTCATCCTGCTCGATCTCGCACTGCCCGGCCGCGACGGCCTGGAGATTCTGACTGAGATTCGCGCCCACGAAACCCGCCTGCCCGTCATCATGATCACCGCCTACGGCACCGTAGAGAATGCGGTTCGCGCCATGCAGTCCGGCGCAGCCAACTTCGTGACCAAGCCCTGGGACAACGAAAAGCTTCTGGCCGACGTACGCGCCGCCGTGGGGTGGCGCCGGGCCGAAGAAGAGAATATTCAACTCAAGCGCGCCCTCAAGCAGCGCTACAACTTCGAGAACATCGTCGGCAAAAGCGAGCCGATGCTGAAGATCTTCGACCTCGTCGCCCAGGTCGCGAACAGCCGCTCCACCGTGCTTTTGCAGGGCGAAAGCGGGACGGGTAAGGAAGTCATCGCCAAAGCCCTGCATCTCAACTCGCCGCGCCATGACCGGCCTTTCGTCCCGGTCAACACCGGGTCCATGCCGACCGACTTGCTGGAATCCACTCTTTTCGGCCATGTCAAGGGTGCATTCACCAGCGCCATCGCCTCCAAGAAGGGCCTGTTCGAGATGGCGGACCGGGGCACGCTGTTTCTCGACGAAATTGCCACCATGGGCCTCGACACGCAGGCAAAGATTCTGCGCGTGTTGCAAGACCGCCGCTTTATGCACCTCGGCGGAGTGCAGGAAATGCAGGTGGATGTGCGCATCATCGCCGCCACCAACATCGACCTGCGCCAGTCCGTGCGCGAGGGTCGCTTCCGCGAAGATCTGTTTTACCGCTTGAATGTGATCACCATCGAGCTTCCTCCCTTGCGCCAGCGCAAAGAGGACATTCCGCTGCTGGTCGATTTCTTCCTGAAGAAGTACGCGGAGGAAAATGACCGGCCAACTCGCCACGTGACGCCGGAAGCTCTGCGGCCCCTGATGTCTTACTCCTGGCCGGGCAACGTACGCGAACTCGAAAACGTAATCGAGCGAGCCGTGGTGCTTTCTTCCGGAGCGGAAATCGGCCTCGACCTGCTGCCCGATCATCTCCTGGGCCGGGGTTCGGCCTTCACGCTGCACGATCCACCGGCCGATGCTTCGCTGTTTGAAATCGTGGAAGATGTGGAGCGCCGCGTCATCGTCGATATGCTGGAAAAATGCAACTGGAACCAGACCGAAGCCGCCGAACACTTCAAAGTGCCCCTCTCCACTCTGAACCAGAAAATCCGCCGCCTGAATATCGAAATCAAGAAGAAAACGAGGGGATAGAAAAAGGTGGTCAGTGGCTAGCGGTCAGTGGTCAGACACACCGCACTACCTTCCGCACCAGAGCCAGCCCGATTTTTTCTGACCACAACCACTGATCACTGACCACTGCCCTTCTGTTATAGTCTTCGGGAAAGCGTGGCAGCCGATTGCCGCGCTTTTCGAAACCGCATGGAACTCCCTTCGCCCACGTCCCTCGCCAAAGAAAACGTCCAGACAGTTCAGGATTACGTTCTGTTTTGCGGTCAGGCCATCGCGAATCTCTTTCGAAAGCCGCGGTACTTCGCCGACATGGTGCTTCAGGCGGACGCGATCGGCGTGGGATCACTGCCCATCGTGGTGCTCACCGGCTGCTTCACCGGAGCGATTCTAGCGCTGCAGGCCTCGAACACCTTGGAGCGTTTCGGCTCCATCACCCTCGTGGGACAACTGGTCTCTACTTCCATGGTGCGCGAGCTGGGGCCGGTATTGACCAGCCTGATGGTGGCGGGGCGGAATTCCTCCGGCATGGCCAGCGAGTTAGGATCGATGGTGGTTACCGAGCAGATCGACGCCATGCGCGCTCTGGGCACCGACCCTATGAAAAAACTGGTCACACCGCGCGTGACCGCCTCGGTGTTCATGCTGTTTTTCCTGACCATCATTTCCGATATCGTGGGCCTGGTCGGAGGCTTGTTCATCGCCAAAGTGCTGCTTCGTCTCGATGCCCGCCAGTACTGGTCCAATGCCTGGGAAACACTGGTCTTTCAGGATGTGTTCATGGGACTGAGCAAGCCGGTGCTCTTCGGCTTCATTATCGCGACCGTAGGCTGCTTCTACGGCATGAACGCGCGCGGCGGAACCCAGGGTGTGGGCCGCGCCACTACCCAGGCCGTGGTCGCGGCTTCCGTTCTGATCCTGGCGGGGGATTTGTTCCTTACGCGGTTCCTGATGGCCGTGCTCACTTATCACTAAGCACAAATAAATGTCCGCGCCCACCTTGCCGCTCGATTCCGCTGCCCCCGCGACGGGGGAAAATTCCGCGCCAGCCATCGAGTTTAAAGATGTGAAGATCTCCTTTGCCGAAAACGAGGTTCTGCGCGGAATTTCTTTTCGGCTGGCGCGGGGCGAGACCAAGGCGCTGTTCGGCGTGGCTGGTTCGGGCAAGAGCCTGATTCTCAAGCTGGCGCTCGGACTGATCCAGCCAGACGCGGGACGCATTGTCGTCCTCGGAGAAGACGTCACCCAGATGCGCGAGGAAGATCTGTTTAAGTTACGCCGCAAGATTGGGATGGTCTTCCAGGAGAGCGCCCTGTTCGATTCTCTTACCGTGCGCGAAAACGTTGCCTATCGTCTGATGGAAGAGCACGGAGTCTATGACGAGGATATCGATCGCAAAGTGCGCGAGGCGTTGCGCTTTGTGGAACTGGAGCACACGCTCGATCTCAATCCATCGGAGCTTTCCGGCGGCATGCGGCGGCGCGTGGCCATCGCCCGCGCGATCATTACGCAGCCCGAACTGCTGCTCTACGATTCACCCACCGGCGGCCTCGATCCTGTGACCTCGAACACCATCATCGAATTGATCGTGAAGCAACGCGATGTATACAAGACAAGCGCCCTGCTGGTCACCCACCGCCTGCAGGACGCCTTCACCATGGCCACGCATCAGTTCGACAAGCAAACCAACCGCATGGTCCCGCTTCCACCCGGCCAGCATTGCGAAGTGCCCATGAGTTTTCTGATCCTGCGCGACGGCAAAGTAATCTTCGACGGCGACCTGCACGCACTTGCACACTGCGAGGACGAGTACATCAGGGAGTACATTTCGTAGCAGTGGCCAGTGACCGCTGACCACTGTTTTTTCACTTCATCAACTTCTCCACCTCATCCGCGCCCGACGGCAACGCGCCGCTCAACTTGATCAGCTTGCCATCCTGGTCGACGTAGAAATCGTCTTCGATGCGCACTCCCAGGTTTTCCTCGGGTATGTAAATTCCCGGCTCGATTGTGAAAACCATGCCGGGACCGAGCGGAACGTTGTAGTCATCGGGATCATGCACGTTCAGCCCGACGTAGTGCCCGAGGCCGTGGATGAAATACTGCCCCAGCGGCTGGCCATGCAGGTCTTTGCCATGGGTATTGAGGTAATCGAAGGCTACTTGATAAAGCGAATTGGCGCCGCCGCGCATGATTGTTGACTTGCCGGACTGGAATGCGGCCATAGCAGCCTGCTGCGCGCCCAGAACAATGTCATAAATCTCGCGCTGGCGCGGGGTAAAGTGGCCGCTAATAGGAAGTGTACGCGTGATATCGGAGGCATACATCGAGTACTCGCCGGCGGCGTCGATTACCACCACGTCCCCGGATTTCATGACGTTGTCGTCGTCCGAGTAGTGCAGCACAGTCGAGTAGTAACCCGAGCCTACGATGGGCGCGTAGGCCATACGCTCGCAGCCGCGCTTGCCCCACTCGTATTGCATGAGCGCGGAAATCTCGCGCTCGTTGACATTCGGTTTCACCGCCTTGAATGCAGCGAAGTGCGCGGCTACCGATGCATCAACAGCTTTCTGCATCAACACCATTTCTCCCGCGTCTTTGGTGGTGCGCAGCGACGAGATCATCGGCTTCACATCTTGAAACGAGAGATACGCATTGAGCCGCTTCAGAAACGCCAGCGGCGCGGTCGAGGGAGAAGTCTCACCGCGCGTAGCCACGTCGGTGTAAATGGTGGGACGCGCCGCGGCCACGTATCGGGCGACTTCGTTGGGGAGTTGTCCCATATCTTCAACGCGATCGAAGCCGGTAATCTTTGGCGCTTCGGGATTCTCCGCGCCCAGCTTGGGGCCAGTCCATTTCTCCTGGGTCAGATTGCGTGGAGGCAGAAAAAGAATTTCGGTATATGCTCGCGCGGGCGTGTCGCCTTTGGCCTCGGCAGCCGATGCGATCAGCAATGCTGCGCCCGGCTCGTACAATCCGGAAAGATAAAAGAAATTGTCGTCCTGGCGGAAGCCGTAAAGGTCGTTCGGGCCATCGTTCTCGGTGGCTGCGAATAGAATGACCACGCCCGCAACTTTTTTGGCCAGCGCTTCGCGGCGTGCGTGATAGTCGGAGTTAGGCTGCCGGTCGAACGCAATACTCGACTCAACGGCTGCGAGAAGAAAAAAACCGGCAAAGACACTTGCCAGGAAAAGAGCAGACTGCGGCTTTCGCATCGGTTAATCCATCCATTCGTTTGACGTACGCCCATCCCCACCGTCATCGGGCGGCGGTAGATAGTCGTGCAGTTTGATTGTCATCCCGAACAAGCGCTCTTTACACAGTGAAGAGCCTGTCCCGAGCTTGCCGAGAAAATCTGGCGAGCCGCGCGAATCCATGGAGCCTGCCCTGAGAGAGCGATAGCGACTGAAGGGCGCGTTTGGCCCGCATCCTTATTTCTGCCCGCCGGTGGCGCTTTGTTTCGCCTGCAGGAATGAGTCAACGTTGCTCTTGTCGATCAAGGCAGAACCAGTATCCACGAAGGATGGGATTGGCGCAAAACTGTCCTTCGACCAGTCCGTATCGAGCGAAGAGGGCTTGTGATGATAAAGATTGTCGAGCATCTGCATGCCCACGAAAGCCATGGTATAGGGCTTCTGCGCAAGGGTGGCGGCGATGCCGCCCTTCTTGATCCAATCCAGTGTTTCGGGATCCGTATCCATCGCCATCACCACTTTGCCCGTAATCTTGTAGCTATTGAGCACGCCCGCCACTTCCTTGCCCGATTGCGCCTCCAGGCAGACGAACGCATCGACCTGATCTTTTTCTTTGCCGATGATTTGCGTGGTGGTATCGAAGGCGATACGCGGATCGCCCTGAATATCGACCACGCGCGTGATCTTGATGCCGGCGTGCTCGAGCGCATCCCGGTAACCGCGCAGACGGTCCTGCATGTTGTGCTGGTCGGGCATGGTGAAGACCACCACGTTGCCTTTGCCGTGCAACTCCTGCGCGAGGCGCATGCCGCCGCTCACGCCGGCCGCATAGTTGTTGGTGCCGATGAAGAAGAGCCGCTTGCTGGCGGGGGCGTCGGAATCCATGGTAATCACGGGAATTCCGGCGGCGATCGCTTTGTCGATGCTGTCCTTGAGCAACGCGGGATCGGTCACGGCGAGCAGGATGCCGGTAGCTTTTTTCTGCACTGCCTCGTTGAGCGCATCGCGTTCCGCTTTAGGATCGTAGCTGTTGGGGCCGACAAAGTCGGCGCGTACTTTGAACAGTCCCGCCGCCTTGGTGAAACCCGCGCCAGCCGCCTGCCAGTAAGGGACCTGGAGGTTAGCCGCCACGAATACGTAGTACTCGTCGGAATCGTGAGCGCCGCAACTGAGCAGCGTGGCGACGAACAATGCTACAGCGAGAAGCGAGAACAGCTTGCGGAAGCGGAGCATAGGATCCTCCTTCGGAGCACGAAGTCAACACGCTCTTCAACCGGCATGGCGGGCCCGATGGGAAACTTTTGGCGACTGGATTGTAACCGAGCAGTCAAGCGAAAGAAAGCTACGGCGCGTGGAGAGCTACAGGATAGCTTGGCCCGGACCGGTTTCCAGGGGTTCCGCATGCGATCCTGCGCCTTGGGCGTTCTGATCCGCAAGCCGTACCCATGCCAGCAGAACAAATGCGCCCATAAGAAAGATTGAGACCAAGGCGCAGGCGCCGGTGATGTTGCTCACCTTCCACTGCACGCCGGCAGGATCCGAGACCACCGACGGTCCAGCCCGCGGAATGGCAACCAGCAGGTTTCCGGCCGCGGAAACTGCGTAAAACACCAGCACCAGATGCCAATAACCGGGCGGCAATCGTTCAGGACTGTGTGCGTTCCGCCGAAGATAAAGGGCGAACAACTGGTAGATGACATACACCGTGAGATACCAGCCAAGGAAGTTGGTGACGGGAACGCCAAAATAGGCTCCGCCCCTCACCCAGATCCAAGCGTGCAAGACCGTGCCCCAGATCGGATCCATCGCCAGATCCCAGGCGACCATAATGAAGGCAGCCGTCAAAGGCAGGGTCACGATGCGGGATCCGACCAGAGGATTTCCAACTCCCAGAATCAGCCGCGCCAGTATCCAGGAGAGGTAAGCCATTCCCACATAGGCAAGTCCCAGAAAGACAGGAACGGCGAAGAGCTTTGGACCCATCAGACCCGTAAAGTAGTATTGCCCGTAGGGGAAGCCAGTACGGACGCCGACGTTCTCTAAGATGTTCCCGATTACGAGGCACAGGGCGATGAAAGTGAGGATGCCGCGGACACGGTAAAGCATGGCACCGTGGATCAGGGCAAAGAGTGCCGCAGGAACCACGTGGAACACGACGACGGCGAGCATCGGAACTCTGCCGGGAAGGATCTGCAAGACCCTTGAAGCAGCGTAGAGCACAATGAGCGTCCAGAGCACGAGGATCGTTGCAGTCTGGTCCCTGGCTATCTCGGAGGGCTCATTCATAGAGTCTCGACCCTACACTCCCACGGGGAACGGCTTGGTGTGGGTTTCGGCGCTAAGCTCGACGCCAGCGAAACGGCCCTGCAGCAGAGACATCAATCCCGTGTACCAGTACCCAACCACGAATAGCAGCAGAAACGGAACCGTGAAGAAGTTCTCGTTCTCGACCGCATAGAACACCGTAAGGGCAAAGTAGCCGCCGATCACGAGTTCCAGCCAGGGCACCCAGCCCAGGCGCTTGCGGTATTTGGTGGCGCCCACCTTATCTTTCTTCGATTCCACGTGGTACTTGGGAGTGCGCGCGAACGCGCTCTTCTTGCCAATGAGCGCCTCGATCACAGCTTTGGTGTTGGTGATGGTCAATCCGATGCCGAGGGCCATGAGAACGGGCAGATACAGCAGCGCCCGCGGCCAGGTTTTGGGAAACAGTTCGCGCTGCGAAACCAGGTAGAAGCTCGAAATCGAAAACGTCGACGCCATGAACAGCGGCAGATCGATGAACAGCATCTGGAACCATCCCTGATAGAAGCGGATGATCATGGCCGGCAACATCAGCACCGAGAGGACAATCATCAGCGGATAGCTGAGGTTCGCAGTGAGGTGATACCAGGCTTCGATCTTGGTGTGCAGCGGGGCGTCGCTGCGCAGCACCCGTGGCAGGATCTTCTTTCCCGTCTGGATCAATCCTTTGGCCCAGCGCGCCTGCTGAGTCTTGAACGCGGTCATCTCCACGGGCAATTCGGCAGGACACTCCACATCCTGAAGGTAGATAAATTTCCATCCCTTGAGCTGGGCGCGGTAGGAGAGATCTGTGTCCTCGGTTAGCGTGTCGTGCTGCCAGCCCCCAGCTTCATCAATCGCCGTGCGCCGCCAAACTCCGGCGGTGCCGTTGAAATTGAAGAAGACTCCGCTGCGGGCGCGTCCCGAGTGCTCGAGCACGAAATGGCCATCAAGCAGGATCGCTTCCACCTGCGTGAGGAAAGAATAATTGCGGTTGATGTGCGTCCAGCGCGTCTGCACCATGCCGATCTTCGGGTCAGTAAAGTGATGGATGGTGCGCAGCAGAAAATCTTCCGGCGGGGTAAAGTCGGCGTCGAAGATAGCGACGAATTCGCCCTTCGCCGTCTTCAGGCCTTCGGCCAGCGCTCCAGCTTTGAATCCTTCGCGGTTGGTGCGGTGATGGTAGGTGATGGGATTTCCCAGCGCGGCATAGCGTTCGACAAGGTTGCGCGCCACCTCGACGGTTTCGTCGGTGGAATCGTCGAGCACTTGAATGTCGAGCTTCTCCCGCGGATACTTCAGCTTGCAGATCGATTCCAGCAACCGCTCAACCACGTACTGCTCATTGAAGATCGGCAATTGCACCGTGACCCGCGGCAACTCTTCGAAGTACGCGGCCGGTTCTGTGGTGCGGTTTTTCTTGTGCTTGTAATACAGATAAACCAGAACGTAGCGGTGCATTCCGTAGGCGGCCAGCAGGATCAGCACAATGAAATACGGAATCAGCAGCGCGCGATCGAACGCGTCGGTATGGTAAAGACCCTGAAAGGTCTTATCCAGCAAATGCTGGCGGAGATAAGGCCCAATGCCTTTGGGGGCAGCCCACGCGGCCAACGTCGAAGACAGGATGAGATCAGAATGGAGCAAGGGGTCCGGTGAAAACCTTTATTCTACCGGATTCGGCGGCTAATGCCGTGCCGCCCAAGCCAAACCATCCGGATCGTGACCAGCCTCGATGCGGCCAGCCACCTCCAGAGAATGAAGATCGATGACCGCAACATAACCATCGGGAGAGCACGCCACGAAAGCCCGCGCCCCATCCGGCTGCATTTGAATGCCGGCCGCTCCGTGCCCAACCGGAATTCGTTTGACCGTCTTCCCAGTTGCAGCGTCAATAACAGTCACGTCGGGACCGCGCAAGCTGGAAATAAGCACAAGCTTCCCGTCGGGCGTGAACTTCAGGCGGTTCGCACCTGGCACATCGGCCGCCAGCGTCTGCGTCACTCGCTTGCTCGCAACGTCGATGATCGACACGGTTCCGTCCCCAGCGTTGGCTACCCAGATTTCTTTGCTGTCAGGCGATACATCAAAGCCTTCAGAGCCATTGCCGACGCGAATTACCGTCTCATTCCAATCCGCTCTCGGACCGCCCATCGGACCGCCAGGATTCGGCCTTCCCGGTGGCGCGCCGGGTGGAGGACCGCCCGGACTGCCGCCGACTGTCTTCTCGATCATGCTCACCGTACCGGAGCTGACGTTCGTGGTAACAATCAGATTCATGTCCGGCGAGACGTAGATCATGTGCGTGCGATCCTGCCCGGTGCCAAGAATCCAATCAACGCTTTTTGCCTCCGGATCGTAGCTGCCAATCGCTTTCGCGCGCTCGGCGGTGAACCATGCCTTTCCGCCGACGAAAGTCAATCCATGCGGCCCACGCAAAGCTCCAAGGTCGACAGAAGGCAACGCCTTTTGTGCCACCAGATCCACGACCGCAAGCGTGTTGTATGCGCCAAATCCGTAGTTGGAGACATATGCCGTCTTGCCATTCGCGGACGCAACGACCTCGTGAGGATCATTGCCGACTGGTACGCTCGCGATCACCTTCAAACTGGAAGGATCGACAATCAACAGCGTGCTGTCGCGTTTTGCAAGTATCAGCAACGCATTCGGGGGTGTATCGGAAGCATGAACCAGCGTCGCGCCAAACATGCCGCCAAGCAAGATCAGGGAAGTCAATACTGGTTTCATAATTCCGAAAGGATACTCCATCGCGCCCAGAAGAGGCGTGAAGTCGGCAAGCTACTCCTGGTCTTCGACCGCCGAAACCGCCTTGAGCCGCAAGCTCTTTCGCTCACCTTCGCTCAAACTCAGGGCCTTCCCCTGGCCTTCATAGCTCTTGAGGAATTCAGCATTGTAATAAGCTTCCCCGTCCACGCTCTCCCACGCGAACAGAGTGTAGTCGCCCGGCGGCAAGCCGCGCAGCGTAAAGCGACCGCTCTGATCCGTGACCGTTTTGCGATAGCGGTCGGGACGGCTGCGGAAGCGCGCTTCGGGCACAGCGACGACGACCGCGTCAGCGACGGGTTCATCCTTCTGATTGGTGGCGATGCCCTCAGCGACCGCTCCATTGGCGCTTGCCACTAGATCGAGCGCGGTCGTTCCGCCACTTACGCTGAATCCAGAGTCCGCCGCGTCACGGCCCGCAGCCACGGATTTAAGAAACCAATCAGGCATCGCGCTGGCGTCGGAAATCTGAACTGAATAATGTCCTGCGGGCACGCCCTTCCACTCAAAGCCGCCGTCGGCATTCATATGAGCGAGGGTGGAGAAATCTTCTTGCCTGGTGAAAGCGCCGAGCGCGTCGTCATCGCCGTCGGCAGACCGCAGCAGAAGAAACATCTGGCTGGGATCGGGCCGGCCGGCGCTGTTGGCCTCCATGCGAAGATGGCCGCGAATCGAGCCACCGGTTTGCGGAGCGAGGCGCAGACCCTCCACGTTCGCCGACGTAATCTGCAGCGACTGACGTGCCATCATGGTCGCCGCTGCGTTATCGACCGTGGCCAGAATTGTGTAAGCTCCGGGAGCAACGTCGCGAATCTCAAAGCTGCCGTCTTTCCGCATCTCCGCGCCATTCAGCACCAGTCCGAAATCTTTCGACTGCAGCATGACCGTCGCGGTAGAACCAGTCGGCAAGTTCACCACCGATCCGCGAATGGTGAGGCTGGGGCTGGGCGTGAGCGAGAAATTTACTGGGAAGTCATCGCCGCCATGCAATTGGATTGATGCGGCCTGACTGCGGTCTCGTGTGCCGGGGTAATAGGTAGTCTGATAGGCGGTCGCCACCTTTTCTGAAGCGGCGCCGGCGTGTTGCCTCACCTCCGAAGGAGCGTTGCTGGTGGCTTCAATCAGACTCCTGAAATCGGGCGGCGGCGTTACCGAAACAAAATAGCTGCCGGTGGCGAGCCCTGCGATGCGGTATTCGCCCAGATCGTTGGTGCGCTCGGCCCCGACCTGCTCCCAGTGGCTGCGGCCGGCGACGAAAGTCTGGCGCAGAACGGCAACTTGCGCATCAGCCATGGGATCGCCGTCTTCATCGGTGACGCGGCCTTCAATCACCGCCGCGGCTTGCAGATGGATGACGAGATCCTTCATCTCCTGTCCGGCGGCCAGCGTGAGCATGCGGCCTTCGGTGCGGCTGCGGTGCTTGTCGATTTCCTGGAAGCCGGGTCGCTCCACGAACATGCGATAGCGGCCGGGCGCGATGTTCTCGATGCGGAAGCTGCCATCGGGGCCGGTGACGGCGGTATAGTTTCCGCCATCGCTCTGGCTCTCGGCGATCAGTTCGATGAGCGCTTTCTTCACCGGCTCGCTGCCGGGATCTTTGGTGACGATTCCGCTCAGCGTCGCTCGCGCAGTCGTAGAAGTTTGAGCGCCGGCCGACGATGAAAGCGAGCTCTGCGCCGAAAGCGCGGCGGCCAGCACGACGAGCCACATCAGAGCTGCGGGATGAAACTTCATCGTGTTCGAATGCGGGAGGGAGATTGGACTTCGTCCGAGTTCTGATCGTGAGGATCGATCAAAGTTCTCCGACACCCGCTATTCTAACCCGATTAAGCAGCCCTCAAAAAAAACAAAGTGGCATCTTCAAGCTTCCGAGCAGATTACCATTTTATAACGGGGTACCCCCCTCCCCCCTCCCCCCCAAATCTCTGGAATCATCGAGTTAGCGCGAAATTCCTCGCAAAATCCGCTCGACAAAGGACTTAGAGGTCAAAATGTAGACAACAAAGCACTTACTGGCGCGACGATGCGGGTTTACCCGACCCTCACGGCCTCGACCATGATTGCGCAATTTCGTTAGCGGCACAAGGTCAGATGTCACATAGGTGGGCTGTGGAAATACGCATGCTTGCTGTGGAAATCCTAAGGTGAGGGCTCGAATCCCTCCGGGTCCATTCTTCTTGGCGAGGATTGTCTCTCAGGGACAAGTGGAGGGTTCGCAGGACGAGGTTCGACCCTCCTTAAAGTCACTTGATTTGCGGCGGTGTTATCTCGATAATAAAAAGTTACGCTGACAGGGAACCGATTTATCGGTGCTCGCGAGGGGCCTCGGGGATTCCCGGGGCCGTTTGCATTTTCAGACGGTTTTAACAATCACAGGAAGCCGTTCCGTTCCGCGATACGATGCTGAAATTCATTCGGTCTGACATCCTCTAATATAAAGAACCTTACGAAGGCGGCTTAACCTCTGGCACGCCTAACTTCCTTAGCCTTTCAGTCGTCAATTCGTGATATTCGTGGCGAGACTCTACTATCAGCCTTCCCTTATCCCAGCGCCTGAATATCGTGATCTTCACAAGTGGTCGCCGCCCAGAATCGTCGAGCGTTCCTCCAATAAGCCCCTCCTCGGTTTCTACATAGTTGCCAACCTTGCGAACGATTAGATAACCACCCCAGCTTGCTCTTCTCGCTTCCGCTTGATACGTGAACACCATAGTTTCTCGATCTAACTGTATGAAGGCCGATGGGCTACGCCAAGCATCGCTGTTGTTCCATTCAGGGGAGTCCACCTGCATCACGAGAATGCTGTGCCTTACGTTGCCGGGAGCCAATGAGTCCATCCGCAAGACGTATATTTTCAAGTGGAACAAAGACTCCAAGGAAGCCCTGTCGTGGTGTAACTCGTCATCCACATTTGGCCAGTCGTACACTGTGCAACCTAGCTGTATCGCCTGAACCGGAGTGGTCATACCGCCAAGTTGGCCCCTGTCCGAGATTAACGGAAATGGAACCTGGTGCGGTGTTTTCTTCGCCCTCTCTCCCGTTGGCGCTGGCACGATAGGAGGGATTACCGGCTTCGGGTTATCAGGTTTCGACGATGAATGCTCTGTGTGGTCACTCTCCGCTTGAGGAGCGCGAACTTTATAGCTCAATTTCCAGCTAACATAAGAAAGCAGAACGGGAAAGAGTGACAGAACAACGACAATCACCGCTATTTTGATTCTGAAATATTTCTCAACAGGTCCGGCAACCCATTCCTCATCGGGTGTGCCATCAAACCGTAAAAGACCGGAACTATGTTTGACGGGTTTGGTAGAGGCGTTCCCGGCCGCCACTTGCCTAGCCAACACAAATCCAGTACGGATAAGATGGATCAGGGCAACAAAACACATAGCCCAAATAAACGGAAACAGAACATCAAAAAAGTTAGTTCGCCACGTTTGCGGAGACAGCGTTCTCTTGCTGTTAGCATAAACAAGGGCAGCGATAACAATCGCACCGTCGATCAGACGTTCCCACACTGGTTTCCAAAACTCCTGTACAAATAGACGCCAAAATCTATCCGTCAGCGTGAGTTGCGGGTTCACCATGATCCGGGATTGTACAACAGACCTGCGTAAAATGAACGATCCGGCTATCCAATTTGTTTTCTTGTGTTTACAATAGACTTATTGAAGATTAATACGGCGAATATGAGGCGAAATAAGGGGCGGCATTCTGCTCCCTCTCCATCGGCGAAGCCGAGGCTACTCATCGCGAACTGGTTGCGGCACGACTGAAGTCGTGCCCTGACACGAATCCTGTCAGAATCAGAATCGAGATCAAAGGTAGAGTCAAAATCAAAGTCAAAGGCAACGGACAGGAGTGTCCGTTCCACACGAGCCGTTGTGCTGCGGGCGAACAGCAGGTTCCTCACCGGGCTATCGCCCGGTTCGGAATGACAAAGAGTTCAGGTGCTTCCTACGGATCGACTTAGTTCAGGAAGTACTGCCGATACAGCGTATCGCGCTGCGCGGGCCGAAACCCCGCGTCGCGGATTATGCGGCGGAGTTCTTCTTCGGTGGTGCAGTTGGTTACGCCTGCGGCTCTTACTACATTTTCTTCGAGCATCACCGAGCCTACGTCGTTGCCGCCGAAGCGGAGGCCCATCTGGCAAACTTTCAGGCCTTGCGTTACCCAGCTGGATTGCACGTTGAGGAAGTTCGAGAGATAGAGGCGCGAGATGGCTAGCACTTTCAGGTATTCGACGGCGGTGGCTTCGTCCCAGTGGCGGCCGCCTAGGGCGGTGTTGTGCGGCTGGAAGCTCCAGGGGATGAAGGCGGTGAAGCCTCCGGTTTCTTCCTGCAGATCGTAGAGTTGCTGGAAGTGGTTGACGCGGTGTTCGTAGTTCTCGCCTACGCCGAACATCATGGTCGCGGTGGTGCGCATGCCGATCTGGTGGGCGGTGCGGTGGACGTTGATCCAGTCACCCGTGAGGCATTTGAGGCGGGCGATTTTGTAGCGGACTTCGTCGTCGAGAATTTCGGCGCCACCGCCGGGGATGGAATCGAGGCCAGCATCGCGCAGGCGGAGAATCGTGTCGCGAATGCTTAGTTCGCTGTACTCGGCTATCGCAATGATCTCGGACGCGGAGTAGCAATGCAGATGAACTTTGGGAAAACGCTCTTTGATGCCGCGCAGCATTTTTTCGTGCCAGTCGATTTTGAGGTCGGGATGCAGACCGCCTTGCATCAGCACTCCAGTGCCTCCGAGTTCGACGGTCTCGCGAATCTTTTCGTAGATGGTGTCGAAATCGAGGATGTAGCCTTCTTTCGCGGCGGGGCCTTTCAGCGGGCGATAGAAGGCACAGAAGGTGCAGTACTCGGTGCAGAAATTCGTGTAATTAATGTTGCGGTCGATGATGTAGGTGACCGTGCCCTCGGGATGAAGCTTGCGCCTGACGGCGTCGGCTTCCATGCCGATGCCGATCAGGTCGTCGGAGTGGAACATCTCCAAGGCTTGGGATTTGGTTAGGGACATGGTGCAGTTCAATTCTAACGGAGGACAGTGGCTTGGGCCAAACGGCGGGGATTAAATCCCTCCCAGCATAAGGATGAGAGGCGATCTGAAAGCTTTTAACCGCGAAGATCGCGAAGAAAGGCCGCGAAGGACGCGAAGAAAATCCGCCTATTTCTTTCTTATGCGCAGGTATTGGATTATCGACACCACTGCGCCGATTACCGCCAGCCCGATCAGAATGGCCAGCGATGGTTTGTAGTATTTCGAGAAGAAACGCAGGATGTGGTTGCCGTAGCGGAATCCGAGGCCGGCTTCGAGGAAGTAGCGAAGTCCGCGGCCGAGCACCAAGGCTGCGAGGAACTTTTTTCGCGAGTACTGCATGGCGCCCGCGGCCAATAGAAACGGAAGAAACGGAAACGGCGGCGGCATTAAGGCCGGGATTGCGACCGCGGCGAATCCCCAGCGGGCGAAAGCTGTGGAGAACTGAGCGGCTCTTTTTTTGGAGAGCTTGCGCTCCATCGTTTCTTTGCCGCCCTTGCGCGCCAGGCTATACGTAATGTAGCCGCCGAGAACCGCTCCCAGCGTGGCCATCAGGCCGTAGTAGAGCCACGGTTCGCGATGACGGGCAGCCAGCCAGATGGTGAGAACGTCCATGCTGCCGGTCAGAGGGATCACGGAGTTATCTGCAATTCCCAACAGGATCAGCCCGACTCCACCCAGGTGGCGCAGTTGCCGCCAGAGGGGAACTGCAAGCAGGGGATGGAGATGGAGCAGCATTCGGATTGGAGGAGTTTACAGGAGCGGCCTCGCGGTTTTGCTAATCAAATTGCCGCATTCGCAGGAACTAAGAAACGCATCTCCGGCGCGGCGGGTAGTGCGCCGATCTCGTCCGCATACCGATAGAAAAGTTGCAGGCCTTCGAGACAGGGAGGGTCCAGGTGGTAATAAATATTTTCAGTCAGGTAGGAGAGCACGTCGGCTTCCCTGAGATGCAGACGAGGAGCCCATTCGCGGGCGATCTGGTCGAGGCTGGCGGGCTCGAGTCCGTGGTCGCGGGACTGTTGGAAGATCGTGGCCAGGTCTGGCGCGTGCACACGAGCATCGCTTCGCGACGCGGACAGCCGGGGGCGGCTGTCCCCACATAATGCATGTTCCTGCAGAGCTTGCTGGCGCACTGCCCAGAATGCGAAGACGAACGGCTTGCCGGTGTGGCGAATCCATTCCTCGGCTAGATCGAGTGTGAGATAGCGCGAGCGATCGATCTGGAGCGCGGGATCTCCAATTACTAATCCCGCATCGTGCTGGGCCAGCATGTCTTCGATATTCGGCGCCATGGAGATGAACGTCCGGCCGCCGCCCAGCCATTTTTCAAACAGAATTTTGGTGAGAGCGACCGAGGTCATCGAAGAGGTGTCGAGAGCGACGGTACGAATCTGGTCCACCGGCACGCGGCTGACTAGCAGGATGGAACGCACGGGGCGGCGCGAGGCAATCGCGACACCAGGTAAGGCGATCAGGCCTGGGATTTGCGCGTAGGCGGCGGCTGGGATGATTCCGATATCGGCGGTTCCGGCCTCGAGCGCACGGGCGCAGGCCGACGGCAGTGTGTAGGAAATTTCGAACTCGCGCCCAGCCTCGCCGTGCTCGAAATCCCACATGAGAGGGGCGGTGTTGAGGTAGGAAATTGCCGAGATGCGTAGAGGTCTCATTCCTGTTTTGATTCTAGCAGAGCGGTTTTAAGAGGGCGTTGTGACGGCTGCCCTTGACGCTGCTTTCGGGAAACGACTACAGTCCGCGAGTCGCCGTCAAGCTGTCGCAGTAAGGATTGGAGTCTCACCGTGCCCAACGCCGTTGCGCCATCCCCATCCGTCACTCACATTCTTGAGTGGCTTGCTATCTCGTTGACGCCCGGTCTGGGGCCGACGAAGGCGCGGAAGCTGGTCGAACATTTCGGGAGCGCCGAGGCGGTCTTCCACGCTTCGCTGACGGAGCTGGAAAGCACCGGGATGCAGGCCGTCTCGGCGCAATCGATCGCTACTGGAAAGTCTGCGGAGATGGCGCGGGAGGAAATTGCGGGGGCGGCCGCTGCGGGAGTAACTGTGCTGTCACTGGAAGATCCCTGCTATCCGCCGCGGCTGAAGGAAATCTATGATCCGCCGTTGGTGCTTTATGTGCGCGGGAATCCTGGGGTGCTGACGCAGCCCGGCATCGCGATGGTCGGGACTCGGCATCCCACGCCGTACGGGTCGGGGATGGCTGAACGGTTGGCGTGTGACCTGGCGGCGCAGGGGCTGGTCATTATTAGTGGGATGGCTCGCGGAGTCGACACCGCCAGCCATCGCGGCGCGATCTCGGCTAAGGGCAAGACCGTAGCCGTGTTTGGGACGGGCGTGGACGTGATTTATCCGAAAGAGAATTCGCGGCTTTCGGAGCAGATTCTCGCTTTGGGTGGTGCACTGATTTCCGAATTTCGAATGGGAACGTTTGCCGCGCCACAGAATTTTCCGATCCGCAACCGTGTTTTGAGCGGCATGTCGGTGGGCGTGCTGGTGGTGGAGGCTGCGGAGTACTCTGGAACCCGCATCACGGCCCGGTGCGCACTGGAACAAAACCGTGACGTTTTCGCCGTCCCCGGCAACGTGACCAACAAGAATTCGTGGGGGCCGAACACGTTGATCAAGCAGGGCGCGAAGCTGGTCGCGACGTGGGAAGATGTGTGGGAAGATCTGCCGGCGGAAGTGAAGCTTGCGCTCACTCCGGCAGCCTCGCTTGAATCCGGACCAACCTCATCTGCATCTCTATTCCCTGACGAAGGGCTTCCGCCGCATGAGAAGCGGATTCTGAGCTTGTTGAAAGCGGATGAAGCTACGCACATTGATGAATTGGTGGAGAAGTTGGAATCAGAGATGTCGTCTTCCGAAATTTTTGCGGCATTATTTGAGCTAGAGCTAACGAGCAAAATCCGACAGATGCCCGGCAAGAGCTTTGTGAAAAGCTTTTGAGCCGCGAGCTCCGAGGTGTGAGCTTCGAGCCATCGCTAGCTTTGCGGCGGTGAGGACGAAAAAATGAAGGACTTCAAGGAACTCATAGTGTGGCGAAAAGCGCACTCGTTTACTCTCGCGAACTATGCAGCTACAAGAATCTTTCCGCGGAAGGAACTATACGGGCTCACGAGCCAACTCAGGCGTTCCGCAGCATCGATCGGAGCAAATATTGCGGAGGGCTGCGGCCGTCGATCCGATGGAGAAATGTGTCGCTTCTTGCACATCGCCTACGGTTCAGCGGCTGAGTGGAATACCACTTGTTGCTGGCGCGTGACCTTCACATCCTGGAAGAAAGCCTGTTTCGCCAGCTCGAGGACGAAATTGACGAAGTACAGCGCATGTTGACGTCGCTTATACAGCGCGTTTGGCCGCTCGTGATCGCCAAGAAAACGCCGATCCGTGGGGCCGCTGAGAAAGGTTATTTCTTGCTCGCAGCTCAAAGCGCGAAGCTCGAAGCCTTCCCCGCGTAACTTGTTGCTTTCGTCCAATTCGTGCTAGGTTCAAAGCGAAAACTTAAGAACTGA